>DDWZ01000001.1 GCA_002347095.1 Desulfobulbaceae bacterium UBA2273 | reverse complement strand
TTACACAAAATTCTTTACACACCCTGGTCTGAGCGCCGAATCGCTCCCGCTTGTTAATGAGCCGGATGTCATGCGGTTTCTCGACGATCTTTCCAGAAAGCATGAACCGTGGCAGGTTGAGCAAGCTGGCGAAGCATTGCGGTTGCTCATGTTTTATCAGGCGCAACAAGTCCGCCATGAAAAAGCCCCGGCTAAGGACAGTTCTGAAAAGTGGCAACAGGCCGCAGATGAAATGGTAAAGTCCTTACGGTTGTTGCATCGCTCCCTGAAGACCGAACAATCGTACCTTGGTTGGCTCCGCCGTTTTTATCTGTTTCTGCAGGCCAAAGAACCTGAAGCCATTGAAGACACTGATGTTCGCAATTTTTTAAGCCATCTGGCCGTGGACCGCAATGTCTCAGCCAGCACCCAAAACCAGGCGCTCAACGCCATACTTTTCTTCTTCCGAAATGTTCTTGACCGGGAGATGCAGGTTGGCGCCGCTGTCAGAGCGAGGCGGACAGCAAGACTGCCGGTTGTTTTAACCAGGGAGGAAGTTTTTAGGGTTTTTTCAAAAATGGATGGGACCTACAAGCTGATGGCGCAACTCATCTACGGCTGTGGTCTGCGTTTGCGTGAATGCCTGCACTTGCGGATTAAGGACCTTGATCTGGAAGGGAAATGCCTGACGATCAGAAGCGGGAAGGGAAATAAGGACAGGATGACTGTTTTGCCTGAAAGCCTGGTTGGCGATTTGCAGGAGCAACTGGGCCTGGCCCGGAAGAAGTTTGAGCAGGATCGGCGCAACAATCTGCCGGGAATCGCCTTGCCCGAGGGGTTGGGGCGAAAATACCCCAATGCCGGGACGGAATGGCCCTGGTTCTGGGTGTTCCCGGCCGAGAGCCAGTCCACCGATCCTCAGACAGGAATAACCAGGCGCCATCATCTGTTCCCGTCCAACTTACAGAAAAAATTCAAAAAGGCCGTAAGCGCGGCCGGGTTGGCCAAACCGGCCACAATCCATGCCCTGCGGCACAGCTTTGCAACCCACTTGCTGCAAAACGGGTACGACATCCGCACCATTCAGGATTTGCTGGGTCATAAAGACGTAAAGACCACGATGATCTACACGCATGTGGCGGGTCGGAATCTGCTCGGTGTACGCAGTCCCTTGGATTGATTCGCGCAGACCGATGGTTCTCAGCGCAACTCCTCCAGCCTGGCCATGCCAGCCTTGATCTTTTCCAGCTTAGCCTGCATCTCCCCGATCTTCTCCCGCTCCTCGGTCAATTCCGGGGACATCTTACTTAATTATTGTCAAGACATTCCCGCCCGTCATTTCTTACCCCAAATCAAGTACTTCCCGCAAAGCCTGATCCACCTGCACCAGGAATGGTTCCGTGCAGCGCTGTAGCGGCCCTTTAACAAGGCGGTTATTGTCGATTGCCCTTAGCTGGTCGAGGAGAAGGTCTGAATCCTGCGCAAGATCGCCTCCGGCCGGGACACGCAGGCGTAACGGGACGGCATCGTCGATTAGTTTTGTGGTGAGAGGCACCACCAGGGTGGATGGGTGGTCTACGTCAAGGAGGGCTTGGCTCTGCACGATGAGGACCGGCCTGGTTTTGCCGGGTTCCGTTCCTCGGCCGGGATTAAGATTGGCCAGCCAGATTTCGCCGCGTTCACGCATCCGGGGCATCCTCAATGTCGGCAAACTCCAAGTTGACCCGCATGCTTTCCCGGCGGACCTTCCGTGACGCCTCCTGAAGACGCTGCCTGCGGCGATCTTGGGCTACTTTTTCCTTCATCTCGACTATCGCGCGTCTGAGATATTCCGTCCGGGTCATGTGCAGCGCTTTTGCCTGACTGGCTACCTCGGCAAGAAGCTCATCTTCAATGCGCATGGATATTGTCCCCATAATTCGCTCCTCTTTGTGTAGTTCAAAATAACTATATATTTTGTCACACAACAAAGCAAGGTCGGTTATCGAGGGCCTCCGGCGAAAATCTATCAGCCTTTCGCTGCGTATCCTTCGAATTCAGGGACATGATTCTTAATTATTTTCCCATGCCAGATATGCGGACAGCCTATTGTTGCCTAGCAGATTCGCCGTTGCCTGCGCGCTTGCCTCAGCGCAACTCCTCCAACCTGGCCATGCCAGCCTTAATCTTCTCCAACTTAGCCTGCATCTCCCCGATCTTCTCCCGCTCCTTGGCCTTGATCTCTTCCGGGGCATTGGCCATGAACTTCTCATTGGCCAGCTTGCCCTGGCAGCGGGCCAGCTCACCCTCGGTCTTGTCCTGATCCTTCTTCAGCTTGGCCTGCTCCTTGTCCACATCCACCAGTCCGGCCAGGGGCACGAAGATTTCGATATCGGTATAGAGATTGGAGGCCGCGCCCTTGGGGTGGTCGCCCTCCTTTTTCAGAATCAGGGTGGCGGTTCGGGTCAGGGTCTTGAGGGAATCGGTCAGGGTGGTCAACCCTGCCAGCTTGGTCTCGTCGTGGCAGATGATCTGTACCTCGATCTCGGCGGAGGGGTGGATCATGGCCTCGCTGCGGATGTTGCGGATGCCGCCGACAATTCCCATGAAGAGTGCGGCCAGTTCGGCAGCTTCGGCATCGTCCCACGTCGGGTTCGGGGTCGGGAAGGCTTCGACCATGATGCTGGTCCGCTCGCCGGGCAGCACATGCCAGATCTCTTCGGTGACGAAAGGGGTGATGGGGTGCAGGAGCTTGAGCGTGTTTTCCAGCACCGCCAGGAGCACCGCCTGGGATTGACCCTTGGCCGTGGCGTTGTCGCCGTAGAGATCGCTCTTGATCCATTCCAGGTACCAGTCGCAGAACTCGTTCCAGACGAACTGGTAGAGGACCGAGGCCGCGTCGTTGAAGCGGTAGTCGTCCAAGGCTTGGCGGGTCTCGGTGATCGCCTGGTTGAGCCGGTGCAGAATCCAGCGGTGGGCCAGGGGGAGATCGGCGGGATCGATGTTCTTGCTGATCGCGGGATCGCACTCCTTGATGTGCATGAGGGCGAAGCGGGCCGCGTTCCAGATCTTGTTGATGAAGTGGCGGTAGCCCTCGATGCGTTCCTCGGCGAGTTTGATCTCGCGGCCCTGGGCGGCAAAGGCGGTGAGGGTGAAGCGCAGGGCGTCGGTGCCGTACTCGGCCATGACCACCAGGGGGTCGATGACGTTGCCCGTGGATTTGCTCATCTTCTTGCCGTGCTTGTCGCGGACCAGGGCGTGGAGATAGACGTCTTTAAACGGCACCTCGCCCATGATGTGGATGCCCATCATCATCATCCGGGCCACCCAGAAGAAGAGGATGTCGAAGCTGGTGATCAGCACCGAGGTGGGGTAGAAGAACTTCAGCTCCTTGGTGTCGTCGGGCCAGCCCAGGGTGGAGAAGGGCCAGAGGGCCGAGCTAAACCAGGTGTCCAGCACGTCGGTTTCCTGGGTGAGCTTGGCGGAGCCGCATTTTTCGCAAGATGCTGGGGCGTGCTCCTCCACCATGAAATGGGAGCAGTTGTCGCAGGTCCAGGCCGGGATCTGATGGCCCCACCAGATCTGGCGGGAGATGCACCAGTCGCGGATGTTGTCCATCCAGGCGTAGAAGGTGTTGTACCAGGTCTTGGGGTGGATGGCGGTCCGCCCGTCGCGCACCGCGGCCACGGCTTGCGCGGCCAGGGGCTTGACGGAAACAAACCACTGCAGCGAGGTGGTGGGCTCGACCACGGTTTTGCAGCGGTAGCACTGGCCCACGGCATGGGCGTACTCCTCGATCTTTTCCAGGAATCCCTGCGCCTCCAGATCGGCGACGATCTGCTTGCGGCAGGCAAAACGGTCCAGCCCGGCGTAGGGGCCGGCCGCCTCGTTCATGATCCCCGAGTCGTCCATGACCTTGATCCGTTCAAGGTTGTGGCGCAACCCGATCTCGTAGTCGTTGCGATCGTGGGACGGGGTGACCTTGAGCGCCCCGGTGCCGAACTCCCGTTCCACATGGTGATCGTAGACCACCGGGATGGTGCGGTCGGTGAGGGGCAGCCGGATGCCGATCTCTTTCAGGTGGCTGTAGCGCTCGTCGTCGGGATGCACGGCCACACCGGTGTCGCCCAGCATGGTCTCGGGCCGGGTGGTGGCGACCACCACGTGGCCCGAGCCGTCGGCATAGGGGTAGCGGATGTGGTAGAGCTTGCCCGCAGTGTCCTCGTGTTCCACCTCGTCGTCGGAGAGCGCGGTTTTGCAGCGGGGGCACCAGTTGACGATATAGTCGCCCTTGTAGATCAGCCCTTCTTTGTAGAGGCGGACAAAAACGGTGCGCACCGCCTTGGACAACCCCTCGTCCATGGTGAAGCGTTCCCGGTCCCAATCGCAGGAGCAGCCCAGGTGCTTGAGCTGGTTGATAATGGTGCCGCCTTTTTCCTCGCGCCATTGCCAGACCCGCTCGATGAATTGTTCGCGGCCGAGATCGTGGCGGCTCTTGCCCTCGGTGGCAAGCTGGCGCTCCACCACGTTCTGGGTGGCGATGCCCGCGTGGTCGGTGCCCGGCACCCAGAGGGTGTTGTAGCCGCACATCCGCTTGTAGCGGACCAGAACATCCTGCATGGTGTTATTGAGCGCGTGGCCCACATGGAGCACGCCGGTGACGTTGGGCGGCGGGATGACGATGGAAAAAGAGGGCTTGCCCTCGTCCATGGTGGCTTGGAAGTTTTTCTGCTCAAGCCATTTTTGATACCACCTGGCCTCAACCTCTTTGAATTCGTAGGCCTTGGCCAGCTCGTGGTCGCCGGTCGGGAGGGAAGGGTTTTCGCTCATCGGTTACATTACACTCCAGGGTTTGGGAAGAAAGATATTGGTATAGAGATCCAGGGCATAGCGGTCGGTCATGCCGGCGATGAAGTCGCAGACCATCTGTTCCCGCGGGGTCGTCTCGTCATAGTCGATGACCTTTTCCCAGTGGTCGTCCTTATTGATGAAATACTCGTACAGCTCCCGCAGCACCTTTTTGGCCTTGATGAAGTCGTCGTGCACTCGGTTGGTTTCGTAGACGTTTTCATAGAGAAAGGAGCGCAGCTCCGCTATGCCTTCCAGCAGATTCGGGGTCATGGCCAGGATTTCCCCCCCGTTTTTCAGGGTCTGGACCACAAGATCGTGAACCATGGCGCCGATCCGGCCGGAGTGAGTGGGGCCGAACAGCTTCTGGAGATGGCTGGGGATCTGCGACTCGCTAAGAATTCCGGCTCGCACCGCATCGTCGAGATCGTGGTTCACATAGGCGATGATGTCGGCGATGCGCACCACCCTGCCTTCCATGGTGGCGGGCAGCTCGGAAAGATCCTCGGGCAGGATCTCGCGCCTCCCCTTGGAATGCTTGGCAATGCCGTCCAGCACCTCCACGGTGAGGTTGAGCCCCTCGCCTTTTTTTTCCAGGATGTTCACCACCCGCAGGCTTTGGTCGTAATGGCGGAAGCCCTGCGGGTAGAGTTCGTCCAGCACCGCTTCTCCGGCGTGGCCAAAGGGGGTGTGGCCGAGATCGTGGCCCAGGGCGATGGCCTCGGTGAGATGGCCGTTCAACCGCAGGGCCACGGAGATGGTCCGGGCGATCTGGCTTACCTCAAGCACATGGGTGAGCCGGGTCCGGTAATGGTCGCCGGTGGGGGCCAGGAAGACCTGGGTCTTGTGCTTGAGGCGGCGAAAGGACTTGCAGTGGATGATCCGGTCCCGGTCGCGCTGAAAGGCGCCCCGGATGGGGCACTCCTCTTCGGGCCTGAACCTGCCTTTGGTTTCACGGCTCAGGGTGGCATAGGGCGCGAGGCTTGCGGCCTCGCGCTCCTCGATCTGCAGGCGGATGGAATGGTCCATTGGCTTAGAGGGCCGGAGCCAGGCTGCCCACATGGTTGACGATCTCACCCCGGTTCAAGTCTTTCAGCACCGGATGGTCCATGATCTTGTTCGGCGTGGTCTCGCCGTTGATATTGGTGATTACCAGTTTGCCGCGGCCTTTGCCGTAGAGGTCGTTGAAGTCATACACCGCGCCGACCACGGTCAGCTCCTTGGCCGCAACCTTTTCCTTGTACAGCTCCAAGGCGGTCTTGACCTGATAGTCCACGTTGCGTTCCACGTTCTTGCTCCAGCGAGCGGTGGCGTCGCCGGACTTGTCTTCCGCCGCGATCACCGGTTTCAGGTTGTCCAACTCACCCTTAATGCCCTTGGTCTCGCCGGAATAGTCGCCCATGGCCGCCTTGATCGCGCCGCAACTGGAGTGGCCCAGGATCAGGAGGATCTTGGTGGGCAGATGGCGCACGCCGTAATCCACCGAACCTTCGGCGTTTTTGACCTGATTGCCGATGTTGCGGATCACGAAGATGTTGTTGTCCGGCGCCATGCCGAACAGGTGGGTGTGCACCCGGGAGTCGGAGCAGGTGACCACGGTGAGGGTCGGGGTTTGCCCGGTTTGGAAACCGTCGAAGTGGTGGCTGTCGTTGTGGCCGGTGAACTGGTCGTTGCCGCTGACCGCCGCCTTGATTGTGGCTTCCGCGCTCTTGACCTCGACAGCCGGTCCGTCGTGGCCGCCGCCGCCCGAGGCAAGGACAGCCGGGGCACAGGCCAGCAGAGCGGCGCAGGCGAGGGTGCAGGTGAATTGTGTAGCCGAGTGAATTTTTTTCATTGTGACCTCCGGAATAGTGGGATGGGTAAAAAGGGGGAATATGGTTAACTGTTCGTTTTTACGATGGGTTAGGTCCTTTGGGAGCACGGGAAAACAAGCGTTGAAGATACCGGCAAATGCGGTGCCGGTCAAGAGAGATGCGCGTATTTGCGGCTGGGAAAACTATTCTTCGCACTCTCCGGAAAAGCGGGCCTCGAACTCTTCCATTTTGGCCTGGGCCTGCTCCCAGTCCGCGTAGGTTCGTTTCAGCTTGCGGCCGAGTGCGGTGTATTCGTTGTTCAGCTCGGCAAAGCGGTCCTGATCCTTATAAAGCTCCGGGTCGGCCATGGCCTGTTCGAGCTGGGTTTTTCTGGTCTCAAGCTGTTCGATCTCCTGTTCGGCGCGGTCGATGATCTTTTTGAGCGGCGCGATTTCCCGGTTTTTTTGCTGGCGCAACTCCGCTTGCATTTTGCGGGCTTCCTTGCCTTTTTTCGCCTGTTTTTCCTGGGGTTGGTTGCCGCCCGGTTCAGGCTTGGCCGCGGCTGCGGTTTTTGGCGGGGCGGAAGCCGCCTCGGCATGGGTTTTGTGCAGATAGTAGTCGATATTGCCGTCAAAGATGGTGCCGTGGCCGGACTTGATCTCCAGCACCTTGCCGACAAAGGAGTTGGCAAAATAGCGGTTATGGGAAACCACGATGATGGAGCCGTCGTATTGACGCATCGCCTCCTGGAGTACTTCTTGGGATTGGATGTCCAGATGGTTGGTGGGCTCGTCCAGGATCAGGAGGTTGGCTGGGGTGGCGATCATCTTGGCCAGGGCCACCCGGCTTTTTTCGCCGCCCGAGAGCACCCCCACTTTTTTGTCCACGTCGTCGCCGCGGAAGAGGAAGGCGCCCAGCAGGGAGCGGGTCTGGGTGACGCTCAGCTCGTTGTTCACATGGCTCAGGGTTTCCAGGATCGTGTAGCGGGAATCAAGCTCCTGGGCCTGATGCTGGCCAAAGTAGGAGATGGTCACGTTATGGCCGAAGCGGATGGCGCCGCTGTCCGGGGTGATGAGGCCGGCCAGGATCTTGACCAGGGTGGATTTGCCTGCCCCGTTGACCCCGAGTACGGCCAGCTTCTCGCCGCGCTGCAGGGTAAAGGAGAGATCCGTGAACACCGGCTGCCCGCCGAACTGCTTGCTCATCTTCTCGACATCCAGCACGGTTCTGCCGGAAGCAGGGGAGGGCGGAAAGCGGAAGGCGATGGTGGACTCGGTTTCGTCCAGCTCGATCAGCTCGATCTTTTCCAGTTGCTTGAGGCGGCTCTGCACCTGGGTGGCCTTGGTGGCCTTGGAGCGGAACCGGTCCACGAATTTCATGGTCTGCTCGATCATGGCCTGCTGGTTTTCATAGGCCGCCCGCTTGATGATCATCCGGTTTTCTTTGTCCACCAGGTATTTCGAGTAATTGCCCTTGTAGACCGTGAGCTCGCCTAAGGAGATCTCCCAGGTGGTGGTGGTGAGGTTGTCGAGAAAGGAGCGGTCATGGGAGATCATCACCATGGCGCCACGGTGGTTTTTCAGGAACTCCTCAAGCCAGGTGAGCGACTCGATGTCCAGATGGTTGGTGGGCTCGTCCAGGAGCAGGAGGTCCGGCTTGGCCAGGAGGATTTTGGCCAGCATCAGCCGCATGAGCCAGCCGCCGGAAAATGAAATGCTGTCCTTGCCAAAATCGCTCTGGCTGAAGCCCAGGCCCAGGAGAATCCTCTCCACCTGGGACTCCATGGTGAAGATGTCGGATTGGTCAAGCCGGTGCTGCAGGTCTCCCTGGCGGTGGAGCAGGTCACCGAACCCGGGGTCTTCCGGCGGTACTTGCCCCAGCGCATGGTTGACCTGATCGAGTTCCTTTTGCAGGGCCAGGGCCTCGGCAAAGGCGGTTTTTGCCTCATCGAACAGGGTGCGGCCCGGGGCAAAGGTGGCGATTTCCTGGGGCAGATAGCCGATGCTGACGTTTTTGGACCGGGCCAGGACGCCGTCATCCACATGCTTGACGCCCGCCATGATCTTGAGCAGGGTGGATTTGCCCGCGCCGTTGACGCCGACCAGGCCGATTTTTTCGCCGGGATGGACGCGGACCGAGACATTCTTGAACAGGTGTTTGGAGCCGAACTGGATGGAAAGCTGATTGATGGCAAGCATGTGTGTGCACTATCCGCTGAGATTGTCAGGTGTTGAAAAGAACAATCGCACACCTTAGCACATTACTCCGGGTATTTCTAATAGATGTTGCGCTGCGGAAAAGAAACCTTAGATGGCGTAGGTGCCGCCGGCAACGCCGGTGAGCTCGCCAAGGTGGGTCGGCAGGATGATCAGGATGGTGGTTCCCTTGCCCTGCTCGCTGGTGACCGTGACCGTGCCCAGATGTTCGTTGATGATCTGTTTGACATAGGGCAGACCCAGGCCGGAGCTCTGCCGGTTGACGTGGCGATAGGGGTCGAAGAGAACCTCGAGGATTTCCCCGGAGATGCCCGGGCCGTCATCGGTAATTGTTACCTGGCAGCCGGCGGCGGTCATCTCGGTGGCGATGACGACCCTATTGCCTTTGGCGCAGGCATTCACCGCGTTGCGGAGCAAATGGGCAAGGGCGATCTTGATCAGCGAGCTGTTGCCATGGAAAAAAAGCGGGATTCGGCTGAGGGCGGGGATGAGGCTGACCTCCTTGGCCCGGGCCTCTGCCTGCAACGATTCCGCTGCCTCCGCGACAATGGGGTTGAGATTCAGCGGCGCGAAGATCTTTTTTGACTCCGGCCGGACGGCTTCGAATTTGCTCACCAGATTTTCAAGTTTGCGGGCCTGGTCGAGGATATGGGTCAGTTTCAGCCGCCCCTCTTCCTCGGGCGGATAGACGTTGAGGAGGCGGCGAACCATGCCGCCGATGATGGTGACCGGGTTGCGCACCTCATGGGCGATGCGCAGGGCCATGCCCGCCTTGGTGCGCTCCGCGATGACCGCCTCGATGTCTTTGTTGAGGCGGAAAAGATCCTGGCTGTTTTTTTCGATCTTTTCGCGGTCCCGCACCATCCGTTCCATGATGGTTTCGATCCGGTTAAAAAACAGGGTCACCGAGGCGATGACGATAAAGGCCATGCTGTTGATTGAGCCACTGTAAGGAGCCAGCCCAAGCCAGAGGTCTTTTTTGCCAAAGAAGGTGAGGAGGTGTTTGAGAATGTGTCCGCTGGAGCGTGACACGGCCAGGGCGAAGAGCGCTCCGCAGAACCAGAGGAGGAAGATGGCCAGGGGGCTTTCCCGGTCGGCGCGGGCCAAGGCCAGGGCATGATGGAGGCAGAGCCCGGAAAGAATGATCATGGCCAGGGCGCCCCCGAAATCAAGGAGCCAGACCGGGAGCATGGAGATGCTGATCATGGGTGGCCCTGCCTCGGGGAAGAGAGCGTTGATTCGCCCTTGCGCAGCAGCGTGAGGCCCCGATGGAAAAATAACATGGCCGGCACGGCTAGGAGGTGATCAAGCTTGAGGATATAGTACAGCGTTTCTTTCCAGCCACGGAGGTAGAGATGGGAAATTTCCGTTCCGGGAGGCAGGTGCATCGAATTTTCGATTTCCAGGTCAAGGAAATGCCCAATCATGGTGGCGCCGCTCCAGAGGATGAGAATCCAGGTTCCGGCGATGATGTATTGCCAGGCCTTGAGGGAAGCGAGGCGGGTCTGGCGGGCTTTCACGGTGAAAAAAAACAGGGAGACAATCAGGAAAAAATGGGCCAGTTGATGGATGTACAGCCCTGAGTAGGCGTGGGGCTGAAAGGCCAGGGCGTTTTCCGGCAGGAAACACCCCAGCAGCAGAAGCAATATGGTGCGGAATAATAACGTCAAAAAGAACCTCGGACGGGGATTGTCTGGCGAAGTCTCAGGCCGGAAAAGGGTTTCCTCTGGTTTTCAAGGCAGCATACCATGTTGCGCGGTCTGGCGGGATATGAAAAAAACAGCTCCAGGAGAAAATATGCCGGACGGCAAACTGGTCGGCTCATAATCAGGACCCTTCGTTCAGCGAGGTCGGTTTTTTGGAAAGACCCAGCTCCTGGGAAACCTGGGTGGCAACCTCTTCTATGGATTTTCCCGCCGTGGAAACAATGGGGATCTGGTGGTTGTGGAAGATGGTTTCCGCCGTCTGAATCTCCTCGCTGCAGGTGGAGCGCTTGGCATAGTTGCTGTCCGCGTACCGTTTTTCGCGGACACTGTGCAGCACCTCGGGGGTGGTGGTCAGGCCGATGGCGCGTTTCCGGTTTTTGATTATTTCCTCCGGCAGGGTGTATGCCTTGAGATACTCCGAGGTGAGGGGGAAATTCGCTGATTTCATACCCATCTGCGTTGCCAGATATACGCTGACCGGCGTCTTGCCGGAGCGCGAAACCCCCAGCAGGATAACCTCGGCTTCGTCCAATTCATGGATGTTGACCCCGTCGTCATGTTCCAGGCAGTAATGGATGGCCTCTACCCGCTTGGCCATGGTCAGGTTGTCGATGTGCCGGGAAAATCCGGGAACGCCCAAGGCTTTTGCCTCAAGGCAGCCTTCCAGCCGGGTCATGAAAAATTCAAAGGCGTCGAAAAGTTCCACCTCGGGAGAGTCGAAAACAGCGCGGATCTCCGTGGTCATGATGGTGCTGAAAATGAGCGGCCTGCGGCCGGAGGATTTTTTCAGGATATAATCGAGGATCTTCTTCGCTTCTTCCTTGTTGAGAACAAAAGGAAATTTTTCCTCATGGAAGTTGATTTCCGGAAATTGGCAGATCAGGGCCTGCCCCAGGTTGGTCGCAAGAATTCCGGTGCTGTCCGAGATATAATAAACGTCTTTTGATGACCACATGCTGCGTTGCTCCTTGTTGTTTGGCTGAGGAGGAAAACGGCTTTTCTCAAGCCGATCTTCCTCCTAAAAACAAAATGAACTCCTCGAACCGTTTCTGCTCGAAATGGCCGACCATCTCTTCCTTCATCAGGGTCAGGGCGCTGATGGGGAGCCGGGCCCCGGCGTATGGGCGGTTGGTTGTCAGGGCGTCGTACACGTCGGCAATGGTGGCGATCTTGGCGTTGTCGGAGATCTGGTCCCGTTTGAGCCCGTGGGGATAGCCCTGGCCGTTGATTTTTTCGTGGTGGTGGATGATTACGTCGAGGGTGGTTTCGGAGGTGTGCTTGGCCATGAGCCAGTGGCCCTGGCCGGGGTGTTTCTTGATGATTTCGAATTCTTCGTAGTCGAGTTTGCCCCGTTTGTTCAGGATGGTGTCCAGGATCTGGCTTTTACCCACATCGTGCAGGATGCAGCCCAGGGCGAAATCGTGGAGTTCGGTGTCATCGCCCTTGCGGATCATCAGCCAGAGGCCAATGCCGAACACCGCGACATTGACGCAGTGGGAAAAGGTGTAATAGTCCTTGGCGCCGAGGCGAAGCAGGTGGCGGATGGATTGGGTGTCCAGCAAGGTGAGATCGATGATGTTGCTGGTTATGTTTTTGGCCCGGGAGATGTGTCTGCCGCTGCGCGGGTCGTCAAAGACATCCCGGATGATGTTTTTGGCGCAGGTATGCACCAGCGATGATTTTTCCTCCAGGGGGATGTCCGTGTTCCGGATGATGGAGTCCAGGGACTCTTCCATGAAATTTTCAAATTTTTGCGCGGAATCCTGGGTGATGAAAAGCGGGCCATGGGATTTTTTGGCCAAGGTTTCCTTGATGTCGGCGATATTGGTGTTGGCCGCGATCAGCAGGATGGGCTTATTGCTTTTGGGCGGCCTGGTATAGATGTTGAAATCGATTTTCCTCCGGTCTTCCGCCAGGAGGTAATCGGTTGCAATGCGGATGAATTTTCTGGATTCGGCGAGCATGGTTTTTTGGGAGTCCTCCAAAGCCCTACAGGGTGTCAAGCAGCTTGGCATTCTGCCCGAGATAGGTTGAGAGCCGGGAGAAGCTGCAACCATACGCCTCAACCTCCTCCTGTTTTCCCTTTACCCGGAAGGAGTATTTTTTGAAAAAAGTCTCGGGATCAAGGAGGTGCATGGCCGCGTCGCCGCCCATCACGATATCCAGATCCTCCTGCCTGTTGGTCATGCTTTCTAGGCGAAAGGCCACATTGACCACATCCCCGACCACGGTGTGGTTGCCGTTTTGCGCAAGGTTTCCCATCATCGCCTCGCCGGTGTTGAGTGCTGCCCCGATCTGCAACGGCCAGGGCAGATCGGGAATCTTCTTGCCGAGGCTGCTGGTGAAGGTGTTGATGGCAATGGCGGTTTTCAGGGCCTGGTGGATGTTGGCCTGGAGATTCGGCCCTGCCCACAGGGCCATGACCGCGTCGCCGATGAACTTATCGACAATCCCGTTATGTTTGTTGACCAGCTTGCTCACCCTGCCGGTCCAATGCTGGAGGAGCTGGGAAACCCACTGGTCGCCCATGGTTTCCGAGAGCTTGGTGTAGTCATGGATGTCGCAGATCAAGATGGTGATGGTCTGTTTCTGCACAAAGGCCACGGTCATCTCATCGAGATCCGGGCCGGTTGGCGTTGCGGGACGGGCTGGGGGCGTTTCCTGATTGAAAAGCAGGCGGGTGCTGCCGATGCCGATGCAATCCCCGTTTTGCAGGGACACGGGGGTATGGATTCTGCGGCCGTTGATAAAGGTGCCGTTGGAGCTACCCAGGTCAATGAGGTTGAAGCGGCCATTTTCTTCCCTCTGGATCATGGCATGTTTCCGGGAGACCCAGGAATAGGGAAGCATGATGTCGGTGTTGGCCACCCGCCCGAGGGTAAAGGTGTTGTTGCCGCTGAGCAGCCAGTGTTGGTCGCTGCTTTCCTGGGCGTCGAGCGCATCGAGGAGGCTGAGGGTCGCTGGTGTTTCCGGTGGGGCGGTCATGGTTGTCGAAGAGCCTTCCTGTTACCCGTGGCTCTGGATAAGGCTGATGATTTCCTCGGGCTCGGCAAAACGACCGGCCGCTTTTTTTGAAAAGACCAGGCGGCCGTCGGCCATGATTTCGTAAATGCCGCCTGAGCCGGGAATAAGCTCAACCTCGGCCCCGAATTGTTTTTTCAGCTCTGCTTCCAGCCTGGAAGCACGGGGCAGATAGTTTCATTGCGAGCAGTAGGTGATGGTGATCTGCATGGTCCGTTTCCGTTTACACTCTGTATTCAAGGATTGGCGGGATATGCGCGAATTTCCCTTTTTTTATACCACGATGGCATCCAAGATAACAGCATGGATTGTCCATTAAATTTGCGTTGCTTGCAAGAGGAGAAATTAGCGATGGGCAAGAAATATTTCAGCGGGGTATTGAGGGGGTTGCCGGCGGCTGTCCCAGCCACTTGAGAAGGCCTTGGGCGGCGTGGTATCCGGTGGTAAAGGCCCCCTGCAGCAGGTATCCGCCGGTGGGCGCTTCCCAGTCCAGCATTTCTCCGGCCACGAAGACTCCGGGCAATTTGCGGAGCATGAGATCAGCGTTCACCTCCGCAAAGGCAACGCCTCCGGCGGAGGAAATCGCTTCGGCAAGGGGTCTGGTTTTGGTGACAAGAACGGGAAGATTCTTGATCCGTTCGGCAAGCCTGGCCGGTTCTTTTAGCTCTTCCGGGGGACAAGTTTCGCGGAGCAGGGAATAGCTTGGGCCGGTGAGGTGGATGGCCTTGCGCAGGAAATTGGCGAGGCTCTCCTTGGCGCGTCGCTGCTCAAGCCTTTCCCGCAGGCGTTCCAGGGGCAGATCGCGCTTGAGGTCGAGGAAAACGGGAACCGGGCCGCCTGTGTCCAGCAGGTCGCGGATCACCCCGCTTAAGGCATAGACCGGCCCACCTTCCAGGCCATGGCTGGTCACCATTGCATCGCCCGTGGCGTGTTGGTCGCCGCAGCGGAGCAGAATATTCTTGAGGGGTTTGCCGCTGAAGCGGGTACGGAAATATTCGGACCAGGCCACCTCAACCCCGCAGTTCGCCGGGCGGAAGGGTTCAAGCCGGACGCCTCCGGCTGCGAGGATGGAGGCCCAGCTTCCATCGGACCCGGTCTGGGGCCAGCTTGCCCCGCCCAGAGCAAGAAGCACGCCCTGGGCGGGGCATTCGAGGAGGACGCCTGTTTCGGAGAGAAAGAGCGGGGTCCCCGTCTCGGAGAACCCCTGCCAGCGGTGGCGATAATGGAAGGCGACCCCGCGCCTGGCCAAGATTTCGAGCCAGGTTTTGAGGATGTCCGGAGCCTTGGCGTCCTTGGGGAATACCCGGCCGCTGGTGCCGACAAAGGTTTCCACTCCGAGACCGCGCAACCAAGCGCGCAGATCGCCGGGCGAAAAAATAGCCAGGAGTTTTTTGAAGATTTCGGCGTTGTTTCCGTAGCGGGCGGCAAAGGGTTCTGCCTGTTCCGAATGGGTGAGATTCAATCCGCCATGTCCGGCCACCAGAAATTTACGGCCAGCCGAGGACTTAGCGTCGAAAAGATCCACTGGCAAGCCCGCCTCGCTGAGGACTGTGGCGGCCATCAGTCCGGCCGGGCCGCCTCCGATCACGGCCACTCGGGGATTCGCTTTCATGGCGGGTTCACCGGACTTTTTTGCGGGGGAAGGTTTTTTGGGCAGGAGGAGGTGCTTGTTTTTTTCGAGGGGGAAGCGCATCGGCGGGAAGTTCGTAGCCGAATCCGGCGCAGTGCGGGCATTCCTCGCAGGAGAGGAAGAATCTGCTCACTCCGGCGAAAAATTGTATTTGGCCGGACCCGCCGCAGTATTCACAGGGTTTTTTTATCGAAGGCATGGGAATCGGGGGAGACCAGGGGTATGCGCCTAAAAAAATCCTTCAGGTCGCGTCATGGGGAGGGGTTATTTTTTTCCTGTCTTGCCGGAGGTCTTTTTTTGCTCCAGCTCCTTGATCCGCTCCGTGAGCGCCTCACTGAGGATTACCCGCCCTTCCAGCACGCAGCCTGGTCTGCCGGGGATACAATCCTGCTTGAGCATCAGGCACTTGTCGTCATTGTAGTCGTAATTTTTACAAGAAAAGCTCATCTGCGGAATCCGGAGAGGTGTCAGCGTTTAACAATGCTGTGTTTTTTCATCTTGTACTGGAGAAGGCTCTTGGTGATTCCCAAGGCGTCCGCTGCTTTGGTCTGAACATAATCGGCCTTGTCCAAGGCGGAGAGAACCATTTTCTTTTCAATGCCGTCAAGCACATCGGGCAGGGGGGTATGCTCCGGAATCATGTTCAGGTCAAAGCCGTTCATCCATTGCAGCGGCTTTTTCGCGGCCATGCTCTCGGGCTGCACATCTTCCGGACGGATCAGGTTTCTGCTGCAGAGAATGGCTGCCCGTTCGATGGTGTTTTCCAGCTCCCGGATGTTGCCTTCCCAGGGCAGGGTCATGAGAAAGCGCACGGTTTCCGTGGCAATCTCCAGTTTGGGTTTGTTGAGCTGCACGGCGTATTTATTGACGAAATGGGCAACCAGCATGGGAATGTCATCGGTTCGCTCCCGCAGGGGCGGGAGGTGGATATGCAGGACATTGAGCCGGTAATAGAGATCTTCCCGGAAATGTCCTTTATCCACCTCATCCTTGAGATCCCGGTTGGTTGCGGCGATGATCCGGACATCAACCCGCAGGGTCTGGCTGCCGCCGACCCGTTCAAAGGTGCGTTCCTGGAGAACACGGAGCAGTTTGGCCTGGAGCGGCATGGGCATCTCGCCGACCTCGTCGAGGAAAAGGCTGCCGGTGTCGGCCAGTTCAAACCTTCCCTTGCGCAGGGCGATGGCTCCGGTGAAGGCGCCCTTTTCATGGCCGAAAAGTTCGCTTTCCAGCAGATTTTCCGGCAACCCCGCGCAGTTGAGGGAGATGAACGGGGCTTTTTCCCGGGGGCTGTTGCAATGGATGGCCCTGGCGACCAGCTCCTTGCCGGTGCCCGACTCCCCGGTGATCAGGACCGAGGTCGAGGTGGGGGCCACCTTTTCGATGAGATTGAAGATGGCCTGCATTTTTTGGTTCTTGCCGACCATGCTGGAAAAAGAGGTGCGGGAGCGCATTTCCTCTCTCAGCCGCATGTTTTCGCGGAGTATGGCGTAGTGCTCCAGGGCCTTGTTGGTGTTCAGCACCAGTTCATCGTTGTTGAAGGGCTTGGTCAGATAGTTGAAGGCCCCGGCCTTCATGGCGGCCACGGCCATTTCCACCTCGCCGAAGGCGGTGACCATGATCACGGGCAGGTCCGGGTTAAGGGCTTTCGCCGCCTTGAGCAAACCCAGGCCGTCGAGACCCGGCATGCGCATGTCGGTGATTATCAGGTCAATGTCGGTTTCACCCAGGATCTTGAGGGCCTCTTCGCCGTTTCCGGCGGTGAAGACCCCGAACCCTTCCTCGCTGAGCAACTCGGAGAGGACTATCAGGTAGTTTGGTTCATCGTCAACAATCAATACGGTGTTCATATGAAGACAGCCTTGGCAGCGGTGAAATTTTCTGGGGAAACACTCTGGAAACGGTCCGGGCTTGCGCAGGGATCATGCTAGGTGGCGCGCTCGGCAATTTCCTTGATATCGGCGATCAGGATAATGTCGTCGTTGCCCATGATGGTGTATCCGCAGATTCCATCGATTTTTTGCAGTTTTTTATATCCGTCCCCGAACTCTTTGGCCACGATCTTCTGGTGGGACAGAATGCGGTCAACCAGCAGGCCGACCCCATGGGGCTTGCAGACCACGACAACTTTATTGCTCGGGTCGGCGATGGTCGAGGAGGCCTTCGGGTAAAAGAAGGTGTTGAGTTCTATAAGCCGCAGGATTGCGCCATCATATGCGATGCAGTTGTTTTCCGCAAGAAGCGGGATGATGTTTTCTGTTTCGATGACCGTGGTGATCTCGTCGGAGGGGATGGCATAGGTTTCCTGGCCCGATTCGGCGAGCATGGCCTCCTTGGTGACTAGGGTCTTGGTGAGCGGCACGGTGAGGGAAACCGTGGTGCCTTTGCCTATGGTGGAATCGAGCTGGATGGAGCCGTTGCAATCTTTGAGGCCGGACATGACCACGTCCATGCCCACCCCGCGCCCCGAAACTTCGCTGACTTTTTCCGCCGAACTGAACCCCGGCCTGAAAACGAGATTGATCAGTTCCTTATCGCTTAAGTGCTCCAGCTCCTCAGCGGTCATGAACCCCTTGTTCAGGGCGACTTGCTTCATTTTTCGCGGATCAATGCCCATGCCGTCGTCTTCAATGATAATGTAGACATTGTTTTCATCGGCCCGCGCCTTAAGCGTAAGACTGCCCTGTTCCGGTTTGCCGGTTTTTTTTCTTTCTTCCGGTCCTTGGAGCCCGTGGTCCAGGGAATTGCGCAGAATGTGGACCAGGGGGTTTTCGATTTTCTCCAGCAGGTCTTTATCGATGACGGTGTCCTCGCCGGTGATGGTGAAGCGGACCTCCTTGTTCAGCGAGGTGGACAGTTGGCGGACCACCTTGGGGAACCGCTGGAACAGGGATTTGACCGGCACCCTGCGGATGCTCATGATGTTGGCGTGCAGTTTTTCAAGCTGCTCGTCAAGGGCATTGATAATGCCGTCGAATCTGGCTGCGAGCCCAAAATCCCCCAGCTTTGTTTCGAGCTGTTTTTTGAGAAAATTGAGGGAGTCGAGGCTGATGTACAGCCCCCCCACGGAATTGGCGAAATTGTCGAGCCGCGCCTGATCGATGCGGATGGTTTTGGTCTGCTCGGAGGTCTTTGTTTCCTTGATGTGGGCATCCAGGGCTCGTTTGTCCTGGATGGTCAGCGCCTTTTTCAGGTCGTCTTCCTGGAGAACTCCCTGCTCGATGAGCAGCTCTCCGATCTTTTTCTGCTGGCCCAGCGCCGCGGAGATCTGTGCCTCGCTGACAAGATGCTGCTCCACCAGGATCTCCCCTAACCGGGTGCTGCCGGTCTTGGCTTTGGCCTCAAAGCAGCCGATCACCGAATTGAGCAGATTGCGGCACAGGGTGTTGTATTCGTCGCTGGCCACCATCAGGGCGTCGTCAAGGAAGTTCCGCATGGCAAACAGCTCGTCAAGCTCACCGGCAATGGCGCTGTTGCCGGTGAGGGCATGGCTCACCTCGGCAAGAGCCTGGGCAAAGGCGAGGAGAAGGTCTTTGCCCGCGGCTTTTTTGCTTTCAAGAAGTCTGAGAACCAGGCCGAACTGGGCCAGTTGGCCGGTGAAATCCTTGTCGCCCAGAAAATAGTGGTTGTCCGGGGAAAAGGCGCTGCTCGGTCCTTTTTGTTTCTTCGCGGCGATAATTGACTGAAGATCGATGTTGGCCTTTTCAATTTGATCCAGCAGCCCCGGGATCAGCGGGTGAGCGTGGAGGTTCTGGCCAAGATCGAGGAATTCATGGAGGAGATTTTCCAGGGTGATGACACTCTGGATGGAGCCGGTTGCCACTATGGGCTGGATTGCCTCTACCTGGGTGAGAAACTCTTTTTCTTCCGGAAGGAAAGCCACTTCCGCCGGGTTTTTTTGTGCCCGGTCGAGCATGGCTTGCAGGTATTCGATTCCCTTGAGCAGGATGTCGATGATCTTTTTGTTGATCAGGACTTCCCCCTTGCGGCAGGCGTCCAGGAGGTTTTCCAGGCGGTGGGAGAATTTGTTGATGTTGGTCAGGCCGAAGAACCCGGAATTGCCCTTGAGGCTGTGTACCGGGCGGAAGATCCTGTTGATGATCTCACCGTTGCCGGGATCTTCTTCCAGGGCGATGAAGTCCGCCTCGATTCCCTGGAGCGAATCGTTGGATTCATCGATAAAGCCTTGGAGTGCGTCAAGATCAACGTCGTACTGCATGTCAGTTTCCTTTTTCGCTGGCCAGCACTTTGAGAATCTCGTTGATGCGGTTCAGTTTTTTGGCGGCAGCATCCACGGCGTCAATGAGGTCCTGCATGTCCTTGAAGGGTTTGAAAAAAATGTCGTTTGCTCCGTAGCGAAAGGCGTTGAGGGTGTTGTTGATCGTGATGTACCCGGTGATCATGATCACCTGGATGGTGCCGTTGTAATTCTTGATCTTGCGCAGCAGGGAAAGCCCGTCCAACTCCGGCATCATGATATCGCTGATCACGATGTCAAAATGTTCGTCTTCGATCATTTCGTAGGATTTGACGGGATCGTTGCAGGTCGTCACATCGTAGGGTGTTTCGGCAAAGGCTCGGGCCAAAGCTTTCAGTATGCTGGTTGAGTCATCGACGATGAGGACTTTGTATTTTCTGGCCATGTGGTGCTCGTCCTTGCTGGAGATATTTCAAGAAACAACATGTAACAAAGCGGTGGGTGCCCGGTGCGGAGTTCTTCTCCTTTCCGCGGAAAACATGCGTGAACGGACACGGGGGTGAAAAAAGTGCTTCCCCAAAAGGAGGATGCACTATGAACATCATAGGTGCATTGTAAGGAATGGATCAAGGAAAAAAAGGCGGTGGGGATTAGGCTGGGAAGGTCTAGCAGGGTGTTGAAAAAATCGATTTCAATGTCGTGCTTGGGAGACCATTGCCCTGCATGGCAGGGCCTCTACCAGATAATGTCTTCCCAGTGCTGCTGGGCAGCGGATTTTTTTGCCTGCTCCGCGATATTTTTTTTATCCTCTGGTGTTGCATCAAGCGAAAGCACGTTGTCCGGGTTGGCCGGATCAACGATGCAGGTGGTTTCAAGGGCTTCCCCTATCATGTCCAGGGCGTGCAGAACATTGTGGGCAAGGGAATCCGTGCTTCTTCCTGCCAAGGCGTTTATGACAAAGCAATCAAGGTACAGGGATGGCCAGTCAAGCCGGTGAATGTGCCTCCAGATCTTGATTGCCTGGATTTCGCGAAGGCGATGCGATGTGGCGGCGGTCTCGATATGGAGGCTCAGGTTGGTTTGCCGCAAGGAATCGGATTTGAGCCAGTACAGGTCGTGATAGCTCTCGTCGCCGGCCAGCGCCCGGCCGGGAATCAGGTCGAGGGTTATATCGTTTTTTGAGATGCCGATGCCGACATGTCTCCGGATGGGGTTCCAGCCATGCAAGGCGGCCAGGGTAAACAGCTCGTCATAGATTTTTTGCATTGTCCCGGGCATCCCGGGTTTGAGGGAGATAAAGAGGTCCACATCGGTTAC
Organism: Desulfobulbaceae bacterium UBA2273; assembly: GCA_002347095.1. Classification (GTDB taxonomy): domain Bacteria; phylum Desulfobacterota; class Desulfobulbia; order Desulfobulbales; family Desulfurivibrionaceae; genus Thiovibrio; species Thiovibrio ferrireducens. The sequence continues at coordinate 66,898 of DDWZ01000001.1, read as the reverse complement.
GCCATGCACGGCGGTTTGCTTGGCATAGGCGCCGGAATACGACAGGGCGGACAGCCAACCTCCTGCCCACCGCTGGATCTTGGGGGCAATGTGCTTCGCTGTTTGTTCGGCGGGCGATTCAGGCCCCCTTGGAACTTCATATTTTTTGAGGATGGAGAGGATGTATTCATCGCCCGTCATGGGTTCCCCCGTTTTTGTCTGTACTCGCGGTCAAGCAGGCAATACGCGGACAGGGAGTTTTTTTGCTCGTGTGTCCGCGCGGCCGGCAAATTTTCAAAACTACTCTGTAGTACTGTCGGCAGGCCGGGAAGTCAATCCCGCTTTTTCATAAAAAAGCGCGGGCTGCCAGCCTCTGCTTGATATCCTGCAGGAGCTGAAGAGGAACGCGGATGGTTTTGGTGTTGCCGCCCAAGGGGGTGACAGAGTGTTTGTCGCCGTGATAATCCGTGCCGCCGCTGAGGAGCAACCCGTGTTGCGCGGCAAGTGCTTGCAGGAAGCGGGAGAACTTTTTTGATTGGGTGGGGTAGAAGGTCTCAAGCCCTGCCAGCCCGTACTCCTTGAGAGTGGCAACCAGGCCGGGGTTTTGTTCCAGGCTCGGGATCAGGTAGACCGGATGGGCGAGCACCGCCAGGCCGTTGGCCTTGGAGATTTGGCTGATTACTTCGTCGGCCTGGGGCTTGAGATGTTCGACAAAGGCGGGAGCGCCGCGTTTGAGGTAGCGGCTGAAGGCGTCCTGGGTGTTTCGGGCCAATCCTTTCTGGGTGAGCAACCGGGCGAAGTGGGGACGGCCTATTTGATCTCCGGCAATCCGGGTCAGCTCTTCGTTGGTTATGGAGATGCCGAGGGTCTGGAGACGCTCCATGATGCCCTGGTTGCGATTGTGCCTGGCCTCTTGCAGCCTTGCCAGAAAGGCGAGGAGCCCGGGATGTTCATGGTCGAAGCCGTAGCCCAAAATATGGAGCGAGGTTCCGGCAAGGTCGCTGCTTATCTCTATCCCGCTCAGCACCTCCACCCCGACGATTGTGCCGTGCGCCAGTGCCTCGGGAATCCCGGTGACGGTGTCGTGGTCGGTGAGGGCGATGGCCGCAAGCCCTCGGCGGGCGGCCAGGTCCAGAAGGGCGGTCGGGGTGAGCAATCCGTCCGAACAGGTTGAGTGGGTATGCAGATCGATGTAGGGCGGCATTTTTCAGGGGTACTTTTTTGTCGAAGGCTGTATTTTTTTGCGTGGAGTAATTTTACTCGGCTCTATATACTAGCATTACTGTTGCATAATTGCTGCATGGACGAGCCCCTCTTTTTCGGGCTTGTCTTTTTGGGGCCTTCAACCGGTTGATAACAGGAGTTTTTTTGCATGGCTCAGATCGATGCTTTTTTTAAACTGATGAACGAACAGGGCGCCTCGGACTTGCATATGGTTTCCGGTCAGCAGCCGATTCTTCGCATCCGCGGCGAGATGGAGCGGGTCAAGTTCAAGGTTCTTGACAACGACGAGCTCAAGGCCATGCTCTATGAGATTGTTTCCGAGGAAAAGGTCAAGGTGTTCGAGGAGACCGGCGATGTGGATTTCGGCTACGAAATCCCCGGACTTGCCCGGTACCGCGGCAACCTTTTCATGCAGAAATATGGAATCGGCGCGGTATTCCGGGAGATTCCCAGCAATATTCTGGGCTGCGACCAATTGGGGCTGCCCCAGGTTGTCGCCCAGCTCGCCACCCTGCCCAAGGGGATGGTCCTGGTCACCGGCCCCACGGGCAGCGGTAAATCGACCACCCTGGCGGCCATTGTCGATCAGGCCAACAAGCTGCGCAAGGACCATATCCTGACCATCGAAGATCCCATCGAGTTCGTGCACAAGAGCCAGAACTGCATCGTCAACCACCGGGAGGTGGGGCTGCATACCCAGTCCTTTTCCGCCGCCCTGCGGGGTGCGCTCCGCGAAGACCCGGACATTATCATGGTCGGCGAAATGCGCGATCTGGAAACCATTTCTCTGGCCATGGAAGCGGCCATGACCGGCCATCTGGTCTTCGGCACCCTGCACACCTTAAACGCCAACAAAACCGTGGACAGGATCATCGAAATTTTCCCGTCCAACCAGCAGGCGCAGGTCCGCTCCACCCTGGCGGATGCCCTGAAGGCCGTGGTTTCCCAGACCCTGTTTAAAAGGGTGGATATCAAGGGGCGCTGCGCCGCGCTGGAGATCCTGATCTGCACCCCGGCGGTGCGGAACCTGATCCGCGAAGGCAAGACCTACCAGATTCCTTCCGCCATGCAGACCGGGAAGAAATTCGGCATGCAGACCCTGGATGACGCGATCATGGATCTGATCAAGAAAGGCTGGATTTCCGGGGATGACGCCTACATAAACTGCATCGACAAGAGCAAGTTCGTTCAGTTCCTCAAGAAGCCGCCCACGGATTTTACCGACGCCTAAAGGTGGTGCCGCTCCTGCTCAGGCCTTCACGGGCGGGGCGGATCGTTTGCGGTCCGATAGGGGATGGCCGTGAGCTTTTTCCCGTCGGAGAGAAAAGAGATGGCGCCATGGCGAGCCGTTGAAAAGAGATGTCCTCCGGAGTCCTGATATTGCACCGGGGGAAACGGCTCCTTCTTGCCCGTTGACACCACGGAGTAGCGCGGCCCTACGGCCTGCACGAACCGGGGGCTGCCCGACGATCCCAGGCCATGATGGGGCAGGAGGAGAACCTCGGCCGTGAGTTGGCTGCTCTTTTGCAGGATGTGTTCCTCGTAGTCCTTTTCTATATCCCCAGGAAAAAGAAAGGTGTTTTCGCCGTGGTCCAACCGCAGGACCAGACCCCTGTTGTTGGGGTTGTCCGCGATTGGTTCCGTGTTTCCGCGCAGAGCCAGATTGGCCAGGCAGGTGATGGCAAGGCGGGTGTTCCCGCCGACAAGTACTTCCCCTCCCTTGGCAATCCGCACCTGACAACCGGCCTCTTTCGCCCCAAGCAGAAGCGCGGCAAAGCCCGGTTCCTGGCCGCTGGTTTCGCTGAGCCAGAGAATCTTGGGCTGAAACCGTTTTATGATCCAGGGCAGGCCGTTAAAATGGTCGGCATGGGCATGGGTGAGGATGATTTGGTCCACCCGCCTGATCTGTTGGTGCCAGAGAAATGGCGCGATCACCCGCTCTCCAACATTGAAGATCCCGGTGGGAGGTCCGCCTCCGTCGATGAGGATGACCTGGCGGTCTGCTTGCTGCACGACCGTGGCGCTGCCGTTTCCCACGGCCAAAAAAGAGACCTCCATCCAGTTGTCGTGCGCATTCGGCAACCGGGCGTAGCCGGAAAGCAGTAGGGCGAAACAGGCAAGCATGGCCAGAAGGGGAAGCGTTCGCCTGTGGCGGAAGATCAGAAAAAGCAGCGCGTAGGAAAGAATTAGCAGCGGGATGGTCGGGGTGGGGAGCCAGAAAGAGGAAAACGGCAGTCCGGCGAGAAAACCGGTCAGCACGTGGGAAACGTGGATGCCGAGCGCGCCGGTTTGTAAAAAAAAGAGTGCGATGGCAGGGACGAAGGATTGGGTGAGAATGGCCAGCAGCCCCAAAGGCAGGGTCCAGAAGCACAGAAAAGGCGTGACCAGCAGGGTGGTAATGGGGCCGGTCAGGGAAATCCGGTTGAAATGGAGCAGGGCGAGCGGAGCGGTGGCAAGAAAGGCGGCGCCTGAAATGAAAAGTCCGGAGAGGAGGAAGTGTCGCAACCTCTGCCAGGGAGTCCGGTTGCCTTTTTGGGGACGCCAGGCAGCGATCCGCGGCATGACGAGGATTATTGCCGCAGTGGCGGCAAAGGAGAGCTGGAAGGAGGCGGTGTGGATGCTGAGGGGGTTGAACAGGAGGATGCAGAAAGCGGCAATGGCGAGATTGTTCAGGCTGGACCATTGGCGGTCGAGAAGAAGGGCGACCATGAAGACACCGGTCATGAGCAAGGCCCGCATGACCGGCGGTTGAAAGCCGGCAAGGCCGGCGTAGAGAAAAAGGGCGGGGAACGAGAGAATCAGGGAAATTTTGGCCGCGGGCAGCCGGAGTAACAGTCTGGGGGAGCGATTGACCAGAAAACGAAAGAAGATCGTGGTCAAAAAAGCCACGACAACGAGATGGCTCCCGGAGATGGCCAGAAGGTGCATGATGCCGGCAGCCTGGTAGTTTTCCGTGATTTCCGGCGAAATGGCGCTGCGGTCGCCCAGGAGGAGGGCCTGGTACAGCGCGGCGTTGTCCGGGGCAAGATGTGCGTGGAGAAAGGCCTCGAACTGGTGCCGGAATCCTTCAAGAAAATACCTCGGCGAAGGAAGGCTGCCCGCGGCAGGAGGGGAAATGGGCTGGATGAAAAGGGGGGTGGCAACCCAGCCCTTGACCAGGATTTTCTCGGCGGCCAAATATTCTGCGTAGTCAAAGACCCCAGGGGTTGCCGGCTTGTCCGGCAGGGAAAGCCGGGTGCGCACCAGATAGTCGCGGCCAGGAACGAACCCCTTGAGCAGGGGGGCGTTGACCGTGAGCATGACGCGACCTGCTGTGGCGCGAGGAGCTTGGGCTGAAGGGAGGAGGATGCTGTCCGTTTCAAGAATGAGTTGGGTTTTGCCATTCTTGAACACCGGTTTTCGGATCAATGTGCCGGTCAGGCTGACATCCTGCTTTTCCGGGACGAGGCGGGCGAGATGATGGGGTGGCAGCGGAGGCGCCAGAAACGACCCTGTATACAGCAGGCCGCAGAGGGAGAACAGGATAAGCAGCAGGGGGAGTAAGCCCGCTCGTGCCCGAGTCCGGCAAAGCAGAATGAGAACAGCCGAAACGGCAATCAGGGCAGCAGCCAGCCACAGAGGGAGGGAGGACGGCAACCAGCCGGCCACCGCAGCCATTGCGCCGGCGGCAAAGGCCAGGAGTGGCGGAAGAAGCGGGTTGCGGTCTGTCTCTGGCAGCATGTGTTTTGTCTGCGGACTTACGGCTGGGAAAGGATCAGCAAACGGCGGCTGATCGCATTATCCGGCATGGTGCTGCATGCGCGGCGGTGCGAAAGGAAAAACGAAACAGGCGCGTTCAGTCGAGAAAATGCTTGAGCTTCTCCCGCCTGCTGGAATGCCGCAACCGATTAAGCGCTTTTTTCTCGATCTGCCGGATGCGTTCCCGCGAGACGTTGAACCGTTTGCCGATCTCTTCCAGGGTGTATTCCGCATCCTCGCCAATGCCGAAGCGCAGCCGGATGATCTTTTCTTCCCGGGTGCTCAGGGTGTTGAGGATGCTGGTAACCCGGTCGGAAAGCTGCTGGTTCTGCACCGCCTCGTAGGGCGAAACCGATTCCTGGTTTTCCAGGAAGTCTCCCAGGGTGGAGTCGTCGTCGCCCACCGGGGTTTCCAGGGAGATCGGCTCCCTGGAGGCCTCCAGGATGGCGAGGATCTTGTCCATCGGCAGCCCGGTTTTTTCGGAAATCTCAATGGGGGTGGGTTCGCGGCCCAGTTCCTTGAGGAGCGAATAAAACGCCTTGAAGAACTGACTGCGAAGTTCCAGGAAATGCACCGGCAGCCGGATGGTTCTGGTCTTGTCCAGGATGGCCCTGGTGATCGCCTGCCTGATCCACCAACTGGCGTAGGTGCTGAATTTATTGCCCTTGGTGTAATCGAAGCGGAAAACAGCCCGCATCAGGCCGAGGTTGCCTTCCTGGATAAGGTCGGCCAGGGTGAGGCCCTGGTGCATGTAGCGTTTGGCGATGCTGACCACCAGGCGGAGATTGGCCTTGATCATGGCATCCTTGGCAACTTCGATGGAGCGGTGGAACATCTCCAGCTTGCACTGCATCTCTTGAAGCTTTTTGTTGCGCGGATGCATCTCGCACGCCTTGGCAATGGCGCGCATCATGAAATTGAGGTGCTGTTTTTTTGGCTTTAGGGTCGGGTCGCGTTTTTCCCACAGGTCAATGCGCTCAACCAGTTGGCGCAGTTCCTCGGTTCCATGCTGGTCCTGGCGAACCGAGCGGATAATCCCGTCAAATCCCTCGCGGATACTTTTGCTGTATTTTTCTTCTTCCTGCGGGGTGAGCAGCTCGAACTTGCCCATTTCCCGGAGGTAGGTGGTGGTGGTTTCTTCCGGCTCCGGACTATCCTCCTTGGAGACAAGGGCGGCGGCGTCCATGAGTTTATCGTCGTCATCGTCAAGGGGGACGTCTTCAAGCTGGCCATCCCCGCTGCCCTCCCAGCTTTTGCCGTCGAGGGTTTTCTTCTTGCCGGATTTTTCCTGGCTGACTATTTCGATATTGTTCTCGTTGAGAAAATCGAAAATACCGTCGATGGCTTCAGCGTCCTTGCCTTCCGGAATCAGGTCGTTCAGGAAGGAGAGGGTTACGCATCCTTCATCTTTTCCGGCTTCGAGGAGTCTTGCTTTTATATCGGCAGGCACGGGCTAACCTCTCCTGGTTTCAAAGTTTTCTTTCTGTTGCATGCAAATACAGGGTGTTGTTTTACAGGGGTAGAAAACTCGACAATATACAAATAGTATCAGATGATGGCAAGGAAAAGTGAGTAAAAAATGATTAATAATTTTTTTTGCGGAGTTCCGTGATTTGCGAAAAAAATGTTGACACTGGGCCGATTAGTCAATACTATTCCGCATCGCATACGAAAAAGTCATGCACATATCCTTCCTTTGTGTTTTTAAGGCCAAGATAATCCGAGAATACATATTCAGCCCTCTAGCCCAATTCTCGAAAAACAACCTGTTCAATTTCATATCGTGCTCTCTGTAAAATTTTCGCATTGTCGAAAATAACCAGTACTGCTTCAGTTTTTTGTGGTGGTGTTCTCTGGTTTCTTCGTGGTCCTGCGGAAATATTTCAAAATTTTTCATTTCAGACTTTGGGTGTTGTGATGGAGCCGGGCACGGATATCCGCGCAGCGTTTTTGTCGCGCTACGGTCTGAATTTTTCACTCTTGCCATGGCTGGTCGCGGTTCAAGCAAGGCAATGATTATAACCATACTATAGCGAGCGAGTGTCCGTGAGATGGAGAAAAGGATTGCATGAACTTATCTGAACTTAAATTAATGAAGATTACCGAGCTGACCAAGCTCGCCAAGGATTACCGCATCGAAGAATACAGCGCCATGCGTAAGCAGGAGCTGATCTTTGCCATCCTGCAGGCAGCCGGTGGGCAAGCAGAGAAAAACGGCGAGAACTGGGGCAGCGGAGTACTTGAAGTGCTGCCGGACGGCTTCGGTTTTCTGCGGGCGCCATATTACAATTATCTACCAGGCCCCGACGACATCTATGTTTCGCCTTCCCAGATCCGGCGGCTCAATCTCCGCACCGGCGACACCATTGAGGGGCCGGTGCGCACCCCCAAGGAAGGGGAGCGCTACTTTGCCCTGCTCAAGGTTGACAGCGTCAATTATGATCCGCCGGAAAAGGCCCGGGATAAAACCCTGTTCTCCAACCTTACGCCGTTGCATCCCCAAGAACGTATTCACCTTGAGCGGGAGCCGGACAATTATTCCATGCGGATCATGGATATCATGTCCCCCATCGGCAAGGGCCAGCGCGGTCTGATCGTTGCTCCGCCCCGAACCGGTAAGACGGTGTTGATCAAGGATATCGCCAACAGCATTACCAGGAATCATAAAGAGATCATTCTCATCGTTTTGTTGATCGATGAGCGGCCCGAAGAAGTCACCGACATGGCCAGGGGCGTCAATGCCGAGGTGATCAGTTCCACCTTCGACGAGCCGCCCCAGCGTCATATCCAGGTGGCCGAGATGGTGCTCGATAAGGCCCGCAGGCTTGTGGAGCACAAAAAGGACGTGGTGATCCTGCTGGACAGCATTACCCGTTTGGCCAGGGCGTACAATACAGTGGTGCCGCCCAGCGGCAAGATTCTTTCCGGCGGTGTTGATTCCAACGCCCTGCATCGGCCGAAGCGTTTTTTTGGCGCGGCGCGCAACATCGAGGAAGGCGGCAGCTTGACCATCCTTGCTTCCGCCTTGATCGAGACCGGCAGCCGGATGGATGAGGTTATCTTCGAGGAGTTCAAGGGAACCGGTAATATGGAGCTGGTGCTCGACCGCAAGATCGCGGACCGGAGAATCTTTCCCGCCATCGACATGGCCAAATCCGGAACCCGCAAGGAAGAGCTGTTGCTCACGGCGGAAGAATTGAACAAGGTCTGGATCTTGCGCAAACTCCTCGGCTCCATGAATCCCATCGATGCCATGGAGTTTTTCATCAATAAGATGAAGGGAACCCGTTCCAATGCCGAATTTTTTGATTCCATGAAGGGCGGTTGATTTTCTTCAATCCGTAATTCCTGGCTTGCAAAAAAAATAATATAACGATATAATCCACTGTTTTTTGCAGGTTTTGCCGGAAAATGTCCCCCGGCTGGGCTGTGTGTATTGGATATTTTGCTAATTTACCGGAGGTTTCTGTCCATGAAAGAAGGTGTGCATCCCGAATATCATAAAATCAATGCCGTCTGTGCGTGTGGCAATGCCGTTGAGCTTGGTTCAATTCTTCCTGAAATAAAAGTGGAAATCTGTTCCGCCTGCCATCCGTTTTTCACCGGTAAGCAGAAACTGATCGACTCCGCCGGCCGGATTGACAAGTTCAATAAAAAGTACGGCAAGCTGACAGCCAAGTAACAAACACGTTTTTTTTGTGTTGCTAACGCCTTTGGACCATTCCTGTTAGGGGATATGGCTCAGGGGCGTTCCTTTTTTGACGAGATGCCCATGTTTGCCCAACTTGAAAATGTTGCAGAACGCAAGCTCGCTCTTGAGGCCAGACTTTCAGAGCCGCAGTTGGCAAATGATCAAGCCGAATTTCGCCGGGTGGCCAAGGAACATGCCCACCTGGCAAAGCTTGATGAGCTGTACAACAACTACAAGAAGGTCAACCGGGAAATCGCCGACAATCGTCTTTTGCTTCAGGATGAAGAGGACAGCGAACTCAAGGACCTTGTCCGGGCTGACCTTGCCGAGCTTGAAATCCGTCAGGAGGAGTTGATCAAGGACCTGCGGGTTGCCTTGCTCCCCAAGGACCCCAACGATGATAAAAATACCCTTCTTGAGATCCGGGCTGGCACCGGCGGGGATGAGGCCGCCCTGTTTGTCAGTGACCTGTTCCGGATGTACAGCCGATACGCCGAGCAACAGGGGTGGAAGGTTGAGGTAATGACCAGCAATCCCACCGGGATCGGGGGGTTCAAGGAAATTATCGCCCTGATCAGCGGCGACCACGTCTACAGCAAATTAAAATATGAGTCCGGGGCCCATCGCGTGCAGCGCGTTCCCGAGACCGAAACCCAGGGTCGCATTCATACCTCCGCAGTTACCGTGGCGGTAATGCCCGAGGCGGAAGAGGTTGAGCTTGATATCAGCCCCAACGACCTGCGGTTCGATGTCTACCGTTCCACCGGTTCCGGCGGACAGAGCGTCAATACCACCGATTCCGCGGTCCGGGTTACCCATCTGCCCACCGGGCTGGTGGTGACCTGTCAGGATGAAAAATCCCAGCACAAGAACAAGGCCAAGGCCTTGCAGGTTCTTCGCGCCCGGCTGCTCGACAAGATGCAGCGCGAGCAGGACGAAAAAATGTCCGCGGACCGCAAGAGCCAGGTGGGCAGCGGCGACCGGAGCGAACGCATCCGCACCTATAATTTCCCGCAGGGCAGGGTCAGCGATCATCGGATCAATCTCACCCTGTACCAGCTCGACGATATCCTGATGGGAAAACTTGACGATATCATCGATCCGCTCACGGTTCATTTTCAGACAGAAGCCTTGCAGATTATGCAATAACGCGGGTCCATGAACGCGGCGTGCCGTTTTTCCCCGAACCCGGAAGACTCGTCATGATTCTCAAAGAGGTATATCGGGAGAGTGTCCAGCGTCTTGCCCAGGCGTCCGTTGCCGAACCGGAAATCGAGGCAGCGCTTTTGCTCGGCCATGTTCTGGGCTTTTCCCGCAGCCAATTTTTTCTTGCCATGGAGCAGGAAATCCCGCCGCCGCAGCTTTCACATTTTCAGGCCCTCCTTTCCCGGCGTCTCCTTCGGGAACCATTGGCTTACATCACCGGCGAGCAGGAGTTCTGGTCGCTGCCTTTCAAGGTTTCCCCCAAGGTCCTCATCCCCCGGCCCGAAACCGAGGAGCTTCTCGAAAAGATTTTTGCCGCGGTGCGGCAGGACGGCCTGCCGCCTGGTCCGGTCCTGGACCTGGGCGTCGGGAGTGGAGCGATCACCGTTGTCCTGGCTCGCGAGCTTGCGGATCGTCAGGTGTTTGGGGTGGATCTCTCCTGGGAGGCCCTTGGGGTTGCCAGGGAAAATATCGGGTTCCATCAGGTCCAGTCGAGGGTTTTTTTACTCAATGGCAACTGGTTGACGGCCATGGGGCAGGAGAGAAGGTTTGCCCTGGTTGTCTCCAATCCGCCTTACATCGCAACCACCGTCAAGGACGGACTCCAGCCGGAGGTACGGGATTTTGAGCCCCATGGGGCCTTATTCGCCGGGGTTGACGGTCTTGCCGATATCCGCGCTTTGGCAGCACAGGTTCACCCGGTCATGCTGAGCGGCGGCCTGTTTTGCATGGAGATCGGGGCGGATCAGCAGGAGGCGGTGTTGAAAATCTTTTCTTCCTTTCCCGAATATGATAGGGTGCAGGTCCATTTTGATCTGGCTGGTTTGCCGCGTATTTTCCAGGCCCGTCGTCGCTGAATTGTACCGTTGCCCCGTGTTGTTATTTTTTTATTAAGTGAGAATTGTCATGGACAAGATAGTTATCGAAGGTGGATATCCCCTGCACGGTGAAATTGCGGTGAGCGGCGCTAAAAATGCCGCCCTGCCGCTGATGGCCGCCTGCCTGTTGAGTGCGGAGCCGATCATCTTGCGTAACATGCCGGATCTTCGGGATACTAGGACCTTTCTCACCCTGCTGGAATCTTTCGGGGTCAGGTGGCAGAAAGACGGCACGGTGCTGGTTCTTGATGCCTCGACGATCACCAATTGCGAGGCTTCCTACGAGATGGTGAAGACCATGCGGGCCTCGGTGCTGGTTCTGGGGCCTTTGCTGGCCCGGCACGGCATGGCCCGGGTTTCCTTGCCCGGAGGCTGCGCCATCGGCGCCCGGCCCATCAATTTCCATCTCCAGGGGCTGGAGAAACTCGGCTCCACATACGAATTGACCCAGGGCTATGTTGATGCCAAGGTCGGGGGAAGGCTGCAGGGAGGCACCGTCTGTTTCGATATCCCTTCCGTCACCGGCACCGAGAATATCCTCATGGCCGCGACCCTGGCCGAGGGCGTCACCGTGATCAAGAATGCAGCCCGGGAGCCGGAAATCGGCAATCTTGTTGATCTGCTTGTCGCCATGGGGGCACGGATCAAGGGCAAGGATTCGGACACCCTGGTGGTTGAGGGGGTCAAGAAGCTGCACGGGGCCGAACAAGAAGTCATCCCGGATCGGATCGAGGCGGGGACCTACCTCATTGCCGTTGGCGCGGTCGGTGGTGAGGCCACGGTGACCCAGTGCAACCCGCAGCATCTGCCCGCTCTGCTGGAAAAATTACGGGCCGCCGGGCTCTCCATCGAAGAGGGTCGGGACCGCATCCATGTTACCCGCAAGGGGCCACTCCAGAGCGTGGACATCAAAACCATGCCTTATCCGGGATTCCCCACGGATCTGCAGGCCCAGATCATGGCCCTGATGACCTTGAGCGAGGGCTTAAGCGTGATCGCCGAGACCATCTTCGAGAACCGTTTCATGCATGTGGCTGAACTGCACCGTATGGGGGCGGACATCAAGGTGGACGGGCACAGCGCCATCGTCACCGGCACCGGCCGGTTGAGCGGCGCGCCGGTGATGGCCACGGATCTGCGGGCCAGCGCCTCGTTGGTGATCGCGGCCCTTGCCGCCGAAGGGGAAACCCATATCTCCCGGGTGTATCATCTGGACCGGGGATATGACGACCTGGTCGGCAAACTCACCCAGGCCGGGGCACGGATCAGGCGCGAAAAAGAGTAAACGTGCAGAGCAGCACCGCATCTGCTTCGCAGTCTCGCTACGCTCGCTTAGCTGTCATCGGCCAGCTCATGTGCAATAGCACAGGTCGCGGGCCTCTTGGTCGGCACTGCTGCCGACAATTGACACGCGCATCTGCGGCAGCAGCGAAGCGGCGCTGCTGCGCGTTTACATTTCAGAGATCGAGCCATGCTTCTTTTCTGCTAACACCGCTTACCCCGGCAGGACAATGTTCACCGTGGTGCCTTGCCCTTCCTTGCTTGCTATTTTGATCGTGCCCCCGTGTTCGTCAATGATTTTATAAACCATGGCCAGTCCCAGGCCGGTGCCTTCCGGTTTGGTCGTAAAATACGGGTCCATGACCCGTTCCAGGGTATCTTCCGCGATGCCGCAGCCCGTGTCCCGCACCTGTATTTCCACGGTGCCTGGCCGGTTGCCCTCCTGCACCGACACCTGTAATTCCCCGCCGTGTTCCATGGCCTGCAAGCTGTTGAGATAGAGGTTCAGCAGAACCTGATTGAGGCGGTCTTTGTCAAGGCGCACCAGCTTTCGCGTCAGGGAGATCTCATGGCGCACGGCAACGCCCAGTTCCTTGGCGTCACTCTGGATGAGCTTGAGGGATGCCTCGATAAACGGCTCGATTTCAATCTCGGCGATGGCCAAGGGAAGTGGCCTTGCATAGGTGAGCAGTTCGGTGATGCTGCGGTTGAGCCGCTCCACCTCGTTGACCAACAGCCTGGACGCCTCTCCCTCCTCGCTTTCTTCGGGGAAACGGGAGCCAAGCAGGGTGGCGAACCCTTTGATGGAGCTCAGGGGGTTTCGTACCTCATGGGCGACGCCTGCGGCCATTTTGCCCAGGGCGACAAGGCGGTCATGCCGCCGGACCTGGGCCTCGAGCTTTTTCGTCTCCGTAAGATCGTACATGAGCACAACCCTGCCGATGGTGTTGGCTTGCTCATCGGTTATGGGCACGGAGCTGACGCGCAGGTGCTTGGGGGTTGGCGAATCCGGCGGCAGGAAGATCTCTTGGTCGATGATTTCTCCTTCCTGGCCTGGCGGGGGGATGAGTTGCCGGATCTGCGGCAGGACTGCTGTTTGGAGATGACCAATGATCTGTTCCGGGGGTTTCCCGGTAAACTCCGCCGCGGTGCTGTTGAAGGTCTGGACATGTCCTTCGGCATTGGTTGCGATGATGCCCACGGGCAGACGGGAGATGAGCAAATCCGTGAAGGCCCGCATATTGATAAGGGTTTTTTGCGAGGATCGATAACTCTGCGCGGTGAGCAAGGCAATCCAGCCGCCAATCGCCACCAGCAGCATGGCGATGGACATGTACAGCATGTGGCGCCGGTCCTGCTGGATGATCGCATCCTGTTCCGTCATGTCCAGGCCGACGATAATGAAGAGATTGTTTTCCGGTTGCCAAACATTATTGGCGGGGAAAGGTCGGCAAGGCGCATTTTCTCCGGCAGGGTTGTCCTGTTTTTCCGGCTGCTCCATGGCCTGCATGCGTTGTCTGAAAAAATGGCCGCGGCCGCGCATGAACGGTTTGAATGGCGCCACAACCTCAAACACCTTGTGTTTGGTTTTCGGGTCGTTGATGATCCGGTGTTTGCCAAAAGGGGAAAGATTCGGGTCGGAAAGCAGGGGATGGTCAAGCGTGCCGCCCGTCAGGGAAGGGGTGCTGTGTGCCACGATTGTCCCCGTGTTGTCGGCCACCACGATATAGAGAAGAGTTGATTCACCCGCGACCTGTTCGATAAGATGCTGGAATTGCTGGTTATTGGCGGTGCCCATCATCATTGAGGCCCTGGTCCCTGCGCCGACAAAACGGATGATCGCCTGCCCCTTGTTGAAAAGACTATCGGTCATGATCCGTTTTTCCCGCTGCAGATTGTTGACTGCAAAGAAAAAAACAATGGCAATGAGCATGCCTATGGCCGTGGCGAGAATCCAGGGAGAGGCATAGGCAAAGGGAGAGGTGATGATTTTTGTTTCTTTTTTCATGACGCCTTATCCTGGGGAAATCATTTTTTGCATGGAGAGTCTGGCCGTTTTCATAAAACCACGATTCCAAGACACAAGCAATTGTTGTTCCTCGTTTGCTCCGGTAATGGAAATGAGGCCTGGACGGCATCCGGGCGTCTTGTTGTTGCCCAGAAAATTTCAGGTTGGGTAAAAAATAGCCAGCCCGTCGTCCGGGTATGGATAAAAAATATCCAGCCCGCATCCTTTTGTTGTGATTCCGTGGGGGGTGCGGTTTTCAATTTTATTGAAAAACCTTTAATTACAAGATGTTGTGTTGTTTATTTTGCTTATGGCATGGTTGTTGTATTAACAGGGCGCAGAGAGAAACCATTGCAACCCATTTAATTCACCACCACATATTCAGGAGGTAGACGATGAAAAAGACATTACTCGCAGTTGCCGCAATAGCTACGATTGGCCTGGCCGGTTATCAGGTTGCCGAGGCGCAATCTTGGGGAGGCGGTCCTGGCATGGGGCACGGCTACGCAATGATGGGCATGGGGCAAGGCCAGGGGCAGGTGAGCGAAGAGACCATGAAGGCCAGGGAAAAATTCTTTAACGAGAATACTGACCTGCGTAAAAAGATGGTTTCCAAGAAAACGGAGTTGAGAGCGGTTATGAGCGGAGAAAAGCCGGATGAGAAAAAAGCGGCCAAGCTCTCCGAGGAGTTGTTCGACCTCCGTACCCTGATGCACAAGAAGGCCCAGGAAGCAGGCATTGCCCAGGCCGGGTTCGGCCCTGGTTTTTGTGACGGTCCTGGCATGGGGATGGGCTCCGGCCCGCATCATCGCTCCAGCCGTTGGTAACATGCGCTGAGCGGTTTTCCTGATTCCGGGCGGGCTTCAAGAGTGAAGCCCGCCTATTTTTTTGTCCGCCTTTCGGAGTCTTACCCCCCTGCGGCTTGGCCGAGAGGGGGGCGTGCCCGGCGGGGTGTCAGTTGATTTTTTTCCCCTGGAGGTGCAAACTGCATTCGGTTTCCCGCGCCATGTCGTTGAGGAGGGTCTGCCTGGCTGATTGAACTTTTTCGTACGGCAGCTCAAGGAACATGGCGATGTCGGAGATGTCGATCCCCGCTCCGAAATGTTCTTCCGCGATGATGATTTTGAGAAAATCTTCCTTGACGAAAGTCCGTATCTCCGGGCTGATGTCGTTGAGGGTGTCACAGGCATGGTCATATGTCCGGCCCTGTGATAATTCTTCCCGTATTTTTTTCACCGCGCGTTCGTATTCTCTGTGCATGATGGCGGTAAATTGGCCATACTGTTTCATAGTGGTGGCGGACATGGGTGCTTCTCGTTGTTTTTTTTCGATGAGGCGTGCATCTGCGTTGTTGGCTTGCCGAGGCGACGATGGTATCGTAACTATGTACCATAAAAAAGTTAGGTGAAAACAGCAAAAAAATGAAGAAGCCAATCACGCGGTGGTACTCTTTTTTAGGCGGGGCTCTCGTGCATAGAGTGACTCTGAAAAATATCTCCAATTTCCGGGGAGGTATGCTCCTTGTCTCTCTGCTCTGTTTCCTGCTTGTGCCTCTCCTTGCCTGGGGCGAGGCATTTATCGATGCCGATGGTTTTCTTGTCGTGCGTCCTTCCTCCCCCCGTGCAACCGGGGCACATCCCGGTACCGGCCCAGACGAGGCGTTGCTGCAAACCGCCTATGCCGGAGGGGAGACACTGCGCTATACGGTCAGTTGGCTTGGCATTACGGCGGGGGAACTGGTCATGCGGGTCAACAAGGTCGCGGACAGGCAGGAGATGTTTTCCCTTGATCTTACCGCCAGGAGTGCAGGGCTGCTCGAGGTGTTCTACCCGGTGGAGGATACGTTCCGCACCATCGTGCAGGGGCGGATGCGGTTGCCCCGCCGCCATGAAATGCAGCAGAAGGAGGGGCGTCGGGTTAACAGCAAGCTTACCCTCTATGATCAGGAAAATTTTCGGGTGTCCTACCGTAAAAATGACGAGCCGGCTGATGTCTACCAGCTCGATGGCCCGATGCATAACGAGTTTTCTTCATTTTTCTTCATGCGGGCGTTGTCGTTTGCCGGGGATTCCCCGATGATCGTCCCCACCTTTGCCGATAAAAAGCGGCATGAGGTGAAAGTTACGGTGGAGGGAAAGGAAGAGCAGGAAAGCGTGCTGGGAAAGAAAAAGACCCTCAAGGTCCAGCCGCATCTGAAGTTCAAGGGGCTGTATGAAAAGATAGGGGATCCGTTGGTCTGGCTCACCGACGATGCCTGGCGAATCCCCATCAGAATTCAGGCGAAGATCGTCATCGGCGCCCTGACCGCGGAACTGGTCGAATACACAGGTCCTGCCGGACATTTTATCGTCAAAGACACTCCTGCAGAATTGCCTCCACAATCTCCGGCGGATACTCGCTGAGCCGCCACAGCCGTGCCTGCGTCCTGGTGTTTTCGGCCAGGGCGGGGATATCCTTGTGCGAGAGACCCAGATCGGCCAGTGAGGTGGGGGCGGCTATTGTTTGCAGCCATTGCCGGGAAAGACCGATTCCTTCCCGGGCAAGGAGGTGCTGATCCGTGGCCTCAAGTCCAAAAACCTGGACGGCAAAAAGGGCTTGGCGGGCCGGGTTTTTCCTGGCTCCATACGCCATGGCTCCCGGCAGGATGGCCGCGAGGCCTGCGCCGTGGGGGATGTCGTGCATGGCGCTGAGGGAGTGTTCGATCAGGTGGAAGGGAAAGCCGACCCGGCCCAGGCCTGCCGCGCTGATGCCGTTGAGGGCCAGACTGCTTGCCCACATGAGCTCGGCCCGGCTCTGATAGTCCCGCTGTTTGGCCAAGGCTGTTTCGCAGGCGGTCATCACCGTTTTCATGAGTCCGGCGCTGTAGTGGTCCTGCAATGGAGCAAAGGACTCTTCCCGATTCAGGTAAAACTCAAGCAGATGGCTGAAGGCGTCCACTGCCCCGAAGGCGGTGGTGGAGGGCGGAACGCTGAAGGTGACGGTGGGGTCCAGAATGGCGATTTTCGGGAAAAGATGCCGGTTGCCGATGCCGATCTTCTGCCCGGTTGTTTCATTGGTGAGCACCATGCCGTTGTTGGTTTCCGAGCCTGAGCCTGCAACCGTGGACACGGCGACAACCGGCAGGGCGTTCTTGATGCTTTTTTTTCCCTTGAAAAATCCCCATACGTCGTGGCCGACCAAGGCTCCGGCGGCAATGGCCTTGGCGCTGTCGATGACGCTGCCGCCCCCCAGGGCGACAACGACCTCGATCCTGTTTTTTTGCGCAAGGGCAATGCCCTGTTGGACGTGACTCAGAATTGGGTTTGGTTGTACGCCTGCATGTTCGGTAACTTCTATCCCAGCCTGATCCAGGGAGTGACGGACAATCTGATGCACCCCCACTTTTTTCAGACTCTCTCTGCCTGAGACCAGCAAGGCTTTGGCGCCTAGGGAGGCGGCTTGTCCGCCTGTTTGCCCAAGGACGTTTCGGCCGAAGATGATCGTGGTTGGGTTGTGAAAAACAAAGTCTCGCATGGCAAATCAGCCCGGGGGGCAGGCGGCCACGGCATTGGTCAGGCGGACAAAATCCTCGAGGGTCAGCCGCTCCGCCCGGGTTTCCGGATTGATCCCCGATTGGCTGAGCAGGGTGGCCATTTGCTCCCGCGACAAGCCGTTGATCATGCCGGCGCTGAGGGAGTTGCGCAGGGTTTTGCGCCGTTGGCCAAAGGCGGCGTTGACGATGCGCCGGAGTAGTTTGCGGTCATGGGGGGGGAGCTGGGCCACCCTTGGCGGGACCGGACGGAAGGTAATCCGCACCACCACCGAATCCACCTTGGGCCGTGGGTGAAACTGGCCGGGGCCCACCTGCATGATGGTTTCCACCGAGGCGCAATCAGCGAGCAGGACGGAGAGCACCCCGTATTCCTTGGAGCCCACCTGGGCGGTAATCCGCTGGCCCACCTCTTTTTGCAGCATGAGCACGGCCCGGTCCAGGGATTCGTGGTTTTCGATGAGCTTGAAAAGAAGCAGGTTGGAGATCGAGTAGGGAAGGTTGGCCAGGATTTTCAGCGGGCCATTGGTCTGGGCCGCAAGCGCGGCGAAATCGGCCTTGAGAAGATCCTGGTGGAGGAGGGTGACGTTGGCGGGCAGATCCTGGTGCTCCTGGTGGTAGGCAATGATTCCGGCATCAAGCTCCAGGCCGATGACCTGCTTGACCCGTTCGGCCAGGGGCAGGGTCAGGGAACCCAAGCCTACGCCAAGCTCCAGAACAGAATCCTCCGGGGTGACGCCCGAGAGCGCGACAATGCGTTCCGCGGTCTGCCGGTGAACCAGGAAATTCTGCCCCAGTTTTTTGCTGGGGGCCAGTTGGTGCTGGGAGAGGATTTTTTTTATGGGAAGATCGTTGCTCATGGGGTCTCATGTAAGGATGTGTTTTTCCCGCCTCTTTTTGCGGAGGGCGCGGAAAAATTTAAAGGCGAGAATATATCCGGCACAGGTAAAAGGGATCGCCAGCAGAACTCCGCCGGCCAGCATGACCGCAACCGCTTCAAGTCCCATCTGTCCGAGGCGGGCAAGGTTTTCCCGGAAGCTTGCGTCCGAGGCGAACACCCCCAGCAGATCCTGTATGCGGTCCCAGGAAAGACGCCCGGGAAGCAGCCAGTTTCCCATCTGCCAGGAAAAATAATATTGCGGCAGCCAGGTAAGGGGATTGCTGACCGCCATGGACGCGATCAGGGCGGCAAGGATGTTTCCGCGCAGGGGCCAGGCAAGGGTGACGATGAGCGCGGTGTGCAGGGGGATGGTCGGGGTTATGCCGACAAAGAGCCCTATGGCCACACCCAGGGCCAGGGAATGCGGGTCTCCCTGCAAGCGGAGAAATTTCAGGTAATAGTATTTTGCGGCGCGGTTGGGGTTCATGGCGCGGCGCGGACCGTTGGCGGAGCCGGCGAATCTCCGCCGGAAAGCGGCCCGGGATGCAGGATCGGCGAGCGGGAATAGGCATCGGTATCAAGCGAGGTCGTGGCTTTTTCGGCAAAATGATAAAATCCTGCCAGGGCGATCATTGCGGCATTGTCCGTGCACAGCTCCAGGGAGGGCATGAAGATTTTGATGCCCCGTTGGGCGCCGAGATCCTGGAGAACGGCGCGCAAGCGGGCATTGGCCGCCACGCCACCGGCCAGGGCAACGGTGGAGATTCCGTGCATCCGTGCCGCCGTGAGCACCTTTTCGCAGAGGACCTCCACCACGGCTTCCTGGAAAGAGGCGCAAACGTCGGGGATATGGAACGGTTCGTTTTTCTGCTGGTGTTGGTGGACATAATTTGCCACCGAGGTTTTCAGGCCGCTGAAGCTGAAATCGAGGCTGTCCTGCCCAAGCCAGGCCCGGGGAAAGGGAATCGCCGCGGGGTTTCCTTGCTCGGCTAAGCGGCTGATCACCGGCCCGCCGGGGTATTCGAGGCCAAGAATCTTGCCCACCTTGTCAAAGGCTTCGCCTGCCGCATCATCACGGGTTCTGCCCAGGGGTTGGATGGTGGTGTGGTCATGGACCAGGAAGATGCTGGAATGTCCTCCCGAGGCAACCAGGGCGATATAGGGGAATTCCGGCTGGTCCTGTTCCAGGAAAGGGGAGAGGAGATGGCCGACAATATGGTCTACCCCCACATAGGGGATACCCTTTACCGCGGAAATGGCCTTGGCAAAGGAAAGGCCAATGAGCAGCGCGCCGACCAGACCCGGCCCCTGGGTGACGGCCAGTCCGTCAAGGTCGTCCAGGCCCACGCCTGCCTGGGCGAGGGCCGCCTCCACCACGGGATAAATGTTTTCCAGATGCTTGCGGGAGGCAAGTTCGGGAACCACCCCGCCGTAGGGGCTATGCACGGCCACCTGGGAGTTGATGACGTTGCTCAGCAGGGTGCGGCCGTCGCGCAGGACCGCCGCGGCGGTTTCATCGCAGGAGCTTTCAATGCCGAGGATGAGCATGGACGGTTTTTCCCAGGGTGAATTTTAAGGGGGAAGGCATAAATGACGATTGACGAATGCTTCCAGGCATCGTAGTCTTACGTCCCCATTATGTAGCAGGAAAGCCGGAAAAAATCAAAGATTGATGCAAGCGGCGCGGACGATTTCATCCGGACAGCCGGAAGGGCGTCGCTTCTGGAAGATCTTTCCCTGCCGGCAACTTTTAAAATATGCGTAAGACGAGCATGACAACCAATCACGAACACCATACGCCACAGCAGCCGGAAGCTCCCGTCACCCCGCCTGAACCGGTGCTCCCCGGCCACACCCAGGGAGAGCGGTTGACGGACATGTTTGCCCGTTCCATCAGCTATCTGCGGATATCCCTTACCGATCACTGCAATCTCCGCTGCCAGTACTGCACACCGCAGGAAGGGCAGATAAAGTTGGCAAGCGAGGAGCTGTTGAGCTATGAGGAGATTCTCCGCGTAGTGCGCATTGCCGTTTCGCTCGGCATTGAAAAGGTCCGGCTGACCGGCGGCGAACCCTTGGTGCGGCGGGATGTGCTCGTCTTTATCAAGGCGCTGGCCGAAATTCCGGGCCTCACCGACATCCGTCTCACCACCAACGGCGTCTTGCTGGCCGATTATGCCGAAGCCTTGCAAAAAGCCGGGATCAGCAAGCTGAATATCAGTCTTGATACCCTGCGCCCGGAGCGTTTCCGGCAGATCACCGGGGTGGACGCCTTTGATCGGGTCTGGGCCGGAATCAGCAAGGCCCGGGAGCTTGGCTTTTCCCCGATCAAGCTGAATATTGTTGCGCTCAAGGGGGTAAACGACGATGAGTTCATCGATTTTGCCCGGCTGACCCTTACCGAGCCCCTGCAGATTCGCTTTATCGAGTTCATGCCCATTGGCGCTTCGGCCCTCTGGGACAAGGGGAAATACATCAGCTCCCAGGAAATCATGGAGCGCCTCAAGCCCTTGGGCCCGCTTGAGCCGGTGGAGGCGAAGCGGATGGATGGTCCCGCCCGCATTTACCGCTTTGCCGGGGCTGCCGGCAGTGTCGGCTTTATCAGCCCCATCAGTCATCATTTTTGCGACCGGTGCAACCGGTTGCGGCTCACCTCGGAAGGCAGGTTGCGCTCCTGTCTTTTATCCGATCAGGAGACCGATCTCAGGAAGAGCCTGCGCAGTGGGGCAACCGATGAAGAGATCCGGGGGCTTATCGTTGCGGCCATCCTCAACAAGCCGAAGGGGCATACGATTTCCCCTGAGGGCGGGGGGAGCTGCCACGGGCAGATGTCGCGGATAGGGGGGTGAAAAAGCGGCGCAGGCAGTACGGGTTGGGCGGCTGTTTCTTTGCCCTGCTTACTCTCCGACCCGAGGGTAGGAGCCCAGCCATTCGAAATACGAGCAGATTTCCTTCAGTTTTTCACAGCCATCCTTGACAATCTCATCCTCCAGATGGCCCAGCATGTCGATGAAAAACAGGTACCGGCCCGGTTCGTCCTTGACCGGGCGGGATTCGATCCGGGTCAGGTTGATGGAACGCGCGGCCAGGATGCTCAGGGCGTCGTTTAAGGCGCCGGGCCGGTCCAGGAGGCTGACCAGCAGAGAGGTCTTGTCCTTGCCGCTTCTGGAGGGCGATTCCTTGCCGATGAGCAGGAAACGGGTGGTGTTGCCCCGGTAATCCTCGATTCCCTTGACCACGGTCTGCAACTGGTAGGTGGTGATGGCCAACGAGCTGGCAATGGCCGCGACGCTGGGGTCTTTCGCCGCCATTTTCGCGGCGACGCTGGTGCTGAAAACGTCTTGGATCGCAACGTTGGGAAGATGTTTTTTCAGCCATTGCCGGCACTGGGCAATGGGTTGCGGATGGGAAACCACCAGCTTGATGTCATCCATATTGCCTGATTTATTGACCAGGTTGTGGATGATGCCCAGGTTCAATTCCCCGCAGATCTTGACGTTGTACTTGATGAAGGAGTCCAGGGTCGAAGTGACCGCGCCCTCGATGGAGTTCTCCACCGGAACAATGCCGTATTGGGTTCTGCCCCGCTCAACCTCGTCGAAGATATCCTCAATGGTCTCCATGGGGAGATATGTGGCGGCGTGTCCGAAGTATTTCACCCCGGCCAGATGGGAAAAGGTCGCCTCGGGTCCAAGGTAGGCGACTTCCGCCTTTTTTTGCGAGAGCCGGCAGGTGGTGATGATTTCGTGGAAGATGCTCAGCAGGGGCTCCTCGGGAAACGCGCCATTGTTTTCCGCCAGCAACCGCTCGAAGATCTGCCGTTCCCGCAAGGGATCCCATTTTGCCTTGTTGTTTTGATCCTTGAGTTCGCCGATTTTTTTGGCGCAGAGCAGCCTTTTTTTGAGAAGCTCCAAAAACTGGCTGTCTATGGTGTCGATCTGTTGGCGAACGTCGGCAAGGCTGAGGTCTTTTTTGTTTTTCATCATGGGATTGCTGGGGTTTAAGGGCTCTGTATATGGAACGGTTTTTTGGGAGGTCCTGTTTCTGGCAAGGTGTTTCTGATTTCAGGCAATTTCCTTTGGGTACAGTGACTTTCTAATCGTATCCAGGGAAAAATAAAAGGGAAAAGTTCTCCGCTTTGCCGGAGGCTGTTTTCTCAAGGGAAAGTCGCCGGGCAAGGGGATTAACTGTTTGCTTCTCCGGGTGGATAATGTATAAACTTGATAATGGTTTTGTCTTGTTTTTGCAGCAACCGCACCCATATTTCTCAGTGTGAGAGAGAAAAAAACGAACAACAGCTTCCCGGACCGGATGGATCATGAAAGTAAAAAACTGCATGCAAAAAGATCTGATCACCATCGGGAAGGACGCTTTGCTGCAAGAAGCAGGGGCGTTGATGAAAAAACATTCCATCCGCCATTTGCCGGTGGTGGAGGATGAACAGTTGGTCGGTTTTATCACGGAAAGCGATTTGCGGCAGTATTCCTTCCCTTCACGGGAAAAAGACATCCATGTGCACGAGGTGATGGTGCTCAACCCCATTACCGTTAATATCAACGCCAGCATCGAAAAGGCCGCCCGCCTCATTCACGATTACAAGATCGGCGGCTTGCCGGTTCTCGACAAGAAAAAACTGGTGGGAATCATCACCGCCATTGATTTGCTTTCCGCCTTTATTAATATGATGGGGTTGTTGCGGGACTCCTCAAGGCTGGATGTTTTGGTCGGCAAGGTCGGCGGGGTCGAGGATGTTACCAGAATCATTAAGGCGCACGGGTGTGAGATAATCAGCGTGGCAACGGAAAGTCATTCCTCACGGCGGAAATTGTATTGTTTCAGGTTGGAGAAGGGCGAGTTGGACAAAGCGATCGACGCCCTGGAAGATGCCGGCCATAAAGTTGTTTCGGTGGTGGATTAGCTTTTGGCCGTCGTTCGACTATTCCCAACAAGGAGCGGGTTGCATGGGTGAGTTCAAGGTTCAGAAAACATACGAAGAAATCAATGCCAAGATCAAGGCGGGTCAGGCCGTGGTGGTCACCGCCGAGGAAATGGTCGGCATTGTGAAAAAGCATGGCCCGGTTGATGCGGCCAGGAAAGTGGATGTGGTCACCACCGGCACCTTCTCGCCCATGTGTTCCTCCGGCGCGTTCATCAATTTCGGCCACTCCAACCCAACCATCAAAGCGCTCAAGGTGTGGATGAACAATGTCCCTGCCTATGCCGGTATCGCCGCCGTTGATGTGTATATCGGCGCAACGGAGCCCACCGAGGATGATCCCCTGAACAAGGTTTTTCCCGGGGAATTCTTGTATGGCGGCGGCCATGTGCTGGAAGATCTGGTGGCCGGGAAAAAGGTGCTGTTGAAGGCGGTTGGGTATGGCACGGACTGTTATCCCAATAAAAACGTGGAAAAAGAAGTGACCCTCGCCGATCTGCCCTATGCGCTTCTGGTGAATCCCCGCAACTGCTACCAGAATTATAACTGCGCCATCAATCTTTCCGATCGCACCGTGTATTGTTACATGGGCACCTTGAAGCCCCAGGTGCGGAATGCGACGTATTGCAGTGCCGGCGAGTTGAGTCCGCTGTTGAACGATCCATACTATAAGACCATCGGCTTGGGCACCAGGATATTTCTGGGGGGCGGAATCGGATATGTGACCTGGCAGGGCAGCCAGCACAACCCGAAAGCCCTGCGTTCGGAAAACGGCACCACCAGAAGAGCGGCCGGCACCCTGATGGTGCAGGGGGATTTGAAGCAGATGTCTTCCCGCTGGCTCAAGGGCGTGAGCATGCAGGGCTACGGGAGCTCCCTGGCCGTGGGTATCGGGATACCGATTCCCATCCTCAATGAGGAAATGGCGGCCTATACCGGGGTTTCCGATGCGGAGATTTTCACCCAGATCGTTGATTATTCCTATGATTACTCCCACGGGGTGGCGCGCAACTATGGCGAGGTCAGCTATGCGCAGCTTAAAAGCGGCCAGATCGAAGTGAACGGCAAGATGGTGCCCACGGCGCCGCTTTCCAGTGTGGTCCGGGCGCGGGAAATTGCCGAGACGCTCAAGGGGTGGATAACCTCTGGAAAGTTTCTGCTTGAAAAACCCATCCAAACCTTGCCCTCAGAGTAGCCGCAAGCGGAGTGAAAAAATCCCCCTCCGCAAAATACAGGGATCTGCAGGGCATATTTTCTCGCCATAAGAAGGTTGCTATTGCCTTTTCCGGAGGGGTCGACAGCTCCTTTCTCCTGCATGCCGCCTGCGCAACCCTGGGCCCTTCGCTGGTGCATGCCTTCCATGCTCAGTCAGAGCTCAGCCCGCCGCTGGAAGCAGAGCGGGTTGCGCGCATCATTTTAGAGCGGGGGTGCGTATTCCATCCCCTTGCAATCGAGCCGCTCACCTGGCCGGAGTTTGCGGCCAACGGCCCTGACCGCTGCTATCACTGCAAGAAAAAAATCTATCAAACATTCCTGGCTGATCCGTCCTTTCCCGTGGGCGCGGCTCTCTTTGATGGTACCAATCTTGACGATCTCGGCCAAGACCGCCCAGGGTTACAGGCTGTTGCCGAATTGCAGGTGCGGACTCCTTTAGCTGACCTCGGTTTTACCAAGGACGAGATTCGGTTGCTCAGCAGGGAATTTTTTTTGTCAACCTGGGATGTCTATTCATCATCATGCCTGGCAACACGAATATCGCAACACGAACCCATCACCAGGGAAAAAATTTTACTGGTGGCCCGGTGTGAAGCGCTGTTGCAAAAAATGGGGTTCCTGGGCGTGCGGGTGCGTCTTGCCGGGGAGATCGCAACCATTTTTGTTGTAAAAAAAGATTTGTCGCTGATACAAAATAAGAGCGTATTTTCAGTGATTAAGAGCAATTTTTTGTCGCTGGGACTGCATAAGGTTTTAATTAATCAACAGGGGCGGCCGGATTGAATAGGGTGATCCCTGGGCCGGGATGGCAGAAAAAAATGCAGCAGGAGGTCGTTTTTTTTCTTATTTCATCGCATTTTTTGTTTGACAGACGCTTTTTTTTGTTTGACAATCAGCACACATAAGTTTAAATCGCCCCTAAGGCAACTGATTACGGTGCTTGTAGAAGGCAGAGAATCTCTAAATTCACGAGGAGGAAGGAGAGGAATGAACAAAAGTGAATTAGTCGAGAACATGGCAAAGGCTGGCGGTATCAGCAAGGCTGCAGCAGAGAAAACCCTTGGTGGCATGTTGGCCGCAGTTACCACCGCTTTGAAGAAGGGTGACAAGGTAACCTTGGTTGGCTTTGGCACATTTTCCGTGACCAAGAGGGCCGCCCGTCAGGGTCGCAATCCTCAGACCGGAAAGGCCATCACCATCAAGGCTCGCAAAGTAGCTCGCTTTAAGCCCGGCAGCAAGCTTGCCGAATCAGTAAAGTAAACTGATTTTCATCAGTCGCTGTATCTGTTGATCAGACAAGGCAGGTTCTCCTTCAGAAGGGAGTGCCTGCCTTCTTTTTTGTTGACGCCCCTAAAAACTCTGGGTACATATGGTCCACAATTCTCCGGCAGGAATCAACGGCCGGAGAATTGTGAGTAGGCTTATAATGTCGGGATGTGGCTCAGCCTGGTAGAGCACGTGCTTCGGGAGCACGGGGTCGGAGGTTCGAATCCTCTCATCCCGACCAGTAATAGCAACGGCTTGCGGATTTTTCGCAAGCCGTTTTTTTGTGGGAAATTAGCTACAATTATCCACGCAGGCTCAGCCGGGCCATATTTTTTTCACCTCGCAGTCGATCCCGCCGTGGCCAAGGGTGACGCTGATCCTTTCCCCCGACTGCACCTCTGTGCTGCTCCGCACGACAACTCCATTTTTTTGCCGCACAATACTGTAGCCTCTGCCAAGAACCGCCAGCGGACTTATGGCATGCAGAAGGCCGGCGTTTTTTCCCAGCGCCGCGCGCTTGCGTTCGTGCTGGCGAAGCATGGCCAGGATCAAGCGCCTGCGCAGTTCATGAACCCATTGCTGCTGATATTCCAGGCGTTGTTGGGGGCTATGGCTGGCAAGGATTTGGCTGAGTCTGGCCAGGGCGAGCTGGCGTTGGTGGATGGCGCTGGAAAAAGCGAATTGCAGGGAGGCTAGTGCATGGTCTGTTGTCAGGCGGAACTGGTCAAGCAGGGAGGTGGGGTCGCCCAGTATCTTCCGGTGGGCTTCAATGACGCCGCGGAAAAACGCCAGCCTGTCCGTAGCAGTTTTTGTAAGCCGGCGGGTGAGGTTGTGCAGTTGGGCGGACAACTGGATGCGGCTGGGGACAACCATTTCGGCCGCACCGGTTGGCGTGGGGGCCCGGAGGTCCGCAACCAGATCGGCAATGGTGAAGTCAACCTCATGGCCGATTGCCGAGACAACGGGGATGCGCGAGCCGGCAATGGCCCGGGCAATCCTTTCCTCATTGAAGGTCCACAGGTCTTCCAAGGAGCCGCCGCCCCGGCAGAGAACGATCACGTCATTCTCTGCCCGTTCGTTGCAGAGGGCGATGG
Organism: Desulfobulbaceae bacterium UBA2273; assembly: GCA_002347095.1. Classification (GTDB taxonomy): domain Bacteria; phylum Desulfobacterota; class Desulfobulbia; order Desulfobulbales; family Desulfurivibrionaceae; genus Thiovibrio; species Thiovibrio ferrireducens. The sequence goes on along the minus strand of DDWZ01000001.1, from coordinate 39,976 downwards.
CCTCGACGATGTCCTCCATGGCCCCTGCCCCTTGCACCCGGACCGGGATAATCTCCACCGGCACCGTGGCGCATCTTTTTTGGGCCATGCTGAGAAAGTCATGCACCGCCGCTCCGCTGGGCGAGGTGATAAGGGCTATTTTTTCGGGCAGCAGCGGCAGGGGCTTTTTGCGTTCTCCGGCAAAAAGGCCTTCGGCGGCCAATTTGCTTTTGAGCAGGTCAAAAGCGAGCTGCAACGCTCCCGCCCCCTGTGCCGCAAGAACGTCCACAATGAGCTGGTATTCGCCGCGCGCTTCATACAGCGAGATGCGCCCCCGGCAAATCACCTGCATGCCGTCCGCCGGGGTGCAGGGGAGATAGCGTTGCTGGGGCTTGAAGAGCACTGCTTTTATTTGGGCGGTTTCATCCTTGAGGGTAAAATAGAGATGGCCGGAGTGCGGGCAACGCAGGTTGGAAATCTCCCCGGCCACGGTCACAAAGGGAAAGGAAACCTCAAGCACTCCGCGGATTGACTGGGTAAGCTCGCTGACTGTTTGGACATGATCCTTGGCTATGCTGTGCATGTTCACTTCCTAGCATGGTCGGCACGGAAGGGACAAGTTTTTTGTTTTTTGCTGGCGGTGATTCCCCATCGCCTTGCTTCCCAAGTGGCGATCAGGACCATAAAATGACGGATGCTTTTTTCGGGCGTAAAAGGTATAGTGTCGGCACATTTTATTGTTTCAGGATAAAAAACGATAGCAGTGCAACGCTGAGGGGTTGAGGCATGTCCGAAGAAAACACCTATTTGCAACAAGAGATTCTAAACAAGCCTTTGCAGAAGCATGGATTGCTCGAAGAGCTCAACCTGCCTCCCAAGGCCATCCGGTTTATCCGTGAGAACAGGCGGAATCTGGTAATCGCCGTGTTGTGTTGCGTGCTGGCAATTGTTGGTTGGTCGTCCCTGAGCTATTATCTTGCCAGGCAAAATGATCAGGCCGCCGCTTTGTTGTCCAAAGCCATTGAGCAGGGGGAGCCTGAACAGCGCAAGGCTCTTCTGCAGAAGGTTCTTGGCGATTATGGGCGCACCGGCTCAGCCCTGTGGGCAAAGGTCGAACTGGGACATATGGCCCTTGATGCGCAGCAGTATGACGAGGCAGTCAAGGTGTATCTGGCGCTCCGCGATGATCTCTCCGTCTCGAGTCCGGCTTTTCCCCTGGTGCAATTGAGTCTGGCCCAGGCCTATGAACATAAAAATGCACTGCCGGAAGCCCTTGCCGCCTATCAGCGTTTGGCGGAGATCAAGGGGTTTGCCGGGGAGTCCTATCTGGCCATGGGCAGAATTCATGAGTTGCAGAAGGACCTGCCCAAGGCAAAAGAGATGTATGGCAAGGTGCTGGCCGACGAGGGTGTTTCTCCCGAGGTCAAGGACAAGGTGCAGGCAAAGCTGGAGCGGCTTTAGCCTCCGGCTGCACCTCGGGAACACGACGCGGGGAGTATTGAGCCATGGAGATCATCCGCACGCCTGCCGCGATGACGGCCTGGGCAAACAGGATTCTTGCCGCAGGGCAGACAATCGGTTTGGTGCCCACCATGGGTTTTTTTCATGAGGGGCACCTGCGCTTGATGCGCACGGCCAAAGCGAAGGCCGACCGTACGGTGGTGAGTCTGTTTGTCAACCCGATTCAGTTTGGAGCCAACGAAGACCTTGGCACGTATCCCCGTGATTTTTCCCGCGATTGTCGGCTCGCGGAGGCCGAGGGGGTGGATGTGCTTTTTGCTCCCGGGGTCCAGGATATGTATCCGTCGGAAGCTTGCACCAGGGTGATGGTCTCCGGCTTGACCGATGTCCTGTGCGGCGCGAGCCGTCCGGGTCATTTTGCCGGTGTGACCACCGTGGTTGCCAAGCTTTTTCACATCATCAAGCCGCAGTGCGCTGTTTTCGGCAAAAAGGATTTTCAGCAGCTTGCGGTGATCATGAGAATGGTGGCTGATCTCAATTGGGATGTGGAGATCGTCGGACACCCCATTGTCCGGGAACCGGACGGCTTGGCCATGAGTTCCCGGAACACCTATCTCTCCGGCACGGAACGGCAGGCGGCACTTTGTCTTTCCCGGGCCATAGCCCACGCGAGAAGGCGGGTGCGCGAAGGGTTGGTTGAGGCGGAGATTCTGTTACAGGAAGTGGAATGGTTGTTGCAGCAGGAAGCAGTGACCATTGAGTATGCAAGCCTTGTTGATCAGGCGACTTTGCGGCCCCTGGCCGTGTTGCAAAAAGGCGTGGTGTTGGCTTTGGCCATAAAGGTCGGAGCGACTCGCTTGATCGACAACGATACCCTTTTTGAAGAACACTGAGAGAACGACAATGCTGCAATACATGTTAAAATCAAAGATTCACCGGGCCACGGTGATCGAGGCGGATCTCAACTATGAGGGAAGTCTCTCGGTGGACAGGGATCTGATGGACGCCGTTGGCCTGTCCCCCTATGAGCGGGTCAACATCTACAACATCAACAACGGCGAGCGTTTTGACACCTATGTGATCGAAGGGAAGGCCGGATCCGGGATGATTGGCCTTAATGGCGCGGCTGCCCGCAAGGGGATGGCCGGAGATCTCATTATCATTGTCAGTTATGCCTTGTACGCCCCGGAAGAACTGGCAGGATATAAGCCCAGGATAGTGGTGCTTGACAAGGGCAACCTGATCAAGAAGGTGATGCATGTCGAGGAAGCGCAACATCCATACCGCGGGTAGTCTTCCGGTGGATTGCTGTTTCGGCGGGCCGTGTCTTGTTGCTGGGCCGGGCAATTTCTTTTCCGACGGGCGTTCATGATTCTTCTCGTTGCCGCCACGGAGATGGAAGCCTTGCCTGTGGCCGGGAAAACGACCGGTCAACCCCATGCGCTGTTTATCGCCGGCGTGGGGCCGCTTGAAACAGCGGTCCGGCTCACGCGGCGGCTGGGTGAGGTCCGGGGGGAGATTTCCCTGGTTCTTAATTTCGGCGTGGCCGGAGCTTACGGCGGTTCCGGGGCGGATCTGCTTGATATCTGCCTGGCCGAGCGTGAAGTTCTGGGCGATTTCGGGATCTGCCACGCAGAACGCATCGAACCTTTTGACGGACAATTGGCAGGCAACTCCGTTTTCCCCCTTGACCCACGGTATCTTGCCCGAGCCGCTGAAATGCTTGGGGAGCTGGATTACAACTGCAAAAAAGGCGTGTTTGTGACGGTCAATGGGGCCAGCGCCACGGCAAGGCGCGGCGCCATGTTGCGTGCTGCCCATAACGGCCTGTGCGAGAACATGGAGGGCGCGGCAGTGGCCAGGGTTTGCGAAGAGTTTGTTGTTCCCTGCCTTGAAGTCCGCTGCGTCAGCAACATGGTGGAAGACCGTAATCCGGCGAACTGGCAGCTTGCCGCGGCCGTGCAGAGATGTGGGCAGGTTGTTTCCCTGCTCATCGATCACCTCGCCCCCATCTGAACCAGGCAGAAAATCCGTGTCACTTCTTGCAGAAAAAAACAGGCTCACCCTCGGCTTTTCTCCGTGCCCCAACGATACGTTTATCTTTCACGCCCTGGTGCATGGGCAGGCTTGCCCCGGTTCTCTCAATTTTGACGCCGCGACCCTTGCCGATGTTGAAACCCTGAACGAGTGGGCGCTTGCCGGGCGTCTTGACGTGACCAAGCTTTCGTTCCACGCCTTGGGGCATGTCCTTGACCGGTATATCCTGCTCACGGCCGGAAGTGCGCTTGGGCGCGGCTGCGGCCCATTGCTGGTGGCGAGGAAAAATTTTTCTCCAGACGAGCTGCCCCGGCTGACCATTGCCATTCCAGGCAGGTACACCACGGCGGCCCTGCTGTTACACATGTATTCCCCTGTCCCCCTGACGACCAAGGTGATGCGTTTTGACACGATCATGCCGGCCATTGTGGCGGGCGAGGTCGATGCCGGAGTGATCATCCACGAGAGCCGTTTTACCTTTCTGGCGCATGGGTTGCGGTTGCTCCAGGATCTCGGGGTCTGGTGGGAGCAGGAGACGGGTTTTCCTATCCCGCTGGGCGGCATCGCGGCAAAACGTTCCTTGGGCAAGGAGAAGATCCAGGCCATTGACCGGTGTGTCCGGGCCAGTGTTTCTTCTGCCTTTGCCAATCCGGAGGCGGGCATGGCCTATATCCGGCAGCACGCCCAGGAGCTTGACGACTCGGTTATCAAGGACCATATCGGGCTCTATGTGAATCCGTTTTCGCTTGATCTGGGCGAGGAAGGGGTCGGCGCGGTGCGCGAATTTCTGGAGCGGGGGCACCGCCTCGGGCTTTTCCCGCAGCAGTCTCCGGCTTTGCCGTTAACCAGCAGGGATCTGTAATCCCCGGCGAGACGGAAAACGAATCGGCGGAGTTCTCTTTTGGCGTCCTCTTTCGGTCATTAGCCAGAAACGTGCTTGACAAGAAATATATTCAGAATATATTTCAAAATTCCCTGTTTTGTAAGGTTTTGGCCTGTGCACGGCAACGCACGGTATATAATGGGTTTATAATCCGATCTTCATCGGAAGACGCATTGAATTCAAAGGTAAGGAACAGAGCATGAAACTCACAGGAGCACAGGCCTTCATCAAGTGCCTGGAAGAACATGGCGTTGAGGTTATCTTCGGCTATCCCGGCGGGGCACTCATCGATGTCTATGACGAGTTGATGAAGAATGACAAGGTCCATCACGTTTTGACCCGGCATGAGCAGGCCGCAGTCCATGCCGCCGATGCGTACGGGCGGGTGAAGGGCGAGGTCGGCGTTGCCCTGGTGACCTCCGGGCCCGGCGCCACCAATGCGGTTACCGGAATTGCTTCGGCCTACATGGACTCGATTCCCCTGGTGGTTTTCACCGGGCAGGTACCGACCAAGCTGATTGGCAACGATGCCTTTCAGGAGGTCGATATTGTCGGGATTACCCGGCCGATCACCAAGCATAACTATCTGGTGAAAGACGCCGAGGAACTGGTTCCCATTATCCGGGAGGCCTTCCATCTGGCCAAGACCGGCCGCCCCGGCCCTGTGCTCGTTGACCTGCCCAAGGATGTATTGGCCACCCGGATCACCTATCCCGAGGTTAAGCCCATCACCATGCGGACGTACAAGCCGACCTATGAGCCGCATCCCGGTCAGGTCGAAAAGGCCTGCCAGGCAATGCTCAAAGCGAAAAAGCCGGTGATCTACGCAGGCGGCGGAGTCATCCTTTCCAATTCCAATGAGGAGCTGACCGAGCTTGCCAGGAGACTGGACTGCCCCGTCACCATGACCCTGATGGGCTTGGGCGGCTTTCCTGGGACGGATCCTTTGTCCATGGGCATGCTGGGCATGCATGGGACTTACTATGCCAATATGGCCGTGGCCAACTGCGACCTGCTGATTGCGGTCGGCGCCCGTTTCGACGACCGGGTCACCGGCCGGGTGGACGCCTTTGCCCCCCACGCCGAGATCATCCACATTGATGTCGATCCTTCCTCCATCAGCAAAAATGTCCGGGTGGATATCCCCATTGTGGCCGACTGCAAGCACGCGCTTGTTGCCATCAATGCCTGGTTTGCCCGGAGCAAGGATTTCAATGCCAAGGAGTGCGCGGAAAAACATCGTTCCTGGCATGAGCAGATCCGGGAGTGGAAGAATAAGCATCCCCTGGGCTATGTTGAGGAAACCGATATCATCAAGCCCCAGTTTGTTATCCAGAAGCTGCATGAACTGACCGGCGGCGATGCGATCATCACCACCGAGGTCGGCCAGCACCAGATGTGGACCGCCCAGTTCTATCATTTCAACAAGCCTCGCCAGTGGGCCACCTCCGGTGGGCTTGGTGTCATGGGCTATGGCTTTCCCGCCGCCATCGGCGCGCAAATGGCAGCGCCGGACAAGGTGGTCATCGATATCGCCGGCGACGGTTCCATCCAGATGAACATCCAGGAGCTGGCCACCTGCAGGCAGGAAAAACTGCCGGTCAAGGTAGCCATCCTGAATAATGGCTACCTGGGCATGGTTCGCCAGTGGCAGGAGCTGTTTTACAACAAGCAATACTCCTCCACGGTCATGGAAGTCGCGCCGGATTTTGTCAAGGTGGCCGAGGCCTATGGCGCGGTGGGACTGCGGGCGACCAAGCCCAGCGAGGTCGAACCGGTTATCCGGGAGGCCTTGAAGATTAATAATACTGTGTTTATGGACTTTGTCATTGCCAGGGAAGAAGGTGTGTACCCCATGGTTCCTGCCGGTAAGGCCACAACAGAGATGCTGCTGGTTTAGGGGTTGCTGATCTGGGGCCGTCTTCTTTGCTTACAAGGGTAACTTAAGGATAGCGCGATGAAACATACCATTTCCGTACTGTTGCAAAATAAACCTGGAGTTTTGTCCCGAGTCACCGGCCTTTTCAGTGGCAGGGGCTTCAACATTGAGAGCCTGTCCGTGGCCCAGACCCTTGAGCCGGATGTTTCCTGCTTGACCCTGGTGACCTCCGGCGAGGATACCATCATTGAGCAGATCACCAAGCAGCTCCACAAGCTCATCGACGTTATCAAGGTCACCGATATGTGTGAGCATGATAATGTGGAGCGGGAGATGGCCCTGATCCGGGTAAAGGCCGAGGCGCACACCCGAGCCGAGGTGTTGCGGATAATCGACATCTTCCGTGGCAAGGTCATTGACGTCGGGCCGAAGAGCTATGTGGTGGAGGTTACCGGCAAGGCAAGCAAACTCCAGGCGGTGATTGATATCCTGCGTCCCATCGGCATCCAGGAGATTGTCCGTTCCGGCACCATTGCCATGACCCGGGCGCAAAAGTCGTAACCGGTTCCGGTCAGCCAGGGTTTACAGGTGAACTGACAGGCTGTGATCGCGGCCTGTCAGTTCATTTTTATATGGACCGAAACGATCCGGGCCTCAAGAAACCATTTTGCAGCGAGACAGGAAACCCATGAAAAAACCACAAGTTCCTGTGGCCCTTGAAGGATACCCATTCATCGGTTTTGCGGCCTTGACCACCCTGGTCCTTGCCATTCTGGACTATGATTGCAGCGCCTTGCTGGCCTTGTTCACCACGGCTTTTGTCCTCTATTTTTTCCGGGATCCGGAACGGGTAATCCCGGAGGATGAGGATGTGCTGGTTTCGCCGGCGGACGGCAAGGTTATCCTCATCGAGAAGGTGTTTGACGACAGGTTCGTAAAGGAGCATGTCTATAAAGTGAGCATCTTCATGAATGTCTTTAATGTGCATGTGAACAGGGCGCCCTGTCCGGGCACCGTGACCCAGGTGCAGTATTCCCCGGGCATGTTTTTTTCGGCCAATACCGAACGCGGGGCCTTGGAAAATGAAGCCTGCGCTCTGACCCTTGAAACCCGGAGCAATCGCAAGATTGCGGTGGTGCAGGTGGCAGGTCTCATTGCCCGGCGGATTGTCTGTTGGGCGGGCAAGGGGGACAGGTTGATGCGCGGAGAGCGTTTCGGCCTGATTCGTTTTGGTTCCCGGGTTGACCTCTATCTTCCGCAGCAGACTCAACTGGAGGTCTCGGTGGGTCAGAAAGTACGGGCCGGCGAGACGATTCTCGGCTATCTCCCTTGATACCCCTATGCAGAAAGGCATTTTTTCAATATACTACCCAGGGTAAGCGTGCGGACATGGCGCGGTTTGTAATTATAATCGGGAGGAAAAGGACATGAACAGGCACCATGAAGCCGAAGATGTAATTTCCTCAAAGGGAAAAATCTGTCTGTTGCCCAGTGTTATTACCACGGCAAGTCTGTTCAGCGGGTTTTACGCCATCGTTGCCGCGATCAACGGCCAATATTTTCATGCCGCCGTGGCGATTATTATTTCCGCGGTTTTTGACGGCTTGGATGGCAGGGTTGCGCGTCTTACCGGGACGACCAGCAAATTCGGCATGGAGTATGATTCCCTGTGCGATCTGGTGGCCTTTGGCGTGGCCCCGGCACTTTTGGCCTACGAGTGGGTGCTGCGGCCCTACGGCCGGTATGGTTGGCTGGCGGCCTTTCTCTATGTGGCGACCACCGCCTTGCGCCTGGCCCGTTTCAACAGCCAGGACACCACTTCGACCAAGAACGAATTCACGGGGTTGCCGTGCCCAGCCGCCGGAGGGATGATCGCCGCATCCGTACTGTTTTGCAGTTTCTTTGAGTTCAGCGGCACCTTGAGAAATTTCATGGTGTTGGTAACCGTTTACGGACTTTCCTATCTCATGGTCAGTTCCGTGAAATATCAGAGCTTCAAGCATGCGGAAACCGAGGGGGTCAAGAAATTTCAGGTTCTGGTTGGGTTGGTTGTTCTCATCATGATTCTGGCTGCGGAACCACAGGTTACCCTTTTTGTTTTGGGAGCGGCCTACGTTCTATCCGGACCGCTGGCGGCGGGGTATCGTTTGGTGGTGAAGGGCAGGAAGCCTGCCGCAAAAGAACAGGAACCTTCGGTATAAGCTCGATTGCAGGCGGCATTCTTCTTCCGCTGCCCGAGCTGAGAGGAGTGAAGAAGCGATGGCTGATAAAATAATTATTTTCGACACCACCTTGCGTGATGGCGAGCAGTCGCCCGGCGCAAGCATGAATATGCAGGAAAAATTCCGCCTGGCCCAGCAGTTGGTCAAGCTGAAGGTGGATGTGATTGAAGCGGGGTTTCCCGTGGCCTCGCCCGGGGATTTCGAGTGCGTGCGCAATATCGCCGAGCATGTCCGGGGTGCGCAGATCGCGGCTCTTGCCCGCTGTAATGTCAAGGATATCGACCGGGCCTGGGAGGCGCTCAAGGCCGGGGAAAACCCCAGGATCCACACCTTTCTGGCCACCTCGGACATCCATCTCAAGCACAAGCTGAAGATGAGCCGCGAGCAGGTGCTGGAACTGGCCGTGGCCTCGGTGAAGCATGCCGCCAAATACACGAGCAACGTGGAGTTTTCCGCTGAAGATGCCTCGCGCAGCGACCTTGATTTTGTCTGCAAGGTTTTCAGCGCGGTGATCGAAGCAGGGGCCACGACCCTGAATTTCCCGGATACCACCGGCTATGCCCTGCCCGATGAATTCGGCCGCAAGATCGGCTATCTCATCGAGCACATCCCCAATATCCACAAGGCTGTCCTCAGTGTGCATTGCCACAATGATCTCGGTCTGGCTGTGGCCAATTCGCTGGCCGCCATCAACCATGGCGCGCGGCAGGTGGAGTCCACCATCAACGGTCTCGGGGAAAGGGCGGGCAACACGGCCATGGAAGAGCTGGTCATGGTCATCCGCACCCGCGCCGACCAGATGCAGGTCCATACCGATATCGTCACCGAGCACATCTATCCCACCAGTCGGCTGGTTTCCACCATCACCGGCATGGCGGTGCAGGCCAACAAGGCCATTGTTGGGGCCAATGCCTTTGCCCACGAGTCCGGAATCCACCAGGACGGGGTGCTCAAGGAGCGGACCACCTACGAGATCATGAATCCGGCGGATATTGGGATCTCCACCGGCAACATCGTGCTCGGCAAGCATTCCGGCCGGCATGCCCTGAAGGATCGCATTGCGGCCATGGGGTACAGCCTTAAGGACGATGAACTGGACCGGGTGTTTGCCAGGTTCAAGGAGGTGGCCGACCTCAAGAAGGAGATGCTGGACGAGGATCTCGAGGCCATTCTCATGGATGAGGTGCTGCGGATCACCGAAACGTTTTCCTTGGTGCATCTCGGGGCGATGAGCGGCAACAAAAGCCTGCCCACCGCCGCGGTGCGGTTGCTCATCGACGGCAAGGAGCAGGAGAAGGCCTGCATCGGCATCGGCCCTATCGACGCCTGTTTTCGGGCCATTGCCGATCTGACCCAGACCAAGAGCAAGCTCCTCTATTTTTCGGTGAGCTCCATCTCCGGCGGCACCGATGCCCAAGGCGAGGTGCTGGTCCGTATTGAGGACGAGGGTAAGGTTGTGGTGGGGCAGGGGGCGGACCCTGATATCATCACCGCCGCGGCCAAGGCCTATCTCAACGGCCTGAACCGGTTGGTGTTTTTGAAAAGAGAAACCATGCGGCAGGGAAGCTAACGCATTACACCTCGTGTTTGTAACCTGCTGATATTTTTTAATTGCCGGGCGATCCCCGGCTGCTGTCCGTAAGGGATTGTACACAATGACTGCTGCAAAAAAGAAATTCAATGTTGCTGTTGCCGGCGCCACCGGCGCTGTAGGCGGCGCCATGCTTGATGTCTTGGCGCGCAGGGATTTTCCCCTGGACGAACTGCGCTTGCTTGCCTCGGAGCGCTCCGTGGGCAAAACTCTTACCTTCAAGGGCAAGGAGATTCCGGTTCAGCTTTTGAGCAAGGATGCCTTTGCCGGGATCGATATTGCCCTTTTTTCCGCGGGCGCTACCCGGTCTTTTGATTTTGCTCCGGCTGCCGCGGCGGCAGGGGCCGTGGTGGTTGATAACTCCAGCGCCTACCGCATGGACCCGGAGATCCCCCTGGTGGTGCCCGAGGTGAATCCCCATGCCATTGCCCAGTATAAAAAACGGGGCATCATCGCCAATCCGAACTGCTCCACGATCCAGATGCTGGTGGCCTTGAAACCCATCCACGACAAGGTGCGGATCAAACGGATCGTGGTTTCCACCTACCAGGCGGTTTCCGGCACCGGGGCCAAGGCCATTGACGAACTCAAGCAGCAGATCCAGGATTATGCGGCGGGCAAGCCCATGACCCATAGCGTGTACCCGCACCAGATCGCCTTCAACTGCCTGCCCCAGATCGACAGCTTCCTAGAGAACGGCTACACCAAGGAAGAGATGAAGATGGTCAACGAAACCCGCAAGATGTTTGAAGACCCTACCATCGGCGTTACCGCCACCACGGTGCGGGTTCCGGTTTTCTACGGCCATTCCGAGTCGGTCAATATCGAAACCGAGAAGAAGATCTCCGCGGCGGAGGTCAAGGCCCTGCTGAAAAACGCCCCAGGTGTAAAGCTGGTTGATGAGCCCACCCTGGGCCAATACCCGATGGCCGTTGACTGCGCCGGCAAGTTCGAGACCCTGGTGGGCCGTATTCGGGAGGATGAGTCCATTGCCAACGGGATCAACCTCTGGGTGGTGTCCGACAATATCCTCAAGGGCGCTGCACTCAACGCGGTGCAGATCGCCGAGGTCCTTATCCGGGATTATCTGTAATTGCGGATCATCAGCGGCAGCGCCCGCGGGCGCAAGCTGCTGGCGCCGGGTCAGCGTTTTGGCGAGCTGATTCGGCCCACCTCCGACCGGGCCAGGGAGGCGATTTTCAATATCCTGGCCGCCAAGGTTGCCGGCGCCCGGGTGGTGGATCTTTTTGCCGGCACCGGCGCCCTGGGGCTTGAAGCCTTGAGCCGGGGCGCAGTGTCGGCTGTTTTTGTCGATGCGCAGCGTTCCGTTGTCGATCTGATCGAAAAAAATATCGCGCTCTGCGGATTCGGCGAACGCGCCACGGTGCTGCAAAGGGATCTGGTCAGGGGGCTTGCCTTTTTGGCGCCGCTCAAGCCGGTCGGCGGATTCGACCTGGTCTTTCTCGACCCGCCCTACTCAGGCACGCTCGCCCAGCGGGTGCTTGCGTTGTTGGCGGAAGGAAATTTTCTCGGGGCCGAGGGGATTGTTGTTCTCGAAGATGCGGCTGCGGCGCAATATCCCAAAACCGTTGGTCCGCTCACCTGTTTTGACCAACGCCGTTACGGAGAAGCCGGATTCTGGCTCTACCAACACACGTGAGGCAGGGTGCAATGACTGACTATGAGCCGTTCGTCTCGGAAGCCACATCCGAATCGGTTGCCGTGTATCCAGGCACCTTTGATCCCATAACCAACGGGCATCTCGACATCATCCACCGGGGGTTGAACCTGTTTGACCGGATCATCATTGCCGTTGCCAGCAATCCTGCCAAGCAGCCGCTTTTCCCTCTGGATGAACGGCGCAGGATGATTGAGGATTGTTTTTCCGCGGCGGAAACCCGGATCGAGGTTGTGGATGTTTCCGGGCTTCTCGTTGATTTTGCTTACAAGCGAGGGGCCAAGGCGATTATCCGCGGCTTGCGGGCCGTATCGGATTTTGACTACGAGTTCCAGCTTGCCCTGATGAACCGCCGGATCGAGCGGGAGGTGGAAACGGTTTTTCTGATGACCGGCTTCCGCTGGATATTTATCAGTTCCAGCATCATCAAGGACGCAGCCAGGCATGGCGGGGATGTGAGCGGCCTGGTGCCGGACCATGTCTGCGAAAAATTGCGGGCGCGGTACCTGCAGCCATGATGGAGAGCAGCACTTACGGGATACTCCTCCATGGCTGATCCGGAGCAACGAGCAAAACCCCTGACCCGACGGATATTTCTGATTGGTTCCTGGTCCTGGCTGCGCTGGGGCGCCGGCGCCCTGCTGTTGTATCCGGTTTTACGCTTTCTCGGGTACCGCGCCCCCAAACAACCACGGGTGGTGAAAGTGAACAAGGTGGTGCCTGTGGCTGGGTTTGTCCTGGAGCATGACTTCATCCTCTTCGTCGGACAAGCCGGGCCTTGGGCCGTGTCGCGGAAATGCACCCATCTGGGTTGCCGGCTTAACTACCAGGAAAAGGAAGGGGTTTTGGTCTGCCCCTGTCATCATAGCCGATTCAACAAGGAAGGCGTCCGGCTCAGCGGCCCGGCCAAAAAAAATCTTCCCCGTTTTCAGGTGGCGGCCATGCAGGAGGGCCAAGACGGCAAAGGGTACCTTGTTACCTATTAAGGGTATGGATATCCGGACGTTTATCGTCGAGACGAAATGGGGGGGCATGAGCCTGGTCTCCCTCTATCTCTCTGTCCTCTCCGGGATGGCGCTCGCCCTCCAGTACGACCCGGCCACGCCATTTTTTTCCGCCAGCTCCCTTGACCTGCTGGCCCCTTTCGGTCAATTCTTTCGGGCTTGCCATTTTTATTCCAGCCAGTTGTTTTTTCTCTTCTCCCTCTGTCATCTCGCGGCGATCATCCTGGCAAAGGCCGATCGGCAACTGCGCTTCGGCAAATGGTTTCTGCTGGTCGGTTCCGTCCTTGCCGCGCTGTTGCTTCTTTTTACCGGCTATGTCCTGCGGGCGGATGCAACCGGCGAGGCTGCGGGTGTCATTGCCGAAAACATCACCTTGTCCATTCCCTATCTGGGCGCGATGCTGAATTCGCTGCTTTTTGCCATCGAGGCCGAGGGCATGAAGCGGGTGTATGCCAATCATCTCATCGGCTTGGGGCTTGTCTGGGGAATCTGCTGCTGGGATCATCTGCGCCGCTACCGGGTGGGCTTTGCTCAGCATAGCCTGCTGCTGTTTGCCACGGTTGGGGTCAGTCTTTTCCTGGCAGCGCCCATGGAGCCGGCCCGTCTCGGGCTCTTCCATATCCAGGGGCCTTGGTTTTTGCTCGGTTTGCAGGAGTTGTTGCGCTACGTCGAGCCTTTCTGGGCCGGGGTGATCTTTCCGAGTACCCTGGTCGTCGCCCTGGTCTTCGTGGGAGCGGAGGAGCCCTGGCGGAGAAGATCCTTGCTGTACATCGCAGGCTGGCTGGCCGTCTATCTTATCCTGTCCGTCATTGCCGCCCTGCGATAGTGAAAGGGGATGAATGGAAGATGAAAAATTGAACGAATACAGACGTCCCACTTTTTTAGGGCAGGGGCAGGCTGACGGAAAAAAGAGTGGTTTGGGGATGGGCATCGCGCAGGGAAATCGTGCCGCCATGGCTATGCACGATCTGGCGGACAATGGCCAGGCCAAGCCCGGTTCCCGTTTCGCGGGTGGTGAAGAAAGGCTCGAATATTCTTTCCCGAAGATCTTCCGGGATGCCGATGCCGTTGTCAATGACCTCCAGAACAATGGCGTTTTCGGATTGTTCCTCGGCGCGGAGCAGTATCCTTCCATTCTCCATGGTACGGCAGGCATTGGCGCTGTTGGCAACGAGGTTGAGGAGCACCTGTCTGATCAGTTGCGGATCTCCCCAGCCGTTGAGATCGGAGGGGATTTCCAGGTCAAGGTGCAGGGCGGAGTTCCAGTCCGGGTTTTGCCCCAGTGTTTCCAGGGCCTCCCGCGCCAGGGCGAGCACGGAGAACCATTCTTTTTCCGGGTTGACCGGCTTGGAAAAGACGAGAAAGTCGCGGATTGTTGCATCCAGCCGGTCTGATTCCCGCATGATGATGTCAAACAGCCGTTTGTTGATGGAATCGTCCCGGGTTTCCCTTTCCAGCAGTTGCACGGCTCCGGAGATGGCCGCCAGGGGGTTCCTGAGTTCATGGGCAATCCCTGCGGCCATTTCGCCGATGGTTGCCATTTTTTCGGCCTGCTGCACCTGGGCCTCCATCTTTTTTATCTGACTGAGATCCTGCAAGGTAAAGACATAGCCGTTTTCGGTATCTTCCGGGGCGTTGAGCCTGGCGCAGGAATATCCCACCGGAATCGTTTCCCCGTCTCTTCGGGGGAGGGTGGTCATATGCCGTCGTTCGTCGTCGCGCAGGGGGATTTCCAGGCCGGAAAATATCTGGGAAAGATTTCGGCCGATGATCTCGCCTGGCCTGTACCCGGTTATGAGTTCCGCCGCCCGGTTGAAGGAGGTAACCCGGCTGTCGGCGTCAACGGTGATAATGCCGGTATTGATGTCGTCAAAGATCTGCTTGTAGAGAAAGGAGAGCCGGTCGTAGTCGCTTGCGGTTTGAAACAGCTCGGCTTCCGTTCTTTGCAGCCTGGTGGAGAGCATTGAGCTCAAAATGGCAACCAGGAAAAAGGTGAGGCTGTAAATGGCAAAGTAATGGAGGAGCATCTGGAAACTGCTCAGATGGCTGGGGTAGGTCTGGACAAACCGGGAGGCATAGCCGCCGTATTCGACAAAGAGTTGGGAACCGAACAGCAGGGTGCTCAGCGCGGCGAAGAGCAGGCTTCCCCGCCGGAAAAGCATGAAGGCTCCCATGACGATGGGGAAAAAATATACCACCGTGAAAACGGACTGGCTGCCGCCGGTGGAAAAAACCAGGAGGGTCACCAGGAGGGTGTCAAGGGTGATCTGCATATAACCGAAGCGGGAATAGCATTGGATTATCCTCACCATCAGGGCGGAGAGGATGGTGAAGACATAGAGCCCGGCAATGAAATAGGCAAGGTAGTGCAGGGGGGGGAGAAAGATGGAGGGCGCCTTTGTCTGGAGCAGGACGCTGATCCCCAGCATCAGGGAAAGAAAAAGCACCCGGAAAAAGAGCAGCCACTGAATCTGTTTCTTGAGGTGATCATTGGCGGCAGGTGAGCCGGTATGGGGGCAGAGGGCGGCAAGTATCATATGACCTTGTGGGAATGGAAAGATGGAAGCAAAGGCTTGCCTGTAATTTTTCGGGACAAAGCTCAGATATTATATTTTTTCGCCTTGTAGCGGAAGGATCGGAAGCTCATCTTTAAAAGATCCGCCGCTTTCATCCTGGAATTTCCGGTTCTGGCCAGGGCAGTTTGTACCAGTCGTCTTTCAATCTCGGTGATGTACTGCTCAAGCCCGAGATCAAAGGCTCTTTCCTCCGCGGCTTCGGAAACATCCTCGCCGAGCGTTTCAGCGCCGGGGGAGCGGCCAAGCCGATGCCCAGACAGGGTGAGGCTCTCCGGCAGGATGATGTTGGAAGATTCAAGGGCGACTCCCCGCTCGACGATATTCTCCAGCTCGCGGACATTGCCCGGGAAATCATAGTCCATCAGGACCTTCATGGCATAGGAGGAGATCTGCTGCACCTCCTTGCCGAACAGGGCCGAGTACTTCTTCAGAAAATGATCAACCAAAAGCGGCACATCCCCCTTGCGCTCGCGCAGCGGCGGCATGCGGATGGGGACAACGGCCAAACGGTAGAAGAGATCCTCCCGGAAGCGGCCGGCCATGACCTCCTCTTCCAGGTTCTTGTTGGTGGCGGAAATGATCCGCACCTTGACCTTGATGGTCTCGGTGCCGCCGACTTTCTTGAATTCCCTTTCCTGCAAGACCCGCAGGAGCTTGGTCTGGATAAGCGGGGAGAGTTCGCCGATCTCATCGAGAAAGGCGCTGCCGTTGTTGGCCAGTTCGAACAGGCCGGTCTTGTTGGCGATCGCTCCGGTGAACGATCCCTTGGCATGGCCGAACAATTCCGATTCGATGAGATTTTCCGGAATGGCGCTGCAGGTGATGGGAACAAAGGCGTTTGCCGCGACATTGCTGTGCTGGTGAATGGCCTGGGCCACCAGTTCCTTGCCGGTTCCGGATTCGCCATAGATCAGGACGTTGGCCTGGGTCGGACCGATGCGCTGGATCAGGTCGTAGATCTTGAGCATCTCGGGGCTGTTGCCGATGATCCCGGCAAAAGAATCGCGGTCCTTGACCGGGGATTTCTCCTGTCTGCTTCCCAGGGCGGCCTTGATAACAGAGAGGATGTCATCCACCTTAAACGGCTTGGTGATGTAGTCGTAGGCGCCGTTTTTCATGGCCAGCACCGCATCCTCCGGCGAGGCGTAGGCGGTGATCAGCACAACCGGGATGGAGAGGTCTTGTTGCTTGACGTTTTCCAGGAGGTCAAGCCCGCTGAGGTCCGGCATGCGAATGTCCGAGACGATCAGGTCAAAGTGGCGCTGCCGCAGAAGGGTGAGGGCTTCCGCGCCGCTTGCCGCGGCATGGGCGCCAAACCCGTTTTTATTCAGGAGAATGACAAGAAACTCCCGCATGCTGGGTTCATCGTCAACAACAAGGATCTTGGCGTTTTCTGCCATGGTTTTCGCTCACGGCTGGAGGTCGTATTCCGAGGAGGTGCAATCCAGGTTATCTTAACAGAAAATCCCGCCCCTGGAATAACAAACTTGGGAGCACAAAAAAAAGGCATCCGTACCGAAGTACGGATGCCTTTCACTGCCAGTGGCAGGAACTAGCGAGCGCAGGGATCAGTGATCCTGGGCAGCGCCCGCACCCCTCGGAACCCGAATGTCTTCGACCAGATGCTGAATGTGCTCGGGCGGTGCCTTGGTGAAGCTTGAAACAGCGAAGGCGACGGCAAAGTTGATCAGCGCGCCCACCGCCCCAAAAGAGCCGGGGGAGATGCCGAACAGCCAGTTCGCCGCATTGTCCGGGGCCATGGCGGTTGAAGCGATAAACATGAACCCTTTGAACCAGAAGATGTAGAGCAGGGTGGAGCCAAGACCGGCAAGCATGCCGCAGATGGCGCCCGCGCTGTTCATCCGCTTGACAAAGATCCCCATCATGATGGCGGGAAAGATGGACGAGGCGGCAAGCCCAAAGGCCAGGGCCACAACCTGGGCGGCAAAGCCCGGAGGATTGAGGCCAAGGTAGCCGGCCAGGAGGATGGCGCCGCCCATGGCGATGCGGCCGTAGAGCAGCTCGGTCTTGTCGTCGATGTTCTTGGCCAGCATGCTTTTCAGCAGGTCATGGGAGATGGAGGAAGAGATGGCCAGCAGCAGGCCCGCGGCGGTGGAAAGGGCCGCGGCGATGCCGCCGGCCGCCACCAGAGCGATGACCCAGTTGGGCAGCCTGGCGATCTCGGGGTTGGCGAGCACCATGATGTCGTTGTCAACCTTGGTCATTTCGTTGCCCTTCCAGCCAAAACCGGCGAATTTGCTTTCGGCGTGCTTGGCGGCAGCTTCATCCACCTTGGCCTGGGCGGCGGTCACGTCGCCGCCTTCTTTCAGAGCTTTGGCCAGGCCGGCTTCCGCTGCGCTCAGGCCGTTGTCGCTGTAATACTGGATCTTGCCGTCGCCGTTTTTGTCTTCAAAGCCAAGCAGGCCGGTTTTTTCCCAGTTGTGCATCCATTGCGGCCGGGCATCCATCGCCAGGTTCCCTTCCGGGGCGCCAATCTCGCCGGTCTGCACCGTGTTCATCAGGTTGAGGCGGGCCATGGCTCCAACCGCCGGGGCGGTGGTGTAGAGGATGGCGATGAAAACCAGGGCCCAACCAGCGGAGGAACGGGCGTCTTTCACCTTGGGCACGGTGAAGAAGCGGGTGATGACATGGGGCAGACCCGCGGTGCCGATCATGAGCGACATGGTCAGCAGGAAGATATCCAGCGTGCTTCCCTTTTGTGAGGTATAGGCGGTGAAGCCAAGCTCGACCACCATCTTGTCCAGTTTGTCAAGAAGATAGACCCCCTCGCTGCCGCTGAGGGTTGCGCCAAGGCCAAGCTGGGGCAGAGGGTTGCCGGTGAGCTGGATGGAAATGAAGACGGCGGGGACGGTGTAGGCAAAGATCAGAACCACATACTGGGCGATCTGGGTGTAGGTGACGCCCTTCATGCCGCCGAGAACGGCATAGACAAAGACGATGGCCATGCCGATCACCAGGCCGACCTCAAAGGGCAGCTCCAGGAACCGGGAGAAGGCCACGCCGATGCCTTTCATCTGGCCGATAACATAGGTCAGCGAGGCGACGATCAGGCAGATGATGGCGACCAGACGGGCCGTCTGGGAATAGAAGCGGTCGCCGATGAATTCAGGCACCGTGAATTTTCCGTACTTACGGAGATACGGGGCAAGCAGCATGGCCAGCAGGCAGTAGCCGCCGGTCCAGCCCATCAGGTAGGCGGAGGCGTCATAGCCGCCCATGGCGAGCATTCCGGCCATGGAAATGAAGGACGCCGCGGACATCCAGTCGGCGCCGGTGGCCATGCCGTTGAGAACCGGATGGATGCCCTTGCCGGCCACGTAGAACTCGCCGGTGTTTTTGGCCCGGGACTTCAAGGCGATATAGAGGTACAGGGCGAAGGTCGCGCCGACCACGAGGTAGGTGGTGATCATTAAATTCGACATGTTCGGTTCTCCTTACGCTTCTTCGACGTTGAATTTTTTATCAAGCTGATTCATACGCCAGGCGTAGAAAAAGATCAGCGCCACAAAGATATAGATCGATCCTTGCTGGGCAAACCAGAACCCGAGTTGATAGCCGCCAAGACGGAAGGCGTTCAACTGATTGACAAATAAAATACCGCACCCGAACGAAACAAAAAACCAGACAAGCAGGCACCCGATCACGAGCCGGATATTAGCCTGCCAGTACTTCTGCGCATTGTTCATGCCTCTCTCCTCTCCGTTTGTTGTAGTATTCTTGTTTTAGTCAACCGATTGATTGTACTGATGAATACAAATGACTGGGTATATATACCGGTGGGGTTGATGGTGTCAACGGGTTTTTTTTATAACAAACAGGTGCTTCGCAGGGTGAAGGTTCGGATGGCGGCTTGCCGTGCGCTGTAAGGGATTGCCTGGTTATTCCATGCAGCTTTTCGCGGGGATGGCTTGTCACGACCATAAACTTCCCACCCTTCCGGCCTGATAGATGTCTTTCAGGGTCAACAGCCCGCCTTTCCTGAATTTTTTGAGCAGAAAGAGAAATAGATAGGCTGTTTGCATCGCATCCTCAAGGGCGTCATGGGGCTTGAATGCGGGGAGATTATATTCTTTGCTCAATGCCCCCAGGGAGTAGTTGTGCGACCAATCTTCTTCGCCGTGAAAATGCCCGGACAATGCGCGACGATACCCCCGGGCCATGCGGATGGTGTCAATCCCGGGATTGGAAAGGGTTCCGCCCAGAATCTTGCGGGCGGCCTTGTTCAGAAAACCCATGTCAAGGGCAACGCAATGGCCCACCATGAGGCTGTTTCCTGCAAATTCGACAAAGGCCGGCAACACTTCTTCCAGAGGGGGGGCCTCAGCCAACTGCTGCGGGGTAATGCGGTGGATAAGGGTGGCTTGGGTGTGTGTGGTATTTTTGGGTCGTATATATTGGTGGAAGGTGGCGCCCAGATCGATTTGCAGGTCACGGATCACTATCGCGCCGATGGAGATGATTTCATCGCGCTTCAGGTCAAAACCGGTCAGTTCGGTGTCGCACACCACAAAGGTGTAATCGGTCAGGGGACGGGATTGGTCAAACTGGGCAAAGATTTCCCTGTTTTTTGTAATGAGCGGATGCGGAGGGGCAAACCAGGAGTGTGGTTTCAAGAGATCAAGCATCATGTCACCGGATACATCTGATCCAGCACGCCGTACAGCCGTTCAATGACCGTGAAGGCATCCTTGAGCATCCTGCGTTCAAGGTCGGAGAGGTCGGCCGGATCGATATAGTTGTCGGGAATGGTCTCGGCCTCAATCTGCCGGAGTTGATGCACCAGGCGTTGCTGCATCTGCAGTTCATAGGCCTCGCTGGCCGAGGACCAGAGCTCTGCCTGAATCCAGTCGCCGTCCCGCAGGGCTTTCAGGCGGGCCAGGGTATTGGTCTCATTCACGCCGAATTTCAGGGCCAGCACCCGGGCAAAATTTACAAAAGGGGTCAGCCCCTGCTTTTTAATGTCCAGCCGGTTTTTGTGCTCACCATCTCTTTCCACGATGAAATTCTTGAAAAACGAGAGGGGGGCGCGGGTTTCCATGGACTGGCGGGCCAGGTGGAACAAAAAGAGGTCACGGCCCTTTATGTGCTGGTTTAAGTGCGTTCGCAGGCTCTCGGCCAAAGCGGTCTCGCCGAAACCGGCGCGAAAATCAAAAAAAATAGTGGCATAGCGCAGTTCCTGCGGGTCCGGCTCGGAAACCCAGCGCTCAAAATACCGTTTCCAGGAGGAAAGCGGTTGGCACCAGAGCGGGTTGACCGCCATGACCTCGCCTGGGCAAAGCGGGTAGCCGCAGTTGACCAGGTGGTCAATGGCCTTGGCGGCAAACGCCTTGAAATAAGCGGCTGCTGCTTGAGCCTGGGTCTCATCTTCCGGGTCGGAATAGATGATGGCATTATCCTGATCGGTCTTGAAGGTCTGCTCCCTGCGTCCTTCGCTGCCCAGGAGCAGCCAGCAGTAGGGGACGGGCGGCGCTCCCAGCTCTTGTTCCAGCAGGGTCAGCATTCGCTCCAGGATATGATCGTTGAGGATGGCGATCATCTGGGTGATATTCCCGGCCTTGGCTCCTTCTCCGATCAGCCCCCGGATTACATCCGGGATCTTGTTCGCCAGGGGATACAGGCCGGAGATCTGTTGCTGGCCCCGGATTTCCTTGAACAGATAATAAGGGGAGTGGCCCTGGAGGAGCATGATGTCATGGGAGGTGATCACCCCGATGATCTTTCCTGCCCGCTCCACGGCGAGGTGATGGATTCCGGTATCCATCATTTTGAGGAGCACGTCGAAACAGAGGGACTGGGAGAGCACGGTCTGCACCGGGGTGCTCATGATGGTTTGCACCGGTTGCTGAAAATCCAGCCCGGCCGCCACCACCTTGCCGCGGAGATCGCGGTCGGTGATGATGCCGACAATCTTTTCCGCATCAACGGCATCATGGATCAACAGGCAGCCCACCCGATGCTCGGACATAAGGGCGGCGGCTTCCTGAATGGTGGCGCTGGCCGCCACCTTGCGCAGGGTTTTCACCAGGTCGCCGACCCTGATGGAAAAAAGGTACAGATCCTCGTTGCTCCGGCGAGTCACCTTGTGATGGCGCAGTTCGTTATAGGCGGTGGTGACGATTTTTTCGGAAAAGCTTTTCAGGTAAAAATGGGCAAAGGACGCCTGTTTTTCAATGAGCTCAAGAAAGATATCCCGAGGCAGGAGGAAGCAGAAGGTGTCCTCCACGGTTTCGATATTGAGATTGGCCGGAGTGCCTCGGATGATGGCAAGGGCGCCGATATAAGCCCCCTCGCCGCGAAAGTCCTTGAGGGTTACTTCGCCGTTTTCGTCTTCCAAAAAGGCCTTGACCCCACCACGTTGGATAAAATAGAGATGGGTCAGTTCGGTGACATCCGCGGTAAGGAGTCTGGTCCCCTTGGGAAAGAAATCAATCCGGCAATGCCGGGCAAGGGAGCGCAGGGTTTCTTCGTCCAGGGTGTCAAAGGGCATGATCCCCTTGAAAAAAGAGATTGCCACTTCAGGGGCGACCGCATGGACATCATTTTCTTTGAAGGCTGCCATTTTTCAGTTCTTTTGTCGCGGAGTTGCAGGGCAAGCCCCGAAGAGCGCAGAGCATGGAGCCGGCCGGGAAAATTGAGGCCGAAATGTTTGCGCCGCCAGTTATTTGTGCTGTATTGCCCGTTTGGCCGGAAGGGAAAGGATGCCCATTGTTTTTCCGGTTTCGAGACATGCATAGCGTATCCCAAAATTCCGTCATTGAAAAGATCCTTGTGCTCCCTCTTTGGTTAATGGAGGAGAAGAACTGCTTGTGGTATGGTGTTCTTGACATCGGGTCGTGTAACAGAGTAAAAACTCTACGGAAAATCCTTGTGCAAACACTCAGGCCGTGAAGGGGAAAACAATTTCATGAAGAAAAAGCACGCGGTTATCATCCCGGTTATCCTGGCCGGCGGATCCGGCACCCGTTTGTGGCCTTTGTCCAGGGAATGCCATCCCAAGCAGCTCCTTGCCCTGGTCAACGACAAGACCATGCTCCAGAACACCTTACTGCGGGTCCAGGGGTTGCAGGGGGTTGGTGCGCCCATCATCGTCTGCACCGAAGAGCACCGCTTTTTGGTGGCCGAGCAGGTCCGCGCCATGGGCATCGCAGCGACCATCATCATTGAGCCCGTGGGACGGGATACCGCTCCGGCTGTTGCCGTCGCCGCACTGGAGGCTGTCCGGCAGGATGAAGACGCGGTTATCCTTGTCCTGCCCGCGGACCATGTCATCGGCAACGAGGCGGGTTTTGCCGAGGCCGTGGCCAGGGGGGCTTCACGCGCATCTCAGGGGCGCCCGGTCACCTTCGGCATTGTCCCGCAGAGTCCCCATACCGGCTATGGCTACATCAAGAAGGGGGCGGAGGCGGACGGGGAGAAACCGCCTGTTTTCACGGTGGATTGCTTTGTGGAAAAACCCTGCCTGGAAAAAGCCCGGCAATATCTGGACGAAGGCTATCTGTGGAACAGCGGGATGTTTCTCTTCCAGGCCGCCGGATTCCTGGCAACCCTCAAGGAGTTTGAGCCGGGCATGGCCGATTGCGTGGCTCGGGCCTATGCTGCCCGCACCCATGACTTGGATTTTACCCGGCTTGATTCCGTGGCTTTTTCCGCAAGCCCCGCCAATTCCGTGGACTACGCGGTGATGGAGCGGGTTCGGGATACGGTGGTCGTGCCCCTGGATTGCGCCTGGAGCGATGTGGGCTCCTGGGAAGCGCTCTGGGAGATCGGCAAGCAGGACGAGAACGGCAATGTTTTCATCGGCAGCGTCTTGGCCGAGGATGTGACTGGTTCCTATATCCATGCCGGAGACAAGCTTGTCGCGGCAATCGGGCTGAGCGATTACGTCATCGTCGAGACCAAGGATGCGCTGCTCGTCGCCGCCAAGGACCGGACCCAGGAGGTGAAAACCATTGTCAAGCGGTTGACCATGGAGAAGCGGGAGGAGGTGCGGCTGCACAAAAAGGTCTTTCGTCCTTGGGGATCGTATGAACGCGTGGATAGCGGGGAACGTTTTCAGGTGAAGCGGATCATGGTGAACCCCGGCGCCACCCTGTCGCTGCAACGGCATTTTCATCGGGCCGAGCACTGGGTGGTGGTAAAAGGCACCGCCCATATCACCAATGGCGATCAGTCCATCATCTTGACGGAAAATCAGTCCACCTATATCCCGCTTGGGGCAAAACACCGGTTGGAAAATCCGGGCACCATCCCCCTTGAGATCATTGAAATCCAGACCGGCAGCTATCTGGGCGAGGACGACATCGAACGATTCGAGGATCTGTACGGGAGATGAAGCGCGGTGTTTTCCCTGAGAGGAAACACGACGCTCTCCTTCGGGAAAAGAATTTAAAAAACAGCAAGTTGCCTACTTTTTTTTATTTGCACTTTACAGATAATGGGTATATCAACGTAGGAGTTGCATGAGGGACATTGGGGGAGCCGTGTAGCGGAAGTGTTCATCTCTGCGGAAAGGTGAGGGGATGCAGCGTGTTGTGGTGCTCGGGGGGAGTGGCTTTGTCGGCAGGGCGCTGGTCCAACGCCTTGTGGGTGATGGTATTGAGACAGCCGTAGTTGCGCGGAGCGGATTTTCCGAAGCAGAACCCTCGGGCGTCCGGTTTCTTTCCGGCGATATCGGCGACGCGGATTTCCTGAAAAATTCCCTGGCCGGATATGACACCGTAATCCATCTTGCCTCCAAGTCCGGCATCTGGGGGGATAAAAACGAGTATTACGCAACCAATGTCGTTGGCACCCAGAATGTTTTGGACGCCTGCCGGGCAAATAACGTCGCGGCCCTTGTCTACGCCAGCACGCCAGGGGTTGTTTACCAGAAAGATGACCTGTGCGGGGTGAACGAACGCACGCCCTATGCCCGGAATTTTCTTTGTGACTATGTCCGGACCAAAGCCCTTGCCGAGCAAATGGTTCTGGCGGCCAACTCCGAAGGTTTGAAAACCATAGCCCTGCGTCCTCACCTGATCTGGGGGCCGGGAGACTTCAACCTTATCCCCCGTCTTCTCGGTCAAGCCAGATGCCGGCAGTTGAAGCGGGTCGGGGACGGCCATAATCTTGTGGATGTCACCTTCATCGATAATGCCGTGGATGCCTTTGTCCTGGCGGCAAAAAATCTGCATGGCTCGGCCACCGGGGCAGGCAAGCCGTATTTTATCTCCCAGGGTGAACCGGTCAATCTCTGGAACTGGCTCAATAAATTTTTTCGGCGGCTTGATATTCCCATTGTCGAGGAAAGCATCCCTTTCCAAAAGGCGTACTTGATGGGAATGCTCATGGAAAAGACTTTTTCCCTCGCCCGGATCAAGCGGGAGCCCTGCATAACCCGTTTTCTCGCCGTGCAACTGGCAAAATCCCATTGGTTTTCCATTGAAAACGCCAATCGCGACCTCGGGTATTTCCCCCGGGTTTCGACGGCGGAAGGAATCAACACCATCCTGCAATGGGTCAACAAGAACGAACTGTGATTTTTCTCTTTTCCCCCCCTTCCCTCTGCGAATTTTTTACTACGATTGTCACGCCGCTGTTGAAAAACCATGTGGCTGTTTCGCCTGATCGGAGCGGCGGAACGTTGCCATGCGGGAACTTCCATGGTTGTGCCGCTTATTTTTCAACGGCTCCTAAAAATATCTTGCAGAGAATATCTATTTTTCATAATGTGACCGCCTGGTCATATTATGGATACCCAACTTGTGCAGCCCAAGCAAACCTTTATGAATCTGGCGCCGGAAAAGCGCGAGGGCATCGTGCGTGCGGCGGCCGCCGAGTTTGCCGCACAGGGGTACCAGCGGGCAAGCCTCAATAATATCGTCAAGCAGTTGGGGATATCCAAGGGCTCGCTCTACCAGTATTTTGACAACAAGGAAGCCCTGTTCCTGCATGTATTTGATCATTTTACCCTGCAGGTGAAGCGGTATGTCAAGGCTTCGGCTACGGGCAACGGCCGGGAGGATTTTTTTGATGTGGCCCGTCAGGTATTGCTGGCCGGCATAGCCTTCATCGATAGCCACCCGGAATATTTTCAGGTGTATCTCAAGGTGCTGTTCGAGCGGGATGTGCCGCGCCGGGAGGAATTGGTCTCCAGGGTGCGCCTTTTTTCCCTGGAATATTTCGGACCGCTGGCGGACCGGGCCAGGGAGCAGGGGGTGTTGCGGAGCGATATCCCTTCGCAAAAGGTGGTTTTTATTTTGGATGCGATGCTGGATCGCTTTCTGCAAGGATATGCCCAGCCGCATCTCGACGGGGGGCTGGCGCTGGCCGGGATGTCCGCCGACCGGCTCCATGATGAGATCGACAGTATGGTTGCGGTGCTGCGCACCGGGTTGCAACCGTCAGATATGGGAGAGTAGGCAATGGAACAGATGGTGGTTGCGGCAGGGCTTGGCGATATCCTGGAGAAGGTCAAGGCAGGGGAGCGGCTCAGCGTGGCGGACGGGGTCCGGTTGTACAAGACCAACGATATCCTGGCGGTGGGCTATCTGGCCAATCTGGTGCGGGAGCGGCTCAACGGCGATCGCGCCTATTTCATCTACAACCAGCACGTCAATTACTCGAACATCTGCACCAATCTTTGCAAGTTCTGCGCCTTTGGCAAGGACAAGGAATCGCCCCAGGCCTACGAGATGACCGTGGATCAGGTCAAGGCCAAGGTGCGGGAGCGGTTGGCCGAGCCCATCACCGAGGTGCATGTGGTGGGCGGCATTCATCCGGATCTGCCGTACCAGTATTATCTGGACATGCTGCGCGGCATCAAGGAGGTGCGGCCCGAGATCCACATCCAGGCCTTTACCTGCGTGGAGATCGCCCACCTGGCTACCCTGGCCGGAAAGTCGGTAACCGAAACCCTCAAGGAACTGGTCGCTGCCGGGCTTGGCTCGATCCCAGGCGGCGGGGCCGAGGTGTTCAGCCCCAGGATCAGGCAGCGCACCTGCGAGAAGAAGCTTTCCGGCGAGGGGTGGCTCGAGGTTGCCAAGTCGGCGCACCGGATCGGGCTCAAAAGCAACGCCACCATGCTTTACGGCCATATCGAGACCATGGAGGAACGGGTCGAGCATCTTGCCGCCCTCCGTGCGGCCCAGGACGAAACCGGCGGGTTCCTCACCTTTATTCCCCTGGCCTTCCACCCGAAGAACACCGAGCTGCACGAGCTGGCCAAGACCAGTGGGATCGACGATCTCAAGAACATCGCGGTGGCCCGCTGCTTTCTCGACAATTTTCCGCATATCAAGGCATACTGGGTGATGATCGGGCCCAAGCTGGCCCAGATCGCCCTCTC
This sequence comes from Desulfobulbaceae bacterium UBA2273, assembly GCA_002347095.1. Lineage (GTDB taxonomy): Bacteria > Desulfobacterota > Desulfobulbia > Desulfobulbales > Desulfurivibrionaceae > Thiovibrio > Thiovibrio ferrireducens. The sequence goes on along the minus strand of DDWZ01000001.1, from coordinate 13,319 downwards.
CTTTGGCGCCGACGATGTGGACGGCACGGTCAAGGAGGAGCTGATCACCCATATGGCCGGCGGCGAGGCGGGCGGGACCATGGCCGACACCGAGTTGATCCGGTTGATCCGGGATGCCGGACGGAAACCGGTGGAGCGGGACACCTTGTACAACGTGATCAAAGAGTATTAACAGCCATGGACCTCAAACGGATTACGGAAAAGTCCCTGGCGGGCGAGCGGATTACAGCGGAAGAGGGGTTGGCCCTGTTGGAACACGGCGATCTCTACCAACTGGGCTTTCTGGCCAACGCCATCCGCAGGCGAAAGCACCCGGAGCCCATGGTCACCTATGTGGTTGACCGCAACATCAACTACACCGACATCTGCATCTCCGCCTGCAAATTCTGCGCGTTTTTCAAAGCGCCGGAAGACCCGGCCGGATCGGTGCTCTCCTTTGGTGAGCTTGGCGCGAAGATCAAGGAAACCAAGGCGCTGGGCGGTACCCAGATTTTGCTCCAGGGCGGACTCCACCCGGACAAGCCCCTGGAGTTCTACGAGGAAATGCTCCGCTTCATCAAGGGGCACGGGATCCATATCCACGGGTTTTCCCCGCCTGAGGTCTGCCATTTCGCCACCCTGTCCTCCCTGCCGGTGCGGGAGGTTCTGATCCGTTTGCAGCAGGCCGGGCTCGATTCCATTCCCGGCGGCGGGGCGGAGATCCTCTGCGACCGGGTGCGGCAGGAAACCGCGCCGCGCAAATGCTTAACCGACGCCTGGCTCGGGGTGATGGAAGAGGCGCACCACTTGGGGATGCGCACCACCGCGACCATGATGTTCGGGCACCTGGAAACCCTGGCCGAGCGGGTCGAGCATCTCTCGCGGGTGCGGGAGCTGCAGGACAAAACCGGCGGCTTCACCGCTTTTATCCCCTGGCCCTTCCAGCCGGACAATACGGCGTTGGCCCATCTGCCCAAGACTACAGCCTTTCAGTATTTGAGAATGCTGGCGTTGTCGCGGATCTTTTTGGACAACATCGACAATATCCAGGCCTCCTGGGTGACCCAGGGACCCAAGATCGCCCAGCTCTCCCTCTTCTTTGGGGCCAATGATTTCGGCAGCACCATGATCGAGGAGAACGTGGTGGCTGCGGCCGGGGTGGGGTTCCGCCTCTCCGAGCAGGAGATTCGCACCTTGGTGGAAGGCGCCGGTTGTGTGCCCAGGCAGCGCAGAATGGACTACACTTTGGTGTAACATGCAGGAATACCCTCGCTATCTCTACCGGGCGCCCTTTGTCGTCACGGGCAATGGCCCGGTCATCGCCGACGGCGCGGTGCTCACCGAAAACGGGCTGGTCGCGGCGGTGGGCTCCTATGCTGAGCTGAAAGATGTCGACGCCCAGTTGGAAGAGTATGACGGCCACGTCATCACCTCTCCCTTGGTCAACTGCCACGCCCATCTCGAACTCTCGTATCTGGCCGGGCTGACCGGGGATTCCCCGAAGCCCGGCGACATGACCGGCTGGATCAGGGGGCTGCTTGCCGCCCGGGCGGAAAGTCCCGAGCCGGAAATAGTGCATGATGCCGCGCGCATGGGGCTGGCCCGTCTGTATGCCGGGGGATGCCGGGCCGTGGTTGATATTGGGAACCTGCAGGAAAGCAGTCTGCTGGGGGAAGGCTTCAAGACCGAGGTGCTTTTTTTCCTTGAGCTGCTCGGACTGTGCGGCCCCTCCGAGGAAGCGGCCCTGGCAACCTTGGCCGGAATCGGCAGCGAGGTGTGTTGTACACCCCATGCCCCGTATTCGGCAGGCCCGGCATTGATTCGGGCCTTGAAAAAACGGGCGGGGAACAACCTGTTTCCCATGCACGTGGCCGAGTCTGCCCAGGAGATCGAATTCTTGCGCACCGGCCGCGGACCGTTTGCTGATTTCCTTGCCGAGCGGGGGGTGGAGGTTGCCTCCTTTGCCCCGCCCGGGATGGGTGCGGTCCGTTATCTGGAGTCCCTTGGGGTGTTGGACAAGCAGACCCTGTGCGTCCATGGTGTTCATGTTGAGGATGAAGAGATCGCCCTCCTGGCCCTCCATGGGGCTGCAGTATGCTTATGTCCCGGCAGCAACCGGTTCATGGGGGTGGGGCGTGCGCCGGTGCATAAAATGCGTGCCCAGGGCGTCCCGCTGGTGCTGGGCACGGACAGTCTGGCCAGCAATCCACAGCTCAACCTCTGGCGGGAAATGCAGGTGTTGCGGGAAGAGCATCCGGATCTTCCGCCCGAGGCGGTCTTTGCCATGGCCTCAATAAATGGCGCGCGTCTTCTCGGCTTGGAGAACAGACTCGGCCGTATCGCTCCAGGGGTCTCCTCCTCGCTGCTGGCGGTGCGGTGCCCGGCGAAAACAGAGGCTGAAGTCCTTGAGTATCTCACCTTGGCCGGCACGGAGATTCGTCTTGAATGGCTTGAGTAACGGGATGAAGATCACGGCCAGAATCGGGATGGTGAATTACATCAACACCGCGCCCCTGTATGAGGTGTGGCGCCAGAGTGTGCGGCGAGCGGACTGGCGGATTACCGAGGCGCCGCCCTCGGTGCTCAACCGCATGCTGCACGAAAACGAGCTTGATCTCGGCTTTGTTTCTTCCCAGGAATATGCCCTGCATCCCGGGGAGTACCGGATAATGAGCGACCTGTCCATCTCGTCCACCGGACCGGTGGGCAGCGTTTTTCTCTTTTCGGAATTGCCCATTGCCGGTCTGGATGAGCAATTGGTTCTGCTCAGCCCCCAGTCCCAGACCTCGGTGAGTCTGGTGAAGATCATTCTGGAGGAGTTCCACCAGGTTCATCCCCGCTATCGCAGCGGCTTGGCCAGCGAGTTGGGTCAGGACGCGGAAAGGCCCGCCGCGGTGCTGGCCATTGGCGATGAAGCGTTGCGGCTGGCAGTGGAAGCGCGGTATCCCCACCGACTGGACCTTGGCGAGGCCTGGCAGGAGCGTACCGGCCTGCCGTTTGTCTTTGCGGTCTGGGCTGTGCGGGAGAATTTTTGCCGCGAGGAACCGGACACCGTCTTTGCCATTTATCAGGAGCTGCACCGTTGCCTGCGTGAAGGAAAGGCGCGGCTGCCTGAGATCAGCGCCATTGTGGCCAAGCGGGTTCCCATGGACGAGGCGGCATGTTACCGGTATCTTCAGGGGATTGAGTATGATCTGGGCAATGAAAAGCAGGAGGCGCTGAGGCGATTTTTCGAGTATCTTATCAAGCGCGGGGAGGTCCCTGCGTCGGCGCTTCCCCTCAAGGTTTGCGGAAAACAGTAGGCATATGAAGAATCCAGACGAAAAGAAAAAATTTGTTCAGAAAAAGTTTTCCGCAATCAGCGGGAAATACGACTTTCTCAATTCGGTGCTGAGCTTCCAGATCGACCGCTATTGGCGCTGGGTCACCACCCGGGAACTGAAGGAGTTCCCCAAGGGCGTGGTGCTCGACCTCTGCGCCGGAACCCTGCCCCTTTCCCTGGAGCTGACCCGGCAGGCCAAGCAGCGCCGGGTGCTGGCCGTGGATTTTTGCGAGGATATGCTGCGGGCCGGAATGCTCCATCTTCCCGCCGACGACCGGAAAGATCGGATCGGGCCGGTGTGCGGGGACGGGGAGCAGATCCCCGTGCGAACCTCCACGGTCTGGGGTGTCACCGTGGCCTTCGGAGTCAGGAACCTGGCGCGAACCCAGCAGGGGTTGAATGAGATGCACCGGGTGCTCAAGCCCGGCGGCAAGCTGCTGATCCTCGAGTTTTCCAGGCCGCAAAATCCGGTGATCAAGCCTCTGTATAATTTTTATCTCAACCGGGTATTGCCGAAGATTGCCGGGCTTGTTTCCGGCGATACCGAGGCCTATGAGTACCTAGCCAGCTCCATCGCCGAATTCTATGCCCCTGAAGAACTGCTGTCCATGATGCAACAGGCCGGGTTTGCCACCACCTACCATCGGCCGCTGACCTTCGGGGTGGTGACGGTCTATGTGGGGGTGAAATGAAGATGGACTTGCCAAAAAAGAAGAAAGCAACAGGTCCGCACTCAACCTTAACGAATTATATCGTGAAAACCGATGGCGGCGCGTCTTTTTGCGGGGCCATCAAATGAAGAAGGTCGTCCTGGCCATAACCGGCGCCACCGGAGCGGTCTATGCCCTGGAGTTCCTCAAAATCTGCCAGTCTCTTGAGCTTGAGGTGCATGGGCTTTTGTCCGAAGCGGGCGCGCAGGTGCTGGGGTTGGAGCTTGGGATGTCCCGGACGGACCTTGAACCCTATGCGGCCAAGTGGCATGATGTGCATGATTTTGCCGCGCCCATGTCCAGCGGCTCCAGCGATTTTTCCGGCATGGCCGTCCTGCCCTGCACCATGGGAAGTCTTGCCGCCATAGCCAACGGCGTCTGCGGCAACCTGATCCACCGGGCCGCGGATGTCATGCTCAAGGAGCGGCGTCCCCTGGTGCTGGCGGTTCGGGAAACGCCCTTGAATAAGACCCACCTCACCAATATGTTGAAGGCGCACGAGGCCGGGGCCATCATTTGTCCGCCCATGCCCGCCTTGTATCACCGGCCCCGGAGCATCGAAGAAATGGCCCGTCAGTATGCGGGGCGGGTGGCGGGACTGCTCGGCGTCACGGTTGAGGGTCTTGCCAGATGGCAAGGGCTTCCTCCGGAAGATGAGGCATGATAACGGAGCATGACCGGCGTGCGGCCGGAGAGGGATGGCGATGCTGCACAAGGTGAGAACCCTGCTTGAGATGATCAAGTTCGGGCATACCATTTTTGCCCTGCCCTTTGCCCTGATCGGGGCATTTCTGGCGAAACGCGGGGTTCCCGAGGCTGTAACCTTCGGTTGGATCATCCTGGCCATGGTTGGCGCCCGCACCGCGGCCATGGGCTTCAATCGGATCGTTGACCGGAAGTTTGACGCGGCCAACCCCCGCACCGCGGATCGGGCTATCCCGAGCGGCGCGGTGGGGCTGGCGGAAGCCTGGGGCATGGTTTTTCTCTTCACCTTGCTCTATTTTGTCGCCTGCTATCAGCTCAATCCCCTTACCCTGAAGCTTTCTCCCTTTGCGCTGGCGCTTACCTTTCTCTATTCCCTGACCAAGCGTTTCACCTGGCTCTGCCATGTGGTCCTCGGTGTTGCCCTGGCTTTTTCGCCGCTGGGCGGTTGGGTCGCGGTCAAGGGAACCGTATTGGATTTTCCCATGGTTCTTTCATTGGGGGTGCTTTTCTGGGTGGCGGGGTTTGATACGGTGTATGCCTGTCTCGATGCCGATTTTGACAGGCAAGCAGGGCTCTATTCCCTGCCGTCACGATTTGGTCGGGAAAAAGCATTCAGGCTCGCGGTTTTTTTTCATGGGCTGGCCTTTCTTTTGTTTATTCTCACAGGTATACTGTCCGGGCTGAATTATTATTATTATCTTGGAATTGCCCTTACGGCAGGAGCCCTTTTTTACCAGCATATTGTCGTTAATCCCAAGGATTTGTCCCGGATTCAGCTTTCATTTTTCACCATGAACGGATTGATCAGCCTTACCTTGTTTGTGGCAACCTGGCTTTCATTGGCCGCTACAACAAAATAATCATGCCATGGTGTATGGCGAGAGCGGCATCCGGAGCCGTCATGGAATACATCAAGAAACAAGATCATTCCAACGGCTCCTCTGTCGTTTAATCAGGAAAATCTCATAATAAAAGGAACTGTCATGCAATTTGGAAAATTTCATAAAGCCGTTCTCGTTTTGGTCGCCCTGGGGGCCACTGTTGTTTTTGCAACCAGTGTCTGGTCCAAGCCGGAAAAGAAGGCAGAGGAGGTTGCGGCCTTTGTCAATGGCGAACCCATTGCTGCCACAGCGGTGCAGGGTGAGATAAATGGTATCCTGGGCCGCTTTCAGGCACAGGGCAGCAAGCCCAACGAGACCGAGATGGCTTCGCTCCGGGAATCCGTTCTTGATAAGATGATCAAGCTCGAACTGCTGGGGCAGGAGAGCAAAAAAGCCGGGATAGCGGTGAGCGCCGCCGATATTGAGAACGAATTGAAGGGATACAAGAAGGGATTTGCCGACGACAAGGCCTTTGCCAAGGCCCTCGGCGAAGCAGGAATCACCGAGAAGGAGCTGCGCAAGCAGATCGGCAAGAATATCGCCATTCAGAAATTCATCGATACCAAGTTCAAGGGCAAGGTCCAGATAACCGAGCAGGAGGCCAAGGATTTCTATAACAGCAATCAGGACAAATTCGCCCAACCGGAAATGGTTCATGCCCGTCATATCCTGATTAACGCAAAAGAAACAGAGGCCAAGGCGGACAAGGATCGCAAGCGCGCAAAACTTGTTCAGATCAAAAAACAGTTGAAGGATGGCGCCAATTTCGCCGATCTGGCCAAGCAATTTTCAGATTGCCCGAGCAAGGCGCGGGGCGGGGATCTGGGCTTTTTCCCCAGAGGTCAGATGGTGAAGCCCTTTGACCAGGCAGTTTTTAAAATGATGCCCGGCGATGTCAGTGACATCGTGGAAACCGAGTTCGGCTATCACCTGATCAAGCTTGAAGAAAAAAAGCCCGCTAAGACGGTGAGCTTTGATGAAGCAAAGGCAAAGATTACCGCCTATCTCACCCAGGAAAAGGTTACAGCCAATATCGAGGCCTTTCTTGCGGCGGCCAAAAGCAAGGCGACCATCAAGATGGTAACCCCCAAGGCAAAAAAATAACCGTCGTTGGCAATGCAGGGTGAAAAAGGGGCCATGGTTTGCTGCAAGCCATGGCCCCTTTTGTGTGTTCTTTGCAAAGAAGTGGGAAGGCGCGGTGTGGACTATCCGCCTCAGTCCTGTTGGAATAATCGTCTAAAAGGATGGATCGCTGCAGTAGAGTGCGCGGAATTTTTCCATTTCCTGTTGGACCTCCGGAGCGAGCTCAAGGTCGTAGCGGGCAACATATTCAGCCGCCATGCGGTGGGTATTGAAGATTGGGCAGTTGAGCGTCAGGTTGGCGATGCATTTGTCGATATACTGGTCATGCAGGGCTGGATCATAAAACAGCCGCAGCATTTCCGGGAAAACGGTATAGAATGAAGCGGAGTCTTCGTTGTAGAGCAGGGATGAGGGGTGTTCGCTGAAATGCTCAGCAGAGACCGACTCTTCATAGCCGAATTTCCAGCCGGTCCGTCCGTCGTGATACCCCTCAACCCACCAGCCATCCATAATGCTCACGTTGGGCACGCCGTTCATGGCAGCCTTCATTCCGCTGGTGCCGCTGGCTTCCAAGGGGCGCTTGGGGCTGTTCAGCCAGGCGTGGCAACCGGCAACCATCATTTTGGCCAGATGCATGTCATATCCCGGAATGAAGATCAGTTTGGCCAACCCATTACTTTTTAGGTACAGCTCTTCTTGGACGGCCAGAACGTTTTTGATCAGATCCTTGCCCGGCTCGTCCGAAGGGTGGGCCTTGCCCGCATAAAGAAAATGAACCGGCCAGTTGTTTTCGGTAATCATTGCCGCCAACCGGTCGATGTCTTCAAAGATCAGGTCTGCCCGTTTGTAGGTGGAAAATCGGCGGGCAAAACCCAGGGTGAAGGTCGTGTGCTCAAGGGTTGCTTCTTTTTCGCTGCGATAGGAAAGGTAATTGGGCGGATCAATCCACGTCGCCAGGCGCTGATTGCGATGGGTGATGAGCATCCGGGTGACATACTCAGCCAGGATTTTTGTATCCGTGCGCCACGCCTGCTCAAAATAGGTGCGGAATTTTTTGTTTCGGTGCAGGGGAGCCGCCTTGGTAAAAACACTGGGGTCTTTCCGCCAATTGCGCAGCTCGGGAAAGGTGTCGTACAGTTCCGCCTTGGCATCGCTGGTCCAGGTGAGATGATGCACCCCGTTGGTAATTGCCGTGATCTTGTCCGCATATTGCGGGAACTGCTTCTGGGTTACCTCTTTATGGAGACGGCTGACGCTGTTGGTGGCCCGGTTGAGTTTCATGGCCATGGCGGTGAAATTGTAGACGGAATGGTTGTGCTCTTCCAGGGCCAGAAGATTCAGCACGCGCTTGCAGAATGGGCTGATTAAATCCTCGTACACGGAAACATTGAACCGGTCATGCCCTGCAATAACCGGGGTATGGATGGTAAAGACAATCCGCTTGGCAACTTCCGTCGCGGCCGCGAGGATACTCTGATCCGTTGCCTTTTTTTCATACTGGGGGCCATATTTCTTTTCCAGAAGTTTGGCGACCAGGGAGAGTACCACGCCCACCCCGTGCTGTTCGTTTAAGTGAATGGTGCGGGAGGTGATACCCAAGGCCTCCATGGCAGGGATAACCCCCAGGCCCAGCAACCTGCGCTGGGTTGCCTTCACCTTTTCCGAACTGCTGTCGTACAGATGTTGGGCTGCGTCTTGGATCCAGGAAGGGGATTGCGGGGTCTGGAAATCAAGCAGAATTTCCGGCACGAAAAAATCGAGGGTTTCGTTCAGCTCCATCTTGAGCCAGATTTGAGCGCAGGCAACGGATTGTTTTCCTGCCTGATCATAAAAAGGAACCTCGATGGTCAGAGGTTGGGTGGGGTTTTCCGGGGCGTGCAGCAGATACAGCCCCGGGGTGTTTTTCGGTTCCCATTGGGAGGCCCAGGCCACCTGTCCGATTTTTGAATCGACCATCTGGGAGAAATATCCCTTCCGGTAGAGCAGGGAAACTCCGGCCACTGGAATTTTGCAGTCCGCGAAGCTTTTCAGGGTGTCTCCCGCAAGAATGCCGAGACCGCCGCTGTAGTTGGGGATCTTGACGGGGCCTTGCAAAAAAAGCTGCACGAAACGATTGATGGCTTCATCCGGATGTTCCGTTATTTCAAGTCGATTGAGTTTGTTGCGCACCGGGTGGAAAACATCGAGATCAGCCCCTATTTCCATGGAGATGTATGTGACGGATTCGCCGGTCGGTGAAGTGAGGGCCTGCCAAACCGAGTCAAGAACCTTTTGGGAAATACCGAAAAAAGTGCCGAATTTGTTCGTGGCGATCATGTCCCGGAGAAGGTGCTTGCCCTCCGAGGAAAAATGGACCTTGGGCGCCGCTGCTTTTGTGGGTTTCGTTTTGCTGTGGGGTGGGAGGGAGGATTTCATTGGTTAACACGGCTCGCCGAAATACATAGCTCGGATTTTTGTTTGGGACGATCAAGAGAACGGAAAGTCAAAAAAACTTTCCGCAGGGTTCAGTCATCCTGTTAATTATCATGTGTTCTCTGGGCCATGCAAGTGAATTGTGCGGGTAGGCAGGGGCGTAATTGGCGGCTCACAAAGGGCAGAGTAAGCCTATTGTACCCTTTTGGGCGACGTAAGGCCCTGAATAAAAAAACACATTGAAAATTGATAAAGAATTCAGTATGATTTTTCAGTTTATTGAATTATATAGGCTTTGATAAGGAGTTGTTTTCATATAAAAATCTGTCACAAGTTGTATTTGGAGGAAGGAGAAAAATGAAAAGAGGAATTCTGCAGTATTTGGCAATGGCGTGTGTTGTTGTCTCCCTTTCCCTTTTGTCTGGCGGGTGCGCCAAGAAGAAAGTGCAGAGCGATAAGGACATGGCCGCTGGCACTGGTGCTGGCCCCGCTGTCGGTCAGGAAGAGTCTCTTGCTTCAAAATGGGTTGGTGGCGACAGTGGCGCCGTTCTGGAAGGCCGGACCACCGCTCCGATGCTGCCCATCTATTTTGACTATGACAAATCCGATATCCGGGCAGACCAGAAGGACCGTATCAAGAAAAATAGCGAGCTGTTGATCGGTTCTCCCCAGGTTCGTGTTCGGGTTGAGGGCAACACCGACGAGCGCGGCACCAACGAGTACAACATGGCCCTCGGCGAGAGACGCGCCGTGACCGCTGTGAAGTATCTGGTGAACATGGGCGTTGCTGAAGGCCGGATTGACACCCTCAGCTTTGGCGAGGAGAAGCCCCTCAACCTCGGTCATGATGAAATGGCTTGGTCGCAGAATCGTCGTGATGACTTTGTTATCGTCAAGTAAGCTTCTTTTCTAAGAAGATTGTTGTAATCTGAGATGGGAGCATGTTTATGTTCCCATCTTTTTTTTGTTTTTTAGTCCCGCGAGGGTATAATGGGATACTTGAAAATTTTCTGCCGATAACAAACCGGAGATATGTATGAAGATGAAATTCCTTGGAGGGGTGTTGTGTGTGTGTGTGGCGTTGAGCGTCTCTTCGGTGCTTGCCTTTGCGGCTCCGGAACGTGGAAAAATCGCCACCATCAGTATTCAGCAAATTCTTGGCAAATCCAAAGCGGCCCTGGATGCTCAAAAAATTCTTCAGGCGGAAGTTGACAAGTTTCAAGCAAAGTTCAAGGCGGATGAAGATGCCTTGACCGCCATGAAAAACGAGATTGAGAAGAAAGGGTCTGCCTGGAGCGATGAGATCCGTGCCGAGAAAGAGCGTGAGTACCAGAAGAGACTTCGCGACTATGGCATGAAAACCGAAGATGCAAAGCAAGAGATGCAACAGCTTGAGAAAAGGCATATGGAGCCTATCTTGAAACAGTTGCATGAGGTTATTGCTGAAATAGGCAAGAAAAATGGCTATTCCCTGATTCTTGAGAATACCATGAAAGGGCTACGGAATAGAACGGGCTTGCTCTATGCCGATGATACCCTTGATATCAGCGATCAGGTCCAGAAGGAGCTTGACAGCCGTCTGAAGAAATAGTTTCACAGCTAAAATCTGTTGTCACAAAGAGGCGTTGCGGAATTACCGCAACGCCTCTTTGTGTTGGGGCTCTGCAAGGGGAATGAAAAGAATCAATCCCATGGCCGGTAGGGAGAGAAGAAAACTGATCCCGAAAAAATAACCATACCCGGCCCAGGCGGCGAGAAAGCCGCTCAATACCCCGGCATACAGACCGCTGAAACTCATGAGTCCGGTGCCGATGGCGTAGTGCGCTGCTTTGAAGCGCGGCTGGCATAAGCGCATGAGAAAAATCATGAGCACGGCTGTGCCGAGGCCTCCGGCGAGTTGGTCAAAGGCGTGGATGCAGGCAACCATGAGAAGATTTGCTGGGCCTATCACCGCGGGATCGGGATTCCCGGTGTTGAGCAGGATGAAGGCCTCGAGCTTAAGAGCCAGAAACATATAGGTCAGATTGGTGAAATTCTGGGCAAGCAACAGGGGCCAGATCATTCTTCGGAGTGAATATTTCGAGATGAGCCATCCGCCGAGCATTGCGCCGATTATGGAGAACGGCAGGCCAATCCCGCCCGAGATCCAGCCGTAATGTTTTTTTATGCCGAGATCGACCATGAACGGCGCAACCATACTGGAAAGCATGTATTCTCCGGTTCTAATCAGGACGATAAAGGCAAGGATGGGAGCGATTTTATCTCGATCCATAAAGGAAAAGAACGCTTCGCTGAAAAATGGGTTGCCCTTGCTGTGCAGCCATTGTTCAATTTTTTTTCTCTGGGCGCCTATAATGATGAGTCCGCTGACCAGAAGCAGACCGATCAGCCCGGCCAGGTTGATCTTGTGCAAAAATCCCGGGAGCAGCACAAGGCCCTGCGCGAGAATTGTCTGATCGTAAAGGCGCACGGCGATCACGGCAAGGGCTGCGGCGCAGGCAAGTCTGAGCAGTCGGCCGGTTGTGGGTTTCGGCAGCAGTAAGGTCAGCGGGAGGCGGGCTGTTTCCCCTTGGGGGAGATAGCGCAGGTGGTAGGCGGAAAAAAGTGCCAGAATGAGTGCCGATCCGCCAAAAGCCATGGTCCATCCCTTGGTTGTACCGATGGTTGCGATAACTCCGGCGCCGGCCATCATGGCAATACGGTAAGCCATGACCCGATAGCCGATGAAACGGGCCTGTTCGCGAGAGTCCAGGGTTTCGAGGTAGTAGCCGTCAATGGCGATGTCGTGGGTGGCGGCCAGGAAACTCCCCGCCAGGAAAAGCATGCCGATAAGGACGGGGGCCTGGGGCAGGGGGGCAAGGGCTGCGGCAATCAGCAAAAGTCCTGCCAGTAAAACCTGCATGATGAGGAGCCACTGGCGTTTGCTGCCATACCGGTCAATATGCGGCGCCCAAAAAAATTTCAAGGTCCAGGGTAAACCGAAAAGGGAGGTGAGCCCTATTCCTTCAAGGCTAACGCCGTTATCTCGGAAGAATACGGTGGAAACGGTGCGGATGATCGAATAGGGCAAGCCTTCGCAGAAATACGTGGTAAAGGCCCAGATCGCTGCGCCGGCTGGTTTGGGGCCGGAATTTTTTTTTTCAGTTGTTGTCATGGAAATCGATATGCGGGGTGGAAATATTTTCTGTTATGCGGATTGATTTCAGTATATAGTTTTTTATATGGCAATGCGCCATACATACAAGGCTTTTGTATGAAGATGCATGAGGAAACAGAGCCGAATGCGCAACCAGATCGAAACCGTGCCGGATTGTCGGCAACGCTGAAAAGGGATGAGGGGTACGTTGACCGATTGCATCGTTTTTCATGTGGACACCAAGTTTTCCAAGGAGTGAGTCATGGCGCGAAATATCATTATAATGGACAGCTCGGCCAGCATGCGGCGCATAATCAGGACCATGATTCAAGCCACGGTAAACGACGCGGTTGTTTCCGAGGCCCAGGATGCCGAAGAGGCAAGGGGGCTTATCGAAGATGCCCACTATCACCTGGTGATTTTCTCAAGGGAGTCATCCGGTAAAAAATGGCTTGAATTCGCCCAGAAAAAACTTGCTCTTCCTGAACCGCAACGAACAAAATTTGTTCTTTTTACTTCCACTAAAAAACGGGATTATATCGAAGAGATCAAACGCTACGGCATAGAGGAATATTTTACAATCCCCTGTGCGCCCAACGTTCCTGGCGAACTCATCACCAGGCTCTGCACGCCTTTTTCCTTGCGGAAAGCAAGGCGGTACAGCGTTCCAGGCGCCGCTGCCAGCTTGGAGCAGGGAAACGACACATACCAGGCCGAAATTATCAACTTCAGCGAGGGTGGGCTCCTGTGCGAACTCGAAGCCCAGGCGCGGTTCAACTGGTTTTTCCCTGCAATGATCAATCTGGAGATTCTCCTCGAAGGCGCAACGCTGAAAGTTGCGGGGCTGTATTCCGTAGCCAGGCGTCTTATGGTGGTTGAGGCAAATTCTGATTACTCGCCAAGGCGTATCCGTCTGGCCTGCAGGTTTATCAGTGTCCCGGAGGAAAGCAAAAAACAATTGCTTCAGGTTTTCTCGGTGATCGAGAAACAGGAAGGGCTGCTCGGGCACGAAGATTAGGAGTTGTTAAAACTCCTGCGCGCTCGAGCGACTGCGTTTTGTGGCTTTATCGAGGGTGTAAAAAGGATTGTGT
>DDWZ01000015.1 GCA_002347095.1 Desulfobulbaceae bacterium UBA2273 | reverse complement strand
TACACAATCCTTTTTACACCCTCCGGGCCGGCTAACAAATTCCGGTGACGTAATACCTAATCTCCCGGGATGGCGCCGGGGTCAGGCTTGACTTTCGGACATTCTCCAGACCCAACAATGAAAATCCTGCCATGGAACGGGGTCGGGCCAAGCTACTTGTCTGATAACTCAGTATAATCTTCCCAAAAGTAAGTGCTTTCTTCGCTTAATCCTTGTTTTTCTCTGCCAAAATCATGCTTATAGAAGAGTTGCGGCTCCCTTGGTTCGGATGAGGGGTTCTGGTTGCAGGAGGCGTTACCCGGCCCCCGTTTGCTTGACGCTTGTCCCTGACCCTGTTACCTTATTTCAGGCGGAGACATTACAGGCCGAGGAGGTGTAATTATGAAACGCAGCGATGCCTTGCGGGTGCTTGCCAGGGCCAAACCCGAATTGGCGAAACGCTTCGGGGTTGTCCGGCTGGTTTTGTTCGGTTCCATGGCCCGCGATGAAGTGCGTCCGGACAGCGATGTGAGGGCAACTAAGGGGTCAATCTTTATTCTTGGCACTTGCCATTAAAGTGGAACGGGGTTGACCAAGCTACTTGTCTGATATCTCAGTATAATCTTCCAAAAAGTAAGTGCTTTCTTCGCTTAATCCTTGGTTTTCTCTGTCAAAATCATGCTTATAGAAAAGTTGCGGCTCCCTTGGTTCGGATAAGGGGGTCAAGTTGCAGGAGGCGTTTCCCGTCCCCCGTTTGCTTGACGCTTGTCCCTGACCCTGTTACCTTATTTCAGGCGGAGACATTACAGGCCGAGGAGGTGTAATTATGAAACGCAGCGATGCCTTGCGGGTGCTTGCCAGGGCCAAACCCGAACTGGCGAAACGCTTCGGGGTTGTCCGGCTGGTTTTGTTCGGTTCCCTGGCCCGTGATGAAGTGCGTCCGGACAGCGATGTGGATGTGTTGGTTGCCTTCGATGGCCCGGCTACTTCGCAACGCTATTTCGGGGTGCAGTTTTATCTTGAAGACGCTCTGGGTTACTCGGTGGACCTGGTTACCGAAAAGGCTTTGCGCCCGGAACTGCGGCCGTTCATTGAGCGGGAGGCGATCAGTGTCTGAACGGGAATGGCGATTTTATCTGGACGACATGATCGATTTTGCCGAAAAGGTGCTTGCCTACACGGCAGGACTTGATCAGCCGGGTTTCGTCTTAAGCGGCCTTACCTATGACGCCACGGCGCGGAACCTTGAGCTGCTTGGCGAGGCGGCCTCCCGCATTCCCGCTGAAATCCGCGAATCCGCGTCCGAGATCCCCTGGCGCCAGATTATCGCTACCCGCAACCGGTTGATCCATGCCTATCTCGGCATCGACAACGACATCCTGTGGAACATCATCGAGCAGGACATCCCTCTCCTTCTCCCGCAACTGAAGAACCTGAAAAGCCGTTTCGCGTAATAAGGAAAACTAGCGGCAACTAAGGGGCCAAATTTTTATTCTTGATCCACACTCGTCTCTTTTCTAGTGGCAAACAAAGATTTGACCCCAGAAGATGCAGACCCCAGAAAGCGGGAATCTTTCACACCCGTAAGGAAATTTTCCACAATGGACATTCCACGGATATTCAACATCACTGAAGGCGCTCACCGCATCCACAACCCGATCACACCCGAAAAGCTCGCCACGCTCGGCGCGGCGCTGCGTCTGGAATCGGGGGCCCGGGTGCTCGACCTCGGCAGTGGTTCGGGGGAGATGCTGTGCACCTGGGCACGCGATCACGGCGTCATCGGCATCGGTATCGACATGAGCCAGTTGTTCACCGAGCAAGCGAAACTCCGTGCTGAAGAACTCGGCGTCGCCGATCAAGTCACGTTCATCCATGGCGATGCTGCCGGCTATGTCTCTGACGAGAAGGTCGGTGTGGCAGCCTGTGTCGGCGCCACTTGGATCGGTGGGGGAGTCGCCGGCACTATCGAGCTTCTGGCGCGGAGCCTGCGCACCGGAGGGATCATCCTCATCGGCGAGCCCTTTTGGCGGCAGTTGCCGCCGACGGAAGATGTTGCCAAGGGGTGTCTTGCCAACTCAATCTCCGATTTTCTCCTGCTTCCGGAACTTCTCGCCTCTTTCTGCCACCTTGGCTACGACGTCGTGGAAATGGTTCTGGCTGATCAAGACGGCTGGGACAGATACGAGGCGGCTAAATGGCTCACCATGCGCCGATGGCTTGAAGCCAATCCCGGCGACGAGTTAGCCAAAGAGGTTCGAGCCAAACTGACCTCGGAACCCGAGCGCTACGCCGCTTACACCCGTGAATACCTGGGCTGGGGCGTGTTCGCGCTGATGCCGCGGTGATGGATAATTCCGGGGGACGTCTTACTTAATTATTCGGTACAGCTTTCAGGCAGCCAGAGGCTGGATGTTGGCGAGTTGCTGGGCGATGGCCTCCCTGGCGGCCTCCCGCACTGCATATTCATCCTGCAAGCCCATCCAGAACTGGACCGAGGTTCCAAATGCCTGGGCCAGACGAAGAGCGGTATCCGCCGTCACGGAACGCCTCCCCAGGACAATTTCATTGATGCGGCGCGGCGGCACGCCGATGGCGCGGGCCAATCCATTTTGGCTGATCTGCATCGGTTTGAGAAATTCCTCAAGCAGGATTTCGCCGGGATGTATGTTTTTTAGTTTTTTCATGTGATCGCACCTCGTCGCGTTGCTGTTCAATGATAATCCAAATTCCGGGAGACGCCTTACTTAATTATCAAATCAAAGTATTATGCCGCCGAAATTCGTCCTCTTTGCCCCCCCGCCTTCAGTAACGACCAAGCCGGTTTTATCGCCTGTATCTTGGAGCCCGCGATTTTTTTGCTTGTCCAAATCATGATAAAATATTACTATTTCATGAAAGAACTGTGCGCGTAACGCAACGGAGGAAGCCATGGCAAACCTGCAAGTAAAAGGGATTGATGACGGTCTGTACGAACAACTGAAAAGACTGGCAACGGCGGAAAACAGATCGGTGAGTCAGGAGATCATCTTTCTGGTCAAGGCGCATCTTTCTTCGCAGAAGACTTGCCGTGCCATGCCGTCTCCGGCCGAGGTGCTGCTGCAATTGTCCGGTTCATGGGAAGACTCCAGGCCAGCCGGTGAGATTGTCGCCGAAATCAAAAATGCCCGTAAAAACAGCCAGCGGCTTGCAGGGGGGCTGTAATGTTTCTTCTCGACACCGACACGGTGATCTATTCTCTGAAGGGGCAGGGCGGGGTGGCGGAGAACCTGCGCATTCATGTGCACGAGCCTCTGTATCTCAGCACCATCACCATGATGGAGCTGTACTATGGCGCTTACAAGTCGCAGAATGTCGATGCAAATCTGGCCAAGCTCAAGACCATTGAGAGCGCTTTCCCCCTTTTGCCGCCAGGCCCGGAAACGGTGGAAGCATTCGGAAAAATGAAGGCCACCCTGGAGGTTCAGGGCTTGCGGCTTGCCGACCTGGATCTGATAATCGCCGCTACCGCGCTTGCCCGTAACCTCACCCTGGTCTCAAACAATCAGAAGCATTTTCGCAGAATACCGGGATTGAAGCTGGTGAACTGGGCGTGACCCAAGGCCAATTTGCCTCCTGGGTGCTCAATCATTTTGCCTGTCGTCTTCCAGCGGGTATACAGGGCCTTGGGGACTCAAACTCACCGCCACGATTGCCCCCTGAGCTAAAAACACGTTGCGTCCATCCTTGGGTATGTTTATACTTTGTGTAAACTTTATACTGGAGGCAACACAATGGCCGAAGCGATACTCAATATCAAGCACTGGGGTAACAGTCTTGGCGTCCGTCTGCCCGCCGCCGTGGCACGCGAGGCGCATTTGTACGAGGATCAACAGGTGCGGGTAACGGTGGAGGAAGGCAAGGTCATTATTTCTCCGATCCAGGATGCCACCCTCACCCTCAAGCAACGGCTGGAGCGTTACAAGCCGGAACACCACGGCGGGGAAGTGATGCAGGGCACGGAAAAGCTTGGGGCCGAAAAATGGTAGCGGCAAAACGCGGGTGGGTGCCGGGCCGTCAGGAGATCATCTGGATCGACTGCAATCCCCAGGCCGGCCGCGAAATGCGCGACATCCATCCTTTTTTGGTTCTTTCTCCCCGGGAGTTCAATGACCGCACCTCCCTGGTTATCGGCCTGCCCATGACCACCGCGGAATATAACGCCGATAACCCCTTCGCGGTCGCTGTTGGCCCGGTCCCCAAAGCCGGCGTCAACAAAACCAGCTATGTGCTTTGCCATCAGCCAAAATATTTCGACTGGCGCGCCCGTCAGGCCACTCCCCACCCCGCCGCCAAAGTGGCGGACGCCCGCTTCGTCGAAGTATGCGCGCTTTTGAATCAAATTCTCCAGTTGATCTGAAGTCCGTGATCTGTCGGGCGCATTACGGCATAGCAGACTTCTGGTTATTGGCCACTGAGCGAATTCCGGGGACATTACCTGTTCCCGCGCCAACCAGCCGCCTGCAAGAGTATCGTCTCCCTTGCGATGGATTTTCTGCGCAGATTTGTTGCTTGACAACCTGGCTTTGGCACAGTATCTTTGTCCGTTTTCCGGCCCGGAGAGGGTGAGGTGTGTCTTTTTTCAGGAATTATCGCGGCTGCCGGGCTTTCCCGCAGCATGCTTGAGTGATTGAATGTTTGAGTCGCTTTCAGACCGGTTACATGATGTTTTTAAACAGCTTCGCGGCCATGGCAGGCTGACCGAGGAAAACATCCAGGAGGCGCTGCGCGAAGTGCGCATGGCCCTGCTGGAAGCCGACGTCAATTTCAAGGTTGCCAAGGAATTTGTCGCCACTGTCGCCGAGAAGGCGATTGGCCAGGAAGTTGTCGGTTCCCTGGCCCCTGGCCAGCAGGTGGTCAAGGTTGTTCACGACCAGTTGGTTGAGCTGTTGGGCGGACAGACCGCCACCCTCAATCTCAGTGGCCGCCAGCCCGTAGTTATTATGATGGTGGGTCTGCAGGGTTCCGGTAAGACCACCACCTCCGGCAAGCTGGCCAAGCTGCTGCAGGGCAAGGGGCGCAAGCCGTACCTGGTGCCTGCCGACGTGTATCGGCCAGCGGCCATTGACCAGTTGACCATTCTGGGGCAGAGCCTTGGGGTGCCAGTGCATCCCTCGGCCACTGATCAAGATCCGGTGGCTATTTGCCGCCAGGCTGTGCATGCCGCCCAGAGCGGCGGCTATGATACACTGATTATCGACACCGCCGGCCGGCTCCATGTGGATCAGGAGCTCATGGGGGAGTTGGCCCGGATCAAGGATGCGGTGCAGCCCGCCGAGATCCTTTTCGTGGCCGATGCCATGACCGGCCAGGACGCGGTCACGGTGGCTGAAAAATTTAATCTCGATCTTGCCATCAGCGGCGTGATCCTGACTAAGATGGATGGCGATGCCCGCGGCGGCGCGGCCCTGTCCATCAAGAAAGTGACCCAGCGGCCCATCAAGTTCGTCGGCATGGGTGAAGGGCTTGACGCCCTGGAGCCGTTCCATCCGGACCGCGTTGCCTCCCGGATCTTGGGCATGGGCGATGTGCTCACCCTGATCGAAAAGGCCGAGGCAGTCGTTGATAAGGACAAGGCGGAAAAGCTCGCCAAGAAGCTCAAGAAAGAGGGGTTTTCCCTGGAGGATTTTCTTGAGCAGATCCAGCAGATCAAGAAGATGGGCAGCCTGGAGCAGATCATGGGCATGATTCCGGGGATGAGCCGGATCAAACAGCTCAAGGACATGCCCAAGCCCGATGAAAAGGAATTGGTCAAGGTGGAGGCGGTCATCAACTCCATGACCATCAAGGAGCGCCGCAACCACGCCATCCTCAACGCGAACCGCAGGACGCGCATCGCCAAGGGGAGCGGCACCACGGTGCAGGACGTGAACAAGGTCATCAAGAGCTACACGGAAATGCTCAAGATGATGAAGCAGATGAGCGGCAAGCCCGGCGGACTGGGCGCCTTTGTCGGCGGGCCGAAGAAAAAGAAACGGCCCAAGGGGCTGTTCCGGTAGGTCCGTCTTTATATGAGAATACGCACAGGACGCCCCATGGGTGGCCTGTCAAAAAAAGTTGAATAACCCACAGGAGGAAACATTACATGGCAGTACGGATTCGTTTGACCAGAATGGGCCGCAAGAAGAAACCTTTTTACCGCATTGTCGTAGCCAACGCCGAGGCGTGCCGCGACGGGCAGTTTCTTGAAGTGGTCGGCACCTACGACCCCTGCAAGCAGCCCGCCGAGGTTATTGTCAAGCAGGACCGGATTCAGGTCTGGCTCGACAAGGGCGCCCTGCCTTCCGATACGGTGAAGAGCTTGCTGGCCAAGACCGCCAAAGTGGCGGAATAAGAATCCATGAAGGATCTGGTCGCATTCATAGCCACTGCATTGGTGGATGATCCCGCTTCCGTCCAGGTTACAGAAACGGAAGGCGATGGCGCCGTTGTCCTTGAGTTGCGGGTAGCCAAGGAGGATCTTGGCAAGGTGATCGGAAAACAGGGGCGGACCGCCAGGGCCATCCGTTCGCTGCTTTCCGCCACCGCAGGCAAGGATAACCGCAAGGCTCGCCTCGAGATAGTGGAGTAGGATTTTTGGAAATCCTTGATGTCGGGGTTGCCCATGATGGGCAGATTGCGGTGGGCAATGTTGTCAAGGCCCATGGCATCAAGGGTGAACTCAAGGTCTACCCTTTTTCCGGCAATCCCGATGATTTTCGCGGCTATACGCTGTTGACCCTGGTTGAAACGGGTCATGGCCTTGCACGATCGTATGCGGTCGAGAAGAGCCGCCCCTTGGGGAATCTCGTACTCCTTGAGCTTGTCGGCCTTTCCGGCAGAAGCGCGGCCGAAGCGTTGCGCGGCTGGGAGGTGCGGATCGACCGGGAACTTCTGCCGAGTCGTGGGCCGGAGACCTTTTACTGGCATGAGCTGGTTGGGTTGCCGGTGATCAGCGATGAAGGGCGCGAGCTTGGCCGGATCACCTCGCTTCTGGCCACCCCTGCCCATGATATTCTGGTGATTACCGGAGGGGGAGCCGAGTATCTGATCCCGGCGATTGATGCCTGTGTTGCCGGGCTTGCGCCGGATGGCAAGGCGCTGATGGTCACGCCGCCTCCGGGCTTGCTGGAAATGAACGCGGGTGGGACGCCGGGCGATGCAAGCTGAAGCACTCGCGGGCGAAACCATTCGTTTTGATGTCCTGACGATTTTTCCGGAGCTGCTGGATTCTCCGCTCAAGGAGGGGATAATCCGCAGGGCCCAGGAAGCCGGGCAGATAGGAGTTTTCTGCCACAATATCCGGGAGTATGCGCTGGACAAGCATGCCATGACCGATGACCGCCCCTTTGGCGGCGGGGAAGGCATGGTGATGAAGCCGGAACCTCTTGCCGCTGCGGTGCAGGCGGTGCAGGAGATGGCCCCGCAGCCGGGGAGGGTGATCCTCTTAAGCCCCCAGGGGCGGCCCTATTCGCAGAGTGTTGCTCAAGAGCTGGCCGGGCAGGCGCGGTTGCTTCTGGTGTGCGGGCGCTATGAAGGGGTGGATGAACGCTTTGCCGCCCGCTATGTGGACGAGGAAATCTCCATCGGCGACTATATCCTCACCGGTGGGGAATTGGCGGCCATGGTCCTCATCGATTCCATCACCAGGCTGAGGCCGGGGGTTTTGGGATGTGCCGATTCCGCGGACTATGACACCTTCAGCCGGGGCGGGCTCAAGTATCCGCAGTATACGCGGCCCAGGCTTTTTGAGGGCGTAGCAGCGCCGGAGGTGCTTTTTTCCGGGGATCACGGGGCAGTGGCCCAGTGGCGGCTTATTGCCGCGGTTGAGCGAACCTTGGCCAAACGGCCGGATCTTGTTGCCAGGATGCGTTTTAGCCCCGGCGAGTTAAAGATTTTACAGCGGCAGGGACTTCTTGCCAGGCTGCGGGAGAGCGGTTGGAAGAGTCAGCCGGAGAATTAGTCATTCAACACGATGGGCAATGTTTAGGAGCCGTTACGAAATAATTATGGCAGAGACCATTTCGTTACGGCTCCTTATGCCGATGACTGCTTTCCGATGTTGCGGCCAGTTGTGAACGACGGCCCGGAGCAACCCGTGCTGCGGCTCGATCTGGCCCTGGTCCATTATCCGGTCTGTAACAAGAACGGCGAGACCATCGGCTCGGCGGTGACCAATCTGGACCTGCATGATATTGCCAGGGCAGGCAGGACCTTTGGCATCGACACCCTGTACATTGTCACTCCTTTTGCGGACCAGCAGGCGCTGGTCAGGGATATTCTGGCGCACTGGCAGACAGGGCACGGGGCGACATATAACCCGAAACGCAAGGACGCCCTGGCTCTGGTGCGGGTTTGCACCGATCTGGCAGAGATGTACGAACTGGTGAAGGCGAAATGGCAGCAAAGACCAACAGTCCTTGCCACCAGCGCCAAGCCGCACGTCAACCAACTGGATTACGTGGAAGCGCGGCAGCGGATTTTTGCCGGGGAGCCGCATCTGATCTTGTTTGGCACCGGCTGGGGCATGACGCCGGAAGTTTTTGCCGATGTCGATGCGCTGCTGCCTCCCATTGTCGGATATGGCGAATATAATCATCTCTCTGTCCGGTCGGCTGCGGCCATCGTTCTGGACCGAGTGTTAGGTAAGCATTGAAAAAACAGTGTGGGCGTGTATAATGGCCCAGTGGAATCCGTTCTCATAAAGGGTTGAAAGAGGAAAAACTATGAACATCATTGAGCAGATGGAACAAGAGAATATGCGGCATGACATGCCGGACTTTCGTCCCGGCGATACCGTGAAAGTGCATATCCGGATCATCGAAGGCAACAAGGAAAGGACCCAGCTTTTTCAGGGGGTTGTTATCCGCCGCCGCAAAGGGGTCATGGGGGCCAGCGTCACCGTCCGCAAGATCTCCCATGGGATCGGCGTGGAGAAAACCTTCCCCTTGTGTTCTCCCAGGGTCGACAAGATCGAACTGGTGAGCGAGGGCCGAGTCCGTCGTTCGCGTCTGTACTACCTGCGCAACCTGCGCGGCAAGGCAGCGAGAATCAGGGAAAAAGGCATCAACTAGCCATTGCGCATTGCCCGGAGCAGGAAAGGCCATATGCGCCTGTGCTCCGGGATTTGTCTCGCTTCGCCATTGCTGGGCCACGGGTAACCGTGGCCCTTTTATTCGTGGTTCTTTCGGGTCATCACAAGGTGGTGCGTCTTGCCCAAGGCGATAACACTGTGGCCAGCTTCCCTGGCTGGCGACACCTTTGCCATTGAACGATCTCTGATCAGCCAGGGCTACGCCACCGTGGCCGGGACCGACGAAGCAGGACGCGGCCCGCTGGCCGGGCCGGTGGTGGCCGCCTGCGTCATTCTTCCGCCCCGCTGCGAGTATCAGCAATTTCAGGATTCAAAAAAATTGAGCGCCAAAACCCGCGGGGAGCTGGCGCAGCGTCTTGTTGCCCTCGGGGCCGGAATCGGGGTGGGGATTGTTTCCGCAGAGGAGATCGACCGGCTCAATATCCTGCAAGCCTCTTTGCTGGCCATGCGAAAGGCAGTGGAAACGCTTCCTTCCCTGCCTGACTTCCTGCTGGTTGACGGCAAATTCACCGTGCCCATGGCCGTGGCGCAACAGGCCTTGGTCAAAGGCGACTCGCGCAGCGCCTCCATCTCCGCCGCTTCCATTGTCGCCAAGGTGACCCGGGATGCGATCATGGAGCAGTTCCATCTTGAATACCCCCAGTATAACTTCGCCAGGCACAAGGGGTATCCCACTGCCGAGCATCGCCGGATTATCCGGGAAATCGGACCCTGTCCCATCCATCGCTTGAGCTTCAAGCCGGTGCGCGATTGTTCGGCAAGCTGAAGGCCGCGGGCACGGCCTCCGTCGGGCAGCAAGGGGAATCGCTTGCCTGCCAATATCTTGCCCGGCAGGGCTATCGGATTCTTGTGAAGAATTATCGGACCAAGCTGGGGGAGATCGACATTGTAGCCGAGGATCAGGGTATTCTGGTGTTTGTCGAGGTGAAGACCCGGCGCGGCCATCAGTGCGGCCATCCCTTTGAGGCGGTGACCCCGGCCAAGTGTCGGCAGATTTCCAAGGCCGCCTTGCAGTATCTGGCCGAAACAGGCAGGGAGGCGCATCCGGCCCGTTTTGACGTGGTGGCCATTACCATTGCCGGCGAGGCTGAGCCGGTGTTTGAGCTGGTGAAAAACGCCTTTGATCTGAGCTATGGAGAATGACGGTGCAACCTGGAGCTGAGGCAAAATCCCTTCCCCTGGCCATTACCATGGGCTGTCCGGTGGGCATCGGGCCGGAGATTATCCTGCGCTTTTTTGCCCGGGGTGGTTCTGCCGGGTGGCCGGTGGTCATCGGCGATGGAGGGGTATTGCGCCGCTGCGGCGCCGCTCTTGGCATCGGGATCCCGGTGGTGGAATGGCAGCCTGGTGCGCCCCGCCTGCCCAAGGCGATCAATGTGCTTTCCCTGTCCGATCTCGGCGAAGGACTGTGCTGGGGAAACCCCACCCCTGAAACCGGCCGGGCCATGGGGCGTTATATCGAAGAAGCGGTGCGGCTTGTCCAGGGCGACCACCTGGCCGGGCTGGTGACCTGCCCCATCAGCAAAGGGGCGCTCAAGGCCGGTGGCTACCGGTTTCCCGGCCATACCGAGATGTTGGCCGAGCTGTGCCAGGCGCGGGACTATGCCATGATGATGGCGGGCGCCACGCTCAAGGTCACCCTGGTCTCCATCCATCAACCCCTGGCGGAGGTGCCCGGGGCCATTACCCGGGAGTCGGTGCTGCGGATGATCACCATCACCGGCCGGGCGCTGCGGGATGATTTCGGCGTGGAGCACCCCCGGCTGGCTGTGGCGGGATTGAATCCCCACGCAGGCGAAGGCGGCATGTTCGGCGATGAGGAACAACGGGTTATCGTCCCGGCTGTGGCGGATGGCCGGCGGGATGGTTGGCTGGTCGAGGGGCCTTTTCCGCCGGACACGGTATTTCATAAGGCCGCGGCCGGGCAGTTTGACGCGGTGGTCTGCATGTACCATGATCAGGGTTTGATCCCCTTCAAGCTCCTGCATTTCAGCGACGGGGTGAATGTAACCCTGGGGTTGCCCATTGTCCGGACCTCGGTGGATCACGGCACGGCCTATGATATCGCGGGCCAGGGGGTGGCCGAGCCCACGAGCTTGGCCGCCGCGGTTGCCATGGCCGAGGTCATTGTTGCCAACAGAAAAAAGCTTGCAGATGTAAGCCATAAGCCATAAGCCATACGCTGCAATCTACAAGCTGACAACTGATAGCTGTTAAGGGTATTCAGGAATGAAACGAAAAGGCGTACTCATCGCTTTTGAAGGAATCGACGGGACCGGCAAGACCACCCAGATCGCGCTGCTGGCCGAGGCCTTGCGCCAACGCGGTTTGAGCGTGGTTGTTACCCGTGAGCCCACCGATGGGCAGTATGGCCGCAAAATCAGAGAGTTGTATAAAAATCGCAAGAGCGTCACCCCGGAAGAGGAACTGGCCCTGTTCCTCGATGACCGGCGCGAGCATGTGGCGCAGGTCATCGCTCCGGCTTTGGCCAAAGGCCAGGTGGTGCTCACCGACCGGTACTATTATTCCACCGCCGCCTATCAGGGCGCGGCCGGGCATGATCCGCAAAAAATCATCGCGGCAAATGAATTGTTTGCGCCGGTGCCGGATATGGTTATTATGCTTGAGGCGCCTGTGTCTCTTGGGGTGCATCGGGTGCAGAAGCTCCGCGGCGAGACCCTGAACGATTTTGAGCAGGAAGGGGCCTTGGCCCGGGTGGCTGATATCTTTGCCCGCCTCACCGGGGCCAATATCCGGCGCATTGATGGAACAGCGGACGCCCAAGCCGTTCATGCCCTGGTCATGGCAGTCGTTGTCGAGCTTTTTTGAACGGGAAGGGGATTGTTTCCCCGGCGGAAGAAACATCGGGAAAGAAAATCATGGCTTGGCTCAGGGTTCTGGGTCTACAGGGAGAAACCGTTATGCTGAAGCGTCTGTTGATTGCCGGTGGCTTGGCCCTTTGCTGCCTGTCGTGCGCCCCGGTCATTCAAGGGGTGCCTGGGCAGCCGCCCTTTGCCGCGGAACTCGAACCCTATGAAGAAGCGGTGGACAAGGGGTGCGCGTATTTTAATTTTCTGTGGGGCAAGTCGGCGGAGATTGAGGGGAATTATGAGGAGGCGATCTACGCTTACAAACAGGCCCTGGTGTGCGACCGCATGGCTGGCCATGTCATGCGCTCCCTCGCTTCGCTGCTTGTTAAAACCGGACAACGGGAGCAAGCGGTTGAATGGGTGAACAAGCTCATCGCCCTGAACCCCAAGGATTCGGAAACCCGGGCGCTTCTTGCCAATCTTTACAGCATCATGGAGCGGCATGGGGAGGCCATTGAAATATATCAGGCCATCCTGGTTGATGATCCGCAAAACTTCAATGTCCGTCTCTTGCTGGGCGGGCTGTATGCCAGGGTTGGTAATTACGGCAAGGCGCGGGAGGTTTTGGAAAAACTGACGGAGCTCAATCCGGATTCCTACGCCGGTTTTTATTATCTTGCCAAGCTCTATCAGGAGATGCGCCTTTTCGACGCAGCGTCCGCGGCTTTTGAGAAAGCCCTGGCTCTCAACTGGTCGCCGATGCTGGCCCATGAGGCGGCGGAATTGTATGTGCAGGAAAAGCGGTATTCCGAGGCCATTGCCCTCTACGGCCGGATTCTGGCAGAAGACCCGGCCGACGAGCGGGCCAGGAGTTTTTTGGCCAATGTGTATTTCCGGCAGGGCGAGGTGGGGAAGGCGTTGGCGGAAATGGAAAAAATGCGGGAAATCTCGGCCAATCCGGCCAAGATCGAGCTTGCCATCGCCCGGATTCTTCTTGATGCGGACAGGCGCCCCGAGGCCGTCACCCGGCTGAAGGCGCTTCTCAAGGAAGATCCCCAGTCAGACGCAGCCAGGGCCCTGTTGATTCTGGCCTATTACCAGCAGGGCGATCTTGCCGGAGCCAAGAAGCTTCTTCGCCAGGTACGCCCGCCCAGCCCGGCCTATGAAGAATCGGTTCTCATGCTGGCCAGGATTCTGCAGGAGGAAAAGGATTTCCCCGGGGCGGAAAAGGCGCTGCGGCAGGCCATGGACGACAAGCAGCACCGGCGGCTTAATTTTTATGTGGCCCTGGCAATGCTGTACGCGGGCGAAGAGAAGATTGACAAGGCCCATGGGGTGTTCACCAAGGCCTTTGCAGATTTTCCCGACAATGTGGAAGCGCATTACGAGTACGCCCTGTTTCTCCATAAGCTGGATGACACGGCCGGAGCCATGCGCGAGATGGAAGAGGTGCTGAAGCGCGAGCCGAAGCATGCCCGGGCCCTGAACTACGTGGGATATACCTGGGCTGAAGAGGGGAGGAATCTGCAAGAGGCCAAGGCGTATATCGAACAGGCCATTCTCCAGTTGCCCAGGGATGGCTTTGTCCGCGACAGTCTGGGGTGGGTCTATTATCAACTTGGGGATTTTCCGGCCGCGGTCCGGGAGCTTGAGTTGGCTGTGGCGCTCTCCCCCGAGGATCCGACCATCCACGAGCATCTTGGCGATGCCTATCTGAAAAACAACGACAGGCCAAAGGCTCGCCAGGCCTATGTGAAAGCCCTGGAACTCCACGAGGAGGAAAACAAGAAGGAGGTTGTTCGCCGCAAGCTGGAGTCCTTGTCTTCCGGGGATAATCATTCCGGCGGCTCGAAATGAATCGCGCCCTTCTTCGCGCCTTGTGGGGGGGGCTTGTTGTTCTTCTGCTCTTTGCCGGCGGCTGCGCCACCCTGCCGGCCACCCGGCCGCTGGGTGAGTTGCAGCAACAGGAAGCCGTGGCCCGGTTCCGCGAAGCCATGGCGCACCAGCAGGAGTGCTCCTGCTGCCTTGACGCCCAGGTGCGGCTTTCGTTGAAATCCCTGGTGCAGAATGGCACGATCTCCGGTTTTGTCCAAGCCAAGGCGCCCTCGTATTTGAAATTCACCGGCCTCAATCCCCTGGGGCAACCCATGATGTTCCTGGCCACGGACGGCACTTTTTTCCGGTATGTCGTGGTGCCGGAAGGAAAGGGGTATGAGGGGCTGGTCACCGCCGCCGCCTTTAAGAAATATGCTCCCCGGGGTTTTGATCCGGCTCACGGTTTTTTTTGGCTTGCAGGCAGACTGGCTCCTGAAACGCTGCGGATTTTTTCCGTGGCCCAAGATCCGGAAGGGCGCGGTCTGTGGCTGGAACTCGCCTACGCCAGCGAGGCTTCCGGGGGAGAGTCGCTCCGGCGGCATGTGCTTTTTGATCCGACGCAACAGGTGATCCTGCGGCATTTGGTTGCAGGGGCCGACGGCCGGATCATGGTTGATGTCTGGTATGACAACTATGCGCCGGCCTCCGAAGGCGGATCGGATAATTGTCGAATGCCGGGGCTGATCAGGATTCACGCCAACCATAACGGCGCGGTCATGGAGCTTGTTCTTGGAGATTGGCTGCCTGATGCGGTCTTCAGCGCGAACGATTTTCAGGTGGATCTGCCTGCCGGTTTTGCCCTGGTGCCTGTTGAGTAGCTCGTAACCGTCCCGCGCCACCGTATCCGCTTTGGCCCAGGCCAACACTGTAACGATCAATCGGCTCCGATCGGCCGGTTTTATTCAGGAAATTTCGATGAATAGCGAGATAGATACCCTGCTGCCGCAGGTGAGACAGCCCAGCAGATATGGCGGCAACGAGCTGCATGTGGTGAAAAAGGAGTGGGATTCCGTTGCCCTTCGCATGGTGCTGGCCTTCCCGGACCTCTACGAGCTGGGCATGTCCCACCAGGGGTTGCAGATCCTCTACCATATCGTCAACGCCCGGAAGGATCTGGTGGCCGAACGGGTCTATACCCCGGACCGCGATCTGGAGGAGCTGCTCCGCGCCCACCATCTCCCCCTGTTTTCCCTGGAGTCGCAGCACCCGGTGGCTGATTTCGATATCCTCGGCATCACTCTGCCCTACGAACTCTGCTATACCAATATCCTCACCATCCTCGAACTGGCCGGGCTGCCCTTCCGCAGCGCGGACCGCACCGCAGCGCATCCCCTGGTCATCGGCGGCGGGCCCTGCGCCTTCCATCCCGAGCCGGTGGCGGATTTCTTTGACGCCATTCTTCTCGGAGACGGCGAGGAAGCGGTGCTGGAAATATGCGAGGCGGTTCGCGCGGCCAAGGAAAGCGGGGAAGAGCGGCAGGCGGTGCTGGAGCGGCTCAGTCGCATCGAGGGGGTGTATGTCCCCTCCTTTTTTGAGCCGCGTTACGACGATGGCGGCAAGTTTCTCGGCATGCAAGTGCTTTCCGGCAACGGGTTGGTGCGGCGAAGGATTCTTGCCGACCTGGAAGGCGCCAGCATCGAACAGCCCCCCCTGGTGCCGCTTACCCGGATCGTCCACGACCGGCTGGGCTTGGAGATCGCCCGGGGTTGCACCCGGGGCTGCCGTTTTTGCCAGGCGGGCATGATCTACCGGCCGGTGCGGGAGCGCACCCCGGAGAAGATCTTTGCCATGGCCGAAAAAGGCATTGCCGAGGGCGGCTTCGAGGAGCTGGCCCTGCTTTCGCTTTCCACCGGCGATTATTCCTGCCTGAGCGAGCTGTTGGTCCGGTTGATGAACCGCTTTGCCAAGGAGCATGTCTCCGTGTCCCTGCCGTCCTTGCGGGTCGGCACCCTCACCCCGGCGATCATGGAGCAGATCAAGCGGGTGCGCAAGACCGGCTTTACCCTGGCCCCGGAGGCGGGTACCGACCGGTTGCGCAGGGTGATCAACAAGGGGATCACCGAGGAAGACCTGCTGGCCACGGCGGATGCCGCCTACGGCCTGGGCTGGAAACTGATCAAGCTCTACTTCATGTTCGGGTTGCCCACGGAAACCGAGGAGGACGTGGCCGCGATCCCGGCCCTGGCCCAGAAGGTGCTCAAGGCCGGAAAAGGCGGCAATTGTCGGGTGAACGTGAGCGCCGCCACCTTTGTGCCCAAGCCCCATACCGCGTTTGAGCGGGAGCCGCAGCTCTCCATGGAAGAAGGCTATGCGCGGATGGATGCCATCAAGAAACGGCTCTATGGCAAGAACTGCACCCTGAAGCGGCATGATCCGCGGATGAGTTATCTGGAAGGGGTTTTTTCCCGGGGCGACCGGTGTCTGAGCCGGTTGCTGGAGGAGGCCTGGCAGCGGGGCGCGCGCATGGATGCCTGGTCCGAGCATTTTGACCTGCATCGCTGGCAGGAGGCTGCCGTGGCCTGCGGACTGGAGCTGGACGGGTATCTGCGCCGGAGGGAAGCGGATGAGGTGCTGCCCTGGCAGCATCTCGGCATCGGGGTCCGGAGCGATTTTTTTGCCGAGGAATACGCTAAGGGATTGCGGGAAGAGTATACCCCGGACTGCCGGGTGCACGGTTGCCAGCAATGCGGGGTCTGCGACCTGAAAACCCTCAAGCCCATCGTGCATCATCGCAAGCAGGAGAAGGCCGGGATCGAGCCGGCACCACAAGAAACGCCGCGGCCGGAGGAGACCTCCGCGCCGCAATCCCTTCGCCCGCACTTCGTGTATAAGCTCACCTATTCCCGTTTGGGCAATGCCAGGCTGCTCAGCCACCTGGAACTGCTCCAGGTTTTTTTCCGGGCCTTCAGCCGGGCCAAGCTGCCGCTGAACTTTTCCCAGGGGTTCAATCCGACCCCCAAGGTTTCTTTTAGTCCGGCCCTGCCCCTGGGCACGGAAAGTTTGGCGGAATTTGTCCTGATCGATCTTTGGGAGCCGCTTGCGGACCTCGGCGGTTTTGTGCCCGCAATGAACAGGCAGCTTCCCGAGGGACTCGTCATCACGCAGGCGGTGCTGGCCGGCAAGGAACATGCGGGGACCATGGTCACCACCTATCATCTCCGTCTGCCCAAATTGCCTGTCCAGGCGGAACTGGATCGGGTTATGGCCCAGGAGAGTCTGCCGGTGGTAGTTGTCCGCAAGGGGATGGAAAAACAGCTCGATCTGCGGCCCCTGCTGCATAGTCTCCGGCTGACCCCCGAGGGCGAACTGGCGCTGTCTGTGTTCAGCGCACCCGGCCAGCCGGGCGGCAAGCCGCTTGAGATTGCGGCCAAGCTTTTCGGGTTGCCCGAAGAAGAGATCCGGAGGGCCAGGGTCTTGAAGGTGGCGAGTGAGCCATATCCGGTTAGTGAAAAATGACGAGAGCACAATAAAAAGGTGCTGGCTTCGTAGTGACGAAAAAACGTAACGCCAAGGCGCGGAGACGCAGGGATGCAGTGTCGCAAATAAACGGTCCGCCGTTAGCACACCGCTAAACCCTCGCGTCATTGCGCAGAGCGTTAAAATTTTTAATTTACCTGTCTGGTGAGAATCATGTCTACCGAACTGCTGATCAACGCCACACCCTACGAGATCCGGATTGCCTTGGTGGAACACGGCAATCTGGTGGAATTTTACCTGGAGCAGCCCCGGGAGAAGGGGCTGGTCGGTAACATCTACCGGGGGAGGGTTGTCCGGGTGCTCTCCGGCATGCAGGCGGCCTTTGTGGATATCGGCTTGGAGCGCACCGGTTTTCTTTACGTGGACGATGTCCATATCAGCACCGATGACTTTGAAAAGCGGCTGGCCAAAAGTGACCGGGCCGAAGACTGCGGTGGCGGCTGCTGCGGCAACGAGACCCCGGAGTCCCTCTGCCGGCGTACCCCCGGCCTGAACATCGGCGATCTACTCACCGAAGGGCAGGATATCCTGGTGCAGATCTGCAAGGAGCCCCTCGGCACCAAGGGCGCCAGGCTGACCTGCAATATCACCCTGCCGTGCCGGAATCTGGTCTTCATGCCCATGACCGATCACATCGGGATTTCGCGCAAGATCGAAGACGAAACCGTCCGCAAGCAGCTCCGGCAGGATATCGAAACCCTGCGTCCGGCCGGCACCGGCTTTATCGTGCGGACCGTGGCGGAGAACGCCACCAACGAGGATCTTGAGGCGGATATGGAGTTTCTCCTCCATACCTGGGGGGAGATTCAGGATATCGCGGCCAAGGCCGCGGTTCCCAGCCTGGTGTATGAGGATCTCGACATCACCCTGCGGGTGGTGCGCGATATCTTTTCCCCGGAGGTGGAGCGGGTTGTGGTCGATGATCTGAAGACCTTCAACCGGGTGCAGCATTTTGTCGAAACCTTTGCCCCGCGCTTGCAGGGCAGGGTGCAGCTCTCGGAAAGCCCGATCCCCCTGTTTGACAGCCATGGGGTCGAGATGGATATCAACCGGGCGCTCGATAAAAAGATCTGGCTGCGCTGCGGCGGCTACATCATCATCGAAACCACCGAGGCCCTCACGGTTATCGACGTGAACACCGGCCGGTATGTGGGCAAAAGCGGGCTTGAGGAAACCATTTTCAAGACCAACATGGAGGCGGTCAAGGAGATCGCCTATCAGCTCCGGCTGCGCAATATCGGCGGGATTATCATTGTCGATTTCATCGACATGGAAGAGGAGGCCCACCGGGAAGAGGTCTTTTCCGCCTTCAAGGAGGCGGCCAAAAAGGACAAGAGCCGGATCAACATCCTCCGGGTTTCCGAGTTCGGCCTGGTGCAGATGACCCGCAAGCGCAACCGGGAGGATTTGCGGCATATGATGTGCGAGCCCTGCCTCTATTGCCACGGCGATGGCATGCTGAAGTCGGGCCGAACCATCTGTTATGAGATCTTCCGCAAGGTGGAGCGCGAGGCCATAAAAGCCTTGGCCGACAATGTCGTCCTCAAGGTGCACCCGAGGGTGGCGGCCATGATGCTCAAGGAGGAGGCGGCGACCATCGACTACCTCCAGGGCTCCACGGGCAAACAGATCATCATTGAACCGGTGCGTGATGTGCATCTGGAAAAATACGAAATTCTCTGGGGCCGGGAATAACCGCCCGGATCAGGGATGCTGAAAGAGCGACGCAGGGACGGGTTTTGCTGGAAGAGGGGATATTCTTGCTTGACAATGTAGCCCTGTATGGTATTAAGATCGGTTTCACGCACCAGGCGAGATTGGCTTGTTCAGCCCCTCTTGTCCGGCGGTTTTCGCCAGCACGGGAAACCATCGAGGCGCGGGTCAAAAAAAGAAGTATTGTTCACCGAGTCGGCTGGCATCAGCCGTTTATCTCTTGAAGAGTTCAGTTGTTGGAGGAATTATGTACGCAATCATTCGTACCGGCGGTAAACAGTATCAGGTTGCACCTGGCGAGCGCGTCCGGGTTGAGAAACTTGCCGGCAATATTGGTGATACCATTGAGTTGTCCGATGTTCTCCTCATTGCCGACGGGGAAGAGGTCAAGATCGGCCAGCCCGTTCTTGTCGGGGCCAAGGTCATGGCTTGTATCGTCGAGCAGGACAAGGCCAAGAAGGTTCTGATCTTCAAAAAGAGACGCCGTAAGGCCTATCGCGTGAAAACTGGTCATCGCCAGCCTTTCACCTCCCTTGAGATCAAGGAAATTTCCGCCTAACAGGGCTGGAAACGGTTAGGGTCGTCGAAAAAACAACTGATGTGCGTGTACCACGCCATCAGGACTGAAACACACGAGGTGTTATTGTGGCACATAAGAAAGCGGGCGGTAGCTCAAAAAACGGTCGTGACAGTAATTCTCAACGGCGGGGTATCAAGAGGTTCGGCGGGCAGGTTGTCCGGGCCGGCAACATCCTGGTGCGCCAGGTCGGCACCGTGATCCACCCCGGGAAAAACGTTGGCTGTGGGCGTGATTACACCCTGTTTGCCATGATCGACGGCGTTGTGAAATACGAAGAATTTGGCCGCAACAGAAAAAGGGTCAGCATCTACCCGGTTGAAGCCAAGGCAGAGATAGCGGCGTAAGGAGTTGTCCGCAGCCGCGTTGTTGACGAGGCGGCGCATGGCGACAGCCGGAAAAGCAGTGCCTGTTTCGCAACAGCTCTTTCATAGTGTGTGCCTGCTGCTGCGTTGGCACTGTAACGTGTGCCGCAGCAGCCTCCGGCAGAAATCTTATACTGGCGGCGACGATGGCTTTTATCGATGAAGCAAAGTTCTTTGTCAAGGCCGGAGACGGCGGCAATGGATGTTTGAGTTTCCGACGGGAAAAGTTTGTTCCCAAAGGCGGCCCCGACGGGGGTGATGGCGGCGATGGGGGCTCGGTCATAATCGAGGCCTCACGCAAGCTTGCCTCTCTTCTTGATTTCCGTTTTAAATCCCACTTTCTTGCGCAGAATGGCACTCCCGGTCGCGGCAAGAGGATGTACGGCCGCAAGGGGGAGAGCTTTACCCTCTATGTGCCCCTCGGTTCCATCCTCAAGGATGTGGAAACCGGTGAGGTTCTCGCCGAACTGCTGCAAGAGGGCGACCGCTTTCTTGCCGCGAAAGGCGGCGAGGGCGGCAAGGGCAATGTCCATTTTGCCACGGCCCAGAACCGGGCGCCCCGCATTGCCACCAAGGGCCAAGAAGGCGAGGAGCGCTGGTTGCGCATCGAGCTGAAGCTGCTGGCGGATATCGGTCTGATCGGCCTGCCCAACGCCGGCAAATCCACGCTGCTTTCCAAGCTCTCCGCCGCCAACCCCAAGGTCGCGCCCTATCCCTTCACCACCCTTGAGCCGCAGCTTGGCGTCATGAATCTTCCCGATTCCGGCGCTTACATCATTGCGGACATCCCCGGCTTGATCGAGGGGGCGCATACCGGGGCCGGGCTCGGCCACAAGTTTCTCCGGCACATCGAACGCACCCAGATACTCCTCCATGTCATTGACGCTTCATCCCCGGAGGAACAGCCTTTGCAGGAGTACCGCACCCTGGAAAACGAGTTGCGCGTCTACAATGATGAGTTGATGGATCGGCAGCGGCTGGTGGTGCTCAACAAGATTGATCTGCTGGAAGACGAGCAACGGCTTGCTGCTTTGCAGGAGCTGTTTTTCAAAGCGGAGGGAGTCAGGCCGCTTGCCATTTCGGCGCTTACCGGGCAAGGGCTCGCGCAGTTGCAGGAAGCGTTGGGAGAGATGCTGACAGAAAGAGAGGCGTGATGACCACAGCGATGGAGCATGACGAAGACCTGGCGCTGCGACGGAGTTTTCTGGATCGGGCCAAAAGAGTAGTGATCAAGGTGGGCAGCGCCGTCCTTACCACTGGGGAAGGATTGAACCTGCCCGTGCTGGACGCTCTGGCCAAGGAGATCTGCGCCCTGCGGCAGAGCGGGCGGCAGGTGATTCTGGTCAGCTCCGGCGCGGTCGCGGCCGGCCGCCGCAAGATGGGCCTTGGCGACCGTGCCTTGACCCTGCGGGAAAAACAGGCTGCCGCCGCCATCGGCCAGAGCAGCCTGATGCGCTCCTACGAAAAGATCTTCGAGCAATTGGGCCAGAAGGTGGCCCAGGTTCTGCTTACCCACGACGCCCTGTCCCATCGGGACCGGTATCTCAATGTCCGCAACACCCTCTTTACCCTGCTGGATTGGGGCTTGGTCCCCATCATCAACGAAAACGACACCGTCTCCGTGGAAGAGCTGCGCTTTGGCGACAACGACGCCCTGGGCGCCATGGTCACCAACCTCACCGAGGCGGATATCTTTGTCTGCCTGACCGATGTTTCCGGTCTGTTTTCCGCCAACCCCCTTACCAACCCTGAAGCCCGGCCGGTATATACCGTGGCCAAGATCGACGCCGCGGTGCAGGGGATGGTGGGCGCGGTGCACAGCGGCGTGGGCACCGGCGGCATGGGCAGCAAGGTCAAGGCCGCTAAGATGGTGGCGGCGCGGGGCGGTTGCTGCTTCATCGGCCCGGGCCGGGAGCCGGACACCATCTCTCGGCTTTTTGCCGGAGAGCTGGTCGGCACTTTTTTTCTGCCCCAGGCGGAAAAACTGGCGAGCCGCAAGCACTGGATTGCCTATACCCTGCGGCCGCAAGGGTCTCTGGTTCTTGATGGTGGGGCGTGCAAGGCCGTGCTGCAAGGGGGGAAAAGCCTGCTTCCTTCGGGGATTATCGAGGTCCGTGGCAAGTTCGGCATCGGCGCGCCGGTGCATTGCGTCAACGAACAGGGCGAGCCTCTGGCCGCCGGGCTGGTCAACTACGCTTCCACTGATATCGACCGGATCAAGGGCGTGAAGACCAACCAGATCGAGCAGGTGTTGGAGCGGGCCAAGGACAGCGACGAGGTTATCCATAGGGATAATTTGGTGATATTATGAGCCTTTTGCAAAAAGAGAAAAACCCCCTTCGACAGGCTCAGGGCGAACGGTAGCCATCTTGAAATCATTATAGTTTCTTTCCGTTCATGCTGAGCCTGTCGAAGCACAACAAAGCATTTTGCAAGAGTCTCATTATAGTTATTAGCTTCTAAAGGAGCAAAAGATATGTCCATCCAGGAAACTATCAGGCAGATGGCAGTGGCGGCCAAAAAGGCGTCCCGCAACATGGCCAACCTTTCCACCACCGCCAAGAACAACGCCCTGCTGAAGATGGCCGAGGCGCTTCTTGCCCAGAAAACCTATATCCAGCAGGAGAATGAAAAGGATCTGGTCGCGGGCCGCGCCAAGGGGCTGTCCGCGGCCATGCTCGACCGGCTGGCGCTCACCGACAAGGTGATCGACAGCATGGTCGGAGGCTTGCGCGAGGTTGCGTCCCTGCCCGATCCGGTGGGCGAGGTGAGCGAGATGGCCAAACAGCCCTCCGGCATTACTGTGGGCCGGATGCGCATCCCGTTGGGGGTTATCGGCATGATCTACGAGTCGCGGCCCAATGTGACCGTGGATGCGGCAGCGCTTTGCCTCAAGGCGGGCAACGCCATCCTCTTGCGGGGCGGCTCCGAGGCCATCCATTCCAATCTGGCCCTGGCCAAGGTGCTGCAGGAGGCTCTGGCCGCGGAGAAGATCGAGGCTGCGGCCGTGCAGGTGATTCCGGTCACCGACCGCGAGGCGGTTACGGCCATGCTCACTCTTGATGAACAGATCGACCTGATCATCCCGCGCGGCGGCGAGAGCTTGATCCGTTTTGTGGCGGAGAACTCCCGCATTCCGGTGCTCAAGCATTACAAGGGCGTCTGCCATGTTTTTGTCGATGCCAGCGCGGATCTGGACATGGCGGTGAACATTGTCATGAACGGCAAGGTGCAGCGGCCCGGGGTGTGCAACGCCCTGGAGGCCTTGTTGGTCCATAAGGATATCGCCGTCGCCTTTTTGCCCAAGGTCTGGGGCGCATTGCAGAAGGCTGGGGTCGAATTGCGGGGCTGCCCGCGGGCCAAGGCGATTCTGCCCGAGATCACCGCGGCCCTGCCCACGGATTACGGCATGGAGTTTCTCGACCTGATCCTGGCGGTGCGGGTGGTTGATGATCTGGACGCGGCCATGGACCATATTGTTCAGTACGGCTCCCAGCATACCGAGGTGATCGTCACCAACAGCTACGCCAACGGCCAGCGCTTCCTCCGCGAGGTGGATGCCTCGGCGGTGATGATCAACGCCTCCACCCGGTTCACCGACGGCGGCCAGTTCGGCCTGGGCGCAGAGATCGGCATCAGCACTACCAAGCTGCACGCTTACGGCCCCATGGGTCTGAAAGAGCTGACCACCAGAAAGTTCATCGTTTACGGCGAAGGGCAGGTCCGCGCTTAAGCAGGACTCCGGAGAGAGCAGGGTGGAACTTCCCCATAACCTCGGCCGGCGGGTCGGCATCCTGGGCGGCACCTTTGACCCGGTGCACAATGGCCATCTCGCCGTTGCCGAGGCTGTCCGCAAGGCGCTGGATCTTTCGAGCATCCTTTTTGTTCCCGCCTTTTTGCCGCCGCACAAACCGACTTACACCATCTCCGCCTTTGCGCACCGGGCTGCGATGTTGGAGCTGGCCCTTGCCGGGGAAGCCGGTTTTTTTGTCTCCAGGCTGGAGGCTCAACGTGTGGGGCCTTCTTTCAGCATCGATACCCTGAAGGCCTTGCGTCTTTGGCTGGGGTCTGGGATCGAGTTGTTTTTCATCACCGGCATGGATGCCTTTGTCGAGATCCATACCTGGAAGGCCCACCGGGAGCTGCTGGATTACGCCTCCTTCGTGGTGATTGGCAGGCCTGATCATTGCCAACAGTCGTGCGGACAGACCGTGGCAACACATTTCCCCGGCTATACTTTTGCGGAAAATCAAGGGTGCTGGCAGGGAGAGCCCGGAAGGGGCGCCATTTATCCGGTGGCCATGGCGCCGGTGAAGGTTTCTTCCACCGAGATCCGGGAGGCAATCCGGCAGGGCAGATCTGTCCGGGCTCTTGTTCCCGCATCAGTGGCGGACTACATTGGCTCCCAGGGTCTCTATCGGTGAGGCAGTTTCTTCATGCCGCAGCCTGCGCGGGAATTGCCTTGTCCTCCGTCGGCATGGCCGTGGTCAGGGTGGTCAGGTAGCGGGCGCCCTTTTCAATCTGGTCGGCAATGCGCCGGACATCGCTCATCAGGTCGATGAGCGAGACCATCAGCCCCACCGGCAGCAGGTTCTTGGTTCCAGCCTTGAGCAGGCTTGATTTGAGATGCCGGTACATCTCCTCGGTTTCCTTGAACAGGGCGGCGCATTCCTCCGGCGCATACTCTTCCCTTGCCACATCGGTCAAATCCAGCAGTTTCACCACATGCTGTTTGTACAAGCCTATTTCCTGGGCCAGGGCGGTATTCGCCAGCAGGCGGCTCTGCTGCTGCATCTGGGCGATCCGCAGGGACACATCCGCAACCTCGCGGTAGTAGCTGGTGACGCGCAGGGCATTGGGCAGCACATGGTCAAGCTCTTCCGGCAGGTTGCCCCTCCGGATCAGATTGATGAAGTTGCCCACCTCGATCTCCAGCTTGAGCAAAGTGCGGCGGTCGGTATCGAGCTGGAGGCTTGGCCCTGCCTCGCTGCTTATGGCGCCCTTGGCCATGCGGCGGGCAATGTTGCCGATCCGTTCAATTTCCTTGGCAAGGGCATGGAAGGCCAGCAACGGAGTGGCGGCGATATTTGTATCCAGAAACAGGGGCTGAGCCTCGTCCTCTTCATGGGAACGGAACCAGCCCGTGAGGCGGGTTACCATGAATTGCGTGAATGGCAACATCAGGCCGACTCCCAGGATGTTGAAGACGGTATGGAACAGGGCGAGCAGCATCGTTGCGTTGGTTTGCGCATGCAGGATCTGCGGGAAAACGGTCAGGGCGTGAAGGAGAAAAGGGAGCAGCAGGAGGGCCACCGCGCCGGTTACCAGATTGAAAATGACGTGGGCCGTGGCAACCCGTTTGGCGTTGGGGGTGGCGCCCAGCGCGGCCAGGGCGGCGGTCGAGGTGGAACCGATATTAGCCCCGATGACCAGGGAGGCTCCGCTGTCAAAAGGGATAACGCCTCCGGCGGTGGCGGTGAGGGTTATGGCAATGGCCGCACTGGATGATTGCATCGCCACGGTCAGCAGAACGCCGATGACCAGGAAGGTGAAATAACTTCCCACCCCGCCGTCCAAGAGAGTGAGCGGCAGGTTGATCCCTGTTTCGGCAAAGGTCGCCCGGAGCAGATCGATCCCTAGAAAAAAAACGCCGAAACCGGCAAACGTCTCGCCGAGGGCGCCGGAGCGGCCGTTGCCCTTGGTGAGGCGCAGGAACATGCCTAGCCCGATGAGGGGCAGGGCAAAGATTTTGATGTCGAATTTGAAGCCGACTAGGCTCACCAGCCAGCCGGTCATGGTGGTGCCGATATTGCTTCCATATATAACGGTGACGGCTTGCAGGAGGTCCATGAGGCCGGCGTTGACAAAACCGATGGTGGCCACGGTCACCGCGCTGGAGGATTGCACCAGGGAGGTGATGAAGACGCCGGAAAGGATCCCCCTGAACGGAGTGGCGGTGGAACGCTCCAGAATGGTGCGCAGGGTCTTGCCCGCGGCAATCTTGAGGCCGTCGGTCATGAGCTGCATGCCGAGCAGGAAGAGGCCGATGCCCCCGATACAATTGCCAAGGATGGAGAGGGTCATGCCATGGGCTCCTTTTTCGTTGGCTCTTAATGCAACCAGCCGTTTTCTGCCTTCTCCGGCAGACGCCTTGAAACAGGTTGTTCCAAGGCCCGGAACAGGCTGCCTGAGAGCTTGTCCTTATAATACCCGGTGCCTGGTGGGTCGGCAACTGCTTGAGGATATTGAAAATATCTACAGTATATGAGATGGGGTGAGCGTTCGAAAGTTTTTTAATTGGAGGCGGGCCGACCATTCTGTATGATACAGACAGGCATCCCCGTTTGTCGTTGCGCCGCGCGGCCATGACAGACATGAAAAAAGAGAGGGCGACAAAACCATGCACAACCAGCGAAGCAGCGGCGTCCTTTTGCATCTTACCTCCCTGCCGGGGCCTTTCGGGATCGGCACCCTTGGCAAATCCGCCTACGAATTCATCGATTACCTGAAGGCCGCCGGGCAGGTCCATTGGCAGATATTGCCCTCCGGCCCGGTGAGTTCCAGTTCCGGCAATTCGCCCTACATGAGCCTCTCGGCCTTTGCCGGCAATCCGCTGCTCATCGATCCCGCACAGCTTGTGGGGGCAGGTCTTCTCCGGCGTGAGCAGGTGGAAATCCCCAGCGAATTTTCCGAATATCTGGTCGATTTTGATGCTGTTCGCGCCTTTAACGAGAAAATCCTGGAGCACGCTTTTCTGGAATTTCGTCTGACCGGGGATTCGGCCGCTTTCGCGGAGTTTCGCCGCACAACCGCCTGGCTTGAGGACTATGCCCTGTTTATGGCCCTGCGGGAAGAGTTTCAGTTGCGTCCCTGGTTCCTCTGGTCGCCGGATATTGCTTTTCGCAAGCCGGAAGCCATTGCCCGGTGGCGGGAAACCCTGGCCGAGCGGATCTTTTTTCATCAGTTTGTGCAGTTCTGCTTTTTTTCCCAATGGCAGATCTTGTGGGATTACGCCCACTGCCACGGCATCCGGATCATCGGCGATATCCCCATCTATGTGGCTTTGGACAGCGCCGATGTCTGGGCGCATCAGGATTGCTTTCTCCTGGATCGCGAAACCGGGCGCCCGACCCACGTGGCGGGCGTGCCTCCGGATTATTTCAGCGAGACCGGGCAGCGCTGGGGAAACCCTCTTTTCAAGTGGTGGGATGACAAGGGGAAGATGAACCAGGCCTTGCTTGCCTGGTGGGGACAGCGGTTTCGACACATCTGCCGGACGGTGGATGTGGTCCGCATCGATCATTTCCGCGGCTTTGAGGCATACTGGCAGATCCCGGCTTCGGAGGAGACCGCGGTTAATGGGGAATGGGTCACCGGGCCTGGCCTGGCATTTTTTTCCGAGATGAAACGCCATCTCGGCGCGTTGCCGATCATCGCCGAGGATCTCGGGGTTATCACCCCGGAGGTGGAGCTGCTCCGCGACACCTTGGGTTTTCCAGGGATGAAGGTGTTGCAGTTTGCCTTTGATTCCGACGAGCACAACGCCTATCTGCCCCATAACTACACCACGGTAAACTGCGTGGTCTATACCGGCACCCACGACAACGATACAACCCTGGGCTGGTACTTCAGCGATACGGTAATGCAAGCCAGCAAGGCCAAGGCCTTGCGCTATACCCACAGCCAGGCGGGCAGCCCCATCCACTGGGATTTTATCCGCCTGGCCTATGGTTCGGTTGCCGAGCTGGTCATCGTGCCTCTTCAGGATGTTCTCGGTTTTGGCAGCGATTGCCGGATGAACATGCCCGGCACCTCCGAGGGCAACTGGCGCTGGCGGTGTGCCGCCAGATTTTTGAATGATGAAACGGCAAGAGCGCTGCGGGATGAGGTTGTATTTTATAACCGGCTGCCTGCCCATCCTGTTGAATCTTGCCAGAGGGAGCAATGAGATGAAGGTTTTGGCTGTGATCGGGAGTCCGCGGAAAAATGGCAATACCGAAACCCTGCTTGGCGCTGTTCTTAAAGGGGTTGAGGCGGCAGGGGGCGAGATCGAAGTGGTCCGCCTGTGTGCGCTGCGTATTCAACCGTGTATCGGTTGCGGCGGCTGCGACAAGACCGGACAATGCGTGCTGGAAGACGACATGCAGGAGCTGTATCCAAAGATTCTCGCCTCCCAACGGCTGATCCTTGCCTCCCCCATCTATTTTTACGGAATCACCGCCCAGGCCAAGGGATTTGTCGATCGCTGCCAGGCCCTGTGGAGCAGAAAGCGTCTGCTAAGCGAAAAGGGAGAGTGGCGCAAGGACCCAACCCGCAAGGGTTTTCTGGTGGCGGTGTCCGCCACCCACGGGGAAAGGGTTTTCGAGGGCGCGATTCTTACGGCCAAATATGGATTCGACGCCATGGGCATGGGTTATGGCGGGGAGTTTCTGGTCAAGGGCATGGATGGCCGTGGGGACATGGCACAGGATGCGGCCACCCTGACCCGGGCGGAAGAGGCGGGCAGAAAATTTATGGATTGAAACAGGATGGTTGCGAGTTTTTCCCCCTTTCGGAAGAGCGGGGGAGAGGAATAAAAGATTGACAAATCCCCTCCCATCATTTAGATAATGGCGCACAGCATGGCCCCTTCGTCTAGCGGTCTAGGACGCTGGCCTCTCACGCCGGTAACACGGGTTCGAGTCCCGTAGGGGTCACCAGTGAGAAATCAAGGAGTTACGTCATTTGGCGTAACTCCTTTTTTTTCGTTGGTGGTTGGTTTGGTGGTTCCAGGTGGTAGTTGTATCCACTGGAAAGCACCTGCATCGCGGGTCGCAAAGAGGACAGCCTCTTGATGTACCGTTCGGTGGTAGCAAGGTTGCGGTGACGCAGGATTTCCTTGATATCGATCATCGGTACATTCGATTTTGCCAGTATGCTTGCCGTCAGATGCCTGATCGCATGAAATCCGAAAGGTTTGACTCCGGCCCGTTGGCAGAGTCGCCGCATAAAATGCTGTCGGTACAGATACGGCAATCCTGTTTCCGGTTCCGGAAAAACCCACTCGCCTTGCTGCTGTTGAGACAATCGCAGTAGAGCCTCGTGGAGTTCTTTCGTCATGGGCAACCAGTCGTATTCCAGCGTACCATCCCGCCGTTTCCTGGTGTATAGCCTGGCCCTGGCCTCCTCAAAATCCACATCCTGCCACCGTAGTCCAAACAATTCCGAACGTCGGGCTCCAAGGTGGAGGTAGGCCAAAAGCATTATCCGGTCCCGTTCATTGTCAGCCACGTTGTATACCTTCCAGAAGTCTTCTTCCGGGGGGACGTAGCGATCATGACGCTGTTCCGGGAAACGGTCAACCAGGCAGGGATTGGGAGAGGGGAGTTCCATATACTTGATTCCCCAATTCCACGCTGCAACGAGATTCTTCCTCTCATTGTTCGCTGCGTGCCCTGATCTTGCCATTGCCTGTCCCTGAAGGTAGTTAAGCACCTTGCCAGGGGTCAGCTCGTCCACGCTGAGCATGCCGTCCTGATGCTTTAGGAAGCGTTTCAGGACGTAATGTTTTTCGTCACATGTCTTGCGAACGAACTTTGATTGGGCAAAAGCAAGATATTGGGTCGCCCAATCAATCAAGCAGACCGAAGGGGTCTCGGTTTGAATCGGGTCTTCCACCCTTTTCCGTTCTTCCACTTCCCATTCGATTGCTGCCTTTTTTGTCGGGAAGGTCCTTCTTCTGAACTTCCCGTTCTTCACTAACACCTGTCCGAGCCATTTTGTGCCACGCTTGTATGGCATTGTGCACCTCCTTTTCAAAGAAGCGATAAGATCGGCCCAGGCGCACACCTCCTAATTGGAGGTAATACTTTCGGACGGTCTTGATGTCAATCTCCAAAAAGTCCGCTAAGTCTTTTACGCTGATAGTTTTGCCAAGCAGTTCCTCAAGATGATTCATGGTGTATCCTTTTTCTTTTATGGGATACCTCGCGAGTTTCCATCTCCACCTGTATCGTGCATCCAATTCTAATTTTTATCAATAAAAATAAATAGTTGCGTTTCTATAGTTGATATATGCTACAGAAATTTATGAGCTAACAATGTGATATGAAGCTGTATTTTTTTTTGAAAAAAGTGATTTTTAGCAGGGTGAGGAAGAAGATGGGGCGTGTCGATGATCTTTTTTATGAGGGGACTTGCGAAAGCAAGAAAGCCTATTCACATCATACGGCACCCCAAATCATCGGATGGGGAAAGATTACCTTCTATAATGAACAACCAGCTAGAAAACGGATCAGTTTGGCTCTCCATGCTCCTGTTGCCAATGTTATGAGTACGCGTATCTGGTCGGCTGAAAGCTTTTTTGCCACGCTGACGATCTTAGGCGGGACTATTGCGGCCACAGCTTCCTTTAACGGGATATTCTGTTCACGTAACTGTTTGGCGATGGCCTTAAGCTGTTCAACTTCGGCTTGCGGTACCAAGCCAAGACTGCAAGGTACCAACCCTTTTTTGGCGGCCTCTTGCCGGAATCGCTTTTGGCGTACTGCGTTTTTTTGTTTTCCTGTCGGAGTTCCACTTCTTTTCCAAGCCGTGATTGGTTCAAGGCCCAAGGCCTTGAGTTGTACATCGCTGACATCTTGTTCGGTGGCAGCTGTGATTTCTTGGAGTTTTGTCATATTTGATTCCTTGGATCGTTATCTATAACGTAATAAATAACTTTCTGGGGGCAATGTCAATAAAATACGATAAAACAATGAGTTATTTCTGTATGGTGGGGTTGTATAGAAATTTCGGAAAAGATTTGTCAGGCCGGAGGGCAGAGTTCGCAACTTGTCATCGCTGGGCAATCTGACTCCGAGGCAGTTCCGAGAGCTTTATATAGTGTATGCGAGTATTCAAAATGACTTGTATCCGAAGAGGCCCTGTGTGCGGCGATCTTCTTGCTTGCATGGAGGCCGCATTTTTGCCATTATGGGGCCTAATCGTCCCCCCTCCTATAAACTTCTCGGAGAATAAGCATGAACAAAGCAGAACTTGTCAGCAAGATTGCCGAAGCATCGGACCTCACCAAGGCCGCCGCAGAGAAAACACTGAATTGTACGTTGGATGTTATTGCAAAGGCCCTAGCCAATGACGAGAATATCTCCTTGATCGGGTTTGGCTCTTTTTCTGTAGC
Organism: Desulfobulbaceae bacterium UBA2273; assembly: GCA_002347095.1. Lineage (GTDB taxonomy): Bacteria > Desulfobacterota > Desulfobulbia > Desulfobulbales > Desulfurivibrionaceae > Thiovibrio > Thiovibrio ferrireducens. The sequence goes on along the minus strand of DDWZ01000015.1, from coordinate 104,495 downwards.
CCAGCGGGCAGCTCGTACCGGACGTAACCCTCAGACCGGTAAAGAAATAAAGATTGCCGAGAAGAAGGTCGTGAAATTCAAGCCGGGTCAGAAGCTGAAGGATTCTGTCTGCGTCAAGGTAAAGGCGAAGGGTGATTGTGGCTGTGGGTGCAAAACGACCAAGCCTATGCCGAAGAAGAAATGAATAATCTTCCGTTTAGGTTTTTTTGCAATATCAGGAGCACATACCATGAACAAGCTTTATATATTTTCCGTTTGCACAGCTATTGCTTTCACTATAGCCGGTTGCAGCACGGCCACGATCAAGCCCAACTACACCTCGACCAATCCAGATGTTATGCGTATCGGTGGAGACAAGCCAAGCGACAAGGAACCGGAGATTGCCAATATGGGGTCCTATTGCCTACAGATTACTGAGAAATGGAAAATCGATGGAAAGACGCCGGATGGTCAGACAATTTGGTCCAAGGACAGTTTGCGTAAAGCGGTCCCTTGCCCATAAGATCAGTTGCTGAACAAATGTCGGGATTTTTGTCCGCTCATGATTAAAGCCTGGTTGGCGCAGAGTAGGTGAAGAGGGCGAGACAGGGGACTTGGCAATTACGTCGGCCTCAATCTCCAGGCATGCGAAGAAATAGGCTTAGGGGGTTTCCTCTAGGCCTTTTTTATCGGAATTGGGAAAGGAGAAGAACTGTGCGTTCAATCGGTAACTTTTTGTGGTTCATCCTTGGCGGCGTGTTTATGGGTCTTGGCTGGTGGCTTGTTGGTGTGCTGGCATTCATAACTGTGGTTGGTATTCCATGGGGAAAGGCGTGTTTCGTCATAGGGCAATTCACCTTTTTCCCATTTGGCAAGGAGGCGATCAGCCGGAAAGAACTCACTCAGAAAGAAGATATTGGAACTGGTGGGTTTGGGACCATTGGAAATGTTATCTGGTTCATTGTTGCGGGGGGCTGGCTGGCAATCGGTCATGTGATTTCAGCTGTTCTGTGTTTCATTACTATCCTTGGGATTCCGTTTGGTATTCAGCATCTCAAGTTGGCGGGTATCGCACTTGCCCCTATTGGTAAGACCATAGTTTCCAAAGAGGTTGCGGATGCAGCGAGACGGGCAAGCGCTGAATATGAAGCTGCCTCCCATAGAAGCCGCATGTAATCTTTTCAGTTCAGCGGCTGAAACGAGAGGTGAAACTGGACGGCCTGATTAAGCAGTGGAAGTTTTTTCACCTTGAACTCCTCATTCAACAATCTTCTAGCCTATTTTACGAGTAATTGCATCGAGCCTGTGTCTGAATTGGTAATCCCCCCAGAAAATAGAGGTGTTCAGAAGTAGAATTTTCTCGTAATTTTGTTTGAGGAGGTTCTACATGAAAACGTCTCGTTACACCGACAGTCAGATTCTGGGGATTTTGAAACAAGCCGCGAATGGTGCTCCTGTTCCAGAGCTATGCCGGGAGCACGGCATGAGCGACGCCACGTTTTACAAGTGGCGGGCCAAATATGGAGGGATGGACGCCTCACTGATGGTTCGTTTGAAGGAACTTGAGGCAGAGAACCGGCGTCTCAAAAAAATGTACGCCGAGGAACGGTTGAAGGCCGAGATCATCCAGGAGGCGATGGCAAAAAAGTGGTAAGGCCATCTTCCCGTCGGGAGATGGCCAAAACTGTCGTGGCTGCCAAAGGGATCAGCGTCAGGCTGGCTTGCGAGGCGTTTACCATCAGTACAACTTGCTACCGTTACGAGCCGAGATTGCCGGAGGAGAACACCTGGATCGCCGACTGGTTGGTTCGCCTGGTGCATAATCAGCGCAACTGGGGCTTTGGATTGTGTTTTTTGTATCTGCGTAACGTCAAGGGGTTCGGCTGGAATCATAAGCGGGTATATCGCATCTACCGGGAGTTGGAGTTGAACCTGCGCATCAAACCGAAGAAGCGAATTATTCGCGAAAAGCTGGAGGCCCTGTCCGTGCCGACCGCAGCCAACGAAACCTGGTCGATGGATTTTATGTATGACAACTTGGAGAATGGTCGTAGCATTCGGCTGTTTAACGTGATTGATGATTTTAACCGTGAAGGGCTTGGCATTGAGGTGGACTTCTCGCTACCGGCGGAAAGAGTGACTCGCACGTTGGACCAGATCATCGAGTGGAGAGGAAAGCCGCAGGCTTTGCGCTGTGACAACGGCCCTGAATATACTAGCGAGGTGCTTCGATCTTGGGCCGAACGCCTGGGGGGTTGGAATATATCCAGCCAGGGAAGCCGCAACAGAACGCCTATGTTTAGCGCTTCAACCGGACAGTTCGCTATGATTGGCTGAGGCAGCATCTGTCTGAATCCATTGCCGAGGTGCAGGAATTTGCCACCCGCTGGCTCTGGGTGTATAACAACGAACGACCAAACATGGGGTTGGGAGGCATAACCCCGAAACGGAAGTTAGCCCTTAGCGCCCTAAGCTCTACCTCTGGCGTCAGCTAAAAATGGGGGGATTACCGGCGCTTTTCAACTACATCGAAGTCTACTACAATCGGCAACGGAAGCATTCGACGAACGGCTATAAATCTCCGGCTCATTTTGAGCTGGCATGGTGGAGCAATAGAAAAGTGGCTTAACCACTACTCCTCAAAATTGTGGCAGGATCACCCGAAACCCGAATCAGGATGCAGGAATCGGAGGCAAGTAACTAATCAAGAGCAATTTTTTCAAGGACAACGAAATAATGAAAGTTTCCACAGGCTCATATCTCCGGCATGTCAATCGACACCTGGGGATGCAAACAAAATTTCTTCTTGTCCTGGCAGCAATACTTCTGTGCTTCAGTGCCTTTTTGGCGAGCCTTATCTACAGCTATGGAAAAAACAATCTTGAGGAAGCAGCTTACAGACAAACTGAATTGGTGATGGCCGGTATCGACTCAACAAGAGAATATGTCAGAAAAGTATTACGACCAACCATGTATTCGATACTGGGAAATGACGCCTTTGTCCTTGAGGCCATGTCCTCCTCGTTTATCAGTCGCCAAGTAATGGATCTGTTTAAGGAGAAACTCCCGGAATTTGAATACAGGCGAGCAGCCGTTAATGCCCGCAATCCTGACTTTGAGGCAACGGAATTAGAAATAAAAATGATCAACTTTTTCAAGAGCAATCCCCAGACGCAAGAATGGCGTGGAGTCGTCGCTAAGGAGAAGGGGAGATATTATATGCGATTTCAGCCGGAGCGGCCTAACCCATCCTGTCTGCATTGCCATGGCACCCCTGACAATGTCCCGCAGAAGATAATAGAAAAATATGGAGTTGAACGGGGGTTCCACCGCTCCACAGATATGGTGAGCGGTGTGGTCAGTATCGGTATCCCAGTGGAAGTCGGCTTAATAAAGATCAAGGGGTTGGCCTTGTCTGTCTTTGGAGCTGTTTTTCTAGCCGTCTTTTTCCTTTACGGCATCATTTCCTTTTTTTTCAACCGACTGATCATCCGTAACATCCGCGAACTCCTGGAGTTATTTCGCGATATTTCAAAGGAAGATGTTGATGAGAAATTGACTAGGCGGATCGAAACAAGTGATGAGATTGGAGAATTAAAGGTTACAGCACAACTAATGGCTGAAAGCCTGCAGCTCTCTCGCAATAAGTTAAAGGATTATGCAGAGAACCTGGAAAAGAAGGTAGCTGACAGAACAAAGGAACTCCTCGACCTTAACCGGGAGATAGGAAATATAGTCAGTGAACGAACACGGGCGGAAATAGCCCTTCGCATGGCCCATGAAATCCGTAACCCCATAACGATTATTGGCGGCCTTGTCCGTCGATTACAGAAAAAAGCCCCTGGTGATACAAAGGAGCAGGGGAAAATTGATAGTGTGCTTGCGCAGGCCCAGAAGCTTGAATTGCTTCTCTCCCGTTTTGAAGAACTCGTGAATGCGAAGGCCGAACATTTTCTATGTGATGATGTTGTGAAACTGGTCAACGAAGCAACAGAACTTGTCAAAGCAGAGGCAGAAGAGAGGAATGTGGAAATACTCTCTGCACCCAGGATCAAGGAGCTCGCTATTCTGCACGATGCCAGGTTAATTAGTCGACCCTGAAAAACACATAAAGCTTTGATTTTTATTGATAAAATATTGAAATTATATCACTATGAATTGCAGGATATTGTAATATTCCCCTTCGATTTCTGGTGATTTTCGATGCAGCCGAAAGAGCAAAAAAGCAGCCCGCAACTGGACATGTTCCGCAAGCGCCTTGCGAACATACTGAACCATCAACATGAACTGTACCGTTTGGCCGATCTGATCGACTGGCAGGCGTTTGAGAATGGTTTCGGAACGCTGTATTCCGAAAACGGTCGCCCCGGCATTTCCATCCGGCTGATGGTTGGACTCACGTATCTTGGCCACGCCTTTAGCCTTTCCGACGAGGAGGTCGTGCGGAGATGGGTGGAAAATCCTTACTGGCAGTTTTTCTGCGGCGAGGAGTACTTCCGGCATGACCTGCCGATAGACCCATCCTCCTTGAGTCGATGGCGGAAGCGGATTGGCGAGGACGGCTCGGAGTTGATTTTGAAAATCACCCTGCTGGCCGGATTGCAAAGCGGGGCTGTTCGAGAGAGCAGCCTTGAGCGGATCACGGTTGACACAACGGTTCAGCCCAAGGCGGTAGCCTTTCCGGCAGACTCACGACTGTACAACCGGAGCCGTGTAAGACTGGTCAAGCTGGCGGCGGAAAACGGCATTGCGCTTCGGCAGAGTTACCGCCGCCTTGGCACTCAGGCCCTGCTGAAGGCTGGCCGCTACCTGCATGCGCGGCAGGGGAAGCGGGCCAGACGTGAGATTAGGAAACTGAAGACCTTTCTTGGACGGGTGTATCGGGATATTCTTCGGAAGATTGCCGACAGGCAGGACCTCAAGGAGGTTTTTTCTCCGGAGCTTGCCATGGCTGGGCGGTTGTTGTCGCAGGGAAAGAAAGACAAAAACAAGCTGTACAGCCTGCACGCTCCGGAAGTGGAATGCATTGCCAAGGGCAAAGCCCACAAGAAATACGAGTTTGGGGTGAAGGTGAGCGTTGCCGCCACCAACCGAGACAATTTCGTGGTGGGCATGTTCGCTGAGCACGGGAATCCGTATGACGGACATACCCTTTCCCGAGCGCTTGAGCAGGTGAAACGGATTGCCGCCGGTGCGGGGGTAGAGCGCTGTTTTGTTGATCGCGGCTACCGGGGGCATGGTGTGGCGGGAACGGAAGTCTACATTTCAGGCCGCCGCCGTGGGATTACGCCTCAAATAAGGAAAGAGCTGAAGAGGCGGAGCGCCATCGAGCCAGTGATCGGCCACATGAAGGCTGATGGAAAACTGGGCCGCAACCACCTGCTGGGTGAGCTTGGCGACAAGATCAACGCGCTGCTCTGTGGAGCCGGTCACAATATCCGGCTCATCCTCAAGAAATTGAGGGAGTTTTTATTTTTCGTTCTTCTTTTCGGCTGGCTTGAGAGGTTACGGCGGCCATGGGCTTGGCATGCAGAGGGCGATATCCTGCCTGTCAGGGGCTGAAAATGGATTTTTCAGCGACGACTAATTAAGGTCGTGATAGTTCATCTTTTGCGTAATGCAATTAATGCGCATGAATCAGGGGGGGCGGTTAAAATCATTACCTCTACCCACCACAATTGGTTTGAGTTGGTCCTCGAGGACAATGGGCAAGGGATTCCGCCCGAGAAACTCCAGCATATTTTTGAACCTTTCATCAGTAACGGGGAAATAAAGACAGGACTTGGACTCCCCTATATCAAAGAGATTATCAAAGAACACCATGGTAGCATTGACATTGAAAGTCAGGAGGGGCAGGGCACCCGCGTCACAGTCCGGATTCCAATTTTACTCGGTGAGATCTGAAAGAACTGCAATATAAGAAATCTGTGTGGAAGATTGCCATATTTCGCAGTGCCGTAGAAGAGAATCTGTCCAGCACCAGAGAACAAGAAAATCATCCGCTTGAATGAGGCCGCCGAAAGTTCTCCGCATTGAGGCCGATGCGCTGCAAGATCTTTTGCAGGGCCGCGCGGGTCAGCCCGGAGAGTTCCGCTGCCCGGCTTACATTGCCGCAGGTGATCTGCAATAGTTGCATGACATACTCGTTCATGAATTTCTGCAGCAGCTCATCCTTGGCTTCCTTGTAAAGGGGAAACCGCTTGTCGCTGTCGTGCAGCAGAGGCACGGATTCTGCAGGGAAGGCACTGTCCTGGTTCAGCATGGCCTGCAGGTCATCAACATCGACCTCCTTTTTAACGCTGAACAGCAGGGCTTGCCTGACCACATTCTGCAATTGCCGGACATTGCCCGGCCAGGCCCTGTTCTTGAGTGCGGCCACCGCCCCCAACGTAAACCGTTTTTCCTCAATCCCCAATTCGCAACAGACCCGTTTGCAGAAATGATCAACCAACAGGGGGATGTCGTCCCGAATCTCCATGAGTCGCGGCAGAAACAGGGTTACCGCATTGAGCCGATAGAAGAGATCCTCCCGGAAGGTATGCTCCTGGATCTTTTTTTCCAGATTCTGATTGGTAACGGCGATGATCCGGACATTGACCCGCCTCGTTTTGGTCTCCCCCAGGGGGCGGATCTCATGTTCCTGCAGCACGCGCAACAACTTCGTCTGCACCGATACCGGGATATCGGCGATCTCATCCAGGCAGATGGTGCCGCCGTCCGCCGCCACAAATAACCCCGGAGCATCACGGTCCGCACCGGTGAAAGCCCCACGCTTGTAACCGAACAGCTCGCTTTCTAAAAGTTGCTCCGGAATGGCCGGGCAGTTGACCATGATCAGCGGCCGGTTGCGCCGTTTGCTCAAGTTATGCACCGCCCGGGCCGCCAGCTCCTTGCCGGTGCCGGATTCGCCGCGCACAAGTACGGTGTAATCGGACAAGGCCACGGTCTTGAGGCGTTCGCAAAATTCGATCATGGCCGTGCTCTGCCCGATAAAAGAGGCAAAAGCCTGTTTTTGACAGACCTGTTCCTTTAAGGTGGCATTCTCCCGAACCAGCCGGTTTCTCTCCAGCCCCTTGTGGATTACGCGCAGGATGGTGTCCTTGTCAAAGGGCTTGGTGATAAAGTCGTAGGCCCCCTTCTTGATGGCCTCCACCGCCAGATCAATGCTGGCAAAGGCGGTCATCATGACCACCGAGAGTTCCGGGTCCCTGGCCCGCAGCTGCTCAAGCAGGATAATGCCGTTCATTTCCGGCATCATTACATCGAGCAGGACAAGGTCGAAGGATTGCTCGGCCATCCGCCGCAGAGCCTCACTCCCCCTGGTGGAGGTGACCACCTCCAGTCCAGGAATATTGCGCTCAATGGTTCTTTGCAGGCCAGTGAGCATGTCCTCTTCGTCATCAACAATCAACAGCCGATCAACCGTCATGGACACTGTCTCCCGTCATATTTTTTTTATATCCTCTGGAACGGCAGAATAATGGTAAAGGCCGCGCCCTTGCCCGGCGTGCTCTGGACATAGATCTCCCCGCCATGGTCACGGATGATCCCATAACTGAGCGACAACCCAAGGCCGGTGCCGTCCCTCGGTCCCTTGGTGGTAAAGAACGGCTCGAATATCTTGTCCTGGATCTCCCGGGCAATGCCCGGACCGGTATCGCGGACGACGATCTCCACCTGTCCCTTGTCCCGCAGACAGCGGGATTCAATCCCGATCTCCCCGTTTTCGCCTATAGCCTGGGCAGCGTTCATAAAGAGGTTCATGAAAACCTGTTTCAGCTTTTCCGTATCTATTTCAATAAGCGGGATGTCGGGATCCAGCTTCTGCACCACGGTTATGCTCTGCTTGGCCAGTTGACTGGAAACCATAGAGAGCACCTGTTCGATAGCGGTGTTGAGAGCACCGGGTGCCCGGGTTGTCTCTTGGTTGCGGGCGAAGCTGAGCAGGTCATGGACGATGCGCTGGCAGTTTTTTACATGCTTTTCGATGATGCTCAAGTCTTCGACCTTTTCCGGCAAATTGCCCAAATCCTCTTTCAGTAAATCTGTGTAACAGAGGATAATCCCCAGGGGATTGTTGATTTCATGTGCGACTCCGGCTGCCAGCTGCCCGAGAGCAACAAGCTTTTCCGACTGCTGCATCCGGTGTTCCATCTGTTTTTTCTGGGTGACATCCTTGGCATAACAAACAATATTTTTCAGCTCGCCGAGATCATCAAAAGCCGGATAAAAATGGATATCAAAAAGCTGACCGTTGGGGAGTTGGATAAAATCGGAAACAGGTTCCAGCAGCTTAACCTGGGCGATATGGCTAAAAAGCGCGAAGGGGACCGGCTGCGTCGCGGCCAGTTCGCCGAGGTGATGGTTAAGGACCGTTTCCGGGCAGAAACCATATTTGACCAGAAAAGCCTTGTTCACCATGCGGAGAAATCCATCCGGAGAAACAAGCACGACCAGGTCGGCGATGGCATCGAACACCGACTGAAGAAGTTCTTTGCTCTGCAGGAGGCGGGTCATGTTCTGCAAGCTCTCAATGGTCACGCCGACCTGACGGCCGATAGAGAAGAGAAGCTCCCGGTGCCTGGGGTCAATCTCGCCCACATCATAGCCGGTGATGGTCATGATCCCGAGAATCCTGTTCCGGCAGCAGAGCGGGATATTGAGACATTTTCCCCAGGCGAAATCGGAGGCGAATAAATTCAGTTCTCCGCAGGCTGTTTCACAGATCGACGAGGGAACGGGCTTGGCGTCCGTATCCGGAAAAATCTGATGGGGAATCATATCACAGGAAAGGAACTCGGCAAGTTCCGGGGCGTTATCCTGACACTGCAGGGAAAGCCCCTGACGGTCAAGCCGGAGCAGATAAATCCCCGCGCCTTGTGCCGGGATCACCTCCAGGGTTTGTCGTAAAACCTTGGGAAGAATAGTGCTGAGATCCACAGACTGAGTGATGTGTTCTGCAATGACGTTCAAGGTCTTGAGTTCCTGGTTCCGCTCCTGCATCTGCCGTTGAAGCTGGTCCTCGGACTCTTGCAACGCCTTGGTTCTTTCCTCAACCCTGCCCTCAAGGTTTTCGGCGTAATCGATGAGTTGCAGGCGGTTTTCCTCCAAGTGCCTGGAAATGCGGGCGGCAGTGGCATTCAGCTCCCCGATCTCATCCAGGTTCCAGGCCTGCTGGTAGAGCTGTTCGCCTTTTTGGTCGGTGAGATTCATCCGGAAGATACCCAGCAAACCACGGATGTTCTGGATGATAAGCCGGTTGAAGAAAAAGGCGATGATGGCGTACAGGACGAAAAAAGACAGGAACACGGTGCTGAATACGGAAAGGGCGAATTCACCGATGCGGCGCAACTCTTCTCCCACGGGAATGCCGACACTGACCACGCCGCTTACCTGATCCGTCCTCTTGAAAAACCCCGCTGTCCTGCCGTAGATTTCAATAATGCTTCCCGGCGCGTTCTCCGGCCTGCCGTGGCAGTGCAGACACGATTCTTGGTAGCGAACCGGGCTGAATTTCATAAAATATTGCTCTCCGCCAACTTGGCGTATTCCCTGCCAGGATTCGGTCTGGGGGTGTTTGTTGAAGAAGCGGATCAACTCCCGTTCCCACTGGTCCGCCTCGAACTCAGGGTTCTTGGCACCAATGGCGACCCGACGATAGGAAATATCAGGCATGCCCTTCTTGAATTGCTCCATGACTACACGGCTTATGTAAGAGGTGGACATGGCCTCGAGGACAAATTGGTCCTGGCCAAGCAATTCATACATCCTTGGCCGCAAAGTCTGCTGAACATAACTGCGGTAGGCCTCCACCGCCTCCATGACCAGCTCCGCCTGGTGCAGAGCCTCCTCCTGCAACCTTTTTTTCTGGTGCGTATAAATAATGGCGGACCAGAGAAAACAGAAGAGAAAAAGGATGCCTGCCAGGCCTATCAGAAACTTACTCTGCGCCCCTGGCGGCTTGATGTTTGCCAGTATTTCCTTGGATTTCCTGCCAAGTTCCATTTGCCATCCCCTGTGATGATCAGAAGGTTTTTCCATGACGTGTCGTCGCCATGGTCCATATAATATCTCCGCTCACGCCAAGTGTCAACTACAGGATTCACTGAATACCAAAGGATGCACTTTATGGGTGTACTGCCCGTTTTCGCGGCAAGACCGACAGGGCCGCACGCTTGCAACTAATTGTTTTTACTGCATTTTAAACTTTCACCCCTGATTATTGGAGCCCGGCACTGTTCTTGCTTATAGGTCGTGTGTACTCAGCCACGCTCGTCAGGAAAGAGCGAGAGATGAATTCATAACAAAAAGGAGATCTATAATGAGGATTCTGGTTGCCCATGATGGGTCCGCTCAAGCGGACAAGGCATTGCATGAGGCTAGTCGAATGGCGGAGAAGCTGGGAGCGGAACTCACCATTATGACTGTCGCTCCAGACCTGTGCCTTACTGAGGTGTCCGACAGCGAATGCACGCTGATAACGGATTCTCTTTTTTCCGAGGCGGAAGGCGCGATGAAAAAAGTGACCAACCAACTGGCAGAAAAGGGGCTCAAGGCCGGGATCGTGATCAAGCATGGTCATCCGGCGGAAGAAATCCTGGATGCGGCAAAGGTAATCGGAGCCGACATGATCGTTGTCGGTTCGCACGGCAGGCACGGCGCCACAAGGTTTTTTCTCGGCAGCGTCTCATCAAAAATTGTGGAGCATGCGACCTGTCATGTTCTCGTCATAAAGTAAAGGAGGAATTATGGAAGAGAAACATGGCATGGCCAAGGTAATGGCCATCATTCCCGGTCTCGCGTTTATGGTGTTTACCCTCTACATCCTGCGCATCTATGTGGAACCATGGATGGCAGAAGCGGTGGTCATGGGCCAGAAAGGCTGGCTGGTTAAGGTGCTGAGCCTGAACTACATCCTTTTGGCCATCCTCACCGGCATGCTGTATCGAAATGTCCTGTGGTCCGGAAAGATTCCCGACTGGGCGGCGGAAGGCTTCCGCACCACGCGTCTGTTCATTAAATCAGGCGTCATGATGCTGGGTTCGCTGTACACCATCCAGGGGTTGTTCAAGGTTGGCGGCATAGCCATAACCCTGATCTTTTCCTTTGTCTTCGGCACCATCCTTTTTGTTCTCTGGTACGGAGGACGCCAGAAAATGGATCGCTCCCTGATCGGCGTCATGGCCGCATCCTGCGGGGTGTGCGGCGTTTCCGCGGCCGTGGCCACAACCCCTGCCGTACGCGCCAAGCCGGCGGATGTGGCCTTGGCCATTGCCACGATTCTCGGCTTCGGCATCTTTACCATGTTCATTTCCCCGGCCATCGGCCATATGCTGAACCTCACCGACTACCAGTTCGGCGCCTGGGTCGGCACGGGCATTCTCAATTCCGGCCAGGTATTGGCCACCTGCCTGGCCTACAATCCCAATATTGCTCCGGGCACCGCCGTGGCCTATGGCGAAATCTGGAACGTGGTTCGCGTAATTTCCATTCCTTTTGTGGTCTTCTTCATCACCATGTGGTACTGGCGCGCCGAGGCCCAAACCGAACAAACTTCCCTGGTGAGAATCATAAGAGATAAATTCCCTATCTTCATCTTCGGCTTCTTTGGCATGACCGCTCTTTCCTCTCTGGGAATGCTGGGCGCGGAAGGGTCCGAGACCATTCATCTCATGCGTCAGGTAATGAGCTGGATCTTCGGATTAGGCCTGGTCGGTCAGGGCGCCTACATCGATATCCGTGAGCTCAGGGCCGCTGGCGGTGCGCCGCTCAAGGTTGGTTTGATGGCCGGAGCCTTCAAGTATGTCCTGGCCCTGGTGGTGGTTTTGCTCTTTGTCGCAAAAGAAGCTAACTTTTAAGGAGAGATTTCATGTCTGAACCAAAGAAAAATACCAAGATGACCGTCTTTAAAACCGATCGTCATGAAGATATGGCCGGCATGTTTTTTGTGGGTCTGCTCGTGGCTTCGATTCTCTTCTACATGGCCTATATCATTCCCAGTGTCAGCATTAAAGCGCCTGCTGCCGGGAAGGTCGTCGCCGTCGCGGTCCAGGCCGGGGACGAGGTGGCCAAGGGAGATTTGTTGTATTCCCTTGAACTGAAGGGCAAGCCAGAACCTAAAAAATACAAGGCTGTCACCAATGGAAAGATCTTGTCCGTAAGCGCCAAGCCCGAAGACAAGGTAAAAAAAGGCAAGGATGAGATTATGGTGCTCCAACACGAAAAAGGAACCCTCCCCTAAATGAAAATACTACTGGCCTTAGACCCATCGAAGCGAACCATGGACAAGGCGATCACCTTCGCCGCCGAAAAACAGGCCCAGCTTACGGCCCTGTTCGTTCTGGATACCACCTGGAATGACTATACAGGGCACGACTGGCTGTCAGGCAGCGACTCGCGCGCGGATTTTCTGGAGTATGTCCGGGATGATGAACTGGTCAGCGAAATGGACAGCATAGCCACCTTTCGCACCCGTTGTTCCCTGGACTGCGAAGTCAAGTCCGCCACCGGGCGAGTGACCGATGAAATAGTGAGGGAACTTGCCAAGGGAGACTATGATCTGCTCATCATGAGCCATCCCTTCCGGCGAGGGCTGGAGGTTGTCCGCGATGCCGCAAGAGTGATAGCAAAAGAGGCGAACTGCTCCATGTATCTGGTACGGGAAGATGAATTTCGCAGTCCCGTGCGCCCAGATATGGTGCTGCCCCTGAATAATCCGGCGCCCTAACGGGTGCCCGGAAGGATATTTTACAGCAAAATGCTCTTTTGTCGCTCCCCATCAAAAGGAGGGGCAAAAGAGCATTTCCTCCTTTGTTAGCAAGATATGTTTCTGGCAGAGCAGGTGATGATACGCCCTTGTAAAACTGCGGAGGTAAACTGAGGTTCCACCAATTTGACACCGGAAGAATTTTTACCAGCAGGTTCCCGGCGTCAACAAACCGAAATCACCAAACCTCAACTGGTTTAATTGGCATGGGAAGGTCATACAATTTTCACAGATAAGGTTGGCTCTTGTGGCTGTCACGACAAAACTTGATGTTTCCCTGTCAATGTTACTGAATCTCGTTGAAATATCGAGTATTGCATCCATTAAAGAGACGGTGGGCGGGATATTGTCTCTTATCAGCAATCCTGCCGCCATCTCCTCTGATCTCATCCGGCTCATTGAGCTTGACCCGCCGCTGACGGCCAAGATTCTTCGGGTTGCCAATTCATCTAACTACGCCACAGCCCAAACCATCGACGACATCCAGCAGGCCTTGATCTGGATAGGTTTTGACACGCTCAAGGAAATCGTTCTCACCCAGAAAATGAGTGAAATCTACCATAACGGCACACCCGTCTTTGGATATTCCCGTTTGCAGTTATGGCGGCATAATCTGGCTGTAGCCCTTCTTGCCAAGACTATTTACCGCCATGAATTCGGCGAGAAGGGAAATAAGGCCTATGCCGCCGGGCTGATGCATGACATCGGGGTTATTGTCGAAGACCAACTTTTGCATAAGGATTTTATCCAGATGCTACAGAGTTTGAAGGACACACCCCAGTCCCTGTCCGATGGTGAGGTTTCTCTCTTTGGCTATGACCATGGTTTGGTTGGCAAGAGTCTGGCCGAGAACTGGAATTTTCCTGCGGAACTCATCGATGGCATAGGCTTTCATCATAACCCTGGTGGAGCCCGGGAAGAGTACCGCCTGTTTGTCAAAACCATCTTCATCTCCGATTATCTCATGCTTGAGCAGGGATATGGCTATGTTGCCATGCCGCTTCCCGATCGAGAGATATTGCAGCAGTATGTCATGGATCTTGGTCTGCAGTGGCACGCATTGCACGCCATTGTTGAGCTGGTCTTGGAAGAACTGAAAAAAGATGAGCGGAAAGGATATCTAACTGCATGAGCAACAGCGGCTCGGATATTGACCAGCGCATTCAGGAACTTGAAACACAGGTCCGCCAACTCGGCAACGAGCTTCTGCTGACCAAAGAAGAGAACGAGTATGCCACCGCCAGATATCTTGATCTCTATTGCAATTTGGGAAAGAAGATTAAGGAGCGGACCTTGGAGCTTGAACTGTTGCACCGCCAGCAGAAGCGCATCCTCAACGCCATTGGCGAGGGAATCTTTGGCCTTGACAGTCAAAACCGCGTCACCTTTGTCAACCCGGCAGCTCTTACCATGCTTGGCTATGAACAGCATGAATTATTGGGCAGCACCCTGCATGAAACAATCCACCTTCACAGGCAGGATGGAGAGCTGTACCCCTGTGAAGAATGTCCGATCTGCGCATGCTGCAAGGGAGGCCCCCTCCTCAAGGGCACCGAAACCTTCTGGCGAAAAAACGGGGCTAGTTTTCCGGTCCGCTACACCGCCACCCCGATTCATGAAGACTATGAAAACCTGGGTGCCGTGGTCGCCTTCGCCGATATCTCCGAAGACCGGAAAATGGAAGAAAAGCTGCGGGAATCCGCCCTGACCGACGAGCTCACTGGCCTTTACAACCGCCGGGGCTTCATGACCCTGGCCGACCAACTGATTAAGCGCAGCGCACGCGACAAAACCGACCTCCTGCTGATCTATGTCGATCTTGACAAAATGAAATGGATCAACGACACTCTGGGGCACTCCGTGGGAGATCAGGCCTTGGTCGAAACCGCGATCCTGCTCCGCGACACCTTTCGTCTGGCCGATGTTGTCGGCAGAATTGGTGGGGACGAATTTGTCATCCTCTGCACGGACAACTCGGCGCTAGGCAACGAGGAAATCATTCTCGGCCGTCTGAGCAAAACCGTCAAAAAAACCAACAGGATAACAAACCGACAATACCAGTTGTCTCTCAGTGTCGGGGTGGGCCGCTACGAGCATCTGGCTCCCTGTTCCATTGACGATTTGCTGCGCCGGGCAGATCTGGCCATGTACAAAAACAAGACCTTCAAGAAGGCCCACCAGCAAGACGGCTATAACCAGAGCTGGTCCGGAAAAACTGGACAGGGGTTCAAGCGAAAGATCTCCGCTCCAATCTGTTAATTTTAACGAAACAGTGAGGAGCAAGTCATGGCAAAAAGAATCTGCAAAAATCACTCGGAAACCTCTATTTCTGGATGGCACTGATTTGGGGATGTTTACATTCGCTTTTATATTTTAAAAGATTGCATGATGAGAGTGTCAACTACTTCCGACCGACATCAACCTGCTAATGAATTGTTTTTCAGCACATAACCGAGAGTTGTATTTGCACCTTGCAATCTAGGATTTGAGATGGAAGAGCCAGCAATCATTTCAACCTATCGCCGTTTATTGTTTATTGCACTAGTTGCCTGGACTTTTTTAGTGGCGATAGCCGCCCTCTTTTACTGGAATGATCAAAACAAGCAAATTATAGCACTGGCAAAAAATACTGCGGTAACGGCTCTCAACAAAGATCTTGCTGTCAGGAGTTGGGTCATTTCGCACGGCGGCGTCTATGTCCCTGTCACAGACAAAACTCCGCCCAATCCTTACCTCTCCCATATTCCAGAACGAGACATACAAACTTCCTCCGGTCAACATCTGACTTTAATGAACTCTTCGTATGTTTTAAGGCAAATGATCGAAAATTACGGTCCAATGTTCGGAGAAAAGACAGGAATCACCTCCCTCAAACCACTTAATGCAGATAATTTGGCCGATGCATGGGAAACAAAAGCTCTCAATTATCTCAGCGCTAATCGGACAAAAACAAATTTTTATGAATTAGAAAAGAAAGAAAGCGGCATATCTCTACGCATGTTGATTCCAAGAGTCACGGAAGAATACTGCCTGAAATGCCATAAAGCTCCCGAAAACAAGATTGGTGAAATAGCCGGCGGTATCGATATTGCTGTCCCCTTGAAACCATTTACCGAAATGACGCGAGAGATACTATTTCATACCTATGGTTGGTTAAGCTTGATTTGGTTTTTAGGAACAGGAGCGATCATCGTTGCATTCAGGATTATTCGAAAAAAGGTGCTTGAATTACACGCCAAAGAAATTGAAAAAATCAAAAACTACCGGAGTATGATTTCACTCATTGTTGACCTGATTGATAAACGCGATTCATATACTGCGGGTCATTCTCAGCGGGTCTCACAATACTGCGAGATGATCGCCAGTGCCCTCTCTTATGACGAATCGAACGTCAACAAAATCCATGAGGCTGCAGTATTGCACGATGTCGGCAAGATCGCGATCCCTGATTCTATCTTGCTCAAACCGGGGAATCTTAACCCCGTCGAAAAAGAGTTGATTCACTCCCATCTTACGGCTGGCTACGAATTACTTTCCAAAGTTGATGCGTATCATGAACTGAGTGACATTATCCATCAACACCACGAACGTTACGACGGCAAGGGATATCCAGATGGACTTTCCGGAGAACAAATACATCCTCTTGCACGCATTATGATTGTTGCGGATGCGTTTGACGCAATGACTACCGACCGCATTTATAAGCCTCGAAAAAAGGTCGCAGATGCCCTTAAAGAAATCGAATCACAAAAAGGCTTTCAGTTTGACCCTGAAGTAGTTGATGCAGCAAGCACTGTACTTCGTGATGTCACTATTAAATCCTTTAATCAACTCCCAAAAACAGAGATCGAGGAGGAGCGATTCGCCTACTATCTCAAGGATCAGCTAACCGGTCTAAGCAATCACTGGGCGCTGGAATCAATTCTGCAAATTAATCAGCATAGCCATGAATACCACTTTGCGACGGTCATCATTCTTGAAAATCTTGAAGCCTTCAATCGTCAAAACGGATGGGACA
The DNA here is from genome assembly GCA_002347095.1 of Desulfobulbaceae bacterium UBA2273. GTDB lineage: Bacteria > Desulfobacterota > Desulfobulbia > Desulfobulbales > Desulfurivibrionaceae > Thiovibrio > Thiovibrio ferrireducens. Next base: position 87,732 of record DDWZ01000015.1, on the reverse strand, counting down.
AAGGGAATGTTCTGCTCAATAGGTTTGGCACTGCACTTAAGAACGGATATCCTCACTATCATATATACCGAATTTTCGGATACACGTTTGTTGTCCTCAGTCATGATTTTCTCGTTCTTTCATCTGATAGTTTCAGATCAACTGAATTTCTTGAAACAATGACTGTCAGCACAACCGTAAGCGTCATCCATCTGATTAAGGAAAAAATCGACAGTATTAAAAAACTTGAAGAAATAATCCACCTCAAGTCCCTCAAGCCGAAACCACCTGATGTCCTCGGATAAGCAGTAATATCACCTTATGTGACCTTACCCCTGGCTTTTTTTAGAATATCTCGCTCCATTTCCGCATCTTTGAGCTTCTTCTCAAGTTCTCTGATCCGCTGCTCTTGAGGACTCATTAGTTCACGGCCATATCCATGGAAGGCGTGACCCTCTCTGCCCCGATACTCTTTGCGCCACCTATAGAGAAGATCTTTTGTGACACCGAGATGCTCGGCTACTTCGGTGGCTGTCCGGCCCGGCTCCTCTGGCAAGTGAACAGCATTACGTTTAAAATCTGGATCGTATTTCCTGCGTTCTGAATTCATGGCAGGATCAAACATACGAGTCGCGACCGTGTCAACTCGACATAGCACTGCATACCAAAGGATGCGCCGCCTGCTGACAACTTTACGGTCCTGCGGAACGGCACAGCCGATTTACCAACAGATAACATACTGTTTCAACAGACATTGATTGCGAATTGGTTTCCATTAACTCAACTGGCACACCCCTTGCAATAAGCTGCGCATGGGTTGCACGAGCAAGGGGCTCTTTCCAACTTCAGCAAGGAGGGGTGGACATGAGTGTTAAACTAAAAATGATAGCGTTAAGCTTCTTAGTGATGGCTGCCGTTGGTGGAATAGCAGCGATCAGCATAGAAGGCGCATCGAAGATCAAAACCTCCTTCGACCTGTTGAGCAACCGGGACATAAAGGGCAAGATCGTTACTTTGGAGATTAACCGCGACCTCAACTACGTCAGCAGGCTGACGCGCAACATTATGTTGGGGAGCGACATCGAAAAGGACATGAAACAGCTGAGCACTAGGATTGAAAGCATCCGCTCCAACTTCGATATCCTGGAGTCCATTGCCGGAGATCCGGCAGAGAGAGCCGTCACAGAGAAGGCCAAACAGGCAAGTCTGGCCTTTGTTACTGACGGATTACGGTTTTCCGAGGGCATGAGGTCGCAGGACAAGGGAGAACGGTACACTTTTTATTCTTCCTATTGCCAATCAGCGACTCCTCTAGCCGAAGAGTCGCGTAAATATTTTGACGAATTGATCGACCTGAAGGACAAGCACTTTACAGCGGGCTACGAGCGGATGAGGAGCAGTATTGCGCGAATGCTGACGTTGATAAAAAGCATGGTCCCTATCACGCTACTGGCAACCCTGGTGCTCGTTGTCTTCATTACCCGCGGCCTCCTGATCTCCATACGACAGGCCGTGCATGTGGCCAAAACCATGGCAGATGGAGATCTCACCGTTCATGTAGAGAGCAAGACAAATGACGAAACGGGTCAGCTCCTTTCCTCTATGGGAACCATGGTAGAAAAACTCTCAGAAATGATCGGCCGGAACGTGGCTGCCACCCATGCCCAGGCCGAGGGAACCCTCCAGCATGCAGCATCGCTGGAGGAGACTTCGGCCGCATTGGAGGAGCTCAACGCTATGGCCAAACAGAACTCGGACAATGCCCAGCTAGCCACCCGCCACACAGATGATGCAAACAGGTTGGTTGATACAGCCAACAACTCTATGAAGGAGTTGCGCCAAGGCATTGAAAAGATCAATTCGGCAAGTGGCGAGATGGCAAAAATTATTAAGATCATAAATGAAATTGCTTTCCAGACGAACCTCCTGGCCCTCAATGCAGCGGTTGAGGCAGCCCGGGCCGGAGATGCTGGCGCCGGTTTTGCCGTGGTGGCCGACGAGGTGCGCAACCTGGCGATGCGGGCAGCTAGTGCTACCCAAAACACCGCGACGTTGATTGAAGATAACATCAAAAATATCAGCAATGGATTGGAAATGGTGGGGATTACCGATGATGCCTTTGTTGCCGTGGCGGAGAGTGTCAGCAAGGTGCATGGCTTGATCAACAGAATCGCCGCATCCTCAAATGAACAGTCCGTTGGCATTAACCAGATCAGACAGGCCGTGGTGGAAATGGACAAAGTTACCCAGATCAATGCGGCCACAGCTGAGGAGATAGCAAATTCCATGGCGATGTTTAGAATTAAAAAAAATGACGCTCATGCCGCCGTCAACTTTACGGGCAAATGCTTCGATTCCCGCCTGTTATCCCATTCATAGCTGGCAACCACAGGCGCTAAATGCCCTAAAAAAAAGGGGTAAAAAGTGTAACTATTCAGCAGTGCCCCAGTAGGAAGAGGCATGCGAAGTGTGCTGCCTGCACATGAGTAGGCCTGACAGCTAAGCGAGCACAGCGAAACTGCGACGCAGGTGGGGTGCTGTTGGATAGGTACAGAAAAGCAAACAGCCATGAAGTGAAGAAATACATGGAGCGACAAATGGAATTGACATTACATGAAAAAACAACTGATGAGTTATTGCAAAATCAAAAAAATGCGCACAAACATGCAAATTCTAAGTCACTATGCAAAAAAGCCGACAAGCAATACAAAGAATCGTTTTTAAATCAACAAATAATTCTTTTGTCGATGGTATCTGAAGTTTGCTTAGCTATTACTTCAGAATCCACAACAATAATCATGCTACAAGAATGCTGCAAATCAATAGTTGCTCACTTGAATGGAATTTTTGCTAGCATTTGGATATTAAATCAAGATAAAAATATTTTGGAGCTTTTTGCAAGTGAAGGAGAGCATACGCGTTTAAATGGCAAATACAGTCGTCAGTTAGTTTCTGACCAAAATATAATTGGTAATATTGCACTCACAAAACAACCTTATTCGTCTAATTCAGTTCTTGGTGAACCGCGAATAGCGGACAAAGAATGGATGGAAATTAATGGAGTAGTAGCCTTTGCAGGGTACCCTTTAATTATAGATGAAAAAGCAATTGGAGTAATTGCCTTATTTGCCCGTCATTCTTTGTCCGATATAACTCTTTATGCACTTAAGTCTGTTTCTGCCCAAATTGCTCTAGGGGTAGGGCGAAAGAAGGCGGAAGATGCGTACCTGAAGGTAAATCGCGGACTAAAGGCTGTACGAATGTGTAACGAGCTGTTATTGCAGGCAAAGAATGAAAAAAAATTCTCGCAAGATTCGTGTCGCATTATTGTCGATCTATGCGGCTATCACCTCGCGTGGATTGGCTTACTTACTGAGAACGAGGGGAAAACCGTTTTTCCCATTGCTGATAGTGGGCTTCCCAATTACGAGTTTGATACACTCGAGTGTTTTTGGGCTGCCCCAGAAATATGGCGAGGGCCACCAAACAAGGCAATAAGGGAGCTCAGGCCAATCACTTGCACCGATGAATCTTCAGATTTAGATTGTAGCCACTGGTTAATCGAATTACAAAAATACGGCTGCAATTCCTTAATAGCGTTACCACTTATTTCACATGAAACGCCAATAGGCTCTTTAAATATATATTCATCTGAAATAAATGCATTCGATCATGATGAATCTCAGATGCTAGAAGAACTTTCCAAGGATATTTCATGTGGAATTTCCAGAATACGTGCCTACTCGAAACATCAGCAAAGCGAAAAAGAGAAGATTGAGCTCCAGCGTCAAGTGAGGCAAATTCATAAAATGCAATCAATGGGAACTTTTGCGGCCGGCATTGCCCACGACTTCAACAATTTACTCACCCCAATATTGTGTCATGCAAACTTAGTGCAATACATGATTCGTGACAATTCTCCTGAAATTAATGCTTCTTTGAAAGCAATATTAGAATCTGCGCATCGTTCTACAGAATTAGTAAAACAAATTTTAACATTCAGTCGACAACAAGAGCCTGATCGCCATTTGATTCAAATATCCCCTATTGTTAAGGATACCATAAATCTAGTCCGCTCATCAATACATCCCAGTATTGAATTGAGAGAGAATATTCAACCATCATGTGGACTGGTTTTAGCAGACGCCACAGAGCTGCATCAAATCGTAATGAATCTATGCGCAAATGCTAATCACGCAATGCGTGAAACAGGAGGGATTTTAGAGGTTAACCTAAAAGATGTTCATGGGGATCCACACCTTTCAAAAGTTCATCCTTCCCTCAAGGAGGGTAGCTATGTTGAGCTTTCAATCAAGGATACAGGCCCTGGGATAGGCGAGCAGACTTTATGCAGAATTTTCGACCCTTTTTTTACTACCAAACCAGTGGGAGAAGGAACCGGAATGGGCCTTGCGGTCGTACATGGCATTGTGGAAAGCATCAACGGGGCAATAATTGTAGAGAGCCAGAAAAATCAAGGCTGTTCTTTTCGCATTTTTCTGCCATGCACGAAGGTTTGTTGAAGCCGATTATTTGGTCTGTTTTTGGGGTGGAGTATTCACTTGGTTTGGCGTAATCAAGTTGGTTGGGTTGAGTCCAGTAATTGATCTTGCTGGCAAAACCATGCATTGGTTGTCTCTAGAAAGGTATTTGCCACTTCTCGGCTGGTGGGAGGTTGTTGTGGGGATGTGCTTCCTGTATGGGCCATTAATCCGGGTCGCTCTTCTGTTGCTTTTTTTTCAGATGCCAGGAACGATGCTGCCACTTTTTTTGTTTCCAGAAATTTGCTTTAGTCATCTACCATTTGGACTTTCGCTTGAAGGACAATACATTATCAAAAATTATTTCTTAATAAGTGCGGCATGTACTCTTGTATCAAGAGCTAGAACCATCTGACTTCGATCTGCACTGGTTCATATATCATATATTGACCATGGCGGCTGTGGCCTTGCTCGGACTTTCTCCCCTGAGCAAGGCCACAGAATTTGAATTGTTAAAAGTTTTTTGCATATAAAATATTCTTTCATCAAAGACCGCTTGAAAAAACATATAACATCGCTTGTATAAGGTATAGAAAATGCAACAGTTGTGGCCCGAAGATAAGCCTTTCAAAAAAGTTGTGATTCGCCAATATGGCTTGCTCGATCCGCTCGACTGGGACGCGGACTGCATGAAACACCTGTATCTTCAGAATTCACTTTGGAACCGCTTGGTTGAAATCGAGCGTGAGTATCGGGAGAGGTGTCGTACTATTACGAACAGTTGTGAGTATATTTCAGCCAAGGAAGTGAAATTGGCAAATCTTGTTACCATCAGATGTGAGGCCATTGAAAACTTGAAAAAAACCTTGGCGGGGGAAAGACGCCAAACGAACGACATTATCCTTCATGACCCTCAGGTCCAGCAATACAGTGACAAAATTAATATCATTAAGAGCGAGCTCAAAGACCTTCGCAAGGAGTCCCGCGTGAAAAACCGGAGCGCCTTGGCTTGGATTAATGAGGCCCGCAAGAGTTCTGTCAAGAAGGCCCGGAACGAATCAGGGCTTTGGTGGGGGAATTACAACGCTGTCTGCGCGTCGTATGAAGTGGCTCGGGGTAAGGCGTTCCGGGGAAACACGGGCCTCCGGTTCCATGGTTTTGATGGTACTGGCCGTTTCACCTGCCAGATCCAAGGAGGGACCACCGTCGCGGACCTCTTTGCCGGCAAGAAAAGCGTTGCTTCCCTAGCCCCGCTATGCGAGGAAGCCTTCACCCATTATTCACGTGGGACACGCAAGCGACTCCAGCGGACGGTGCTGACCATTACTGTTTATACCACTAAGGACGCGGGTGGGAACAAACGGCGGCGCACGCTTTCTTTTCCCATGCTCATGCACCGGTCGATTCCGGAGGATGTGCTTATCAAGGAAATTGTCGTGGTCAAGAGGCGTGTCGGCACCCATTTCCGGTGGTCGGCTACCTTTACCTGTAGTCAGGCTGCAACCGCCAACGGCCAACGGCATCCAAACCCATATGCTTGCGTTGTTAAACTGTGCTGCCAAGAAGTGAATAGCGGGGTACAGGTGGCCACGATTGTCGACAACGTGACGAATAAGATTTCCTCCATTCTTCTGTCCCTTGAAATTATGTCAGCCTTTGATCACATCGATGCCATCAAGAAACGGCTCGACTGCGGCATCAATGAGATCTGTGTGGCGTTGAGTCGGATCGACGCGACCGATGCTCCTGAACCTATGGCGAAGATGCTTGATCGGCTCAAAAAAACCTCGAAACTCGACGTGCACAAACTGACATCCTATTGCCTGAGATGGCGGGAGAAGCACGGGACCTGGGAACCAGGATGCCTGGAACTTTTCGAGAAATGGAGAAGAAACGACAAGCGGAAACGTGAGGAAATGGACAACCTGCGTGACAAGATACAGCGTAGACGAAGGGAGATATACCGATGTGCCGCCAAGATGGTTGCCACTCAGTACGGGACCATTTTCCTGGAGGATTGCAACCTACGAAAGACTAGGGAAGAGGACGGATCGGCCAGCAAATTGCCGGATGATTTCCGACGAATCAAAACCAGGACAGCCCTCTCGGAATTGAGGCTTTGGTTGAAATTGCAAGCAGGCAAGACTGGATCCGATCTAGTTCTGATTACAGGCAATACTCCCATGGGGCATCATACGTTCGGATCCGTCGCCGAGCAGTTGGTCCAGAAAAATCTTATTCATACTTATTCGACCTGTGACAAGGAGTACGACCAAGATGAGAATCCCGGCCGGCGAAACCTTCACATAGCCATCGCTTCGCAAAGTTGCATGGGTGAAAAGACTACAGGCCTTGCCGATGAGTGAGCGCCCGTGACAGTTAGGTTCTAGTCGGCGCCCCATTCCGCGCTGAGGGCATACGAAAAGAACCGGGAAAAACGATTGTACAAGCCAGCTTCGCGGCTTTATGGCGGAGACTGAATGGTTAGTGTTTTTTTGTGGTTTTGTGGAGAGTCACTCAGAAGTGGCCCCGGAAATTTGAACAAGCCGCTAAGTGGAAAATCTGCAACCTTTTGAAGGCCCCACGGGGCATAAATATGGAGCAGAATATGGCAAAAAGAACGAGACGGAAACTCTTGGCGGTGTTCAACGCCAAGGTTGCGTTGGCAGCGATGGATGGAGACAAAACGCTGGCCGAACTTGGGCAAAGGTTTGAAGTGCATCCAAACCAGATTACGGAGTGGAAACGGCAACTTAGCGAACGAGCGGCCGACGTGTTTGGTGGAGCCGGCGTGGAAGAGTTAACCGAGTGATGGCGGCTTTTGCATCAGAATAGTTGGCGGTTTTGAAGCAAGAATAGGTGGCCGGATTGGGCAATAATATGCAGATAAGCGCTAATCGGGTCATTTTTTTTGACACCAGGCATAATATGATATGATAAATTACCCCATATGAATTATTGGTGTTTTCTGAAAACCTTAAGGGATACTAGAAAATGCTTTGTTCAGGCTTAAATCAGGCTTTTTTGATAGGGTTGCCTTCACTTCTTGTTTTTATCCCTCGTTATTTGTCGCTAAGTTGTTCACGCAACGAGGCGCCCTCCTTAGCAGCAACATGCCATCAACCTTCCATTGATAATAACAAACACATTCACCTAGAGGAGGAAAAGAAAATCTGCAGGATATCAGGCTTGGGATGTGAATATCTATAAGGCCATCCGTGACTTGGGCGCGAAGGGTAAGATTCCAACTTTCCTTCGTTACAGCGGACCTAGTCAAAAAAAGGAGGATCTATGGACGAGAAAAAAATCAACGAAGACAAGTTGGCAGAGGGACTTTGCGATTCGGAAAAAACCTGCGCGATAGAAGAGAAAAAAGGATGGATCAGTGAGGATTGGCTTTCTCTTTGGCTGGGTCTATTTATCTTTATCCTTTCCCTCAGTGCGTTTCAAGGCGCCGATATTCTGGGGTGGGGTGCAACGACAGGAGTCTGGAATGACCTTTCCAAATCCACCAAGCCGGTATCAATAGCCTACCAGACCGTCAAGGGAGAAATTACCAAAATTGACGGTGCAAAGGTAACGCTCAAAAAAGCTGATGGAAAGGAAGTCGGAATCACTGTGAAAACCGACACTACAACCCTTTCCGTGGGTCAAATGTACGAGCAAAAAGGGATTTCCTCAACGGCTTCGCTGGTTCTCACCTACTTGGCAATGCTTGTGGTCATGGGGTTAGGATCGATGCTGATCGGCGCGGATTTTAAAAAATTCGCCATCGGCTTTACTCTGGTTTTTTGGATCAGTTATCTTTGTTGGCTCATGGGACACTTTGCCAATTTCGCTGCAACCAAAAACGAAATGGAAAAATTTGGCCTTACGTGGACGTTCAGCATGACCGGCGAATTTGGGTTTATCATTGCCTTGATTGCCGGACTCATGGTCGGCAACTTTTTTCCCGGACTAGCAGCGGCCATGAAAGAAGCGGCTAGGCCTGAACTGTATATCAAAACCGCCATCGTCATCATGGGTGCTGGACTCGGGGTAAAGGCCGCCCAATCCTTCGGCCTGGCGAGTAATATCATGTTTCGGGGTTTCTGCGCCATTATCGAGGCCTATCTGATCTACTGGGCAAGCGTCTACTATATCTCACGAAAATACTTCAAATTCAGCCGAGAGTGGTCGGCGCCTCTGGCCTCTGGGATTTCCATCTGCGGTGTTTCCGCTGCCATTGCCACAGGCGGGGCCATTCGTGCCCGGCCGGTCATCCCCATTATGGTGTCTTCCCTTGTCGTAATCTTTGTGGCGGTGGAAATGGTTCTTCTCCCGTTCGCCGCAAAAATATTTCTCTGGCAGGAACCATTGGTCGCCGGGGCCTGGATGGGACTTGCCGTTAAATCAGACGGCGGGGCTATTGCCAGCGGGGCAGTGACCGATGCCTTGATCAGAGCGCAGGCCATGGACATGGAGGGCATAAAATATGCCGAGGGATGGATAACCATGACCGCGACCACGGTGAAGATGTTTATTGATATATTCATCGGCTTTTGGGCTGTAATTCTCGCTTATGTCTGGTGCGCCAAGATCGAATGCAAGCCGGGCCAAAAGGTGCGCCTCATTGAAATCTGGAACCGTTTTCCGAAATTCGTTCTCGGCTATATCCTCACCTTTATTATTCTGCTAGTCATTTGCTGGCCTGCGGTAAAGGCGATTTCTCCGGCAGAACACTCTCTCTCCGAGGTTAAAGTGCAGATAGCCTCTTTGGAAAAACAGATCAGTGACAACAAGGACCCTGCGGCCACAACAACACTGCAGGCAACTCTGGCTGGAGTCAAGGCCCATGAAAAAGAGCTGAAAGATTCAACCAAGGAACCAAATAAGCTCATCTCAAAAGCCAAGTCGGCAACGGACCAGGGCGATGTGTTCCGAAAGATATTCTTCCTGCTTTGTTTCTTCACCATCGGGGTAGTTTCGAACTTCAAGAAACTGGCGCAAGAGGGGATCGGCAAACTGGCAGCAGTCTATTGCATCTCCCTTTTCGGCTTCATCATCTGGGTCGGACTCGCTATTTCGTGGCTGTTCTTCCACGGAGTCAAACCACCAATTCTCTAATGGAGATCACACATGACTGAAAAATCGAAAATTGCCGAAGAAATGAAAACCATGGAATACGAGCCGCTTCTGCCTGCTGAAATGTCGCTTATCAAATGGAGTATTTCCCTCGGAATCGGCCTTTTGGTGTTTTTCTATTTCTTAAGCCAGTATCTTTTTCCTGGCGGTCATTAACAGATGGGGGGACTAAAAGTATTGTCCTCAGTCCCCCGTATTTCCGGACGTTACAAAAAAGCCGTTTTCGCAAGGGGACGGCTTTTTTGTAATCTTTTTTTAGCGTTTCAATGAGTTGTAGGCTTCCTCATACTCTCGTAAACGTTTCTGCCATGCAAGCAAACCCTCATATCCATCACGCCATTCCTTGATATCCCTTGCTTTCCCCTCAATTTTCGGCATTTCACCAGTTATTAGCTGGTGCGTGGAAATTCCATATTGTTGCTCGAATTCGGTGAGTTCTTCCAGTTGGATTGAAATCATGTTTTTACACACTGTGATCTCCCGTGAAATAGAGATGCCGTATTCATCGGTCTGCAAATCATCATGCATTTTATTCACCTGTCATCCGCCTAAAATGAAAGACTGGGGTTCATTTTTTGATTAACACCGTCAACTCGTGAAAATGGGGAACTTAAATACCTAGCAGAAAAAGATCATCCTCGATCCATTTTTCTTTTTCTTTTTCTTTGGGGCAGTCCTAGGTGACTGGCCAACATTCTCTTTAACTGTTTGTCTGGTTTTTGGTTGTTAAATCGCCACTCACATTCTTTCAAATACAGGTGAAAATGGTCTGTGGGAACGCCGTTGAATTTTCGCATGTGGCGCTTGGTTTGATTCCAAAAAATTTCAATGCCGTTTATATGGTTCTTTCTATCAGCGAATAGCTCGCTGTGGTTGATTCGATAGTGTTTGAAGCATGAAACTCCAGCACATTATAGCTGGACAAGCAGTCTGTATAAACGACACTATCTGGCATTATCCGATCCTGCATTATGGGCATAAGAGTCGTGGCTTTGGCATTAGGTATGATCTTTGTGTAAACCTTGCCGCCACGCCTCAACAGACCAAAACAGGAACTTTACCGGCAGCGCCTCGGCCTCTCTTGCCCTTGCGTCTGCCACCGAAATAACTTTCTTCTACCTCGATCTCTCCTGAGAAGGGAGTCTCATCTTCGACGGCTTTAAAAATGAGTTCTCGAAGTCGATGAAAATAATACGAGGCGGTAGACTTGTTAACCCCGATCAGGACCGCTGTTGTACGTGCTGTTGTCCCATCAACAAAGTGTTCGATCAGTCGGTCTTGTTTAGTTTTACTCAGCCTACTTTTTCTCATCCGGCCATCCTAAATAATTTTCATTATCTAGGACAGCCACGTGAAAAAAGGAGAGTAGTGCTCATGAGTTGATTGCGCTACCTCTTTAATGGTGTGAATATCTCTTGAAATAGCACACCCAGAGAAAAGTTGTCTAACTTGAATTGTGTGGCAAGATCCTCGGGTAAGAATAATCCCCTCCCTGCCTTGTACAATCCTCTCAGTCCTGTTTTTTCATGATGCAGGCTGTTGGCAGGATTTTGCTAACAGGTCTTGTAGCTTCCAGGGCGAAGAAAGGCAGGCGCAACCCTGACTGCACTCGTTAAGCAGGGCGCAAAAGTTGATGAACTCCCCCATCAGATTGGTGGTGGCCTTTTTTTTGTATTGAATGATCTGTAGGGTCCGTTGCATGTCGATGCCCTCTATGGGCAGCCCTGCCAGCCATCCCTGTTCCACCTCACGGCAGACTGCCAGTTTTGAAAGGCAGGCAACCCCGGCCCCGGATTCAACCGCTTTTTTGATGGCTTCAGTATGACCTAGTTCCATGGCCACCTTGAGTCCGGTTACGTGGCGGCCTAATTTTTTCTTGAAGATCTGGGCCGTGCCCGAGCCTTTTTCCCGCATGACCCACTCGCATCTCACCAAATCCTCCGGCACTCGGAAGGCCTTCTGGGCACCTATTTCGCTGGCCGGGATGGCGATCACCATCAGCTCATCCTGGAGCCAGGGAATCGTGGCAATTTGATCATTGTTTACCTCTCCTTCCACAAAACCAAGATCCATGCTGCCATCTACGATGAGTTTCTCGGCACAGCCGGTGTTGCAGACCTGCATATCGATGGAGGCTGAGGGGTGCATCTGCTTGAAGGCGCCGATTAGGTAAGGAAGGACATAATTGCCGAGGGTGGAGCTGGCCACGATTTTGAGGGTACCGACAACCTTGTCTTTTTTCTCGGTCATCAGGGATTCGATGTTGGTGATTTGGCAGAGGATCTCCTTAGCAAACGGTAAAAGGTACCGGCCCCGGTCATTGATCTGCAGGGTGCGGCCTCGCCGGTCGAAAAGAGGGCCGCCCAGTTGGTTCTGAAATTCGTTTAGGGCCATGCTTACTGCCGATTGGCTCAAAAAAAGTTTCTCGCTTGCTTTGGTCACCTGCTGGCTTTCGGCAACGGCGACAAAGATTTCCAGTTGTCTCAGGGTAATACTCATCCGGGGGTCCTCGCACGATAATGGTTGGGCGGGCTTTCTGCATTAGTATTCTACTATAAGTGAAACTTGCTGCAAACATCTATATTATTCATTTTTATTTATCGATGAGGTTCGTTACAGTGTCTTCACGGTCAGGGCAGCACGGGTCGGGAATACGGCAAGGATCGTTTTTCTTCGACACCAGTTCCTGAGCGAGCCCCGAAAAATACGTCAGCAAAAATAGGAGAAATGGTTATGGAAAAGTCTGAAGATGCCATCTGTAGGATTGCCCCGCCCCGCAATGCTTCTTTGGTCAGAAACGGAGAAGTGTTGGCAAACCGACCAGGAAACTCGCTCTATACCGTGGACGGTACGCCTATCCACGCCGGCAATGCGCCGGGTGAGCATCACGGGAAATTCCCCTGGTTCACCCCACGTGAGGAGATGTATGTGTTCCATCTGGGGGTGGGTCGGGTGCTCGACATCAGCATGGGCGGCGTATCCTTTTCATACATTGCCGATACCCCCCCGTTGAAAGAGCTGCCGGAGGAGGGGATACTCTTCACGCACAACGGCCAGCACATCCAAGGACTCCCCTTTGAGATCATGGCCGACGAGATAAGTTCCCGATTTTTAGAAAGCAATTATTTCGTCAGGGAGAGACGGGTCCGCTTTGGCGATCTTACCGAGCTTCAGGTGCGGCAACTGGAAAGTTTTATTCTGAATAATGCGCGTATCCCGCAATTGTCCTACGACACCAGATACACGGAGTATAAATCCGTGTATGCCCCCGCTGGACAGTCTTCCATTGACAGAAAGGTGCGGGCAATGGGGGCCAACACGGATGTACGCCTGGCTTGACCGTGCCGATATCTGGATTTCCGAGGGGATGGACAGGTACTGCCAGCCCCTGATGCGATATTCCATCTCCCTCATCTTCGTCTGGTTCGGGGTGTTGAAGCCTTTGGGCATGAGCCCGGAGGCGGAGCTGATCAAGCGGACGGTCTACTGGGTTTCTCCGCAGATTTTCTTGCCGGGTCTTGGCTGGTGGGAGGTAACTATCGGCCTGTGCCTGCTTTATCGGCCGTTGATCCGCATCGCTCTTTTATTCCTGCTTCTCCAATTGCCGGGAACGATGCTGCCATTGATTCTGCTGCCGGAAATCTGCTTTACCCATCCGCCTTTCGGGTTGTCCCTAGAAGGGCAGTATATAGTGAAGAACCTCTTTTTGTTGAGCGCGGCTTTTATGATTGGCGGAAAGGTCCGCGCCCAGTGATCGTCCTCGGCAATGGTAAGTCCTCCCTCTCTTCCCAGCCGGGGCGCCTGCCCCCTTGTCCAGACTTTCTCCCCTGGGCAAGGGCGCAGGGTTTTTTTCGTGTGGCTGATATCCGGGTTGAGCACGCATTGGCCTACCGCAGAGACTCGGCAACCCACTGTTCCATCCTGTCTTTATCGATGGCTTGGCGCAATACGCGACAGCCAATTTTTATGCTCCGGGGCCCAACCCGACTCTGTCCTCAGATTTATCGCTTCTTCTTTGCGCCCTTTCTTGAGCAAGATTCTTTTCCGCCATTACCATGATTAGCGGTATTCCTGATCGGCCTTGATTTCGTGTGCCATAATGCTGCTGGGTTTTGCAGACTGAATGGCCCATGGCCATGGCTACCTCTTCAGGATCGAAATTATTTTTGAGATCAGCTGCAAATTGGTGCCGGAAGCTGTATGGAGAAACCACGTATTTTCTTCTGGGCCAGAGTTTTTTCGAGTGTCGCCGTACCGCCTCCGTCAGGGCATTTGGGTTTTTGATGGTGACATGTAGGGTACCAACGTTTTCTCCCACGCTTTTTTGTAAAAACAGGGCTTCCTTACTTTCAACCATGATTGTCAGTTCACGGTATTCTTGTCCATAACGGCCATCGTGGGTTTTGGTTCCTTTGATGATTACCTTGAGATTGCCGTGTTCGTCGAGTTCCACCTCAACTCCCTTGACCAGTTCGCTTGGCCTGCAACCTGTTGTGCTCAGGAGTGCCAGGGCAAGCCGGTGCGGAGAATTTTCCGGGAAATTTTTCCAGAAATCGGCACGCCAATTTGGGGGAAGGGTGCCGATACCCTTGCGTTTTGCATTTGAGCGGGGATTTTTGCCTGCTTTTTGCCACAGGCTTTTGATCTCAAGCTCCAGGTGGTTTTGTTCCTGGTCAGGAGGGTAGCGGGATAAAATCTTGAGTGGCCTTATAAGAGATGTTGTCGCGGTCATCCATGCCGGATCACCTTTCTTCTGTAATCGGTTAATGGTCACCAAGGTTCTTTGCAGGGCAGAGAGCGAGTCGGCAACCAATGCTGCACGATAAACATAAAACGCATTCTTGGTTTGGGCATATTCTTCAGGTAATTTTTTGCTTTTCCGGAGTCTTTTCATGGCCGCTTGATATTGTTGCATGGTGAATAGTGATGGAGTCTGCCAATTTTTAACGAGCTCTCTTGACTTGATGATCAGTTTAAAGGATTCCTCTTTTTTTATTTGATCATGGTTCTCGTGGGGGGTGGAATTGTCAAAGTTAACTGAGGCGTGTTTGAGCTGACGCTCATCCTGGTAAGCCACTTTTTCACTGTCGTTCAAAAATGTCTTACCAGGACCACCCGCCACATTATTCCACGCCGAATCGTCTGTGGAATAATGTGCTGGATTCAATGTCTGGATTAGCTCTTTGATCGTCATGTTGTTCACCATTTTATTAAATGTTTAATTTTAATGGCTGTTGTTTTTCACAATTTTCTAGTCTTAATAGCTGCTGTTTTAGCAATTACTTAACCTTGGTGGTTCGTTTGGTGGTTTTTGGTGGTCGAAAACGTTTTTTCGTGGTTTCTAACTACTTGAAAATACAGGAAGTGTTTTGCCTGAGTCCGACTCTCACGCCGGTAACACGGGTTCGAGTCCCGTAGGGGTCACCAAGTGAGAAATCAAAGGAGTTCCGTCAATCGACGGAACTCCTTTTTTTGTTTGAGGGGATGACAGTCATCACGGGGTGGCGGATGATTTTTTCCAGGGAAACGACCTGACCGTTGTCGTGTAAGGCAGCAAAAAGGCGGTCCAGTTCTTTTTGCCAGATGGGCAGCAAGGCCTCCTGCTGCGGCGGGAGGTCGTGGAGCATGATGATGTCCCCTGGCCGCAGCCGCGTAAGGATTTTTTCGGCCAGATTGTCGATGTTGCGGTTGCCGCCGTCCATGGCCCGGCAACTGTAATTGACAGCCAGGAGGTTTTCTTGGGCCAAGACCTGTTTCAGCCGGGGGTTGGTGATCCCTGCCGGGGGACGGAAGACACAAGGGGTTATCCCTGATTTTTGCAGGATTTCCTGCGTAGCATGAATATCTTTTTGCAGGGTCTTGGGTCTCCGCAACATGAGCAGGGAATCATGCCGCAGGGAGTGATTGCCGATGGTGTGGCCTTGGGCCAGGATCGCCGCGATCAGCTCCGGATGTTTTTCTGCCTGTCGGCCCACCACAAAAAAGGTGGCTTGCAGGGTATGGCGGGCAAGAAGATCGAGCAGGATGGGGGTGGATGCCGGCCAGGGGCCGTCATCAAAGGTCAGGGCAACCTGCTTGGTTTCCGGGCTGCCCCGGCTGATTACCGGCAGAAAAAAGCCGTACCCGGCAAGAAAGGGGGTGGCAAGACAGGCGAGAAGAAAAAGCGCCAGGGGCAGGACAGCCAGGGTAGGGCTGAACAGGGAGATGAGAAAGGCAAGCAGCAGGGCCGCAGCTCCGCTTATTTCGGCCGCAGACGGCTTAGAGGGGCTGCGCGGCATGGGCTGCTCCTTTTTTTGCCTGGCCGACCAGCCAGGCCAGTTCCGGATTGGCGGTGATCTCCTGCACGAGCACCGTAAAACCGGCCTCGGCAAGAAGCCCGGCCAGTTTTTCCGGGGAGCGGTACCAGGCCTCATGGCCCGAGAGCCGGATGCGCGATTCTTCCAACCGCCAGGACCATGACGGCTTGCCGGCTGGACGGATCGTGCATCTTGCCACCAGGAGCCCCCCATCGGTCAGCAGTTGAAAGCTCCGGCGGAAAAGCTCCACGGCTGTCACCTCGTCCACATAATGGAGCATGTCCAGCAGCAAGACCACGTCCGCCGGAGCACCCGGCAAGGGCGGCATCTCCGGCGCCCATCCTTGAGTGACCGTGCCTCGCTCGCCCAGGGCAATGGCGGCGATCCGCACCCGTTCCGGATCAGGCTCGATTGCGGCAATCCTGGCATCCTGGAAGCTCTCCAGGCACCAGCAGGCAGGAACTCCGTATCCGCAGCCGATATCGACAATGGTCTTGATCTCCTTCTTGGTGGCCAGCATCCTCGGCAGGTCATGAAACAGGGGATCAAGACGCAGCTTGCAGCGCGCGAACATCCGGGGATAGGCCTCCACCGTGCGGAACCGGCGGCGGACGCATTGGGGAAGATCCTTGGCTGGGCAGGGTTCTTTCCCCGTTTTTTCGGCAAAGTAGCGAGTCAGCAACGGGGGCAGCAGGAGAAAACTGCCGAGCAGGGAGTAGCCGATGCCCAGCAGCGAGGCGATGCCGATGCTTTGCAACAGGCTGTGTTCGGCGAAACAGAGCACCCCGAAGCCGATCATGGTGGAGGCGGCGGAGAGAAAGATACTGCTGCGCACCCTGGCATAGGAGGGATGGGAGATATCCCGGTACCGCTGGTGGGCCCGGACGCAGAAAATGGCATAGTCGATCCCCATGCCGAGGATGGCGATGGATAGCAGCATGAGCGCGGGGATATCCAGGGGCCGGCCGAGAAGGTTCATGGTTCCCAGGGTGCAGATATAGGCAAAACCCGAGGGCAGCAGGGTCAGCGCCGTCAAGGGCAGGCTGAGGGAGACCAGAAAGAGGAGAGCGGCCACACTGAGGGCGATGATCACCAGCATGGAGGTAAAGGTGGAGAAGAGCAGGTCGGCCAACCGCTTGGTAAAAAAGGCGGAGTCAAAGATCTTGCTCTCTTTGCCGTAACGGGCCAGAAAGGCGGGGCCATCGTAGTTTTTCCCTGGCGCGACCGTAATAAACTGGATCAGGCCGGACTCCCGGGTGTTCTCGGAAATCCCCAGCAGCCCATAGAAATCATGGGGAATCTCCTGGGCCTGGGCCTGGGGCTGCAAGGCAAGCTCAGGCGCCAGCAGCGAGAGAAAGGGGGCAAAGGCATCGGGGGTGAACCCAAGTTCCTCCCCCGCACCGGCCAGCGCGGTTTTCACCTGCTCCACCCTGCGGCTGTCCCAAAATTCCTGCCAGGCGGCCACATTTTGGGCGCCCCGTTCCTGGCCCGGGAAGAGCATCGACGGGACAAAAGCCGCACTTAAGATATCCTGCTGCACATCCTTTTCGATCCGGGCCAGGGCAAGATCGTTGCCCTGCTGGATCTCGGCAATTGTCTCCTCTTTGTGCATCACAAAGATCCGGTCCCCGATCTTCCCCCAGACCTCGGTGAACAGGGCATCGGCCGCCTCCGTGGCCCGGCTGACCGTGTTCATGCTGTTCAGGCTGACATGCACCTGCGGGCGGGCGAAAAAAATCAGCCCGGTGGCCAGCAGCACCGCGACCAAGGCCCCCCTCCAGCCGGTGGTATAGAGAAGATTGACAAACCGTTGCAGGGGGAGGGTATGCTTTTTGCCGGCAGGCATGACCGGGAAGATTTTCGGAAAGATGGTGTGGACAAAGAGAAAGGAAAAAAGGACGCCCATGGCGGAGAAAAGTCCCAGTTCGGTAAAAATCGGAAAGCCGCTGCCGCAGAGAACCAGAAAGGCGGCAATGGTGGTGACCATGGCCATGATTCCCACCACCCCCACTTCATGCGCGGCCTCTTTGCCCGAGGATTCATGGGGCCGGTCCAGAAACAGCAGATAGGCGATGCCGTAATCCACGGTAATGGAAATGAGCGCCCCGCCAAAGCCGAGCACCATGATCGAGATGGAGGAATTGAACAGGGAATAGACCAGAAGGGCCGCGGCGGTGCCGGCAAAGGACGGCAGCAGGGACATGAGCCCGAGCAGGGGCCGGGAAAAAGAGAGAAAGAGCAGCAGGGCGATGCCCGCGGTTGAAAGGAGCAGGGCAAACTGTACATCGTGGCGGATCATCCGTTCATTATCCAGGGCCGCCCGATAGGCCCCCACCGGGGTCAGGCTGACCTGCACCCCTTTGGCGGCAAAGTGTTGGACAAGCTCCGGCGCGGTGCGTTCAAAAAAATCAGCAATGGCCAGGGCGGAGGCGGTGTTGCTGCCTGCGGCCAGCGGCCTGGCCGTGACCAGGAGATGGCGGCCATCGCCGGAAAGCAGGTGCCCCTTGTAAAATTGCGCATTCAAGGAGGGGGCCAGCAGCGCCATCTTCGCCAGGATCAGATCCTTCAGGCCCAGAGGGTCCAGGCCGATGAACTCCGCCTGGCCGACCCCTTCCAGGCTGCCCAGATCCTCATGGAGCTTGCGCAGCCGTTCCTTGATCCGCTCGGGTTCCAACTGGGGGGCAATGGCTGCAAGCTCCTCGCGGGAAAAGAGCAGCGGCAGGTTCCGGGCCGCATGCATGGCAAGGCGCGGGATCAGCTCACCCATGGCATTGGTGCCGACCTGGGCAAAGAGTCCGCTTTCCTGCATCTTTTGTTCAAGAAGGACCCCGCCTTCCACCAGGGTCTCCTGATCATCAGCGTTGATGGCAAGATCCACCGCGATCTGGTCGTGGATGGGATGGTGGTTGAAGATTTCCAGGGCATCGGCGATAACCCGCTCGCCGGCCGGCAAAGAACGGGCCAGGTCCGTGTCCAGCGCAAGGCGCGTTTTGCCGACCACGGCGCAGCCGATGATCAGGAGAACAACAAGGAAGAGCAGGCGGTAATTGATCATTTGTTTACCACAGCGTCCAGGCCAACGCACCCAGCCCGAGAAAGGCAGCCAGGGGCAGGGCGAGAAAAAGCGGTTTATGGTTCTGATACCTCTCGTTCATCTTCTGGATAAACGGGAGTCCTCCCAACATCCGGCGTATTCTGTCGATGGCCACGGTTTGGTTGTCGCTTTCGGAAAGCCCCTGAAAGGCGCACATGGGGTAGGGGGCAAAAAAATCGCCACCGGTTTTCCGCAGCAGGCCGTCATAGGGGATTCCGCGCCACTGCTCCCGGACGATCCGCCGGGCACAGGGGGCGTTGAGGGCATAGGCGTGGGACAGGCAGCGGTATTGGATGCGGACCAGGGATTTTACCCCGGTTTTGCGGCTGCCGCTGGTGATGCCGCCGAGAAACAGGCCGTCCCAGCGCGCAAGGCTCTCCATGTGCAGGCAGGCTTCGGCAAGGGTACGGGGGGCAAAGTCGCGGAAGAAGACATCGTCTTCAAAGATCAGGATATGGTGCGCTCCGGCTGCAAGCCCTTTATTGAGGCAGAGCAGGTGGGATTCAAAGATGCCTTGTTCCCTGTTTTCAGGATGCCTGGCGACCAGGACAAACTCCACCCGCTCCCCCAGCCCCACCGCTGCGAACTGCTTTTGCACCTGTTGTTGCCGGTCGATACGATCGGCAACGGAAATGCAGTAGATTGCCTCAAAAAAATTCCAGGGGTCGGGCTGGTTCATGGCTGCCATTGTATATTTTGATTCCATCGAATTTCAGCCAGTATTCCGGCGACGGTGGTCCTGTTCATTTCTTTGCTTGCCCAAAGAAACGAACCAAAGAAAGGGCACCCCCGCCACTTGTCCCGCCGTAGGCGGGATGCCCTGTGCTCCTCGATGCTGCCGGGGCTTTGCAAACTCGGCTAACGCCTCAAACAGTGCAAAGCCCTTTTTCGGCAGCCTCTCCGGTGCTCGGCTGCGTGACCATGAGGAAACTACAGGAGCGGCTTGCGCCACTCCAACGCATTGGATTATCGTTTCAGATGCTAAGCAGATTTTTGGTTGATAAGAAAGCCAAAAATTGTTGAAATCGCAAAAAAAAACCGCGATTACAACGGTTGCCGCAGGGTAATTTTTTGAGTTATCGTTACGGACCTTTGTGTTTTGGGGTTATTGCGAGTCCGTCAATAATTGATTACCTTAGCAAAAATACGTCCCGGCAGCACGTTTCCCCCTTTCCCCTCGCGAGACAAGCCAGGTGATCAGAAAGAGTATCCATAAAATCGCGGCCACTGCTTTTGTCCGTTCCGCCATGGCGGAGCAGGCCGATCTGTCCGCCTTCAAGGAAAAGCCGAGCCTCAAGATCATTCTCGGGCTCCTGGCTATTATGGTCAGCTATATCATCGGCTGGCCAGCGGTTGCCGCCCTCGGCTTCCTGGCCATCCATCTGCATGAGCCCTTGGTTGTCATCGTGGGCGGGCCCCTGACCTACGGCCTGTCGCATCTGGTGTTTCTGCTCGGCATGTATCTGTGCGGCGCTGTGTATTCCCTGATCTTTCTTCGTTGGCTCACCAGGGTTTCCATGGAGAAATTGCTTGCCTGGGCGGAAAGATAACAGGGCGCCACATCTTGCGGCGATCGGCCCGGCTCACGTACCTGGTGTATGCATCGCCGTCCCGATCGCCGCAACCTGCAGCACCCTGTGACCGCTTGTCCGGTGGTTATTTGAACTTGCTCATTTCCTCCCGTCCCGCAGCCATTCCGGCGGCCGCACTCTTTGCCTCCCCCTTTAGCAAAGGGGGATTGAGGGGGATTTAAAAACGGCCAACTCGCCTACCCCCGTCCTAAAATCCCCCCTAGCCCCCCTTTGTCAAAGGGGGGAATAAAAATGTACTCCGTTCGTAACCAACCCACTGAAACACGACTGGCGCAAAGGTTAAACCTTTGCGAGTCCTCCGGTTCCGTGTTCATTTTCCCCCGTCCCGCAGCCACTCCGGCGGTTTGATCGTTCCCCCGCTCACATCGCGCATCCGTATTCCGGTGACGCTCTCAAATATCTGTCCCTGGTCGTCAAAAATTTGCAGGTCAAAGAGCAGTTCATCATTGGTTTGGGAGAGCAGTTGCACCCTGGTGCGATAGTTGCCCCCGGGCAGGGTGGGGCGGCTGATGATCCGTCGGTCAAAGCCCACGGGAAAGGGGACAAAGTCGGCGGCGCGCTGGCCCAGAACACAGGCGGCGTGGAAGGCGCCGTCCAGGGGAAAGGGGGAGCCGACGAGGTCGCGGACCCTGTCCGGGGCGTGGGAAAAATTCGGCGCCTTCAGCCTGCCCCAGGCGACCTGGCCGCAGAGTTGCACGGTCTCCTGCAGGGTATGATAGCTTGGGCCAAAGGGCACCAGCTCCCGGTACACCTGTTCCGCCGGAATCGTCATTTCCGGGTCTGCCGGAGGGGCGGGAACATACTCCGCCATGGGGGCATCATTTTTTCCGGCCGGGGCAAAGAGGATCTCGCCATGCTCCTGCAGCCGGGCCATGGCCTTGCCCTGCCTCCGGCTGAGCAGCTTGGCGTGGACCGAGCCGTCTTCATGCTTCCGGTATTCCAGCAACGCCTCCACTCTGCTGCTGTTTGCCGGAATTTCCAGAAATCTGGCAAAACGGACCTGGTCCATGACCCGGGGGTCGATCTCCGGATGGGTGGCGGCAACCTCCGTGGCCAGCAGGAGCATGGTCTCCACCGCAGGCAGCACGATTTTGCCGTTAAAGCAGTGATCGGCAAACCAGGGTTCGATCGGGATGGCAACAACAGTCCGGTCGCTGGTCATAAACCGGGGAATCCCTCCCAAAGCCGGATGGTTTTGACATCGATCTCCACCGGGATGCCCTTGCTGTTCACGGCGCAATGCTTGGTGAAACCGGTGCAGGCGATTTCCCCGGTTTCAGCCCTGATGATCAGATAATCAAACTGCAGCTTGACCAGCTCGATGGTGGCGGGCCGGGTATGGATGTACATCAGGTCATCATAAAAGAGGGGCGAGTAATAGTTGAGCTCTGTCTTGATAATGGGGTAGATGTAGCCGCTTTCTTCCACCTGTTTATAGGGGTACGAGGCATCCCGCATGAGCGAGGCCCGACCGAATTCAAAATACCGCAGGTAGTTCGCATGGTAGACGACCCGGGAACGGTCCGTGTCCGCATAGAGGGTGCGCTGCTCGCAGCGGTGCCAGATCTTGCCGCTGTTTGTGTCCCTGACCAGGGAGGGTTTGTCCAGAAATTCCGGGATAAATGGTTTGGGTCGCATCACATTCCTCGAAAGACGATACAGCAGTTGGTGCCGCCAAAGCCGAAGGAATTGGAGAGCACGAATTCATGCGGGTGGTTGCGGGCTTGATTGGGAACCACGTCCAGGTCGCTGAACGCGGGGTCCGGGATATGGTTGACCGTGGGCAGGACGATGCCTTGGCCCATGGCCTCGATGGCCAGGGCCGCCTCGATGGCCGCGGAGGCGCCCAGGCTGTGGCCGACCTGGGACTTGTTGGACGACACGGGTATGCCGGAGAGATCGCGGCCGAAGACCGCCCTCAGGCACTCCACCTCGGTGCTGTCTCCGGTGGGGGTTGAGGTGCCGTGGGCGTTGATCGCCCCGATATCCGCAGGAGCGATCTCCGCATCCGCAATGGCCCCGTGGATGGCTTGGACAATGGTCTCTTGGTTGGGCCGGGTAAAATGATGGGCATCCGAGTTCCAGCCGATCCCGGCCACCTCTGCCCTGGCGGTCAGGCCGAGGGAACGGACAGCCTCTTCGGCGGCCAGCACCACCACCCCGCCGCCTTCGGAGAGCACAAAGCCCTTGCGGTCAATACTGAACGGCCGTGACGCCTGAGTGGGGTCAACAAAGGCGCGATCCTTGGAGTCGACTTTGATGGTGGCCAGCATGTTGGCAAAGCCCTGGATGATTTCCGGCACCAGGCAGGTCTCCACGCCTCCGGCCAGGACAAAGTCGCAGTCGCCGTCTCGGATCATCCTGGAGCCAATAGCAATGGCATGGTTGCCGGAGGCGCAGGCGCCCTGGGGCGAGAAGACCGGGCCGGTGAAGCCGAGGAGCATTCCGGCCTTGCCCGCCGGGAGATTGGCGCAGAGATTGGGCAGCAGATAGGGGCTCACCTTCAGGGGGCCCCGGTTGACATAGTTGTCCATGGCAATCCGGTAGGCATCCGTGCCGTTGAGGGCCGAACCGATCAGGCAGCCGGTCCTGGGGCCGGTCTCCCGGTCGATGACCAGCCCGGCATTGGCCAGGGCCTCACGGCACACCTCCATGGTGAGAAAAACAAAACCGGCCTCCCAGAGCGAGGCCTCTTTCCGGTTCACATACTCCAGCCTGGACGGGTCCCAGTCCGGGATCTCCCCCACCACATTGCTGCGGGTGGTGACCTCACAGCGGCTGATCCGGCGAAACCCCGCCCGTCCGGCCAGGGCAGCCTCCCAGGTGGAGGCAAAGGTATTGCCAAGGGAGGTCGCCGCACCATAGCCAACGACGAATACCTTTCTGTTCAGCGGTGCTTTCATAATCTTGGCGGATCGGCCTCTGTTTTTTTAACTGCTTCTTTTGAACACCGCACAACTATTGCAGCCCCCGAAACCAAAGGCGTTTTTCAGAACAAACTCCTGGTTTATCGGCCGTTTTCCCTCTGCCACGCAGTCAATTTCGATCTGGGGATCAGCAGTGTAATTGATGGTGGGCGGCACAACCCCGTCCCGCATCCCCTGGAGGGCAAAGATGGATTCGATAACGCTGGAGGCGCCCATGGCGTGGCCGATCAGCGATTTGTTGGCGCAGACCGGCGGCGGATTATGGTGAAAAACCGCCTGCAAGGCATCGTATTCCACCTGGTCGCCGACCTTGGTGGAGGCGGCATGACCGTTGACCGCATCGATATCTTGGGGGGCGAGGTCGGCATCGGTTATGGCGTCGAGCATGCACTGCGTAACCATTTCCAGATACGGCGCGACAAAATGGTGGGCATCCGAGGTCATTCCCCAGCCGGCAAGTTCGCAATGATACACCAGACCGTGCGCCTCGGCGAATTCCCGGGTGGCGAGAATCACCGCTCCTGCGCCCTCGGAGAGGACAAAGCCCCGCCGGTTGGCGGAAAAAGGCCGGCTGGCCGCCTCCGGAAAATCATGTTCCCGCTCATCCTTGGGGATGTAAACGCCGTTCATGGTGTAAAAACCGGCCACGATCGGTTCGACCAGGGCGAAATCAACCGCCCCGCAGATGGCGACATCGGCCCGGTTCTGGGCGAGAAACATGGCGCCGATGATCATCGAGGTGAGCCCGGTGGCGCAGGCGGAGATGGTGGAGGTGATCGGCCCCCTGGCCCCGGTCTGGATGGCGATCTTGCCGCCGATCATGTTGATGCAGGCATTGGGGTTGGCGTAAGGGTGGGGCAGTTTGCCTTGGCTTTGCATCCTTCGGTCGGCGGTCAGTACCGCATCCAGACCGCCGATGGCGGAGCTGTAGGTCACCGCCACCCGGGAGGCAAGATCCGGGGTGATTTCGATGCCGCTACGCTCCAACGCCCTGGCCACCGTGAGCTGGGAATACTTGAAGACCGGAGAGCTCCAGGCCGCTTGATGCCTGGCGGAGAGAAAGGGGTAGTCCGCCTGGTCGATGGCGGGAACCTGGCCGGCGATTCTGACCGGGAAATCATCGCTGAGGGGAAAACGGGTCAGAGGGGTGATGCCGCTTTTTCCGGCAAGGGCCTGCTGCCATTGGCTTTCAAGGTCATGACCCAGGGGAGAAATGGCATCGTAGCCGATAATGACCGCGTCTTTTAATCCCATCAGCCCGGCTCTGATTACCAGGGAATAAACTGATAGAGCTTGGCAAACATTTCGTACACCTCGATCCAGTTCTGCAGCTCCTCGGCACTCTGCATGTGCGCCCGTTTGTTGACCATAACCCAGCTCATGTGGGCAGCGCCGTCCTTGCAGGTGGCGCAGTCACGGGTTTCCGAGGTGCAGCAGCGGTGGACGGTCTGAAGGTCCGAGGCCCAGCGGATGAAATTGGTCAGCCGCTTGGGCTGGGGAACTCGCTTGTCGATGGTATCCGTAACCGAGGGGCATTCCATCCAGCCGAACGGCCTGCCCAGCATTTGTCCGGTGGTGATGACCTTATGGTAATACTTGGAGGAAATCACCGTGCGCGGGTAGGCCTCCAGCATCGCATCCATCTCCGCCCGCACCGCGACCAGTTCCTCCGGGGTCCAGGAAAAGCCGTCCACCGCCTCGTCATTGGACAAGAGCTGCATGTGCACCTTCAGCCCGACCCCTTCGATTTTCTTGATGATCTTCTCGGTCTTGCCGAGCTGTTTGGGGGTGATGGTGTAGAGATAATAGGCGTGGGGATCACCGGCGTAGTTGGCGCTGGAGATCTTGAAGGTATCCTTGCCGCGCAGGGTTATTTCATCCTCTGCCTCGCCCCACAAGGAAATGCCGACCATCATGTCGGGGAATCTCTCTCTCGGCACCTTGATCAGCCCATTGGTGGCGCAAAATGTTGGCAGCCGCTTATAAAAGGCCTCGATCCGGTCCAGGCAGAGGGTGGGCTCCCCGCCGATGAGGATGGCCAGGTTCACCCCGCGCGCCATCTCCTTTTCCACAAAAGCGTGCCATTTACTGACGTCCTTTTCCTCGGCAGCCGCCTCATGCTCGCCGGAGGAAAAGAAGAAACACCCCTTGCAACGCAGGTTGCAGCGGTCGGTGACGTCATAGATGGAACTGCGGATATTGAGCTTGGCAATGTTTTTATAGCGCTCATACCAGTGCGCATCGAGCAGTGAACTGACGGTTTTCATGGTGTATACCGGAGGCAACTCATTGGTTTGGAGGGGGAATAACCGGCGCGTCGCAGAGGTTGGGGCCTTTTTCATACCCTTTAACCCAGACAGCCAGGTAGGTGTCAACATAGTCAAGCCAAGCGGAAAAGGTCAACGGATCCGTGGCGTGGCGGTACATTCGGGCCGTGACCACGGCGCTGCCCGCGGCGTAATGACGGCAGTCGTCGCAATCGGTATCCGGCACGCAGCAGGCCGCGTCGCGATCCCACTGCAGGTTGGTGCGGTATTGGCGAAATGTTCTGCCAAGGCCGATATCCGTTGCCTGGTTCATGCGGGGATAGGAACAGGAAAAAAGTTCGTGCAGGCCCTGGGGCCGGGTGTGGGCAAGGATATTGTAGGGGGAAAACAGCACGGTTTCCGGGAGCTCGGCAAGCAGCTCGGTCATGACCCGCTCCGTTCTGGCCAGGGTTTCCGGGGTATGGCGAAGCGGCCCTTTGTAGCCGACCGGAGCGGAGAACATATTGAAGGTGATCCGCAGGCCGCCTTTGGCCAGGATTTGCGTAACCTCCCTGGCCTCGTCGATGTTGACCGGGGTAAAGGTATAGACCCAGACGGCTCTTGGGTCGTTTTGATAATTTGCCATCTGCCGGACCAGCATGTCCGGGGCCTTTCTGATGGCAAGGCTGGTCCGGTCATTGCCCCAGACCGAGATGTGGATTCGATAATCTATCCCCTGCGGGAGGCTGTGCAGGCCGTTGCTGGCAATGGCGCCCAGGGGGATCACCCCGTAACAGACCTCGCACAGCTCCGGGACCAATGATGGTTCCGCCCCGGCGAGCACGACAAAGGTGATGCCCCGGGCCTTTTCCGCTTCCAGGAGCTGGCGCCAGGCTGCGGGATCGCGGTTTTCCTCGGCAAACTGTTTTTCGCCGGCAAAGTAATAGCAGCCTTCGCAGCGGATATTGCAGCGGTTGCTCATGTCGTACGTGGATTCGCGGAGAAAGAAATACCTCCGAACTTTATCCCATCGTTCCCTGATAACCGGGTCCGCTATGATCTCGGAGAATTTATACTCCCTGGCCGGTACGATCACTTATTCGCCACTGGTCAATTTGGTGTTGATGTATTCGGCGATGATCCGGACCGTGGTCAGCTTGGGATAATCGTCTTCATCGATCCGGATGCCGTATTCGTCCCGGAGGACCAGGGCAATGGTCGCCAGATCCATGGAATCAATGCCCACCTCGTCCACCAGATCCAGGTCCGGATCAAAGGTCTGGGGGGTAACATCTTCCAGTTGCAAGGCATTGATGATAATTTCGGCGATCCGGGTAATGGTCTGGGTAGGGTCGTTGGTCATGGAAGTCTCTATAGTGTATTTTTCTTGGCAAAAAGTATCACCCCGGAACAAACCTCGTCAGTGCCGCTGGTTATCCGGAACACATATTGCTCTTTTATTTGGACGAATGTGGCGAAAATGTCAAGTATTTCCCCGGGTTTCACGATCTTTCTGAACTTGACCCGGCTCAATCCGGTCATGTGCCTGCCGTCGTCCCTGGAGGCGGCAATAAGGTCGGCCACCATTTTTAATTGGGCGATTCCGGGCAGGATGGGGTTGTCGGGAAAGTGGCCGGAAAACCAAGACGATTGCCTATCCGTTGTCACCCGGCCGGCTATTTCGTCTTTTTGCAATTGTCTCGTTTCGCTTTCGAGAAACAAATGGCCCACAGTATCGCCTCAGTCCTGGGAAAACAATTGATCCGCGGCATGCGTGGCGCCGATCCGGCGATTCCTCTTCTGCATGATCACGGAATAGCCTATACCACCGGGGGTAAAAATACGCAATACAGGCCTTGCTGTAAGGAGATGTTATCCGGCAAGAAATTCCCAAAGCGGCCCGGTATGCCCCCGGGAATACATTTTCTTGAGCGTGGCCGCGCTTTTTGCGCCACCGGAGCCGATGATCCAGTTGTTTCGTTTGTCTGCCCTTGCCGTAACCTGCGCGGCAATGGTGTCGCGGTCGATTGCCTCGGCCTGGTAAAAAAGGGGCTGCAGCAGATTTGTTTCCGGGCGGATCTTTCCTTCCTTAAGGGCAATGTCGTAGAGGGCGGTATGGGGATAGATGCGGATTCCGATGAAAAAAAACAGGACCGTCTTGTTGAGCCGTTCAATGTGATCAAGGGATTCCGCGACCGTGGCGGAAGATTCCCCGGGGCCACCCAGGAGGAAGTAATGGGCCACATGCAGCCCGGCCTCAAGGGCTTGTTGGTGGGCAACAAAGACATCGTCAACCCCGAAGGGTTTCCGATAGGTGGCCAGCATGGAAGAGGAAAGCGACTCGGTGCCGAATTCCACATGTTTGCACCCTGCGTCGGCCATGCGGGAAAAATAATCAGTCGGCAATTTGAGCGGGGCAAAAAAACCGCCCCAGGGGATGGAAATACCAGCGGCTTTAAAAGCCTTGGCCACCTCCAGGCTGTGGGCCACATCCGAATTAAAGGCCGAGTCGGTGATAAAAAGATATCGTGCCCCGGCCTCCTGCAGATCCATGGCGGTCCTGGCCACCTCGGCAGGGGGGGCCAAGCGGTGCCTTTTTCCTTCAAGATGGGGGTACGGGCAATAGATGCAGTTGAAAGAGCACCCCCGTTTGGTCTGTAGATTCAGCATGCCCCCTTTTTTGAGGTAAAAGTCCACGTGCGTGGCTTGGGGCTGGAAGGCGCGCACCTGTGTGCCGGTCCAAGGCTCGGGCGTTGCGGGCGAGGAAGCAGGGGAGATCACCCCGGGAATTTGCGTGGGGTCCAGACCCTGGTGCAGGGCCTCCACCAGGAGGCCGAATCTCTCCCCTTCGCCGATGATCCCGTAATCCACTCCCAGGGCGGCAAAAACCCGGTCCGCCATGATGGTGAAGCCGCTGCCGCCGCAGACCAGCACCGCCTGCGAGCGCTCGCGCAGCCAGGCAGCCAGTTTGCCGTAGGCATCGATGAAAAAGAGGGGGTCGCCTGCCTCGGTGTTGTCGATATTGCGGCAGGAGAGGCCGATGATTTGCGGAGAAAAGTCATGCACAAGCTCTTCCAGAGCTTCCAGGGAGAGGACATTCAGATCCGCGATCCTGACCTGATGCTCTGCCGGAATACACCCCGCCACATAATCCAGGCCGATGGGATAGACCGGATAGGGAACGGTTAGGGTGTTGGGCGAGATGAGCAGGATCTTCATGGGCGGGAGAACTCCATGGCGGAAAGATATCTCCCCAGACCAAGCACCAGAATGGCAGGGTTGTTCGCCGCCAGCGCAAGATCATTGCCGGACACCAACGGCCCGGGCACCTTGCCCGAGGTGAGAAAGGAGGCGGCCATGACCGCGGCCACGGCCGAGGCCGAGGCGAACTCCCCGGTGAATTCGCGGTAGCGGATGATCGGGGCCTGTATGCCGGATTGTTCCAGGAAACGAGTCAGTTGTTCTTCGCCTTCTTTCTGTACCGCTGCGGGGATGCCGACCAGCAGGAGGGCATACTTGCTATTCAGGGTCTGAACCCTACCCAGGGCATCGATCAGCGCGGTGATGCTCCCCTCGGCTGTGCCGCTCTGATAGAAAGGAACCCGGACCAGACAGTGCGCATTCTCTGTTTTTCTGCCCAGACAAAAAGCGCCGCCGCCGTCGGCCAACAGGGCTTCCGGGGCGATGGAAGGATCGAGCAGGGGAGAGAGAACCGAGTGCCCTTCATCCGCGCCAAGGACGAGAGCGGTATTCGGCCCCTCTTCCAGCATGAGGTCCGCGGCCAGCAGCGCCTGCTCAAAGGAGTAATCGCCGCCGCTGGCGGTGATATTGGCTCCTGCTGCCCCGAAGAGGATGGCGGTTTGCCCGGCCGGCCCGTTATGCACCGAGCCGACAAAGTCGGTGGGGCTGGGAAACTGTTCGCCCGAATCGGTCAGGCGGGCCAGGAAATCATGGGTCTCCGAAAGCGCGCCCCAGCCGGTTCCCATGAACACGGCACCGGGCTTTGCCTCGAATCCGGAATCCTGGTGGGCGCTCAGGGCCAAGGACAGCGTCAGGCGCGGCAGCCGTTTCAGGCGGCGCACCAGGTTGGGCGGCAGGTTTGCCGAGATGGCGGCAAGGTCCGGTGTGCCGGCCACCGGCAGACCCTGGGCAAGCAGGGCCATGGTGGCTGCGGTATCCCCGGCGCCGGTGAGGCAGGAAAAGCCGTGAATGGCCAGTCCTGTTTTGGTGCGTCCTGGCGGGGGGGGTGAAAAATTGTCCGGTTTGGCAATCACCAGGCAGCCGTTGTTGCCGCCAAAGCCAAAGGAGTTACTGAGCACGGCGCGGGTGGGCTGGGTGGTCGGTCGGTTCAACGGGATCAGGCCAAGGGCGGGATCGGGATTTTGGCAACCGGTGTTGGCGGGCAGGAAGTCTTTGGCCACCGCGAGTGCCGACACCACCGCCTCGATGGCCCCTGAGGCGGCCAGGCTGTGGCCGGTTGCCCCTTTGATGGAGGAAAGGGGCGGCGGCGCGGCAAAGAGGGTGTTGACGGCCTTGGCCTCGGCCAGATCGTTTTCCGGGGTGCCGGTGCCGTGGAGACTGATGTAGCCGATGTCCGTGGGAGTAAGGCCGGCATCGGCAAGCGCCGCCTGCATGGCCATGAGCGCGCCCCTCCCCTCCGGGTGGGGCGCGGCCGGGTGATAGGCATCGCAGGAAAGCCCGGCGCCGAGGAGCTCGGCCAGGGGGCGATCGGGTTTTTCCGTGGTCAGCAGCAGCATGGCCGCGCCTTCGGCCACCGCCATGCCATGCCGATCCGCGTCAAGGGGCCTGCAGCCCTGTCTATCCACGAGCTGCAGGGAATGAAAACCGAAATAGGTCAACCGGCAGAGCGAATCCACCCCCCCGGCCAGAACCGTTTTCGCTTTCCCGCTGCGCAGCATTGCCAGGGCCATGGCAATGGCCACGGCCCCTGAGGAACAGGCGGTGGAAACGGTCAGGGCCATGCCGTGGCAACCGAGCTCTTGGGCAAGGTACTCGGCGACACTGTGTAACCCGTGGTAGCGATACAGCGCCTTGTTGCTCGCCTTGTTTCGGAGCAATGTTTCCGTGGTCAGGATGCCGCCGGTGGTGTTGCCGAGAATGATCGCGTCGAGCACATCTGGCGGGGTGTTACCGGAGGCCATGGCCTGGAGGGCGGCGTTGTGGGCCAGGCGGTGGGTGCGGGGCAGGTCCGACTGCTCGGCTAGTCCCCGGATCTGCCCCGTGGGCAAAGGCTCGCCATGCAAGAGGGGAAAGAGATCCAGCGGCGCGATTGCCGAACAATTGCCGCGCAGCGCCTCTTCCGTGGCGGCGACTCCCTCGCCGAGCGGGCTGATGATCCCCAGGTCGGCGATGTAAACCCGTTTTCCCATCAGGACGGTGAACCGGGGGTGTTTTCCTTGATGTATTCGGCCAGGGAGGCCAGGGAGGAAAAGATTTTTTCGCCGACTTCCTGGCTGTTGATCACGACGCCGTAGTCTTTTTCCACCATGACCACCATTTCCAGAACATCGATGGAGTCAATGCCCAGGCTGCCGCCGACCAGCCGGTCGTTTTCGTCGAAATTTTCCGGGCTCAGGTCTGAAAGATTCAGGATGTCGATGATCTTGACCTTGAGTTCTGCTGTTAATGTATTCATAGGATGCGGTCGCTGTTTGAGTATCGTTGAGTCATGAGAAAATATCGGCTGCACGGTGGCAATGAAGCCGGTCTGGTTTTCGAAAAATTGTTAGTGTTGTCCGGTTAGAAAATTGCAGTGTGATATATGCCCCAATTATTCCCCGTCCAACACCAGCGAGGACTGAACTGAGTCCCCTCCCCCCTCGCGGGGGAGGGTTAGGGTGGGGGGGAAGGTAGTCGTTCCTCGGCAGTTTGCCACTTCACCCACCCCCAACCCCTCCCGTCGAGGGAGGGGAGCTTCATGCAAGCTCCTAACCGGACAACACTGAAAATTTGTACTGGATATCGTTTAAGTGTATTTATATACTGCCTAAAAAAAGATAATGCCAAGAATAATTCCACATCAACAGTGGCTGTTCACTGGAAAAAAGGGTATCGTTTCGGCTCCGCTGACCAGGTCCCAAAAGGTGCCTGATGAGCGCGAATCAAATTCTCCCTCTCCCCCGCTTAGTGGGGGAGAGGGTCGGGGAGAGGGGGTAAGTTGCGGCTTTGCACCCTCTCCCTCAAGGGCGAGGGGATTTAGGAAAAGGTACAGTTGTATGGACACACTCACACTCTCCGATCTCACCCTGGAGGATCTTCTTCCCCATCGCGGCAACATGCTGTTGGTTAAGGAGATTATGGAGGTGGACAGCGAGAGCGCCCGCGCTATTTTTTTGGTGGAAAAAACGTGGCCCATGGCCGATGCACAAGGGGTGGATCCCCTGATTTTAGTGGAACTCGCCGCGCAGACCGCCGGGGTGTGCAACGGCTGGAGCAGGGTCCAGGCCCAGGGCCGGGACTCCAATCAGATGGGCTGGCTGGTGGGTATAAAAAAGGCGGATTTCTTTATCGACTCCCTGCCCTTTGGCGCCAGCATCACGGCCAGGGCGGAAAACACCTATAGTTTTGAAAATCTCCGGGAGGTTGCCTGCGAGCTGCACATGGATACGCAGCTCATCGGCAGGGCCACCCTGCAACTTTTTCAGGCAAATCAGCAATGACCACAGAAAATGAAAAGAATGTAGCCCTCGTCACCGGCGGCAGCAAGGGGATCGGCCGGGCAATCTGCGTGGAGTTGGCGCGGTCCGGGTATTATCTCGTCATCAACTACCATGGCGACCAGGAGGGCGCGCGGCAGACCCTGGCCATGGTCGAAGGGGAGGGCGGCCGGGGCGAGATCTGCCAATTTGATGTCCGGGACGGACAGGCGGTGGAAAAGATTGTAGCGGAGATCGGCGCCAGGCTGGGAAGGATCGACATCCTGGTCAACAACGCCGGCATCGTTGCCGATGGGCTGTTCATGATGATGCCGCCTGAAAAGTGGCAGTCGGTCATCGATACCAGTCTCAACGGTTTTTACAACCTGACCCGGCCGGTGCTGGAGTTGATGGTGCGCCACCGCAAGGGGTCCATCGTCTCCGTTTCCTCGGTCAGCTCCCTGATGATCAGTCGGGGGCAGGCCAACTATTCCGCGGCCAAGGCCGGATTGAACGCGGCCAGCCGGGTCGTCGCCGCCGAGGTCGCCCGCATGGGGATTCGGGTCAATGTGGTGGCTCCCGGCCTGATCGAGACGGACATGATCCAGAACGCCCCCAAGGAGCAGATCAAGACCATGATTCCCATGAACCGCATCGGCAGGCCGGACGAGGTGGCCAAGGTGGTGGGCTTCCTCTGTTCCGACGCAGCCTCCTATGTCACCGGCCAGGTCATCTCGGTCAACGGCGGGATGTTTTGATGAAACAATTGCTGCTCCTTGCCGTCTTCTCTTTTTTTGTTGCCATCCCGGCCGCCCGGGCCGGAGTCGAAAGCAAGGGCGTGCCTGGGCCCCAGGCCCAACCGGTGCAATTGCGCTCGGTCCAGGCCGATTTCCTCCAGGAAAAACATCTGAAGATCCTTGCCCGCCCCATTATCTCCACCGGCTCCTTCACCTTTCAGGCCCCCCAGTCCCTGCGCTGGGAATACCGGACGCCCATCCGCTCCATCCTGCTCATGCATGGCGGCAAGGTGCGGAAGTTCGTGGAACGGGATGGCGTGCTCGCGGAAGACAAGGGCATGCGGCTCGACGCCATGCAGGTCGTGCTGGCCGAGATCTCCAACTGGCTCGATGGCCGTTTCACCGACAACGCCATGTTCACGGTCTCATTCCCCAAGAAACAAACCATCCTGCTCACCCCAAAGGAACCGGGACTTGCCGCCTTGATCAGCAGCATTGAACTCAAACTCGGCGAGCAGGCAGGGCTTCTCGACAAGGTGATTATCTTCGAGGGGCCGGACGCTTCCACCAGTCTCACCTTCAGCAACAGGATCATCAATAAGGAGATCCCTGCTGCCGTGTTCACTAACAAATGAAGCCCCCGGCCTTTCTTCTGCTCATCCTCCTGCTTGGCCTTCCCGGCTGCGCGGCGCAACAGCCCTCCCTGCCGGAGCTGATTGCGGAGGCGGGAGAGGAGCGGGGGTGTGCGTCGGTTTTTCCCCAAGGGCGCTGGGAGTTTGTCCATACCATTGAGTTCTCCATGGCGGATGGCTCCGGCGCCACGGTGCTCGGGGTTACCAGCCTTGCCGGAGAGGAGATTGCCTGTGCCCTGATGACCGTCGAAGGGTTCACCCTGTTTGAGGCGGTGTACCGGGAGAAGGGCGGCCTTGAAGTCCGGCGGGCGGTTCCCCCCTTTGACAAGCCTGCCTTTGCGGCAGGCTTGATGGACGATGTGCGGACGATCTTTCGCGCCCCTTCTTTCGCCACGGTGCAATACGGGCGCGTTGCCGGAAATATCCCGACGTGCCGATACACCGGAGCCGAGGGCCGGATAACCGATATCCTCCCGGCCATGGATGGCTGCTGGCAGATACGAACCTATGGCGCGGATCAGGCCTTGAGCCGCTCCGTCACGGGGCGATCCTGTCGCAAAGAGGGAGAAAGCCTTATCCCCGAATATCTCGAACTCAAGGGCTTCGACCCCACAAACTACACCCTGAAAATGACCCTGATCCATGTTGAAAATATTATCTGATTACCATCGAACTTCAGCCAGTATTCAAGATTGGCGGGCAACATGTTGATGAATAACGATTTTGGCTGTTCATCTGGCATAGCCAAGTCATTCCCGCCTGCGCGGGAATGACGTCAAAAAACTGGCTGAAGAGTGGTAATCAGAAAAACTTGAACGGGAAAGCACTGCCATGAAATTTAAACTGATCTATCCCAAATGGGCCAAGCTGGACCGGCAGACGGAGTTTCACCTGCCGCCCCACGGCCCGGTGGTCTTTGCCGCCGCGCTGCCCGCTTATGTTGATGTTGATTTTATCGACGAGAATCTGGAAACCATCGATTTTGACGAGGCGGTGGATTTCGTCGGCATCTCCATGATGTTGACCGTGCAGGTCAAGCGGGGCTGGGAGATTGCCGACATCTACCGCAAAAAAGGGATCAAGGTCATGTTCGGCGGCATTGCCACCATGCTCCATGCCGAAGAGACCATGGAACACGCCGATGCCGTTTTCCTGGGCGAAGCCGAGGGGCGGATGGAACAGGTCTTTGCCGATTTCCGCAACAACAAGCTGCAGCCCTGCTACGACTTCATCAAGGATCGGCCCGATATTGGCCTGGTGGGTCCGGCGCGCAGGGATATCCTCAACCGCAAGCTCTACAACTACAAGGGCGTGCAGATGGTTGATCTGGTCCACGCCTCGCGCGGCTGCCGCTTCAACTGCTACCCCTGCGCCGTCTCCTACCTGGGCGGCCGGGTCTTCCGGCCCCGGCCCATCGACAAGGCCGTGGCCGAGATGGCCGGCATCGACAACAACCGGCTCTTCATCGTGGACAACTCCCTGGCCCAGAATACCCAGTGGGAGATGGACCTGTTCCGGGAAATGATCCCGCTCAAAAAGAAATGGTGCTCCCACCCCATCGAAGACAAGCCCGAGGTCCTGGATCTCGCGGCCCAGGCCGGGGCCTGGTACGTGTATCAGGCGGTTTTCGACACCTCGGATTACATCAAGGAGCGGATCAAGCGCTACCATGACCACGGCATCGGGGTGGAAGGCACGATCCTCCTGGGGCTCGACAATCACGATGAAGATTTCATCAAACGGCTGATCGACTTTCTGCTGGAGATCGAGCTCGATCTGGCCGAATTCACGGTCCTGACCCCTTTCCCCCACACCAAGGCCTGGGAGGAGTTGAACCGGCAGAACCGCATCCTCTCCCGCGACTGGAACGACTATTCGGCGGACAAGGTGGTGTTTCAGCCCAAACAGATGAGCCCGGACCGGTTGCAGGGGTTGCTCGATTATGCCTGGAACACCTTTTATCAGGATGAATCGCAAAAGTTCAAGATGGTGAAGCTGTTCCAGCAGGTGGTGAAAAAGGAGATGGCGGACGACACCTTCAAGCCCAGGGACAGAAGCCTTGCCGGGCACTCCTTTGGCCGGGATGCGGGAAGGTAGGATGTGATTGCGATTGATTACAAGTCATGGAGATGAAGGATGGGGCATATCGCTATTCTGTATCTTCAACTGTTAGCCTCAAGAAACAATGACGTTCGCGACAATTGTTGATCTCATCAAAACGGACAGGCGCTTAGGGAAAGAAGTCCCGGGCTTTGATCCTTGCAATGGAAACGAAAAGGCGAAGTACCTGTTCCTGTTGGAAGCGCCAGGCCCTAAAGCAGTTGAGAGTGGTCGGATTTCGTTTGAAAACCCTGATCCGTCGGCTAGGGAGTTTGGAAAGCAACTGGCCACCGCTGGCATCAGCAGAAGTGAAATAGCGATTTGGAACATAGTTCCTTGGTACATTGGAAATAGCGATGGAACGGCGATACGAGCAGCAGATGGGGAAGATGTGAGAGAAGGAATTAAGTACCTCTCGCTTCTGCTGGCTTCCATGCCGAACCTTAAGTGCATCATCTTGGTTGGCGGGGCGGCTCGAAGGGCGCACATGTTTCTTTCTCGGCTAACGACAGCGCGCATTGTGAGTTGTCATCACCCATCGATACGGGTCGTTAACAGCAATCCGCTGGCTCCAGAAGAGAATGTTGAACTGTTCCGTTTCCTCAAAGCTACTACGTAGCAAGATCAGTCGTAGGTCGGGTAGAGCAAAGCGAAACCCGACACGATACATTGAGCGCGGAAAGCAACTCATACGATACCGCCGGTCACAGGTGAAAGGCGCAACTTTTTTTTGCCGTCACAAGCCACGGGTAGCGAAGATTTTTGTGTGATGAGGCGAGTATCAAGTGTTCCGATTACGATTTACGATACTGTCGGGTTTCGCTTTGCTCTACCCGACCTACCAACTGTTGGGTTATAAGATGAAAAAATATCTCCATTTATTTTTTCCAATATTTGTATTCTTCATATCTCAAGCAACTGGCATATATGGAAAATATGAGCCAAGAGAATTTGATGTGAAATTTGACATTATAAACTATTTGTTTTTTCTACTTCCGTACATGATCTGGATAGCCAGAGTTAATATTAAAAATTACTCTGATACTGTTCTATATTCTGGTTTTTTTGCAATTCACGCCGCATTAATATTTATGCAGGTGGGTATTTATAGGCAGACACAGGCTGGTGATGCAGGGATGGCGTTTTATATGTTTTCTCTTGGTTTATGTACTTTGACATCTTTAATTGCAAGGCGTTTCGAGAGGTGGAAGGCAGGGGTATGACTTTTGTATTTATTAATTATTTGCCTAACTAGGTGCTGCACATGACCGGCGCAAGCGCCTGCCTATGAGCTTGAGCGTTGAAATGAAGGATTGTTCTCGAGCGAAATCGCAGAGTAAAATGTCATAAAAAACTATCCATGCTGAATAATTCCCAAGACATCCAAGCCCTCCTGGCGGGGCCAAAATTTCCGGGCCGGGAGTTTATCCGCTCCGGCGCCACCTTCGGCGAGGTCTATGCCATGGCGGCCGGATTTCGTGTTGCCTTTTCCGGCCCGGAATACGAGGGGGTCTCCCTCTGTCTTGCCGTGGACGACAGGGCGGTCATGGCCGCTGTTCTTCTCGCCGCCCTGGCCGGCGGCCCGACCCTGCTTCTGCCCTACGCCTTTTCCGCCCAGGCCCTGGCCCGGATGCAGCAGCTCACCGGCTTTACCTCGGCCATTGCCGATACCGACCGGGCGCTGCCCCCAGGCACCGCCATCATCCGTCCGCCAGCAAGAACCTCGGCTGCTCATGCACCCTGCGCCCAGGTATCGCCGCAAACGGAACTGCTCAGGATCTTCACCGGCGGCTCCACCGGCACGCCGCAGATCTGGTCAAAAACAGGGGGCAATCTTTTCGGCGAGGGATTTTCCCTGGCCCGTCACTTTGCCGTAACGGAAAAAGACTGCCTGGTCGCCACCGTGCCCCCCTATCATATCTACGGCCTGCTGTTCTCCGTTATCCTGCCCCTGGTTTCCGGGGCCTCGGTCGTCATGGCCACCCCCTCGTTCCCCGGCGAGATCGCTGAGGTGATCCGGGAACAGGGGGCCACGCTTCTTGCCGGCATTCCTCCCCATTACCGGGCCCTGCGGGGGAAAACGATAGCGGCGTCCTCCCTCAGACTGGCCTTTTCCTCCGCCGGGATGCTGGACGCGGAAGACAACGTGGCCTTCTCCCAGCTTAACAAAGTGGGCATTGCCGAGGTGTACGGCTCCACCGAAACGGGCGGCATCGCCACCAGAAACAGGCACCTGGGCGAGACATCTTTCACCGCCTTCCCGGATGTCTCCTGGCAGATCAAAGAAGAGCGCCTCTGTGTGCGCTCCCCCTTTCTCTCCCCCGAGCTGCCCGTGGCCGACGATGGCTTTTTCACCACCGGCGACCGGGTGGAACGAAGCGGGACAAGCCAATTTATCCTGAAGGGCCGGGTGGACGGGGTGACCAAGGTGGGGGGCAAACGGGTGGATCTTGAAGAGGTTCGCGCCGTTATCAAGAAAGTGCCCAAGGTCAGCGACTGCGTGGTCATGGCCCTTCCCGACTCCGGGGGGAGGGAACACCGGATTGTGGCCCTGGTCCAGGGGGCAGAAGTGGACATGAAACTGCTCAGGCAAACCCTGGCCGATTCCCTGGAATTTTACGCCCTGCCGCGAGTGCTCAAGACGATCAACCGGATTCCGCTGCAAGAAAACGGCAAGTACGACCGGGATGCCATTATCCAATTCCTAGAGACATGAGCATGCGCAGCGCCTTTGCCAGCGGCTACGAAAACCTGTCGGCCTGGGCCGACCTCCTGGACCGGATCAATGTCTTTCCCGTGGCCGACGGCGACACCGGGGCCAACCTGCGCATCAGTCTGGCGCCCTTGCTGAACCGCGAGGCAGAGATTGCCGAGATTGGCAATCTCCTGGCCCGTT
Source organism: Desulfobulbaceae bacterium UBA2273 (assembly GCA_002347095.1). GTDB lineage: Bacteria > Desulfobacterota > Desulfobulbia > Desulfobulbales > Desulfurivibrionaceae > Thiovibrio > Thiovibrio ferrireducens. The sequence goes on along the minus strand of DDWZ01000015.1, from coordinate 48,972 downwards.
GCGCCACGGGCAACTCCGGCAATATCGCCGCCGCTTTTTTTCAGGAATTTTGCCAGGCGGAGAGCTTTGCCGAGCTGGCCGAAAAAGCGGCGCTGGGCCGGGCCAAGGCCTGGCAATCCCTGGCCAGGCCCCAGTCCGGCACCATGCTCAATGTCTTTGACTGCCTGGCCGCAAGCCTGGCCGGTAAAACGGACCCTGTTTTGCTCTATCCCACGCTCTGCAAGGAGCTGCAAGAGACGGTTCTTGCCACCTCCCAGTTGCTGCCTGATCTCAGGCAGGCAGGCGTCGTCGATGCCGGTGCGCTCGGCATGTATGTCTTTTTTGAGGGATTTTTCAGGCAACTTGCCGGACAGGCCACCCTGTCATCCCCGCTCACGGAGATTTTTTCCGGCAGGCTTACGATCAGCAATGATTTTCAGGCCAGCCCCACGGATTGTTTTTGCGTGAATGCCCTCATCCACACCAGCGACAAGCAAGCGGCCGGAGGGGAAGTACTGGCAGAATTGGGGCAAAGCGTGGTCGTGCTCCCGGCGGAATCCGGTTTCAAGGTGCACATCCATACCGCGGACCGGCATCTGCTGCGCGCCCAGCTTTCCGCGCTGGGCGAGATCGTCGACTGGTCCGATGAGGCCATGGACGCAGGCAGCTTTGCCGGTTTTTCCGGCCCGGAGAAAAGGCAGGCCATCCACATCATGACCGATGGGGCCGGCTCCCTGACCAGGGAGATGGCGCAACGCCACGGCATCACCCTGCTGGACAGCTACATCCTGGCCCAGGGCCAAAGCAGGCCGGAAAGCCTGCATGTCCCGACGCATCTCTATGGACTGATGCGGGAGGGGGTGAAGGTCACCACCGCCCAAGCCTCTATCTTCGAGCGGCATCAGCACTATCAGAGCGTCTGCCAGCAGTTCGGCCGCACCCTCTACCTCTGCGTCGGTTCCGCATTCACGGGCAACCATGACACTGCCCGGCGCTGGAAAGAAGAAAACGATCCGGACAACCTGCTGGAGGTCGTGGACAGCGGCGCCGCCTCGGGCAGGCTCGGCCTCGTTGCCCTGCTCGCCGCCCGCTGCGCTGAACAAGCCACGGAGCCAGAAGCGGTTATCCGTTTTGTGCAAAAAGCCCTGCTCGACTGCGAAGAGTATGTCTTTATAGATGAGCTGCGCTACCTTGTGGCCGGCGGAAGAATCTCCCGGACTGGGGGATTTTTTGCTGATCTGCTCCAGATGAAGCCCGTGATCAGCCCGACCAGCGAGGGGGTGCGCAAGGTGGGGGTTGTCCGCAGCAGGCAAGGGCAAATCGCTTTTGTCCTGGAGAGGCTGCGGGTAAGGCAGGGTGGTGCTTCGGTGATCATGCTGCAGTACACCGACAATGAAGAATGGCTGGAACAAACGGTGCAGCCCCAGGTGCAAAAGCTGCTGCCGGAAGCGGAGATCCTGCTGGTGCCCCTGTCGCTTACCTCCGGGGTCCACATGGGTCCGGGCACCTGGTCCCTGGCCCTGGCAGGGGGGCAGCGATGAACGTTGCAATCATTATCCCGGTTTACAATCACGAACAACGCATCGCTGAGGTGATCCGCCAGGCCCTGAAACTGGGCCTGCCCCTCTTTGTGATCGACGACGGCTCCACCGACACCACCCCCAAAATTATCAGCGACATCCCGGGGATTTCCGTTATCCGCCATCCGGTCAATCTGGGGAAAGGCGCGGCCCTGTGCACCGGTTTTGCCGCGGCAGCGGAACAGGGCTGCGATTGGGCAATCACCATCGACGGCGACGGCCAGCATTTCCCGGAAGATGCCACGTCCCTGCTGCGGGCGGTGACTGACGACAGACGGATTATCGTGGTGGGCAGGCGGGAGGGAATGGTGGGGAAAAATGTGCCCTGGACCAGCAGGTTCGGCCGCGGCTTTTCCAACTTCTGGGTCTGGGCGGCCGGGGGGCCGCGCATCACCGATTCCCAATCCGGCTTCCGGCTCTACCCCCTGCCAGAGGTTTTGCATCTTGGGGTCAAGGCGACCCGCTACCAGTTCGAGGTGGAGGTGCTGGTCAGAGCAAAACAGAGGGGCATCGAGACCGTGGAAGCGCCGGTCCGGGTTGTCTATCAGGCCAAGGGAGAGCGGGTCAGCCATTTTCAGCCGTGGCTTGATTTTTGGCGTAACTCCAAAACGTTCAGCAGATTGATCTGGCAACGAATCTTTGGAGCCTCCCGCTCATGAACGGATTTTGGTACAAATTTCTTCTCCGGATGACCAGGCTCTGCGGCCCCTGGCTGCTGGCCGTGACCGCGCGGATCATCGCCGCAGGGTATTTTTTCTGTTCCGGGCGGGTTCCGGAAAGCCGTCGATTCTATGGGGCGCTCTTCCCGGAGCGCGGTAGCCTCTATCACCTGTGGTGCGCCTTCAAACAATATCAGAATTTCACCACCATTCATCTTGATCGCTTCCTCGCAGACAGAAGCGACACCACCAGCTTCACTCCCGAAGGTTGGGGGAAACTGGAGGCTGTCATCGGCAAGCAGGGGGGGATTCTGCTCATGTCCCACTTGGGCAACTGGGAGATGGCGGCCAGGCTGCTGCGGAAGCAGAAAGAGGACCTGCAGCTCCTGCTCTATATGGGCGTGAAGGAAAAAGAGGGGGTGGAACGGATGCAGAAAGAGGATCTGCGCCGGGCCGGGGTGACGATTATCGGGGTCGATCAGGAAGGGGGCTCGCCCTTTGCCGCGGTGGAGGGCATCCGTTTTCTGCAATCAGGCGGAATAGTTTCCATGACCGGGGATATTGTCTGGCGCGGCGATCAGCGCAAGGTCCGGGTCCGCTTCCTCGGCCATGACGCCTATCTTCCCGAGGCGCCCTATATCTTTGCCTTGGTCTCCGGGGCGCCGCTGTTTGTCTTTTTTGCCTTCCGGATCGGGAAAAACAGCTACCGCTTTACCCTGTCGGACCCCATTGCCATCAGGCCGCACGCGCGGGCAGAGCGGGCTCGGGCCATTGGCGAAGCGGCCCAGCAGTATGCGGATCTGCTGGAAAAGATGCTACGGGAACATCCTTTTGAATGGTATCATTTCGAGCGGTTTCTCCAGTGAGCGTCATTGCGGACAGAGACCATCCCTGGGCCCTTGCCGGGTTCGGGAAAAGTTCCTTTTGAATTTCCGATTACCGTCCAACTTCAGCCAACATTCAAGACTGACATGGCAACTGGTTGACAAAACACGGTTTTTGGATTCTTCGTCTAACATAACCGCCGTCATTCCCGCGCAGGCGGGAAGGTGGATTCACATTTGAAGTGCAACATCTTACTCCAAAATAATTCTGCTGGGGTTTGGTAGTCCAGACATTTTCGTGGCGTATTGTTGTATGCTCTGATTAATTCGACAAAACGGTCTTCAGAAATAGTTGTCAGATCAATTTTTCTTGGGAGTGTGCGTCGCATGCGGCCGATGGCGTTTTCAATGCCGCCCTTTTGCCAAGGTTTATATGTGTCACAAAAAAAAGTCTGGATGTCGAGGTCATGAAGGTCATAATGGTGAGCGAACTCGGTGCCATTGTCAAAGGTGACTGTCTGGCGCCAAGCGGGCGGCAACGGTGCCAGAATTTCCCTCATGGCTTTGGCGACTGGCTGCGCGGCTTTGCTTGGTTGCCTGGTAGCAATGAGTAAGCGTGAGTGACGTTCGTGCAAGGCGAGAACGGCCTGCCCGTAAGTTCTAAACAACATCAGATCGGCCTCCCAGTGCCCTGGTGTTTGGCGGCTATTGACCTCTTCAGGGCGTTCTCGCAGAGATCGCCGATGGGCAATAAACGAAGCAGGGCTTCCACCCTTACGCCCGCGCCAGCCACGCTTGGATTTGCCACGTGGCAGATAATGACGCCAAGCATAGTCCTTTGTGCGGGCGATCTGTGCGTGGATGAATCGGTAGATGGTTTCATGGGAAATCACGCATGTCCCTGAATCTTTGGCAAGCCTTCCGGCAACTTGTTCCGGAGACCAGCCTTGAGCCAATCGGAAAAGCACTGTTTCGCGTAAATCGCTGTTGCGGTCCAACTTTGACCCGGTCCAACGACGAGCGCGGCTCTGTTGCTCCGCGTAGCTAGGTTGGTACTGACCATTATGATTGGAATTTCGCTTCATCTCTCGAGCAATTGTCGATGGCGCGCGATCCAAAGCTGTCGAGATTTGCCGCATGGAGAGCCCAGCGGCTTGTAATCTGGCAATTTCGCAACGCTCTTCAATGGTGATATGGGCATATTTTTGTTCCATGGCAACACCTTACCAAAGTGTTGCACTTCGTTTGTGAATTTAGGGAATCCAGAAAATTAGCCAGATCGACTGGATTCCCGCCTGCGCGGGAATGACGTTAAAGAACTGGCTGAAGATTAGTGGTAATCATATTTGAATTTAAACGAAAAATAGAGTATCCAAGTTTCATCGATCCGATTATTTTTTGTCTTTTTAAGCCCTTGCCTGGACACCTGTCATGAACAGAGATGTTTTACAAAAGAAAATCCTGACCATCCTGACCGAGGATTTTGAGTTTGAACAGCCGGGTCTCAACGACAACCTCCGAGACGATCATGGCTTTGACAGTATCGACGCCATCGAGCTGCTGGGGAAAATCGAGCTGATCCTCGGTTTTTCCCTCACCTGGGAGGAAAAGGAAAAGGCCATGGGGATCAGGACCATCAACGATATCCTCGACTACATCGAAGTCATCGCCGCATCCCGTAAACCCTAATGCCCTCCGGCCAAAACCCATGAAGCGACGCGTCGTCATCACCGCCTGCTCGGCCATCACCCCCATCGGTTATGGGAAAGACGATATCGTCGCCAGTCTCCGGCAGGGCAGATCCGGGGTCAAGCCCCTGCGGGACGACGGGCTGCTGAACCGGCATATCCACTCCCGGGTCTTCGGCACCGTGGATTATGAAATAGATTACGGCTTTAAACGGACGCACCGCAAGACCATGGGGCCGGTGGCCTATTATGCCTGCCAGGTGGCCAAGGATGTGCTGGAGCGCTCCGGCCTGGAGCAGGAATTCATCACCTCCGGCCGTCTGGGCGTGGCCTTCGGCTCCACCCACGGCAGCCCCACGGTCCAACGCGAGATTTACAAAACATTTTTCCAGGAGCTGGAGACGAAATTTGCCTCCATCGGGGCGGTGGATTACCTCCGTTCCATGGTGCACACCACGGCGGTGAATATCACCCGCATGTTCGGCATCACCGGCCGGGTCATTGCCTCGTCAACCGCCTGCACCACCAGCAGCCAGGCCATCGGTTTCGGCTATGAAATGGTCAAGTACGGCATGCAGGACGCCATGCTCTGCGGCGGCGCCGACGAGTACGACACCACCACCGTGGCGGTTTTCGACAACCTGCTGGCCTGCTCCACCGCCTACAACGAGACGCCGCACTGCACGCCGAGGCCCTTTGACAGCGGCCGCGACGGCCTGGTCGTGGGCGAGGGCGGCGGCGCGGTGCTTCTGGAGGAATACGAATCGGCAAAGCGGCGCGGGGCAACGATTTTAGGTGAGGTCATTGGTTTTGCCTGCAACAACAACGGCGGCGACCTCATCCTGCCCAACCTTGACGGCATCACCACCACCCTGCGCCTGGCCCTGGCCGATGCGGGGATCACCCCCGGAGAGGTGGACTTTGTCAGTGCCCACGCCACGGCGACCAAGATGGGCGATGTGATCGAATCCCAGGCCATTGCCGCTGTTTACGGGGACAACGGCCCCTTTGTCAGCGGCCTGAAGAGCTACATGGGCCATACCATGGGCACCTGCGGGGTGATTGAGACGATCCTGACCCTCTACATGATGGAGCAAGGATTTGTCGCCCCCACCCTGAACCTTGAAAACATCGACGAACGCTGCAGCATGCTGCGCCATGTCCAGGAGATAACCCCGGCAACCATAGGAATCGGCGCCATCCAGAACTTTGCCTTCGGCGGGGTCAATACCTGTCTGCTCGTCAAGAACAGCACAGCCATGGGCAACTAGTCCCTTTGCCGCATGAAAGTTGATCGGTTCCTCGATTTTTTGGTCACCATCCTCTGCTGGGCCTGGTTCATTCTTGGTTTCTTTCTGTTCTTTTCCTGGTTGTATCTTGGCGTTGCCCTGTTTGCCAAAAACAAGGAAGCCAGCTTCCAGCGGTTGAACAGCCGCTTTTACCGGGTGTTCTTTTACCTGCTCCGCGTCACCGCTCTCAGGCACAAGTGGGAGATTGACCAGGAGGTGGCGGCAATCCGGTCGGCGGTGATCGTCTGCAATCACCTCTCCTACCTGGATCCCTTGCTGCTCATCGCCCTGTTTGCACGGCACCGCACCATTGTCAAAACGCGGTTTTTCTCGATGCCGGTTTTTGGCTGGATTATCCGCAAATCGGGCTATTTCCCAGCCAGCGGCGAGGGGCGCTTTACCAAAATGATGCTCGCGCAGATGCAGACCATGGAGAGTTTTTTCCAAGACGGCGGCAATCTCTTTGTCTTCCCGGAAGGCGCCCGGAGCCGTGATGGCCGGGTCGGCGATCTGCACAAAGGGGCCTTGAAGATTGCCAGGCTGTGCAAGGCGCCGATCTATGTGCTGCAATTGGCGCAGACGGATAAGCTGTTTCCCCCTGGCAGATTTCTTTTTCAATCCAGGCTAAAAAATAGTATCACTCTGAAGATCATTGATCGTATCGAACCTGATTATCAAGAAGATACGCCGTCTACAGCCATGCTGGAACAACGATTGAGGGACGCGTTTAGCGTGCGAGTGCCATGAAAGTTATTTTAATATCCATGCCAGACGTAACCCCGATCATCGTCCATGAGATGGCGCTCCATATGCCGAATCACGGCATTGCCTCGGTTGGCGGCAATATCGATAAAGAGCACGAAGTCTACCTGATCGACCTTGTCCGCAAGCGTCGCTCCATCAAGAAATACCTGACCAAGGTGATCGGCACGATCAAGCCCGACCTGATCGGCCTTTCGGCCATGGCCTGGCAGTACGACACCTGTGTCAAGATCGCCCACCTGATCAAGGAGCTTCGCCCCGAAGTCAAAATCGTGATCGGCGGCTACCATGCCACCTTGATGCATGAAGAGATCGCGGCTTCCGGGGAGGCGAAGTGGATCGACTTCATGGTCCGGGGGGAAGGGGAAGAGGCATGCCGCCGTCTGGTGAATGCCCTGGACGGCCGTGATGATCTGGCGGCGATTCCATCGCTTTCCTATAAAAAAGACGGTCTGTTCGTCCATAATCCCCGGGGTGAAAACCTTGATCTGAGTACCCTCAAGCTCCCGATCCGGGATAAGCGGAGGCTGACCTGGGGCTATCACATCATGTACTCCAAGATCGAACTGGTGGAGACCTCCAGGGGCTGTACGCGGTCGTGTAACTTCTGTTCCATGCGGCACATGTACGGCCGCACCTTCCGGACCTATCCCATCAGCCGCGTCCTAGCCGATATCGATGATATTTACTACAAGCGCAAGACCAGGTGGATCTTCATCACCGACGACAATATGGTCCTGAATCCTTCCCGGGTCGTGGAGCTCTGCGACGCGATCATTGCCAGGAACTATAAGGGGCTCAACTTTGTGGTGCAGGCCGATTGCGTCTCCATGGCAACCCACGAACCGATGGTCGCCAAAATGGCCGCGGCAGGGTTTCGATCGGTGTTTTTGGGCATTGAGAACGGCTCGGTCAAGAACATGAGCAGCGCCGGCAAAGGCGATATCCCGGCCTATTCCAAGAAGGCCATTGAAAACTGCCATAAATACGGAATGATGGTTATCGGCGGGTTGATTTTCGGTTTTGCGGATGACGACGCGGCATCGATCAGGGAAAATTACGAATTTTTTAGGGAGATCGGCGCGGATGCCGCCTACTGCCAGATCCTGACCCCCTATCCCAAAACGGCCATGCGCCAGCAGATTATCGAGCAAGGGTTGTTGACCAATGCCACCGATTATAAAAAATACACCGGGTTGTGGGCCAATGTGCGGACCAAGCACCTTGATGCGGAAGAGCTCCAGTATCAGTTCTGGTACCAGCGCCAGGTGGTGTTGGGCTGGTGGAATCCTCCCGCCTCGGCAAGAAAGCACGGCGTGGGCTGGACCTCTATCTGGCGCTTTCTTTTTAAGCCCTTTTTGAAGCTGCGCTACCGGTTAATCATGCGAAAGCACGGGTGGAGAGGGCGCTACGAAAAAGAAGTGGCCCGCTGGGAACAAATGAACCGCTTTACAGACCTCGAACCATACTGAGACGCCATGCAGATATATAATCTTGAATTTAGCGAACAGGAAATCCGTGAGGCGGTGGCCGCGGGCAAGCTGCTTTCCATGGAGATCGAATTCAGCCGCATCTGTAATTTCCGCTGCTCGTACTGTTATGTTCCGGACAGGAGCGAATGCAAAAACGAGCTCTCCAGGGAAGAGATAAAAGATGTCATCCTCCAGGCCAAGGAGCTTGGCGCGCGGAAGATCATCATTTTGGGCGGCGAACCGAGCATCTATCCGCATCTGGTGGAGATGCTCCGGTTTCTCGGCCAAGAAGGGCTTGAGATCGAGATGTTCACCAACGGTTCCGGCATTGATCCAGATCTTGCCGCTGTTCTGGCCGAAGAAAAAGTCCGGGTGGTCCTGAAACTGAATTCCCGGGACGAGGCGATCCAGGACCGGTTGGCCGGGAAAAAAGGGGCATTCCAGATCATCAACCGGGCCTTGGCCACCTTGCAACAGGCAGGATACCCGTCAGCGGATCAATTTCTGGCGATCAGCACCGTGATCTGCCAGCAGAATATCAAGGAATTGCCGGCAATGTGGCAGTGGCTGCGGGAGGAGAAGATAGAGCCCTATTTCGAGGTCATCACCCCCCAGGCCAATGCCCTGGATAATATGTGGCTTGGCGTGGATTCCAGCGCCTTGAAGGAGTTGTTTGTCGGTCTTTCCGCCATTGATCGGGAACTGTTCGGCCGCGACTGGGAGCCCCAGCCGCCGCTGGTGGGGAACAAGTGCATGCGCCACCAGGTTTCCTGCGTGGTCACCGCCACCGGCGATGTCATGCCCTGTGTCGGGGTCACCATTGCCCTCGATAATATCCGCGACAACAAGCTTGGCCATATCCTGAAACACAGCGAGGTGGTCAACAACCTGAAAAACTATCGGAACATGATCAAGGGGGCTTGCCGCACCTGCGAAAAGGCGGAAGAATGCTACGGCTGTCGCGGGGCAGCCTATCAGATGACCGGTGATTACCTTGCCTCGGACCCTACCTGCTGGCGCAATAATGGGGATGGGGTCAAGGAGTGACGCGGAGCCCTCTGATCCGCGCTGGTCAGACAACCGTCAGCAACACCCAACCCACCGAGAACCTGCCGCTTTCAGGGATAAAGCCCAAAATCCGCTCTCCTTTTTGCAGCTTGTCGGAAGAAAATAGCTCTTCCAGCATGATATAGAAGGAGGCGGAACCGGTGTTGCCCTTGCTGGTCAAGTTGGTAAACCAGCGGTTCTCGGGGATTACAAAGTGTATATCCCGCAGTTGCTGGAGGAGCGGTTCCCGGAAATATTGCGAGGAGTAATGCGGCAGGAACCAGGCAATGTCCTCGGGGTTCAGGCCATGTTTTTTCGCAACGTCCGGCAGGCTTTCTCCGACCAGAGTCCGGATCACTTCCCTATTGAGCAACCGGGCATCCTGCTTGACCGTAAAAACACCCTGTCGGGCGGTCTCCCCCTCCACCGCATATTCCCGCCAGCCTTTGAGGCTTCCGTCTTCTTGCTTCACGGCGCCGGCATACATGCAGGTTTCCAGACAATGGGCATGGGAGATGATCTCTATCCAGTCAATCCTGAGGGAGAGACCATCTGTTGCCGGTTTGTTTTCGATCAATACCGCCCCGGCGCCATCGGAAAGCATCCAACGCAAGAATTCCGCCTCAAAGGAAAAGGCAGGATGATCCTCTTTCTTTCCCGGCTGGTCAGCCGTACCCTGCATGGCCTGGAAAAAAGAGGTACGCATAAAGGTGGAAGCCAGTTCAGAGCCGGTTGCAACCGCGTTCGTGCTCAACCCTTGGGCCACCGACATGGCGCCGTATTTTAAAGCGGTGATGCCGGTAAGACAGACCCCGGCGGTACTGATAACCTCACAGCGGTCGCCTCCCAACTCCCCATGCACCATGGAGGCATGCCCAGGCATGAGCTGATCGGGGGCGGAGGTGCCGCAGCAGAGGCATTCGATGGCGGGGCTGTCTGCCAAACGGCGTACGGCCTCGGCCGCCAGCAGAGCGTTGCTGTGCGTTGTGGCGCCGGTTTCCGGATCTATGGCATAGTGCCTGGTCTCGATGCCGTTGCCGGCAAGAATGATCTGCCTGGTCCTGGCCGCGAGCCTGTCCACCTTTCCCAGATACCTCTCCAGATCGTCATTGCTTACCGGTTGACCGGGAAGAAAGGCGGAAACCGCTGTGATAAAAGCATTCATGGTAGGTTAACCTAGTTGCGTTTTGTCGATAGAGATGTCTAGGCGAAAAGGTCCAAAGACGAGGCGCGCTGAATCCTGAGGAATGAGGCGTACCTGAGTACGCCGCAGTGACGAAGGATCCGGCGCAACGAAGTATTTGGGCCTTTGCGCGACGACATTACAACCGCGCGTTGTGGTGACTGTTGACAAGGAGCTCCGCATAACGGCTGTAAAACCGTTGTTCCTCAAGTTTGGTCGGGGTGACGGCATTGGTCAGGGTGTAATAATCCAGATTATGGTTGCTGATCCGGTGCTGCTCTTGCTTGTACAGGGCAGTGCCCGGCAGGGGGGTCATGACCGTGATCATGGGCAGATCGATCTGCCTTGATCCGAGATAGGTATCGAGCCGGTCAAAGTCGTCCTCCCCGTAGTCGGGGGAGATGATGAAATCACCCACAATGGTAATTCCCAGATCGTTGAGGATGGAAATGGCCTCGGCATTCATGGCTGCCTGGTTGGCCTTGTTCATGGCCGAGAGGCTGGCATCGTCAATCCCTTCAAAGCCGATGATCACTGCCCGTAGGCCGGCCTCCTTCCATTGTTGCAGCATTTCCGGGTGGCGGACAACCGTATCGGAGCGGATATCGGCCAGGTATTGTTTATTGAGACCCGAGGCGAGCAGGGCGTGGCCAAGGGCGGTGGCCCGTTTGACATCGCCGAAGGTGTTGGCATCCACGAGCCGGATGATCGGGATTTCGGGCAGCAGGGAGATATCCCGGATCACTGTTTCAATGGATTTTGTCAGATAGCCGCCGCCGGTCTGGCCTTGAATGGAGCAGAACAGGCAGTGGTGCGGGCAGCCGAAGGCCGAGGCGACAAAGCCCATGGTGATGCCCAGTTTTTCGAGAATGTAATGGGAGCGGTAGCGTTGTACCAAAGCATAAGCAGGGGGGCGCTCCATGACCAGATCGGCAAGACAGTTCCGCACTGCCGGCCATGTGACCTCCCGGCCCGGCGTGGTTCGAATCACCCCGGGCAGATCGGTGCGGTTCGTATCGCTCTCCAGGGCGCAGACAAGCTCGGCAAAGACCTTCTTGCCGATCCCGACCACGATATAATCCACTGTTGCCTGATTGAAGAACCCCGGATCATTGCTGGCATGAATCCCGCCCACCACAACGGTTGCCGGGCAGGATTCCTTGACCCTGGCGGCAAGCCGCAGCATGGTATTCGCCTCGCAGGTCACCCCGGTAATGCCGACCACATCCGGTTGAAATTCGCTCAGCTCCCTGTCCAGGCCATCGGGATCAGCCTTCAGGTCGAGGATCCGCACCGTATGTTCCAAAAGATTTCCGGCCAGCTCTTCGAGAGCCAGGGGTTCGCCGCGAAAAATCTGCTTGAGCGAAGTTATCCCATAGCGCTCTTCGGGAATGCTTCGCCCGCAATTCGGGGGATTAATAAGGAGTATATGCATTATGACCATAGCTGGAATTTTTTGGGGCGCCAGCCCTCTCTTCGCCCTGGAGACCGCGAATCAGCGCGAAAAATCGACCGGCAAAACATACCAACCGGAACAGCCCTTGGCGATTAAAAAAACGGTTTGCCGGAACGATTGCGGAAAACTGTCCGGACGCCCGGCAATTCAGGCAAATTTCTCAATTCGTAAAACCATCCGTCTCAATGCCGGGAATAACCTAAACCACCGAACCGGCAACTGTTCAGCAGCGCCGCTTCGCTGCTGCCGCAGATTGCGGCAAGCGGGACGGCGAAGCGTACATCAGGTACGTGAGCCGAACCGATCGTTGCAAGAGGTGGTACTGCTGGATGGTTCCCTAAATTCGTACCTCCCGTCGAAAGCGCTCTGGGCCGATGATAAACTGTACCGTGGCCAGCGAGCCGATAATCGTGCCCAGGATACCCGGGGCCATGACACTCTGCCCGGCCAGGAACAAACCCTGCAGCGAGGTGCGGTTCAGCAGGGCGCCGGAAAGCAGTTGCTCGGTCGAACGCATGACCCCATAGGCCGAGCCGTTGGGGCTGTTGACCCAATCCCGGATGGTCAGGGGGGTGGAGACATCGAGCAACTGGACGCCGCTGAGCGGGCCGGTGATCTTTTCCGCTTGGCCGAGCAGCCGGTGGGCAAAGTCCGTTTTGCTCTGGAGATATTCCTTCCCCCGCTTGCCGCTGACGGTATGCTGCCAGCGATCCCACAGGGCTTCATGGCCGGAGGTGATCAGGGAGAGCAGATTCTGGTCCGGCCGTTCGCTGGGGCGCAGTTGCACATAGATCAGATCGCTGGCATCGCCGGAGGCGTCGGTCTGGATGGCAAAGAGGTTGTGGGCGAAAGCCGGATGTCGGGCGGCCGGCACCAGGGCATGGACCGCGGTCATCCCGTGGGTATCCTGCAAACCCTCAATACGCCTGCGATACGAGGGCTTGACGCTCTCGGGCGGCAGCAGCCCCAGTGTTTCCTTGGGGTGGAGGGTGGAGATGACCAGATCGGTGTCAAGGGTTTCCCCGGAGGCCAGGGTGACCCCCTGCACACAGCCGTCCGCAGTGCGGATTCGGACGACGCCGTCGCCGGTGCGCACCCGGCCGCCGAGGGAGGCCAGGCGCTGGGCGCAGACATCGGCCATGTGCGCCCCGTTGCTGGTCAGGCGCCAGGCGGAGAAGAGATAGCTGGCCAGGGCCATGGTGTGATAAAATTGCGGGCACACTGCCGGGGGAACCCCGATCAGGACCGAGGGCAGGCCAAAGACCGCCCGCAACCCGGGACTGCAGCCGAGCCGCTCAAAAACCGCCCCCAGGGGCTCCATTTGTTCAAACCAGGAGAGGGGTGGCCTTTCCGAGTAGAGAAAATCCAGTTGCTCGAACTGAGAACCACTGCGGCGCAGCATCGCCATCAGGGCATCGATCTGCGGCTGTTGCGTGGGAAAAGCTGCCCGCAAATTACTCTCATAGGCCGCAAATCCCGCAGGGACATCAAACGATTCGATCCCCAGGCGCGCGTCGCTAAAGAGGTAGCGGTCAATGGGGCCGTCCGTTCCCATCCGCATGAGGGGCAAATCAGCGGTGATGCCCAGATGATCGAAGCAGCGGCGCAGCACCTGCCCTGCATCCAGGGCGCCCAGATAATGCAGGCCGACATTGCAATGCACCCCCTGGCGCACATAGCTGCGCATCATCCCGCCGGGCTGCCTGTTTTTTTCGACCACCGTGACCTCAAAACCGAGCCTGGCTAAAATGATGCCGGTGCTCAATCCGCCGATTCCGGAGCCGATGATAACGACCTTTGCCATGTCTGTCTAGTACCTTGTAACTCTTACTATTTTTGGAAAACGCCCCTCCCCATGCGGGAGGGGTTGGGGGTGGGGGTAGTTCCAACCTGCTGAGAAAATGGCAACTTCCCCCTCTCCCTAACCCTCCCCCGGAAGGGGAGGGAAGTAATGTGATGTCGATTAAAAAGTTGCAAGGTACTTGTGCCTTGCCTTGGTTGAAAAATTAAGGGGGAATTCATCGTCTCCCCCTTTGTTACAGGGAGAGGTGAAGAGTGCCGTCGCCTCGCGTGGTTTATTTAATTTTTTCCAAACCGGTGCTTCGACGGGCTCAGCACGAACGGAATATCAATACATTAAGATAACATCCGTTCATCCTGAGCCCTGTCGAAGGAGAGCTGTTACGCGTGTATCCATACCGGTTTGTTTGTTAAAAAAAGCGGCGGAAAAATCCCCCTATCTGTTCGCTCTGATATAGTCGGCAAGGTGGGTCACCGACTGCAAAACAACCCGGCTGGTGTTTTCCGAGTCCATTCTCACCCCGTATTCCTTCTGCACGGTCACTGCAATCTCCAGGGCATCCAGGGAGTCGGTGCCCAGGGGGGAATCCGGACCGATCAAGGGATCATCAGGGCCAATGCTGGCCAGGTCCACATCGTGGAGGTTGCAGGTGGTGCAGATCAGTTCGAGGAGCTCGTGCTGTAGTTGGTCCATGGTCGTTAAGGAGAATCTCTGGCATTGGTTGAAAGGGAGAGGGCTATTTCCGGATCCCGGCAAGCTTCCAGGATACAAAAACGGTTACCGCGAAAAAGAGCAGCAGGCGGCCCAGGTCATCGAGGATGGCCGACAGGGAGTAGCCGCGTAACAGCAGGTCCTGGAAGGCGGTCAGACCCCAGTTGAGCGGCGAGATGATGCTGAGTTGCTGCATTACCTGGGGCATGGCATAGACCGGCACCATTACCCCCCCGAGGGCCGCGGCTGCCACCACGGTGGTGGAGCCCAGGGTGGACGCCTGCTCGTAGGAGTTGCAGGTCAAGCCCAAAAAGATGCCATAGCCGCAGGCCGCGAGGCTTGAGAGCACCACGGTGAGCAGGATCGCGGTCGGATGCATGGAAACGGTAAAGGCAGGCAGCCCGAGAAAGGGAAAGAGAAAGGCCCCGATCAGGGCGATGAGCAGGAACTGGCAGAGGCAGACGCCCATATAGGCCAGGGCCTTGCCGGTAAAAAGCACCAGCGGGGAGACGGGAAGGGCGGTCAATCGGATCCAGATGCCGGAGTTCCGTTCCTGCAGGATTGAGCCGGCAATGGGGATGGCGGTGAAAAACATCCCAAACAGAGCCCAGGCTGGCACGTTTTGCTGCACCGGCTTATACTGGGAGGCGCCGATTGCCCCGGAGTCGCCCTGGTGTTCCTGCAGGTCGAGAAGGGGTTGCCGGAACAGGGCCGGGAGTTTGTCGCCGGCCAGGGGGCTCTGTTCCGGCTCCATCCCGGCCCTGGCCATGGTTTGCGCAAGCACCCCGCCGAGCTGGGCCAGCTTTGCTTCCAGGGCAATGGTGGTTAAGGCCATCTCAAGCTGGGCAATAACCCCCGAGCGCAATCCGGCCATGATGCCGGGATCAACAAAGAGCTGCACGGTAGTGGCGGCCATCTCCCGTGGCTTTCCGCTGCCTGTGCCTTGCTGAAAAAGACGGGCGGTCTCCTCAGTAAACCGGGCGGAGGCGCCCTTGGGAATCACCACTCCGACCTGATACCCGCCGCCTGTCACGGCGGCCTGAATGTCAGCGATATCTTTCTGCTTTTCATCCCAGAGCACAAGATCGAGAGTGGTTGTTGACAACTGCTTTTGCAGGGATCTGCCGAGATCCCCCTGGTCCAGGTCGAGAAACAGCACCTGGGTCTTTTTCTGGCCGGTGAGCTCCATGACATTTTCTTGCACCAGGGTGATCAACACCACCAGGATCGCGGGCATGAGAAAGAGGACAAGCAGGCCTGTCCGGTCCCGCCGCAGAAGCAGGAGTTCCTTGGCCGTGGCGGCAAAGATCTTCAGCATGGGAGCCCGTATGGGGGAAAAGATGGTTGAGTGATCTTCATCAGGTATCGCGGAGTTCCTTGCCGGTTAGATGGAGAAAGAGCTCTTCTAGGTTGCGTATCCCGCTTTGCTGGAGCAAGGCGGTGGGGCTGCCCTGTTCCTCCAGGCGGCCGTTGTCGATGATCCCGATCCGGCTGCAGAGTTCCTGGGCCTCTTCAATGTAGTGGGTGGTGTAGAGGATGGTGGTCCCTTGCCGGTTGATCTCTTGCAGTTGGTTATGGATCAGGTGCCGGGACTGGGCGTCAATCCCCACGCAGGGCTCATCAAGGACCAGCAACTGCGGCTTGTTTAACAGACCCACGGCCAGGTTCAGCCGCCGTTTCATCCCGGTCGAAAAGGTGGCCACTTGATGGCGCGCATGCTCGGTAAGCCGGGCAAACTCAAGACCCTGTTGGATCCGCTCCGCAAGTTTTTGGCCGCTGAGGCCGCAGAGTTTGCCGAAAAAGCTCAGGTTTTCCCGGGCGGTGAGTGTGTCATACAGGCCGATATCCTGGGGCACCAGGCCCAGAATCCGCTTGATTTCGTGCTCGTGGTCTTGAAAAGACATCCCCTTGATCCGGATACTGCCGCTATCCGCGGGAAACAGGCCGGTAAGAATGGAGATGGCCGTGGTTTTTCCAGCCCCATTGGGGCCCAGCAGGCCGAAGAATTCCCCCTCCCGCACCTCCAGGCTGAAATCATTCAGCGCCGGGCGGTCGCTGTTTTTGTATTGCTTGATTAGCGATCGGGCGGAAACCACGCAATCCGGCCCCGGCTCGGGCAAACATGGGTCGCCGGGTCTCATGGCTGCTGTTTGGCCCATTGGCTCAGTTCCGTGAAAACCTTTTCTTCCATGGCCCCACAGCGGTTGAGGCATTCCACCATGGCGGGATAGCTGTCTTCCGGTCGGCCGCGCTTCTTGCAGAGGCGGGCGGCCATGGCGGCAAACTCGCGCCAGGTGTCGCCTGCCGCGGTCAGGGCGGCGGCGCACTCCTGCAACCGGGGTTCCTGCATGGCTGCCGCGCTTTCCTGGAGAAAGGCGGCGTACATGAAACGGAAGCCGCCCCCGCCGGTGCCGATTTCCTCCTGCATGCGGACAACGTGGCCCAGATGCAGATCCGCGTTTTCCTGGCCCAACCGTTGCGGCCATTTGCTGAGCCGTTTTGTCAGAAAGCGGATGCCCTTGACCCCGATCAGGGGAAAGGGGCTGGTCAGCATCATCTTGCATACGGAGCGAATCCCCCGGACGATATGGGGCTTAAGTTCCAGCTCTGCCGGTGCCTGGGTCAGGTAATACATTTTTCCCTTGGGAGCAAGGGCGCCGGCGGCAAACCTGGCCCGGGCCAGATCTTCGGCCGGGCAGCGAACCGGAGCGGGGAAAACCGGGTCGCTGATCAGATACTCGTTCCCCTCCTTCCCATAGACGACCAGGTTGTGGGCGTTGAAGTGAAAGCGCAGCGCCTTGGGGAAATAGGGGAGCCAGAAAACCCCGGTCTGCAGCCCCACCGGGATGGAGGCGGCCAGGGCTTGGTCCAGCTCCGCCATGGCCTCATCCCGGTTCCGGAATTTCTTTTCCACCATGCGGACGCCCGGAATAGCGGCAATCTGCCGGAGAATATTTCCGGCTGCGGCCCGGTAGGTGACAAGGGGGAGCCCATTGATTCGGATAAAGGGGAGATAGCCGAAAAAAAGCCCTCCTCCCAGGCCAAAGGCCATGGCCTCGGAAATCTTGAGGCCATGATGGGTCAGCAGGTTGGCGGCCACGCCGCTTTCACAGTGGGCGGACTGGGTGTGGGGGAAATCAGGCAAAAGATGCGCTCCAGGCTATTGGTGATTGTGGATAAGCGGCTGGAGTCTGCCTTGGGTCAGATCATCCGGGGAAATTTTATACAACTCGGCGTACTTTTGCAGGGTTTTTGCAGACAGCCGGTTAAAGATACAGGGGAGCAGATGCAGGCACACCTTCCAGCGCGGCTGACCGGTATACTGGGCCAGCAGGGAGGTGTCCATTTGGTTGGCAATCATGTAGTAGTGGAGGCAGCTTACCCGGCCGGCGGCAATTTTATCTTTGGAGGCGGCAATATTTTTTTCAATTTCCTGCCAGGCCTGATGATTGACGACATTCACCGGCTGCCAGACAAAATCCGGGATCAGCTCATATTCACCCTTGCTGTTCACGGCATAGCTCACGATTTTCAGGCCGTCGGTTATATCTTCCTCGGAAGAATGATCGGGCAGCTCCATGGCGTCTGCTAAAAAGTGAGGCCGAAAAGCGCTTTGACGGAGTTCAGAGGCTCATTGGGCTCCTCGCTGCCGCCATTGGAGATATGATGGTAGCGCAATTCAAACAGAAAATCGTGGTCCGGGTTTATCCCGTAACTGAGACCCAAGCCGAACTGATAATTGCCGTTCAACTCCGAGCCCATTCCGGGAACATCGGCAAAACTGTAAACAGGGCCGCCGCCGCCGAACAGGTAGGGCCGGATATCCTGGTTGGCGGTAAAGGTGTAACAGGCCAGAAAATTCATCCCAACCATGCTGGAGACATCGGGACTGACGACAAAATGCACGGGCAGTTCCAGAAGAATGGAGTGATAGCCGCGATACCATCCCGAACCGAGGTTGTCAAAGATGCGGTGATTGTAGCGCAAGACAAGGTCAATGGTTTCGACCCGTTGGGTGGTATCTCCCCAGCCGGGAATGCTTTGGCCATAACCGCCCAAAACGCCCCAACTGTCTTGCGAGGTGTCAAAGACGGCTGCTTCGGCGGAATCGGTATGGGGAAAAGTGCACAATACCAGGAAGAATAACAACAAGAAGGCGGCATGTTTGCCAACAGGAATTCTTTTCCACACAGATTGATATGTGATCATACGTCTTCCCCCCCCCTGGCAGACAGCGCGGAGCCGTCCATTGGAAAATTGGGCAAAAAGCCTGGTTAGGCTGCTGTTAAGCTCATTGATGACCGCAAACCGAACAGGTCGAGCGGGTTGAAATCTTCATGGTCACTATTTCTTGATATTGGCCAGAAGATCCAATCAGGGAACAAAATAGTACGCTCAACTATCTATCAAATGCCCCACAAAAGTCAATACCAATACAATATCGTACACATGTCCCCATGTGTTTTCCCCCGCATGCTGTCTCGGCTAGAGAATCTCCTTGCGGAGCCGGGTATGCAGATAGAGGCTTTCCAGCTTCGCTCTGGCCCATGGGGTTTTGCGCAGGAATTTGAGGCTCGACTTGATGCTGGGGTCCTTGGTAAAGCAGTTGATCGCGATCTTCTCCCCCAGTTTTTCCCAGCCGTAATGCTCCACCAGGCGGGTGAGGATCAGCTCCAGGGTGATGCCGTGCAGCGGGTTGCTTTCCTGGCTTGTGCTCATGGTGTGTCCTTCACTTGTTCGTTTTGTCCCATGCCGTCCGCCTGCAGCAAGGATTCAAGGCAATGCTCCCGGATTTTGTAAAACTCCTTGATCTCCCGGATCTGGGCCAGCAGTTCCGCCTGTTTGCCGGAGCCGTTCCCCTTCACCCCAAGGATCATCTTGTTTTTGCTCGTGTGTTCCAGGGAGACGAATTCAAAGATCTGGGTCTCGTAGCCGGAAGCCTCAAGGAGTAGCCCGCGCAGGGAGTCGGTGACCATCTCCGCCTCCTGGCCCAGATGGATGCCGTGCTTGAGCATGGGGTGCAGCAGCGTGGGGATTTGCATCTGGGGCCTGATTTGCTTGTGGCAGCAGGGCGCGCACATGATGATCGCGGCGCCCGAGCGGATGCCCAGGTGGATGGCGTAGTCCGTTGCCATGTCGCAGGCGTGCAGGGCGATCATGATATCGATACTCTCCGGCGGGAAGCTGCGGATATCGCCCTGCATGAAAGAGAGCCCGTCAAGGTTCAGCTTGCGGGCCGCCTTGCTGCAGAGGTTGACCAGATCCTCCCGCAATTCCACCCCGGTTACCTGGGGTTTGAGACCCAGGCCGCCGCGCAGGTATTCCTCCATGGCAAAGGTCAGGTATCCCTTGCCCGAGCCGAAATCAACCACCCGCACCCGCTCTTTCTCTTTCAGCTTCGAGGCGCCAATGGCATGGTCCAGCACCTCGATGAACTTGTTGATCTGCTTCCACTTGCGCGACATGGCGGGGATGAGCTGCTGCTGCGCGTTGGTGACCCCCAGCTCCTTGAGAAAGGGCGCGGCAAGATCGAGAAAGCGCTCTTTTTCGCGGTCATGCTCCTGGGGGGAGACGCTCCGGCCTGCTGCCTTGCCCCGTTGCAGCGTGTATTTCCCCTTTTTGTTGATCGAGAGCTGGATATCCTCGGTCAGGGTCTGCAGGTGCAGATTGTTGAACGAGGTGGCAAACATATCGCGGAGGGAAGCAATCCCCGCCGCAATGGGCAGGTTCTTGGTCACGTCCCTGGTCTGGTAGCGATAGAGAAAAGAGAGGCTTTCTCCCTCCTTCAGGGTAAGCCGCCGGACAAAGACGCGGCCCAGCCCCGGTTCCGGACCATGGTATTTTCCCAACACGAGGTTGATAAAGGTGTTGCGGGCCAGGCAATCCTCCAGCAGGCTGAAGAAAAGCCCGCTGGGGTTTGCCGGATCGTGCGGCGCTGGTTTCGTTTCACTCATCATCTCGTACCGTCTGGATGCGTTGCAGGTGTGGGCGCATGGTTGCTTTTGTATTCATATTTTAGCCGTAGCGCCAATTGTTTTTTGCGGTACCCTGAATTGACGATCTCGCAAAAGGCCCCTTCGACAGGCTCAGGGTGAACGGATTATTCTTTAACATGTTGAAATTACGTTGCTCAGCCCGCATTTTCCGAATCGAATTTCCGTTTGTGCTGAGCCCTGTAGAAGCACCTGTTATGCAACAATTTCGAGTTGCGCCGTGCCCATCATATCACTTTGCATCCCATGCCGAATATGGTCAAATACCGTGCAGCGATTCACTTTTTGGGAAGCCGAGAAAAGAGCGGCAACGCGGATAAGGCCGGACGCCGGCGCCGCTGAATCATATCGCAAGGAAAAGCGCATGGGAAACCCGTTGCAGGAACAGCTTCTCAAGGCCGGGCTGGCCAGTAAAAAACAGGCCAAAAAGGCCGAGCACGAAAAACGGATCAGCCGCAAGCAAAACGACGGCAAAAGCCCCGATGTTGCCAACAAGGCGCGGGAGGAGCAGGCGGCCAAGGAGCAGCGCAACCGGGAGCTCAACCGGGAGCGCGCCGAGGAGACCCGGCTGCGGGAGCAGAAGGCCCAGGTGAAACAGCTCATCGAGACCAACCGGTTGCCCAAGGATGACCGGGGCGAGCCGTACAACTTTGTCGAACAGAACAAGATCAAGCGGATCTTTGTCTCCGAAGAGGTGACCGACCAGCTCAGCCGCGGCCAGTTGGCCATCGTCAAGCTCGGCGCCAACTACGAGGTGGTCCCGGCCAAGGTTGCCCACCAGATAGCGAGCCGCGACCAGGAGGCGGTGGTGGTCTTTCATAAAAAGGCATAAGAGGAAACCGCGAGCGAATGCTCCCGTTGTGTGCAATGGTGGGCGATACTGGGATCGAACCAGTGACCCCTGCCGTGTGAAGGCAGTGCTCTCCCGCTGAGCTAATCGCCCTGATGGTTTATTGAATAATAGAACATTCCGTTGCCGTCAACAACCGAACTTTACTGCGGCAAAAAAAGTGGGGAGCGGCCCCGGAATTCTGCGACCGCAGAGATAAGGAAACACACAGCATGGGCGCAACTCGATACATCGTGGCGGGAAGCTTTATCGACGGCAGCGGCGGTGCGGTGCGCAGGGATGTCTTTCTGCAAATCACGGACACCATTATTACCGCCATCGGCTCCGCCGCAGACCTTCCCCGCCATGACGGGGAGGCAATCGACGACTTTTCGCACTGTATCATTGTGCCCCCGCTGGTTGATTGCAGCGTTTCCCTGTCGCGCTCGCCCTCCGTGGACAGCAGGGTGCGGCTAGCCGCCGAGGAGGCGGGTCTTACGGAAAAGAGTGCCATGCTGGAGCGGCATATCCGCTACTGCCATGCCTACGGAGTGCTGGGCGTGGCCGACAGCGACGATCTCAGCGGCCTGGTGGCCCAGTATCGAGAGAGGACGGCGCCGGGGAGCAGCATCGACATCCGCACCTCCGGCCCTCTCTGCCGAAGCAGCCAGAATTGCGCAGCCACCAACCCGGTATCCACCGATTTTCTCAAGATAGGCTATTCCCCCAATATCGAAGACCAGGAAGCCCCCTCTCCCCGGCTTACCCAGGAAGAGCTGGGCCGGATTCTCCAGCACCGAGGCGGCAGAAAGGCGGTGGTGGTGGCCAATGGCGTGCAACAGGTAGCCGAGGCGCTGGCGGCGGGGTGCGATGCCATCGAACAGGGATACGGCATGGGCGAGGACAATCTCCGGAAGATGGCGGAGCAGGATGTGCTGTGGATTCCCAGCGTGCTGCGGGCCAAGAATGGGTTGGACGGGGCAAGCTCCGGCGGCGAGGTGGCGTGCCGTTTCTCCATTCGTTATGTGGCACCGGGAAAGCCGATCCCGGGTGCGGAGGCTTTTTGGCAGAAGACGCTCGCCGAACAACTCGCGCAACTGCGTTTGGCCAAAAAATTGGGCGTGAAAACGGCGGTGGGAACCGGGGCCGGCAGTGTCGGCATCCTCCATGGCGAGTCCATGGCCGAAGAGATGAAATTGTTCCTCAAGGCCGGCTATAGACTTGAGGAGACCATCCGGTGCGGATCGGAAAACGGCGCCGAATTCTTCGGCATGGAGAAGCTGGGAAGGCTGACGGTCGGGCGAAAAGCAACCTTCCTCATTGCCAGGGGCACGGTGCAGCAGTTGGCAAGAAAACTCTCCTACCTGGAAGGCATCTATATTGATGGCGCACCCAGCATCACCTATCGCAAAAATCCTGTCAAGACGGCGTGACAGGCGCGCTTTGCCCTCTGCAAAGAAACTGGGGGGAGTGCCCCTACTTTCCCTAATTTTCCCCAAGGCAACGATGCAATATCACTATGAATTCGATGGTGAATATGGTCAAATACTCAGGCAATATTCAGTTAGGCTTTCTGCCGCCATCCGCTTGGTGTCCCTCCATGCAGCCACCGGCGACTTTCATGGAGCTATTGGCCAGTGATACAAAGAAAAAAGCTTGCGCCCTTTGCCCGGATCAGATACTTTATGCTCAATTATTACTTAATTTTGAACAACACCCCCAACGCATCTCGTAAGATCTGCGCACCATTGGGGGTTTCTTTTTATGGGGGCTGGTAATGCAATTTACCAAGCCCCCTAAATCTTTTGATGAACAGATCGACCTGCTCATCGAACGCGGCATGGCCATCACAGACCGCGACCGGGCCAAACGCTATCTCGGCCACCTCAATTACTATCGCCTGGCTGCTTACTGGCTCCCCTTCGAGCAGGACCATCCCACCCATCAGTTTAAGCCCGGCACAGACTTCAATCTGATCTTGGAGCACTATATATTTGACCGTGAATTGCGGCTATTGATCATGGATGCCCTCGAACGAGTTGAAGTTTCCCTGCGCACCCGTTGGGCCTATCACCTCGCCCATGCCTATGGGCCGCACGCCCACCTGCAAGAAAATCTATTCAAGGAAAACTGGAACCACCCTGAAAATATCAACGCTCTCAAGGAAACGGTAGGGAGAAGTTCTGAGATTTTCATCAGGCACTTCAGCAAATACGATGAAGAACTCCCGCCCCTCTGGGTTGTCTGCGAAGTCATGACCCTGGGGCAACTCTCAAAGTGGTACGCCAACCTAAGACATGGCAGCGACCGCAATGCCATTGCCCATGCCTATGATTTAGACGAGGTGAATCTCACCTCCTTTCTCCATCATCTCAGTATCGTGCGGAACCATTGCGCCCATCATGCCCGGCTCTGGAATCGATTATTCCCCTTTGCCTGGAAACTGCCCCGGAAAAGGCCTGCTGATCTACAGGCAAATTTCAACCAAATGGATGGGAAACATCTTTACAATACCCTGGTGATGCTGGCATATCTCATGGACAGCATCAACCAAAACACCTGGAAACAACGATTGGCCAACCTTTTTGTCAAGCATCCGCAAGTGCGGGCACAGGCCATGGGCTTTCCGAATGATTGGCAAGCGCGACCGATTTGGAGGTAGGCAGGAATTAAGTATATATCCCCGGAATTCTTGTTGTTCACCCATCCCGAGTATGACCGCTGGTGCAAACAGAACAGGAGTAAAGGAAAATGATCCCCGCAGGCCATGCCATTGATCCGGCTGTAATCGCTCCGGCGTGGCGCTCGTTGCAAGAAGCGCTGCCGGTCCGCCTTACGCCCATCCGCACCGAGGCACAATTTGAAGAGGTGGTTGCATTGCTGCACAGCCTCATCGATGCAGTCGGCGACGACGAAGACCATGAGCTGGCTGATTTTCTCGATCTGGTCGGACAACTGGTCGAGGATTACGAGACACAACATCATCCCGTTCCGGAGGCGGAACCACGAGCCGTTCTCCGGTTCCTCATGGAGCAGCACGGGCTCAAGCAGACCGATCTGTCCGAGGAGATCGGCGGGCAATCCGTGGTAAGCGAGATACTGACGGGCAAACGCGAAATCAACGCCAGACAGGCCAAGGCCTTGGCGGCACGCTTCGGGGTTTCCCCTGCGGTTTTTATTTGAGCAAATTCAAAAACAAAAATATGGGGAGATGTTTCTGTTTCCCCCTGATTTCCCGTTGGCTAAAAAGATTTTTCTCGACTAGATTGGTTTAGCTCATAAATTCAGGGACATTTTGGTCTGGCTGACAGTAATTAAGTAAGGTGTCCCCTGAATTTCCCGCAACTTCTGAGTGACACTCTCAAATCAACAATCAAACCGGACTACGCCATGATTAACACCGTATGGGGCAGCACAGACAAGCCTGTTTCGAGCACGCGGCTCGCCGAACTTCTCAGCGAGGAACCCGACCTTGAAGGCACCCTCTATATTGGTTACCCAATCATCGGCACGCCAGAAGGCTCTTTTCCGATAGATGCGTTACTTGTGTCGCCGACCAAAGGCTTGGTCTTGTTTAGTGTTGTTGAAGGAAGAACCCTCCCAGACTACGCCGAGGCGCAAGACGAGGGGTTCAATAAGATGCAGGCAAAACTGCTCCAGCATCAGACCTTAATTCGCAAACGAAAGCTTCTTGTCGGCATTCACACGGTCACGTTTGCGCCTGCCATCGCAAAACTTGATGCCGATGAGGAGTACCTCCTCTGCAATGCCGACAACTTGGTGTCGGCTATCGAAGAATTGGAGGATTTCGACCCAGCGGTTTTCCCATCGCTGGTTTCGGTTATTCAGGCGATTTCCACTCTGCGTAGGGGCCGTAAGAAGCGCGACCTCCGTGACCAGAATTCGCGAGGCACCAAGATCAAAACGCTGGAGGATTCGATTGCCAATCTCGACAGCCAGCAGAGCGCTGCTGTTGTTGAAACCTATGAAGGCGTTCAGCGCATTCGCGGACTTGCCGGATGTGGCAAGACTATCGTTCTGGCTTTGAAGGTTGCCTATTTGCACGCACGTCATCCTGACTGGTTCATCGCGGTCACGTTCAACACCCGGTCACTTAAGAAGCAGTTCGAGAACCTCATCACCACTTTTGTACTGGAACAAGCAAACGAAGAGCCAGACTGGGACAAAATCAGAATCTTGAATGCTTGGGGTGCTCCCGGAGGGTCAAACCGCACAGGCATCTACTACGAGTTCTGCCGTGACCATGGTGTCGAATATTTGGATTTTGGAACGGCCAAAAATCGCTTTGGCTCCGACAAGGCATTTGAGGAGGCATGTGATATTGCCCTTCAAGGCGCAAAACAATTCGTACCTAAATACGATGCGGTCCTGGTTGATGAGGCACAGGATTTTGCACCAAATTTTTTATTGCTCTGTTACGAATACCTCAAGGACCCAAAGCGCCTAGTCTACGCATACGACGAGTTGCAGAACCTCGGGAACAGATCACTCCCCCCGTTGAAGAAATCTTTGGGAAGAACACAGATGGAACAGCCCGTGTCGTTATTCACCCCCCTGAGCCAGGAAAACCCAAGCAAGACATCATTCTCGACACTTGCTATCGCAACTCCCGTCCTGTCTTGTCCACGGCTCATGCCCTTGGGTTTGGGGTTTATCGCGCCGAAGGCCTTGTTCAAATCTTTGAGAACAAGAACCTCTGGTTCGACATCGGTTATCAAGAGGACAATGGGGAAATCGAGGACGGCGAAATCGTCACGCTCACTCGCACACCAAAATCCAGCCCGGAATTCCTGGAGAAGCACTCGCCAGTGGAAGACTTGATTCAGTTCGAAGTTTTCGACACGCCCGAAGCACAAACTGCGTGGCTGGTTGCTGAGATTAAACGAAATCTGACCGAAGATGAGCTGATACCAGACGACATCGTTGTCATAAACCCAGATCCATTGAAGACGAAGGATGCAGTCGGTGAGGCCAGACGGACGCTGATGCAGATGGGAATCAACTCAAATCTTGCTGGCGTGACGACAATCGCCGATGTATTCACCGAGCCTGGAACTGTGACCTTTACTGGTATCTTCCGCGCAAAAGGCAATGAGGCAGCCATGGTCTATGTGATCAATGCACAGGACTGTTTTGGGGCTTTATCGCCACGGCATGTCGCACGCGTCCGTAACCGTCTTTTTACCGCAATCACGCGCTCAAAAGCATGGGTTCGGGTCCTCGGAGTTGGAAAATCTATGTCTGCCCTTAAAGCAGAATTTGAAAAGGTCAAGACAGAAAATTTCGCGCTTCACTTTCGCTATCCGACCGAAAATGAGCGAAAGACAATGACGACCGTAAATCGTGATATGTCGAAAGCGGAGCAAGATCGGAGTGCCAAACGAAGAAACAACTTCGCCGACATTATTGCGTCACTCGACTCGGGTGATAGTTTCATCGAAGACTATCCCGCCAGCCTCGTAAAAAAGCTCCTGGCCCACGCGAAGAAACCCAAACGGCGGCAGAAATGACACCACAGCAAACACTCAAGCAGATAAAAAAACTCACGGAAGCACTCGTCGGCCTGAGCCTTTCGAACGAGCAGAATTTTCCAGCCACACACGGCAAAATCAATGCGGCGTTCGAAATTACTGTGAGCACCGCCGCACGCATGAGCGTGGCATTAAAGAATGTTGCTTACCGCGACATCTATGGCGAGTTGGAGAAAGCCAGGTGCTTCAACATTAAGATGCTGGATGGTGCTTTGATTTCACTCCGCTACCGGTTTAGGGACAAAGTCATCTGTGAACATTCCCTTTCATATTTCCCGTCCCCAGACCTTGAGCATTTTCAGAATGAGCCAGAAATTTATCTTGAGGATGAGATTTATGCCGATGTTATTGATAGAAATATCGTTCCTTTCCCCATCCGTTTCGACTTCAGCGATGACCCGGAAAAATTCGTAGATATTCATCACCCATATTCCCACCTAACGCTAGGTCAGTATGAGAATTGCCGCATACCTGTCTGTTCTCCCATTGGGCCACTCGCGTTCGGAGGTTTCATTTTGAGAAACTTCTACAACACAGCTTTTCGCAAATACTCCGACAAAATTCCAATGACTACGTTGGCCTTCCCCAACACAATTACGGCAAACGAACGGAAGATTCCACATGTTGTGTGTGGCGTGTGAATGAAAGATGAGCCTCGGCAATTCCGGAACAAATGGGGACGGAACCCAATATTTTCGCTCCTCGTCCTTCATTTACTACACTGTAAAAAATTCTTTGAAGGCTATCACTCAGGATGCTTCCGGCTCGACCTTCAAGGAGGTTTCCGGAACGGTGCTGAAGACAGTAAAAATCTGCCTGCCTGCGTCTGACGTTGTGGAACAATTTACAAACAAGGTCGATTCCATATTCAAGCGCCAGGATGTTCTTGGGCAGGAAAACCAACAACTCACCCAACTCCGCGACTGGCTCCTGCCCATACTGATGAACGGCCAGGTCACGGTGGTGTAAGAGGGATTCGATGAACAACTCTGAACTGCTCATCTATCAGGATTCCGATGGCAAGGTCAAAATTGATGTCCGCCTGGAGGAGGAAACGGTCTGGCTGACGCAGGAGCATATGGCGCAGCTTTTCGGCAAGAGCAAGAAAACCATTTCCGAGCATATCCGCAACATCTTCAAGGAGGGCGAACTGGACGAAAATGTGGTTATCCGGAAATTCCGGACAACCACTCGGCATGGTGCCATAGAAGGAAAAACCCAGTCCAAAGAGGTCCAGTTCTACAACCTGGATGTGATTATCTCCGTCGGCTACCGGGTGAAATCCCACCAGGGCACCCAGTTCCGTATCTGGGCCACCCAGCGTCTCAAGGAGTATATCGTCAAGGGTTTCGCCCTGAACGACGAGCGGTTCAAGAGCGGCAATTCCATGAACTATTTCACGGAATTGCAGGAGCGCATTCGGGAAATCCGGCTCTCCGAGCGTTTTTTCTACCAAAAGATCAAGGACATTTACGCCACCAGCATTGACTACGACCACAAGGCCGAAAAGACCACCGAGTTTTTCAGGGTGGTGCAGAACAAGCTGCTCTGGGCCATCAGCCAGCAGACGGCGGCGGAACTGGTGTACCGCCGGGCGGATGCCGCCCTGCCGCTGATGGGTATGCAGTCATACGACAAGAAGGGCAACCCGGCAGCGATACGCAAAAGCGATGTCAGCGTGGCCAAGAATTATCTTGCCGAGGATGAAATGAAGCTGCTCGGCCTGCTGGTGGAACAGTATCTCGCCTTTGCCGAAACCATGGCCCAGCAACGGACGCCCATGTACATGAGAGATTGGCTTGAGCGGCTTGACGCGATCATTCGACTCAACGGCCGGGAATTGTTGACCCACGCCGGAAACATCAGTCACCAGCTGGCCCTGGAAAAATCGGCGCTGGAGTATGATAAATACCGGGAAGCGTGGAAACAGATGCAGCATGAAGAAAGTCTGAGGGAGTTAGAACAGGACATTCAACAGCTCAAGCCGCATCAGGCCAAGAGGAAGACTGATTAAAGCCAGTCTTCGCTGGAAAGGCTGAAGCCGTCCCGAGGTATAAATTCCGGGGAAAGCATCGTTAATTAAGGAGGGCGTTGCCCATGTTTCACTGGCTCCGCGATCATCGCCGTGCCGAGGCGCGAAACCGCCTGTTCCCTCCTGCGTGGGAAGCCTTTATGCGTGCGAACGTGGCCCACTACTGCGTGCTCGATGACGCCGAGCGCGCTGAGTTGCGCGCGATGATTCAGGTATTTCTGGAGGAGAAAGACTGGGAAGGATGCGGCGGCCTTGACCTCACCGATGAGATTCGTGTCACCATTGCGGCCCAGGCATGCCTCCTGCAACTGGGACTTCCCCACGACTACTATCGCAACGTGGAGTCGATTCTCGTCTACCCCTCCACCGTTGTGCCCCCCGCGCATCACCCCGGTTTCTTCGAGCGCGTGGATGGCCCGGTGGAGGACTCGGTTCCTCTTTTGGGTCAGGCCTTCAACCAGCAGGGCCCGGTGATCCTGGTGTGGGATACCGTTCTGCACGACGCGCGCCACCCCGAGCAGGGTCATAACGTCGTCTACCACGAGTTTGCCCACAAACTCGACATGCTCAGCGGCTCCGCCAACGGCACCCCGCCCCTCGTCGACCGCGACCAGTTGGCCCAATGGGTGACCGTGTGCTCCCACGAATTCCTGCGGCTGCGCCGCCTGGCCGAAAAGGGCCACAAAACTTTCCTCAATGCCTACGGGGCGACGAACGAGGCCGAGTTCTTCGCCGTAGCCACGGAAGCATTCTTCGACCGGCCTCTCGCCCTCCAGAAGCACGCCCCAGACCTCTACGGTGTCCTCGGTGCCTACTATCGCCAGAATCCGGCAGGGCGCGTGCATCGCACTTGCCCCGTGGAAACGTGAGAGAGAGGCATTCCCTCTATTTTCACGCCGGTCAGACGGTGCGGGTGCGCTGGTATCGGACAAGCTGCTTCAGGTCTTGCACTTGCCGCCTTCGATCTTCGGGAAACCTTGCAGATTGAAGCTCTGGCCGCAACCGCAGGTGGTTTTCGTATTGGAATTGGTGAACTGCAACCCGCCGTTGATCAGCTCGTCGGAGTAGTCCACGACCAGACCGTCGAGAAATTTCCCGCTCGCTTCATCCGTCACAATCCGGATCGCTCCCGCTGTATGGACCACGCTCTCCCCGCCCTTCATCTCGCCGGCGATTTCCGCGCCGTAGGTCAGGCCGGCGCAGCCGCCTTCCTTGACAAAGACCCGCAGGAACTGGCCCGGGGTCAGCTTGCTGTTCAGCATCGCTTCTGCTTTTTCTTTAATGGTGATATTCATAAAAGCCTCCTCAGCTCATGGTAACTCATCATAGTGTTACTATCGGCAGGCCACAGGGGGATGTCAAGGGGTGATCCAGCAAGAGCGGCGGTACAGGGTGTTCAACAACAGTGTCGGTCAGACCTTAAAAAAAAAATCAGCTTTTTTGCTGCGAAGAATCTCTCAGCGCAGGTTGTAGCTGGTCTTCATCTTTTGATAGATCATGGAGGAAATCCGGCGGATCACGTTGCCCCGGGTCATTGCCCAGTGTCCGTAGTTGCCGGCCTTGCTCCGCTTTTCAATGATCCCCACCACCACATAGGGATAGCGGCGGCCGTTCTGCCCCTTGGGGGCCAGGATGCCCATATCCCCGCAGAGCCTGGCGGTGGTGCCGGTCTTGTTGTAGACCAGGGTTCCCTGGGGGATCTGGGTGCCGGAGTAGAGCCGGTCGCGACCGGGCAGGGACATCAACCGGCGAATCTCCTGGGCGTGGGGGAGTTGTTTGCGCCAGAGGGCGACCAGGAACCGGCCGTAATCCTTGGCCGAGGCCTTGTTCCGGTAGGTTCTTCCGCCGCTGGGGATGTATTCGACAAGGCTGGTTTCACAGAGCAGGTGGCCGTAATGTTGGCGCAGGATCTTTTGCGCCGTCTTGGGGCCGCCGACCTGTTTTAAAACCCAATTGGTGGCGTTGTTGTTGCTGTATTGAATCATCGCCTCCATTTTGCGCCGGGCCGTGGGGGTGTAAGTCAGCTTTCCCTCTTTGAGCCGGTGGAAATAGGCCAGGGCGACGAGCGGCTTGATCATGCTCGCTGCCTGGTAGGGGTTATCGACGTTGATGTCGACAATGGTTTCCCCCTTGTTCAGGTCGATGACCAGCCAGCCGGTTTTCTCATCCTTGGCGAGAAGCCCCTTGCACCGCAACTGATTGATATACTCCTCCAGCTCTTTTTCCAGGTTGTTGTTGGTGGCGACGGTTTCGGCGACGCTTTTCTTCTTGTTGCCGGTGAGCAGGAGAAGCGCTTCGGCTGGTGTTTTTTTGGTGTCGGCCAGGAAGGGGACGGGCGCAGGGTCGGGGTCCGTATCCTTTTCTTCGTGGTCGAGCAGGCTGGACTCGCCGAAAACCACCTCGTTATTTTCCTCCCGGGTGATGGAGGCGGAGATGCCGGATTTGGTCAGCAGTTTGCCGTGGTAACGGGCCACCCCCATGGTCGACTGCTTATCCGCCTGTCTTCTGTAAACCAGGGTGTATTTGCCGTCTCCGCTCTTTTCGATGAAAAGATCCTTGCCCACCTCGGCGCCGAGCTGGCGGTAGATCGTTTGATACTGCTCGGTCAGGGCTGCGAGGTTCGGGCCGTGGCCGTAGCAAACATTGTAGAGTTCGTGGTAGTCTTCATCCTTGATGGCCCGGGCGTCGCCCAGCCCGGCCTTGCCGAGGACAACGCTGTGGCGGATTGCCAGCTTTGCCGAGGAGAGGGCGGTGGTGTTGCAGTCGTAAATGATCCCGTACTGGTCGTTGCGCTGAATAATGTGCAATGCCTTGCCGACCTCGGGGCCGAGCTGGGTTTCCAGCTCCGCCTTATAATCCTGGAGGTTGCGCAGGTCGGGGTCCCAGATATAGAGCACGTCGTAGCGGCTGTTGTTCTGGGCCGCGTTTGCCGCGCCCCCGGCAGGCAGAAGGAGCAGGGCGATAAGGAAGAGGGTGACTGCGTTTTGCCGGAAGCGGGGGCGGATGTTTTTGCTCGACATGGGTACCATGTGACGGCCGCGAAAGGTTGTTTTTCTTGATGGGAGCGATGTTCTGGAATGATTATCTCATATGAAACCCGACTCCGGCAGGAATTGCAACGTTCCGCAACGATATTTTTTGCCCTGCGACGAAATTGCCTTGCCATCAAGTGCTGTTTTAAGCGATCTTCAGGCAAGAAGCTTGCTGCGACAGGGATGATTCACATCCAAAAAAGGAGGAAGAGGATGGAAATTGATTGGGCCTATCTGCGTAAGGGGTGAACCTCCTGCCGGAATGCGCAGGAGGTTCTTGCGCAGGAAAAGGCGGTGATCCGCGAGGTGGTTGACGCCCGCACGGTGCGGATGGATGGCGCGGCCGCCTGGGAGATGCTGGGCAAGGCGGCGAAAATCACCGTTGTCAAGGGCAAGACGGTCTCTTCCCTGAAACCAAAGCAGGACGGGAAGGAAGCGATACTCAAGCAGGTGATGGGGCCGAGCGGCAACCTCCGCGCTCCCGCCTTGCGGGTCGGCGATGAATGTGTGGTCGGCTTTCATGCTGATTTCTACAAACAATGGCTGCAGGGGAAATGACCCTCTGCCGAAAGTCGCGATCTGCCCCACCGGACGGCCAGACGAGCCCTGTGTGGGCAGATTACGGCACCGCGGTTCCGGCGCAGGTCACACCGCTCGTGTTGTGGCTCAATTATCCTTGGTGGTGTGGCAGGTAAAGCAACCCGTATTGACATCGCCGCTCTGGTGCGCATTCATCTGGCTGTAATCCCAGCGCAGCATGTCCGGATACGGGCTGGCATGGGCCATATGGCAGGAGAGGCAGGTAACGACATCGGCGCCGGGGGCCACAACGCTGCTGGCGGAGGCCGGTACCGCGGTGCGCCCGATGGGAGCCTGGACACTGTAGGTTGTATAATTCTGATATTCCTTGGAGGCCGGAAGCACGATATCGTTGGGGTGCCGGATGAATGGCGAGGTTATGTCCGGGCCGATGCCGTCGCTGGCGCCTGCCGAGAGGGTATGGAAATTGCCGTGGCAGGTGCCGCAGAATCCGCTGATCGTGTGGTTGGGCGGGGATACGCCGTTGCTGCCATGGCAACTGGTGGCGCCGCAGCCCAAAGTCATGGGCGTGGTGGCGCCGTAATATTCGTTGTGGCTTGTGGCGCTGGCATTCTGCCATTTGTCGGTCTGGTTTTCATAGCCTTTAACTCCAACCAGAAAGCGATAGCTGTTTGCGGCGGTGTCGGCCACGGCCAATTGGCCGTCCACGTTGTTATGATGCGCGCCCTTGAGCGCGACGATATCGGTGGGCGAGCCGCTGGCGTATCTGTAGCCATGGCAGCCGTTGAGCCCGGCGCAGGTCAGGTTTGAGGCGTTGACGATATAGCCGTCGTGGAAGGATTGCCTGATTCCGCCGGGCAGGTTGGTTATTAAGGTCTCTTTAAATTCCGCGCCCAGGGCAATGACATTATGGCCATGGCTGTTGGCGGCGGTGCCCTTGATGCCGGTAATATACCCGAAATTGCCGGCGGCAAGATCCCCGCTGGGATCGGAATGCATGACCTGGGGAATCAGGCTGCCGTTTATGTTGACGATCTTCTGGGCAGTGGCCTGACCATGACAGCCGAGGCAGTCTCCCCGCAGCAGGTTTCGTTCCACCTTGGCGGAATTGTTGAACTGCATGCTGGCGCCTTGCTGGCTGTTGTGCATGGTGTGGCAATTGTCGCACTCGCCGGTGATTTTCGCGCCGGCGGAACCCGCCACAAGAAGGGGAATGACAAACGCTGTCCGGACACAACATCTCTTCACTTGATGCGTTCGTCTGCGTATCATAACGATCTTCCCCTCCTGTGTTTAGGTGCGGCATTTTGTCGCATAAATTAACCGTGCCATACTTCTCTTGCCCTTGGCAACAAAAAAAAGTTAGGAAAACAAATTACAGAGTTTCAACCTCTTACAGAAAGATGGCAAACCCGGGCCTCGGGCTAAAAAAAAATGACCGGGAACTATTTACCCCGTTGCAGATTCCGGCATCCGCTGCTCCCTTTCTTGGGGTTTGCTTTGACATAACACTGTTGCGGAGCCATAATTGACTGAGTGGAAAAACCGAGACAAACCATTACGGGAGAGGTGTCGGCATGGACAGGAGAGAATTTCTCAGGCAGGTGGCCCTGTGGTCGGCAGGGCTCAGTGTGGGTGTTCCCCATTTCACGATAGGCGAGGCCCTGGCAGCGGATGATCGCCTGCCCCTGCTTGCCCATGCAACCGGAAAGAATTACCGGGATCTGGTTGACCGGGTTCTTTCCCCCCTGGGCGGGATGGAAAAATTCGTCCGCCCCAGCGACAAGGTGGTGGTCAAGCCGAATATCGGCTGGGACCGCAATCCTGCCCAGGCTGCCAATACCCATCCGCAGGTGGTCAGGGTTTTGGTTGAGCGGGCTCTGGATGCCGGGGCCGGGGAGGTTCTGGTCTTTGACCGGACCTGTAATGAGGAGCGGCGGTGCTATGTCAACAGCGGCATCCAGGAGGTCCTGGCCGGGATCAAGGACAAGCGGTTGAAGTTTTTCCACCCGGACGAGCGCAAATATGTCCCGGTTGATATTGCGCGGGGCAAGGCGGTCAGGCGTTTGGATATTTATCGCGACGCCCTGGAGGCGGACAGCTACATCAACGTGCCGGTGGCCAAGCACCACGGGCTCAGCCGGTTGACCCTGGGCCTCAAGAACAGCATGGGGGTTCTGGGCGGCACCCGGGGGGCGATGCACCACAACCTTGGCCAGAAGCTGGCAGACCTGGCCACGGTGATCCGGCCGAAACTCACCGTGATCGACGCCACCCGCATCCTTCTTGCCAATGGCCCGCAAGGCGGCAATCTCAACGACGTCAAGGTGCTGGACACGG
This sequence comes from Desulfobulbaceae bacterium UBA2273, assembly GCA_002347095.1. Lineage (GTDB taxonomy): Bacteria > Desulfobacterota > Desulfobulbia > Desulfobulbales > Desulfurivibrionaceae > Thiovibrio > Thiovibrio ferrireducens. Next base: position 14,203 of record DDWZ01000015.1, on the reverse strand, counting down.
TTGTCGCCTCGGTCGATCCGGTGGCAGCCGATGCCTATGCCACCACCCTGTTCGGCCTGAGGCCCGAGGAGATCGAATCCACTGTCGCCGCCCATGCCTTGGGGCTGGGAGAGATAGACCTGAAAAAGATCAAGGTGATTACAGCCTGATCTTTTTTTTAACGAATGAGAACTCGTCGAAATTGGCGATTCATGCCTGAATCGCACGCAGGGCATCGAAAAACGAGTTTTTCAACACCCTGCTAAAACCCGCGGGTCAGCTTGGCTCGCTTCAACCGATCCCGCACCGGGGCAATGAATTTCCATGAAAACCACACGCAAAATCCCCTTGTATTACTGGCGGCGCCTGAGCCAGTTGGCCTGTCTGGCGCTCTTTTTCTTTTTGTTCATCAGGACCGATTATTCGGGCTCCGATACCATCGAGTACGCGGTGAACATTCTCTTCCGGATCGATCCCCTGCTGGCCCTGTCCGCTTCCGTGGCCGCGGGTTTTTTTATTCTCCTGATGCTGCCGGCCGTTGGCACCGTGCTTTTGACCCTGATCCTGGGCCGCTTTTTCTGCGGCTGGATCTGCCCCATGGGAACCCTGCTGGACGGTTGCCGCAACGTGACGCCGAACACGCAGACCGGGAAAAAAAGAACATACCGGCCGCTCAAGTTCTATCTCCTGGGTTTTCTGCTGGTGGGAGCCTGGTTCGGGCTGCCCATGGCCGGGTATGTCGATCCTTTCTCGATCTTGGTCCGGGGTTTGGCCCTGGCGGTGGACCCGGCCTTAAACGCCCTGTCCGCAACCTTTTTCACCTACACCTATCAAGAGGCCCCGGCTTGGGTCAACGCTGTAACCGAACCGGTGTACGCCTTTCTCAAGGCGTCCGTCCTGCCCTTTAATCAGAAATATTATGACCTGGCACTGCTTTCGCTGGGGATTCTTCTGCTGATTTTCTTTCTGGAAAAACTGGAACGCCGGTTTTTCTGCCGCAATATCTGCCCGCTGGGCGCATTGTTTGCGGTGACCGCCCGCTTTTCCCTCCTGCGGGGGAAAGCGGGCAGCACATGCGGTACATGCCGAAACTGCCGGGAGGTCTGCCGGATGGGGGCCATCGACGAGGACCGCACTATCTCGATGCTGGACTGCAATCTCTGTTTGGATTGTATCCATCATTGCCCGGGCAACAAAATATCATTTCGCTTTGGCGGGCAATCTCGGACAAAGCCGTTTTTTGCGCTTTCCCGCCGTACTTTTGTCGGTTCCCTGGCTGTGGGGGCGCTGCTGCCTTTTTTTCTCAAGAGCCGAACCCTGGCCCGGCAGTCCGACGAACTCCTGATCCGCCCGCCCGGGGCCTTGCCGGAAGAAGAGTTTGTCGGCCGTTGCGTCCGCTGCGGAGAGTGCATGAAGGTCTGCATCGGCAATGGTCTGCAGCCTGCTTTTCTCCAGGCCGGCCTGGAGGGGATGTTTTCCCCGATCCTCAAAGCCCGCACCGGCTACTGTGAATACAACTGCACCCTCTGCGGCCAGGTCTGCCCCAGCGGGGCGATCGCAAAGCTATCCGTCCCGGAAAAGAAAAAGGTGAAAATCGGCAATGTTGTTTTTGACAAGAACCGCTGCCTGCCCTATGCCAAGGGTATCCCCTGCATCGTCTGCGAAGAGCATTGCCCCACCCCGGACAAGGCGATCAAGTTCCGGGAAGCTACCGTTGAAAACAGCCGGGGCGAGAAGGTGACGGTCAAACAGCCGTACCTGATTGATGATCTCTGCGTCGGCTGCGGGATATGCGAAACCAAGTGCCCCTTGCCCGGGGCCTCGGCGGTCATGGTGACCAGCGCGGGGGAGAGCCGCAACCCGGCAAAGGCGCTGCCTGATACGGGCAGCGCCTGGCAAGTGATTTGACTTCTCCTCGCCTGTACGGTAACTTTTTTCGTGGCCTGCGGACCAAATACATCCTTGCTCCGCACCTGCCTGCCGAAGTCGAACAGGTGGCAGATTCTTTGCCTGTCGAGATGTATAACCGGACTCCCCCCGTCAATCCCTCTGAAATCCCGGCTCACCTGCGCACATGAGATCGGACCCCAATGGTAAGGATGCGCACATGAGTTCCATTCTCCAATGCCCGGTTTGCCGGCAACCGCTGCTTGCAACGCCTTCCGGCTACCAATGCGCGGCAAAGCACAGCTTCGACGCCGCCCGCCAGGGCTATGTCAATCTGGTGCTTGCCCACAAAAAACATTCCAAGGAACCGGGGGACGACCCGGACATGGTCCTGAGCCGGAGACGGTTCCTGGACTTGGGGTATTACAACCCGATCTCAGACGCGATCAACGAGACTATCCGCACCGTACTTTCGCGATTGGCAAGCGTCGGCGGCGGCAGCGTGCTCGATGCCGGCTGCGGCGAAGGCTTTTATCTTGCGCGCCTCAAGGAGGCCCTGGCTGGCAACAGCGCACCGCATCTTGCAGCGCATTCGGCCATTGAGTACCACGGGGTCGATGTCTCCAAGTTTGCGGTGCGCCAAGCCACCCAGCGCGACCGGACCGTGGGGTGGTTCGTGGCCAGCATCAACGATCTGCCCTTTTTGGATGAATCCCTGGATCTCGTGCTCAGTGTCTTTTCCCCGGCGAACATCCCGGAATTTGCTCGCATCCTCAAGGAGAGCGGCAGCCTCGTCTTTGTCAGCCCAGGGCCTAGACACCTTAACGGGTTGCGAAAAATCATCTATCCGGTCACCAGAGAGCATGACGCGCCCGCGATCACCGAAAAGGCCAAGGAGCTATTCTTCCCCGCCGCCGTGCAGCGGATCACCTATCCGCTCGAACTGACCAGCAACCAGACGATCATGGACCTGCTGGCCATGACCCCCTATTACTGGAACATCGACCGGGAGACCAAGGGGAAGGTGGCGGCCCTGGACCGGTTGCAAATGGATGTGGATGTGGAGATCCGGGTTTTCAGGAAAAAAAGCGGGGATAAAACAGGCGAGCTGGAATCAGGTCTTGAAAAGTAGCATTGGCGGGCAAGGGGCAGTCTCCACGTGCTGGCTCGAAGCACCTGGCTGGGCAGCAGAGAAACCCGGAGCAGAACTATTTACTTCCCTTGTCCTGCTCAAACTTCTTCATCTTGTCCCCGATCCGGGCAGCCTTTTCGCACTGGGCTCCCTGTTTGGGGTTGCAGTCGATGAGTATACTCATCACCTTGTCGGCGGTTTTATAGCAGTGGGCATCTTCCAGCCTGCCTAGAACGTCGGACATCAACTTGTTGAATTCCACGCATTTTTCGTAATCGGAAGAGGCGCGCTGGTGCAGGTTGGCGGCCTTTTCCAGGTCTTTTTTGATATCGGGCGGGATTGTTTCAGCCATATATTCAGATCCTTTGGGAGAAAATATCCGTTTTCTTCCCCTGCTGCCGGTGCTTGGCCCAGGGTGGAGAGGATGAACCTCCACGCTTGAGCAACATGGGGTTGGGGCAGCCGGCCACTCACTGAAAATCCGTTTTAAGCCGGATCTGGAGCATCACCTGATTCTTCTGCTCCATCGTCTTGAAGGCGAGGTACTCCTCCTTTTCCAGTTCGAAGAGCTGTCGCCGGTAACGGTTCGTAAGATCGTACCACTCGTTGATTCGCATGCGGAAACGCCGTTCTTCGGGGTAGCGCACGGTATTCATAAAAGACTGGATCGCGAAATAGTACCGGACAGCATTGCGCTCAATCGCGCCGCGGGGCCCGCCGATATAGACGGGCGTGCCGTTTTTCCCGGTGCCGGTCTGGGTGAACCCCACCTTGCTCCGGCCGAGGGTCGCGAAATATACCTTTTCCGCGAGGCGAAGCGCAACACTGTCGCTGTATGCATAACTGACGTGGACAAAAGTTTTTCCCCCCTCAAGGGGCAGGGCCTCGAACCGCATGCGGTGGTTATTGGTGCCGAAAGGGCCGTCCTCGGCGCTGAGGGTGACATCCAGATATCCCTGCTGCTGAGCAACTTCCCGGTACTGGTACAGGACCTGCCGCGTGTCTTCCGGAGGTTGATAGACCTTGCGGCCGATGTAAAAAGTCAGCAGCCAGACGTCCGGCAGTTCCCTGTAGGTGCACGCCTTGACATTGGGGTGGAGGGAGACGATATCGCACCAGTTGGCCGGGACCTTGAGCACCTTGGCCACGCTGCTGAAGGGATACGCAAAGACCCCGTAGACATCCACCTGCACCCTGTCGTCTCGCGCAAAAGACTCCAGAAGGAGCGGAAAGCCGAAGCTGTTTTGCTCCAAGCGGTCCATGTTCCGGCCATAGGTGTCGCGCAGGATCTCGGCACCCTGCCCAGGCTTTTCGGCAGCGGCAGCACCGTTGGCCGAAAAGAGCAGCGCAACGGCGAGCAGGAACAGGAATGCTCCCCCCTGGTTTCTGATCGTCTCCCCCTTATTCACCTGATCCATTTTTGCGGGAATACACCCATCCTTAACGAACGGCTACAGCCAGCGGCCGAATAAATTGACAAACCACTCCCTGAACCTGGGCAACAACGGTCTTTTTTTCCATTCCTCCCAGTGAATCTGCTTGGAATCCGCCAGATCCCTGGCAAACATCTTTTCCATTTCCCCGGCAAACTCCTGACTCAGGATAACCGCATTTACCTCGTCGTTGTTTAATAAGCTCAAGAAATCCATGTTGGTCGAGCCGACCGTGGACCAGACCTTGTCAATCACCGCGGTTTTCGCGTGCAACAGGGAAGTATTGTGCTCGTACAATTTTACTCCCGCTTGCAAGAGCCCGGTATAATGATACCGCTGCGCATATAAGGCCAACCGGGAATCGCTGATCCCCGGCAGAATGATCTTTACGTCAACCCCGCGCGCAGCCGCATCGGTAAGGCCCTGTATTATCTGCTCGTCAGGGATGAAATAGGAATTGGTCATGTGGATCGAATGCTCGGCAAAGGTGATGGCCGACACATACACAATAAAAGGGATTCTATTGGTTTCTCCCGGGGTGCTGCCGATCACGCGCACCAGGGCATTGCCCTCTGCCTTCAGGGCAGGGAAATGGTTCCCTCCGGAAAGTTCCGCGCCATTCTGACCCTGCCAGGTGTCCAGAAAGAGCTTCTGAATTTGAGCCACGGCCGGGCCTTCAATTTGCACGTCTGTGTCACGCCAATGAATTGGCCTTTTTTCGTTTTGTTTCCGCTTGAAAGGACGACTCGAATACACCTCGCTGATGTTGATGCCCCCGAGAATGGCGACCTTGCCGTCGACTATCAAAATCTTGCGGTGATCCCGGTGGGTCAGGGTCAAGCCCCAGTTCACCTGGGCTTTCAGGGGATTGAGCGGATTGAATTCAACCACCTGAATTCCGCCCTCGGCCAGGCGCTGGAAAAAAGCCGCGGGGGTGTTCATACTGCCCACGCTGTCATAAATAACATTTACCTGGACGCCTGCCGCCTGTTTTTCCAGCAACAGATCGGCAAACTTGCGGCCTGTCTCATCATCTTCAATAATATAGGTTTCAAGGTTGACATGGTCCTTGGCCTTCTGGATTGCCTTGAACATTGCGGCATAGGCGGTCTGACCATCGGCGAGCAGGGTGATCTTGTTCCCCCTAGTCAGCGGGCTTTCGGTGACCGATTCCACCACGGCGATGTGGCGTTCCAGAATGTCGGTCGCATCGACCGATCGTTTCAGCCGCGCCATGATGGCCTTGCTTTTCTGGGGAGACAGCACCCGTCCCTTGGCCGCCACGATTTGCCGCGGATGCTGTGTGGCCGGGGCATCCTCAATCACCTCGGAGACGTTCGGCAAGGTAGCGCAGCCGGTGCCGAGGCTCAAGAAGGCTCCAACCCAAAAAAACAAAAGGAATGGCTTGATGGTTTTCATGAAATTATTTTATCACAGAAAAATTATTTCCCCTTGAATCCTGATATTTTCCCGTAAAACCCAGTGGTCTGGCAAGCAGGAAAATCCAGAAGGTATTTTACTTATCTCCGGACAATTCAGTATAATGAACCATAGGTTCCGGGACGAAACCAGCGTGCCGACGTCATTTTCCGCCGACAAGCAAACCTCGCGACCTGCTTATCCAACAGGAGGACAGAATGAAAAGAATACGCTACGGATTCATTGTGCTGACGATGCTGTTGTGCTCGGTGACTTCCGCCGAGGCAGAGGTGAGCGTCTTTATAGGGGCTCCCCACGTAAGCATCGGGATCAACCTGCCGATGTACCCGGAACTCGTCGCGGTGCCGGGCTACCCGGTCTACTATGCGCCCCGGTTGAATGCCAACTATTTCTTTTACGATGGCATGTACTGGGTCTATCAGGACGATAACTGGTACGCGAGTTCCTGGTACAACGGCCCCTGGGGGTTTGTGGAGCCGTATTATGTGCCGCTGTTCGTCTTGCGTGTCCCCGTGCGCTACTACCGGCAGCCGCCGGTGTACTTTCGCGGCTGGCCTCAGCATGCGCCGCCCCGCTGGGGTCATCACTGGGGCCCGGAATGGGAGCAGCAGCGAAGGGGCTGGGACCAGTGGCAACGCAGCTCTGCGCCGAAGCGGGCGCCGCTGCCTACCTACCAGCGGCAGTATTCGGGAGAAAAATATCCCCGGGTGGAGGAGCAGCACGAGATCCGCAGCAAGCAATACCGTTACCAGCCGCGCGAAAAGGCGGTGCGCGAACACTTTCAGCAGTTAGAGCAAAGAGCGCCCGCCCCTGCGCAGCGGGAAAGAGAGGAAGAGCCTCGGCGGACAAGCCCTAGGCAGCAGGACGATCGGAATGGCGTCCGTTCGCAGCCCCAGCAGCGAGGCCCGGTAATCCAGGAGCAGCCCCAGCAGCCGGATGCTGTCCAGCGCGAGCAGAAGGGACCACGATCAAAAGAGCAGGAGAGGGAAGAGGAACAGGAAAGGCGGGATAAGGAACGGGGCCGGGGGCGCAATTAGTAACCCGTTTTTGCCCATTTTTCATAGGTGTTTCCCAGAATCAGGATCGGCCTTACGCAGCAATTTCTTGCTCAAGGCCGATCTGTTTTTTCCACCTTTTTCTGCCGCTCGGCAGCGGGCAGCCCCAGGTCCATGACCATGCCCTGGGTGGAGAGAATGAGCATGCGCGGCTCGTCCTCGATCCGCACCGGCTGGGGCAGAATGCGCTGCTGGAGCAGCACCTGGATCTGCTTGGCCGTAAGCGCTATTCCCTTGCACTCCGGCTCGAGGACGAATTCGCAGCCATCCTTCCAGCCCGAGCAGCCGTAGGCTCGCTTCCCCTTGACCACCTCCTTGCCGCAGAGGGGGCAACTGCCCCAGCGTCCGGGGTCCAGCCTCTCCGCAGTGCCGTTTTTAATCAGGGTGCGGATGTAGCCGGAGATCCCTCCCATGAACTCGCCGGGATCGAGCTGGCTGCGCTCGATTTGTTTCAGTTTTTCCTCCCATTCCCCGGTCATCTCCGGGGATTTCAGCAAGGGGTCCCGGATAAGGGCGATCAGGCAGCGGCCCATGTCGGTGCAGCGGAGCTGTTTCTTGTCGCGCTGGATATAGTTGCGGCTGAGCAAGGTTTCGATGATGGCCGCCCGGGTGGCCGGGGTGCCGATGCCGCGCTCCTTGAGCGCTTCGCGTAAGCTGTCGTCCTCCACCAGTTTGCCCGCCGCCTCCATGGCCCCGAGCAGCGAATTTTCCGTAAAATGCTTGGGCGGGCTGGTTTTTCCTTCGCGCAGGGAGGGCTCATGCGGGCCGTTTTCATCGTGAGCAAACACCGGCAGGGTTTGCTCCTCGGCGGCGTCCTGGGCCTGTTTTTTGTTGGCAAAAAGCGCGGTCCAGCCCGGCTCGACGACCTGAGTCCCCTTGGCCTCAAACGGTACCCCATTGCTGACCCCGTTCACCGTGGTGATATTCTTGAGGCAGACGGGATAGAAAGCCGCGATGAACTGGGTGGTGATCGCTTCGTAGACGAGTTGTTCGTGGGCGCTGAGGCCCCGCGGCGCAATGCCGGTGGGGATGATGGCGTGGTGATCGCTCACTTTGGTGTCGTCGATGATCCGCTTGCTGAAGGGCAGCTTGGCCAGGTTGAGGACCGCGATCTCTTCCGGCCGCAAGGTTTTGAGCTGAGAGAGGATCTGGGGAATGCGCGGTTGCAGATCCTTGCTCAGGTAGCGCGAGTCGGTACGCGGATAGGTGACGAACTTTTTCTCGTAGAGATTCTGGGTGGCGGCCAGGGTGTCGGCGGCCGAGAGCCCGTGCAACTTGTTGATTTCCCGCTGCAGGGTGGTGAGATCGAAGAGCTGGGGCGGCTGCTCCTTTTTCTCCTTGGCAACGATCCCGGTAATCTCAAAGGGCTGGCCCATGATTTTGTCCAGCAGCACCTGGGCCTTTTCCGGCTTTTCAAAGCGCTTGCCCGTGTATTTGAACACCACCTCGCGGTAGCGGCTGGTGAGCTCCCAAAAGAGCTGGGGCCGGAACTGGAGGATGGCGTCGTCGCGCTCCACGATCATGGCCAAGACCGGGGTTTGCACCCTGCCGATGCTCCAGAGCACCCGGTCGCCGGAGCCGCCGATCCGCCCATGGCGCACCGTGTAGTAGCGGGTGGCGTTGAGGCCGACAATCCAGTCGGACTCGCTGCGGCAGCGGGCTGCGGCATAGAGCGCGTCGTAGTCGTGGCCGTCCTTGAGATCCTTGAACGCCTCCTGGATCGCCTCCGGGGTGAGCGAGTTGAGCCAAAGGCGGCGGATCGGCTTGTCCTCGCAGTTGCACAGGGCCAGGATGTAGCGGAAGATCAGCTCCCCTTCCCGGCCGGCATCCGTGGCGCAGATAATCTCGTCGGCCTGTTGGCAGAGGGTCTCGATCACCTTGAACTGCTCGTCCACCCCGCGGTTTTGAATCAGGGTGAGCTTGAACTTCTCCGGTACAAAAGGGAGGCTCTCCAGCGACCAGCGTTTGAGGGCGGGGTCATATTCCCCAGGCTCCTGCAGGGTCACGAGATGGCCGAAGGCCCAGGTGATCGCGCAGCCGCGCCCCTCGATGTATCCCTTCTTCTTGCTCTTGATATCGAGGACCTCGGCAATGTCGCGGGCCACGGAAGGCTTCTCGGCAATAACAACTTTCATTCTACGATTTTCTCGCGGTCATTATTTTCTTCTGTTACAAAGGAGCTGCATGCCCCCCTTGGCTGCACACCCGGCGTTGCACCCTAAACCGAATTATCCGAGGACGCAAGCCGGGAAGCGCCTCGATCCGGTCGGCAAAAAAATGAAGCGAAGGGTGTAATCCCTTTCCCTGAGCATGTTACAATGGACCCAAACAAAAACCATGCGGTGCTGATCCGCCTTGCTTCATTCCTGTAACGGAGGGCCCATGCACATCTACAATATAATCGCCGGCGTTATGTTACTTCTCTTCGGGCGCAAGCTTTTTTGGCTTTTTCTTGGGATTGCCGGCTTTCTGATCGGCATGAAAATAGCGCCGATGTTCTTCGGCGATGCACCCCGGTGGATACAATTCGCCATTGCCGTGGGCATGGGCTGCCTCGGGGCGATTGTGGCAATTCTTGCCCAGCGCCTTGCCTTTGCCCTCGGCGGTTTTTTCGCCGGGATGTACCTGGCCCTCGGGGTGGGTCATTTTTTTGCCCTGACCGAGGCCAACACCATGCTTTTCATTGCTCTTGGCGGGGGCATCATCGGCGCGATAATCGCCACCCTGATCATGGATACCGCCATAACCATTCTCGTTTGCCTGGTCGGGGCAGGGGCAATTGTCGGAGAATTACAGGTAAGCCAGACCATGCATATCCTTATTTTTCTCCTCTTGGCCGGGGCAGGCTTTATCTTTCAGGAAAAACTCTGGCCCGCAGTGCACAAAGAGTGATTGCCGCTCCAGAGGTTTGCGCACGCCAAGGTCCATGAACGAGGGCGATGCATGCGCAGCTATCTTTTGCCCAATATGCCATTGCCGCCATCCGGGCCATGGCCGAGCCCGCTCCCCGGCATAGAAACCAGTAACTCCAGGAGAAATATACATTGCGAGTGCAAAAACTGTGAAGATACGCCAACTCACTCCGGATAATTATCCCAAGGTTTCCGCCCTGTTGCGGCAGGCATTCTCTGGCAGCACTTATGAGGTGCAGTTGGTGGAAAACCTTCACCAAAATGGCAAGCCGATGCATGAATGGGTGTGTATCCATGTCAATGCGGTTGTCGCCTATATCGCCTTTACCAGGGCTTACAACGGCAAGGCGTTGTGCGGCCTGCATCTGGCGCCCCTGGCGGTGAAGCCTGAGTTTCAAAAGCAGGGAATCGGCTCGGAGCTGCTGCGTTTTGCCCTGCGGCAGGAGGTGGTCAAGACGGACACCATCTTTGTTTTGGGCGACCCCCGCTTGTATCGGAAATTCGGCTTTGCACCCTGCGTGATGCCGATCTGCCCCTTTGATACGAACAACGCTCATTTCCTGAGTCTGCGCAACCCCACCGTCAGCCAGTTCACGGTGGGCTACGAGCCGGAGTTTGCCCTCGGGGCAGGCAAGCCCAAGGCCCCGGGAAAGAAGCGCTGAACGTCCCGTTGCAAAAAAAACCAAGACAGGGAGGTGCCCCATGAAGCGAAAAGGTTTCATCGCCGTGCTTGTGCTGCTGGTGGGGGTTGGCGGTTGGCTTTTCTATTATTTGAGCGATCAACAGGTGATCAAGCGCACATTCACCGCCCTTGCGGTCTCGCTTTCCAAGGATGGGGAGGAAACCCCGGTGATGATCGCCCTCAAGATGAAGCCGGTGAAGGATTTCATTGCCCCGGCCTGCGAAGTTACAGTGCCTGAGCGCAACTACCGCGAGATCTTGGAGCCCGGCCTGATCACCCACTATCTCATTGCCTATCGCTCCCGCCAGGCCAACCTGCATGTGGCCCTGGAGGAAATCCTGGTGAAGATCCCAAGCAAGGGGAGGGGTGAGGTCAGCGCTCTGGTCCATGTCACCGCAAACTACAACCAGCCCGATTTTTTTGAGGAAACTCACCGGGTGATGTTTTCCTTGGAAAAACAGGAAAAAAATTGGTTGCTCAACAAGGCAACCCTGCCCGACGCCCTGGTGCGCAGATAACAGCCTGCCCGCGGCATCGTGCTTGTTTTTCCCATGCTGCGAATTTGCGTATCGGAAAGAGTTCTTCTGGTGCGTATTATTATCTTCTCGTTTAAAGAGGCAACATGCTAAATTGTTTGTGCAAAGTTGCACAACAGAATGAAAATTTTCTCTACCGAGGGGTATTGACAGCAATGCGTATGGCATCTTTTGGTCTATCGGCGGCTATTGTGTTTGCTCTGGCTGGTTGCGCGGGGATGCAGCCTTCAATGCGGAGCGAGGCGGAATCGCCAATTCAGGCCGGCACGGAAAAGGGTATCGACTTGCTCTCCGCCGGCAAGGCGAAGAAGGCAAACGCGGAGTTCAATCGGGCCTTGGCCCTTGCCCCCTCCGATGCCAATCTGCATTTTCTCAATGGCTTGGCGTATCGTGAGATGGCCCGGACAAATGGCCAAGCCGTTGCGGAGCTGGCCGAAACAGGATACCGGCTGGCCCTGGAATTCGACTCGAATCACTGGCTGGCTGCCTGGCATCTCGGTTTGCTGCAGGTCGAGCAACGCCAATACGATGCGGCCAGAAAATCGTTTGCCATTGCAGCCCGGCTGCGGCCGCGCAACCCCGACATCCAGCTTGCCCTGGCCGGGTCGGCCTATCAGGCAAGCGATGCTCCGGTGGCCCTCTGGGCCGCCAACAACACGCTGACCTTGCGTCCTAACGATCCGGAGGCCCTGCGGATCGCATCCCTTTCCAGCGCTGCGCTCGGAATGGAGTCCAGCGCCCTTGAGTTTAGGGACCGTTTCCAGCAGGCGAATCCCTCTGAGGATGTGCACATTCTTAACGACAGGATCCGGGCGTGGAAAAGGATGCATGCGCAAGCCGATATTTCCGGCAACGCCGCTGTCCCAGCCAAGGAGCCGAAACCTGGGGGGGCGGCCCCTGACACTGCTGCGGAGCCTGTCCCGCCGGCGGAATCCACCCCGGGGAATCTCCCGCCAGCCACGCAAGCGTACCCCCCCTCTGGGGCACCGGGTGGGGCTGGCGGTGGCGGCAGCGCGGGCGAAATCATCGGCGAACAGGGGCAGGGGGTGCTGGCGCCCTCTTGGAGCGACTGTGTGCAGTCGTCGACCAGCCAATCCTCCAGCAGCAGCAGTTGGGGGGGGGGGAAGCAGCAGTAGCTGGGGGAGCAGCACCAGCAGCGATGCGACCGAGAAGTTGACTGCTCTGCCTTCGCCCTGCAAGGGCATAGCCTTGCCGCGCATGGCCGTGGTGGATGTTACCATTGTCCGCACGCAGGAAACCACCGGATACACCAATGGCGTCAATCTGCTCGACGGGCTGAAAATAGTTCTTAACGGCAGTTGGGTGAGGGAGAGTACGTCCCACAGTGACCCAAGCGACGATACCCGCAGTACGACCGTTACTCGCAGTCTGGGTCTCCCCGCAGCGGGGATCAGTTATTCGCTCAATATCTTCAACGCCGGAGATACGGTGGCGGACGTGATTGCCCGGCCGAGCCTGTTGGCCCTTGACCGGACACCCGCCACCTTCTTTTCCGGCTCGACGATTTCTGTTGCGCTGGCGGGGGAATACGGCGGCTCCCTGTCCGACAAGAACATCGGTGTAAGCCTCTCGGTCACGCCCACCTTCATCGACGACGACCGTCTGCTCCTGGCGGTGAAGGGCGCGCGCTCCTTTATTGAGCCGGCCCAATTCGATGGATTTGAAGAGGCGCTTACCTCGGCCAATAACATCGTCTCCACCAATGTCATCATGCGTTTCGGGGAAACGCTTATTCTTTCCGGCCTCCGCGAGCGCGAATTCATCAATGGAAAGCATGGCGTACCCTTGCTGCGCGACGTGCCCGTGGTCCAATACCTTTTCTCGGCCAATGCGGAATATGACTACGCGCACCACGTTTTGATCCTGCTTACTCCCCGAAAACCGGCGACATATTCGGAAACCCTTCGCGCTGCCAACGCCTATGCCTATTCGCCGGAGTTCCAGAAGGAGCCCATCGACACGGCCGCTTCCGAAGCCAATGACGCGCTGCGTCCCAGGCGTCCGCATCTGGAAGCCATCATGGCGAAGCTTCGGCTGAATCGTTATCAGCATGAGTTTCGCACCGGCGATCTTTCGTACCGGCGCTTTGCTCCGCGCCCTTCGCTGGAGCGCGTGCTCCAGGACGTCAAACAGATGATGTATTTCTGAATCGGGATGGAGGAGTAATGAGAATTTCAGTCAAGGCAGTGGCGGTATTTCTGGCAGTGGTGCTCGGGGTAAGCACCATGCCGGCACAGGCGGCAACCCTTCCTCCCAATTTCGACACCTCCGTCCTGACGGACCTCCACAGTGAGCTGAATGGTTTTGGCACCGATCCTGCCAAGCAGATATCCAATGCTCTCCTCGATAAGGCTGGGGTGGAGCAAGACGGAAATGCCTACACGAAAAAAGTGAACCTGTTCGGGAAAGAGACCACGATCTTCTTCATGTACGGACACAAGAAGAATGCCCCGAATGTGGCGGTGTCTGTAGTTGCGGTCATGGTTCCCATGGATCTTACGAGCAAGGCTCTTTTCGGTGATTCCGTACCGGGCATTGGTTTGAAGAATCCCGTGGTGTGTTATGCCAAGGAGGATTGCGACCTTTTGACCGCCGACATGCCGGCCAGGACGCAACCGTCCCTGAAAAGCATCATGCCGAGCAACATAGTGGCAGCCAAGGGGTTGAATTTCTTCGGCACCCTGACCAGCAGCATCGAGGGCTTCCCCTATGCGCTCCCCAGCGAGATGTTCGCCGGTTTTGCCACGGGCAAGAACGAAAAGGGCCAGAAAAAATACACCATCAACGCCGCGATCATCAAGCCGTGGAACAACCCTTTGGGGCTGCAGAACACCACGATGAAGGGCGGGATGTTTCGTCTCCAGAAGGAAGGGGAAGTCAAAACCACCGAGGTCTTAGGTACGGCGAGCGTCGGCTCCCCCAAGGAATACACCCTGTACTACAAGCAGGAAGGCGTTTTGCAGCAGAGTCTTGGTTTCGACGCCAGGGACGCATCGTTGAAGGATTTTTTCTCGATCCTCGACGCCCTCGGGATGCCGTTTGAGTCTGCCAAAAAGAATCTCCCTCTGACCATCGTGCAACTCAGCAACCCTAATTTTCAACCCAAGACAGATGCCAGCGCGCCGC
>DDWZ01000023.1 GCA_002347095.1 Desulfobulbaceae bacterium UBA2273 | reverse complement strand
GTCAGGTTATAACCATCTCAATACACACGGTTCTTTCGTTTTCTTCATAGGCACTCAGTACTGCTTTCATGAAAATGCACGCGCCACCGCGCCAAACCCCAGTTTCAATAAGATCGCCTTCGATTTTGTTTTTCAAAACCTCCTCAATGCAGTATTGGATATTGTCCAGTCTCTTTAGGCCGATCATGGTTTCCGCATACATGGGCCAGATAATCCCTTCCTCGCGATCTTTTTCTTTGTAGTTGGCAATTTCTACTATCTGTAGCTTGAAACGGTGAAGAATTTTTGTAAGGTTGTGTATGAAATATTGTTTTGCTGTGGATCTTTTATAGTTGAATGTTTCGAGAGGGATGCCGGGTTCTGGCCATAAAGTGAACGAGAGTGCTTTCTTGATGAGGTCAAGATAGAGTGATATGGCTGCATTTTTCATAATTGTTCTCTTCGGTTGTATGTTTGTCGAGTTCTGTCGTTATACGGGTTTAATTAATAGTCCTTGCCCCGATGGCAGAGAAACTATATGTGTTTTTTGTGTTAGGGCAACAGAGTCTAATGCCTTTTTTTGAGATTCATGCCCAACGTACGCATAATCATCAAGTAAAATGAACGCCCCTGGAGATAGCTTTTCCCAGAAAAAATTCAATGCCGCAACTTCAGGTAGTGAACAGTTCATATCCAAATGAAGATATGCAATCTTGTCAGTTTTGACGGATGTGAGTGTCTCAGGGATTGATCCCTGAATGATTTTAATATGCTTCCATTGAGAAAAATTGACTCGAACAGATTCCGATTGATCTGCATAAAAACCATTTTCTAGAGCCTTTTTGTTTTTTTCTAATGCGCCTTTTTTAATTTCAGTTTCAGATAGATAGCGATTGTCTAGTCCACAAAATGTATCAAGAAGATAAAATGTTTTTCCTTGTGAATCCCAGTCAAGATATTCCATTATTGCAGAGCTTAGGAAACCACGATTTACTCCGCACTCAACGAAGTCTCCGGCAAGTTTGCTTGCCGAGTAAGCGGCCCACAGTCCGATATGAACGCGCCAGTGCCAGAGGTAATCGTCTCCGGCCGCAACTATCCCTCGTTGGTATGCTTTTACAAAAGACGGGTCAGTCATAAAATCATGATTATGAATACTTCTTAAACCGTCTTGATCATAAATTTCTTTTGATTTTGCCTGGATGGTATACCCGAATGGCTCAATGATCTTATTAAAAGTTGTTCGGAAGCTCATGGATTACCTTTATAGCCTCTGCCAAGTTGAAGGGATTAAATCTTTAGTGTTAAATTTTTTCTCTTTAAACCACCTGCTCGGGGATAAAACCAATTTGTTTGGATATTTGTTAAGCCACGCTCCCCACCAAGAAAAGCTGCTGTTGGCAATGATATGATGTCTGCACTGACTCATTAGTCGCAAATCTTCATAATTTTTTTTGGGGCCGTTATGGCTGATGAATGTGACTGGATGTGTGATTTTTAAATTTTTCTCCGCCCAGTCAGGATCATCGCTGAAGATGAAAAAATAAGGATGGTGAATTGTGTGGGAGAGATGTTCGAGACAGCGTGCATAATAGTCAAGATCGCATATCCCGTGAATTGTATTGGTTTTTTCGTCTGTCACATAATCCCCGCGGCGGACATGCAGGCTTATTGATTCACAGGAAGCCATTTGTTGTGCCAGCGCCAGATTTTTGCCTGTTTGTGGTAATATTACCGTAAATTCATTTCTGATAATCTCCGAGATGTCTGAAAAATATTTTTCGCTTTGCCAATAGCCGTCCAGATATACGGAATCGTGCATGGTGAGTATTGCCGGGTCGAAGTGATACTGGCTTTCCCGGATATGGGTTATTCCCAATTTGTTTGGAAATCCCAAAAGTTTTTTGATTTTGTTTTGCAAAGAGCGTGTGTCGGGTTCTTTAAAAAGTTGGATCTCTTCTTGGGTTGCGATGGCTTCTTGTATGTTGAACGCGGACAAACCGTAGTCGTGCAGAGTGTAATTGTTGAAATCCGATATGTCCAGTTTCAGCACGGTGTTGTGGCTTGCGGCAAGTCGCCTGCCTGCCGCATATTGGAACATCTGGTTCCCAAGCCCGCCTATTATTCTGACGATAATCATTGTGCTGGGGCAACAATCGATTTGAGTTTTTTGGATACTGTTTTGCGGAATCTATCCAAGAGATGAGGGCCGGCATGGTAGAAATCCCTTTGGGTCCGGCAGAGATTCGCATAGTATTTTTTTGCCGGATCGGCAAGGGGGCTTGGGGTATCGGGCGTGCCTTGCAGGGCTGCGGAATAGATACCTGCTCTGAGTTGGTATTTTGCGGCGCGGTCCATTTTTTTCACATAGTACGTGGAAGCGGCTTCGCGATAGATCAGCAGGGGGTCTGCCAGCATCCAAGCCTCACCCATGGCGCCGAGGCGGAGCCATAATTCATAATCCTCTCCGACCGGGGGTGTGAGGGCTTCGTTGAATGTTCCTGCCTTGATGAGGCTTTCCCGTCTGGTCATGACCGAGGAGATAATGAATATGTTTTCCTGCACCTGCTTCTCGTAGGGAATCAGACCAAAGGAGATTTTCTGGTGGTAAACGGGAGCGTCTTCTTTGGGGCCGATTCCATCCCAGCGGAAGGCGTTGGTGCCGAGGAGAACGCACGCCGTGTTGCGCTCAAGAAATTCCACCTGCCGTGCCAGCTTTTCAGGAAGCCAAAGATCATCGTCATCGAGAAAGGCGACAAACCGGGCAGTGCCTTGACCAATGGCGCGATTTCTTGGGGCGGACGGATAGCCGACATGCCGACCCGGTAAATGAATAAAACGGTTGTCGGCCAGAAAAGGCTTGATCGCCTCCCTGGTCTCCTGGCTCTCACCATCTTCCGCAATCCAGCAGAACCAGTCCGTGTAGGTCTGGCTCTGAACGCTTTTCAGTGTTTCGGGCAAGAGGGCAGCCCGGTTGTAGGTGGGGATGATAATGTCGACGGTCATTGTTCAACGAATTGCATGGTGTAGAGCATATGGTATACGCCGTTTTTCGCAAGGAGTGTATCGTGGGTGCCTTCTTCCGCAATCAACCCATCCTTGATGACGATGATCCGATCTGCTTTTTTGATGGTGGAAAGCCGATGCGCGATGATGAAGGTGGTTCTGCCTTTCATCAGGTTTTCCAAGGCTTTTTGCACCTCGCGTTCAGATTCGGCATCAAGGGCTGAGGTCGCTTCGTCCAGAATGAGGATGGGCGCGTCCTTTGCCAGAGCCCTGGCGATGGAGATGCGTTGTTGCTGTCCCCCGGAAAGTCTTGCCCCGGACTCGCCGATTATTGTTTCAAATCCCTCGGGCAATTCGTTGATAAAATCCAGGGCGTGCGCAGCCCGGGCAACGGCGGCCAGCTCTTCTTCGGATTTTTCCAGATCGCCGTAGGCGATATTATTCCGGACCGTGTCATTAAAAAGAATGGTCTGCTGGGTCACCACGGCAATCTGACTGCGCAGGGATTTCAAGGTTACATCGCGAATGTCCTGGCCGTCAATGGAGATGTTGCCCCTGGTAACATCAAGGAAACGGGGGATGAGATTGGCAAGGGTGGTCTTGCCTCCGCCGCTCGTGCCGACCAGGGCAATGACCTCGCCAGGGGTTACGGTAAGGTTGATCCCTTTGAGGATTTCGGTAGCTCCATCGTAGCTGAAACGGACATCCTTGAAAACAATCTCTTTTTGAACCGGCGGGAGTTCAACGGCTCCTGGCTTGTCGGCGATTTCCGGTTTGATGTCGAGCACGCTGAACACGCGGGTGGCGGCGGCAAGGCCATGCTGGATGGGGTTGTTAACCTTGCTTATGTTTTTGATCGGTTCATAGATCATGATCAGCGCCGTGAGAAACGAAAAAAAGGTGCCTGGCGTCGAGTGTCCGTTGAGGACCTGATTGCCGCCATACCACATGATCAGGGCGATGCCGACTCCACCCAACAGCTCCATCAGCGGGTGATTCAAGCTTTTCAACTGCACATCTTTCATGGTGATGCGGAAGAGTTTTCCCGCTCTTTCCGAAAAACGTTTGGACTCATATTCCTCCATGCTGAAGGCCTTGACAATCCGGTTGCCCTGGATGGTTTCCTGGAGGATGTTGGCGATGGAGGCGGTGGTGCGTTGACTGCTGAGGCTAAGCTCTCGGAATTTCTTACCAAATCGATAAATCGGCAGACTGGCAAGGGGGATAAAAATAAGGGAGATCAGGGCAAGTTTCCAGTTCTGGTAAAAAATGACGGTCAGCAGACCAAGGGCCTGGAAGAGGTCCTTCAGGGTTCCGACAAGGGCGGAAGAAACGGCGCCCTGCATGAGTGTGACATCCGAAATAATCCTTGAGATAAGCTCTCCGGTGGGGGTTTTGGTAAAAAAGGAGAGGGGAAGATTCTGGATGTGATCATAGAGCTTTTTGCGAAGATCAAGAATGATCCCCTGGCCAACTCTTTCCATGAAATATGAATAGCCATAATAAAATATTCCCTTGACCAGAAAAAGCAGCATAAGGGCGAGCGGCAGCAGATTGAGCATCAACCGGTCTTTTTTGAAGAAAATTTCGTCGAGAAGCGGTTTGACCATATAGGCTTGCAGGGCGCTCAGGCCGGCAACGATGATCATGCTGATCATGGCCAGGATAAGCCGGTTCCGATAGGGTTTGATGGTCTGGAGGATGCGGAAAATAATCGTCTTGTCAGGCATGTTTGTGTGGTTGTGTCCTCGGGTTGTTCAGTTTCCGCAGGGGGAATTCTTTTCCCAGTGAAAAGCGGTGGCGCAAATGGTCTCCAGGTCCTGGTGGCTCGGCTTCCAAGGTAAAAGAGTTCTGATTTTGTCGGTATTCGCTACCAGTGCGGGAGGGTCACCATCCCGCCGACCAGCGGAAACAATCTCGAAATCAACCTTGCTTACCCGGCGCACGGTTTCAAGAACCTCCTTGACGCTGAAACCATATCCATACCCGCAATTCAGGGTTTCCGAGGAGCCCCCTTCAAGGAGATGCGCCAAAGCGAGAAGGTGGGCTGCGGCCAAATCCTCGACGTGGATATAATCGCGAACGCAGGTGCCGTCCGGGGTCGGGTAATCGGTTCCGTAAATAGCGACTTTTTCTCTTTTTCCGCAGGCAGCCTGACAGGCAATATGGATGAGGTGCGTTGCCTCGGGGGTGGCTTCGCCCAGCACCCCATCCAAACTTGCCCCGGCGACGTTGAAGTACCGCAACGCGACGTAACGGAAGGCGTCTTTCGGAGAGGCCGCAGCAGAGCTGTTCGCCGCATCTTCCAGCATCCATTCCGTCATCAGTTTTGAACGCCCGTAAGGATTTATGGGAGAGACACGCGTTGTTTCCCGGATCGGGCCATCTTCGGGAACGCCATATACTGCAGCGGATGAGGAAAAGATGAAGTGCTGTACCCCTGTTTGCAGGCAGGCGGCAATAAGGTTCCTGGAGCCGCTGGTGTTGTTGCCGTAATATTTCAAGGGGTCGGTGACTGATTCCGAAACAACGATATGTCCGGCAAAATGGATCACGGCCTCAATCCGGTGCTGGCGAATTACCTGGCACATCAGCGCAAAATCTCCGGCATCGCCTTCGACCAAATGTGCCTGCGCTGGAACAGCCCAACGGTTTCCGGAGTAGAAATTGTCAACCACCACCACGTTGCAGCCGGCATTGACAAGCTGCCGACTCGTATGGGAACCGATATAGCCGGCTCCTCCGGTGACGAGGACATTCCGGGCGG
Source organism: Desulfobulbaceae bacterium UBA2273 (assembly GCA_002347095.1). Lineage (GTDB taxonomy): Bacteria > Desulfobacterota > Desulfobulbia > Desulfobulbales > Desulfurivibrionaceae > Thiovibrio > Thiovibrio ferrireducens. The sequence continues at coordinate 131,729 of DDWZ01000023.1, read as the reverse complement.
GTAAGAGATTTTGGGTGTTCATGGAGATCTTTTCACGGGGAAGACGGGGTTCCTGCTCGTATTTTCAGAGAAGATCGTGGATTGCTGGCCATCTTCCGGGCATTATGGGGCAGCGGGGACGGTGTTACAAATAATCGCAATTACTATATGATCCTCCGCGGTTTGTCAAACAAATGTTGGCACATGTCGACGGGGGCTGAGGTCAAAGAGTTGTGACCAGTTCGGTGCTCAAGTACCTCTCTCCGGTGTCGCAGAGCGGGAACACGATCTGCTTGCCTCGGTTTTCCGGGCGGGAAGCGATCTGTATGGCGGCCCAGGCGTTGGCGCCCGAGGAAATCCCGCAGAGGATGCCCTCTTCCTTGGCGATTCTGCGGGCGGTTTCCATGGCCTGGTCGTTGGTCACCGTGATGATTTCGTCGATGATCTCCCGGTTGAGGATCTTGGGGACAAAGCCCGCGCCGATGCCTTGAATCTTGTGGGGACCAGGTTTGCCGCCGGATAAAACCGGGGATGCGGAAGGCTCCACCGCCACCACATGCAGGGAGGGATTCTTCGTCTTGAGCACCTCGCCCACTCCGGTGATGGTGCCGCCGGTGCCCACCCCGGCCACAAAAATATCGATGCGGCCATCGGTGTCTTCCCATATCTCCTTGGCCGTGGTTTGGCGATGGATCTCCGGGTTGGCCGGATTGGTAAATTGATTGGGCATGAAGCTGTCCGGAGTTTTGGCGAGGAGTTCTTCCGCCCTGGCTATTGCTCCCCTCATGCCTTCGCTGCCCGGGGTAAGCACCAGTTCGGCGCCCAGGTGCTTGAGCAGTGTTCGCCGTTCCAGGCTCATGGTTTCCGGCATGGTCAGGACAAGCCGGTATTTTCTGGCGGCGCAGACAAAAGCCAGGGCGATGCCGGTATTGCCGCTGGTTGGCTCTATAATGGTGGTTGTCGGCTTCAACAGACCCTGTTCTTCGGCGGCCTTGATCATGGCCAGGCCGATGCGGTCCTTGACGCTCCCCAGCGGGTTTTGGAATTCCAGCTTGGCAAGCAACCGAGCCTCTATCCCCGCGCCGAGGCGAGACAAGGTGAGCATGGGGGTGTTGCCGATGATGGCGGTGATGTCAGGGGAAATTCGCGGCATTGGGAGCGCCTCCTGAGATGAATGGGGGAAAGGGGTTTGTCCTGTTGCGTTGCCGGCAGAGTCGGGAAGGGTTGTGTATCCCTTCTGGCCGGGGGGCTTAGAGAAAAGGGGTGAGCACTTGGCAATCCCGGCAGATATTCATTTTTCCTTTCCAGTTTTTTTGGGCCTTGCACTCGCAAATGGTGCCGTTGATGAACCAGCATAATTCTCCGGCTTGAAATTCCCAGGCCGGACATTGCTTACGCCTCTCCGCTGGGCAGTTTTTCACCTCCCAGCAAGGAGAAGGGCCGCTTTTGTCTTTTTGTTGCTGGCGGGAGAGCAGGAAATAAACCTGCCGTTCGACGTGGGGGGGAACGGAGCGCCAGCCCTGTTCGTAGCCTTGGATCGCCTTTATGGACGAGCCAAGGAGTTCGGCAAGCTGTTTTTGGGTCTTGCCCAGTTTCTTGCGCGCCAACAAAAAACTCTGTTTGTCCATCGGCTGCTCCTGGCAGAAAAAATCAATACGGCTGCGTTGCGCTCGTATGCTATAAGTACCACATGGTGGCAGTTGGTTGTCAAGGGAAGAATACACGGAGTATTGCTGGTGCGCCCGGGGGCAATGCCGGTTCCGCGAAAGGGTTTCCGGTCCTGGGGGTTGCCTTTAATTCACGCGGATCCAGCGCCCGGAAGAGTCTTTGGAGACGGTAACCTGGCTGGAACGGCCTTTCTGGATCTTATCCAGGCCGTCGCGCATGGCTCGTGAGTAGTTTTCACAGACAGCGAGGCTTCTGTCCACAAGCGTGAGGGCCTCCTCCTGACCGATTTCGAACATGCCACCGAATTTGTAAATGAGGTCGGCAAGCTCGAGTTTGGTGCCGTTGAAAAAAGCCGAGGTCAGCGTGTTGCTGAACACAACAAGGTTTTGGAGAAAAAGGAAAGAGTCTTTGCTTTTTTCGGGGTTGGGCGGGCTTGTGTCCATGCAATCGACAATGCGTTTGGAAAAATTCCAAAACGTCGAGATTTCCCGGCCAATCTGGCTGTAGGTCAGGCCTTTGAGCACAAGACGGTTGGAGTGCTCCTCCGAGTAGCCCTTTTGCATCTCTTGCTCAATGGCCTGGTATTGAGCAGGCAGGTACACCAGGACAACAAGCTTCCCCAGCTTGTGCAACAGGCTGCAAACGTAGGCCTCTTCCGGAGAGATACGGTTTTTTTTAAGTTCACAGTAGATTCTGCTCTGGGTGGCGCTGATAAGGGACATGGTGAAAATCCCGGCGATTTCATCTTTCTCCGTGCCGGTGCGGATGAATTCCTCAAACAATGCCATGGCGGCGGCTATCTGACGCAGGGTGTCAAAGCCGACCACGGTTATGGCCCGCGATATGGTGCTGACCGGGGTGCCGCGGGAATAGTAGGCGGAGTTCACCACCTGGAGAATCCTGGTGGTGAGGGAATAATCCTTGAGGATGGTGTCGGCCACATCCTGAGCCGTGGCCCGGCTGCTGCCCAGCAACGAGATGAGTTCCGTCACATGGTCGGACATGGCCGGCAAGGAGTCCATGTTGGCCAAGGAAAAGATTTCCAGCAATTTTTGACGGGTCTGATTTTCCGGTGTTTCTGTCATGTGCATTCGGCGCTGGCTTGAAGAACGTGAACTATTTCACCCCAAATATTACTGTGCTCACCCTAAAATGTTTTCTTCCCTTTCGCAAGTCTCTTGAGGGTTTCCCCGTTCCGGTTAGGTTGTCCCGGCAGGGGGTGGAGTTTTGCTGTTATTGATTTGGCAGGCGGCGGTATTGGATGGCTTCGGCAAGATGGCTTGCCTGGATGTGTGGGCTTTCCTCCAGGTCGGCAATGGTTCTGGCGATCTTCAGGATGCGGTGATACGCCCTGGCGGAAAGGCCGAGCCGGGTTGTGGCCTGCACCAGCAGCTTTTGGCCGTTGTGATCGAGGGAACAATACCGCTTGAGATCAACCGGGCCCATCTGACTGTTGAAATACACCGCGGTCCTCTCGGCAAACCGTGACTGCTGGATGCCATGGGCCTTGCTTACCCTGGCCTTGATCGCCGCCGAGGTCTCACCTGCTTGCAAAGCCGTGAGTTCATGTACCTTGACGGCAGGCACCTCCAAGTGGATATCTATCCGGTCCAGCAGAGGGCCGGAGAGTTTTCCCCGGTAGCGCTGGATTTGCGGGGGCGTGCAGAGGCACTCCTTGTCCGAGCCCAGGAAGCTGCAGGGGCAGGGGTTCATCGCCGAAACCAGCATGAAGTCCGCGGGAAAGCGGAGCGACTGCGAGGCCCGGGCAATGGTGACCTGGCCGTCTTCCAGGGGCTGCCGCAAAACCTCCAGGACATTGCGCTTGAATTCCGGCAATTCATCAAGGAAAAGCACGCCGTTGTGGGCAAGGGAGACCTCGCCGGGCCTGGGGATTTGCCCGCCTCCGATGAGCCCGGCATCGGAAATGGTATGGTGCGGGGCGCGGAAGGGCCTGGTGGTAATCAGGCTTTTCTCCTTGGGGATGAGCCCCATGGTGGAATAGATTTTCGTGGTTTCCAGGGCCTCGGCAAAGGAGAGATCGGGCAGGATGGAGGGAAGCCTGCGGGCCAGCATGGTCTTCCCGGACCCGGGCGGGCCGGAGAGCAGAATGTTGTGCCTTCCCGCCGCGGCAACCTCCAGCGCCCGTTTCACATGGGCGTGTCCCTTGACCTCGGAAAAGTCATTTTCCGGAGTGCCTGCTTGGCGGAACAGATCGGCGTGGCATATGGTTATCGGGGAGAGTTCTTTCTTTCCGGCCAGGAGTTCCACCGCTTCATGCAGGGCGGCCGCGCCCACCGTGGAGATTCCATCCACCACTCCCCCTTCCGCGCCGTTGGCCTCGGGCACCAGATAGTGGGCCAAACCCGCGTTTCGAGCCGCCAGGGCAATGGGCAGGATGCCCGGAGTGGGGCGCAATCCGCCATCCAGGGAAAGCTCCCCGGTGACGCAGGTTCGGGCGAGTATTTCCGTGTTGATCAGTCCGGCGGAGGCGAGGATTCCCAGGGCGATGGGCAGGTCAAAACCGGTGCCTGATTTCTTGAGATCGGCCGGGGCCAGGTTTACGGTGATGCGCCGGTTGGGAAAATCATAACCGCTGTTTTTGATGGCCGCCTTGACCCGATCCTTGCTTTCCCGTACCGCGCCTTCGGCAAGGCCGACAATGGTGAAGGTCGGCAATCCCATGGCGATATCAACCTCTACGTCAACGAGATGTCCGTCAACGCCCAACACTGTTCCGCTGATAACCTTGGCAAGCATGGCTGGCTCCGGGCAGTCTGTTCTGGGTGCAGGGCAGTTCTGCCCGGGCCGTAGTCTTCCGGCTGGTGGATTGAAAAAACCTACAAGCAAGAATACACAATTGGTCAGGCTTTTCCAAGGGTATGTTTCAGCCCGGCTGGGAACCGCTTACCCTTCGTAGAAGATGTAGCTGGTGGTGCTGGATTTTTTGGCCAGGTACATGGCCTTGTCCGCCTTATGGAGCAGGGCGTCAATCTGTTTGTCGTCATCGGGATAGATGCTGATGCCGACGCTGGCCGTGATGGTGAGCCGGAGATCATGGAAGAGAATGGGATCCGCCAGGGAAGCGATGATTTTTGTCGCTACATGCTGTACCGCTGTTTTGCTGGAGATATCGTGGAGAATCACCACGAATTCATCCCCGCCCATGCGGGCGACCGTGTCGGAGTCGCGCAGCAGGGTGCGCAATCTGGCGGCGACCTCAATCAGGACGGCGTCTCCCGCCAGGTGCCCGTGTGCGTCGTTGATCTGCTTGAATTTGTCCAAATCCACATAAAGGAGGGCGATTTTCTTGCGGTGGCGTTGGCTCAGAATCATGGCCTGGGCCAACCGATCCGGAAAAATATGTCTGTTGATCAACCCGGTGAGGGGATCGTGGTGGGCCAGGTGGGCAATGTGGTCCTGGGCCTGTTTTTTTTGTGCGGCCAGGGCAAAAAGGGAAGCGAAGTGTTCAAGGGTGGCGAGATCCCGTTTTTCATAGGCTTTGGGGCTGTTGGCAACGGAGATGATGCCGAGAAAATCGTGGTTGAACATGGCTGGAACCGCAACAAGGCGGGTGAGGGAGGCCGGGCCGGGAGGAAGGCTCTTTGCCCTGTAATCGGTGAGCGGCGCGTTTGAGAGGATCGCTGTTTTGTTTTCCAGAACCCAACTGACAAGGCCCTGGGGGGCATGCACGCAGGCGCCGTTTTCCTCGTGCATGGTGCACATGTCCCGGATCTCCGGGGAAAAGGCCATGGCCAGCAGGTTGTTGGTTTGCGGGTCCACCAGATCGATGATTCCGTATTTGCTCCCGGTGAGCGTCAGAATCTCTTTAAGCAGGGCGGAGGAAATGTCCTTTAAGGAGTCGGAGGAGATGATCATCCGGGAAATTCTGGCCACGGCCGCGTTCATGGCCGATTCCACGGCCAGCTTCTGTTCCGCCTGTTTCCGGGCGGTGACATCCTCGAAGATGGCAACCACCTCGCCGGATGGCAGCTTGTACAGGTAATTTTCCCGCCAGCCGGTGAGCCGGTTGTCGGTATACAGGGAAATCGGGTGATGCTCCGGCCTGCCTGTCTGCCAGACTCGCTGCAGCGCGGCAAGAAGGCCGAACTCCTTTGCCCCGGGGAAAATTTCGAGGAGCGACCTGCCGATCACCTGCTCTTTGCGTATCGTATTGATGCGCTCCGCGGCCCGGTTAAAATCGACAAAAACAAAATCGTTGGCTCCAAGGTCGGTTGCCTCATAGACCGCAACCCCTGAGCTCATGTTGTTGAACAGTTCACGGAAGCGTGTTTCGTTGGCAAGCAAGGCTTGTTCCGTCTCGCGCCGGTCGCTGACATCCTTGGCCATGAGGATTATGGTGGTCCGGTCTTTCTGGTACAGTTCCAAAAAATGGAGAGTGACCTGTTTGCCGTTCAGCAGGGTGGGAGGATTATCTTCGATGAGTTGGGGCAAGCGTTCCGGGTGTGCCAGCAGGGTGGTAATTCTTTCCTGTGCTTCCGCGCTGAAAAGCGTCACGATGTTTACGGCCAGCAGCTTTTCCTCGGCAAGGTTGCACAGGTCAAGGGCGGCCAGATTGACAAAGATGATGGCGCCGTCCGCGGTCAGCTCGAAAACCGCCTCGGACATGTTGTTGATGATGGCTTCAAAATGATTTTTCGAGGAAAGCAGTTCCCTGGTAATGCTTCGGTATTGGATATCTTCAAGATTCGCCACCGGCTCAAGGGTGGCCGGGGATTTGTCCGTATGGTGGCGGATGACCTCCAGGACATGTTTCTGGATGGACTTGATCGATCCCTTGGCGATGCAGGCGTTGGCGCCGAATTCCTTGCAGTCGATGTCATCCTCGGCGGCAATGGCGGAAAGGATGACGATGAACAGGTCGGCAAACCTGGGGATGCCCCGGATAATCCGGCAGAGCTTGTCGCCCCCGATGTTGGGCATGACCAGATCGACAAAGATGATGTCCGGCGCATAGACCTCCAGCACGCTGAGGGCTGCCAGGCCATCGCTTGCCGTCATCACCTCGTGGCCTTCCTTTTCCAAGAAATTGGCCAGGAGCTTCAGGATCATCGGGTGATTGTCCACCACGAGAATTTTTAAGGTCATGGTCCCCACCGGCCTTGAATTTTTCTGGTTCAATTCTCTGTTGTGTAAGTGGAACCGGTTTGTCTGTCAACAGATATCAACTGCTGCTCAGCCGATGATCCAGATCGCCACCTCTTCGGCCATGAGCAGCACCCGGTCCGAAACCCCCCGGAAAAGGCCCTTGCTGGCCTCTTCTCCCCTGCGGCCCATGACGATGGTGCCGAAATCATCGATCAGGGCCTGGCGCAGAATCTGGCGGCTGGGGTCGATGCCCATGAAGGTTTCCAGCCAAAATATGCGCTCCGCCGGAAAGCCGTTGTCGATGAGGAGTTGCTTAGGGGCATGGAAAAGGCTGTCCTCCCGGCGCAGGTGTTCTTCGCACCACGCTTCGCCCCAGAGGGAATAGAAATCCTTGGGCTCGATTGTGGGATGGCTGCCCAGCAGGGCTTTTGAATAAAACAGGGTCACTTCGGCTTCGGGGTTGCCGGCAAGGATAAAGGCCAGATGGTCGATGGCCTTCAGGGAATGGAAGGTGCCGTCCACCGGCACCAGGAATTTATGGGAGTTGACCTGGCCATCGATGATCCACAGGGGAACATCATGGCATTTCTCCAGGATGGTTGCGGAGACACTGCCCATGATCATCTCTTCCAGCTTGCCGATGCCCCTCCGGCCGATGAGCAGGGCGTCGTATGTCCCTTGCCGGGCCTCATGGATGATGTCTTGGGGTACGCCTCGCTGGGAGATCCGGACGGAGGTGTGGATCTGTTCTTCGGCAATGCCGAGTCGCTTGAGGGTGTCCGTAGCCTGAAGCATGTAATTTTTTTGGGCGACCAGCAGTTTTTGGGCGGCGGGGCTTACAGTGCTGAGGAGTTCCGCTTCGGTCAGCCAGTCCTTGGCCGCCGAGCCCGTGCTGCTTGCCGGGATGAGGGAGAGAAGGTGAAAATGGATGTCGGGAAGCTGGTGGAAAAGCTGGCCGAGGTAGCGCAGAGCGTTGGTGCTGTAGGGTGAGCCGTCAACGGCGATGAGGATTTTTTTCTGCATGCGGGGCCTCCTTGTGCCATGGTCTTGAATAAATGGTACCAAACCTGGCCGGCAGAGGCAATCTATCCGGATATAAACAGGGATTTAGAGCTTGTCCGTAAATAATCTTTTCAGGGATCGCGCCGGATTTTGAGACGGATTTGGGTGGGACGATTGAGCAAAACCACAGACGTAGCAGCGCTACGGCGAGGATTTTACGATTGAGGAGCGGCCAAAGGCGGCCAAAAGCCGGATGCGAGCACCAAAGATTTATTTACGGACACGCTCTTAATCAAGATCGTTGTGATAGCCGCACGGGGCGCCGAGATAATTTTTCAAGGTGACGGTTTTGCCCAGGCTGGTGAGGTAGTTGGGGGTAAGGGGGATCTTGCCCCCGCCGCCCGGGGCGTCAATGGCGAAGGTGGGCACGGCCAGGCCGGAGGTGTGGCCGATAAGGGATTGCATGATCCCAATCCCCGTCTCCACCCGGGTTCTGAAATGGTTGGCGCCCAGGGTCATGTCCGCCTGGAAAAGATAATAGGGCTTTACCCGGATCATGAGCAGCCGGTGCATGAGCTCGGTGATGGTGGCAGCATTGTCGTTGACCCCTTTCAGCAGGACGGTCTGGCTGCCCAGGGGGATTCCGGCCCCGGCCAGGCGGGCGCACGCCTTGGCCGCTTCGGGGGTTACTTCGTCGGGGTGGTTAAAGTGGGTGTTGAGATAGAGCGGGTGATATCGCTTGAGGATGCCGGCCAACCGGGTGGTGATCCGCATGGGCAGGGTGCAGGGAACCCGGCTGCCGATGCGGATGATCTGGATCGAGGGGATGGCTCGCAGGTTGTCCAGCAGCCAGGCCAGGGTTTCGTCGCTCAGGAGCAGCGGGTCGCCGCCGGAAATGAGCACGTCGCGGATCTGTTTGTTTTTGCGCAGATAGGCAAAGGCGGACTCCATTGTCTGCCGGCTGACAAGCATGCGGCTGGTGCCCACCTTTCTTTTTCTGGTGCAGAACCGGCAGTACATGGCGCACTGGTTTGTCACCAGAAAGAGGACGCGATCCGGATAGGTATGGACCAGATTTTCCACCGGCGAGCGGTTTTCCTCATCCAGGGGATCGGTAAGGCAGATGGTGTCCTCAAGTTCCCGCGGGTCGGGCACGGCCTGCCGCCACAGAGGATCGCCCGGGGCTTTGATCAGCCCGAGGTAGTAGGGGTTGATCCGCATGGGAAACTGTTCGCTTACACCCCTCAGGGCGGAAAAATCGAAGTCGAAATGCCGACCCAATTGCTCCGGGGTGGTTATGCTGCGGGCCAGCAGGTTTTGCCAGTGTGTCATTGTCGCAATCCGGTCGAGAAAAGGGAAGAGGCAGCATGGCAAGGCTGGGAGCTGTCAAGAAGCACCCGGCGCTGTGCGTTGTTTTGCCGCCGTTGCCGCCGCGCCGGCTCATTGTGCCGTTTTTTCACCCAAAAACGAATTGATGGTGTGAGAGCGGTTTGCTCAAGATCGGGCGGAGCCATACTGGCCCTTTACCGCAAAGAGATACGCGTTTCAAGCTATATTGCCCCCGCGTGCGGAAGGATCGCGGTAAAAAAAATCAATAAAGAGAAAAGTACTGGTCAGGGTGGAGGCGGAAATGGTATGAAATTGGGTTAGCCTTGGCGCCGGAAAAAGATGATCATGTTTCTTGACTGTACTGTGTTCCAATCTCAGCTCGGGTAGCGCATCCATGCCGCAAAACAGCTTCCGTTTTCAGTACGATCCCTATGGCAACACCAAGGCGATCGAAGTCTTCAGCCGCTGGCTCGGAGTGTATGACAACCAGTTCACCAACAAGGGCACCGCCTTTACCCGGGACGAACGGGAACAGCTTCAATTGGAAGGGACCCTGCCGCCCAGCGTCCGCACCCTGGAGCAGCAGGTGGACAATTGTCTGGAAACGCTTGCGCGGAAAACCGGTGATCTGGAGCAGTTTGTCTATCTGCGCTCCCTCTACGACCGGAATGTGACCCTGGCCCATGCCGTTATCGCCAGCGATATCGAGCGGTTCATGCCGATAATCTACACGCCCACCGTGGGCGAGGCCTGCAAGCAGTATTCTTCCATGTTTCGCAAGGCAAACGGGCTGCATTTTTTCCCCGGCAACATCGACCGGGCCGAGGAAATCTTGCGCCGGTTCAAATCCCGGCAGATCCGGGTGGCGGTTGTCACCGACAATCAGGGCATTCTCGGCATCGGCGATCAGGGGGTGGGCGGGATCTCCATCTGTCTCGGCAAGCTCATGCTCTACACCCAGGGAGCCGGAGTTGCCCCCTGGCATTGTCTGCCTATTTCCCTTGATGTGGGCACGGACAACGCCGCGCTCTTGAACGATCCGAACTATCTCGGCTGGTGGCATCCCCGTTTGGTGGGGGAGGAGTATCTCGCTTTTGTCCGAAGCTTTGCCAAGGCCTTCAAGGCGGTATTCCCCCATGCCCTCTGCCAGTGGGAGGATTTTTCCAAGCAGAAGGCCTTTGCCATCCGCGACACCTATCTGCATGACCTGGTCTCGTTCAATGACGATATCCAGGGCACCGGGGCCGTAACCCTGGCGGCCTTGCTCAACGCCATGCACATCAAGAAGGAACCGCTCACCAAACAGGTCTATCTGGTGTATGGCGCGGGCGCGGGCGGGGTCGGTATTGCCGAACAGATCGAGACCGCGCTTGTTGAGGCAGGGCTCGGCCGGGAAGAGGCGAGGGCCAGGATTTTCACCGTGGACAGCAAGGGACTGGTCACCACGGAGCGGGAGCTTGAACCATACAAACAGAAGTTTGCCAAGGATCCGGCCGCGCTGGATTGGTACCTCGCCAAAACGGACGGCAACCTGTTGAATGTGATCCAGAAGGCGCGGGTCACGGTGCTGATCGGCACCTCGGGTCAGCCTGGCGCCTTCAGCAGGTATATTGTTCAGGCCATGCAGGGCAATGCCCGGCGGCCCGTCATTCTGCCGCTCAGCAATCCAACGGCCCAGGCGGAGGCGCATCCCGCCGACATCCATAAGTGGACCTCCGGCAGTGCTTTGGTCGCCACGGGCAGTCCCTTTGAGCCGGTGGTCGCCGGAGGGCTGCCGGTCAGGGTGGGGCAGTGCAACAATGTGTTTATCTTTCCCGGGGTGGGTCTGGGAGTCTTGGCCTCGGGAGCGCAGGAGGTGCTGCCCCAGTTTTTTACCGCCGCGGCCCAGGCGGTGGCCGGACAGGTGTCGGCAGCGGATCTCAAAAAGGGCATCCTGCTCCCCTCGGTGGCCATGCTGCGCGAGGTGAGCCTCGCCGTGGCCCTGGCCGTGGGCGAGTCGGCCATCAATTTGGGGGTGGCCCGCCCCTGCGTGTACAGCACCTATCAGCATGATTACAAGCGGGAACGGTTGCAGCGTTTGGTGGAGATGATGGGCTGGCAGCCCGGATATCTCCCCCTTGTGCCCCGGTGATTCGGGCGCGCACGCTCAGAGGTACCCTTTTTCCTTCCAGAATTTGATGGCGCCTGGATGCATGGGGATGATGATCCCCTTGGCTCCGGAACGCAGGGTCATGCTTTTCAGGGCGGGGCTGTATTTCCCCATGTGGCGCAACCCCTTTTTGTTGTAGATGTTGGAGAGCAGGCGGTAGACCACTTCGTCCGGCACCTCGGCATTGGCCACCCAGAGGGTGGAATCCTGGAAGGACGGGGTGTTGTGGCTTACCCCTCTATAGGTTCCCTTGGGTACGGTGCGGGCGGTGAAGTAGGGGTATTTTTTGTAAAAGCCGCTGGCCCTGGCTTCGGCATCGAGATTGAGAAGGTCGATCTTGCCGGTGCGAGCGGCCAAGGTGACGGCGCTGCTCGGGAAAGCGGTAAACAGCCAGAACGCATCGAGCTGTTTATTGGCAAAGGCTATGGCAACCTCATTGTAGCCGATATGGCTGGGGATGATGGCGTCCCAGATTCCCAGGTGTCTGAAGAAAAGCTCGCAATTGGCAAAGGCTCCTGAACCGGGGCTGCCGACCCCCACCCTTTTACCCTTGAGATCCTTGACCCTGCGTATGCCGGAACCTTTGCGGACCACGAGCTGAGCCGGCGCGCCATAGAGGGAGGCCACGGCCAGAACCTTGTCATAGCGCTTGCCGTCGTCTTGCAGCAGGCCGTTGCGGCCGAGATAGGCATGGCCGGAGTAGACCAGGCCGAAATCGGCTTGGCCGGCATGGACTTCCGCGAGGTTTTCCATGGAGCCGGCGGACGGCTGGGCCGTGACGCTCACGGTTGATATGCCTTTGACCTCTGGGTAGGATTCGATGGCGTCGGCCACCCGTTGAAAGGTTCCGCCAGCCGGTCCTCCCCGGAATATGACTTTTTTTGTCAGGGCAAGGGCCTGGTGGGCAGGAGTGAAAATCAGCAGCAGGCCTGTACAGATGATCAGCGCGAGGTGAAAAGTTTTTTTTGCCATGGGAACGCTCTCTGTTGAGAGGGAAAACGGCTCGTTAACGCAGGGTTAGGCGCACGGTGGCGCGATTTGCGTCATTGCCCGCCCTCTTGTCCTGAAATAGTACCGTGCTTTATCAGTCGATGCAATATGGATGGTCTTGCACAAAAAAATGGATGCGTGCGCTATGGGTGCTGCGGCACGTTTGAGCCCCTGTAGTGTTCCCGGTGAAGGAAAAAATAATCATGCAGACAGGCGATTGGAAGAACTATGAGTATTTTTGAGATTGTCATGTTGGTGTGCTTTGGGGCGGCCTGGCCTTTTTCCCTCTGCCGTTCGTACCGCTCCCGGACCAATGCCGGCAAGAGCCTTTTTTTCCTGGGGGTGGTTTTTCTGGGATATGTCTCCGGCATTCTGCATAAAATATTTTTCAGCCCCGATGTGGTGATAGGGTTGTATATCCTGAACGGAATCATGGTGTTTGGAGATATTCTCCTGTACTTCCGGAACCGCAGACTTGACCAACTGGGTGGTTGAACCAAGGAGGAAATGTTGCCGCAGCAAGCCGGTGAGGTTACAGCTCTAGCTGAACGCCGACCTCAATGACCTGGTCCGAGGGGATGTCGAAAAATGCCGCGGCATCCATGGCGTTGCGCGCCAGGAAGAGGAAAAGGTGCGAGCGCCAGCGCCACATTTCCGGGTGTTCGCTGATGGAGAGTTTTTCCCTCCCCAGGAAAAAGCTGGCCTCTTTCATCTCCAGGTTCACCCCCTTGCTGCGGGACAGGGCGAAAATGGTGTCAATGTTCGGCTCTTCCATGAAACCGTAGTGGGCAATGATGCGGTAGAGGCCAGCGCCCAGTTTTTCGGCCTCGATTTTTTCGAAGTTCGGCACCCTGGGTATTTCCTCGGTGCGGATGTTGAGAAAAATAACCTCCGAGTGCAGGATCTTGTTGTGCTTCAGGTTATGCATCAGCGCGGCGGGCACAATGTCATGGCCCCGGGTCAGGAACACGGCTTGGCCGCTGATTCGCTGCGGCGGGTTGGCTGCCAGCATCTCCTTGAATGTTTCCAGTCTCGGGGTCAGGCTCCGCATCTTGTTGCCAAGGATCTCTCGGCCCTGTTCCCAGGTCAGCATGATGAGGAAGAAGAATCCGCCAATGGCAAGGGCAAACCAGGCGCCATGGAAGAGCTTGCTCATGTTCGCTGCGAAAAAGGGAAGGTCCACGGCAAAGAAAAGGGCGGTGAGCAATCCGGCGGTCAGCCGGCTCCAACCCCAGCGCTTGCTGGCCACCACAAAAAAGAGGGTGGTGGTGATCAGCATGGTGGCGCTCACTGCCACGCCGTAGGCGGCGGCCAGCTTGCTTGAGGATTGAAAGCCCAGGACCAGGCCGATGGTGCAGAGCATCAGGGCCCAGTTCACCGGTCCCACATAGATCTGCCCCATGTGCGAGGACGAGGTGTGGGTGACCCGCAGCCGGGGAAGGTATCCCAGTTGAATCGCCTGGCGGGTGAGGGAAAAGGAGCCGGTGATCACGGCTTGGGAGGCGATGATCGTGGCGCACGTGGCCAGGATCACCATGGGGATCATGGCCCAGTCCGGAACCAGGGCGTAGAAGGGATGGTACGCCTCTTCCGGCCGGACAAGCAGGAGGGCGCCCTGGCCGAAATAGTTCAGCACCAGGGCCGGAAAGGCGACCAGGAACCAGACCAGTTGGATGGGCCGTTTGCCGAAATGGCCCATGTCGGCATAGATCGCCTCGGCCCCGGTAACCGCCAGGAAGACCGCGCCCAAGACGATGAAGCCGTGCAGCCTGTTTTCGAGTAGAAAACTGATCCCGTGCCAGGGAAAGACGGCGGCCAGAACCTCGGGGTAGTTGAGGATCTGGGCAATGCCGAGGCCGGCAAGGGTGCAGAACCAGAGGAGCATGATCGGCCCGAACAGGCGGCCCACCCTGGCGGTGCCCCGCTTTTGCAGCAGAAACAGCCCGCCGAGGATGATGATGGTGGTCGGGATGATGTAGGCTTCGAGCAGCGGGGTGATGTTCTTTACCCCTTCCACGGCGCTCAGCACCGAGATGGCCGGGGTGATCATGCCATCGCCGTACATCAGGCAGGCGGCAAAAACGCCCAGCCCCACCAGGGCCCATTGGGGGGTGCGGGGCTTGATGTTTTTCGGTTTGATCAGGGCGGTCAGGGCCAGAACCCCGCCTTCGCCTTCGTTATCGGCCCGGAGGATGAAGCCGAGATATTTGACGCTGACAATGAGCAGCAGAGCCCAGAAGATGAGGGACAATACGCCGAGGATATTGCCGGCGGAAGCCGTGATGGCGTATTGGCCGTGGAAACATTCCCGCATGGCGTACAGAGGGCTGGTGCCGATGTCGCCAAAAACAACGCCCAGGGCCGCAAGCGACAGCGCGGTTAATTTTTTGCCGGGGATTTCATCGGGGGGGGAATTCATAACAGTTTATTCCTTTATTTTCAGCAAACGGCACTATCGGCCATTGTCACTAAAAGAGCAATAAAAAAAAATCCTTTCCCGCCTTGGCGGGCTTTACCCTTTGCCCTCGTAGCTTTCGATGCTAAGATATATAAGATAATCCCACCGTGCTTTTTGTGAAAACGTCGAAGTTGCGCCTGCTAACAGCAGTGCGTCGCCCGTGGTGGCGGCAGGGTTTTTTCCGTGCCCCGATCATGTGCAAAGAGGGAGTTGCAAGCCATGCCCGATGGATATACCGCCATCTTCGCTCTTTTTGCCCTTGTGGTAATCATCAGCTTTTTTTTGATCCGGGTAAGCCGATCCCTGGCTTTGCGTGAGGAGGAGGGGGAAGACGGCAAGCCCGGGATTTTTACACGGTTCCGGCGCCGGGATGATTTTTTTGTGGTCGATGGAACCGGCAAGACCATTCTCATGCAGGCGGTTGCCCAGGGGTTTGTGGACGGGATCGATCATGTTCTGGTCAAAGCCAGCGTTGAAGCGGTCAATTCCGCCACGGATGACGGCACCACCGCCCTGCACTGCGCCATTGCTCCCGGCAATCCGGCCATTGTTTCCAAGCTGTTGGCATTCGGCGCCCAACCGAATGTCGCCGACCATGACGGCAGAACCCCTCTCTGGCTGGCGGCGCACAAGGAGGATGCACGGATCGCCGCCTTGCTTCTTGATTACAAGGCGGATCCGAACTGCCGGGTGGGAAAAAGCAGGCTGACTCCCCTCATGGCTGCGGCAAAAAATGGGCGAATCGAGGTGGTTCATCTGCTCCTTGACCGGGGGGCCGATCCTCGACTTGTTTCGGAAGACGGCAGGACCGCGGCCCATTTTGCCAGGGAAAATTTCAAAGCGAATATGGTCGAACAGGTCGCGGATAACCAAAAACTCGCCCGGATGCTTTTGCGGCTTGAGGCTGGGTTGAAACCCGGAGCGTGAGTCAAGCAGCCGAATCCGTTGGCGTTATGCCGTCCCCCCCCTCTCTGTTGTTCTGTAAATTTCTTTCCCGGTTGTGTTGGGCACAGCAAAAAAACTTGCCTCTCTTCGGTGTGCGTTTTTCTGGTACGCTGATGTCATGATGTGTTTCGTGCCAACAGAGCGCACCGCCTCCACTCTTGTTGGTGTCCGGGAGTTTTCGGGCGATGGGGAGAGGATATTTCACCTTGACAAAGGTTAAGTTTTTTCTTATTTAGTAAATAAATTTATTAATTATATTCTTAATCTTTTTTGTGTTGGTGGCATCGTAGGGGGGCCTTCGGTGGGTAACGTGATGAAAACAAGCGTTTTGCGGTCCGAAAGGTGAGGGGATGAAAGAAAAGAAGAATCGTAAATATTGGCAGATCGGACTTGCGCCCCTCGTGCCCCTTGTGGTGATCGGCGGGTATTTTTGGCCTTATCTCGGCTATATCGCCATCGTCATGCTGCTGTTCATGCTCATCCTTTCTCTGTTTCGCGGCCGTTATTATTGCGGCTGGTTTTGCGCCATGGGTTCTTTTCACGAACGGCTGCTCGCATTGTTCAGCCGCAAGAAGAAGATGCTGCCGGTTTTCAAGGCGCCATGGTTTCGATGGCTTATTTTTGTCCTGATGATGGGCTTGCTCTTATCCCGGCTGATCCTGGCCGATGGGGATCCCAAAAAAATCGGGGCTGCTTTCGTGATGATGTGGACCATCTCCACAGGCATGGGCATATGGCTTGGTCTGCTCTGGAAACCGAGGTCCTGGTGCAGCATCTGTCCCATGGGTCTTTTTCAGGGATTTCTCGGGTTGCGGGCCTATCGGTTGCAGGTTGGAGACGGATGCCGCGAGTGCGGCCTGTGCGAGAAGGTCTGCCCCATTGAGACCAACCCCGGCAGCATGCGGAGCATCGGAAATGTCAGAAGCGCGGATTGCATGCGCTGCGGAAACTGTGTGGTGAATTGTCCCACGAAGGCGCTCTCGTTTGCAAAGGGGGCTGACTCCATCACAGAAAGGGATTCCCGCGGAAAAGGGGCAGGTGAATTTTTGGCCCGTCACTGATTATCAGCGCTAGGGCGAAAGAAGCCGGCTGTTGACAAAAAAACCGAATCGCTTGATGGCGATTCGGTTTTTTTGTTTAGTATGTGGCCGCAGGAGACCGCGGTTCAACCTTGCAGCAGGCTCAACACGTTTTGTTTGTTCAAGTTTTTGGTCTGGGCCAGGGCAAAGGATTTCGCCTCGGTGAGAACCTTCATGGTGGTGAAGTTGATGGTTTCTTCCGCCATATCAACATCGGCGGTGCTTGAGGCGGCGGCCAGCAGGTTGCTGCCGGAGGTGGTCAGATTGTTGATCGCCGTAGAAAGCTGCTTTTGGGCGGAACCGATGTCTGCCCGGGCGGCGTTGATCTGTGCCAGGGCCGCATCGGCAATCTTGCTGGCATCCTGGGCGCTTTCCTGGCTCAGAACAGTGACCTCGGAGAGCGTGCCCATGGTCGGGCTGCCGAGTGTGTTTGTTTTTGCCGAGGGGATGGACAGCCTCATGGTTTCGCCGCTGTTGGCTCCCACTTGGATCTCTTTGCCGGGAAAAGAGCCGGAAAGCAACTGCTGTCCGTTGTAGGCAGTGTCCTCGGCGATTTTGTCGAGTTGGGCCAAGGAGGTATTGATCTCTTTCTGGAGAGCCTGGCGGGTCTCCGTGCTTTGGCTGGCTGCCGCCTGGACCGCCTTTTTGCGGATGGACTGCACCAAGGTTGTTGACTGACCCAAGGCGCTGTCCGCCACCTGAGCCATGGAAACGGCATCGTTGGTGCTGCGCAGGGCCTGGCCCATTCCTCGTGCCTGCGTGGTCAGGCTGTCGGCGATGACCATGCCTGCGGCATCATCCGAACCCTTGCTGGTGCGCCGTTCGGAAGCGATTTTTTCCAGGGAAGGGGCAAGATTTTTTGGGCTGCGCTCCAGTTGGCTAACGGCTAGTGTGCTGCTGTTGCTGTTGATCGTAATGGCCATGGCAGACCTCCTTGTATACCGTATACTATGCGGATACGCTGGAGGAAGTCAAGGAGGAGGCCGTAAATTAATTCGTGAACTTGGGGAGATGCGCAGTATTGGCGTCGCCAATGTTCCGGAAAGGCCAGTCTCCTGCCAAGAACCGCTTCAATCCGTATTCGTGTCTGAAAGTTGATCAGGCTCGGACTCGGAGGGGATTTCCTTTTTTTCCAACAGGCTCTGCTTTTTTTCTTCCTTTTTCTTTTTCTTTGCCAGTTCTCGCTGCCGTTTTTCGTACTGATAGTTAGGCTTTGCCAAGTCGCCACCATTTTTGGGTAAAGGGTTGATCTGCAGACCATTCAGGGGCTATTCGCCCGAAGATACACCCGCAAGGGTGCCGGGTAGCCTTCCACGGTCAGGGTAGGGTTGCCGGGGTCAAGAAAATCCTCGTAGGATTCAAAGGTCATCCATGCTGTTTTCCGTTGTTCTTCGCTGCTCATGGGGTGGCTGCAAAAGATTTCCACCTCAGTAAAGCCGGTGCGGATGAGCCAGTTGCGCAAGCAATTTGCCGTGGGCACGAAATAGGTGCCTGGCACCTTAGCATAACGCTCCTCGGGAAAAAGGGCCACCGGTTCCTCGCCGGGGATGGCCTGGGATTCTAAAATTAAAACCCCGCCGGGGCGCATGGCTGCCCGGATTTCCCGCAGCATCTCCACCGGCGAGATGCGGTGGTAGATGATGCCCATCAGAAACACCACATCAAAACAGGTGGGGAAGAGGGGGATGTCCTCCACTCCCATCAACTCGATGAACAGCTCGTCGGCCCCGGCCATCCGGCGGAGGGTCTTGAAGCAGTAATAATGCTGGAGAAAGGGCTCCAGCCCGATAACGCAGCGCGGCTTATGCTCCAGCATGCGAAACATGTAGTAGCCGTTGTTGCAGCCGATATCGGCCACCACCTTGCCGGTGAGGTCGGGCAGGGCGGGCAGCAGCCGATTCCACTTGCGCCAGCTTTGCCACTCGGCATCGATTTCAACCCCGAACACATCGAATGGTCCCTTGCGCCAAGGCATGAAGGCCCGCATGGTCTCCCGCACCAGGCACAGGTCCGTTTCGCCCAACTCATCGGCCCGGCCGATGGTCACCGCATCCTTGCTGAAATCGGTGAATCGTGCCTGCAGGTGATGCAAGGCCTCATAGGGCTCGCGGAAGCGCAAAAAGCCTTTTTTGGGCTGGGCCAGCCGAGCGGCCGTCTCTGTCCGCCGGGCGCGGATGGCGTCCTTGTCGGCGGTTTTCAGCAGGTCAAGATAATCGCGCATGGCCGGGTCTGAGGCTACAGCTATTTGCCCTTCGGCAGCTTGATTTTCTTGTCTTCTTTCTGCTCCTTGTTTTCGCGGAAGAGCAGGAAGGTTTTGCCGATGATCTGGGCGATCCGGCTTTTGGTTTTTTGGGCCAGCAGCTCTGCGGCCTCTTCCCGGGCAAAGGGGCAACCGTCCTGGATCTTGACCTTGACCAGCTCGTGCGCGGTAAGCACTGCTTCCAAGGCTTCGGTGAGATTGTCGGTAACGCCGTCCTTGCCGATCATGACCAGAGGGGAGAGGTGGTGTCCCAGACCGCGCAGGTGGCGGGCCTCTTTGCCCGCAAGATACAATTTTTTGTTCATGTTTTTTGCCTAAAGCCGTTGTATTTAAGGTGCTGTCGTCGTCCGGATATCAGAGACGGCATGCGAAGCCGCAACGAAATGCTCACGAGTGGCGAGGTCGTTTCGTAACGGAGCCTAAAAGAGGTTTGAGATAATTCTGGAGCCGCCGACCCACATGCCGGCCACAGCCCCCATGCTCGGCAGCATAAAGGCCAGAAAAAGCCGCAACAAGCGGTTGCGCCACCAGCCGCGGACGCTTGCCATGTCCTGAAGGACGGTTTCAAACTCAATCACCAGCGGCGGTTGGGCCATGACCTGAATGAATGCCGTGAGATGTCCCACGCCGAGCACGGGCAGCAGGGTGGTGATGGGCGCTCCGACAAAGGCGCCGAGGATGGTAAAGGGATGGGCCAGCGCCAGGATGGCCCCGAAAGCGGCGGGAAGGCCGGTGGCCAGAATCCAGAACAGCACATTGTCGCCGGCCACCTCCGCGCCCTTGGTGACGGCGATCGCAACCAGAGCCAGCACGATGATGGCGGGGATGGCCCAACCGGCAACCTTCCAGACCGGGGAAACCGGTGGAATTATGTTGATCCCCTCCATCTGGCCGCTGCGGTCTTCGCCAAGGGCCGTTTTGATTCCGGCCACATGCCCGGCCCCCACCACGGCCACCAGCCTCTTGCCTTCGGCCCCCTTGATCTTTTCCGCCAGAAAGGTGTCTCGCTCGTCGATGAGCACCTGCTTGAGCTCGGGCATGGCGTGGCCCAGTTCACTGAGCAGCTCGGAGAGAACATCGCTCTCCTTCAATTCCCGCAGCTTGTCCTCGGTGATCTCTGTTTCCTCGAACATGCTGGTGAGAATGCTGGCCAGCAGATAATTTTTGCGCCAAAATGAGGTGGATTGCCAGGCCCGGCGCAGGGTGACCCGCACATCCCGGTCGCAGAGCGCCACGGGAATTCCGTATTTCTCCGCCTCCTGCACCGCCTCCAGCAGTTCGGTGCCCGGTTTGACCCCCATCTGGTCGCCGAGGCGTTTCTGATACGAGGCAAGAATCATGTTGATCAGCAGGGTGGAGAGCTGTTTCTTGCGGATGATTTCCCGCAGGTCGAGAAGCTCCCAGGTCTTGCGCTTGGCCAGGGCCTCGTAGCGTTTTTCGTCAAGCTCCACGCAGACGCAGTCCGGCCTTTCCTTGGCAATGACCTGGCGCACCAGATCCACCGACTCCTTGGAGATGTGGGCCGTGCCGATGAGGAAGATTTCCCGGTTGCCCAGCCTCAGGCAATGGACATCCGGGGGATAATTGGAGGCGGATTCCGCCGTGGTTTCAATCATGTTTGTGTGTCATATTAAAAGCGGTATTGCAGCCCGATGTTGAGGAGATGGGCCGCGGAATTGTCGAAGGTGCCGTTTGGTTTAGGAGCGGAACTGGCAACGGTTCTGCTCTCTTTGTCGTCGTAGAGATAGGCCGCGCCAACTTGCAGTGTGTCGGTGATCTGGTATCGCGCGCCGATGGAATATATTTTGGCGTCGGAATCCGGCAGCTCAAAGCCCAGGGTTTGGTCCGGGACCGGGTTTTTATCGATGGCGAATCCGGCCATGACGGTCCAATGGGTGTTCAGCTTGTGGGTTAGGCCAATGCGGAAGGCATCGGTGTTGCTCCAGTTTTTTGCGCCAGGGGCATCGAAAAGGGCGTAGAGGGTGGGGTTGATGGTCAGCAGTGAAACATCGTAATTGAAATCCAGCTTGTCGTAGGCGCTCCAGTAGGTCTTGTCATAGGTGAACTCCACCGTGGTCGCAGCAAAGGTGTAGGCGGCGGCCAAGGTGAGCACCGCCGGGGCAGGCACCATGACCTCTGCGTAACGGTTGTTGTAATAAGTGGCGCCGCCAATGCCAAGCGTTGCATCTCCCTCAATCTCCAAGTCGACCTTGGAGCGGTAGGTTGCGGCAAGCGAGAGGTTGCTGACCGGCTTATAGGTGACGGCGAGGTTGTACCCGTAGTCCGTGGCGGAGCCATCAAGATCCCGTCGCGCCAGGCCAAGGGTCCCGAGGGTATCGGTGCTTTTCACCTTGCCTTCGCTGTAAATTGCCCGCACTCCTGCGGCAACGGAAAAGGTGTCGGTTACCTGATACGAAAGATTGGGGTTGAGTTCATAGGTTTTCAGAGTGAATTCTTCCGAGGTCATGCGGGGATACGGGGCCTCCCATCGTTTGGACAGGCCGTAGGGATAGACCAGCGAAAGGCCAAAGCGAAAGTTGTTGTACTGGGGCGAGACAAGGTGAAACTCGGGGAGGGCAAAGTTTTCTGTTCTGGAGCTGCCGCTTCTGGCGGAGGAGTTGTTGTCGGTATACTCAATGCTCGCCAGATTAATGTAGGTGAGGCTGAACTCGGAATGCCAGCCCTCCTCCAGCCAGCTCATGTTGGCCGGGTTGTAATAACTGGCGTCTGCGCCCGGAGTGTTGGCCACATAGGCGTTACTGAGCGCCACTGAGTTTGTGGATTGCTCCGGGATGCGATAGCCCGAGGCAAAGGCGGGGGTGGCGGCCAGTATTCCGGCCAGGGCGGCAACAGCGATTCTTTTTTTCATCTCCTCTCTCCTTTTTTTCCGTTCATATCAGAGCAGGCGGAACTGGTGTACAGATAGCGCTTTATTTTATGGGTAGCGGTTTTGGTGAACGGCTCGCGATGTTCGCTTGCCTGGGCAAGCTGCCCATACGGGGGCAGTTGCTGGTTCACCTGTTTTTTGATTTCAGCCAGAATCCCGGCGATATGCTCCCTCTGCCGGGCCTGGTCCTTGCCGCGGGTTTCGGCATCGATCAGCTCGTAATCGAGATAGACCAGGGCTTCCAATCGGTTGTCGCGTTCGCGCACCAGCGATTCCACTACATGCTGGAAGGCGTTGATCTTCTCCTCGATCGCTTCAGGATAGATGTTCTCGCCGTGGGAAAGGACAATCACGCTCTTGGAACGTCCCTTGATAAAGAGGTTTCCCTGGGGGTCGAGATAGCCGAGATCGCCGGTGGAAAGCCAGCCGTCGGGAGCAAGCACTTCTCTGGTCGCCTCTGGATTGGCGCGATACCCTTGCATCACATTGGGGCCCCGGACCAGGATTTCACCCAGGCCCGTTTCAGGATTTGCTTTGCTGATCCGGACCTCCACATTCTGCACCGGTTTTCCTGCCGAGCCCAGGGCGATGCTCGAATCGCCGTATGGCCCGGCGCTGACCAGGGGGGAGGCTTCGGTC
Organism: Desulfobulbaceae bacterium UBA2273; assembly: GCA_002347095.1. Lineage (GTDB taxonomy): Bacteria > Desulfobacterota > Desulfobulbia > Desulfobulbales > Desulfurivibrionaceae > Thiovibrio > Thiovibrio ferrireducens. The sequence goes on along the minus strand of DDWZ01000023.1, from coordinate 109,238 downwards.
AAGCCGTAGCCGACAATATATGGAAAGCCGGCCTCGGCCAGGAATCGTTCCACCTCGATGTTGAGCGGTGCGCCACCGATGGCGACAAACTTCAGCGTGCCTCCGAAAAATAGTTGCAGTTTTCGGCCGATTTTCTGCAGGATCTTGCGGCGGACGAGGGGCAGCTTCATGGCTGCCCGCATGAAAACATTGGCGCTGATGGCCGGCAGCACCTTTTTTTTGTAAATTTTCTCCATGACCATGGGCACCATGCACATGATGGAGGGGTGTTCGTGTTTGCAGATCCGTTCAAGAACGGTGGGCGTCGGGGTCTTGCCTGCATAGACGATGCGGGAGCCCGTGGCCAGCGGCACCAGGAAGCTGATGGTGAATTCATAGGCATGGGACATGGGCAGGATCGAAAGAAAGGTCCAGCCCTGCACCGGCTCATCGGGAAAGATGGACAGGGTGGAGCGAACATTGCTGATGAAGTTTTTATGGCTCAGCATCACCGCCTTGGCATGGCCCGAGGTGCCGGAGGTATAGATGATCGAGGCGGTGTCGTCCGGACCGGCCAAATTCGCGGCGATGGCTTTTTTCTTTTCCGGAAGATCCCTGGCGGCAAGGAGAAAACGGCTGAAGGGCAGGGTGGCCAAGAGGTTGTTCGGGTCGATGGCGTCATCCAGGGTGATCACAACCTTGAGTGTGTTGCCCGGAAGCTCGTAGAGCTTTTCAAGCTGGCGCTGGGTGGTGAAGAGAATGCTTGCTCCGGCTTCCTTCAGAATGTGCTTGACGTCGGCCTCCGGAAAATCAGGAAGGATCGGAACCGCGATCGCCCCAAGCCGGACAATGCCGAAATACGCCATGCCCCACTGGGGGGAATTATCGGCGAGAATCGCCACCCGGTCGCCTTTTTTGATGCCTTGTTCCTTGAGCAGGGCCGCGATTTCCAGGGCTTTTTGGCGGAACTCCCCGTAGTGCAAGGGCGGCTGAAAGGCGAGGCCTGCCGCGGGCAGGTTTTTGAAGGAGAGGGAACTTTCCTCCAGCAGCAGATTCAGTGTCGTTATGGCGGTGGCGATCATGGGCGCACGGCGGTAAATTTTTCCAGAATCTGGTACATGCTTTGTATTTCCACGGGTTTGGTCAGATACGCGTCCATGCCGGCTGCAAGGCATTTTTCCCGGTCGCCCTTAATGGCGTTGGCGGTGAGGGCGATGATGGGCAGATCGAGCCCCAGGCTCTGGCGGATGGCCTTGGTGGCGGTCAATCCGTCCATTTTCGGCATGATGATATCCATCAACACCGCATCATAGGTTTTTTCTTGCAGAGCCGCCAGCGCCTCATGACCGTTGCCCGCTATATCAACCAGAATGCCGGCTCTTGTCAAGAGTTGACTTGTCACCATCTGGTTTACCGGGTCGTCCTCGACCACAAGCACCTGTTTTCCCTTTAGGGTCGTGAATTGTTTTTTGTCGTTTTCCCGAGGTGGAGGAGCGGTGCAGGCCGGGGTGGCATCTGCCGTTTCGAGACAGGTGACGATTGCTTCGAACAGATAGGATTGCTTGAGCGGCTTGTTCAGAACGACAACCCGGAGGCAACCCTGGAGGTTTTCAAGGAGTGGTCCGGAATCGGGTTGGGTGAGAATTATGGCCGGAGTCAGGGACTCGTCCGGGTGGCTGGCCGCCCGGTTTGCCAGAAAATGCGGCAGATCGAGTTCGGGCAGGGAGCTGTCGAGAACAAAGAGCGCGTGTTCCGGGGTGTTGTGGGTGATAGCGCCTGCGGCAAAGGGCTGGAGAATTTCCGGCCTGCAAGCAAAGCCCGCGAGCATCTCCAGCAAGGTTTCTCGCAAGGCCGGGTGGCGTGTCGCCACCAAAACCCTGGCCCCGGAAATCGAGGCGGGAAGGACAAGGGCGTGCTGGGCCTCTTGGGGTTGAAGCTCTACGCTGACGGTAAAATAGAAGGTGCTTCCTCTGCCCGGCTCGCTTTCGGCGCTGATTTCTCCCCCCATGAGGGTGACCAGTTGTTTGCTGATGGCAAGGCCAAGCCCGGTTCCTCCATACAGTCTGGAGGTTGAGCTGTCTGCCTGGGTGTATTCGCTGAAGAGTTGTCTGATTTGGGCATGGTTGATGCCACTGCCTGTATCCCGGACGGAAAAGGAGAGGATTGCCGCATCATCGGTCAGCCTTTCGCCGTGGGCCGTGACGGCGACCTCGCCTGTGTGGGTGAACTTGATGGCGTTGTTGACAAGGTTGATCAGAATCTGCCGCAGGCGGAGGGCGTCGCCCTTCAAGGCGCAGGGGGTGTTGCCGCGCACGTTGATGAGCAATTCAAGGCCTTTGTCCGCGGCCTGCTTGCCGAACAGATCCGCAAGACTCTCCAGGGTTTCCCGCAGGTCAAAATTGGCGCATTCAAGGTCAAGGCGACCCGCTTCGATCTTTGAGAAATCAAGGATGTCGTTGATCAGGGCAAGCAGCGTTTTTCCCGAGTCCTGGATAACGGCGAGGTATTGCCGGAGTTTTGCTGTTTCGGCTAATTTTGTCGCCATGTTTGTCATGCCGAGGATGGCGTTCATCGGGGTGCGGATTTCGTGGCTCATGGAGGCAAGGAACTGGGACTTTGCCTTGCTGGCCGCTTCCGCCCGGGCTTCGGCTTTTTGCCGGTCCTCGGCCTCTCTGGCGAGGTTTTCGTTGACCCGGCTCAGGTCTGCTGTTCGCGCTTCAAGCAGAGTCTCCAGGGAGTTTTTGAACTGTTCCATATCCCGGAAGGATTTTTCCAGCTCGCCGTGGGCTTCCTCAAGCTCCCGGGCGTAAACGGTCTGCATCTGCTCCTTTTCCTGTTTCATGAGCTGGAATCGGTCGGCAAGCCCCATGGACAACAGGATGACCTCCCAGGCCGAGCCGAGCTGGATTCCCCAGTGGGTAATGAAGATGTGGGGCAGGATGCCGAAGGTTTTCAGGGCATACACCGTTACCCCCAGCATGGAAACGGACCAGGCCAGAAAATAATAGCGGGCCGGACGGTAGCCTTTGATCATGCAGGTAAATCCGGCAACGATCAGGGCAACCACGGTCAGGCTCATCAGCGTCGCCAAACGGATGCTCAGATTGTAGCCGACAAAAAGGGTAAGAACGCTGCCGAGCGCGGAAAGAACGAGACCTGCCCGGAGAATGGCGTCAATCCGGGGGACGTTTTTTGCCGTGTCGAGAATGTTTCTGGTGAACTGGGTGGCGAAGATATAGGCGAGAAAAATAAACAAGGGTGTGCAGTTGTTGGCCCACCAGATCCGATTGGGCCAGAAATACTGAAAAGCCATGCCGTTGACGCTCAACTGGAAGAGCATGTAGGTGAAGACAAAAAGAACGTAGTAGAGATAGGTGCTGTCCTTGAGGCCGAGATAGATGAAAAAGTTGTAGATCATCATGACCAGCAGGATGCCGTAATAGATGCCCAGCAGCGTCTGTTCCCTGGTGATTTCCTCGGCCAGGCAGGCTGGGGAATGCAGTACGATGGGCAAATTCAGGGAGCTTGTCGTTTCACAGCGCAGGTACAGGGTTTTCTCTTCGCCGGAGGCCAGCATGACCGGGAAGATGGTATTTTTGTGTTGGATGGCCCTGTCTTTAAAGGGCATGCTGTCCCCTGCCTTAAAAACGGTGAAGGTCTCCGGTCCGGAGGGGATATACAAATCTATCTGGTCAAGCAGGGGGTATTTTATTTCGAGAAAATACTCCACCGTGCGGGGCAGGCTGTTTTTTACGGTAAAACGAGCCCAGACCGCGGAAGTGGTAAAGCCGAAGCTGGGGGTTTCGGTGGAAGAGGGGGCAAAACGGGGTTCGTTTTGCCGGGAGATAATGTCGGTGATGGTGAGGTGTGTGGTGGGATCTTCCAGGAGTTCGAGATGTTTCGCCAGGAAGTACGAGCCGTGTTCCGGAGTGATAACCACCGGAGCAGGCATGGCCCCAACAGTTGCCGGGAGTGCCAAAAGGCAGAAAAAAGCGAAGCCCTGGAGGCAAAGCCCCAGCATGAGTCGGGTGAGCATCAATGCATCGAGCCTGTGCATGGCGGCATGGATATCGGCCTTGTGTTTCGTGGTCCGGAAGAGGACAGATATGATTCATTTACTATAAACATGAAAAACAAGGCAAAAACAATATCTTTGTCGTGTTTTATCAGCGGGTTAATGGGATTTTCAGCTCACGAAAGCTGTAAAAGGGGAAAGGCAGTGGCAAAGAGGTGACGGGCGGAAAAATATTTTTTAGCGGATTGTGCCACATTGCGGTATAATTTTTTGCATAGTATGTGGCCGGCCATTCAAGATGATGGTTGATCAAGGGGCAGGGCGATGAATACATGGCATCGCGTGTTGTCCGGGTTGTTTCAAGCCTAACGCAGGAGGTGGTGGGATGCAGCAGCGAAAGAGCGTGGTCATGGCGGCGATGGCGGCATGCCTGGTGTTGTTGTCGCAGGGAGTGGCTTTTGCCGGAGAAACAACCTACCGTTTTGACCCTGTGACCCAGTCCAGCCGGGCCATGGAGTTCAAGAACACCTGGGACGGGTATAAGCTCTATCAAAGCAACTGCAAGAGTTGCCATTTTAGGGGCAATGACAAGGGCGCCAGGTTCCTGGATACTGATTCCAGGACCATGCGGGGATGGAATACGGTTTTTTACAAGAAAAATGTGCAATGCGCCAAGGATGGCTCCTGGGCCAAGTTATCGCAGGCAGAGCTGTTGGCTATCAACGATTACCTGTACAGCAAGGCATATGACACCTGGGATCCCCGCTCCAACAAAAGCTGTGGCTGATAAGCCCAGACTGCTCCCGGTCCGGGAGCGATACCGTCAGATCCTGGTGAAGTTCCAGCTCAGCGGCCGGCCGTTTTTATATGGAAGGTGGCCATGAAAGATGCGGGGGTCGGAATCAAACACCAGGGGTAGAAAATACCGGTCTCCTTCCCACATCGGCAGGAGATGCAGATGATCGATGGGGTGCCAGGCAAGCGCCCCTTCTTCATTTTCCGGGAAGGGGGTGCCGTGGAAGCGGTCGATCCGGAAGATAAATCCCAGCCAATCTTCCCCGTGCGGTCCGAAGCCGGGCCAGTTGATGGTCCCGCGCAACAGGATTTCCTCGCAGTCGATCCCGGCTTCTTCCTTGATCTCTCTCGTGATGCAGGTGAGGACATCCTCGTCGGGGCGCATTTTTCCGCCCAGGCCGTTGTACTTGCCCAAATGGGCGTCGGTTGGGCGGGCATTGCGGTGGACAAGAAGGGTCTGGGTCCGGTCCGGAGAAAGAATGTAGCCAAGGGTGCCGATGATGGGGGTGTAGGGCATGACCGTCCTGTTGTCGGGGAGAGCTGAAAGGTTGAGAAAAATATTTGTTTCTTTCAAAATCCGCTATGATTCTATACCATGATTCCAGGCAGGGAAAGAACCGCGGATCAGTGATGGCTGTCCGCGGTTCTTGGCTTAAAGTATAGAGGCGAAAATGGCAATCCTTATTGTTGATGATATCCCGGTAAACCTGATGCTGCTCGAGGAGATGCTCCGGCAGGAGGGGTATGCGGATATTTATTGTGTCCGAAGCGGTCAGGAAGCCCTGGAAATGCTCGCGGCCACGGAAAAGGGGGCGGTCGAGGAGAAAAGAGTCGATCTCATCCTCATGGACGTCATGATGCCGGGCATGGATGGCATAGAAACCTGCCAACGGATAAAGGCGCAGGATGGGCTGCGGGATATTCCGGTGATCATGGTCACGGTTCGCGATGATGATGAGGCGCTCGCCCAGGCCTTCGCCATGGGAGCGACCGACTATATCATCAAGCCGGTAAAGGAGATAGAGCTGCTGGCCAGGGTGCGTGCCGCCCTGAAGCTGAAGCATGAAACCGATCGGCGCAAGGCGCGGGAGCTGGAGCTGGTCGAGCTCACCACGCAACTCGACCTGCTGAACCGCCGCCTGATGCACATGGTGCCGCGAGACAGTCTTACCGAGGTGGGCAATCGTCGTTATTTTGATGAAATCCTGGGCAGGGAATGGAATCGCGCCCGGCGGGAGGTGGTTCCCCTTTCGCTGTTCATGGTGGGCCTCGATGATTTTAAACGATTTAGCGAAACCCATGGCCGGGACAAGGGCGATGAATGGCTGCGCAAGGTGGCTGATGCCCTGAGTTGTGTTCTCAAACGGGCGGGGGACACCGTGGTCCGCTATGGCGAGGAGGAGTTTGCCGCCATTCTCCCCAATACCCCAAATGGTGGAGCCATGACCGTGGTCCACGAGTTTATGGCGTATATGGCCGCCTTGGAGGGCGGGGACGGCGCCGCGCAAACAGCCGGGGAGACCCTGACGCTGAGCGTCGGCCTTGCAACCGCCGAGCCGTGTCGAGGCTCGGATATGCAGGGGCTGATAGCTGCGGCGGAGGGAGCGCTCTATCTGGCCAAGGGGGACGGGGGCAACCGGATCAAGGTGGCTCTTGATTGTCAGTAATTTCTGATACCTATTGGTGGGAGGAGGATCATGATGAAACAGTGCAGCCTGCATGATTTTATGGAAGAACTGAAGCCTTGGCTCGACACGAATCACATCCGCAGCGCCGAGTTGAGCGGCGGGAATCAGTTGACCCTCTATTTTCTGGATGGGATGAAGAACGTGTATCGGATTGATGATTGCAACGAGAGCCAGATCCGGGCCATTGTCAGCGATTTGAAGAAAAAAGGAATAGCGGTAAAGGAATAATTTTTGAGCATGATCGAGGTCAGGGTTTCCGCGTTACCCTTGATCTGGGAACATAATTTAGATATGCGGCAGGGGCAGCATCGGGCAAGCTTTTCGTGGGCCATGATCTGGTGGGGGTATGACTGAGGAAACACCGGCGGAGACGCAGAAACAGTTTATCATTCTCAAAAACGCGGTTGAAAACACCAACGAGGCTTTCGTCACCATTGATGAAAGCTCCACGGTGATCTTTTTCAACAGGGCGGCGGAGAGGATGTTCGGGTATGACCGGAGGGAGATTGTCGGTCACGATCTGGGGAAAATCCTCACCACCATGTGCAGGGCCGGACATGAGCTGGCCGTGGCCCGGTATGTCGGCACCGGGCAGGCAACCTTGATCGGGCATGAGACGGAACTGGTGGTGGCCCGTAAAAACGGGGAAACCTTTCCCGCCACCATCTCTTTTTCCGTGGCGAACATTGAGGGGCAGCGCTATTTTACCGGGCTGGTCAGGGATCTCTCGGACACCAAGGTTCTGGAGGATCGTCTTGCCCAGAATGAGCGGCTGGCCGCGCTGGGGCAGACCGTGGCCGAGATCAACCATGAAATAAAAAATCCCCTGATCATGATTGGCGGGTTTGCCCGGCAGCTTTTGAAAAAAGCAACCGAGGAGAAAGACCGGGCCAAATTGACCATCATCGTGGATGAGGTCACCCGCCTGGAACACCTGCTTGCCGGGCTGAAAGAGTTGTACCGGCCCCCGCAGCTCAATCTTGCCGGAGTTTCCCTGAACGAGCTCCTGACCGAGGTTGTTACCCTGGCGCATTCCTATTCCGGCGGCAAAGGGGTTGATATCCGGCTGGCATCCTCCAGCGATGTCGTGGTCGAAGTGGACAGGGAGAAGATGAAACAGGTGCTGGTGAACCTTGTGAAGAATGCGATTGAAGCGACCCCCCCCGGAGGGGAGATCGTGATCAGCACCAGGGTGCAGGAGGATCTGGTGGAGGTTGAGGTGACGGACACCGGGGAGGGGATCCCCGAGGAGCTCAAAAAAAGGATATTCCTGCCTTTTTTCACGACAAAAGAGCAGGGGACCGGCCTGGGCCTCTGCATTTCCAAAAGGATTATCGAGGATCACCCCGGCTGTTCATTTCAGTTGGACAGCAAGGAAGGCAAGGGTACCGTCGCCACCATCGGCTTCCGCCGCAGCAAGGAATGACCTGCCTCAGACCCGCAACCCCTTGAGAATCAATTCCCGCTCGCGCTGCCGGATGTATCGGGTCAATTCATCTTCTTCCTTCCGTTTGCTCCGGAAGGCAACGCCGTAACAAACAATACCCCCCTGCCGGTCATGGTAGGTTCGAACAACGTCTCCCTGGGATATTTTTTTCTGCTGCCAACCCGTGAGGATATTCTCTTCTTCTCGGGCTGGAATCGATAGGGCTATGTCCTGGATGGTGTTTCGCGACAAACTCATCGGTTTTTTTGAAAAAAAGAGCATGCCCGTGGCGCTGATATTTTTCAAGATGAGGCCGGTGTGCAGCGTGTTGTCGCTGCGGAAGGAAACATGGCAGCCGTGCGGGACATCGACCCGGTAACGGGCCCGACGCTGCAGGCGGAACATCTCCTTCGGGCGGGAAGATCGCAGAGTATCCAGGGATTCCGACAGGATTCGTACGTCAAAATGGTTGGTGAGTCTGGCTTTGTCCTTGAAAATAATGCGGATCTTCGGGCATGGGGACCAATCCCGCGGTTTATCGATGAGCAATTCCTGGTCGTTGGCGCCGATCAGGATGGCGGGCCCGGACTGGTATCCTGTGCCGGCAAGAAAGATCGGGAGATGTTCCGTCACCAGCCATGCGAGAGTCCGCTCGATACGCTCGCTTGCGGCGGATGATTCATAACCCGCGCCGATGTCCAGCCAGCCGGGAACGGAGGGTGTTTTTTTCATGGTGAACGTGTCATCCCTTGAACGAATTGATCTTCGAGGGATTTTACGACGAACGGTTCGGCCAGGCAATACGGGGGACTCTGTATTTTTCCTGGCAAATTGATTCAGGACGCGATGCCGACGCGATTGCGCCCGGCTTTTTTGGCCTCGAGCATGGCGGTGTCTGCCTGCTTGATAAAGTCGGACAGGCTGGGTTGATCTGCGGTGGTCTCCGGGGAATAGCACGCCACGCCGAAGGTGGCGGTGATCCGGATATGATGCTGGTCAGCGATGCTGACCTGGCCCTCGATGGCTTGCCGTAAGCGTTCCGCCAGGGCGCAGGCTTGTTCCAAGTTGGTTTCCGGCAAAAGCATGAGGAATTCTTCTCCGCCGTAACGACCGAGGGTGTCGGTCTGGCGGCATTGCTCCTGGGCCGTGGCGCTGATCGTTTTCAGCACCGCATCGCCAGCTTCATGACCGTAACTGTCATTAACCATTTTGAAATGGTCTGCATCAAAAAAGATACAGGCAAGGGGATGGCGGTAACGGGTGGTACGCTCGAGTTCCTCCTTGAGACGGTCATGCAGGAAACGGCGGTTCTTGAGTTTGGTCAGGTCATCGGTGATCGCCATCTCCCGGATGAGGTTTTCCGCGGCCACCAGCTTTCTTTTGAGTGCGCCCACCAGACGATGGACGATCCCCATAAACGAGATCAGTGTTCCCGTGAACAGCAGGCCAAGGAGCAGCCTGTGCAGCATCTGAGCGCGCATCATGTCGTTAATGTTGAAGCGGACGCTGATGCCGCCGCGCACATCGCCAAGCTGATATCCTTGCCCGGCATGGCAGGTGAGGCAGGGTTTTTCAACGAAAAGCGGGGCCATGTACCGGTAATAGGTGGCCTCACCAATTTTTTCCTTGCCGATGGCCTCGGTTTTCCCCTGGGAAAAACTCAGCAGCGCCTGCAGTTCAAAGGGGTCTGGAATATTATTGGGATTGAGCGGTTTGAGGCTGGTGATGTGGAACTGGAACGCGCCTTCACGGTCGGCGATTTCCGAGATTTCCCTGGTCATCAGGGCTGGGTTTTTTTTGGTGTAGGTCTTGCCGTTGCTGGCTGTGATGTCCGGGTTTTCAAGGTAGGGGTTGGATTGCATGCCCGGCACTTTTTCGACATAAACGCCGCCGTGCAGTGCATTCCATTTACGGGCAATGACCAGGCTGTTGAAAAGCGCCTGGGCTCGGCTCGTGAGTTCTTTTTCGATGGTCTTCTGGTGGTTGAGGTAAATGCCCGTGAAGAGTGAGGAAATGAACAGCAGGATCACCATGCTGATATTGACGGCAAATCGCTTCCAGGGGGATTTGTAATCTGAATTTTGGAGTGTCATGTTTTGTCTTTATTCAAAAAAGTGGTGCGATTTTCACCGAAATATCGAAAAGTTACGGGGCTTGCGGCTTTTCGGTAAAATTCTCCCGTGCGAGGCCGCAGGAGTCAGAGTGCTTTGTCGCGGCTAGCTCGGAGTAGGCAACCACCTTGTTGCGGCCTGCCTTCTTGGCCCGGTAAAGGGCCTGGTCGGCAAAGGCCAGCAGTTCTTCCGGTTTTTTCGGGGAGTGGGCCCGGTTCGAAGCCAGGCCGATGCTGATGGTGACCCGCATGGCAACGTCCTTATCCTGATGGGTATAGACCTCAGCCCGGGCGCGGATACGTTCGGCAATGCGCATGGCGCCTTCCAGATCCGTGTTGGGCAGGAGGACGGCGAACTCCTCTCCCCCATAACGCGTCACGGTGTCGGTGGCGCGGGCTTCGTGGAGAATCTGTTCCGCCGTTGCCTTCAGGACCAGATCGCCAAAGGGATGGCCGCAGGTGTCGTTGACCTCCTTGAAAAGGTCGAGGTCGAGCATCATGCAGGACAGTTCCGTCCGGTGGCGTTGGGCCAGGAGAAACTCATGGCGAAGCATTTCCTGGAAGTATCGGTGGTTGTACAGGCCGGTCAGGCTGTCCCGGCTGGACTGCTCGCGGAGCTTCTTGTTGAGGATGCTCAGTTCATGGGCGACGGATGCCATGCGATTGGCGTGGGAGATCAGCAGGCTGAGCAAAAGAGCGGTGATGCCCGCGGTTATCCCCCCGACCAGGAGATGCTCGGGATCAAAATAGGGGATTTCCGGATGCATGAAGGAATCGATGACCGGACTGATGTTGGCCATGAGCAGCAGAATGGCCATATAAATCAGCACGCGGATCATCCGTTGGCGCATTGTTTCCTCCCTTTCTGAAAGATTCAACCCCTGCCTCTGTGTAATAGTATAGTAACAAGGAAGGCCTGGAAAGTACAGGCAAGGCGTTTTTTCATAGTTCTCCCGCCAGGCGATTGATCAAGCGGCGGTGGGGGGAGGGAAAGGCGAAATTCTCAAGTTCCTCCGGGGTTACCCAGCGGAATTCCTGGGCGGCGTGGAGGACCGGCGTGCTACCATTGCCCCGCAGGCGGCAGTGGTAGCAGTGCAGCGTGACCCGGTATTTGGTGAAGCTGTGGGTGATGGTGGCGATTTTTTTAAGCCCTTGGATGGCAAAGCCTGTTTCCTCCCGATATTCCCGCACCAGCGCCTGTTCCGGCGTTTCGTCCTCGTGTATGCCTCCGCCGGGGAATTCCCAAAGATTGGGCCAGACATCATCGGGCATCCGTTTTTGGATGTAAATCTTTCCCTGATGCTGGAGTATCCCGCTTGCCATGGTGATGGGGATGATCTCCCGCGCCTTGCCCGCAACCGGTCTCTCCTTCGCTACTCCTTGGGCAAAGGCCTCGCAGTGAGCGTGGATCGGGCAGGCATCGCACCGGGGAGAGCGGGGCAGACAGACCAAGGCGCCCAGTTCCATGAGCGCCTGATTGAAATACCGCGCCTTGCCCTCGGGGATAAGCTCGGCGGCCTTCTGCCAGATGAAGTTGTGGGCCTCTTTTTCCTTGACCGGGACGTTCAGGTTGAAAAGCCGGGAAAAAAGGCGCTCCACATTGGCGTCCACGATGGGGTGGCTCCGGTTGAAGGCGAGGCTCATGATGGCCCCGGCGGTATAGCGGCCAATGCCGGGAAGCTGGAGCAGGGCCGCGTGGTCTTCCGGCAGGGCGGAGCCGTGCCTCAGGCAGAGCAGCTCGGCGGTCTTGTGGAGGTTCTTGGCCCGGGAGTAGTAGCCCAAACCTTCCCACAGCCGCAGGACCTCCTGCTCTTTCGCCTCCGCCAGGGCGGCAATGTCGGGAAAATATTCGAGCCAGCGGGTGAAGTAGGCAACCACCCGATCCATCTGGGTCTGCTGCAGCATAATCTCTGAAATCCAGATGTGGTAGGGGAGATAGGTTTTCCGCCAAGGGAGATCGCGGCCATTTTTGGCAAACCAGTGGAGCAGTCCATCCTGCAGGGTGGGTAACGACATGGCGGACTTGCTCAGGCTTCCTTCAGCAGCCGCAACAGATCGGCGGGATTCATGGCGTGGCCGACATCGGTGCCTTCCAGCAGGCTGTCCGCCAGGGCTCTTTTTTCGTGGTGGAGGTGGACGATCTTTTCCTCGATGGTATTTTTTGCCACCAGACGGTAGATGGTCACCGGGTGTTTTTGGCCGATGCGATGGGCCCGGTCCGAGGCCTGATCCTCCACGGCGGGATTCCACCAAGGGTCCATATGGATAACGTAGTCCGCGGCGGTGAGGTTGAGGCCAACCCCCCCGGCCTTGAGGCTGATGAGAAAGAGGTCGCCATGACCCGCCTGGAATTCCTGGACCTGGCGCTGGCGTTCCCGGGGGGCGGTGCTGCCGTCCAGATATCGGTAGGGAATACCCTGTTGGTCAAGATGTTCGCGAACCAGACTGAGGTGATCGACAAATTGGCTGAACACCAGGGCCTTGTGCCCGTTTTCCCGCAATTCGTCCACAAGCTTGGCAAACAGGGTGAGTTTGGCGCTGGGGATGTCGGTTTCGGGCAGGACCAGGCGCGGGTTGCAGCAGGCCCTCCGCAGTTTCATGATCTCGGCCAGGATCTGGAGCGAGCGTTTTCCCGGCGGGCCGCCTGTCTGACGCAGATTTTCCAGGGCCCGCTGCCTCAGCGCCGCGTAGAGGGCGGCCTCCTTTTCCTCCATCTCCACCTGCAAAAGAATCTCGGTGCGCTCGGGCAATTCCTCCAGAACCTGCGATTTGAGGCGGCGCAGAATAAAGGGGTTGATCAGTTTTTTGAGTTTTTTCCGCGCCTCCGGGTCGTTGCCGCGCTCGATGGGGATGGCAAACCGCTGGTTGAATTGGTTCAGGGAGCCGAGAAGCCCTGGGTTGATGAATTGAAACAGGTTCCAGAGTTCGGTGAGGTGGTTTTCAATGGGGGTGCCGGTGGTGACCATCTTGAACTTCCCTTGCAAGAGCATGGCTGCCCGCGAGCGTTTGGTGATGAAGTTCTTGATGGCCTGGGCCTCGTCCAGGATGATGGTCTCCCAGTTGCGGGTGGCAAGGAGCGCTGATTCCTGCTGGAGCAGGCCGTAGCTGCAGATCAGCAGATCGAAGGGGCCGAGCTCGGCGAGCATTTTTTTCCTCTGGCGGCCGCCGAAGAGAACGACTCTGAAGGTGGGGGCAAAGCGGTTTGCCTCCTCCTCCCAGTTGGGGCAAACCGAGGTCGGGGCCACCACCAGGGTCGGTCCCTGCTCGGCGCGGGCAAGGGCCAAAGCCAGGGCTTGGATGGTCTTGCCGAGGCCCATGTCGTCGGCCAGGCAGGCCCCCACTCCCCAGTTGGCCAAACGGGCCAGCCAATTGAACCCGACCAGTTGATAATCCCGAAGCACGGCCTTGAAGGTGGATGGTATCCGAGGTTCGTATTCCTGCGCTTCCTTGAGCCGGTTTTGCTGTTCCTGCCAGCGCTCATCCGTGTGCAGTTCGCCCACCCCGTTGGTGAAATCCTCCAGGGCCAGGGCGGCAAGAGGGTGGAGGCGGAGCGTGGTTTTTTTGAGCTCGGCAAAGGCGGCGATCTCGTCCAGACGTTTGCGTAGCTCCCGGGAGAGGGAGAGGAAATGGCCATGCCCCAAGGGGATGAAGCGGCTGCTGTGCGTCTGGGCCAGCTCAAGCAGGGTGCGCATGTCGAGAACCAGCGATTCGTTGAGCTTCAGGGTTCCGCTCATCTCAAACCAGTTGTTGCGTTCCTTCACCGTGAGCAGAAACTGATTGAGTTCGGCCGGCGGACTTACCGTGAGGCGTTCCCCTTCGGGCCATTCAATGAGGACGCTATCCGGGAGGCTCTGCAGTTCGAGAAGGAGTTGCAAGCATTCCTCCGGATCCTGCAGCAGCCATTCCCGCTCCAGGTCGGTTCCCTTTGCCAGCATGGGGCATGATTCTTCGACAAAGCGGGCGTTTGCTTCTTCAAGGTCCAGGTTGCGCTGGGTCTGGATGCGTTTGCCGCCGCTGTGGGCGATGATGGTTTTGGGGCCTTCTCCCGGCCTCTGGTATGGGCCATCGGGCTGGAGGGGCCTGACGAGCATGGCCAGCCTGAACCCGGCTCCGTAGGGCAGGAGCTGCATGTGGATCCGCGCGTCCGGCTGCACCTCGGCCACGCCTACGGATTTTCCTTCGATGGTGGAATGGACGGTCATGAAGGAGGAGATGTTGCCCAGGGTGGCAAAAAGTTCGTCCTTGCCGTCGCGGGGAACACTCAAACCATTGGGGCCGATAATCTCGGCCACCCGCCGATGGTCCTTGGTGATGGGGTAAATCCGAAAGCGGGCTGGGGTTTCCCGGAGGACTATCGCCTCCGTGCTGTCGGGCCACGGGGAGAACTGAATCAACAGCGACTCCCCCTGCTGGTCAACCCGCAATTCCGGTTCGCCTTGCAGGATTTCAACCGGGGTTTTCGGTGAGCCGGCGAGAAAAACATGGGGGTGCCCGAGGAGGGAGACCAGAGCGTCAGGCATGGTAAACCGGAAAAAAACGCCCCGGTTGTCTTTGTGCTCGGCAATGGTTTCACACACCAGGAGATCCTGCGGGCTCAAGAACGGGGGCTTGTTTTTGCGAAACAGTTTTCGTAAGGCCACGGATCTGCCCTTGGTCCATTGGCCGCGGGCGGTAAGATTCTGAATCTTCGGCACCAGGGAGACGAGGCCCTCCTGGGTGCGGTAATCGATCATCCAGGTCAGTCGTGATGCGGTCTCCGGCTTGGCGAGATTCTGGGCTGGGGCCGAGCTGAAGTTGAGGGCGCGCAGGGCGCGTTGCCATTGTTCTTCCGGGGTGATCACGCTTACAAGGGAACAGGCCTGGGCGAGTTCGTCCGTGGTGGCCGCAGGGGCTGATTGTTCTCCGGCCAGGTGCAGCAGGGATCCGTATTCGCGGGCAAGCCACAGATACCCGTGGGCCGCGGCTTTTTTCCGGAAAGATTTCAGGTGCGGCAGGCAGACCGGGCTGGGCCTTCCTTCGATCCAGTAGGTGACAAGGGACAGGAATAGCGTGGTGATGCTGTGCGGCTGGGGAAGGATGCTGACCGCCGTCAACCGGTCGCGGGCCAGGTCAAGCCGGTTCTCCCTTGCTTCAACCAGGGCGAGGAGGAGGAAATAGGAGGGCAGAAAGGGGTTGTGGGGCTGAATGTCCTCAATGTCCTTGATAATGTCCCGGAGCTGCTGGTGTGCGGTATAATCGCCATTCTGGAGCAGGGCCATCAGGTAAAACAGCCCTTCAACCCCGGTGAAATACGCCTGGTCGTTCTGGTTGGCCTTTCTGATCTTGGCGAGATCTTTTTCGTAGCAGTGAATGGCTGCCGTTGTTTCTCCGGCAAGAAACTGCTGCCACCCCCGCACACCCAGCGGCGCCCCCTGTTGCAGGGTGTTGTCCAGCCAGGCGGAGGCGGCCTGGGTTTGCCCCCGGATGAGCAGATGGGAGGTCAGCAGAGAGGAAAAAGGCTCGCGGTTTTTCGCGGAGAGACCCTTGAGGAAGCGATTGTCTTGCAGGTATTCCCGGGGCAGGATGATTTCCGTAAGGTGGAGCAGCCCGTTCAGGAAGATCTGATGCAGGGCGTAGAGTTGGACATGGAGGGGGAGCCTGGCGAACCATGGCGGATCAAAGGGGGCGCCGCAGAGAGTGACCAGGGGGTTTTCCGGAAAACGTTCCGGGAATTCCTCCTGAAGCGCAAGAAGGGCGAGGAGGTTGTGGGTGTACGCTGTTTCGTCCGCGGCAAGGAGGGCAAGGCGAAGGTCGCGCAGGGAGCGGCGCCACAGACAGTCCGGGTCGGGGCTTTTCTCCGGGGCCGGGGTTGGCCAGGCGTGCTGGATGGCGGAGGCCAGGGCCGGAAAGTACGGTTGTTTCCGGCTGTCATGGGCCACGAGCTCAACGATCTCCCTGCGGCAGGCGCAGTCATTTTCGAGAAGATTTTTTTGCGCAAGCTCGGCAAGTCCGGTCAGGAGATGCCCTTCCGTGGGCGTGGGCCATTTCTGCCCTGCCGCCGAGGGAAACAGGCAGGAAATCAGGGCGGACTCCCGGATCGGTTCTCCTGTCAAGGCGCAAGCGTGCAGAACGAAGCGGGTTTGTGGCTCCAGGGACTGGTATGCGGCCCATGGGCTTTGGTTGTTTTTCGCGGGGGTCATTGGCAGGGAGGCGATCCTAAGTCCGAATGAAACTGTCGAGTTTGGCGACAAGGGCGTCTTCCGGCAAGGCGCCGACAATCTGGTCGGCAACCTGGCCGTTTTTGAAAAAAATAAGGGTTGGGACGCCCCGGATTCCGTATTGTCCGGCGCTGATGTGGTTTGTGCTGGTGTCGATCTTGGCGATGATCGCCCGCCCGAAAAAACGGCGCGCCAATCGCTCTATCACCGGGGCCAGCATTCGGCAGGGGCCGCAGGTCGGCGAATAGAAATCGAGCATAACAGGCAGGTCGGCCTCGCGGATTACCTGCGCGGCATCCTGGTCGGTAAGCTCGACCGGCGCGGCGTAATCGGCCATGGGCAGAGAGGTCTGGCATTTGCCGCAGCGCGGCTTACGGTGCTGTTTGACGGCGACCACTTTGTTCTTGGTCTTACAGCTTGGACATGCAACAATCAGGCTATTCATGGTATGCTATCGATCACGTAGGTAAAGGATAAAAAAGGCGCTGTGCATGAAAGTCCATTTCTTGGGGGTTGGCGAGGCCTGTGACCCCGAACGCTTCAACACCTCGATTCTGGTTGTGGGCGGGAGCAAAAATCATTATATCCTACTTGACTGCGGATTTACCACCCCCCATCGATATTTTGCTGATTGTTTCGATCCGGATCAGCTTGAGGCTCTGTGGATCTCGCATTTTCACGGGGATCATTTTTTCGGGGTTCCCTTGCTGCTCCTGCGATTCTGGGAGATGGGGCGCGTTAAGCCGCTGCTGCTAGCCGGGCCAAATGGCTTGCGGGAAAAAATTGAGATGGCCCTTGATCTGGCCTACCCTTCTTTTTTAGGGAAACTGCACTATACTTTGGAGTATCGCGAGCTTGAGGATGGCGATTCTTTTCAAGGGGCCGGATTTCTCTGGCAGGTGGCCGCCACGGAGCATTCGCAGCCCTGTCTCGCCCTCCGCTTGAATGGTGACGGAAAATCGATATTCTACAGTGGTGATGGGCGGTCCACCGCGGGATCAGTCAATCTGGCAAAGGGATGCACGCTTATGGTGCATGAGGCGTATCGGGTTGCAGGGCAGACCGCCAATCATGGCAGCCTTGCCGAGTGCCTCGATGTGGCGCGGCAGGCTGGATGCGAAAAGCTGGCAATCGTGCATGTCGCGCATTATGAGCGGGAATTAGGAGAGCTTCGGCGTCTTCTGGGCGAATCCGGCTTGCCGGGCGTTTTTCTGCCGGAACCGGGCGAGAGCCTGGATCTCTGATCGAAAGGCAGCACCAGGGATTCCGGGATGGGGCAGGTTCAGCTTTTGAAAAGCATGGGGTTCGGAGAGATTGCCGCCAGGCTGGCCCCGGATCCTGGCGGCCAGGGGCTTGATGTGCCATTCATCCGGTGGTGGTGAATTATCTGGAACCAAAAATCATGGGGCGCGGTCTTACTCTCAGCGGTTGGGTTTTCCGTCGTCCTGTGATCGCAACCCGTGCTGTCGCGACGGAAGAGTGATTAGGCCATGCCCCTGGCAAAGAGGGTCTGCGCGGAAGAGTGGCGCATTGTTGCGGAATGATTATTATGAAACCCTGTGGTTTGCAATTTCAAATGTATAGCGCAAGGAGAAATTATGTACAGCAGTGACAACGGCAGAACAATGGTTATCGACCAATCCCGCTCCCAGGCGGCAACCCTTTTCCTGGCCAAGGTCTTCAACTGGATGGCCGTCGGCCTTGGCCTCACCGGGGTTACCGCCCTGGTGGTTGCCAGCACCCCGGCCCTGCAGCAGGCAATCTTCGGCAACAAAATCCTGTTCTATGGCCTGATTTTCGGCGAACTTGGCATGGTGATCTATCTCTCCGCCCGGATCGAACAGATGTCCGCCCGCATGGCGACCAATCTTTTCCTGGCCTATTCCATCTTGAACGGGGCGACCATCTCCGCGATCCTTCTGCTCTATACCGGCGCTTCCGTTGCCACCACCTTCTTTGTCGCGGGCGGCATGTTTGTTTCCATGGCGATCTACGGCACGGTGACCAAAAAAGATCTCACCAGCATGGGTTCCTTTCTGTTCATGGGGCTCATTGGCATAGTGATCGCCTCGGTGGTGAATATCTTTCTGGCCAGCTCCATGGTTTCCTGGGTGGTTTCCGCCATCGGCGTGATCGTTTTTACCGGCCTTACCGCCTATGACGTGCAGAAGATCACCCGGCTCGGCTCGGGCGGGATCATGGAAAACGGCCAGGCCGCGATCCGGAAGGGCGCGATCATGGGGGCCTTGGCTCTGTATCTCGACTTTGTCAATCTGTTCCTCATGCTGCTCCGGTTTCTTGGGGATCGCCGTTAAGCCGTAGCCCCATAGTCATAGGAAAAAGCGATTGTCCGGGGCGGCAATCGCTTTTTTTTTCGATTTGAATATCTCCGGGGATCTGCGTTACCTTGTGAGGCCGTTCGCATGTGGCGGCGGCTTGCTCAAGGCAATAAAGAAGGTATTTTTGATCCGGAGGAGAAGATTCATGCGAAATGTGAAAAGTCTATGGTTGCGTGGGACAAAAACCATCACCGTGTTGCTGTGTGCGGCAGTGTTGGCAGGAGTTGTTGGGTGCGCGAGCCAGACAGGGGAAGCCCCCAAGAAATCCGGCGGCGGCTGTGTGAGCTTTTTGCGGTTGTTTTCGTAGGCACAGTTTCCTGGAAACAGGACGATGAGAAATCCGGCCGGATAATTCCGGGCCGGATTTTTTTGTGCGGGGAGCAAAGGATAGGGGGGCTTGCCCATTGACAGGGGGGGCGGGTAATGGCGCGTGGAAGGCTCAGGGTTGTGCGCAGGGTCAGGAGGTGAGGCCCCGGTAGATTTCTGGAATCCGGTTGGGGAGTTTTCCGACTTCGTCGATACAGATGTAATTCACCTCCCCGTACATATGGGGGAGATAGGCGTGGGCCTGTTTGTCAATGGTGATGCAGAATGGATGCACCCCCTGCGCCTTGGCCTCGATCAAGGCATGGCGGGTGTCCTCGATGGCATACTCACCCTTGTAATCGTCATAATCCTCGGGCTTGCCGTCGGAAAGGGTGATGAGCAGTTTGATTCTCGCCTCGCTTTCGGCAAGGAGCCTGGTCAGATGCCGGATGGGCGGTCCCATTCGCGTGTATTCCTGGGGTCCGATGGCGGCAATCCTCCCCTTCACCTCATCGTTGTAGGGTTCGGCCAGATCCTTGATCCGGAACAGCTCGGAACGCGTGCGGCGCATGCCGGAAAATCCATAGATGCCGTAGGTGTCGCCCAAAACTTCCAGGGCTTCGCACATGAGGATCAGGGCTTCCTTGAGGGCGGTGTTTACCCAGCCCTCGGTTGAGGAGGACATGTCAACGAGAAAGAGGGCGCTGATGTTGCGCTTGTCCCGGGCCAGCCGGATATAGAGATCCTCCGAGGGAGAAAGGCCGGCTTTGATGTCGGCAAGCGTTTCGATGAGGGCGTCGAGATCGATTTCGTTCCCGTCTTTTTGCCGCCGGACAAAGCGTTCTTGGTTGCGCATCATTTCGAACTGCCGTTTGAGCCGGGTCAGATGGCCGCGGTATCTCTCCAGAGTGTTGCCGACAAAAGTGCCCGTGACCGGAATGATTTTTTTGACGGCAAGGGAGCACCAGTTTTTGCGAAAGCCCGCGCGCCGGTAATCCCACTCGTCAAAGATGAAGAGATTGGCTCCGGCAAGGGGTTCGCCCTCCCGGGGGGGAGGGGCGTTTCCCTGTGCCAGCCCCTTGCCCGCAGCCTGCTTGGCGCTGGAGATGTACTGAGAAGGGATCTGGCCGAGATCCTCGACGATCTCCCTGGCCATTTTTTTGAGTTTGTCCGGAAGATCGATGTGGCTGTCGTCGATGGTGATGAATTCCAGGGTTTTCTCTCCTGGCGGTTTTGTGTCCGGGGCATCTTTCTCTGCCCCTTCGGGCGGGATAACCGCGGCGGTCTGACCTTCGAGTTCAGGAAATCCCGTGCCTTGGGCTTCGTTTTTCTCTTTTTCGCCTGGGGCATCCTGGGGCGGTTGCGCGTTGATGACGGCGGCGAGGGCCTCGATGAATTGTTCCTTGGCCGCCGCTCTTTTTTTTCGCTGCACCGCCAGGACCTCAGCCGGGCGCAACACGCCCTGGAAGATTATGGGGGGAGCCGGTTCCCCGGCTTGGTCGAGAAACCGGGCATACGCCTTCGTTGCAAAACAGGCGGAATCCTGGCTGGTTGCGTTCTCGCGAAATAATCCGTCAAAAAGGCTGGTTACGGGATGGGGCGCGGAAGGGGTTTCGCCGGCATCCTGCGCGGCCCGGAGGAGGATGGTCCTTTGCAGGTCTCCGGTGGAGCCTCCCGCGCTTTGCGGGATTGTCCGGGCAAGGGCCTGGAAGATGGGGGCGCTTTCCCGCATGAGGCCGGGAAGCCTTTCCCGGAGAAAGGTCGTGGCCCTGGCGGTTTCGCCAAGGTGGAAAAGGTGGGCTGCAACGGCTGGTTTGGCGAACAGGTTGAAGTAATCGTTGAGGCAGATGCATGCAGGGGGAGGGACGGTGCGCTGCCGTCTTGTGGCGGCGGGAATCGCCGGGGAGCCCTCTGGGAGATGGAGTGAAAAGGTGCCGATGGCGGTAAAGGCCCACTGAAAGGAGATGATGAGTTTGTAGAACAGGAAATTGTCGGTCTGTTTTGGAAAGATGGCGATTCTGGGGGGGAGATAGACCGCCTCAGTATCCGTGTAGACCTCCTGGCCGGGGATCAATTCTAGAGGATGTCCGGCCAGTCCGGTGGCATAGGGCTGCAGCCGGCCGGTGACCTCGGCGAGGCTGATGCCGGTTTCTCCCCGGATCGCGCAGAGAAAGGTTTCCTCCACCCGTTCGAGGAGTTGCCGGGTCTGATGCAGTCCCCCGGATTCATAGGCCGCAAGGATGGTCTTGACCCAGTCGGCAAGCTGGGAGTGGTGCAGGCAGGTAAGTCCCTTTTTCACCGTCTTGAGAAAGCTGTTGCAGAGGGCATGACTCACCGGCCAGATTGCGGCAATCTGACGAAAGATTTCGTCCAACGCCGCATCGGGCAACCCCTGCAGCGGCTCGATTATCTCTTCGATCTCCCAGTCGTTGAGGATGTCCGGCAGGACCGCCTGGGCAAATCTGGTTTTGAGTTCGCGTGGGTCCAGGGGGGTGCCTCCGCTTAAAAGAGGGAGCTGGTTATCTCCTCAAGGGCTGCCAGCATTTCATGGTCATCGGTCAGGGTCTCGGTGATCGTGGCCTTGCAGGCAGTGCGCGGCTGGATGCCGCTTTTGATGAGTTTGCCGGCATGGATCAGAAGCCGGGTGCTTGCCCCTTCCTGCAGGCCGGAGTCTTTCAGGCTCCGGGTCATGGTTGCCATCTGGACAAGTTTTTCCGCCAGCGGTTGCTCAATGCCGGATTCCTCCAGGACAATGCGGGCCTCCAGTTCGGGAGGGGGATAGTTGAATTCAAAGGAAACGAAACGTTGGCGAGTCGACTGCTTGAGATCCTTGAGCACGCTCTGGTAGCCGGGATTGTAGGAGATGGCCAGCATGAATTCGAGCGGGGCGGTCAGGGTTTCTCCCAGCTTTTCAATGGGCAGCTCTCGCCGGTCGTCGGCAAGGGGATGAATGACCACGGTGGTGTCCTTTCTGGCTTCGACGATTTCGTCAAGATAGCAAATGGCTCCGGTCCGGACCGCCTTGGTGAGGGGGCCGTCCATCCAAACCGCTTCTCCGCCCTTGATGAGAAATCGGCCGATGAGGTCGCTGGTGGAAAGATCGTCATGGCACGAGACGGTGATGAGCGGGCGGGTGAGTTCCCAGGCCAGCCGTTGCATGAACCGGGTTTTGCCGCAACCGGTCGGGCCTTTTAGCAGGATTGGCAGACCGTTGTGGTATGCTGTCTTGGCGATGTGCAGTTCTTCCGCCTGTTCCAGATAGAATGGCCTTTCGGCAATGATCTGCGTTGCGGTGGCGATTTTTTTCATCTGTTGCCGCCCTCCTTGATGGAAGAAAATAAGGACGGTTGGCGCTGGGGGCAAATGCAAATATGACGGATTTACAAATAAAAAAGGGGAAATGGCACAGGTGTGCAACATGAAAAGTTAAAAAGTTGCGCTGCAATTACGGCCGCCGGCCGCTTCGGTCCCTGCTGGAATCGTGAATTGTTGCGATGTTAAAAAATGTGGGGCGGGGACGAAAAAACTTGCCGGCGGCGGCCGGCGGGGGTAAGGGGTGTGAAATACCCTGCGAGTTTTCTGAAGAAAAGGAATGAGAACCAGGGGTTCCCTTCGGGAGGGAGGACGGAGAGGCATGATTACAGAAGCAGGGAGAGCGGCGGCGAAAAAACGGAAATGGTATGAGAAATACCTGCCGTTTGTGGCCAGAAGTCCGGAAATGCAACTGCGCTGGCTTGAGTCGGCTTTTAAGAAAGGTGTTCTGAGTCCGAGTGAAGTAACGCCATATCTCAAGTTGTTCATGGCTCCGGATGGAGAAGGAAATCTGGCCCGGGTTCGTGGGTTGCTCTATTCATTGAACGGCAGCCTCATTGAAAAAATGCTGGGAGCTGCCGACATCTATGATGTGCCGGATCTTTTCCGGTGCATCGCCGAGCCTACGGTGGTGCAGGCGGTTATTGCCATCACCAAGTCGCCCCCTCCTTACGAGAAGACTCCGGAATTGGTCGTTGATAAGGTTTTTCAGGCGGTGTATGACTGCTCGGAAGAGCTTTTGGCCCGGGCGGCGGCGAAGGTGGCTGGGAATGCGGACAAACCTGCCCATTTTCAGGAGGCCTATGAGAGGTTCAAGGAGATCAAGGAGGACGAGAAATTGCTGAGTGCTCTGTATCCCAAGGCCATCTTGTAAATCTCGCATGGGTAATCTAAAAAAAAAGCCCTTCCGGATTCGGAAGGGCTTTTTTTTTAGATTCTGCAAAGAGACGGAAGGTTATTTCTTCTTGCCCTTCGTTGCGGCGCGTTTTGAAGCCTTCAAGGGATTGATCTTGAGTGTGGACACGCTGATCTCTGGTTTCACATGGGTTGCAAAATTACAGAGACCCAGGCGCCATTTGGCTTCCGGCATGGCGTAGGTGGAGCAATACTTTGCTGTCTCGACCTCAACCATACGTTCGCAACCTTCACATTTGTCAATGATCTGTTGAAACTGGCCGGTGGTATATTTGCTGGTCATGTCCTTGGGAGCCGCTTTTGCCATTGTCATCCTCCGTATGAAACCCAGATCGGGATTCGCGTTCATCCCTTGGTCGGGTACTGGTTGTTGGGGTATTCAGAGAGCCGCCGCAAACCGGCGCAACATCACGTTAATGAATCAGCTTATTTAAATTATCCAGTGTGGAGTGTCAATAAAAAAAGCGGACGGCGATGCGGCAGAGAGAGACCCCCTGTCGACAAAAATGACGGGACGCAAGAATTTTGCCGACATAAATAAACGCTATCTATCTATTGTTTTTGAGAAAATCTTAAGATATAAGATATAAATGCCGGTTTAATTTCAGCAACAGAGGGGATGGGATATGCCGTTTTATATCTGGAAGGGTGTCAACTCCTATGGGGAAAAACGCAAGGGCAAGCTTGAAATGCCCAGCGAGGCCATGGCGCAAGCGCATCTGAAAAAGATGCGGATAACGGTGTCCATGCTGAAAGAAGCCCCCAAGGACATGTTTGAAAATATTGAGTTTTTAAAGCCGAAAATAACCGGCAAGGATGTGGTTATCTTCACCCGTCAGTTGTCCACCATGATCGACGCAGGGTTGCCTCTGGTGCAAAGCCTGGAGATTTTGGGGGAGCAGATGGAAAATCCCAGCTTCAAGAAAGTTTTGCGGGCAATCAGGGCGGATGTCGAGACCGGCACCACCTTTGCCGATGCCATGAAGAAGCACCCCACCTGCTTTGATACGCTGTATTGCAACATGGTTGAGGCCGGCGAGGTCGGCGGTATTCTGGATACCATCTTGAACCGGCTCGCCTCCTTCATGGAAAAAAACATGGCGCTCAAGAAGAAGGTCAAGGGCGCGATGACCTACCCCATTATCTGCATCTGTATTTCTTTTGTGGTCATGGCGGTGATGCTGGTTTTCGTGGTGCCGGTTTTTCAAAAGATGTTCGCGGATTTTGGCGGCGCCCTGCCCGGACCGACCCAGTTGGTTGTCGATATGAGCGAGTTCGCCAAAGGGAATTTCCATTTTGTCATCGGCGCCATCTTTGCCGCGGTTTTTCTGGTGAAAAAGATTTACAAGACGGAGAAGGGCCGCATTGAGATGGACCGGATGCTGCTGAATATGCCCATTGTAGGCACTCTTTTGCGCAGGGTGGCGGTGGCCAAGTTCACCCGGACCCTCGGCACCATGCTGCAAAGCGGGGTGCCGATTCTGGAATCCCTCAATGTCGTGGCCAGAACCGCGGGAAACAAGATCATTGAAATGGCGGTGTTCCGGGTGACGGACAGCATCAGCGAAGGCCGGGCCATTGCCGAGCCCCTGGAGGAGACAGGGGTGTTTCCGGGCATGGTGGTGCAGATGATCAATGTCGGTGAAGCCACGGGCGCACTTGATGTCATGTTGACCAAGATTGCGGATTTTTACGACGAAGAGGTTGATCAGGCCGTGGAAAACCTGACTGCGGCGATTGAGCCGTTGATGATGTGTTTTCTGGGCGGTATGATCGGCGGGTTGGTTGTTGCCATGTATCTGCCCATCTTCAGCATGGCTGGGGCTGTGGGCGGTTGATTTTCAGGGCGTATCCTGTATTGGTTTTTTAGGAGCCGTTACGAAATAATTATTACAGTGATCATTTTGTTACGGCTCCTTATGCCGGTCACTGGATTTCGATGTTACGGTTATTATTTGGACAGCGGCTTAATACGATTTGGAGGAAGAGATGGGAGAGATTATCGGTGTGTTGGGCAGAGAGGTTCTGGATTCACGGGGCAATCCCACCGTTGAGGTTGAAGTGTTTCTCGATTCGGGGGTGGTTGGCCGGGCCCTGGTGCCATCCGGCGCATCCACCGGCACCCGCGAGGCATTGGAGCTTCGCGACACCAAAAAGAAGCGGTATCTCGGCAAAGGGGTGCTCACGGCAGTGGCCAATGTGAACGAAAAAATCGGCCCGGGCATCATCGGCCTTGATTCCACCCAGCAGGTGATCGTCGATCAGGCCATGCTGTTGCTGGACGGCACCGAGTACAAGAAAAATCTTGGCGCCAACGCCATTCTCGGGGTTTCCATGGCGGTGGCCAAGGCGTCCGCCGAGGAAGTCGGGCTGCCGCTCTATACCTATTTGGGCGGGGTGAACGGCAAGGTGCTGCCGGTGCCGATGATGAATGTTTTAAACGGCGGGGCGCATGCCGACAACAACGTGGATATTCAGGAATTCATGGTCATGCCCGCCGGGGCTTCCTGCTTTGCCGAAGCGCTGCGCATGGGGGTGGAAACCTTTCACAGCCTGAAAGCAGTGTTGAAAAAGGCTGGGCTCCAGACCGCGGTTGGCGACGAGGGTGGTTTTGCCCCTAATCTGCGCTCCAACGAGGAGGCCATGGAATTTTTGCTGGAGGCCATTGTCAAGGCCGGTTACAAGCCGGGCAAGGATATTTTCATCGCCCTGGATGTGGCTGCCAGCGAATTGTATGACCCCAAGAAAAAATGCTATGTGCTTGCCGCGGAGAAGAAGGCCAATAAGTCGGCGGATGAACTGATCGCCTTTTATGAGGCTTGGGTGAAAAAATATCCCCTGGTCTCCATTGAAGACGGATTGGCCGAGGCCGACTGGGCTGGCTGGGGCAAGCTGACCAAGAAACTGGGGGGCAAGGTGCAACTGGTCGGGGACGATATCTTTGTCACCAACACCAAGATTCTGGCCAAGGGCATTAAAGAGGATGTTGCCAATTCCATCCTGATCAAACTCAATCAGATCGGCACGGTGACGGAAACCATCGATGCCGTGGAAATGGCCCATCGCGCCGGATATACCTCGGTCATTTCCCACCGTTCCGGTGAGACCGAAGACACCACCATTGCCGATCTCAGTGTGGCCCTGAACACCGGCCAGATCAAGACCGGCGCTCCTTCCCGCACCGATCGGGTCGCCAAATACAACCAGTTGCTGCGGATCGAGGAGGAGCTTGGCGCTGCGGGCAGGTATGCCGGCAAGACCGCCTTGAAATATATTTCTTGACAATTATCAGTTAGTTGAACATGTTATGAGCCAATAAAGGAGGGTGCCCCATGACCCTGACAAAAGCGGATCTTGTCCAAAAGGTCTATCAAAATCACAATTTCACCAAGGCCCAAGCTGCCGAGGCCGTTGAGGCTTTTCTGCGCATTGCTAAAAAATGCCTGAATACCGGTGAGGATCTGTTGATCAGTGGTTTTGGCAAGTTCAACGTGAAAAAGAAAAATGCCCGGCGCGGGAGAAATCCCCAGACCGGAGATGAACTGATTCTGGAAGCCCGTAAGGTTGTGACCTTCAAGCCCTCCGGACTTCTGCGTTCCAGGATCAACGGAGACTAGCCCCCCTTTTCCCGGGGCGCGGATTTTCGGCGCTGACACGTTTCGCAAGACGGGTTGTGTTTCCCTTGGCAGCAAGGAGGCAGCCCGTCTTTTTTTTTTAGGGGCCGTGGCGAGGCAAGCATGGTCGTGCGACCATTTCGTTGCGGTTCCTTATCCGGATCATGGCGTTTTTAATGTTGCGGTTGTTGTGAGCAACGGTGAACTTTTTTTCTTATGCCTCGGAATGCTGTTGTGCGTCCGGTGCGCAGAGAGAGGGAGCGAATATGGCCTACGAACAGAAACGTCTTGCGGAACTGGCTGCTCTGGTTCAAGGAGAGCTGGTTGGCGACCCCGAGGTGCTCATCGGCGGGGTTGCCGATTTTGACAGTGCCGGCAAGGGCGAGATAACCTTTGTCGCCGATCTCAAACGCGGGGCCCGGCTCGACGAATGCAAGGCCTCGGCGATCATTGTGCCGAATTCGGTTACCGAAATCAGCGTGCCTGCGATTCGAGTCAGGAATCCCTACCTTGCCGTGGCCCGCATCCATGCCCTGTTTGTCGCGGAACCGTTTGTCGCCACGGGCATCGATGCGCGGGCGGTTGTCGGCCAGGATTGTCATATCCCCGCCGAGGTTGCCATCAGCCCCCTGGTCTATCTTGGCAACCGGGTTCGGCTTGGGCAGCGGGTAGCGCTTCATCCGGGGGTGGTCGTGTATGACGACGCCGTTATCGGCGACGATGTGGTGCTGTATGCCAATGTAACGATCGGCCGCTGCTGCCGGATCGGGAACCGGGTTATCATCCACAGCGGAACCGTGATCGGCAGTGATGGTTTCGGCTATGCCACCGACGGCAGCGGCCGCCATGTCAAGCGGCCCCAGGTCGGCGTGGTCCAGATCGATGACGATGTGGAGATCGGGGCCAATACCTGTATTGACCGGGCCACCTTCGGCAAGACCTGGATCAAGCGGGGGACGAAGATCGATAATCTCGTGCAGCTTGGTCATAATGTGATGATCGGAGAGGACGCAATGGTTGTCGCCCAAGTGGGCATGGCCGGCAGTACTACCACCGGCAACAATGTGGTTTTGGGAGGGCAGGTCGGTCTTGCCGGGCACATCCACCTCGGGGACCGGGTAATGGTTGCGGCCAAATCAGGGGTGCATAACAGCCTGGAACCTGGCGCCATCGTGGCCGGCATTCCGGCCATCCCCCACAAAACCTGGCTACGCGCCAGCGCGGCCTATGCGAAACTTCCGGAAATGGTACGGGAGATGCGGGAATTGAGACGGCAGATTGCCGAGCTGTCCCGGGCAATAACGCCGGGCGAAGAGGATAGTCCTGAAAGCAACGGGTAACGTGCGGACTGGTCGCCGCGGACAGCAACGATGACCCGGCGTCGGTTCGGCCCAGTAACTAGAGAGGAGAGGTGGCATGGATTCTGATTTGCAGCAGCTTGATATCCTGGAAATCCTGAAGATTTTACCGCACAGGTATCCCTTTCTCATGGTGGACCGCATTGTCGAGATGCACCTCGGCGAATCCATCCGGGGGTACAAAAACGTGACCATGAACGAGAATTTTTTCCAGGGGCATTTTCCCTCGCAACCCGTTATGCCAGGGGTCTTGATCCTCGAAGGCATGGCCCAGGTCGGTGCGATCCTTGCCTATGTCACCGATCCCGAGGCGGTTGCCAGCAAGCTCGTTTATTTTGCAGGTCTTGACGGCGTGAAATTCCGGCAAAAGGTCGTGCCTGGAGACCAGTTGTATTACGAGCTTTCGGTGAGCAAGCGCAAGGCCAGGTTTTGGAAAATGGACGGCAAGGCCTATGTCGACGGCAAGCTCGTGGCCGAAGCGGAGCTCATGGCAACTTTTGCCTGAGCGTCCCCGGAAGTCTTTCATCCGTTTTTGATGTTTCAACCAACCAAACCCAAGCGAAGGCGCAATGAACATACATCCTACCGCAGTTATTGATCCCGAGGCGAAGGTCCATGCCTCCACCACCGTGGGCCCCTATGCCGTTATCGAGAAAGGGGTGGAGATCGGCCCTGATTGCGTGGTCTGCCCCCATGCCGTTATCACCGGTCTTACCACCATCGGCGCCCGCAATACCATCGGCTCCTTCACCAATATTGGCGGGCCGCCCCAGGATTTGAAATACAACAACGAGCCCACCCGGCTGGTTATCGGCGACGATAATCAGATCCGGGAGTATGTTTCCATCCACCGCGGCACCCCGGGCGGCCATGGGGTAACCACGGTGGGCAGCGGCAATCTGCTGATGGCCTACACTCACATCGCCCATGACTGCGTGGTCGGGGATCATGTGATCATGGCCAATGCCGCCACCCTGGGCGGGCATGTCGAGGTCGCCGACCGGGTGATCATCGGGGGGCTTACCGCCGTGCACCAGTTTGTCCGCATCGGCGAGTATGCCTACATCGGCGGCATGTCCGGGCTCAGCAAGGATGTGCCCCCCTATGTGATCATGGCCGGCATCCGCAACCAGATGCGGGTGACCGGGATCAACCGCATCGGCCTGCGAAGGTCTGGTTTTTCCGCCGATGAGATCAAAAAACTGGGGCAGGCGTACAAGATTATCTTCCGCAGCCCGGAATTGCTGCTCCAGGATGCGCTTGCCAAGACTCTGGAGGAGATTCCCGATTGCGCGCCGGTTGCCAAGCTGGTGAATTTCTTTGCCACCTCGAAACGCGGGGCCGTGCGTATGGCCGGTGATGACGAAGAATAGCATCGGCATCATCGCCGGCGGCGGTCAGTTTCCGAAGCTTTTTGCCGAGGCCGCCAAAAAGGCGGGGCGCGAGGTGGTGATCGTGGCGCACCAGGGAGAGTCCTGGCCAGAGCTCGAAACCGTGGCCGACCGGTTCTGCTGGGTAAAACTCGGCCAGTTGGGGCGGATCATAAGTTTTTTCCGGGAACATGATGTTACGGAAACCGTCTTTTTGGGCGCCATCACCAAAACCAAGATTTTCAAGGATGTCTGGCCGGACCTCAAGGGGCTGACCCTGTGGAACAAGATAGACATCCGCCAGGACGACGCGATCCTGCGGGCAGTGGCCGGGGTTCTGGAACAGGAAGGCATTCACGTTCTGGAGTCCACCCTCTATCTCAAGGACCTGCTCTTCCCCAAGGGGGTGCTTACCAAGAAAAAACCCACTGCCGAGCAGATGGAGGATATCCGTTTCGGCTGGCAGACCGCCCGGGCCATCGGCGCTTTGGATATCGGGCAGTGCGTGGTGGTCCGGGACCGCACCGTGCTGGCGGTGGAGGCCATTGAGGGGACGGATGCCGCCATCACCCGGGGCGGCGCGCTGGGCAAAGAAAAGGTTGTGGTCGTTAAGGTGAAAAAGCCCAAGCAGGACTTCCGTTTCGACCTGCCTGCCATTGGCGTAAAAACCATCGAGACCATGGCCTCGGTCAAGGGTGCTGTCCTGGCGGTGGAAACAGGCCAATCCCTGCTCTTTGACCGGGAGGCTGTGATCGAGGCGGCGAATCGGGCTGGAATCGTCGTGGTCGGGGTCGAGGAGTTGCCGGATGGACTCCTGTCTGTGTAATTTCGCTGTTTCTCGTTGTCGATCATCACTCATCAGGATGAACATCTCATGAAAGCCATGGTTCTGGCTGCAGGATTTGGGACACGTCTGCGGCCCTATACCCTGAAACGTCCCAAACCGCTCTTTCCGGTGCTCGATACCCCCCTTCTGACCCATACCCTGACGCAGCTCCGCCGGAGCGGGGTTGAGGGGGTCGTGGTCAATGCCCATCACCTTCGGGAGCAAATTAGGTCCATGCTCCAGGGGCAGAGGGATGTTCATGTCCAGTTGGAAGAGCTGGAGCTGGGAACCGGGGGCGGCCTGCGTCTGGCGCAAAGCCATTTCGGCGCGGATCCCTTTCTGGCGGTCAATGGCGATATTGTCCATGATCTTGACCTGGCTTCGGTCCATGCGAGCCATTGCGCCTCCGGCGCGGACGCGACCATGGTGCTGCACGATTGCCCGCGTTTCAATAATGTCCGGGTGAATGACGCGGGCAGGGTCGTGGGCTTTTCCGGTCCGGTCGGAGAGGGCGAACGCCTGTTGGCCTTCACCGGGGTGCAGGTCATCAACCCGGCGGTTCTCTCCCTGATCCCCGAGGGCGTTTTCTACAACATCATCGACTGCTATGCCGACTTGCTGAAACGCGGCGGCACAATCCAGGCCCTGGCCGTTTCCGGCCATTTCTGGACCGATATGGGCACCCCGGCGGATTATCTGCAGCTCCACGAGGATATTGTGCTCAAGGGGCGGATGCACGGATTTTTCCCGGAGCGCGGTGCCTCTCCTTTCTATCTCGCAAAAGATGCGGTGCTCGGCTCCGGGGTCTCGTTTCACGACTGGGTCGCCGTCGGGCACGGGGCCACCATCGGCGAGGGCGCGAGCCTGACGCGGGTTGTTGTCTGGGATGGGGCCAGGGTTGCCCCCGGCGCCATCGTGACCGACAGTATCATTACTGGGGGGAATTAAGGTGTTAACGGATCAGCACAGATTGGCCCTGGGCAGGTTGTTGGCCGCGCAGGGTTTCCCCCAGGAGATGCAGGCGGCGGACAGGATGGCCGGAGATGGCTCCGACCGGCAGTTCTACCGGTTTGCCGTGGGCGATTTTTCCCTGCTGGCGGTGTTGCCCAGCGCCGGCCAAGCCCAGGGCATGGCCGAGGCGCGGGCCGCCCATGCAATAGGCTGTCATTTTTTCACCCATGGGGTGCCGGTTCCTCGGATCTACGGCTTTGCCGAGGAGTGCGGTCTTATTCTCTGCGAGGATCTCGGCGACACCAAGCTTCATGATCTGCTCCTCCGGCATGGTGCGGAGGGGGAGGAGGCGGAGGCCTATTACCACCAGGCCCTTGCCGCCCTGGCTCATTTGCAGACCGAGACGCGCCGAGGGTTTCAGCCGGAATGGTGCTGGGACACCCCCCGTTATGACCGCGCACTCATGCTGACCAGGGAATCCGGCTATTTCCGGAAGGCCCTGTGTGAGGATTTTTTGGGGATGAGCGACTTGCCCCAAGGGCTTGATCAGGAGTTTGTCTTTCTGGCGGAGCGGGCCATGCAGGAGCCCGCCGATTTCATCCTGCACCGCGATTTTCAATCGCGCAACCTCATGATCTGCGAGGGAAAAGTCAGAATTATTGATTTTCAGGGTGCCAGACTGGGGCCGTTGGGGTATGATCTCGCCTCCCTGCTCATCGATCCCTATGCCGGTTTGTCCCCGCCCCGGCAACAGGCCCTTCTCTGCTTCTACCTGGATGCGCTCGCCGCTCATATTCCCCTTGACCGGGGGCGATTCATTGAGGGATATTACTACATGACCCTGCAGCGCAACCTGCAGATTTTGGGAGCTTTTGCCTTTCTTTCCAAGAATAGGGGGAAAGATTTTTTCCGACAGTTCATCACCCCCGCCGCCGCCACCCTTTACGAGCACCTGGCTGCGCCGCAGGGGCGGGATTTTCCCTCTCTGCGCGCTGTGGTGGAACAGGCGCGAACTCTTCTGGAAGCCGTCGTTTGAAAATAGCGTCGCATGCGGCAGCACAGCTTGCGGCGCGGGTATTTTCTCGCGGTTTCTTAAAACAACACGGAACCCATAACTCCCATGCAAACCCGATATCCCATAGTTGCCCTGGTCGGCCGGCCCAATGTCGGCAAATCGAGCCTTTTCAACCGGTTCGCCAAGAGCCGCAAAGCCATTGTCGACCCCACCCCCGGCGTGACCCGTGACCGCCATTATGAGCAGGTGACCATGGAGGAGCGGACTTTTATCCTGGTCGACACCGGCGGCATCGAGGGCGATGGCCGGGAGATGATGGCCGGTTTGATCCGCGAACAGACCATGCAGGCCATGCGGGAGGCGGATGTGATCCTCTTCCTGCTGGACGGCAAGGAGGGGGTGCTGCCGGAAGACTACGAGGTGGCGGATTACCTCCGGCGCACGGAAAAACCGGTGCATTTTTTGGTCAACAAGGTGGACAGTCCGGAGCTTGAGCAGAAGCTCATTCCCCAATTTTATGAGCTGGGGGTGGACAGGCTCTGGCCTGTTTCCGCGGCGCACGGCTATGGGGTCAAGCCGTTTTTTGAGGCCCTGCTCGAGACCCTGCCGGTTTTTCCCGAATCCGAGGACATCCCGCCGGAAACCATCAGTCTGGCCTGCCTGGGGCGGCCCAATGTGGGCAAGTCTTCCCTGATCAACCGGCTGCTGGGCGAAGAGCGCATGGTGGTCTCGGATATCCCGGGAACCACCAGGGATTCGGTGGACACCCTGCTCACGGTTGGCAAGCAGCCGTATCTGCTCATCGATACGGCGGGGATCCGGCGCAAGGGCAAGGTGCAGGAGAAGCTTGAGAAGTTCAGCGTGCTCCAGGCCCTGGGCGCCTTGGAACGCTGCGATATAGTACTGATCCTCATAGATGCGGGGGAGGGAATCACCGAACAGGACACCAAGGTGCTGGGCTATGCCTTTGAACGGGGCAGGGCCTGTATGATCCTGGTGAACAAATGGGATCTGCTCCACGGCGATGCGAAGCGGCAGAAACAGTTGATGGAGGAGATTGCCCGGGCCACGAGCTTTGTCGAATATGCCCCGGTGCTCAAGATCTCCGCCCTTACCGGCGCAGGGGTGAAGCAGTTGCTGCCCACGGTGGCGAAGATCTACAAACAGTATTGCGGCTCCTTTTCAACCGGCAAGATCAACCGGATTCTGCAGGATGCGCTGGAGGGGCATAATCCGCCCATGCACAAGGGGAGGCGTCTCAAGCTCTACTACACGACCCAGATTTCCACCAAGCCCCCCACCTTTATCGTTTTTGCCAACTATCCCAAGGGGGTGCATTTCTCCTACCTCCGCTATCTGCTCAACCAGTTCAGGGCCGGGCTCAAGTTGGACGCCATCCCCATCAAGATTATCCTGAAGGAACGGCAACGCAAAGAATATGGCTAATGACCCTGGAGAGGAGAGGTTTTTTCCTTTACGCTCTGATGGGCCGGGCGTGTATGCGGCCTTTGCCGCCTTGGCCGAGGAATCCGGTTATGCCCGGCATCTTGCGCAACAGGAAAAGTCTTGGGAACTGTATCTCGTCTGCCTTGCCGAAGATCTTGCCACTTTTCTTGCCGCATATCCCGCGGCAGATACACGCATTCCGCCCCAACCAGCCGGTCGCGCTCGCGACCTCCCTGCCGCAGCCGGCCTTGAGGCCGTGCGCACCTTCAGGCCGCTTGGCCTGCCGTTCACCATTTTTTTCTCTCTGCTAAAATGCGCCCGCCAGGTTTTTTTCCTCTGCTTGTCAGAGGGGAACCGCGAGCAGGTTCGAGCCGGATGCGCACTTTTTTTCGACCGGATGGAAGCCGCTGCCGTCAGTCAGTGGGTGAAGGAGGAAAGTGGTTCTGTCCTGCACAGGCTTCGCAAGGCGCGGCAGTATATTCTCAACGAAAAAAGGCGTTATGCCGCGGTGTTTTCGCGGATGGCCGAGCCGGCTTTTATCGTGGATCGGGAGCGTTGCCTGGTGGATGTCAATGACGCCTTTGAGGATTTTTTCAAGGTGCGCGGGGAAACGCTGATCGGCAAATCCTGCGATGTGGTCTTGGGGCATGCGGTCTGCGAGGCCTGTTTGCTGGAAAAGGTGCTGTCCGAACAGGGTTCCTTTTCCAGTATCGAGATTGCTATTCCGGTTGCCGGGGAAACCCGGACGGTGCTGATGAGCGGTACCTCCCTGGGGTTTGTGAACGGGGAAGATTCCGGCGGTATTGTGGTGCTGCAGGATATCACCGAGCAGCGGCGGATTGAGCTGGCCCTTCAGGCAAGCGAGGAACAGTTCCGGACCCTGGTTGAGAATATTCCCGATGTTGCCTGGCGAGCGGATGCAGAGGGGGGGCTGGTCTATGTCAGCCCCAAGGTGAAACGGATCTGCGGGTACGAGCCGGAGGATCTGCTCGGGCAGAGCAGATTCAGCCACGTTCATCCCGAGGATGTTGACGAGGTCCGCAAGCGGTATGGCCTGCTCTTTAGCAAGGAGCGGGATTTTAATCTCCATTACCGGTTGCGTCATAAAAAAGGGAAATGGCTCTGGGTGCATGACCGGGCCCAGGCTGTTGGCGGCTATGCCACCGGAGTTTTCTCCGATGTCACCAAGCTGCGCAAGATGGAGGATGAGCTCAAGGAGTACCGGGTCTGGCTGGAGGAGATGGTGGACGAGAGGACCCAGGAGGCCGAGACGGTGAACCGGCAACTGCTGCTGGAGGTGGCCGAGCGCCAGCAGGCGCAGCAGGAGCTGGAACGGGTGGCGACGCGCCTCCGACACTCCAACGCCGAACTGGAGCAGTTCGCCCATGTGGCTTCCCACGATATGAAAGAGCCGCTCCTGCTGATCGTCTCCTTTGCCGAGCGGCTGCTGGCCAAATGGCCCGAGAAATTCGACGGCAAGGCCGGTGAATTTCTCGGGCGCATTCTCAAGGCCGGACACCAGTTGCAGGAGCTGATGGACAATATCCTGCAACTTTCCAAGGTGCGCAACTGCGATCACCCTTTCGGAGCGGTTGACCTGGATGATCTCCTGCGGGAGGTGATGGATGATTTTGAGGAGAAAACCCGGCAAATGGGGGGAACCATCGGCCTGGGAACCTTTGCGGCCATTGAGGGAGACAGGACCCAGCTCCGGCAGCTTTTCCAGAATCTCATTGCCAACGCCTTGAAATACCGGCAGAAAAGCATTCCTCCCCTGGTCGAGGTAAAAGGCAGAATGCTGCCGGGCAAAATCTATGAAATAACGGTGCAGGATAACGGCATCGGCTTTGAGGAAAAGCATGCGGAGCGGATTTTTCAGCCCTTTGTCCGGCTGCACGGCCGCCATGAGTACGACGGGACCGGGATCGGCTTGGCAACCTGCGAAAAAATCGTCGCCCGGCACGGCGGAAGGATTATCGCCAAAAGCAGACCCGGCGAGGGCTCGATTTTTATTGTTCAACTGCCCCTTTTTCAGTCTAAGCGCCTGTAGCGATCCGCAGTTTCCTTCTGCCGTCGGCCTTTTCCCAGGGATGGGTGGCAATGCCGGGATATCCTTCCCTTTTTTTCTCGTAAAAAATACTTCCTCCCACGCCTCTCTTTGGGTATGATGTACCATATATTGTGGTGGCGCATGCGAGCGATGCGCCATATCGTGTTTTATTTCCGTTACAATCATGACATTTACCCAAGGGGTGCCCGATGGATTTACCGATCAGTTTTGATGAAGCGCTGAAGGAATGGGAGCGTTTTGAAGAGTATCTTGTGCAGGCCAGGTATGCTATCCGCAACAATAAAACCGGGGTGCCCATGGAAAAGGACATGACCCAGGTGCTGTTGCGCGTCAGCAAGCAGTTCAAGCATCCTGCGGTCGCCAAGGCCCTGATCCACGGCACCATCATTACTGCCACCCCTTTTCTGATGAACGGCGGCAACCCCTATACCCGGCGGGCCGGGTATTATTCCTGCTATCCCCTGGGCGACGTGGAAGACTCCACCGACGCGATCTTCGACATGGAGCGCGATCTGGTCAGCATCTTCCAGCATGCGGGCGGCGGCGGCATCGACGTGACCAAGATCCGGCCCAAGGGCACCATAGTGGACAACGGCCAGGGCCTTGCCTCCGGCCCGGTTTCCTTTGCCAAGGGGTTTTCCCATCTTTCCGAGCGCATCAGCCAGGGCGGCAAGCGGCGGGGCGCCCTGATGATCCAGGCGGACTGGGATATCAAGGACGTCAAGGAGTTCATCTCCTTCAAGGGGGATAATCCCGGCCGCTACACCGGCTGCAACATCTCGCTTAACGTGACCGACGAGAAGTTCTGGGACGATGAGGAGCTTACCAATCTGGTGGCCGAGTACATCTGGAAATCCGGTGACCCGGGCCTGCTCTTCACCCAGAAAAGCCTGGCCAACACCCCGGTGCCAGCCAAATACAATCCGATCTTCTCCAATCCCTGCGGAGAATATCTTTCCACCAAGGATACTGCCTGCAACCTGCTCACCGTCTGCCTGTCCAAGTGTCTCCAGGAGGACAAGGGCAAGTTTTTTGACGGGGTGTTCGAGGCGGCCAGGCTTGCGGCCATCGCCGGCAACGAGATCCTCGATCTGGGCGGCTTCCCCCCCATTGAGCGGATCAAGGCCAATACCCTCAAGTTCAGGCCCATCGGCATAGGTTTTACCGGGTTGCACCACGCCATGAACCATTTCGGCGTTTCCTATGCCGATGAGCACGAGGCCCCGCTTTTTGCCAAGGCGACCCAGTTGGTTCTGATGCTGGGCTCCATGCAGGGCAGTCTTGATTATGCCGATTTCATCAAAAAGGAAGGCAAGCAGAAAAAGCTCACCCCCCAGGAATGGAACATGCCCTATGTCGACAAGATCGACAGCGAGGCCATTGCCTTCATCGAATCGGACATGCCCAACAAGGCTCAGTGGCGCAAACGGACCAGCGAGATCTTCTCCACCCTGCGCAAGCTCGGCGGTCTGTACAATTCGGTGACCACCTCCCAGGCCCCCACCGGGTCCATCTCCCAGTTGATGCGGGTGGCCTGCACCGGGGTGGAGCCCTATTTCTCCATGATCCAGCGCCGCAAGGTCAAGGATGTGGATGATTCCTGGAAGGAGTTCATCCTGGTGCCCCTGGAGTTTTACCAGTACGAGGAAGAGAAGCTGGAGTGGGTGGCCGAGCAGACCGCGCACAAGATCGAGCCGTACCAGCAGATCCGGATTCTTGAGGCGTGCCAGGCCTTCAACCATACCGCGGTTTCCAAGACCATCAACCTGCCCGCCGACACCACGGTGGCTGATATCAAAAAGATCCTTCAATACGCCCGGAAGAGCAATCTCAAGGGCATCACCATGTTCCGCGATTCTTCCATGGAAGGGGTGTTGAGCGACCACGGCGGCAAGGTTGAGGCGACCTGCGAATTTTGCGACATGGACGTGCGCAGCGGCTCCACCTACAAGTTCCGTGGGCCTGCCCCGCTGTACATCACGGCCAACAAGGGCGGCCAGGGGCATGTGCGCGAGGTGTTCCTCAACACCACCAAGTCCGGCTCGACCCTGCACGGGATGAGCGAGGCCCTGGGGCGGGTCATTTCCGTGGCGCTCCAGCACGATTACCGGCTGGTGGGCAAGATCGCCCGGACCCTGGAGGATATCTCCTCGGACGGCGCCTGGATCAGCGCCTCGCTGGGCAGGGTCTATTCAATCCCCGCCGCCTTGGCCAAGGTGCTTGACAAGAGCGGCGAAGGCGAGGTGGAGCAGGATCCCGAACCCTATGCCGAGCCGTCCTCCTATGCCTCTTGCCCGGCCTGCGGCAAGATCAGCCTGCGGCGCAGCGGCGGCTGCAACCAGTGCGTGAGTTGCGGGTATTCCTCCTGTTGACGAACGAAAAAGAGGGCGGTTACATGCAATCAGGCCCGCAGCAGGGCAGATACAGCAAGGCGGTCATGGCTTTCATGGCCGTCTTGTTTTTTTTCATGGTGCTGGGCGACATCATCATTGCCCGGCATCAACGGAATTTTTTGTTTTCCAGGGCGGAAGAACAAGTCCGCCGGGATCTCCAACTGATGGCGGTCAATTTCCTTGAGCCGTCCCTCAAGTATGACTACGATTGGATAAACGGATTCGTCCGGCGCTGGGGCGAGGAGCATCCCGAGGTGGTGCGCCTGGCCGCCATCGACCCTGAGGGCAGGGATCTTTTTGCTTTCAGCCGTCCGGGCGAAGGGGAAAAAGTCTTTCTGGTCGAAGAGAAGGTGCACTTTCAGGGCAAGAAGCTGCTGAGCCTGCAGATGGTGGCTTCCTCCGGCGAGGTGGATGCTCTTTTGCGCAAGCTCCACTGGCAGTTGGGGCTTGCCTCGTTTTTCCTCACGGCGATCGCCGGAATTGCCCTGTGGTTCACTCTGAGGCGTATTGCCTTTGCTCCCCTGGAAAAAGAGATCGGTCTGCGCCTGGAGACGGAGCAGAAACTTGCCGCGGCCCACCACCGGCTTGAGGAACGGGTGCGCGAACGGACCGCCGACCTGGAGGACGCCAATCTCTTGCTACAGAAAGAGGTTGCGGTGCGTCACGCCGCGGAAGAGCAGTTTGCCAGGCTGCACCGGGAGTACGAGCTGATCCTGAAATCCGCCGGGGAGGGAATCTATGGCCTGGACACCGAGGGGCGCATAACCTT
Organism: Desulfobulbaceae bacterium UBA2273; assembly: GCA_002347095.1. GTDB lineage: Bacteria > Desulfobacterota > Desulfobulbia > Desulfobulbales > Desulfurivibrionaceae > Thiovibrio > Thiovibrio ferrireducens. The sequence continues at coordinate 70,343 of DDWZ01000023.1, read as the reverse complement.
TGTCAACTTGGCGGGATTGCAGATCCTTGGCTATGATGAGGCGGAATTGATCGGCAAGCATCTGCACGATTTTCCCCATCATGTGCGCTGGGACGGCGAACCGCATGGCCGGGAGGATTGCCCGGTGTGCGCGGCCTATGGCCAGGGGAGAAAAAATCGCGGGGGGGAAAGCTATTTTGCCAGAAAAGGCGGCGCTGTTTTTCCGGTGGAGTTTGTCTGCACCCCCCTTGTGGAAGGCGAAACGGTCATGGGTACGGTTGTGGTGTTTGAAGATATTACCGTGCGCAAGCAGGCTGAACGCGATCTGCTCGCCCTGACCGAAACCCTGGAGCGGCGGGTCATGGAACGTACCGCCCGTCTGGACGCCGCCAACCTGGAATTGCGGGAAACCCTGGGGCAGTTGGAACAGACCCAGGCGCAGTTGGTGCAATCCGGGAAGATGGCGGCCTTGGGGGATCTGGTGGCGGGGGTTGCCCATGAGATCAACACCCCGGTGGGGGTGGGCGTAACCGCGGCGTCGCATCTGGAGAACAAGACCAGGGAGATTGTGGCCCTCTACGGGGAAGGGCGGATGAAACGCGGTGATCTTGACCGGTATCTTGCCCTTTGCCAGGATGCGGCGAGTCTGATCTTTTCCAATCTTCACCGGGCCGCGGAACTCATCCGCAGCTTCAAGCAGGTGGCGGTGGATCAGTCCGGGGAGGGGCGCAGGACATTTCGGGTCAAGGAATACCTGGCCGAGGTCTGCCTGAGCCTGAGGCCGGTTTTAAAGAACACCGGTCATCGCCTGGAGATCTCCTGTTCCGAGGATCTGGAGCTGAACAGCTATCCCGGGGCCTTTTCCCAGATCGTCACCAATTTCATCACCAACTCGCTGACCCATGCCTACGATGGGGATCAGGCCGGCGTTCTGCTCGTGGAAATAGGGCTGGAGGGAGGCAATGTCCGGTTTTGCTACAGCGATGACGGCAAGGGCATGACCGAAGATCTGGTCAGCCACGCCTTTGATCCATTTTTTACGACAAACAGGGAAAAAGGGGGGAGCGGTTTAGGGCTGCATATCGTATATAATCTTGTGACCCAAAAATTATTGGGGTCAATTACCTGTGAAAGCAAGCCAGGAAAGGGAACATCCTTTGTTCTGCTTTTCCCGGCCGCCATACCTGGGGGGGTATCGCATGGTGGAGTCACATGAGGCGGTTTTTTTTGCGGATGAGCCGGAGGGGCCTGGTTCTTCCGGGCAACAGCCCGGGGCCAACGGCACCTGGAAGGTGCTGGTGGTTGACGACGAGGAAGAGGTGCATGCCGTCACCAAATTGGTTCTTGCCGACTTTTCCTACGAGAACAAAAGGCTGCTCTTTCTGCACGCCTATTCCGGGAGGGAGGCCAGGGAACTCATTGCCGAGCATCCCGACACCGCCATCATTTTTCTTGACGTGGTCATGGAAAAAAATGATGCCGGACTCGATGTGGTCCGCCATATCCGGGAGGAGCTGAAAAATTCCTTTGTCCGGATCATCCTGCGCACCGGCCAGCCCGGCCAGGCGCCGGCGGAGAAGGTGATCATTGAGTATGACATCAATGATTACAAGGAGAAAACCGAGCTTACCGCCCAGAAGCTCTTCACCACCATGGTGGCTTCCCTGCGCTCCTACCGGGACATCCTTACCATCGAAGCCAACCGCAAGGGGTTGGAAAAGATCATCGATGCGGCCACCTCCATCTGCCGCCTCCGTTCGGTCACCAATCTGGCCAGCGGGGTTCTTACCCAACTGGTCGCCATCCTCCATCTCAGTGAAAACGCCCTTTATTGCCGGACTTCCGGGATCGCGGTGGCCAATATCCAGGGCAGTTTCAAGATGCTTGCCGCCACCGGGGTCTACGAATCGTATCTCGATGCCGAGGTTGGGGGAGATTTGCCGGCCAAGGTTCTTGCCTATGTCCAGCAGGCCACGGCGCTCAAGCAATCCATCTGCCAGGACAACCGGTACATCGGGTATTTTTGCAGTGAGCGCGGGGAGGAAACGGTTATCTATCTCGAGGGCTGGCGCGATCTCAGCGAGCTTGACCGCAGGATGATCGAGGTTTTTTGCGGCAACGTCCAGGTGGCCTACGAAAATGTGCTTTTAACCCAGGAAATTGAGGGAACCCAGAAGGAGATCATCTATACCCTGGGCCAGCTTGCCGAGATGCGTTCCCTTGAGACCGGCAACCATGTCCATCGGGTGGCGGAATACAGCCGGCTGCTCGCGGAAAAACATGGCATGAGCCCGCGGGAGGTGGAGGTGATCCGTCTTGCCTCCTCCATGCATGATGTCGGCAAAGTCGCCATCCCCGATGCCATTCTCAACAAAACCGGGCCGCTCACCGCTGCCGAGTTTGAGATTATGAAGACCCATACCAGCCGGGCCCAGGAGATGCTGGGTCTTTCCGACCGGGAGGTTGTCAAGGCCGCGATCGTCATTGCCATGCAGCATCACGAAAAGTTTGACGGCAGCGGGTATCCCAAGGGCTTGAAAGGGGAGGATATCCACATCAGCGCCAGAATCACCGCCCTTGCCGATGTCTTTGACGCCCTGGGCAGTGACCGTACTTACCGGCAGGCCTGGGAGATGGAGGCTATCCTTGATCTTATCCGCGCGGAACGCGGCGTGCATTTCGACCCGATTCTGGTGGATCTCTTTTTTGAAAATATAGACACGATCCTGGCCATCAGAACCAACCTGGCCGGCTAGCCCTCGTGCGCCTTCAAGGCGTCGGCGATGAGCGGCCAGGTTGTGCGCAGCGCTTCCCGATTGGTAAAGGGGATGGTGAGGTGCACCTGATCCTGTTCAAAGGAGGGCGAGTGATTGAGGGCCACCCCGTTGGGCAGCTTGAGCGCGGCGGCAAAGGCGCGGAATTCCTGTTCCGCCTCGGTGAGGTTCGGGAAGCGTTGTTCGGTGAGCCACTGCATGAGCCGGGCTGTTTTTTGGGGGATGTTGGTCTCCTGCGGGTCAAGGATTTCCCGCACCTCGGGCTGGCTGAGCAGGGCCATGACCGAGGTGTTGTGCCTGGCTGCCAGCTCCCGGCAGGAAATGGTGATTTTTTTTTGGTTGCTGACGCTGAGGCTCAGAATCTCCATGACCTCATAGAGGGAGAGGCGGTCGGTGAAGTTCAGGGCCAGCAATTCCCTGGCCACCCCTTCATGCAATCGGCCTTCGTGGAGCGCGGTGAGCAGGTGTTCTTCAAGCCGCAGCAGCGGCAACAGGCTGTGCAGATGATGGCGGTGGGGTTCCAGTCCCAGAACGGGGAGAAACCTTTGGGCCGCCTCGTTCTCATCCAGGTGGGCGAGGATCTTTTGGAAAAAGATCGCCTGCTCGACCACGGAAATGTCGCCCCGGAGCACGGTGTCTTCCAGATTGATGGCCAGGGTTTCCGCGGGCAGGGTATCCGCCGGCAGAACCAGGCAGATGGTCGAGATGGAGTGCAGGGTTTGCTGGGCCGCCAGCAGCCGTCTGCGGCCCGTGACGATCTCCATGCTGGTTCGCCCCTGTTCCCTGAGGATGGGCGGGTGGAGAATCCCGGCTCGGGCAACGGAATCCAGCAGCGCAGGGCTTGGTTCCCGTGCTTCTTCCGGGGTCAGGCTGTTGCTGAAATCCTGAAAATTGATGTGGTGCAGGTTGACGAGGCTTGAACGGAAGGTCGGCGGCATGGGTATTCTCATTGGCAACGGGCGGAGGTTTTTCGAGTGTCGTGGTTGCTTGACTCTATGGGAAAAAAGGCCCATCTTGTCAATGAAAACCTGTAGGCTCTTTTCAAGAGGGGCAACGTGAAAGTAACCATCATCGCGGCCAGCACCATCTGCGGACGCATCGGCCCCGGCCTTACCGGCAGCCCGCTTGATCGCGGGTTGCTCGAAAGGATGCGGGCGGCAAGCGATGCCAGCCTGTTGGGCGCGGAAACCTTGCGCCAGGGCGATCCGGAGATGCGGGGGCCGGAGGGGGTTCTTTTGCCCCACCGGATCAGGGGGTTCATCACCGAGTCCGGCGATATTCCCGTGGTGGGGAAAAAAGTTTTCCAGCACGGGGAGCCTCCCCTTATCTTTACCGGGTCGGCAACGGCTGCCGGCTTGCGGCACAGGCTGGGTGCGCTGGCCCAGGTCGTCCCCCTGCCGTCTGCATCCGGAGGGGGGCTTTCCCTGGCCGCGGCCCTTGCCCATCTGGCACAACTCGGCGCGGCCTCGGTGCTGATCGAAGGCGGCGGCGGGTTGAACTTCGCCTGCCTGCGGCAAGGGGTTGTCGATGAGATTCTCCTCACCCTGACCCCGAAGATTTCCGGAGCTCAGGGGGCACCCTCCCTGTGTGGCGGCCCTGAGCCGCTGGGGGAGCCGTTTCTGCCGCTGGCCCTGGTTTCGTGCGAGGCAGCACCAACCGGGGAAGTCTTTTTGAAATACCGGGTAGGCAAAGGAGAATGACCATGCAGCAGGAACTGGCGATCTTATATTCCGGAGGGACGGATTCCCTCGCCCTCTATGCCCTGGCCAGCGCCGGTCATCATCCCGGCCTGCCCAGGCCGGTGCGCATCCATCTCCTCCACATGCTCAACGGCATGGGCCGCTTTGCCGATTTTCCCAGAAACCGTTTTCTGGCCGCGCACAAAATCCTGCTGGCCAATGCCTCCGATCCCAAGAAGATTCCGGAGGCCGAAATGGTGGAGCTTGACATGGGCCGGATGTTTCAGGGGCTGTGGCTCGACCGTTATGAGGAAATGATGCCCCGCTACAACGGGAAAAATCTTGTCTGCGTGGCCTGTAAACTCGGGATGCACGCCCGGGCCATCGTCTATTGCCATGAGCATTTCGTCCCCCATTTCGTGGCCGGCTATACCAAGAAGCAGGGGCATTACCCCGAGCAGACCCCGGTTTTCATGGAAAAGATCCGGGAGCTGTCGGCCCGGTTCGGGATCAACACCACCTTCCCGGTCTACGAGGATTTTGACGACCAGATGATCACCCGGCATGTGCTGGAGGATTTCGGCCTGCCCTCCACGGGCGGGGGCGAGCGGAAATGTCTATTCTGCCAGACCCTGACCACGGCAACGGAAAAGGAGATCGGTCAGTACCTCGACGACATGCTCCCCCTGGTTGGCCAGTATATTGAGCATCGCCTGGCCGGTCGGGTCCGCGAGGCGGCTCTCTGTTTTCCTCCCGGCAACCGGCGCGTATAGCGCTCGGGCGATCGATCTGCCAAAATCAGGGCAATACTCCGCCCGGTTCGCGGTAACGGGCGCAAGATATTTTGCGGCCTTGTGTTGTTTTTTCTTGTTGTTCTCCTGCGTTATCCCGTGTTCACCCCTCCTGGTCAAATTACATTGCGCCCCTTTCCTGGTGGCGCAGAGCCCCTTGGCCTTGCTTTTATCACGCGAATTCATCCCTTTGCTTGTTTTGTTGGGGCCTGGCACCCAATTTGCTTCTTGTAACCGCAATATGCTGCCTATATCGCCTCTGTCATGGGGCCAGGAAAGGGGAAGAGTAACCGTTCATTTTTTATAAGGAGGAGAAAAAGGCTATGAAAAAATCCCGTGTATTCTCGGCAATGCTGGTTGCGTCGGCTGTGGTGGTCGGCGGATCGGCCTATGCCGGTGAGGCGCACAAGGCGATCACCGGTCCTTTTGCCACGCCCATGGATGTGACCAAGAAATGTCTCGAGTGCCATGCGGACGCGGCAACGGACATCATGAAAACCACCCACTGGACCTGGGCCAGCGAGCAGGAGATCTCCGGCAAGAAGGGCAAGGTCGCGCTGGGCAAGAAAAACGCCATCAATAATTTTTGCATCTCCGTTGATTCCAACTGGCCCCGTTGCACGAGTTGCCATATCAGCTACGGTTGGAAGGATGCCACCTTCGATTTCACCGACAAGAACAAGGTGGATTGCCTGGTCTGCCATGACACCACCGGCACCTACAAGAAAGCGCCTCCCGCCGCCGGCATGCCCTTTGGCTTCACCGGCAACCCGGAGTTGGACGCCAAACCCGTTAATCTGGTGGCCGTGGCCCAGGGCGTCGGCAAGCCTGCCAAGAAAAATTGCGTGTCCTGCCATGGCTTTGGCGGCGGCGGCAACAACGTCAAGCACGGGGATATCGATTCGTCCATGGTCAATCCCACCAAGGCCATTGACGTGCACATGGGCTCCGACGGCCTGAATTTTCAGTGCACCGAGTGCCACACCACCCAGAAGCATGAGATCAAGGGCAACTCCATGATCGTCACGCCCGGCGGCAAGAATCATCTGGAGTGCACCCAGTGTCATGACGCCAAGCCCCACAAGAATGCCAAGCTGAACACGCATACCGCCACCGTGGCCTGCCAGACCTGCCATATCCCCACCTTTGCCAAGGCCATGCCCACCAAGGTGGAGTGGGATTGGTCCACAGCCGGTCAGGACATCAAGGTGGACGAGCAGGTGTTCGGCACGGAGAAACGCGACGGCTACGACAAGAAGAAAGGCCATTTCAAGTGGGAGAAAGACGTGAAGCCCACCTATAAATGGTACAACGGTAACGCCACCGTCTATCTGCGCGGCGAGAAGATCGATCCGTCCAAGGTCACCGAGTTGAATGCGCCTACGGGCAGCATCAAGGACAAGACCGCCAAGATCTATCCCTTCAAGGTGCATACCGGAAAGCAGATCTACGATAAGGAAAACAAGTACTTCCTGACTCCCAAGGTCTGGCCGACCAACAAGGAAGACAAGGATGCCTACTGGAAGAATTTTGACTGGAACAAGGCGGCCAGGGCCGGCAGCGAGGCCTCCGGGTTGGCATACAGCGGCAGCTACGATTTTGCCCCCACCGTCATGTACTGGCGGATCAACCACATGGTTGCCCCGGCAAGCCAGGCCCTGAAGTGCAACGACTGCCACGCCGCAAAAGGCCGTCTCGATTGGAAGGCTCTCGGCTACAAGGGCGATCCCATGAAAACAAAAGGCGCTGCCAGGATGAAGAAGTAATATTCCTGGTTTCCGCACCCTCCCTAAGCCCCCTTCTTCTTCCGAGGAAGGGGGCTTTTTTTTAGTTTTTTCCCCATTGGCACGCAGCCGAGCACCGGAGAGGCTGCCGAAAAAGGGCTTTGCGCTGTGTGAGGCGTTAGCCGAGTGTGTAAACCCCCGGCAGCATCGAGGAGTACCCCATGCGGGCCATACACTCCGGGTATCCCGCCTGTGGCGGGACAAGTGTCGGGGTGCCCTTTTTGGGGTTCGTTTCTTTGGGCAAGCAATGGAGAGGCTTTTTAGTCCGCTCGTGAGGATCGGGGAGGAAAGGCTGGTAATGCTTTAAGCCAAGGGCTTCCTGCGGCGGCGTATCCAGAAGATATAGCCGTAGATGAGCAGGTTCACCGCCACCAACCCCAGGCCCAGCAAATAACGCAGCGCAATGGTCAGGTTCTCGGGATAGAGAATCAGGCCGATGTAATGCTCGATGAATCCTCCCGCATAGCCTGCCTCGCCGCCTCTTTCCCGCAGAAAATTTTCCAGCGGCGTAAGCGGGCAGATCCAATCCGCCAACTCGATCGCCACCCCCCAAAACACTGCGCCAAGATGCAGCCACAGCAGGGAAGGGCGGCGCAGCACCAGCAAGCCTCCCAAAACGGCAAAAAGCGTGAAGGCGAGATGGAGCAGGAGGACGCAGTCGGCGGCTATGCGGTAGATCATTGGCTGGGGCTGATTTCGTCTTAGGGATCAAGGAAGGTGGCCGCAGGGGGCGATCCCGCGCGGGTAATTTGCCCTGGAGAGGAAGAGCGAAGGGGGCACTGATGACAGTGCAATCCGTGTGCCCCCTTGGCCTGGTGCGGTTACGAATGGTACTTGAAAGAAAGCGAAACCCTGGCCCGGTAGGCGGTCACCTTGCCGTTTTCAATCTTCATGTCCAGCTTGATGACCTCGGCGACCCGGAGATCCTTCAGGCTCTTGCTCGCCGTGTCGATTGCCGTTTGGGCCGCCGCTTCCCATGATTCGGTGCTGGTGCCCACCACTTCGATGATTTTGTAGACGCTTCCTGACATGGTTGTCTCCTCTGTTGGGGGTTATGAAAAGACTTCCCGCACTTTCACCTGTTGATGCCTGCTTCTTTGTAAGTACCACGGTGATGAGTGGTGCTGTCAACTGTATTTGCCTGAAACCGCAGCGAGCAACCGGCAGGTCATTTTCCAACCTTGAGGCCAAACATCCCCTGGAGCGCTGCGGGCAGATCCGCGGGCAGGACCACGGTCTTGGCGTTTCCGGAAAGACCCAGCTCCTGCAAGGCGCCAATATATTTCTCGCCCAGCAGGTAGAGGGCAGGCAATTGCTCGTTGCCGATACCTTGTTGCACCAGGGCCAGGGCATCCTTGGTGGCTTGCGCCAGAACGACCCGGGCTTCGGCGTCCCTTCGCGATGCTTCCAGGCCGCCCTCCGCCTCCAGGATGGCTTTCTGCTTCTGGCCTTCCGCCGTCAGAATAGCGGCCTGTTTTTCGCCTTCGGCCTCGGTGATGGCCGCCCTACGGATTCGCTCCGCCGCGGCCTGCCGCTCCATGGAGGCCTGCATGGTCGCCGATGGTTTGATGTCCTGAATCTCGATACTCTTGACCGTCAAGCCCCAATCCTCAAGATCATTGGCAATGGCCTGGATAAGTTTCACCTTGATCTGCTCCCGGGAGCTGAGGGCGTCATCCAGGTCCATCTGGCCGATAATGGCCCGCAGGTTGGTCATGATCAGATTCTTGGTGGCGTGTTCGTAGAAATCGATGCCGAATATGGCCTTGTGCGGGGTGTGGATGTTGATAAAGGCGATGGCGTTGGTGATGATCACCGCATTGTCCCGGGTGATGACCTCCTGGCTGGGGATATCCAGGGAGATGTCCTTTCTGGTCACCTTGGCGGCAATGGTGTCGATATACGGGATGATCAGGTTCAGGCCCGGCGTCAGCGTCGTATGGTATTTGCCGAGCCGCATGATGACAAACTCATACCCCTGCGGCACGATCTTGACCCCGTTGGCAATGGTCACAAACACAAGAACCAGAATGGCAACGACGATAATAAGTCCCACATCCATAGAATATTCCTCCAGGTGAAGATTAAACTCCGTTACAGCACTTTTTTTACTTTGAGAACCCGTTCTCCCTGGTCTGAAACGAGAACCGCGATAACCCGAACCCGGTTGCCTGTTTCAATGGGCTCGTCCGCCTGATACATCCACGATTCCTCCCCCAGCACCGGGACAGAAAACGCCACCCGGCCATGCTCTCCCGGAACCAGGGCCCGGGTGGCGGCAATTCCCATCTGGCCGATGGCTGTCTGGTCATCAGCCAGCAGGGTTTTGGTTTTTTTTCGTGGCACGAAGAAACGGAACCAGAAAAAGGTAAACCCGAGACTGGACGCGGAGAATACCAGTAACTGCCATTTCAGCGAAACGTCCGGGAGCGCGGCCAGCAGCAGACCGGTCACCACCGCTCCCAGGCCGAACCAGAAAATAGTGAACGACGGCACCACGATTTCCATGAGTATCAGAATGATTCCCAGGACAATCCAATGCCACCAGAGGATGTTTTCCATTGGCCTTCCTTGTTTGAGATTTTTGAAAAATTCGAGCCTATTCCGGGAGTATACTACTCATTACGGTTTGTTTTAAAAGAATAGGTATTGTTCTCCGCATATCCCTGATCATCCGCTATTCGTAATGGGTCCACATGCGAAGAACCTTTACGGTCTTGATGTCATCCAGAATCTGGTACACCAGTCGGTGCTGGATATTAATTCTTCGCGAGTATGCGCCGGTCAGATCGCCGAGCGGTTTTTCGCAGGGCGGGAGATTATAGTAGGGGTTTTCTTTGAGGATTGCCAGCAGGCGCTCGGCTTGGGGTTTCAGAGCGGAGTGGGCGAGCTTTTTTGCATCCTTCTGGGCCTGCTTGGTAAAAACCAACCGCCAGGTCACCACTCAAGCTCCGTGTCGCACTCCTCCACCGGGGTCTTGAGCCCGTTCTGGATGGACTCGCGCATGCCGGGCACCGAGGTGAGGTGCAGGGTTTCCTGAATGGCTCGCCAATCCTCTTCCGCGATGAGCACCGCGGAGTGCCTCTTGCCCAGGATCTGCACCGGGGCATGGGATTCAGCCACGTCATCGACCAGGCTGTACAGACATTTTCTTGCTTCCGTGGCGGAAAGTGTGGTCATTGGTGTTCTCCTTTGCGTACGTTAAATCGTACGCAAAGGAGTGGTTTCGTGTCAAGCTGTTTTCCTGGAAAAACGGGGGCAGTCTGGTCTGGCATCGTAGAAGATTGAGCGAGGCTTGTGATGCACTGGCAATTTGACTTCACCGGAACTCATGCGGAACTCCTCTTATCCCGTATTGTCCTTCTAATAGGGAGATGGGGTATACTCCTGGTTTTTTTCCACATTGAATCTGGCCTTTGCCTCGGTGATGATTCGCTCTGCGTCCGGCGGGCAGATGTTGCCAAGTTCTTCCCCGCACTGAAGAGTTGCAGAAGCCCAGTTGCAGCCCGTTCGGTCATCTATTCTCATCCGGATGATGGAATCGAAGCGGCAATTTTCATGCTGGCCGGTTTTTTTTAGCTCCGTGTTCAGGAAACAGAGCAGTTCTTTTTCCGAAACAAGTTTTCGTTCCATTTTGAATCCCTCCCTTACATTTTTCTCACCAAAAACCGGTGGCCTTCATACTCGACAAGGATGAGTTTTTTGCTCTTCAGCAGCTCGTTGAGTATCTGCCTCCCATTTTTTCGCGCCTTGAGCAGGGAGGACACGGTCTCCTCCCGCAATGGGTGGACCGCGGTGATGCCGAGAAGCTCCTCGGCAAGATCATCGCCGACAACAGCGCAGCTCTGTTCAAAGCCGAGGAGATACTCCACCTGCGCCAATTTTTCCGTAAACAGGTGATGGGCTGCGGCCATAACCGATTCATCGGGAGTCCGGACCCATTTTTCCGCTGGCGGGCGAATCGGTGCGGCAAGATAGGCCCGGGCCGGTTGTATTTTTGCGAGAAAATCCGCGACTGCCCGGATGTCGTCCGGTTTGTCGTTGAGGCCGGCGACGAGCATGGTTTCCGTTACCAGCTCCCCGGTGAAATCTCGGGCAAAGGCCTCGATCCCTTGTAATACCTCCTCAAGCCGCAACTTGGGGTGCGGCCGGTTGATCCTGCGCCAGCAACGGGGATCGACGGAATCAACCTTCACCGAAACCCATTGGGCCTTGGCCACTGCCTGGCGCACCTCCGGCCGCCAGAGCAGGGAAGCATTGGTGATGACGCCGATCTTTATTCCCAAAGCCTGAAGCTGTTCAATGGCTTCTCCCATCCGGCTGTCCAGTGTGGGTTCGCCATCGGGGACAAAGGTCAGGCAATCCACCACGCCCCCTTGGCTGGTGAGCGCTGCCAGGCGTCGCGCTGTCCGGGCGTGGATTTCCGGCGGCTCAAAAAAGTGGCGGGGCTCGATTTCCATCTGCAAGGTGCGGCCTACCTGGCAGTAAACGCAGGAGTAAGTACAGACCTTGGGCCTGATATTGTTGATACCGAGACTGTTGCCAAGCCGCCTGGAGGCGACGGGGCCGAAGGTAATCATGGCGTCGTTCATCCCCTCTCCTTTTTTTATCTGAAATATGTTAGCAAAGGCAAAACCATCATGCTCAAGCGCAGGGTCATGCATTGGGAAGTCAGGCGTAATCCGGGGCGCTCGGAGCCTTTCTGATCATGGTGGCAATGCTCTGGAAAATAGCTCCGACCGCTGATTTCGGCTCCGCCGCCATCAGCGGCAAGCCGCGATCTTCGCAGCTTCTGATCGTGAGATCCAGCGGGATGACGCCCAGCAGGGGGAGGTCGTATTCGCGGCTGAGCTGTTTGCCGCCTCCCTGCCCGAAGATGTTCAGGGGCACGGCTCCGGGTTCGCTGACAAAATAGGCCATATTTTCCACCAGGCCGATGATTTTAAGGTTGTACTTGCGGAACAGGTCTATGGCCCGCTGTACATCGGCCAGGGCCAACTTTTGGGGCGTGGTGACCATCAGAACCCGGCAGCGGGGGATGGCCTGGGCAATGGTGATGGAAGGGTCGCCGGTGCCGGGCGGCAGGTCGATGACCAGATAGTCGAGTTCCCCCCACCGGACGTTGCCCAAAAGGTGGCCGATCATCTTGGTCACCAGGGGGCCCCGCCAGATAAAGGCTTCGTCCTGTTGAGCCGACATTCCCAGGGACATGATTTTCAGGCCGTATTTTTCCAGGGGCAGGATCATGCCCTCCGGTCCTGGTTCCGGCGTGCCGGTTAGGTCAAGCATAATCGGAATCGAGGGCCCATAGATATCGGCATCCATCAGGCCAACCCGCAATCCTTGCCCTGCAAGGGCCAAGGCAATGTTGACCGCCACCGTGGTTTTGCCGACCCCGCCCTTGCCGCTGGCCACGGCCACGATCTGTTTGACCTGGGAAATCCCCTGGTAGACCGGAGGCGGAAAGATCTTCTCCCACTCCTCCCGGCTCAGTTCCGTTACCTGTATCCGGACATGGCTTACGTCGGGCAGGGCGCGAAGGGCCGAGTCGATTTGTTTTTCAAGACCCTTGCGCAGGGGCGAGCGTTCGCTTTTCAGGGCCAAGGTCAGAGAGACCGTATCTCCCGCAACAGTGATGTCGCGGATGAGCCCCAAGTCGAGAAAAGATTTTTGGGTCTTGGGGTGCTTCACTGTCTGCAGAATCTGGCGGACCTGTTTTTCCTCAATCATCTCGTTCCCCTCCCTCGGGAATAGGAATATTGAGTTCTTTTTTGGCTAAGGTCAGCGCCTTGTCCGCCTCTGTTTCCTCGGTGAGCAGCACTTCGACCCCGGCAGAGCCGAAAACATAGCCCGGGCCTTTGCCTTCCTGCGGCCTTTTTGCCACCAGAACATCGAGCCTGTTTTGCAGCAGCCATTGGGCCACCTTGATGCCCTTGCCTTTTTCTTCTTGGAGGAAGGGGTTTTGCAGGAGATGCTCTTCCGTGATGGTGCCGTCGCGCAGGAACACGGTGATCAGTTTGAAGCAGGGCGCCTCGCCGAAATGCTCGGAAATGCTCAGCCTGTCGTCGGCCAGGGGGGTGCCGATGGTCATATAATCCCGGGGGTGGGGCTGATAGTGGATCAAAATGCGGTCGATGTTTGCGATTTCCTTTTTGATTTGGCCGGCAAGTTCCTGCGACAGGGCGTAGCCTTTGCCCAGATCCCTGATATTGAAGGAGAGATCGAGTTCGACAAACTTGTAGCGGCCGGCGTTTCTGGCCCAGAGCCCATTGATTGCCGACACCCTTGGGTCAGCAAGGACAACTTCCCTGATCCGGTTGAGGGTCGGATAATCGAGGGAGGCATCGAGCAAAACCCGCACCGAATCGAGAAAGATGGCAAAGGCGCTTCGGGCGATGAACGCAACCACGATGAGAGCCGCATACCTGTCGATGGCAAAGCCGATGGCATCGCCGATCAGGGCGCAGAGAATGACCAGGGAGGAGAGCGTGTCGGCCCAGTTATGCCGTGCGTCGGCAATCAGGCTCGGCGAGCCGGTTTCCTCTCCTTTTCTCAGTTCGTAGCGCGAAAAGGCCCAATTGATGAGGATGCTCAGGATGATGCCGAGAACAGCCAGGGGAATTGCTGCCAGTTGCGGTTGGGCTCCTCCGAAAACCTCTTGGCAGATCTCATAACCGGCATAGAAGATCAGCAAGGAGGAGGTCAGGGCCACCAGGTTTTCCAGCTTGTAGAGGCCGTATGGAAAATCCGGGCTGGAGCGCTGGGAGATTTTGATGCCCAGCACAATAATGACTGAGGAGACAATATCGGACATGGCGTGAATGGCGTTCGCCTTGATGGCCAGGCTGCCGGTGGCCACGGCCAAACCTGTATTGATGGCCACCAGCAAAAGATTGGTCAGGATGGAGAGGAAGGCGGTTTTTTCGGCGGTTTCCATCTTCAACCTCCGGGCGGCAACGCCGTCGGCATGTCTCATTGCCGCGATTGGGCGAAACTTTTTCCTAGCGCATGATTTCTTCGCGTACTCTTTCCGTCAGCCTGCGGATCGCCTTGGCAGAGGGGGCGTCGGGATATGCCTCCACCACCGGCCGGCCATCGACAATGGCCTGGGTGACCATTCTGTCCTTGGGAATTTCCGCCAGGATGGAATGATTGTTTTCTTCGGCATAGCGGTAAATGGCGTTTTTGCTGGTGTCATGGAGCCCGGCACGGTTGATGATTATCCCCACCGGCACATGAAAGTGCCGGATAACCTGGATCACCCGATCAAGATCGTGCAGGGCCGCGGGAGTCGGTTCGGTAACGGCCACCGCATAGTTGGCCCCCCCTTACCGCCGCAATCACAGGACAGCCGATGCCAGGAGGGCCGTCTATCAGCAGGATTTCCGCCCCGGTTTGTTCCGCTTCCCTCCTGGCCGTTTCCTTGACCATATCGACCAGCAACCCGGAACTGCTCTCCCCGATATGGAGTTCCCCGGCAACCACAACCAGGCGCTTCGTGGAAAACACATTGATTCTGCCATTGACTACCTTGTCGATGGTTATCGCCTGTGCCGGACAGATAATGGCACAAGCGCCGCATCCTTCACAGGAGTAAGGGACAACCAGCGGCGACTCGGTGCCGATAATGGCCGAAAACCTGCAGACCTCTTGACACTGTAGGCAGCGTAAGCATTTCTCATAATCGATCAGGGCTTTTTCCGAGGTCTTGATCTCACGGCTGGTCTGGAGTTCGGCTCCGAGGGTAAGATGCAGGTTGGGGGCGTCCACGTCGGTATCCGCAAGGGTCACCCTGTGTTTTTTCCCAAGAAGCCAGCCCAGGGAGGCGGTGAGCACCGACTTGCCGACCCCGCCCTTGCCGCTGAGGACAACGATTTCCTTCATATTGCAAGCTCCTTCGCCACGGCCTCGGCCAGCTCGGAAAAAATCAAGGCGCAAGAGCTTTGCGGAAACATTCGTATCACAGGGACGGCCTCCACATAACTTTTTACCAGGCTGTCATCGAGGGGGAGCGTTGCCTGCACCCGCGTATGGTGAAGTGCCGCAATGGCGTGGATGGGTTCGGTTGTGCCGGGAGGTTCGGCCCGGTTCACCACCACCCGGCTGGGGATGGCAAAAATGTCGAGGAGGGAAAGGATCAGCTCAAGATCGTGGGCGCCCAGGGGCGACAATTCGGTGACTGCCAGAACCAGGTCGGCGCCTTCCAGGGCAAAGATGACATTGCAGTGGGTGCCGGGCGAGGTGTCGACGATGAACAGGTCGAATTCCGCTGCCTGACGGAAGGCTCTGGCCTTGAGGGCCTTGACTACGCCGGCGCTTTCCTCGGCCGTGGGGGTCAATTCGCCGGTGAAGAGGGTCAGTCCGCAAGATGCGGTGCAGTAGGTGCTGCCTACCATCCGCGCCTTGCGCGTAAAGGCATCTTCCGGACAGACCAGAAAACAGGCCTCGCAGCCGTTGCACTGTCCCAGGAGCAGGGGAGTTCCGCCTTTCGGGAGAAAGAGCGCGTTGAGGCGGCAGGCGTCGATGCAGAGTCCGCAGCCGGTGCATCTCTCTGTATTCACCTCCGGCATGCCGATGGAGACGGGTTCGGGGTTTTCCAGGGCAATGCCGAGCAGAAGGGCGGCATTGGGCGCATCGACATCGGCGTCGATCAGCGCCACCTTGTAGCCGTGATCGGCAAGATTGCAGGCCAGATTCACCGCCACCGTTGTTTTGCCGACCCCGCCCTTGCCGCTGGTCACCCCCAGAATCGGGGTGGTAAATTTTTTTCTCTGAAAGGCGGCGACGATCTCCGGAGCCAGCTTTTTCACGGCCGGCATCTGCCCCAGCCCCGGCCCAGTCCGTCTTTTCTGCCGAACCCGAGTCCTTGCCCGCAGCCGCCCCGAGGGCTGACCGCGGATGAGGCACTGAACGTGCCCTGCTTGAATCTGTCAATCGCCTCCTGCGCAGTATCGCCGGGATCAACACCTTCATAGGTTTTGATCCCGGCCGCCTGCAGCGCTTCGACGGCATTGGGGCCGACCGTGCCGGTAAGCACCGCCGTAACTCCCCTGTCGGTCAGGATCTGGGCAGCCTTGATTCCCGCTCCCTGTCCCGTGGCGCTGGCCGGATTGGCAACGGCTTCACAATGCAGAGTCTCCGTGTCAACCAGTAAAAAGTACGGTGCCCGGCCGAATCTGGGGTCGACACGGGCAGATAAATCTTTTCCAGTGGCAGTGATACACAGTTTCATGGGTAACCCTCCTCATGGCGCAATCAGGTTGTGCGGCAGGAGAACTCCGGCATTTCCCTGGGTGGGGATTGATAAGGCAAGCGAGGCACAACGCAGAGGCGCGCCTCGTTTCAAAAAAAGCGTAGCTGTGCTTCGGGTTGCCTATTTGTCAAAGGCCATATCCGTGGTCCACTCTTCCCACACCTTGCCGACCAGATTGATGCCGGGTTTCAAGGTCTTTTTCCCCGGTTGCCAGCCGGAAGGAGTCGCTTCGCCGCCCTTGGTTTTTCGGACCAGTTGAAAGGCCTGGACCTGACGGATGGTTTCGGAAACGTTGCGGCCCACCGCCGGGGTGAGAACCTCGTAGCCTTGGATCACCCCGTCCGGGTCGATGATAAAGCGGCCGCGCGTCTCAACCCCCGCGTTTTCGTCATAAATGCCGTACACCTTTCCTACGCGTCCCCCTGCATCGGAAAGCATGGGAAAGGGGATGCCGCCTTTGACCATCTTGGAAAGCTCGTCGTCGTTCCACATTTTGTGGACGAACATGGAATCAATGCTCATGGCAAGCACGTTGACGCCAAGTTTTTTGAACATGGGGTGTTTTTCCGCAACTGCGGAAAGCTCGGTAGCTCAGACAAAGGTGAAATCCCCTGGATAAAAACAGAGGAGCGTCCATTTGCCGAGATTTTCTGAAAGTTTCATGCTGATGAATTTGCCGTTATGGTAGCCCGGCGCTTCAAAATCCGGAGCTTTCTGTCCGACCATTACCATTCGCTTTTCCTCCACGATTTTTTCAGTTTGCTCTTTCGGGCCGGCCTCTTCGCCAACCGGTCCTCCTGTGGGGCGGGCACATCCGACGCTTAGTTCTTCACTCATAGGCACCTCCCTTGTAATGGTTGATGGACTTTTTTCTGCGTGGGGTTTCCATGTCAACAAACGTAGCGGAATAAGGAGTTATTTATAGTTTATCAGAATAGGGGCAGTAACAGAACTTGCAAATTTTCCTTGCCAAGTTGGATGGGAGGAGGACGCTAAGGGAGACGGAGAAGGGGGGAGTATTATTGAACTAACGGATTAACCGTAAAATTAAATATCAGTTTGATAAAGGTATCTCTCTCGGTCCATTTTTCAAGTCTTATTCCTTCAGTCTTGGAGCAGCTCTTTTTTATGTGTTATGCTGAAAAACAGGCAGGAGGCAGGTATTGTCTTGCTGTCCGGAACAGAGCGCAATCACCCGGCAGATCACGGAGAGCCACAACGGCCATGCGAATCAGTTGCGTAATCCCCACTAGAAACCGGCCGGAGATGACCTGCCGGGCCATTGCCAGCGTGATGGCGCAGGATATTCCGGTGAGCGAGATCATTGTCGTGGACGACGGCTCGACGGACCACACCGCTGCCCTGGTTGCCGCGCGGTTTCCCGGGGTGCGGCTGCTGCACCGCTCCGGCCTTGGGCCTGGCCTGGCGAGAAACGTTGGGGTTGCCGAGGCGTGCGGTGAGGTGGTCATGTTTCTTGATTCCGACGATGTCTGGCTCGCGGGCCATGTCGCAAGCCTGGTGCGGACCATGGCCCGCGGCTTTCCGGTGGCCTATGGCGTGACCAGGAACTGCGATCAGGTCGGCGGCGGGGAATTTTGCCTCCCCGAGCCGGGCATGGCCTTGGAAGGGCATTGCCTTGCCGCGTTGTCCCGCTGGTGTTTTCTGGTCCCCTCGGCAATGGCGGTGGAGAAGGGGGCCTGTGTTGCGGTGGGCGGCTTCGGCCCCGGAGAGCTGGGCGAGGATTGGTCTTTTTTTATCCGGCTTGCCCAACGGTTCCCTTTTGGCTTTTGCGGGGAGGAACCCATCACCCTGCGGTATCTCCATCATGGCAGTCTGTGCAATGGTGCGAACAGCGAACGGCTGGAGACCCTGCTGGCCTCGGTCTCCTGTGCCCTGGCGGAAACCGGGGCCGCGGCCGAGAATCTTGTCCGGTTTCAGGCCCTGGCCGAATGGACCCGGCAACAGGGGGATTGGCAGACTATTCAACAGTGGTATATTTCCTTGAAACAGGAGGAGCTCATTTGAAACCATCCATATCCCCCCAAGATCATGCCCGGGTGCTGGCGGAAGGGGTTGACATTCCCCAGCAGCATCCTGCCTTTGGGCTGCCCCTGCCCGAGGTCGGCATCTGCGGGAAAACCGTCTGGGTCCGGCTGCCCGAAGGGCTGATTCCTTTTGCGGCCCGGCTGGAGGTGAACTTGGCCGCGGAGGTCCGCGGCATCCATATGTCCCGCATGGAGGAGGTGATCGCCGGTCTGTACGATCGGGAGTTTTCCGATCTCCGCGACTACGGCGTGCAGCTCGGCAGCGAGATGATGGCGCGCCAGGGAGCGAATCGCGGCAGGGTAAGGCTTTCCGGGCAGTTGCCGCTCATCCGCACGGCCATGGTCAGCAACAGGCAGTCGGTGGATTCCATTGCGGTCAGCCTTGACCTGAAGCTCGCCAAGCAGGGGGAGGAGCTGGAGAGCGTGGCCGTGTTCGGGGTGGGCGTGACCCACATCACCGCCTGCCCCTGCACCCAGGCCTACAACCAGACCCTGTTTCGCAAGGAAGGGGATGCGTGCCCCTTGCCCACCCATTCGCAGCGCTCCCAGACCACCCTGTCCATGCAGTCAACAGGGTTTGCCCCGAGCATCCCCGAGTTGTTGGCCTGTCTGGAAGAGGCGTTGCATGTGACCCAGGATCTGCTGAAAAGGACCGACGAGGCGCAACTGGTCTACACCTCGCACAGCCAGCCGCAGTTTGCCGAGGACGCGGTGCGGGAGGTGGCCCGGCGGGCTGGGGAGCGGTTCGGCAAGGTGTTGCCGCCGGAAACCCTGGTGGTGATCGATTCGCTGAGCCTGGAGAGCATCCATATCCACGATGTCTGCTGCAGGCTGGAAACCAGTCTGGCTGAAATCGTCAGGTATTTGTGAGAGGTTTAGACAGTAGTGGCCGACCTGCGTTGTGATTCTGACTCCCCTCTCGACGGGAGGGGGTGCGACTGCCCGGCATATTCGTTTCGGGCAGAACCGCTTTTTAGGCGAATCACCTCTCCGAAGTAATGAGCGTGAAGATTTTTGTAAGGGCTCCATGGCAACAGTATTGACCCAGGATTGGCTGCAAACATACCCCGAGGAGCTGCGCCGGGTTCTGGGCCAGGTTGCGCGCAGTTCCGGGCAGCCCATGTATGTGGCGGGCGGGCCGGTGCGGGACTGGCTGCTGGGGGTGGCGGCCAGGGATCTTGATTTCACGGTGCCGAAGGGAGCCGTTGCCTGTGCCCGCGAGGTCGGCGGGTTGCTGGGCGGGACCTTTGTTTTGCTCGATGAGGGGGAAGACGTGGCCAGGGTTGTCTGGCAGGGGCTTACCCTTGATTTTTCCGGATTCAGAAATCACACCACCACCATTGAAGAGGACCTCGGCCAGCGGGATTTCACCATCAACGCCATGGCCGTTGCTCTTGCCCCAGGGACCGGCGCCCTGGCCGAGCGCACGGTTATCGATCCTTGCGGCGGCGCGGCCGACCTTGCCCAAAAGCGCATCCGGGTTCCGGCCGTGGCCAATCTGCTGGCCGATCCCCTGCGATTGTTGCGGGCTTACCGCTTTGCCGCGGCCTTGGGGTTTGCCATCGAACCCGAGACCGAGAGGGCCATTGCCGCCCATGCCGAGTTGCTGGCCGATCCGGCCATGGAGCGGGTTGCCTATGAGTTTGGCCTGATCATGGCTTCGGATCGCGCCGGGCAGACGATCGGGCAGATGGCCCACACAGGGCTCCTCTGGGTTGTCTTCCCGGAACTTGTTGCCGGCCGCGGTCTTGTCCAGCCTGCCAGCCATCATCTTGATGTGTTCGAGCATTCGCTGGAGGCCTTGCGGTGTCTGGAAAAAATCCTGAAGGCGCCGGAGGCGTATTTTCCAGGACAGGGCGGGCTATTCAGCGAGGCAGCCCAGGGAAAACGGGGGGTATTGCTGAAATGGGCCGCCCTGTTTCATGATCTGGGCAAACCGGAAACGCACAGGCTGGTAGAGGAAAAGATAACCTTTTACAACCACGATCAGGCCGGCGCCGCGATTTTTGCCGGGATCGCCGAAAGGCTTCACTGGCCCAAGGATGACCGTGTTCGGGTGGCCCGGCTCATTGCTCTGCATATGTGGCCGTTTCATCTCAGTAACGCCCGGTTGCGCACCGGGATCACGCGCAAGGCCTGCCTGCGGCTGGTCAAGGCGGTTGGCGATGATCTGGACGCTCTTTTTCTGCTGGCCATGGCGGACAGCCTTGCCGGGCAGGGACCGGGCAAGCCGGAAGGGATGGAGCGCAATCTGGCCGCGCTCTGGCTTGAGGTGCACGGAGTATATGAGGAATATATCCGGCCGGTATTCGCCAGCCCGCCGCTGATCACGGGGCATGATCTCATTGCGGTTTTTGCCCTTGCCCCGGGCCCGCTTTTTAAGGAGATCCTCGACGGTCTGCAGGCGGCGCAGGTGGAAGGACTGGTCACGGACCGCAAGCAGGCCCTGGCCTGGGTGCGGATGTTTCTTGACGCCGAGGGATCGGCGGCGCCGTTATGACAACACGGTATTGCCACTGCACACGGGGAAACCAACCGGGTGAACGGCGCAGGGGCGGAAACAGGATGGTGGAAAAATTCAAGGGGTATTCCCTGACAGCCCGTAAATACATTTGACTGTTTTTTCAGCGCCATTGTACTCTGGAGGAAGCAATCATTGAAGTAGCAGGTGGGGGGATTCTATCAATTTTAGTCAAACGGACAGGACGCAGACCGCAACCATGAACAGCAAACTCCCGCAAGGCCCGTACTGTGCGGTCTTTAAATCTCTTTCCAAAAAGGATTTTCTGACCACGATCAACCATCATCTGCTGAGCTTCCTCGGCCGTGACCCCCAGCGGGCCGGGAGCAGGGACCTCTACAAGGCCCTGGCCTACACCATTCGGGATTTTCTCATCGAACGCTGGATCTCAACGCAAAAGGGCTATTACGCAAAGGGCAAGAAGCGGGTCTACTACCTCTCCCTGGAGTTTCTCATCGGGCGCTCCTTGGGCAACAGCCTCATCAATCTCGGCTTTTATGATGAAATGAAGGATGTCATGCAGGAGATGGGCTACGATCTTGAGGAGATCAGGGAGGAAGAGGAGGATGCCGCCCTTGGCAACGGCGGTCTTGGCCGGTTGGCTGCCTGTTTTCTCGATTCCCTGGCCACCCTGGGCGTTCCGGCCTACGGCTATGGCATCCGGTATGAGTACGGCCTTTTTTTTCAGCGCATCGTCGACGGGTTTCAGATGGAACATCCTGACAACTGGCTGCGCTACGGCACCCCCTGGGAGTATGAACGGCCCACGAATCTCTATCCGGTAAAGTATTACGGCCGGGTGCAACGGTACCGCAACAACAAGGGCGAGCTGCGGACCGAGTGGATCGAAACGGAAGAGATCATGGCCATGGCCTGTGATGTTCTGGTGCCGGGCTTTAACAACGACAATGTCATCAACATGCGTTTGTGGACGGCCCGGGCTTCCCGTGAGCTAGATCTCGGCTCGTTCAACCGGGGAGATTACATCTCGGCCGTGCAGGAGAAGGTGCAGTCGGAAACGATCTCCAAGGTTCTCTACCCCTCGGACGATATCCGGCAGGGTCAGGAACTGCGCCTCAAGCAGCAGTATTTTTTCGTGGCCGCCACCTTTCAGGACATCCTCCGGCGGCACAAGAAAAAACACAATAATTTCGACTTGTTCGCCGATGAGATTGCCGTGCAGCTCAACGATACCCATCCGGCCATCGCTATCCCCGAATTCATGCGGCTTCTGGTGGACGAGGAGTCGGTGCCCTGGGAAAAGGCCTGGCAGATCTGCGTCGGCACCTTTGGCTATACCAACCACACCCTAATGCCCGAGGCCCTGGAAAGCTGGCCCGTGGAGCTGTTGGGCAAGGTGCTGCCCCGGCATCTTGAGATCATCTACGAGATCAACCGCCAGTTCCTCGACGAGGTCGCGGCCCGGTATCCTGGCCGCGATGATCTGTTGCGCGCCATGTCCATCATCGAGGAGGGCCCGGTGAAAAGGGTGCGCATGGCGTATCTGGCCATCGTGGGCAGCCATTCCGTCAATGGCGTGGCCGAGTTGCACACCCACCTCTTGAAGACCCGGCTGTTCAAGGATTTTCATGAGTTTTATCCGGGCCGGTTCAATTGCAAAACCAACGGTATCACCCAGCGGCGCTGGCTGCTCAAATGCAACCCCGGCCTGGCCGGCCTGATCACCGACACCATCGGCGGGGAATGGGTCACCAACCTCGATTATCTGCGCAACCTGGAGCCCTATGCCGGTCAGGCCAAGTTTCAGAAAAAATGGGCCAAGGTGAAAACGGAGAATAAAAAACGTTTGGCCGTTCTCATCAAGCAGGAATGCGGGGTGGTGGTCAACCCCAACACCCTGTTCGATGTCCAGGTGAAGCGGATCCACGAGTACAAACGGCAACTGCTCAACGTTTTGCATGTCATCACCCTGTACCACCGGATCGCCAATGGGGAGGATACGGACTCTCCTCCGCGGACCATTGTTTTCGGGGGCAAGGCCGCGCCTTCGTATTTCAAGGCAAAACTGATCATCAAGCTGATCACTTCGGTGGCCGAGGTGGTCAACAACGATTCACGGATTGGCGATCGCCTCAAGGTGGCGTTCATCCCCAACTACGGCGTCTCGGTCGCGGAAAAGATCTTCCCGGCCTCCGACCTTTCCGAACAGATCTCCACCGCGGGCACCGAGGCCTCCGGCACCGGCAACATGAAATTTTCCTTAAACGGCGCTTTGACCATCGGCACCCTGGACGGCGCCAACATCGAAATCCGCGAGGAGGTCGGGGCCGAGAATATCTTCATCTTCGGCATGACCACGGAAGAGGTTGAGGAGGCCAAACGGAACCCGCGCCGCAACGGATTTGACGTGTATCGCGACAACGCCGAGGTGAAACGCACCCTGGACAGCATTGGTAACGGCTATTTCAGCAAGGGCGACACCCGCCTGTTTGCCCCGATTGTTGAGGGGCTGCTCAATCACAATGATCCCTACCTGCTGCTCCTTGATCTGGAGGATTATCTCCGCTGCCAGAATGAGGTGGGCGAGCTGTACCGCGATCAACCGAACTGGATCCGCAAGTCCATCCTCAATGTGGCACGGATGGGTAAATTTTCCAGCGACCGGACCATCCGGGAATATGCCCGCGACATCTGGGGCGTCCCGGTGGATTAAGAGAACTGCCTTGTCCGGCAAGGCTCCGCGCTTCCCTGAAATACATTGACTTTTCGCCCTATTGTTGATAGCTAACAGGATGCTAAAAAAGCCGCATTTCGCTTTTTTGGCATCCTGTTTTGCAATCAGGCGTACAGCACGCGCCGTCGCCGTTTACACAGCTCCCGATACTGGACAATGCCATGAGCCAAGACAATCCATCCTCCCGTTTCCAGGCCAACGGCCTGGCCACCCTCATCGGCAGCCTGCCGGTTGCGGACGCAGGGGAAGCGTTTTCCCTGATCTTTGCGCATACCCCCGACATTCCCCTGTGGCCGCAATTGCCGAGCAACCCCAAGGAAGGGATGCTCAGTCAGTTCAGCGAGGGGATGCCAGGCATTGTCGAAGAGGGGGAGCGCACCTATTTCGATATCCAGACCGAGACCTTTGCCGATGAGATGCTGGCCTATTTTGAGCAGTATCTTGCCGCCCTTGAAGATCCGTCCCTTTTGCCGGACTCACCCTTTGCCGTGAGCCCGGACAGGGCCCAGGGTCTTTTTGCCCTCAAAGAGGCAGTGGCCGGCAAGACCGTGGCCGCGGTCAAGGGGCAGATGACCGGGCCGTTCACCCTGCTCACCGGGCTGCATGACCGGGAAGGTCGGGCTGCCTATTACGAGCCGACCATCCGGGAGATGGTGGTGAAGGGGCTTTCCCTCAAGGCTGCTTGGCAGGTGCAGGTTCTTGCTGCGTCGCAGGCCCCGGTTATTCTCTTTATAGACGAACCGGCCCTGGCCGGTCTTGGCTCCTCCGCCTTTCTCAGCGTTTCCCTGGATGAACTAGGCCAGGAACTCAACGAGATCATCGGTGCGGCCCAGGGGGCGGGCGGATTGGTGGGTATCCATGTCTGCGCCAACACGGACTGGGAATTTCTCCTCGCCACCTCCCTTGATATTGTCAGCTTTGACGCCTACGGGTTTTTCGACAAGCTGGCCGCCTGCAAGGACGCGCTCTACGCCTTTTTGGAACGGGGCGGCATCATTGCCTGGGGGATCGTGCCCACCTCGGAGAAGGAATATATCGAGCGGGAAACAGCGGAGTCCTTGCTTGCCCGGTGGGAAGCGCAGGCTGCTCAGCTTGTGGGCGGGGCCTGGGATTACAAGTCTCTGCTGCAACAGACCCTGATAACCCCAAGCTGCGGAACCGGCTCCCTGTCACTGACCCACGCCAAAAAGGTGCTGGCCTTGACCCGAGACCTTTCGAAACTCTTGCGCGACAAGTATCTGTAGATGCAGACGCTGTCCGGCTTTCTTTTATCCAACCACTATAAAAAGTTTGAGTATTGAGCAATGGAAGAACTGAATCAGGTTTTGAAGCAACGCCGTCAAAAGGCCCAGGAGCTGGCAGATCTGGGTGTCAATCTCTATGCCAACGATTTTAGGCCCACCCACCGGATCAGCGATATTCTGGCGAAAAACGACAACCCGGACGCACCCCTGGAAGAGGGGGTCAAATCCGTGGCCGGCCGGATCATGGCGCTGCGCAAATTCGGCAAGGCGGCTTTTCTCCATATCCAGGACGAATCCGGCCGCATCCAGATCTATGTCAAGCGCGACGAGGTTGGGCCCGAGGTCTACCAGATCTTCAAGAAACTCGACCTCGGCGATATCGCCGGTTTTGGCGGGGCGTTGTTCCGCACCCAGACCGGAGAACTCACCATCGACGCGGCAAGTGTCAAGCCGATCACCAAATCCCTGCGCCCCCTGCCGGAGAAGTTTCACGGCCTTACCGATGTGGAAACCCGGTATCGGCAGCGCTATGTCGATCTGATCATGAACCCGGAGGTGCGCGATACCTTCCGCAAACGGGTGGAGATTATCCGCTTGATCCGGGATTTTCTCACCAACCGGGGTTTTATGGAGGTCGAAACCCCAATGATGCAGGCCATTGCCGGCGGGGCCACGGCCAAGCCCTTCAAAACCCACCACAATGCCCTGGGCATGGACCTCTACCTGCGCATTGCTCCGGAGCTGTATCTTAAGCGGCTGCTGGTGGGCGGCTTTGAAAAGGTCTTTGAGATCAACCGCAACTTCCGAAACGAAGGGCTTTCCACCCGGCATAATCCCGAGTTCACCATGCTCGAGTTTTACCAGGCCTTTGCCACCTACGAAGATCTCATGGACCTCACCGAGGAGATGGTTTCCTATATCGCCGCCGAGGTCACCGGCTCCATGGTCGTGAGCTACCAAGGGCAGGAGGTGGATCTTTCCCCGCCCTGGAAACGCTATACCATGGATGAGGCGCTTATTGAGGTGGGCAAGGTTGACAAGGATCTGCTTGCCGATCCGGCCCGCACCCGGCAGCTCGCCTTGGAAAAGGGCATTGCCCTTGAGCCTTTGTCTGGGCACGGCAAGGCCAAGACCGAACTCTTTGAGCTGCTGGTGGAGGAAAAGCTGGTCAACCCCACCTTTGTGACCCAATACCCCACCGAGGTTTCGCCCCTGGCGCGCCGCAACGAGCAAAACCCCGAGGTCACGGACCGGTTTGAGCTGTTCATGACCGGGAGGGAAATGGCCAATGCCTTCAGCGAGCTCAACGATCCCATCGATCAGAAACAGCGGCTGCAAAAGCAGATTGCCGAGCGGGGCAGCGATGAGGAAATTTTTCCCGAGATGGATGAGGATTTTGTCCGCGCCCTGGAATACGGCATGCCTCCGGCGGCAGGAGAGGGGATCGGCATCGACCGGCTGGTCATGCTGCTGACCGATTCGCCTTCGATCCGCGATGTCATCCTCTTTCCGCATCTGCGCCCCGAAAGCAAATAAGCCGTGTAACCTTCAGGAGCACGGCATCTGCTTTGTCATCGGCCGGCTCATGTGCAAGAGCACACTTCGCCGGCCTCTTCCGCGCATCTGCGGCGCTCCTGGACGGTTACACCTCCCGAGGAGCCGGGGGCCTTGCCCGGTTAGACCTTGCCGAAGGCAAAAAAAGTCCCCTCTCCCCTCGGAGTCTGCGCTTACCTGCGGGAGAGGGACAGGGTGAGGGGGAAGCTGCATGAGCTGATGCTGTCGGCAACTTCACTCACCCGCACCCCCTCCCGTCAAGGGAGGGGAGATACAGAATCGTGACCGGCCACTACTTGGAAAAAGAGGAAAATTGTGAATTTTGAATGGTTTGTCTGCCTGCGGTATCTGAAGGCCAAACGCAAGCACGGCTTCATCTCGCTTATTTCGTTGATCTCCATTGCCGGGGTCATGGTCGGGGTTATGGCCTTGATCGTGGTGCTGGCGGTGATGACCGGCTTTACCTCCGAGTTTCGTGACAAGATCCTGGGCATCAACTCCCATGTGGTGGTCCAGGATTACACCGGCAATATCAGCAACTATGATGAGGTTGCCGCCGCGGTTCGGGCTGTCGAGGGGGTAAGCGGGGTCACGCCGTATCTGTACAGCCAGGCCATGATCACCGGTGGCGAGGGCGGAACTGGCGCCGTGCTGCGCGGACTTGACCCTGCCACTGCACAAGGCGTGCTCAGCCTGGAAAAACATCTGCGCTCAGGCTCTTTAGCCGACTTGGCCCCTGTTAAGACCGATGGCGCCAGAACGGTGCCGGGCATCATCCTGGGCAAGGAGCTTGCCGTCCAGTTGCGTGTCTCCACCCACGACCGGGTGCGACTGATCTCGGCTTCCGGGCCCCTGACCCCCATGGGGGTTATGCCCAAGGTATCCACCTGCCGGGTGGTCGGGATTTTTGAAACCGGTATGTACGAGTATGATTCCGCCCTGGCCTATGTCTCGCTGGAAACGGCGCAGCGCTTCTTTGATCTGCCCGGCGCGGTGCATGGGTTGGAGGTGAAGACCACCGATCTCAATCAGGCGGACAAGGTCGCGAAGCGGATTGAACTGGCCCTGGGGCAGAATTTCTTTGCCAAGGACTGGATGCGGATGAACCGGAACATCTTTTCCGCCCTTGCCTTGGAAAAAACGGCACTCTCGATCATCATGGCCCTGGTGGTGATGGTCGCGGCCTTCAATATCGTCAGCACCCTGATTATGGTGGTCATGGAAAAGAACAAGGATATCGCCATCCTGAAATCCATGGGCGCCACCTCCGGCAGCATCATGCGTATCTTCATCTACGAGGGATTGGTTATCGGCCTTACCGGCACCTTTTTGGGGGTGGTGGGGGGGCTTGGCCTGTGCGCGCTCTTGAGCCGTTACCAGTTCATCGACCTGCCCGACGTCTACCCGATTTCCACTTTGCCGGTGCTGGTCCTGCCCTCGGACGTCATCCTCATTGCCCTGTCGGCCACGGTTATTACCCTGGTTGCCACCCTGTACCCTTCCTGGCAGGCGGCCAAGGTCGATCCGGCCGTGGCCCTGCGCTATGAGTAGAGGAGACGGCTCCATGTCCGAAAACACGCACGAATCTCCCTTGTTTTTTGAAGCGCGGGGTATTTGCAAGGAATATAGCGGTCACGGCAGCCTGCAAGTGCTTGCCGGGGTAAATTTGCGGCTGGTCGCAGGCGAAATGGTCGCGGTGGTCGGTGCTTCCGGCACCGGGAAAACCACCCTGCTGCATATTTTGGGCGCCCTTGATCAGCCCACCCAGGGCCAGCTTTTTTACCGGGGTGAAAATGTTTTTGAAAAAAACGATGACCAGTTGGCCCTGTTTCGCAATCAGGTGGTTGGTTTCGTTTTTCAGTTTCACCATCTGCTCCCGGAGTTCAACGCCCTGGAGAATGTCCTGCTGCCCGGATTGATTGCCGGGCGGAAACGCTCCGAGCTTGTTGAGTATGCGGAATATCTTCTGGAGCGGGTCGGGGTGCTGAACCGCTCAAGCCACAAGGTGGGGGAGCTTTCAGGCGGGGAGCAGCAACGGGTCGCCCTGGCCCGGGCCCTGGTAATGAAGCCCGCGGTTCTTTTGGCGGACGAACCCACCGGCAATCTTGACCCTAAAAGCGGACTCAAGGTTTTTGAGCTTATCCGCGATTTGAGTGAAACCCTCTCCCTGGCAACGGTCATGGTGACGCATAATCTTGATCTGGCCCGGAGGATGAGCCGTTGTCTCACCTTGCGGGACGGGGGATTGCATGAAACTCGGGAAGAGAGCAAAGATTCTTGACACTTGGGCCAAGGCCTGATAATTCTGATACGCTAAATAGATAGCCCACCCGTCCGCTCCCATGGGACGGCCCCAAGCCACTTCACCGCGAAATCGAGAGAATGAAACAAGACAACTCAGCCGGACACATGACAGGCTCCCACGGATTTTCGGGCGCCATGAAGATTGTTGTTGCACTCCTTTTCCTCGTTGTGGCCCAGCCCATCCCGCCGTTGGCCGGGGTTGCCCTTGGTGCCGGAAACGAGCCGAACACCGTCATGGTGCCGCCCCGGATCAATGCCCCGGCAGGGGGAGAGCAACTTGTCGTTGCAAGCGACAAAATCTTGCAGGAGGTTGTGCGGAGCAAGGGAATGGCGATGCTCTCCAGGGAGGAAGTGCAACAAAAGCTCGGCTATGAGCATTGGCCGCCCAAGGCCGAGGCCTTGAAGCCCTTGATCTCATCCCCGGCGGTCAACTATGTGGCGGTCGGCAGTATCACCAAGCTTGGCGAGCAGCTCAGCCTGGACTTTGTCGTCTATGACATCTTCGGCAATAATCCGCCCAAATTTTACTATCAGGTCAGCAATAACGAGACCGAACTGAAGAAAGCCCTGTCCCAGATGGCCAACGACATTCTCTCCCATACCGGCCAATATTTTCTTATCCAGTCCATTGCCATTGCCGGAAACACCCGCATAGATTCTGGGGCTATCCTGCGTCAGGTTAAAAGCCAGGCAGGGGATCCCTATACCGCGGAGCTGTTGCGGGCGGATCTGAAAAATATCTTTCAGATGGGCTACTTCGACGATGTGCAGATCCTCGTCACCGATACGGAAAAGGGCAAGGACATTACCTTTCAGGTCAAGGAAAAAGCGGTAATCGGCCAGGTTCTTGTCAACGGCGAACAAGAGCTTGAGGAAAAAGAGGTGAAAGAGGTGGTGAGCATCTCACCCAACACCATCATCAACACCAAGGAGGTGCAGACCTCCGTTGAAAATATCCGGAAACTCTATAAGGACAAGGGCTTCTACCGCACCACCGTCGCCGCCAAGCTCAACTATGTTGCCGATGACAAGGTGAATGTCACCTTTGATATAGAAGAAGGCGTCAAGATGTATATCAAGGGGATCCGTTTTGTCGGCAACAAGGCCTTCAGCGAGAAGGAATTGCGCAAGGAGATGACCACCTCGGAAAAGGGGCTGCTCTCCTGGTTTACCGAATCGGGCAAGCTGAAGCGCGATCTGCTTGAGCAGGACCGCTCCCGGCTCGGCGCCTTGTATCACAACAACGGCTACATCGAGGCCAGGATCAGCGAACCGGTGATAAGCGATGAGGGCGACTGGCTCTATGTCACCTTCGATATCCAAGAGGGCGACCGCTACCGGGTCGGCACCATCGAAATCGAGGGCGACATTGTCGGCGAGAAGAATGACCTGTTCAGTCTGCTCGAATTGAGCAAGGAGAAGTTCTTCAGCCGCAAGATCTTGCGGGAGGATGTCCTGCGCCTGACGGACCGGTATGCCGAGAGTGGCTATGCCTTTGCCGAGGTGGAACCCAAGCTGAGCAAGAATGAGGAAGACAAACGCATGGATTTGTCGCTCAAGATTGCCCAGGGAACCTTGGTCCACATAAACCGGATCAACATCAAAGGCAACACCCGGACCAGGGATAAGGTCATTCGCCGTGAGATGCAGGTGAAGGAAGGCGGTCTGCTCGATGCGAGCGCGATCAGAAAGAGCAGCGAAAAACTGCAGCGGCTTGAGTTTTTTGAAGAGGTGAACGTCACCCCGGAGCCGACCGTGCAGGAAGGGCTGATGGATGTGGTGGTCGATGTCAAGGAAAAGGCCACCGGCACCTTCAGTGTGGGGGCCGGGTACAGCTCGGTGGACAACATGATGTTCATGGGCGAGGTCAGCGAAAACAACTTTCTCGGCAAGGGCCAGCGCCTCTCCTTGCAGGCCAATGTCAGCGCCAACAGCAACCGTTACAATTTCAGCTTTACCGAGCCGCACCTCAACGACACCAAGCTGCTGTTCGGTTATGATATCTACAACTGGTCGCGGGAATACGACGATTATACCAAGGACTCCACCGGTGGGGCCCTGCGCTTTGCCTATCCGGTCTGGAACAAGTGGAACCTGGGCTGGGCCTATGGCTACGACGACACCAAGATGACCGATATCTTGCTGGAGAATACTTCCCAGTCGATTCTGGATTCCATGAATATCGAGACCACCAGCTATGTCCGGCTCGGTATTTCCAAGGATACCCGGAACAAATTCACCGACGCTTCAAAGGGCTGGCTCACCAACTATTCCATCAAACATGCGGGCGGCCTTCTGGGGGGGGATAGCTCCTTTACCAAGTACGAGGCCACTTCCGGCTGGTACTATCCGCTGCCCTGGGAAACAACCTTCCACATCAAGGGTGCCATCGGTTATGTGGTTGAAAACGAAGAGAAAAAGCTGCCGGTGTATGAGAAATTCTATCTGGGCGGGCTCAACACCATCCGGGGGTTTGACAGCGGCAAGGTCAGCCCGCTGGAGTTAAACACCGACGGTGTTACCTATTCACGGGTGGGCGGCGAAAAGATGTGGTACTCCAACGTGGAATGGATCTTCCCAATCGTTAAGGATATCGGGCTGAAAGGCTTGGTGTTCTTTGATCTGGGCAATGTCTACACCGATTCCGAAACCTGGGATGTTGCGGATCTTCGCTACAGCACCGGCCTTGGCTTCCGCTGGCTGTCGCCCATGGGGCCCCTGCGCCTTGAATGGGGCTACAATCTCGACCCGAAAGACGGCGAGCAGCAGGGGGTCTGGGATTTCAGCATCGGCGGGGCTTTCTAGAAAATGGCCCCCTCGGGAAATGTGCCGGCTTTTCCCGGCATTTTCGCTACGACACAGACAATACATGGATAATAGACTGACGGCCCTCTTCACCGAGGGCCGTTCCGTTAACATCTTCGGGTTGCGGGGAAGCGGCGCCGCCTTCCATCTCGGCCGCACGGCCCAGCTCGGGCAGCGTCCCATCCTCTGCCTTACGCCAAGCGAAACCGCGGCCCAGCACCTTGTGCAGGACCTGGCTCTTTTTGCCGACACCCCGGCCCTGTATTTCCCAGGCCATGAAATCCCCCCCTATACCCCGTTGTCGCCGGACAGCCGCACCGTGGCCGAGCGCCTTGCCGTTTTGTTCCACATCCACAGTGCGGACAAGCCCTGGATTCTGGTCATGTCGGTGGAGGCCCTGCTGAGAAGGGTGTTGCCCCGCGCTTCCCTTGCAAGCCTGGCCGAATTGGTCATGCGCGGCGAAGAGACCGATCGTGACGGACTGATTGCCTCGCTCACCGCTTGTGGCTATGATGGGGCCAACCTGGTGCAGTCGGTTGGCGAGTTCAGCCTGCGCGGCGGCATTCTGGATATCTTTCCCACTGGTTTTGAGATGCCGGTCCGGCTCGATTTCTGCGGCGATACCGTGGAATCCATCCGCAGGTTTGATCCCATCAGCCAACGTTCGGTTGAAGATCTCGAGGAGGTCGTTCTCCTGCCGGTGAGCGATATCCTCTATCCTGCCGCGGAGCAGGAGCTGCGGCTGTTGCTCAAGCGGTTCCAGGGGGCGGCGGCGGAACTTGCTTGGGACAACGAGCGGGTCAAGGTGATGGAGGATTGCCTTGCGCAGCGCCGGCGGTTTCCAGGGGTTGAGTTCCTGTTGCCGTTGTTCCACGAAAAGCCCTCGACCGTGCTCGACTACCTGCCGGATGAGACCATTGTCTTTTTCTCCTCGCCAACCGCAATCGCGGAGAGTCTCGCCCTCTGCCGGGAAAGGATCGAGGCGAATTTCGCCGAGGCCGCCGCTGCCCGCCTGCCTGTTTTGCCGCCGGAGCGGATATTTTTGCCGGAAAATGAATGGCGAGAACGGCTGGCGCGTTTTCCCCAGGGGCGGTTCTACGATTTTGCCCATCCGGACATGGAAGACGGGGAAACCCTGGAGATACCCTGCGGCAACCATGTTTTGCTCAAGCAGCAGCTTGAGCTGCAACGCAAGAATCAGGGGATGATGCCGGAGCTGACCCGGCAGTTGCACCTCTGGCTTGCGGCCGGAGAGGCTGTTTTTTTTGCCTGCCGGACCAGGCGGCATGCGGAGCACATGGCGGAATTGCTCCGTCAATACGATCTGCCGGTTGCCATAACCGAAGCGCCTGTGCTGGAGCCAGCTTCCGCTGGTCGAGAGATTGTCTTGGTGGATTCGCCGCTGGCCGCTGGCTTTGATCTGCCTGATGCCAGGCTGCACTGGGTTTCGGAAAGCGAGCTGTTCGGCGAATTGCGCCTGGGCGCGGGCAAAAAAAAGGGCGTGCAGCGGAACAGGCCGCCGGTGAGCTTTGAGGAGCTTCAACTCGGCGATATCGTGGTTCACATGGCCCACGGCCTTGGCCGGTATGAAGGGCTGATCAATATCGTGCTGGGCGGCATTGCCAACGACTTTTTCCAACTGGTGTACCGCGACGGGGACAAGCTTTACGTGCCGGTGGATCAGCTCAAGGTGATCAGCAAGTACCAGGGGCTCTCCGACACCGAGCCGAAACTCGACAAGCTGGGCGGCAAGGTCTGGCAGACCCGGCGGGAAAAGGTCAAGGAAGAGGTCTGGAAGGTGGCCCAGGACCTGCTGGGCCTCTATGCCCGGCGGGCCATGGTGGAGGGATATGCCTTTTCGCCGCCGGACGAGCTGTTCCACGAGATGGAAGAGTCCTTCCCGTACGACGAGACCCCAGGGCAGCTCAAGGCGATCAACGAGGTGCTCGACGATCTGACCGCGCCCCGGCCCATGGACCGGCTGGTCTGCGGGGACGTGGGCTACGGCAAGACCGAGGTCGCCATCCGGGCGGCCTTCAAGGTGGTGGCCGACAATTTCCAGGTCGCCATTCTGGTGCCGACCACGGTGCTGGCCGAGCAGCATGCCGCCACCTTCCGCGAAAGGCTGCAGGGCTTTCCGGTCCGGGTGGAAAGCCTGACCCGCTTTCGCAGCCCGGCCGAGCAGAAGCAGATCATCCAGGAGCTGGGCCAGGGGCGGGTGGATATCGTGGTCGGCACCCACCGGCTGCTGTCCCAGGATGTGGCCTTCAAGCGGCTCGGGCTCCTGATCATCGACGAAGAGCATCGCTTCGGCGTGTCCCACAAGGAAAAACTTAAAAAACTCAAGAGCCAGGTGGATGTCCTCACCCTGACCGCCACCCCGATTCCCCGCACCCTGCAACTCTCCCTGCTCAGTATCCGCGACCTTTCCGTGATCAGCTCGCCGCCCGAGTTCCGGAGGCCGGTGAAAACCTTCGTGGCCCGCGATGACGAGCTGGTGATCAAGGAGGCGGTGGTGAAGGAGCTGCAGCGGGGCGGCCAGGTTTTTCTGGTCCACAACCGGGTCCATTCCATCCAGGAAATGGCGGCCAGGGTGCAGAAGCTGGTCCCGGAGGCGCGGCTGGCCGTGGCCCACGGCCAGATGCCGGGAAAGGCGCTGGAAGAGATCATGGTCCGTTTCGTCAAGCGGGAGATCGATGTGCTGGTCTGCACCACCATTATCGAATCAGGCCTTGATATCCCCAACGCCAATACCATTGTCATCACCCGGGCGGACCGGCTGGGGTTGGCGGAGATCTACCAGCTCCGCGGCCGGGTGGGGCGGGGGAGGGAGCAGGCGTATGCCTATCTGCTGGTCCCTTCCCTGGACGGCTTGTCCAAGGATGCCCAGCAGCGGCTGCGGGCGCTCATGGATTACAACGAGCTTGGCGGCGGCTTCAAGCTGGCCATGAGCGACCTGCAGATCCGGGGGGGCGGCAATATTCTGGGCATCTCGCAAAGCGGCAATATCGCCGCGGTGGGCTATGACCTGTACCTTGAACTGTTGCAGCAGACGGTTCTCGACTTGAAGCGTAAAGGCGCCGGCGTGGAGCAGCCCCAGGAGCAGATCGAGCCTGAAATCAATCTCAAGATTTCAGCCTTTCTGCCGGAACGGTATATCCCGGCGACGGAACAGCGTTATATCGCCTACCGCCGTTTGACCAACGCCGAGCAGGTGGAAGAGCTGCTGGACCTTAAGGATGAATTTGGCGACCGTTACGGCCAGCTTCCCCAGGAGGCGCTCAATCTGTTCGAGGTGCTGGTCCTGAAAACCCTGCTCAGGCGGCTGTGGATCAGCAAGCTCGAGCAAGGGCCGGGTAATCTGGTGTTCTCCTTTCATGAAAAAACCCCGGTCTCCCCGGAGAAGATCATGCGTCTGCTTGAAAAATACAAGGGGCGGGCCCGCTTCACCCCCGAAGCGCGGCTGATCATTACAACCCAATCCGCTGCCTTGCCGGAACAAACCCTCGAAAATGCGCAAAAGATCCTGGCCCTGCTCGCGGAAGATGACATTTGAAAATGACTGTGGTAGAATTTGGCGGTTATAAAGTCGTATAAGATTAAAAACAATATTTTCAACCTGTTATGAGTGGATCGGTGAAATTTTCCTTACATCTTGTATGCTCCGCCCTGTGTTTTCTTGCTTTTTTTCACCCCCCTGCCGCCCAGGCGGAGGTGGTGGATCGCATCATTGCCATTGTCAACGATGATGTCATTACCTTCTCCGACCTCAACCGGGAAGGAGGGGCGCTGTTTCGCCGGATCACCCAGGAGGCCCCGCCGGAGCAAGTGGAGCGAACCCTGCTGAAGGCCAAGGAGGAAGTGCTTTCCAGTCTTATTGACAGGCTCATCGTCGAACAACGGGCCAAGAAGCTCGGGATTTCCGTGGGCGACCCGGAAGTGGACAGCGCCATCGC
The DNA here is from genome assembly GCA_002347095.1 of Desulfobulbaceae bacterium UBA2273. GTDB lineage: Bacteria > Desulfobacterota > Desulfobulbia > Desulfobulbales > Desulfurivibrionaceae > Thiovibrio > Thiovibrio ferrireducens. Next base: position 34,959 of record DDWZ01000023.1, on the reverse strand, counting down.
CAGAATTGTCGAGCGCAACAAAACCACGGCGGAAAAATTCTGGCAGCAGATGACGCTCATGGGCTCCAACGAGCGAGACTACCGGGAGCTCATCCGAAGCCAGATCCTGCAGGAAAGGCTGATTGATTATGAAATCCGTTCCCGGGTTGTGGTCAATGAGGAGCGGATCCGTGAATTTTACGAAAAAAATTATACCCAAAAAATAAAAGAAGACGCCTATCATGTCTTGCAGATGGGTTTTGTCTGGAAGGAAAACACCCAGGCTGCCAAGGATGATGCTCGGCGACGCGCTGAAGAGGCTCGGCGGCAGGCCCTTGCCGGACAGGATTTTCGCGTCCTGGCTCGGCAGGCCTCCGATCTGCCTTCGGCCAAGGATGGCGGAGATATCGGGGTTTTCAGGAAGTCGGAGATGGCTGCCTACATGAAAGCGGGTATTGCCGGGTTGCAAGTGGGGCAGGTGAGCACCATCCAGGAGGCTCCGGACGGGTATCAGTTTTTCAAGCTTCTTTCCGACCGGGGAGATGTGGCTATTCAGGCTTCCTACGAAACGGTCAAGGAACAGATCCGGCAGCGGCTGTATGAGGATGCGTTGAAAAACCAGTTTCAGAAATGGGTAAAAGAGCTTCGCGATCAGGCGTATATCAAGAAAATACTTTAGGCTAGCCCGTGTCCCATAACCTCAGGAAAAGGGATGTCTCTCATGACCAAGGATTCACCATCCGCTGATGATGCAATCGAGCAACCTGCAGCTTTGTCACGATCCGATGAAACCCTTGGCAGTTTTCTAAAAAGACATCGGCAAAGCCAGGGGAAAGAGCTTGAGGAAATCGCGAAAAAGACGCGCATTCATGCCTCAACGCTTCGGGCCATTGAAGAGGACAATCCCAAGGCCCTGCCCGCGGATGTTTTCGCCCGCGGCTTTATAAAAAATTATGCGCAGTATCTTGGCCTTGATCCCAATGAGGCCTTGGCCTGGTATATCGAACAGAATGCCGGAGAAGCCAAGCCGCCGGAAAAGATCAACGTCCAGGAGGTTCTGGCCGGCGAGGCCATGGCCGAGGTTCAGACCTTCCCTTTCGGGCGTTTCGTCGTTTTTTTTGTTGTCGTAGGCGTTCTTTTCCTTGCCGGGTATCTGGTTTTGAATTTCTTGAATTCCTCGGCCCCTCCCCCCGATGTTCCAGGGCAAGAGACCAATGTCCCGGCCGTGGTGCAGCCGCAACCGCTGCCCGCTCCGGTAACCGGCGAACCTGGGGAAACCCCCCCCGAGGAAGCAGGGCAACCGGAGCCTGTGACGGATGGGGCGGTACAGGCTCCACCTCTTCCGCTGTCCGGAGCTGAGAAAACCGGGCCGGAAGGAACTGGGGGGGGATCCGTGCCTGAAAAGGCCGGAAATCTTGCGGAAACCCAAAAGGTTGAACCGGATCAGTCCCTCGAAATCAAAAAAAAAACAGATGAGGGCAGATTCGTAATTCTTCCCCGGGCCAGCAAGGAAAAGCCGGGGCAAACCCCGGAATCCCAGGATTTGGGCAAACCTGCTGCCGTAGGATCAGTGTCGCCACCACCCTCGTTGGTGAAGCAGCCAGGAATGAATTATGTTCTTGAGGCGAAATTCACCGAGACCACCTGGCTTTCCGTGCAGGTAGACAAGGAAAAGAAAAAATCCGCCATCTACCAGCCCGGAGATCACTTGGTGTTGCAGGCGGCGAAAAAGATTTCCCTTTTTGTCGGGAACGCCGGAGGGGTTTCCCTTACCTTGAATGGCAAACCGGTCCCTTCCATCGGCAAGTCAATGGAAAGCGCCCGGGTTTCCTTCCCGATTGAATAGGCCTCGTCTCAGCCGATGTCCTTGCAGCAAGGTTTGGCCATCGTGCTCCAGGTTAAGGATCACGGGGATTCCGACAAGATTGTCACCCTGTATACCCTCGAGTATGGCAAAATCGTGCTTATCGCCAAGGGCGCCAAGCGCAGCAAGAAACGCTTTGTCAACAAGCTGGAGCTGTTTTCCCTCCTCGCCATTCATTTTGCCCCAAGCCGTCACAGTTCGCTCATGCGCCTGGATCAGGCCGATTTACTGAACCCTTTTCCCAGGCTACGGGAAAACTATGAACGGTACATCGCAGCCTCCCTGCTGTGCGAGCTTGTTCTGCACTGGACCCGGGAGCATGACTGTGACGAGGAGCTTTTCCGCTTGCTTGTCTGGGCCTTGGAAGGATTGGCTCTGGCCGGCGGGGCTGTCAATCGCACGATCATTTTTTTCCACGTCAAAATGCTGGATATCCTGGGATATCGCCCCGATCTGACAGGCTGCCTTGATTGCGGTGTCCTCGGCGCGCCCGGGGTTGTGTACCGCTTCAGCACCATGCGTAACGGATTGGTGTGCAGCCGGTGTGAATCCCAGGCCACGGGGAACACCTCCCAACCGCTTTCCATTCAAACCATTCAATTGCTGCGCAGGGCTCAGGATATGGAGCAAGGCAAACTGGAACGGCTCCATTTTTCCCCGGCGGCTACCCGTGAGGCTGTTGCCTTGCTGAAACGGTACGACAACCATCTTTTGCAGCGGGAGGTGCAGTCCTGGAGTTTCCTGGGCTGAGAGTAACTGTCCAGCAGCACCACATCTGCTTCGCAGTCTCGCTCTACGCTCGCTTAGCTGTCATCGGCTTGCTCATGTGCAATAGCACACTTCGCAAGCCTCTTCCGCGCATCTGTGGCACTGCTGAACAGTTACCGTCCGGGGGATGCCTTGGGCGGGATTGAGCTGATTGCTTATTCCGCTTTGATTTTCTCAAGAAGCCAGGCCATGTTGCGTCCCAGGTCGCGCATGGTTTTCATCCCTTCCTCGTCGTTTGCCACCTCGCCCGGTTCCCTGCCGATGCCGATATTCCAGTACGAGGAGCCCACCACGATCATCTGGCCGATCAGGAAAAAGGCGTTGAGGGAGTTGAATACCTGATAGGCGCCGGCCCGACGCACCGCCACCACCCCGGCTCCGGCCTTGCGTTTGAACAGATCGCCGTTGGCCCGGGAAACCATGCCGCACCGTTCGATCAGGGCCTTCATCCCCGCGGAGACATCGGCGAAGTAGGTGGGGGATCCCAAAAGAATGCCGTCCGCAGCGATCATCTTGGCGAGACAGTCGTTGATGATATCCTTTTCCACGGCGCAACGGCTGTCTTTGTTCTTGAAGCACTGATAGCAAGCGATGCAGCCTGAGACCGGTTGGCCTGACAGCTCCACCAGTTCCGTGTCGATTCCTTGCAGAGACAGCTCTTCCAGCGCGGTATTCAGCAATTTCGCGGTATTTCCTCCCTTGCGGGCGCTCCCGTTAAAGGCGACGACTTTCATGGCATTCTCCTTCTGTGTTTCCCGTTCATGGAATGGGGATGTTTGTCCTGCGTGTAAGCATGGGTGTCTGCCACGGTATTGTAATCGAGATTGGAAAGAGGGGAAAGAAATTCGGAAAAAAACCAGCCGGGAAGGACTCCCGGCTGGCGCGGGGCAAAGATGTTATTTCCAGCAGTAGGACATTTCTGTTTCGTTTTGCCAACTGTCCCAGAGATACGCATCTTCTTTTTGTTGGGCGATTATCCGGAAGGCATGGCGCACCTGTTCCTCAAAGAAGCTGCAGTAAGGGCTTGGGGCATTGACGCTGCCGGACACTTTGTAGATCTCGGCCGGGCACGGGGCCCCGCAGAAATGCCGGATGGCGCAGCCTGCGCAGGGCAGAATTTTTTCCACCTTCCGGTTGGTTACTTCCTGGAAGGGCTTGCTGGCAAGAATATCGGCAGGATCATCATGGAAGATGTTGCCGCCGGAAAACTCCTTCATGCCGATGAATTCGCTGCACGGGACAACCTCGCCGTCCGCGGAAACGGCAAAGAAACAACGCCCGCCGCCGCAGGGAGAGATGTCGCACATCAGTCTGCGGCCGGTCGGGCCGATAACCCCGGCCAGCACATTGGCGAAGTTGGCGATGACCAGTTTTCTGCCGGTTTGTTCAAAAAGTTCGAAGGACCGGTCCAGCGCCTTGAAAAAAGCCTCGGCCAGCACATGGTTGTCCGGTTTCAGGTCCATTCCGCCCTGGCGGGTGCAGCGTACCGGATTGAGCATGACCACCCGCACCCCCAGCCCGTGGTAAAAGTCCACCATCTCGGTCAGGGTATGGACGTTGGCCTGGGTTACGGTGGTAATCACGTTTAAGGCCGGATAATCGACGAGTTTTTTGATCACTGCAACCACGGTGTCGTAATACCCCTTGCCCTGCCAATTCTTCCTGGTACGGTTGGCGACCTCCGCGGTGGGAGCGTCCAGGGACAGGCCGATGCCGACCTGGTGCTCTCTTAAAAAACTGATTGCCGTGTCGTCGAGCAGGGTAGCGTTGGTCTGGATGCCGAAATGAAAGTCGTTCTTAAAGCGCGCAATTGCGGCAAACACCGCCTCCTTGGCAACCATGGGTTCGCTGCCGTGGAAAATAAGTTGCGGTTTTACCCCCTCCGGCAAGATCTTCCGGAAGTGTTGCCGCAATCGCTCAAGGGCGAGCATCAGTTTTTTCTCCCCCATGTCGATGCCGTTTTTGCGCATCTCTTCGGGGAGGTAGCAGTAACTGCAGTTGAGGTTGCAGCGCTCGGTCGGGTTTACATACGCGGCGGAAAGTTGCAGTCCTGCGCGCAGGTGATCCATTTCCGCGTGGAATTCCGGCGCGCGGGTCAGAAAATCCACGGCCATGGAGCCGTTAAGAGCCTGCGGCAAATCATGGCGAGCAACTAGAGCCCAATAGGCCGTGTCTGCCTCGACAACCGCGACCCTGTCAGGGTCGCCGATCTCCAGCACGGAAAAATTCGGGCCATGGCCGGTGTTGGCGAAAACGGGTGTTGCTGTCTGTTTGTGAGCCTGTTCCATTATTTGCCGCCGTCCTCGGTTGTGGTCCCGGCGCTGGGGGCGAGCAGGATATAATGGGAAAGGCCGGTTCCCTGGCCTATGAGGTTGCAGCGGCGACGGTACGAGATGATTTGTTTTTCTGCTTTCATGGTGTTCTCCTGTTGATTGTTGACCTGCGGGCATAAAAAAACCCGGAGCAACTCCTATGGGGGAGTCACTCCGGGTTCTGTTTCCATGGGAATACCCAGACGCACGGCAACGCATGCCGTAAAAACATGAGCATCAGGTCTTCTGGCTTTCGGATCGTCTGCTGGTCTGCGGCCTTCCCCCCGCAAAACGATTTGGGAGTGACCGGGAAATTCCCTGTGGAGACCAGCATCCCCGATTACAGCGATGGGATCGCCACGGATTTGCACCGTGTTCCGGGATGATGAAATGTTTATTTTTTCCTATAAACCATTTTTCTCGACGGCTTGTCAAGGGTGGTTGTGGAGAATTTTAGGCATGGAGGTGCATGGGGCAGCAGTTGCGCAGGCGGAGAGAGTTTTGTCTGTACGGCCATGAGGAAAAAAGGTGTTGGCTCCGGTCATCTCCGGGAAAATCGGTTTTAAATCGGGACAAGATCGTAAGCCGTCCTTGACTGTGACTTGAAAGTTGGTTATTTTTCCATGTTCAAGCGAGAGTGGCGGAATTGGTAGACGCACTGGTCTTAGGAACCAGCGCCTTTGGTATGGGGGTTCGACTCCCCCCTCTCGCACCACAGGGAAAACAGCTCCCGCGTCAATGCCGGAGTACAGGTTGATATCTTATCCGTACCGTGGAAACAGGTCCCAGGAAAATGTTTTTCACTGTATGACCGTGTTGTTGAAAATGTTTCAAACAAGGAAGGTGTTGCATGCAGATCAATGTTGAAGACGTAAGTTCGCTTACCAAAAAAATGATCATAACCCTGCCGGAAGCGCAGGTTTCCCAGGAACTGGAGTCCGCCTACAAGAAACTGAACTCCGAAGTATCCCTCAAAGGGTTCCGCAAGGGCAAGGTGCCTCGGCAGGTGCTGGAGAAAAATTACCGGCCCAAGGTTGAGTACGAGGTGGCGGAAAAATTGATCCAGGATACCTACTTTGACGCCTTGGAGAAAAGCAAGATCGACGCGGTTGTGCATCCGGATATCCGCGAACAGAAATTTGTCGGGGACGGCACCTTTGCGTATACCGCGGAAGTGGATGTCCGGCCTCAGTTTGAATTGGCCGAGTACAAGGGGCTTGAGATCGAACAGACCGCGCTTGAGGTGACGGACGAGGAAATCGCCCAAGAGCTTGAGGCGCTGCGCAAGCAGATGGCCCCCCTGCAAAGCGTTGAAGACCGCGCCATCGAGAAGGGGCACCTGGCCGTGGTTGATTTTCAGGGCTACCATAACGGCAATCCCATCAAGCAGGTGGTTGGCGAAAATTATTCGGTTGATGTGGGCTCCGGCCAGTACGGCAAAGAGTTTGAGGAGAAACTCCTTGGCCTGAAAAAAGGGGAGGAGGCTTCCCAGGAGATAGATTTTCCCGAGAATTTCGCCAATCCGATCCTGGCGGGCAAGAAGGTGGAATTCAAGATCAATGTCAAGGATGTCAAGGAACGGGTGCTGCCCGCCCTTGACGATGAATTCGCCAAGGAAGTAGGCAATGAGTTTGCCGACCTGGAGGCGCTTACAACCCATATCCGTGAAAAAAAGCTGCAGGCCAAGAAGGATGCCCAGCGGGGCGATCTTACCGACAAGCTGATGCGGGTGCTGATCGAAACCCATGACTTCGAGATTCCGCCCCGGCTGGTGGCCTATGAAATAGAGGCCATGATCAAGGAACTCGAGAGCAATCTGGAGCGGCAGGGGATGACCTTGGAAGCGGCCGGGTTCAACCGGGATGCCCTGGTCGAACAGTACAAGCTTGCCGCCCAGTCTCGGGTCAAGGGCGATTTCCTTTTGAAGAAAGTGGCGGAAAAGGAAGGGCTCAAGCTGGAAAATGAAGACATCGACAGAGGCTTTAAGCGCATCTCCGAGCAATACAATATGCCGGTCAGCGAAGTGAAAAAATATTTTTCCAGCAGGGATGATCTGCTCCCCTTCATGGCGGAGCTGTTGAACGAAAAAATCTTAACCTTCCTGCTTGACGCAGCCAAGATGAAAATCGTGCCGGCCGCTGCCAAGGGCGTGAGTGATCCCCAGTAACTTCTTGAAGGAGTAAGTGTATGAATCTCGTCCCCATGGTTGTTGAGCAGAGTCCCCGCGGAGAGCGGGCCTATGATATCTATTCCCGGCTGTTGAAGGAGCGGATTATTTTTTTGGGATCGGCCATAAATGACGATATAGCAAACATCATCATCGCCCAGATCCTTTTTTTGGAAGCCGACGATCCGGACAAGGACATCACCTTTTATATCAACTCCCCAGGCGGCGTCGTGACGTCAGGCATGGCGATCTATGATACAATGCACTATGTGAAGTGTGATATCGCCACCCTGTGCATGGGGCAGGCGGCCAGCATGGGCGCGGTGCTCCTTGCCGCCGGCACCGAGGGAAAACGCTATGCGCTGCCGAACTCCCGGATCATGCTGCATCAGCCCATGGGAGGCTTTCAGGGGCAGGCTTCCGACATTGATATTCATGCCAAGGAAATTCTGCGGATGCGGCAGACCCTGAATACCATTCTTGCCCATCATACCAAGCAAAAGCTCAAGAAGATTCAAGTTGATACGGACCGGGATTTTTTCATGGGAGCCGAAGAAGCCAAAGCCTATGGCGTAATTGACAAGGTGCTGGTGAAACGGGCGAATCCTGAAGAGGAGAATAGTCATGGCAAAAGATCATAACGGCGAAGTGGAAGTCACCTGCTCATTTTGCGGAAAAAGCCAAGATGAGGTCAAAAAGCTGATCGCCGGGCCGACGGTCTATATCTGCAACGAGTGCATCGATCTGTGCAACGAGATTGTCAGCGAGGACCGGCAGCAGGCCTTGGAATCGCAGATGGTGGCTTCGACCCTCAAGCCTTATGACATCAAGGCCCATCTCGATGAGTATGTGATCGGCCAGGAACAGGCCAAAAAGGTTCTTGCCGTCGCGGTGCACAACCACTACAAGCGGATAGAGGCCCAGAGCAGCAACGATGGTAGCGATGTCGAACTGCAGAAAAGCAATATCCTGCTGGTCGGCCCCACGGGCAGCGGCAAGACGCTGCTGGCCCAGACCCTGGCCAAGATCCTCAATGTCCCCTTTGCCATGGCCGACGCCACCACTCTGACCGAGGCGGGGTATGTCGGGGAGGATGTGGAAAATATTCTGGTGAATCTGCTTCAGGCCGCGGACCACGATATCCAGCGCGCCAGCCGCGGCATCATCTACATCGATGAAATCGACAAGATCGCCCGCAAATCGGACAGCGCCTCCATCACCCGCGATGTTTCCGGCGAAGGGGTGCAGCAGGCCCTGCTGAAGATCATCGAAGGGACGGTGGCCAGTGTTCCGCCCAAGGGCGGGCGCAAGCATCCCCAGCAGGAATACATCAAGATCGATACCACCAATATCCTCTTTATTTGCGGCGGGGCCTTTGTCGGGCTGGACGGGGTGATCAAGCAGCGCACCGGCACCAAGTCCATGGGATTTGGCGCCAAGGTCGTGGGCAAGCCGAAGAAGTCGGTGGGGGATATCCTGGCCCAGGTGCAGGCGGAAGACCTGCTGCGCTTTGGTCTGATTCCGGAGCTGGTCGGCCGTCTGCCCGTGGTGGCGACCATGGAAGAGCTGGACGAGGAGGACATGGTCCGCGTTCTCCGGATGCCGAAGAACGCCCTGACCAAGCAGTACGAACGTCTTTTCGCCTTTGACAATATCCGGCTGCGCTTCACCGAGGGCGCGCTCAAGGCCATCGCCCAGCAGGCGATCAAGAGAAAGTCCGGCGCCCGCGGCTTGCGAACGGTCATGGAGCGGGCCATGCTCGATATCATGTACGAATTGCCCTCCAAGGAAAACGTGCGGGAATGCGTGATCAGCGAGCAGGTGGTGCTGAACGGAGATTATCCGGTGATTTTGTACGATAACGACGTGGAATCAAAGAAAAGCGCCTGAGTCGGCGATACGTCCCTTAACCCATCACGGTTGCATTGAATATTATGGCTGAGCTTGATCCCCAACAGGAAGTTGCCTATCCGATGATGCCCTTGCGGGATATCGTGATCTTCCCCTACATGGTGGCGCCCCTGGTGGTTGGCCGGGAGCGTTCCATAAAGGCCCTTGAAGAGGCGATGGCCAAGCGCTCCGAGATCTTCCTCGTGACCCAGAAGGATGCGGCCGAGGACGATCCCACCGAGGAGAGCGTGCACGCGGTGGGGACCATTGCCACGGTCATGCAGTTGCTTCGCCTGCCGGACGGCACGATCAAGGCCCTGGTTGAAGGCAAGAGAAGGGGCAGGATCATGAAGCATCTGCCCAATGCCGACTACTTTGTCGTGCAGCTTGATGAGCAAGCGGCAGAGGACGAGGGTGGCCTGGAGGCAACCGCCTATGTGCGAGAGATCCAGGCAAGTTTCAAGGAGTATGTCAAATACAACAAGAAGGTGCCGGCCGAGGTTATCAAATCCTTGGCCCGCATTGAGAACCCTGCAAAATTTGTCGATGTCCTGGCCGCGCATCTGCCCCTGAATGTGCAGGAAAAACAGGCAATCCTGGCGAATTTTTCCGTTGTCGAACGGTTGGCGCAGGTTTTGTCCCTTATCCATAAGGAAATTGAAATCGCCGAGCTTGAGGAGGTTATCCGGGCCCGGGTGAAGAAAAAAATGGATAAGACCCAGAAGGATTACTTCTTGGCGGAGCAACTCCGCGCCATCCAGAAGGAGATGGGGGGGGGGGAGGATGCCTCTTCCGAGCTCGAGGGGCTGGAAAAGGCGATACAGGAGAAAAACCTGCCCGAAGCGGCTCGCGCCAAGCTGGAGCAGGAATTCAAGAAGCTGAAGATGATGCCGGCCATGTCCGCCGAGGCCACGGTGGTCCGCAATTATATCGATTGCATCCTGAGCCTCCCGTGGCAGGAAAAGACCGAAGAGAAGATCGATATCCTGGCGGCGGAGGAAATCCTTGCCCAGGACCATCATGGTCTGTTGAAGCCCAAGGAGCGGATCCTTGAGTATCTTGCCGTGCAGGCCCAGGTTGAGAAGATCAAGGGGCCGATTCTCTGCCTGGTTGGTCCTCCCGGCGTGGGGAAAACCTCGTTGTGCAAGTCCCTGGCCCGCGCCATGGGGCGCAAATTCGTCCGCCTCTCCCTTGGCGGGGTGCGTGACGAGGCCGAGATCCGGGGCCACCGCCGTACCTATATCGGGGCCCTGCCCGGCAAGATTATTCAATCCATGCAAAAGGCCAAGGTGGTGAATCCGGTTATCTGTCTCGATGAGGTGGACAAGATGAGCATGGATTTCCGGGGGGATCCGTCCGCCGCCCTGCTGGAAGTGCTGGACCCGGAGCAGAATGTCGCTTTTAACGATCATTATCTCGATCTGGACTACGATCTCTCCGGAGTTTTTTTCGTGACCACAGCCAATAATCTCCACGCCATCCCGGCCCCGCTTCAGGACCGGATGGAGGTGATCAAGCTCAACGGCTATACGGAAGAGGACAAACTGCACATCGCCCAGGGGTTCCTGGTGCCGAAACAGTTGGAGGCCAACGGTTTCGACCGGGAGGACATTACCTTCAACGATGCGGCGATCCTGGAGATTATCCGGAGATACACCCGGGAGGCTGGGGTGCGCAATCTTGAGCGCAGCATTGCCTCGGTCTGCCGCAAGGTGGCCCGGGACCGGCAAAAGAAAAAGACGGACAAGCGATACCGGCTCAACGATGCGGCCATTGCCAAGTATCTGGGTGGAGTCAGGTACCGTTTCGGCCTGGCCGAGGAGCGGGATAAAATCGGGCTGACCACCGGCCTGGCCTGGACCGAGGTGGGAGGCGAGCTGCTGCAGATCGAAACCGCCCTGATGCCCGGAAAAGGGAACCTCACCGTGACCGGAAAGCTCGGCGATGTCATGCAGGAGTCCGCCCAGGCGGCCTTGAGCTATGTGCGGACCCGTGCCTTGCAGCTTGGCCTGCTGCCTGATTTTTATCAAAAGCTCGATATCCATATCCATGTGCCGGAAGGGGCCATTCCCAAAGATGGGCCATCGGCCGGGATTACCATGGCGACCTCGATGGTCTCTGCCTTGCTTCAGCTTCCGGTCCGGAGGGATATTGCCATGACCGGCGAGATTACCTTGCGTGGCAGGGTTTTGCCCATTGGCGGGCTCACCGAAAAGCTCCTTGCCGCGCGACGGGGCAATATCAAGCATGTTCTGATCCCCCGGGACAATGAAGCGGATCTGAACGAAATTCCCGCCAAGATTCTGAAGGGGCTCACCGTGGAACTGGTTGAGCATGTGGATGAAGTCCTGGCCAGGGCCTTGGTGCTCAAGGATGGGGAAGGTCTTTTCAAGGATATCCCCTATGGCGGTTTTGGCGTGGAAGGCGTGCTTCCCGCAAGCAAGGTGGCGCATTAGCACGGGGGGGTGCTGTCCGCGCAGACAGGAAGCAGGGTAAGCGTAGGCCTCGCGGCTTTTATTTTTGGCCTGCGGTAAGTTTTTTGCTTGACGGATTATGGGTGGCAAGAGTATATCTTGCCACACTTCATGTGGGGCGAATAGCTCAGCTGGGAGAGCATCGGCCTTACAAGCCGAGGGTCACAGGTTCGATCCCTGTTTCGCCCACCACAAGAGGAGTGGTAGTTCAGTTGGTTAGAATACCGGCCTGTCACGCCGGGGGTCGCGGGTTCGAGCCCCGTCCACTCCGCCATAAAAAAAAATAAAGGGATTAGCCATACAAGCTAATCCCTTTTTTTTTGAATTCAATCAATTGGTCCAAATTCCCGGTTTTGCTTGGAGCAAGTGCTTGACACCGCCCGTATCCCGTGAGTAACATGAGCATTTTATGGGATGGTGCAAGCCGCACAACCGGCAAGGCATGGCGGGTTGCCCAAACGTTTGCTGTCAAACGTGTTGTCGCGCAAACGCCTGCAAGAGGAACCTATGATTCGTTACCTGGAAAAAATCGGAAGTAACACCTTGTGGATCCTGGAAGATCTGGGTCGCATGGGGTCTTTTCTGGTTTTGGGTCTTGGTGGCGTTTTCAAAAGACCCTTCCGTTTTTCCGCCATGATTCGACAGGTGCGTCTGATCGGGGCCGATTCTTTCTGGGTTATATTCTTCATCGCAGGATTCACCGGCATGGTCCTTGGCCTGCAAGGATATTACACCCTGCGCAAATTTGGCTCGGAAGGGGCTCTGGGATCAGCGGTTTCGCTCTCCTTGATCCGCGAGTTGGGCCCGGTTCTGACCGCCTTGATGGTTACCGGGCGGGCCGGCTCGGCAATGTGCGCCGAGATCGGGATCATGCGCAACAGCGAGCAGCTTGACGCCTTGGAATGCATGGCCATCGACCCTTTCCGCTATCTTATCACGCCGAAGTTTCTGGCCACGATCATCTCTGTTCCGATTCTTACCCTTATTTTTAATGTTGTCGGCATATTCGGCGGGTATCTCGCAGGATGTGGCCTGTTGGGGGTCAATCCCGGCGCGTATTGGTCCGGTATGGAGCAGAGCGTTGTGAATCAGGATATAAACATGGGCATTATCAAGTCGTTTGTTTTTGCCTTGGTGATCGTCTGGGTGTGCGCGGGGAGGGGGTATTTCGTTCATCGTATCCGCGGAGCCGGTTTCGGTGCTGAAGGAGTGAGCAAGGTGACAACCCAGGCGGTTGTTCTCTCTTCAATCGCGATCCTTATCTGGGATTATCTGCTTACGGCGATACTATTATGAGTCAGGCGGTGATCCAATTTAAAGATGTCGTAAAAGCATTTGGCAAGCAGACCATTCTTGACCGGGTGAATATGACCATCGATTCCGGCAAGACCACGGTGATTGCCGGTCCGAGCGGTCAGGGTAAAAGTGTTACCATGAAGCTCATCCTGGGTTTGTTGCGGCCTGATTCCGGAGAGATTCTGGTGGAGGGGCACGATATCACCAAGATGCGCGCCAAGGCGTTGAATGAGGTGCGGACAAAATTCGGGGTCCTTTTCCAGGGCTCGGCGCTTCTTGATTCGTTGAATGTTTTTGCCAACGTGGCCCTGCCCCTTGAAGAGCGGACAAAAATGGGAAGCGAGGAGATCCGGTCGCGGGTGCTTGCCATCCTGGCGCAACTTGATCTTACCGGGCATGAGGAAAAATATCCGGCCCAGCTCAGCGGGGGCATGAGGAAAAGGGTGGGGCTTGCCAGGGCGTTGATGCTGCAACCGGAAATAATGCTTTTTGATGAGCCGACCACGGGGCTTGACCCTGAAAACACCCTGGAGATTTATAAACTTTTTCTGGAGACCCAGAAAAAATTCGGATATACCTCAATTATTGTAAGTCATGATATCCCCAAAGTGTTCAATTTGGCTGATCAGGTCATTGTGATCAACAAGGGCAAGCTCAGCACCTTTGCCAGCCCTGAAGATATTCAACAGAGCGAAATTCCAGATATTCAGGCCTTTGTGCAGTACACCATGGGGAAGATTTATTTAAGCAGGGAGATGGAATAAAGGGTATGAAAAAGGTAAATTTCGATGCGATTGTCGGCCTCTTTGTTCTGGCGGGTTTTTTGGCCTTTGCGTATATGTCTCTGCAGTTGGGCGAGTTTTCGGTATTCTCCATGGAGAAGACATACTCGGTGCACGCGACGTTTGGCAATGTTTCCGGGCTTAAACGCGGAGCCCTTGTCGAAATGGCCGGGGTAAACGTGGGCAAGGTAAGCGGGATTTCCTTGGGCGAAAATGATCAGGCCCAGGTGCAGCTTCAGATCAATAATGGGGTGAAAATAACCGATGATGCCATTGCCTCGATTAAAACCCAAGGTATAATAGGGGATAAATATATCAAGATTAGCCAGGGTGGTTCCGAAGATCTGCTGGTTGATGGCGGGTTTATCATGGAAACAGAATCCGCGGTTGATCTTGAGGAGTTGGTGAGTAAGTATATTTTTGGGGGGGTCTGAGCAACGCCTCCGTTACGCATCGTGCCGGGGGTTGTTTTGGGGAGATTCTGATTGCGTCTCCCCTGTTATTTGCTTGGCGACACTGGGCCCCCCGAGCGAGGCCAAGCAATGTCGGGTAAGAGGATGATCATGGAAAAACGTGACCGCTTTATTTCGCAACTGTGCAGGGTGTGCTTCTGTTGCCTGGCAATCTGGGCGGGATCAATAGCCATGGCCGTGGGGCAGGAGGCGGTGTTTGACGATGAGCCGGCTTTTGGGGAAGAGCGGGATATCGGTCTGGTCCCGGATCCTCTTGAGCCGATGAACCGTGCTTTTTTTCATTTTAACGATAAACTTTATTTTTGGGTGCTTAAGCCTGCATCCCACGGGTACTCCTATTTTATTGCCGAAGACGTGCGCATGTGCGTGCGGAGTTTTTTTAAAAATCTTCTGGCGCCGGTTCGGATTGTAAACAATCTCCTGCAAGGAAAAGTTGCGGACAGTGGGGTTGAAACCGCCCGTTTTTTTCTCAATTCCACCCTTGGTATCGCTGGCTTGGCTGATCCCGCCAAAAATGAGTTCGGTCTTTTGCCCAAGGATGAAGACTTGGGGCAAACCATGGGGGTATATGGCATGGGGGAAGGCATCTATTTCTGCTGGCCCATCCTCGGGCCATCGAATGTGCGTGACACCATCGGCCTGGCCGGAGACTTTTTCTTGAGCCCGGTCTCCTACCTTTCCATGTCCGATTCCGGTGCTGGCGTTGCTGTGCAGGCCGGCAGGGAGGTGAATAACACCTCTCTTACCCTTGGGGATTATGAAGATTTCAAGGAGTCCGCCATTGATCCCTATGTGGCCCTGCGCGACGCCTACCGCCAGTATCGGCAAAAGAAAATACGTGATGTGGCCGTGGGTAGTGACTCTGTCTACATCGCTTTATCGAGCACGTCTCAAAAAACATATGTTCGGGATACGACCGCGTCGGGTTTGCCGGGGTCGTATGCCGAGCCGGTTGTCGCGGTTTCTGCTCTGGAGGTGCCTGCCGGGGAAGAATTTGAATCCGCCAGGCAGGAAGCAAATAGACTCTCCATCGCTGGATTCAGCGAGGTCGGGGTTGGACGATAAGAGTGTTGATACCCATTGAATAAGAGTGTAGAGGCAAAAATGAAAAACAGCAGCAGATGGTATTTGATGGTTTTTTCGGTATGTGTTCTGGCGTTCGCCGCGCCGGGTTTGCATCCGGGCATTTCCTGCGCCGCGGCAACCGATCCGGTCGTGTTTGTTAAGGATGCCGTTGACGAGATTATTTCTATTCTGCAGGATGAAAAGCTCGCCGTGCCGTCTCGCAAGGCGGAGAGGAAAAATCGCATGGTAACCATCGTCGAGAAGAAATTTGATTTTCGCGAAATGTCCATGCGTGCCTTGGCCAGACATTGGCGGGAAAGGAGCCCTGCGGAGCAGGATCGTTTTGTTTTTTTGTTTAAGACCTTGCTGGAAAACACCTACTTAGCCAAGATAGAAACCTACTCCGGGGAAAAGGTTGTCTTTAAGAAAGCCGCGGTGCAAGGGAATAAAGCTATTGTCTATAGTGATCTCATCCGCAAGAATGTGGAAACCCCGGTTAATTACAAACTCAAAAACAGCGATGACCGTTGGGCGGTTTATGATGTGGAGGTGGAGGGCGTGAGCCTGGTAAACAACTACCGGACTCAGTTTGCCAGCATTCTGAGCAAGGAGAATTTTGCCGGACTCATTGCCAAGCTGGAAGAAAAGGTCGGTAAGGGAGCTGCGGAATAAACGCAAATGGGTACCGCTGAAGAGATGCTTTTTGGGAAATACCGGCCCGAGGAGTTACACGATATATTTTCTTTTTTGTCCGCTGAAGAGATGGCGGAATTGTTTGCCTATCTTGAGTGGAAAGAGTGGCAATCAGGGGAAACCGTGATGACAAGAGGGGAGCCCGCGGATTTTATGGGATTCCTGGTCGAGGGCAAACTTGCCGTCAAGATGGATGCTACTTTCCCTGATAAATTTATTCTGGTTGCCGTGCTTGAGCGTGGAAGTCTGGTTGGCGAGATTTTTGTTGTTGAGGGCGAAAGTCGGCAGGCAACCGTTGTCGCCACGGAAAAAAGCCATCTCCTGATTCTTTCCCGCGAACGGATGGAGCTGATGCTGAGGCAGGCGCCTGCACTAGGCGTGAAACTTTTGCGCCGGATCATCCATGTGCTTGGTCATCGTCTGGGCAAAGCGAGCGACCGGCTTTCCCGCTTGTTGTAACAACTTGTAGTTATTCTTTTTGTTCCTCCCGCGAACTCTTGTCGATAGGAGCTTCGTTGGACGTGGGCGTCTATCAAAAAAAATCCCGGCAGTGAATTCGCTTGACAACTGGCTGTGTTTCTTTATATTGATCTGCTTCTTTTTTTGCGTTGTGGATGGGTGATGCGTGCGGATCAAGTGGGATGAAATACCGGTTGACGGTCTGTTGCTGCGTGTTGATGACGGGGCCTGGATTCCTCGCGATGAGATCGTCTGCCAAGGATCGGGAGCATGCGCCATTTCCCTGAACAGAGAGGGCGGGCGGGTGCTGCTTACGGGAACCTTGCTTCTTCCCGTTGTTCTTGAGTGCGACCGCTGTCTTGAGCCTTTTGTCCATACCGTGGACGAAGAGTTTGAGATTGTTTTTGAGTTGCTTGCCCAGGGGGCAGAGGCGGGTATTGCTTCGGATCACTTGTGCAAGGGCGATGAGCTCGATGTTGTTTGTCTTGCGGAGCCGGTGGTGGATGTTTTTTCCGTGCTTGCGCAGCAATTGTTTCTTGCTTTGCCCGAGAAAAGACTCTGCGGCGACAAGTGCTTGGGATTGTGTCCCGGCTGCGGAGCGAACCTGAATCATGGCCCCTGTGATTGTTCCAAGGGAACAGGAACATCCCCATTCAGCGTCTTGGCAAAGTTGAAAGTCCACTAACGGGTAATTCCCCCCGTGGATTTGATTTTCTTGATCGCGCCAGGCCATTCTCATCCTGTTTGCGGCGCTGACGATTGCCGGGCATTTTTTTGTCAAGCTGGGGGATATCTTTCCCTCCTTGAGGTTGCGGGACAAAAAAACTGTCATTTGTGTTGAACCTGTTGAATTTTTTTGAAAAACCCGTTACAGACAACAAGCTGTAACCGAGATCTTTCCAATTGGAGGAAAAGTAATGGCTTTACCGAAAAGAAGACATTCCCATTGCCGTACCAGAATCCGTCGTTCCCACGATGCGCTGTGTGGTGTAACCGTTTCGACCTGCTCCGAGTGTGGCGAGCCGAAGCTGCCGCACCGTCTTTGTCCTGGTTGCGGGGCATACAAGGGTCGTACGGTTGTCAAGTTGACCGAAGAGTAGTAGAGCTGCACCATGGCATTGCATATTGCCCTGGATGCCATGGGCGGGGATCGAGGCCCTGGGGAGCTGGTTTCCGGGGCAGTCCTGGCTGCGCGCGAGTCTGACCTTGAGATCAGCCTGATCGGTGACCAGGCTCTGCTTGGGGCCATTCTGGCATCCCATGGTCCTCCTTCGTCCCGGATTCATCTGGTGCATGCCTCCCAGGTTGTTGGCATGGATGAATCCCCCTTTGACGCCATCCGCAAGAAAAAAGACTCCTCCATCATGAAGGCGTTTGCCCTCCACAAAGAGGGCAGGGTTGATGCTGTTGTCAGCGCCGGCAATTCCGGGGCGACATTGGCAGCGGCCATCAAGTTGCTTGGCCGCTTGGAGCATGTCTCCCGGCCGGGGATCGCCGGTATTTTCCCTACCTTGAAAGGTCCGGTGGTGATGATGGATGTGGGCGCAAATGTTGATTGCCGCTCCGAGCATCTCTTCCAATTCGGGGTCATGGCCTCTGCTTTTTCGCAGGTACTCTTCGGGCATGATCGCCCCCGGGTCGGCCTCCTCAGTATCGGTGAAGAGGGGGGGAAGGGCAATGTCCTGGTGAAAAAATCCCACGAGCTGTTTCAGCAAAGTTCCCTGAATTACATCGGCAATGTCGAAGGCCGGGACACCTTTCAAGGGGATGTCGACGTCATGGTCTGCGACGGTTTTGTCGGCAATGTCTGCCTGAAGCTCAGCGAGGGGTTGGCCGAGGCGGTCATGGGCATGCTGAAGGAGGAAATCGTCAAGAGCTTCAAGGCGAAACTTGGCTATCTACTGGCCAGGGATGCCTTTGCTTCCTTTAAGAAACGGGTTGATTACGCCGAGTATGGCGGGGCGCCCCTGCTTGGAATCCAGGGCAACGCCATTGTCTGTCATGGCCGTTCCAATGCCGTGGCGATAAAAAATGCCATTCGAGTTGCCTCTGAAATGGCCCGCAATAAGGTCAATGACCGGATACTCGAGCTTCTTTCCCTCCATCGTCTCCTGGGGCAACAGGATGATACGAATGCCCCCGTTGCCGGAGTAACCCCATGAGCCGTGCCGTTATCCTTGGGACAGGTTCCTGCCTGCCCAAAAGGATCCTCACCAACGAGGATCTGGAAAAGATGGTTGATACCTCCGATGAGTGGATTACCACCCGGACCGGCATCAAGACCCGGCATATTGCCGGAGCCGGGGAGGAGACCTCCAAGCTGGCCAGCGTGGCAGCCCGGCGCGCCTTGGACATGGCAAGGGTCACCCCGGCGGAGGTTGACATGATCGTCCTTGGGACGATTTCCTGTGAAAAGGCCATGCCCTCCTGCGCCTGCCTTGTGCAGAAGGATTTGGAGGCGGTCAACGCCTTCGCCTTTGACATCAACGCCGCCTGTTCCGGCTTTCTCTATGGCCTTGACCTGGCCGACAAATACATTCGCAACAATCCGGATATGAAAATTCTGGTGATCGGCGCGGAGAATCTCTCCGCCCGCACCAACTGGCAGGATCGCAACACTTGCGTGCTTTTCGGCGATGGCGCCGGCGCCTGCCTGGTGACGGGCAACGATCAGGGGCGAGGGGTCTTGGCGAGCCAGCTTTACGCGGATGGCCGCTTGTGGGAATTGCTCCATATGGACAGCGCTCCCAGCTTGAATCCCGATTTGTGCTCCCAGCCAAGCGACGGCCCTTTTATCAAAATGGTGGGCAAGGATGTTTTTCGCTACGCGGTCCGAGCCATGGCGGACGCCATCACCGCGGTCCTTCAAAAAGAAGGGCTGCACATTGCTGACATCGCCCTGGTTGTGCCGCATCAGGCCAATATCCGTATCCTGAAAAGCCTGGCCGATCACCTCGGTGTGCCGCTCGAAAAAATCTATATTAATGTGCATAAATATGGTAATACATCGGCGGCTACCGTACCGATTGCCATGGACGAGGCGAACCGGGAAGGCCGATTGCAGCAGGGGGATCTGCTTCTCATCTGCACTTTTGGCGGCGGGTTTACCTGGGGCGCAGCCCTGGTCCGTTGGTAAGGAACGGTTGACCGCGTCATTACCCAACCGCATATCAAAGTAATTGAGCTACAAGGGGGCACAGTGGATTATTTCTTGAGCGAAGAGCAGCAGATGATCGTGGATGTTGCTCGGCAGATTACCGATGAAATGATTGTTCCGCAACGGGCGGAATTGGATGAAACCGAAGACTATCCCCGTGATATTTTAACCGCCATTGCCAAGGCTGACCTGTATGGCCTCTATATTCCCGAAGAATATGGCGGTTTGGGCGGCGGATGCTTTGAGATTGTCCTGGCCCTAGAGCAGTTTGCCCGCGGTTGTACCGGGGTGGCCACCGCCTTTGCCGCCAGCGCCTTGGGCGCATACCCGATTCTTATCTCCGGCAGCGAAGAGCTGAAACAAAAATACATGCCGCTCATCGCCAGCGGCGAGAAACTGGCGGCCTTTGCCCTGACCGAGGCCAACGCAGGCAGCGATGCCTCGGGCATCCAGACCACCGCCGTGCTCGACGGCGACGAATGGGTCTTAAACGGCACCAAGCAGTGGATCACCAATGCGGGCGAGGCCCAGATCTATACGGTTATTGCCATCACCGACAAAAGCAAGGGGCCCCGCGGCGCCACCATGTTCGTGGTCGAGGACACCGATCCTGGTTTTTCTTACGGGGTCAAGGAAAAGAAGCTGGGTATCCGTTGCTCGTCCACCCGGGAGCTGATCTTCAAGGATTGCCGGATTCCCAAGGACAGGGTGATCGGCCGGATCGGCATGGGCTTTATCACCGTGATGAAGACCCTGGACCAATCCCGTCCCGGCATCGCCATCCTCGGCGTTGGCTTGGGGCAGGGCGCCCTGGATGAGGCGGTGGTCTATGCCAAGCAGCGGGTGCAGTTCGGCAAGCCCATCATCTCCTTCCAGGCCGTGCAGCATATCCTGGCCGACATGGCCATTCAGATCGAGGCGGGCCGCGCCCTGGTGTATTCGGCTGCCAAGCATATCGATGCCCACAAGAACGACATGTCCAAGGCCTCTTCCATATGCAAGGTCTTTGCCACCGACATGGCCATGAAGGTCACCACCGATGCGGTCCAGGTTTTGGCCGGCTATGGCTACATGCGCGAGTATCCGGTGGAGAAGATGATGCGGGATGCCAAGATCCTCCAGATCTACGAGGGCACCAATCAGATTCAGCGGAATGTTATTGGTCAGGAACTCAACAAGGAGTATACGAGGTCCTAATGAAGATCATCGTTTGCGTAAAACAGGTGCCGGACGCCAAGGATGTCCGCCTGGACCCCAAAACCAACACCCTTTCCCGGGAAGGGGTGCAAGCCATTATGAACCCCTACGACCGCCATGCCCTTGAGGAGGCGGTTCGTCTGAAGGAGCAGTACGGCGGCACGGTAACCGTGGTCAGCATGGGGCCGCCCCAGGCGGAAGAGATGCTGCGCGAGGCAGTGTCCTGCGGGGCGGACGAGGCGGTGCTGGTTTCGGACCGCGCCTTTGCCGGAGCGGACACCTGGGCCACTACCTATACCCTGTCCCAAGCCATTAAAAAGATTGATGATTTTGATTTGATTCTCTGCGGCAAGCAGGCCATTGACGGGGATACCGCCCAGGTGGGTCCGGGTCTGGCCGAGCGTCTTGATATCCCTTTTGTCGCCTACGTGCGCAAGATCAACGACTGCACCGCCAATACCATCCGGGCGGAGCGGCTGATGGATGACGGCTACGACCTGCTGGAAGTACCGCTGCCCGCGCTGTTCACCGTGGTCAAAGAGATCAATGAGCCCAGGATTCCTTCCCTCAAGGGGAAGATGAAGGCGAAAAAGATCGATATCACCAAGATGACCGCAGCGGATATCGAGGCGGACCCGGAGCAGTTGGGGCTCAAAGGCTCCACCACCCAGGTGGTCCGGGTATTCTCTCCGGAACTGAAAGGGGACCGGGCCATGCTTACCGGCACACCCGATGAGCAGGTTGCCCAATTGTATGAAAAATTGTCGCCTCTCCTGTAGAACTCAGACGAACGGAATTCTTCATGTTACAGATTGATGTAGAAGCATGTATTGGTTGCGGTGTCTGTGAAAGCACCTGTACCTTCGGGGCCATCAAGGTTGAAGGCGGTGTCGCCGTGGTCGGCGAGACCTGCACCCTGTGCGGCAGTTGCGTGGATGTCTGCGAGGTCGGCGCTCTTTCCATCAAGCGGGAGGAAAAGGCAACCCAGGGCAACCTGGATGACTGGTCCGGGGTTTGGGTCTACGCGGAGTGCCGCCATGGCAGGCTCGCGCCCGTTGCCCTGGAGCTGCTCGGGGCCGGGCGCAAGCTGGCCGATAAAAGAGGGGTTCTCCTTTCCGCGGTGCTCTTGGGTTCAAAAATCGAGGGCATGGCCGAAGAGCTTGTCGCCCACGGCGCTGACACGGTATATGTTGTCGATGATCCGGCCCTGGCCTCCTTTACCGATGACGCGTATGGCAACGCCTTGAGCGCTTTGGCCAAAAAACATAAGCCCGAGATCATTCTCGCTGGCGCCACGGCCATTGGCAGATCATTTATCCCCCGGGTTGCCACCACCCTGGCCACCGGCCTTACCGCCGATTGCACGGATCTGGCGATCCGGGATGAGGATGGGGCGTTGCTGCAGACCCGTCCGGCCTTTGGCGGCAACATCATGGCCACTATCGTTTGTCCGCACACCCGTCCGCAGATCTCCACGGTGCGGCCGCTGGTTATGAAACCCCTTGCCAGGGATGCCGGGCGCACAGGGGAAATTGTCAAGGTGGATCTGGGGGCATCCTTGCTCAAACCCCGGGTCAAGGTGCTTGAGTCGGTGGTGGAGGATCTCGACCGGGTGAATCTCTCCGAAGCCGATATTGTTGTGGCCGGCGGGCGGGGCTTGGAAAACGAAAAGGGCTTTGCCATGATCCGCGAACTGGCCGATGTGCTGGGCGGGGCGGTTGCCGCTTCCCGGGCCGCGGTGGACAGCGGCTGGATTCCCTACCCGCACCAGGTTGGCCAGACCGGCAAGACCGTGGCCCCCAAGGTCTACATCGCCTGCGGGATCTCCGGCGCCATCCAGCATCTGGTTGGCATGCAGTCCGCGGACACCATTATCGCCATCAATCGTGACGCCGATGCCCCGATCTTTGACGTGGCCACCTACGGCATTGTCGGTGACGTGTTCGAGATCGTGCCCAAGCTTATCGAGAAATTTAAAAATAGGAAAAACGCATGAGTCTGAGCGGGAAAATAGCCGTAGTCACCGGCGGCAGCAGGGGCATTGGCCGGGCGATCTGCCAGCGCTTGGCAGCGCTTGGCGCCTTGGTTGTCGTCAACTATGTGAGCAATCCGGCCGCTGCGGAAGAGACAGTAAAGAGCATCCAGAGCGCGGGCGGCAAGGGTGAAGCGGTCCAGTTCAACGTCGCGGTTGCCGGGGAGATCGAAGAGGCGTTCAAGAAGATTCTCGATGCGCACGGCCGGGTGGATATTTTGGTGAACAACGCCGGGATCACTCGGGACGGTCTGCTCATGAAGATGAAGGACGAGCAGTGGGACGAGGTCCTCAATACCAATCTCAAGGGCGTTTTCCTCTGCACCAAGGCGGTGAGCCGGGGTATGATGAAACAGCGCTGGGGGAGGATCATCAACATCACCTCGGTGATCGGTTTTGCCGGCAACGCGGGCCAGGCCAACTACGCCGCGGCCAAGGCAGGGATTGTCGGTTTTACCAAATCCGTGGCCAAGGAGCTTGCCTCCCGGGGGATCACGGTAAACGGAGTGGCTCCCGGCTATATCGTCACCGATATGACCCGCGATCTCTCCGAAGAGGTCACCAATACGATCAAGGGTGAGATTCCCATGGGGGTGCTGGGCGAGGCCGAGGATATTGCCGGGGCTGTTGCCTATTTGGCGTCTGACGATGCGCGCTATGTGACAGGACAGTTTATCCATGTCAATGGCGGCATGTTCATGTGATATATTGTATAAGCAAAAACTTGGTAAGATATTACCGTAAGCCGTTGTTGAAAAATAACTTGAATAATTATGGCCCAGCGAACGGCATACGGTGCCGTAACTCAATGGTCAAGAAAGCACAGGTTGTTTTTTAACGGCACCTAAACAAGCAAGGAGAAAAGATCATGTCTGTACAGGAAAAACTCATTGATATCATTGCCGAGCAGTTGAGCGTGGATAAAGACAAGGTTGTGCCGGGCGCCTCTTTTATTGATGATCTGGGCGCTGACTCCCTGGACCTGGTTGAGCTGATCATGGCCATGGAAGAGGCTTTCGATATCGAGATCGCCGATGACGTTGCGGAAAAGATCACCACCGTGCAGCACGCCATCGACCATGTCAACAAGGTTGCCGGTTGAGCCGAACGGTTTTTTGTCGGCAGCAGGTACTTGGCAGGAAGAACTGAGGACGGACCTTGGCGGGTGATTGCACCTGTCAAGGCCTTCCTTTCTCTGCAACCAGATTGTGAGGATCAGCGTGGGCAGAAGAGTCGTGGTCACAGGAGTTGGACTGGTTACCCCCCTGGGAACAGGGGTGGAAAAAACCTGGAGCGCGCTGTGCGCAGGCAAGAGCGGCATTGGCCCTATTACCCGGTTTGACGCCAGCGAGGTCGGGGTAAATATCGCCGCCGAGGTCAAGGATTTTCAAGTCGAGGATCACATCGACAAGAAGGTTGCCAAACACCTCGACCTCTTTGTGCAGTACGCTGTCGCCGCTGCCGGGGAGGCCTTGCGCAATGCCGACTTCCAGATTACCGAGGAAAACGCGCCCCGGGTCGGAAGTATCATGGGTTGCGGGCTTGGCGGTCTGCCCACCATCGAAAAATATCACAAGGTGGCCATGGAAAAGGGAACCAAGCGTATTACGCCCTTTTTTATCCCCATGGTTATCCCCAACATGGGCGCCGGCCAGATCTCGATTATCTACGGAACCAGGGGCCCGAATCTCTGCCTTACCACCGCCTGCGCCGCCGGAACCCATGCGGTGGGCGAGGCGTTTCGCTCCATTGCCAACGATGAATGCGATGTGGCCATTACCGGCGGCAGCGAATCGGTGATCTGCCCTCTGGCAGTCGGCGGTTTTCACGCGATGAAGGCACTGTCCACCCGCAATGATCAGCCGGAAAAAGCCTCGCGCCCCTTTGAACGGGACCGGGACGGCTTTATCATCTCCGAAGGTGCCGGCGTACTCATCCTTGAAGAGTTGGAACATGCCTTGGCCCGCGGCGCCAAGATCTATGCCGAGGTTGCCGGCTACGGCCTGAGCGGCGACGGCTACCACATGGCCGCCCCTCCCGAGGATGGCAACGGCGCTGTCCGCTGCATGAAAATGGCCTTGAAGGACGCGGGGATGAACCCGGAAGACGTTGATTACATCAACGCCCACGGAACCTCCACCCCGTTGAACGATGTGGTGGAAACCCGGGCCATTAAAACGACCTTCGGCGACCAGGCCTACAAGCTGGCCATCAGCTCGACCAAGTCCATGACCGGCCATATGCTGGGCGGGGCAGGGGGCATCGAGGCGGTCTTTACCGCTCTGTCCATCAAGCACCAAATTGCTCCGCCGACCATGAATCTGGAAAACCCCGATCCGGAATGCGATCTGGATTACGTGCCCAACCAGGCCCGCACGATGAAGATCCGGGCCGCCATGTCCAATTCCTTTGGCTTCGGCGGGACCAATGCGGTATTGATCATGAAGCAATACGAGGCCAAGCCGTGAAGATTGCCATCGGTTGCGATCATGGCGGCATCAGCCTCAAGGGTGAGATAGTCCCGCTGCTTCAGGAGTTGGGGCATACGGTGGATGACAAGGGCTGCTTTTCCACCGAGTCCGTCGATTACCCGGATTTTGCCAAGGCTGTCTGCACCCAGGTGCAGAACGGCGATTGTGACCGCGGCATCTTGATCTGCGGCACCGGGGTCGGGATGTCCATGGTGGCCAACCGCTGCGAGGGGATTCGCGCGGCTCTGGGCAATGAGTTGTTCACCGCGCGGATGAGCCGGGAGCACAATGACGCCAACGTGCTCTGTCTCGGCGCCAGAGTGGTCGGTCCCGGGCTGGCCGTGGAAATAGTCCGGGCCTGGGTCAGCACCGAATTTGCCGGGGGCAGGCACCAGCGCCGGATTGATATGTTCTAGGAAAAGGGCCTGCCTGCTGCGGGCCTCCATGCACGCTTTTTCATTGCGCGGCCGGAATTACCTGGAGTAATTTTTCGGCCGTGATTATTTTTTCTGAACGCGATTCTTAACGCATAATAAACCATGAAGGATACTGCAGTGTCGTATTTGAAAGAGAGTGATCCGGATGTGTACAATTCCATCCGCCATGAGTTGGCAAGACAAAGCAATCAGCTCGAACTGATTGCCTCCGAGAACATTGTCAGCGAGGCGGTGCTTGAGGCCCAGGGCTCCATTTTCACCAACAAGTACGCCGAGGGGTATCCTGGTAAGCGTTACTATGGCGGCTGCGAATACGCCGACCAGATCGAATCCCTGGCCATCGAGCGGGCGTTGAAGATCTTCGGCGCCGAATACGCCAATGTCCAGCCCCATTCCGGTAGCCAGGCCAACATGGCGGTCTACTTTTCCTCGTTGCAGCCGGGAGATACGGTACTGGGTATGGACCTGGCCCACGGCGGCCATCTCACCCACGGGGCAGGGGTGAATTTCTCCGGGCAGCTCTACACGTTTGTTTCCTACGGGGTGAACCGGGAAACCGAGCGCATCGACATGGCGGAGGTGGAGCGCGTTGCCATTGAGCATAAGCCGAAGATGATCGTGGCCGGGGCGAGCGCCTACCCCAGGGTTATCGATTTTGCAGGGTTTCGCGCCATAGCCGACAAGGTCGGCGCGCTGTTCATGGTGGACATGGCCCATATCGCCGGGCTGGTGGCGGCCGGGGTCCACCCCTCGCCGGTGCCCTACGCTGATTTTGTCACGACCACTACGCACAAGACCCTGCGGGGTCCGCGGGGCGGTTTGATCCTTGCCAAGGCTGAGTACGGCAAGAAGCTCGACAGCAAGATCTTCCCCGGCATCCAAGGCGGGCCGTTGGTGCATGTCATAGCCGCCAAGGCCGTGGCCTTCAAGGAGGCCATGGGTGAGAAATTCAAGAAGGATCAGGTTCAGGTGGTCAAAAACGCCCAGGCCTTGGGAGACGGACTGGTTCGCCACGGTTTCCGCCTTGTTTCCGGCGGCACCGACAATCATCTGTTGCTGGTCGATCTGAGCAACAAGGGGGCAACCGGCAAGGAGTCGGAGGAGGCCTTGGAAGAGGCCGGTCTCACCGTGAACAAAAACGCCATCCCCTTTGATCAGCAGAGCCGCTTCGTCACCAGCGGGGTGCGGATCGGCACCCCTGCCGTGACCACCCGTGGCCTCAAGGAACCGGAAATGGCCAAGATTGCCGATTGGATCAACCGGGCCATCGAGAACCGCGGCAACAAGGACGTCCTGAACGGTATCCGGCTTGAGGTTCGCGCCCTGTGCGATGCCTTTCCCCTGTATCCGGATATGGAACGGAACAACGAGTAGCCGATCATGACCGATACCCGCCCGTCCTGGGACGAATATTTCATGGGGATCACCGAGATGGTGGCCCAGCGTTCCACCTGTCTGCGTCGCAAGGTGGGCGCCATTCTCGTTCGGGACAAGCGTATCATCGCCACGGGCTATAACGGCGCGCCGGCCAAGGTCAGCCATTGCCTGGATATCGGCTGCCTGCGCGAGCAGCAGGGGATTCCCTCCGGGGAGCGGCATGAGCTGTGTCGCGGCCTGCATGCCGAACAGAACGCCATTATCCAAGCGGCCCTGCATGGCTTCAGCGTTGAAGGTGCGACCTTGTACTGCACCAATATGCCCTGCGCCATCTGCAGCAAGATGCTGATCAATGCACGGATTGAAAAAATCTATTATAAAGAGGGGTATGCCGACAGCCTGTCCTCTTTGCTGTTGGCCGAGGCGCAAGTTCCTGTTGTCCAGTTGGGGTAAGCTATGAAATGTCCGTACTGCGGTCACCTGGAAAACCGGGTTGTCGACTCCCGCCTGAACAAGGATTTCACCATCACCCGCCGCCGGAGAATGTGCGACGCCTGCAGCCGCAGGTTCACCACCTACGAGCGGCTCGAGGTGACCATGCCCATGCTGATCAAGAAGGATGGGCGCCGCGAGGCCTGGGACCGGCACAAGGTGGTGGAAGGTCTGCAAAAGGCCTGCGAGAAACGACCGGTGAGCATGGAGCAGATCGATGAGTTTGTCGATTCCCTGGAGCGGGAGCTGCAGGACATGGGCGAGCGCGAGATCCCGGTGAAGCTCGTTGGCGAGCGGGTCATGGACGGCTTGCGCAAGCTCGACGGCGTGGCCTATGTCCGTTTTGCCTCGGTGTACCGGCAGTTCAAGGACTTAAGCGAATTCATGGCCGAGTTGAAAGGCATGCTGGGCGGGCCGGAAGAAACGCCGCAATGAAAGATGACCGCGCCTGGATGCAACTGGCTATCAGGGAGGCGAGGAAGGGGCTTGGCCGCACCTCGCCCAACCCCTGTGTCGGCGCGGTGGTGGTCAAAAATAACCGGCTCATTGCCACGGGGTTTCATGCCAAGGCCGGAACCCCCCATGCCGAGGTGCACGCCCTTAGGGCTGCCGGGGCAAAGGCCCGGGGCGCCACGATCTATGTAACCCTGGAGCCCTGCAACCATACGGGCCGAACCCCTCCCTGCACCCAGGCCATTCTGGCTGCAGGGATCAAGCGGGTGGTGGTCGGCATGCTCGATCCCAATCCTTTGGTGGCGGGAGGCGGTTGCCAGACCCTTGCTGCGCAGGGGGTTGAGGTGACGCAGGGCGTGCTGGCCGAAGAATGCTACAGCTTGAACCGGCCATTCAGCAAGCATGTCACCACCGGGTTGCCCTGGGTGATCATGAAGGGTGGGATGAGTCTGGATGGGCGATTGGCCCTTGCCTCCGGGCAGTGCGCTTGGATCACCAACGAGCAGTCCCGGCGCCAGGTGCACCGTTTGCGGGATCGGGTGGACGCCATCCTCATCGGCAGCGAGACAGCCCTGTGCGACGATCCGGCGCTTACCACCAGATTGGCGGGCCGCAGGGGCCGAGACCCGTTGCGGGTTGTTCTGGACACCGCGCTCAGGCTGCCGGTTTCTGCCAGGATGCTGCAGCAGGCCTCCTCTGCCCCCACCTGGATTTTTTGCGGGCCGGATGCGGAGGTGAAACGGGCCGAGGCCTTGATTAACGCAGGCGCGGTCATCAAACAGGTCCGGCTCGATGACGCAGGCCAGCTTGATCTTGCTGCAGTGCTCTGCGAGCTTGGCCGCGCGCAGCTCACCTCCGTTCTGGTCGAAGGGGGCAGCCGGGTTCATGGTGCTTTTTTGCGGGCCAATCTGGTGGACGAGATGCAGATCTTTATCGCCCCGATCTTTCTCGGTAGCGACGGGGTGCCGTTGGTGGATACCCTGGGGCTGCAGCAGGTTGCGGACGCTCCGCGCTTCAGCACCACCAGGGTGCGGCGGTTCGGCAACGATGTGCTGATCGAAGGATTGATGGAAAAATAATAGCTTGCGGCAGAGCCTGTTGTGAAGGTTCAAGGAGTTCCCTCTCCCCCTGCGGGAGAGGGATAGGGTGAGGGGGAAACGGCTATGAGGTCAGCCGGTTGCAACTTCACCCACCCCCAGGCCCCCTCCCGTCGAGGGAGGGGGATATATTGGGAAGAGTCTTGCGAGAGGCTTGGCTAACAGCTAGGGGTAGGAAATGTTTACCGGGATCATACTGGGACAGGGCAGAATACTGGAAAAAAGACCGGCCGGCGGCGGGATGCTCTTTGCCGTGGCTGCGGATTTTGATCTGCCCGATCCCGAGGAAGGCGAGTCCATCGCGGTCAACGGGGTGTGCCTCACGGCCAAGGAGATCAGCGGCAGACGCTTCGTGGTCGATGTGTCGCCGGAAAGCCTCAAGCGCACCAATCTCGGCAATCTGGCCGTGGGCAGCGTGGTCAATCTGGAACGCGCTCTGCGCCTCAGCGACCGGCTGGGCGGGCATATGGTCAGCGGCCATGTGGACGCCACGACCCCCATGCTGACCCGCCAGCCCCTCGGGGATTTCGTGCTCTTCAGCTTCCAGGTGCCTGCGGGTTTTGGCAAGTACATCATCGAAAAGGGCTCCATCGCCATCGACGGTATCAGTCTTACCGTCAACAGCATCGACGCGAAGGCCTTTTCCGTTTCCATCATCCCCCATACCCTCGGGGTTACCACCCTGGGGGAGCTGAAACAGGGGAGCGTGGTGAATATCGAAGTGGATCTGATCGGCAAGTATGTGGAAAAATTGCTCTCTGCCAAGGATGCTGATGGCGGCGGGGCACAATCAAGAATCAATTCCGCTTTTCTGGCTGAGCACGGCTTTTTGAAATAAGGGTGCGGCCACAAGCGGCGAAAGTTTTGAGGTGATACCATGGCGGTAAGTTCCATTGAAGAGGTGATTGACGAGATCCGGGCCGGGAAGATGATCATCCTGGTTGACGACGAGGATCGCGAGAACGAAGGCGATCTGTACATGGCCGCGGAAAAGGTCACCCCCGAGGCGATCAATTTCATGGCCACCCATGGCAGGGGCCTCATCTGTCTGACCCTGACCCCGGATCATCTCGAGCAATTGCAGATCCCCATGATGGTGCAGAACAACAAGTCGCCCTTTGAAACGGCCTTCACGGTCAGCATCGAGGCCAGCACCGGGGTCACCACCGGCATCTCCGCCGCGGACCGGGCCAGGACCATCCTGGTGGCCGCCGACCCCAATGCCAAACCCAGCGATATTGTGAGCCCGGGGCATATCTTTCCCCTGCGCGCCAGGCGCGGCGGGGTTCTGGTCCGCACCGGCCAGACCGAGGGGTCGGTTGATCTTTCCCGGTTGGCCGGGTTGAACCCTTCCGGGGTGATCTGCGAGATCATGAAGGAAGACGGCACCATGGCCCGGATGCCCGATCTGGAAATCTTTGCCAAAGAGCATGATCTTAAGATCGCCACCATCGCCGATTTGGTCGCCTACCGGACCCGCGAGGACAAGCTGGTCCATCGGGCCGCCGAGGCCAAGATCCCCACCCGCTACGGTGATTTCCGGGCCATTGTCTACACCAACGATGTGGACGAGCTGGAGCATGTTGCCCTGGTCAAGGGGGAGATCGATTCCAACAAAGAGATCATGGTCCGGGTGCATTCCTCCTGTCTGACCGGCGACGTTTTCGGCTCCAAGCGCTGCGACTGCGGCGGCCAGCTCCACAGCGCCATGCGCATGGTCGAGCATGAGGGCGCGGGCATTGTCCTCTACATGCAGCAGGAGGGCAGAGGCATCGGCCTGATCAACAAGATCAAGGCCTACGCCCTCCAGGAGGGGGGGATGGACACGGTGGAGGCCAATGTGCATCTGGGCTTCAAGGCCGACCTGCGCGACTACGGGATCGGCGCCCAGATTCTCCGGGATCTCGGCGTTCGCAAGATGCGGCTCATTACCAACAACCCCAAGAAGATCATCGGCCTCGAAGGCTATGGCCTCAAGGTTACGGGCCGTCAGCCCATCGAGATGGTGGCGGAGCCGGAAAATATCGATTACCTCAAGGCCAAGAAGGACAAGCTCGGCCATATGCTGGATCTGTTCACCGGCAGCAAGGAAACGAAAAACAACTAAGTGATTTGGCAGTTATAAAAGTACCGCTTATCTTCGACGTCATTCCCGCGAAGGCGGGAATCCATGGGAGGGGACAGAACCAGCAGTTTATGGATTCCCGCCTTCGCGGGAATGACGTACCTGTTATTTTGTAGACGGTATATTTAAAATTGTAGAGCCCTTAAGCGGTCGCACACTTTTTGGAGGAGATAACGATGCCCAAATTTTTTGAAGGAAAACTGCAGGCCGAAGGGAAGAAGTTCGGGATTGTCATTGCCCGGTTCAATTCCTTCATTGCCGAGCGGCTGCTGGAAGGCGCCCTGGATACCCTGATGCGTTCCGGGGTCAAGGACAAGGAGATCGAGGTGGCCAGGGTTCCCGGCGCTTTTGAGATCCCGCTGGTCGCCCAGAAGATGGTCAAGTCCGGCCGCTACGACGCGGTGATTTGCCTCGGCGCCGTGATCCGCGGCTCCACCCCCCATTTCGATTTCGTGGCCAACGAGGCGACCAAGGGGATTGCCCAGGCCAGCATGGAGTCCGGGGTGCCCATCATCTTCGGGGTCTTGACCACCGACTCCATCGAGCAGGCCATTGAGCGGGCCGGGTCCAAGGCCGGCAACAAGGGTTCCGAGTGCGCGGCCACCGCCATCGAGATGGTCAACCTCCTGCCGCAGCTCGCCTGATCATTCATGGGAAACCGACGCAAGGCAAGGGAGCTTGCCCTCAACGCCCTGTTCCAAGGGGAGATGACCGCAACCTCGGCGGTGGAGAATTTCCCGCTGCTCTGCGAGAATTTCGAGATCAACAAAAAGGCCATCCCCTACGGTCAGGAGCTGGTGTACGGCATCACCGACAAATGGGAGGAGATCAACGCCAAGATCGCGGAAAGCGCGGTGAACTGGCGGGTCAGCCGGATGTCGGTGCTGGATCGCAACATTATAAGACTGGCGGCCTATGAAATGATGTTCAAGGAGGAGGTGCCGCCCCGCGTGGCCATCGACGAGGCCATTGAACTGGCCAAGCGATACTGCGCCGAGGATTCTCCCGGCTTTATCAACGGGATTCTTGATGCTATTCTGAAAAATATCGGCAAGGCAAAGTAGCATGTACTGCAGGGCCGCCTGCGCTCCCATCACCGGAACTGATCTGCGAGAATAATGGCGCCAGGAAACAACAAGCAGGAAAAAGAAAAACCAACATTGGGGCGAGAGATACTTTCCGTATTCGGGGTGTTTGTCGCCCTTTTTCTGCTCCTCTGTCTGGTCAGCTACACTGCGGTTGAGCCTTTGGGCCAGGCGGTCACTATAAATTGGGGCGGGGCAGTGGGCCAATTTGTCGCCGGGCTGCTCATGGATCTTCTGGGGATCACCTCCCTCTGGCTGCCCTTTCTCCTGCTTTTTTTCGCCATCCGGATGTTCTCGCCGGACTGCAGCCTGGAGACCCTGCCCTTGATCGTCTTCGGCTGCACCGGCATTCTTTTGGCCAGCGCCGGGCTCTCCGGTTTTACCTCCCTGGCTTCTTTCACCGTCTTTGAGCACACCTATCCGGTTGCCGGTTTTCTGGGAACCCTTCTGGCCCAGTATGCCCAGCAGTTCTTCGGCGGTCCCGGCTCCTTTCTGTTGTTTGTCGTGGTCCTGGTTATCTCCTTGATGCTGATCAGCAGGTTCTCCCCCTATCGCATGGGCCATAGCCTGCGCGAAACCCTGGCCCGCCGTTGGGCTGGCAGGCAAGCGTCCGAAGACAATGGCGCTGCCAAGCAGGACAAGAAAAAAGGAGAGGGCGTTGCTCCCCTTGCCGTCGAGGCGAACCCTGGCGACGGTGCACCCATCGTGCCCAATGTGCATGAGCCGGTAAAGCTTGAGACCGGAACGGATGACGACTCCTTTCAGCTCCTGCCCGCGGCCAGCGGCGAGTACCGGCTGCCGCCGCTCTCCTTGCTCGATAAGTCGGAAAACCCCGAGCTGGCCGTGGACCGCGACTATTACTACGCGGTCAGCACCGAGCTGGAAGAAAGGCTCAAGGATTTCGGGGTGGTGGGCAAGGTGGTCGGCATCTCGCCGGGCCCGGTGATCACCACCTACGAGTTTTCCCCGGCCCCTGGGGTCAAGATCAACAAGATCATCGCCCTGGCCGACGACCTGGCCCTGGGGCTCAAGGCCGAGAGCGTGCGCATCGTCGGCTCCATCCCGGGCAAGGCGGCGCTGGGCATCGAGATTCCCAACCCGACCCGGCATATTGTGTATGTGCGCGATATCTTCGCCCATGAGAAATTCCAAAAGGCCGCCTCCAGGCTCACCATCGGCTTGGGCATGGACGTGGTGGGCAATCCGGTGATCGCCGATCTCGCCCGCATGCCCCATCTGCTCATCGCCGGGGCCACCGGCTCGGGCAAGAGCGTGGCGGTCAATGCCATCATCTGCTCGATCCTGCTCAAAGCCACGCCCGAGGAGGTCCGCCTCCTGCTGGTGGACCCCAAGCGCATCGAGCTTTCCTGCTATGAAGATATTCCCCACCTGCTGCACCCGGTGGTGGTGGACCCCAAGCTGGCCAGCCGGGCGCTGTTGTGGGCGGTGCGGGAGATGGAGCGCCGCTATCAGTTGATGGAAGAGGCCAAGGTCAAGAGCCTGGCTAGCTACAACGCCGAGGCCGCAGACAAGCTGCCGCTCATCGTCATCATCATCGACGAGCTGGCCGACCTGATGATGGTCTCTTCCCGCGAGGTCGAGGATGCCGTGGCCAGGCTGGCCCAGATGGCGCGGGCCGCAGGGATGCATCTGATCCTCGCCACCCAGCGCCCCTCGGTGGATGTGCTCACCGGCTTGATCAAGGCCAACTTTCCCACCCGGATGTCGTTTAAGGTCTCCTCCAAGATCGATTCCCGCACCATTTTGGACGGCAGCGGGGCCGAGCACCTGCTGGGCGCGGGCGACATGCTCTTCATGCCGCCCGGCACCAGCAAGCTCCAGCGTATCCACGGCGCCTACATCTCGGAAAAGGAAACCGAGCGGATCGTGACCTTTCTCAAGGAACAGGGCGTTGCCCGCTACGATGAATCCGTCCTGCGGCTTGCCGAGGAATCCGAGGCAGCAGAGGGCGACGACTCCGGGGAGATGGACGAAAAGTATGACGAGGCCGTGGCCCTGGTCTGCGAGACCGGGCAAGCCTCCATTTCCATGGTGCAGCGGCGGCTGCGGGTGGGCTACAACCGGGCCGCCCGGATGATCGAACTCATGGAAAAGGAAGGGGTGGTCGGCCCGGCGGACGGCTCCAAGCCCCGCGAGGTATTGGCCCGGAAAAATTACTAGTACCTTGTGCCTCGTAATATTTCAGAAAAACTCCCCTCCCCTTGCGGGAGGGGTTGGGGGTGGGGGTAGTTGCAACAGGCGAGATACCAGCAAGTTCCCCCTCTCCCTAACCCTCCCCCGCCAGGGGGGAGGGAATTAATGTGATGCCAGTTAAAAAGTTACAAGTTGGTAGGTAGTTTGGCGGACTTGAAAGGGCAGTTGTCAGCGCCATTTTATTTTCCGCAGGCAGCTTGTAATAGTTTAACGAATGACTAAATTACAGAACAGCGATGTTCTGTTTTTTTATAGGATTTTGGTGAGGAATGCATATGAGAGTGGCTGGATCGCCCATTGATATAACCAAGGTCCGCACGGTTGTGTACCACATGCCGGACGGCCAGCAGTTTTCCATCAACATGGAAGGCATTGAACAGTTTGTCGAGCTCGGGCCGGGTAGGGTCTGCGACACCTCGGAGATCGACGGGGTGCTGCATTTCTTCCCCCGCGGCAACGCCTGAGTAGATCTTTTAAGCAAAATAAGGACACAATACCGTTCGGCCTGAGCGTGTTGAAGGCCCGTAGTAGCAAAAGGGCAGCGGTTCGACAGGGCTCACCGCGAACGGTAATGGTCTTATTGACTTGGCCAATAAATAG
>DDWZ01000002.1 GCA_002347095.1 Desulfobulbaceae bacterium UBA2273 | reverse complement strand
AGGTGAATACTATCTCTGTACAAACCGTGTTTGTTGCAGACTCATTTGAAGGACTCCCCAAGCCAGACGCAACCAATTTCCCTGCAGACAAAGGAGATTCACATCACACGGAAAAATTCCTTGCTGTTTCCCAAGAAGATGTGGAAGAAAATTTCAGAAGATACAACTTGCTCGACAGCAAAGTCGTCTTTCTCAAGGGATGGTTCAAAGACACATTGCCACATGCCCCAATAACACAATTATCCATCCTCAGACTTGACGGCGACATGTATGGATCAACAATGGATGCGCTCATACATCTCTACCCTAAGTTGTCCAAGGGCGGATTCTGCATAATCGACGACTATGTCCTCCCGGGATGCAAAAAAGCAACAGATGATTACAGGGCAAAAGAAAATATTGACGCACCACTCCTCCGGATCGACAACTCTGGAGTGTATTGGCAAAAAGGGAATAACTGACGCGAAGCCATTATGAACATCTGCGGAATCTGCCAAAACACCTCGGGCAACAAAAATTACGTTTTCAGAGAAATGATGCTCGGCACCAGAGATGAATTCGACTATTTTGCATGTGCCAATTGCGGTTGCCTGCAGATTACAAACATCCCTGAGGATATGGCTCGGTACTACCCGGACACTTACTACTCGCTGCAATCGCAGAAGAATAAAAAAACTTCTCCCCTGAAAAAGTTTCTAAAAAAACAACGGCTACAATACTGTCTTGGGGAAAGCAATTTTATAAACAAAATATTAACGAAGATTTACAAACCTCCTCAATATTTCGAGTGGTTCAAGGGATTGAACCTAACCACAACTTCAAAAATTCTTGATGTGGGGTGTGGTTCAGGGGATCTTCTTCTCAGCATGCATAAAGAGGGCTTTACAAATCTTACCGGAGTGGACCCCTTCATCGCCCAAGATATCCACCACGAAAACAACGTAACGATTCACAAATGCGATATTGCCGAATTACAGTCACAATTTGACTGTATTATGATGCACCATTCTTTCGAACATGCAGCAAATCCGCTTGCCTTATTGGCCAAGATTAAAGAAGCCCTTGCGGACAACGGGCGCATCCTGCTGCGAATCCCGCTGTGTGATAGTTATGCTTGGAGAACATACGGCGAGCACTGGGTGCAGTTGGATGCGCCGAGGCATTTTTTCTTGCATACCCAAAAAAGCATGTCTTTATTGGCGGACAAAGCAGGATTGCGGATTACCAAAATTGTGTACGATTCCAACGAATTTCAATTTTTAGGAAGCGAGCAATACAAACAGGATATCCCCCTGAATGCGAGCCGGTCCTTTACCAATTCCCCAGGGAAAAACATCTTCACCAAAGAAAAAATTATAGCATACAGGGAATTAGCCAAAAAGTTGAACAACGAGCACAATGGGGACCAAGCTTGTTTTTATTTAAGCAAATAACGCTCCCGAAACACCCAGCACCAAAAACACATAACGCGTAATAACTTATTCACAACTTTAGCGTCTGCGATCCACCTAAAAACACCAAGACAAGACAAGATATGCTCCACATATCCCGGCACCTGAAAATTGACGCCGCAGGCGAAGATCTCCTTAGACGAATAAATTTTATATTTTTTCAACAAATTCCAAAAAAAACTAAAATAACAAAAACAAGAAGAATCGATATTGCGCAATTTTTTATAGAAATAGAACCATTCATAAATCTCTACACATTTATTATTTTCACACGCAGATGTTACCCGGTCATCACCACCAATACAGACCGACACCAGAGGCTTTTCCGTATAACAAAAATGGCTGTTCAATCTTACTATTGAATAATAAAAATCCAGATCCACGACCCATTTCAAATTTTCATCAAACCGAACTCCTAAATCCTTCCTGTAAATCGTTGCGCTCGGTGCCCCAATAAAATTCCCAAAAAACAACACATTTTGATTGCGGCGCAGCGCCTCCACCTGTTTTTCCTTCGCAGAATGCACAAAACGAAGCTGCCCGTTCTGGTCAACATTGTTCGAACCGCTAAAGGCAAAACCTGCCCCAGGATGGTCATCAAGCAAAGCGACAAAGGCTCCCAAACTGGCGTTATCGGAAAAATAATCATCATGATGCATGATCTTGATATATTTTCCCGATGCCGCATCAACGGCCCTATTCCAATTCCCCGGGGAGCCAAGACTCTTGTCATTTTTCAGATATTGGATCGGGAAACATGTGCGAAATCTCTCACACGCCCTGTATACGGATTCATCCGGGGTGTCATCGCTCACCACGACTTCAAAATCCAAAAAATCCTGGCTTTTTATCGATTCCAATGTTCTCACAATGGAATCAGGCTGCTTGTAAGCAGGAATACAGATTGACACCTTGGGATTCACGGCTCAATTACTCCGGTGCTTGAACATCTTTTTAAAGAACAAAAAAGCCTTGCTCTTTTCCGGATAAAAAACCATCGGTTCTTTGTGTTGTTTTCCCTTGCAAATCCCAGCCATAATAAAATTATGCAGCATGGGGACAAGGCTGACATTATTCATATATCTTGCTTTTGAATCAAGCAAAGCAGGCAAACTATTTTGATAATGAAATTCATCAGCAACAACTTCTTCAATCTTTCTGGACGACAATGCGAAATTATCTATATCAATAGTTACGAAACTTTCTTCCCTATAATATTTTGATACATTTGGCGCCCCGTAATAAAAAGGAAAAGTATGCGCCAAAAAACAATCCCCAATCTTTTCCGTTACCCAATCCAGCTCAATGTAGTTTTCTATGGCGACAGAATATTTATAGGGAGCCAGAACATCCCATTTGTCTTCAAACTCATGTATCCCCCGGCCATACAAATCCGCTGCATCGCCGAAATACTCCTTGAGCTTCAGACAAAACTCATATCTTTTCTTATGCCCTTCACTCTCCTGCTTATTGCTGGTTACGATTGACAACAATTTGTTTTTTTGCACGGATGCAGTCCGCATCAACTCATCATAGTTTTTCTTGATAAACCAGGTGTGGCCTGGCTGGCTATAATGTTTATTGGGATGCTTCATCCCGCGTTGGCAGGTAATTACTGTTGCGAATTGCGCAAGAAATGACTCATCATAGCGCTTCAGCGAGGATGGTTCAGCCGCCACAAAAACCGTGTTTTGAGGAGGACATAGTACTTTTTCTTTTTTTTCCAAGCCCTCAAATACGATATAAAAATCGCATGACTCGATATCGGTATTGGCATACAATTGAATCCCCTCCCACCTTCCGAGGCACGAGGGAGTCTGCTTTAAAATATTAGCCAACACCTCCTGCGGCATCCCAAACAGAGGGGTTGATAATTTCACAATAATCATACGAATCGTATATAATCCCCTATTAAATTATCCTCGAATATTCTCAGAAGATGTACATATTGGACGCGAACCCAAAAAAATCATGCTAAAAATAAAGCTCACATATCCGAATTGGCCAATAGCAAGACAGACTCCTCACCAGGGGGGCATTTGGGGCAAATACCAGTTTATTCTGGATCACACAGAAAAAACCTGTGATTACTGGGTGGTATTTGAAGGGATGCCCCATGGGGAATCCGCCTACTGCCCAAAAGAAAACACCATCCTGATCACAGCGGAACCCCCGACCCTCAAGCAGTATCGCCCCGCATTCCTCGACCAATTTGCGACTGTCATCACCTGCCGTGCCGATCTCAACCATCCCGGGAAAATCATCGACCAACCCGGGCTCCCCTGGCATGTCGGCCGGCGCCAAAAGGACCATGTGAATCTGTCGTGGGCAAAGGATTATGACGAACTCTCGGCCATCACCCAGTATGAAAAAAGAAAAGAACTGTCCGTCATCTCTTCCACCAAGGCCTTCAGTGACGGGCATCGGCTGCGCCTTGCCTTTGTCAGCGCCCTGCAAAATCATTTCGGCGACCGCATTGACGTGTTCGGTCGCGGAATCAAGGAGATCGAGGACAAATGGGACGCCCTTGCCCCGTACAAATATCACATCGCCATTGAAAATTGCGCGATCAACGATTATTGGACGGAAAAGATCTCCGACCCGTTTCTGGCCGGCTGCCACCCCATTTATTACGGCTGCCCCAATATCGAAAAATATTTCCCCGGAAAATCTCTCACCAGGATCGACCTCCAACAACCGGAACAGGCCATCGCCATCATCGAAGAATGCCTCGCACGCAAGCGCTACGAGGAGTCCCGGCAAGAAATCCAGGAAGCCCGGGACGCCGTGCTGAACCGATACAACCTCTTTCCCATGCTCGCCTCGCACCTTGAGCGGTTGGCGCAACAAGACCGCGGCACGGGCAAACGCGTCAAAATCCACCTGGTGCCGGAAACCTCTGGGACCTTGTGGGATTATTGCCTCAGGGGGGTGCGGACAATATCTCCTCGTAGATGGTGACAACCTTGCCTGCAACCTCTTCCCAGGAATGCTCTGCGGCCCGCTGGCAGGCGGCCCTGCCCATCCTTGCCCTGCGCTGCTCATCGCACAACGACACCAAATGGATGCTCACTGTTTCCGCATCCTCCTTGGCAACAATAAAACCATGCTCGCCATCGATTACGATATCCTTGGCCCCGACCTGGGTGCTGATAATCACCGGAAGCGAAGCGGCCATGGCCTCCAGCACGGTCATGCCGAAGGTGTCAAAGCCGGACAGCAAGACACATACCTCCGAGGCCGCATATATTTTCTCGATGCCTTCGCCTTGCACCCCGGCAAAAAGAACATCTCCGCCTACCCCGAGGTCAGCCGCGATTTTGCGATATTTATCCTGATTTCCCTTCCCCACGACAAGTAGTTTCATCTCCTTGCCCGGCAGTTTGGCCTTTGCCTTGGCAAGCGCGGAAATTGTGGTCTGCAAGCCCTTGAGCGCAAAGTTCATACCCACAAACAACACCAGGAAATCATCGGGGCCAATCCCGAATTTTTTTCGGATCTCCCCCCGTATCTCCGGACGACCCGGCAGGTCAAACCGCGCAAGCTCGATCCCCGGATGGATCACCCGAACCCGGCTTTTCTCCACACCAAATTCCCGGCTGAATTTCTCCAAAGCCAGAGTGGATACCGGCAACAGAAATCTGCATCGGTGATCGGCGATCAACCGCTGCTCGACCCATGCGGTTACACGGTCGAAAAGACTCATCCCTTTTTTCCGGACCTCCCTGACCCAGAAACGGTGAGGCACTCCATGCATGGTAAAGACATCGGCATGGAATATCCGGTCATGGGTATGAATGAGATCGAAATCCCGGCAGGCAATGGCGGCATTGGCGAAAAAAGCGAAACTTATTGTGGTCAGGAAGCGTGGGAATCGGAGCATGGGAACAAAATGAAAGGAAACATTGCCTGAAACCGCCTTCCATTTATTGGCAAAAACGTGGACATCATAGCGGGGGTTTCGGGCGATTTTTTCCGTCAGGTGCAAGGCAAATTGCTCGCCGCCGCCCACCAGCCCATATTTCGGGATGACCACTGCGATCTTCTTCACTTCGGCCGGCACCATCACAACTCCTATTCTGCCATTGAAGGCCGACTGTCCCTGTTGCTTCGCCACAATATTGTCCCCATGGCAAAAATCACGCAGAGAACCGACTCGGGATAATGACTAAAAACCGGTTCAAAAAATCCAATTATAAAAAATGACACCCCTGCCGCACAAACAGCGTTCACCCACGAGACAATGTTGTCGCTCGCGCCATTTTTCCGGAGCTGCCACAGCATCCGAAAAAAAGCGAAGATGACCCCAAGGAAAAAGATGATCCCCGGAATGCCGGTACGCACCGCAATGTCGGTATACATATTGTGGGGATTCAACAAGATCTCCTGCCCCTGAAACCTTTCCGGCAACCTGGCATTGTAGCGTTGCAAATCCAGATCTCCACCAAATGTTTGCATGCCAAAACCGATCCCGGTTACGGGATAATCCTTCACGACCTCCCACACAAGCAGTCCGTGTTTAATTCTCAGATTGTCTGCCATATTACTTGTAAATCTTCCCCCGGCAGGACTGACAGACAGGATCACCCCAAGCAACAACAAAACTCCGGCGAGAACCTTCTTCCGCGCAGAAAGAACAACCATCAAGGAAACAACCAAGGCAAGCAACACGCTTCGGGTTTGCGCCAGAAAAATTACGGCCAGGGCGGGCAGAATACAGCTTACGAAAAACATTCTCCCGGGCCACCCCTTTGCCTGGGAGATGTTGTGTATGCTGAAAACAATGGAAACAACGGCGATGATTCCGACCAGATTGGTGGTCACCTCGGTGAAGCTAGCGCCGAATCTCTCAGCCAAAGGGGTGCCGAGCTTTACGTAGTAATAGTACAGCCGCCAGACAAAGAGACTTGAAGCGGAAACGATGAGTATCCAGGAGAGAACCGACAATTTTCTCAGTGAACAAAAACCATTCACCAGAATGAAATAGAGGAGAATATATTTCAATAAATGCGCATAGATATCATGCATGCTGTTTGCCGGGTTCACTGCGAAAAAAAGACCAAAAAAACACCAGGCCACAAAAAGAATCCCGGGAACAGCCAGGGGGGTCTGAAAAGAAAATTGTATTTTTCTGAACAGGATCAGCGCAACAACCACGAACACCGACAAATAATAGCATATTTCCTTGATCGTCGTTGTGTGGGGAAAAGGGACCAGAAAAACAAAAATCCCGAGGAGTACCGGAATACTTGCGGCTAAAAAAGAAACAATTTTACTGGAATTATCGGTTGATGCCGCATTCAAATCCATTTCATTCCGCCCTTTCCAGGACCCCTTTTCTTTTGCGTTTATGATGTCCCTGAAAAACAAAGCGGGCACCTAGTGCGAACGATTACAACAACGTATTGCGCAGATGCGACTCGACTCCCGCCCGGACCTCTTCAAGCGTCAATTCTTCCAGACAGGCACTCTTCTCACTGTCATGGCACCCCTTGTTTCGGCACGGGACACACGGCAGGTTTTTCTGGACGATGAGGTGCTGCTTGCCTCTCGGCGCCCAGGATACCGGAGAGGACGGCCCGAATATCCCGACCGTGGGGGTTCCCACCGCCGCTGCGATATGCAGGCCGGCGCTATCAACCCCTATGAACAACCGGCATTGCTGCAACAAGGCCGCATACATGGCGATGGAGGTCTTCCCGGCGAAATTATAGCATCCCGCGCCACAGCCCAGGACAATTTCCTCGGCCCGGTCTTTTTCCGCAACCGAGCCGGTGACAAGCACCGCCGCCCCGTGTTCCTTTACCAGCCCTTGGATAAGGGCGATATATTTTTCCTTGCCCCACTCCTTGTATTGCCAGAGGGAAAACGGCTGCACGGCAACAAGCTTTTTATCCTGGCAAATCCCCTCTCGCTCGAAAAGAAGCCGGATTTTCTCCTGCTTACCCCCAGCAACGGCCAGCGCCGGGGTTCTCTGTCCGGTTGTAATCCCGAAGGCGGCGAGCAATCCGAGGAGATAGTCGACAACATGCAAATCAGGGGTGTATTCCCGCTGCAGAAGACTAGTAAAAAGGCGATTCCGCCACAGCCTGCCATCCCCGGCATAAAAACCGAGCCGCTGGGACGCCCCGGAAAGAAAGGCCATTATGGCCCCGCGCGTTCCGGTTCGCAGGTCAATGGCCAGTTCGCAATGAAGGCTGCGCAGGTTGCGAAAAAAATCGCGCTGAAAGCGAAGTTCTTCCCGAAGCGACCGGGACCGCTTCGTAACCGCGATAACCTGATCAAGCCAGGGACAATCCTCCAACAGCTCGGCAGCCTTGTCCCAGACGGCAACCACGATCCTGGCCTGCGGATAATTTTCCCGCAACGCCCTGATGCAGGGGGTAGAGAGGACAACATCGCCGATATCGCCGAGCTGCACAAGCAGAATGCTGCGCGGTGAACCGGTTATCGTTGTCTTGCCTGTAATCAAGGGGATATCCATAAAGGCCTCAGGGGCATCCCCGCACGTGCCATGAAAGCAGTTGCAGATACAGCGCCAATCTCCCCCGGATGCCCCCATGCAATCCCAGGGTCATGATCAGGCCAAGCCCGTTCAACAGGACATTGATGAGCAGACGCGTCACAAGCAACAGGCCATGGAGCGGCCAGAGGTGCGGAAACCACTTGCGGAGATAGAGATACCGGGCCCGGTAAAACATGATCCTGGCCCGGACATTATGCCCGGCGCTTTGCCCTTGCAAATGGTAAATATGGGCATCAGGGACAAAGATTGATTTCCACCCCCCCCTGTGCATGGCCAAAGCCCAGTCAGTCTCTTCCATGAAGAAAAAATAACGCTCGTCCAGCAGTCCCACCGCATCCATGGCCGCCTTGCGCACCATCAGGCAGGCGCCGATACAGGACTCCACCTCAATGGGCGCCCGATATTCCTGCCGCTTACTGGGAAATCTTCGCGGCCACAGCAGCCGCAGTACGGTTTCATTGCAGAGCAGGCCCAACAAACCCGGGAAATTGGCAATGGAGTTCTGCTTGGAGCCGTCCGCGTTGAGCAACTGGCCGCAGGCCATGCCTGCCTCCCCATGGTTTTCCAGGTATGCAAAAAGTTTGGCAATGGCCCCTTCCGTCAATACCGTGTCGGTGTTAAGCAGCAACGCATACTTGCCCTGCATGATCCGCAAGGCCTTATTGTTTGCGGCGGCAAAGCCGAGGTTTTTCTCGTTTTGGATGATTGTGACCTGGGGATACTGGGCCTGCACCGCCGAAACGCTGCCATCGCTTGAGGCGTTATCCACCACGAAAACCTCGAAGCGCAGATCCCCGGCCATGGCATACACCGAAGCCAGGCAATCCAGCAGCAACTCCTTGGTGTTCCAGTTCACGATAACAATGGAGATATCCATGCAATCAGCTCCTGCCTTTAGACACGGCCAGCGCTGCCTGCACCACCTGATCCACGGTGATCTGGGTCATGCAGGCATGACCGCGGTCGCACTGCCTTTTCAGACAGGGGCTACAGGCAATATCCGCCCGCAGAATCCTGTGCCCCTCACCGAAAGGCCCGGTACGCCAGGGCGCGGTAGGCCCGAACAGGGCAACCACCGGCGCGCCTGTTGCGGCGGCAAGATGCATGGGGCCGGTGTCGGTGGTAATGAGCACAGCCACCCTTTCATAGAGCGCGGCCAATTCCTTCAGCGTTGTCCTGCCGGCCAGGCTCGCGGCTTTGCCGGTCATGGCACTGCGAATCTCTGCGATGCCCCGCACGTCCTGCGGGCCGCCGCTGAAAACAACGGCCATGCCCTTGTCAAGCAGGGCGTCCGCAACCCGGGCAAAACGGTCATTGCGCCAGTGCTTGGTTTCCCAGGTGGTCATGGGGT
Source organism: Desulfobulbaceae bacterium UBA2273 (assembly GCA_002347095.1). Lineage (GTDB taxonomy): Bacteria > Desulfobacterota > Desulfobulbia > Desulfobulbales > Desulfurivibrionaceae > Thiovibrio > Thiovibrio ferrireducens. The sequence goes on along the minus strand of DDWZ01000002.1, from coordinate 103,182 downwards.
TGATCGCCACCAGGGGTTTGGCCGGATCGATTCCTTCGGCTGCAAGCAAATGCTCTATTTTTCCCCGCTGTTCATCGGTAACCGGCAGATCAAAGACAATCTCCTCGCTTTCAATACCGATCGCCTTAAGCAGCAGCAACTCCCGGATGGCCGCATGCTGGTCCATGTTCACCGGCGGGATGGGTTCATTGAGAAAGAGGTAGCTGCATTCGGCATGCTCCATCCCCTTGCCGAAACCGACCTTTCTTGTGGCTCGGGCCAGCCCGACAAAGATTCCGCTTTTCAGCAGCCCCTGGAAGTCGATGAGCAGATCGTACTCCGTCTCCCGCAACTTTTTGACAAAGTCGGCAAACCCTCGGTAGGCTGCCAGCACCCGGCCCTGCTTCAGGTCCCGGATCCACGCCTTGCGCCGTGAGACCAGCACGGTATCAAGGGCCTTATGACCGATAACCAGATCCGCCGCAGCCTCCTCCACCAGCCAGTCGATCCGGGCGTCCGAATACTTGCGGCGCAGGGCATTGAGGGCGGGAAGGGTATGGATGACGTCGCCGATGGCGCTGGTCTTGACAATGAGGATATTCACGGAATCGGCATCAGGACGGCGTGTCTTTTTCTTTTTGCTTGTGCAGCTCGCGCAGCTTGGCATACTTGAAAAATACGTTCATAAAATCGGAAACAGCCATGATAAAACCTTCGCCCCGGTCAAGAAAACCGCCCCGGAGAATATAGCCATGCAGAAAAGCCCAGACGGCCCGCAGCAGCGCCTTGACGGCCGAGGCTGTTTCCCCCTGGGCAAACAGCTCGTTGGCTCCGGCGGAAGAATAGTGGTTCACCTTGCGCAGGGTTTGCGCCAGATCCTTGTTGGCGTAATGGATCAGGGGATGACGCAGGGCGCCCACCGGGCCGTGCACTTCCAGGGATTCATGCACCGCCCGTTCGGACATTCTGGCTGAATCCTTGCGAAACAACCGAACCACCCGATCCGGCCACCAGCCGGCATGCCTGAGCCAGCGGCCGCAGAAATAATTTTTGCGGGGAAAGCTGTAGGCGACACTTGAACCCGTGGCCAACACCTCCCTGATCTCCCACTGCGCCTCTGCCCCAACCCGCTCATCGGCATCGAGCACCAGGACCCAATCGTGACGGCAGCGGTCAATGGCCAACTGCTTTTGGCGGCCAAATCCCTGCCAGGGCTCGACATACACCACGGCGCCGAACTCGCGGGCAATCTCCACCGTTCTGTCCGTGCTGTCCGAATCCACAACGACGACCTCAGCGGCAAAGGCAACGCTGGCCAGACACTCGGGCAGACGGTCCTCCTCGTTTCTGGTGATGATGGCCACGGAGAGTGGCAGCTTGTCACTAGGCATATTGCTTTTCCAGCCAATCCCGGTAGCTGCCGTTCATCACTGCCCGCCACCAGGGTTCGTTGGCCAAATACCAATCGATGGTCTTCCGGATCCCGGTTTCAAAGGATTCCAGGGGCGCGTATCCCAACTCGCTCCGGCTTTTCGCGGCGTCGATGGCGTAGCGCCGGTCATGGCCCGGCCTGTCCTTGACAAAGGTGATGAGTGTTTCCGCCGTGTGGCCCTGGCAGACCGGAGAGCGCGGAAAACGCTGCCGCAGGCTCTCGGAAGCGGCAAGCCGTTCGTCCACCAGACTACAGACCAGCCGGACGATCTCGATATTTCGCCATTCGTTGTTGCCCCCGATATTGTACACCTCGCCGACCCTGCCCTTGCGCAGGACCAGGTCGATGCCCCGGCAATGGTCCTCCACATAAAGCCAGTCGCGGATGTTCAGGCCGTCGCCGTAAATGGGCAGCGGTTTTGCTTCGAGGATATTGAGGATAATGAGCGGGATCAGCTTTTCCGGAAACTGGTAGGGTCCATAATTGTTGGAACAGTTGCTGGTGGTGACTTCCAGCCCGTAGGTGTGGTGATACGCCCGCACCAGATGGTCGGAGGCCGCCTTGCTCGCCGAATAGGGCGAGTTGGGGGCATAGGGTGAAGTTTCGGTAAAGGGCGGCTCCTCCGAGGTGAGCGAGCCGTAGACCTCATCGGTGGAAACGTGATGGAACCGGTGCGGCCGTCCGCCCCCGTCCAGCCAGACCTTTTTCGCGGCCTTGAGCAGGCTGTGGGTCCCGACCACGTTGGTGGTCACGAAGGGGTCCGGGCCGTGGATGGAGCGGTCCACATGGGATTCGGCGGCAAAATTAACCAGGGTGTCGAGGGACTCTTCAGCCAACAGGGTTTCGACCAGGTCCTGATCCCCGATGTCGCCGTGGACAAAGCGAAAATTCTCCTGCTCCAGACACCCGGCAAGACTGGCCATATTCCCGGCATAGGTCAGGGCATCGAGCACCACCACCCGGTCCTGCGGATATTGAGCCAGCCAGTAATGGGCAAAATTGGCCCCGATAAAACCGGCCCCACCAGTGATCAAAAGCGAGTGCTTAGGGGCGAGTGCTGAGTGCTGAGTGCTTAGGGGCGAGTGCTGAGTGCTGAGTACTGAGGGCATGTTTGTTGTGCTTAACTCTTGATTTGATTGACAGTGCGGCGGAGACCGCCGATTATTCTTCCAACTTCTTCCGTCATGTCCGACAATCCACGAAACAGGTCTTCCGTAATATATCCGACATCCAAGGCAACATAAAGATGGGAGCGCACTTCGGCACATGATGCCTTGGCCACAACCAGAAACTGATGAAACTCTGCCCGGCCGGCCCGTTCAAAACCTTCGGCAATATTTGCCATAACCGACACACTCGCCCGGCGGATCTGGTCCCGCAATCCGAAGTCCTTTGCAAACCCACCAGAAGCAGTAACCAGATAGATTTCTCTGGTGAGAACACGAGCCTTTTGCCAAGCAACAATATCCTCGAATCGACCTATCCCCGCCATTCCAGCCCCTCAACACTCAGCACTCGGTTCTCAGCACTGAATACTCATGCAACATCCCCCGCAGGGCAACACGCCAATGGGGCGGCGTCATCCCCAGGGCCGCCCAGGTCCCGGTCTTGTCCAGCACGCTATAGCTCGGCCGCCTGGCCGGGGTGGGATAGTCAACGGTATTGATGGGCAGGATGGGAATCTCCCGGGCAAGCAGTCCGCAACCAAGCCCCTCTTCCTGTATGGCCACGGCAAAATCATACCAACTGGCCACGCCGGCGTCGGTCCAATGGCATATCCCCTTGGGCTGCACTCGAGACATCTGCCAGAGAGCCTCGGCCAGACCGCGTGCCCAGGTCGGAGTGCCGATCTGATCCGCCACCACCCCTATGGTTTCCCGCTCCCCCATGAGCCGCAGCATGGCGGTGACAAAATTATTGCCACAAGCGGAATAGAGCCAGGCGGTACGGACAATGGCCACCCCTTCCGGGTAGGCCGCAAGCGCCAACTGCTCGCCGGCCAGTTTGCTGGCCCCGTAGACCCCCAAGGGGTTTGTCCGGTCCGTGGGCAGATAGGGGCGGGATTGCGCTCCGTCAAAAACAAAATCCGTGGACACCTGCAGGCAATAGGCGCCCACCGCGCGGGCCGCCTGGGCCAGGTTTGCCGCGCCCTGGCCGTTGACGCCAAAGGCTGCTTCCTGCTCGTTTTCCGCCCGATCCACTGCGGTATAGGCTGCGGCATTGATGATCACCCGGGGACGGAATCCGCTCACCCTGGCCGCCACAGCTTCGGCCTCCCGAAGATCCAGTTCCGAGGAACCCAAAGCCAGCAATTCCATGTCGGCCGGTTTGCAGTGCTGCAGTTCCCTGCCCAACTGGCCGCTGCCGCCGACAAGCAAGACCCTCATGGGTACAACTCCGCCTCGGCCAACGATACCCCGGCCAGATCCTTGGGCGAAAGCAGGGGGGGCTGCCCCAGCAACGGCCAGGCGATAGCCAACTCGGGATCATCCCAGCGGATGCAACGCTCATCTTCCGGGGCATAGAATTCCGTGCACTTGTACACAAATTCGGCCTCGGGGCTCAACACGTAAAAGCCATGGCCAAACCCCGGCGGCACCCAAAGCATCTTCTTGTTTTCCGCGGAAAGAATCTCGCCGACCCATCGGCCGAAAAAAGGAGAGCTTTTCCGCAAATCCACGGCCACGTCAAACACCTCGCCGCTGATCACCCGCACCAGCTTGCCCTGGGGCTTTCTGATCTGGTAATGCAGCCCGCGCAAGGTTCCCTGCACCGACTTGCTGTGGTTGTCCTGGACAAAATTACAATCAAGCCCGGCCGCGGCAAACTTCGCGGCATGCCAGGTCTCCATGAAAAATCCGCGGGAATCCCCAAAAACCTGGGGTTCGACGAGCAACACCCCGGGTATTTCGGAGGACACGAACCTCATTGTCCCTGTCCCTCATCGAGAATCTGCAACAGATACTGGCCGTAGCCGTTTTTCCGCAGGGGCTCGGCCAGCCGCGCCAACTGCTTTCCATCGATATACCCCATCCGGAAGGCGATCTCCTCAAGACAGGCGATTTTCAACCCCTGCCGATCTTCCACAACCTTGATAAAGTTGGCCGCATCCAGCAGGGAATTATGGGTGCCGGTGTCAAGCCAGGCCGTGCCCCGACCCAAAAGTTCGACCTGCAACTGCCCTTTGGCCAGATAGGCGCGGTTGACATCGGTTATCTCAAGCTCCCCCCGGGCCGAAGGTTTGAGATTGCGGGCAATTTCAACCACCTGGCTGTCATAGAAATAGAGGCCGGTCACGGCGTAGCGGGACTTGGGCTTGGCCGGCTTTTCCTCGATATCAAGCACGGTCCGGTCCGGGGCAAAGGAAATCACTCCATAGCGCTCGGGATCACGCACATAGTAGCCGAAAACCATTCCGCCCTTGGGATCGGCCCCTTTATCCAGAAGGGTCTTGGCCAGGCCATGCCCATAGAAGATATTATCCCCAAGAATGAGACAGACCGGCTCGTTGGCAATAAACTTTTCCCCGATCACAAAGGCCTGGGCAATGCCCTCGGGCCTGGGCTGCACCGCATACTCCAGGGTAATGCCCCACTGACGGCCATCGCCCAATAGCTCCATGAACTGCCCTTGATCCTCAGGGGTGGTGATGAGCAAAACCTCCCGAATCCCCGCCAGCATGAGGGTGGACAGGGGGTAATAAATCATGGGCTTGTCATAGACCGGCAACAGTTGCTTGCTCACCGAACGGGTCAACGGATAGAGCCGCGTGCCGGAGCCACCTGCCAGGATTATTCCCTTCACTTTCGCTCTTCTCCCAAGCAAACACCACGCCAACGGAAAGGCTTGCTTTTCTTGGCGGGTCATTTTATCTTCACACAGGATCTGGCCAGCATTATCCAGCCACCTGAAAAGGTCCGATATCCTAGCGCATTTTACAAGAAATAGAAAGTTTTATGAAGAGTGCCGACGCCCGTGTTGTTCGCCGCGAAGAACAACCCCACCCGCCCCGATTACCATCCGCCGGAGCCGTGCCATGATCAGTCAGGAACTGTTAGATATCCTTGCCTGCCCCAAATGCAAGGGAGAGGTAAAGCTCACTGAAAAAAAAGACGGCCTGGTCTGCGAGAGCTGCAAGCTTCTCTATGAGATCCGCGAAGATATCCCCATCATGCTCATCGACGAGGCCAAGAAATTAACAGAAAGTGCTGAGCCAGAGACCAGTGCTTAGTTCTGAGTGCTGAGAAAAAAATCCAGCCTCGGCACTCAGAACTCAGAACTCGGCACTAAATATGTACAAACACATCACCTCGCGCTGTTTTATCAATTTTCCGTTTCGCCGGCTCCAGCAGGAGCTGGACGCTGTTCTCGCCCACCGTTTCCAGCCGGAAATCAGCCTGGAAGGCGATACGCTGTACACCGCCACCGAGGCCGAATACCGGGAGGTTGCCGAGGCGCTGGCTCGTGCCGGACTTGGCTGCACCCTGCACGCCCCTTTTTTCGATCTCGCTCCGGGCGGACTGGACGAAAATATCCTGGCGGCCACCCGCAGCAAGCTGGGCAAGGGCTTTGACCTCATCGAGGTATTCCGGCCTGCCGCGGTAGTCTGCCACCTGAACTACGAAGAAAACAAACACGGCTACAAACAGGCTGCCTGGTTCGACACCTCCCTGGCAACCTGGCGGGAACTGCTGGCAAAAGCCGCCGCCCATCAGGTTCCGCTGATGCTGGAAAACACCTATGAAACCGGGCCCAAGCAGCATATACAAATGCTCGCCGCCCTGGACTCGCCCTTTGCCAGGTTCTGCCTCGACGTGGGCCATGTCGCCGCCTTTGCCAAGAACACCTGGCAGGATTGGCTGCCCGCCCTGACTCCCTGGCTCGGCCACATCCATCTGCACGATAACCATGGCGACCGGGATGCGCACCTTGCCCCGGGCCGCGGGAGCTTTGATTTTTCCGGCCTGTTCAGCTATCTTCAGGAGCAACGCTTGCACCCTCTGGTTACCCTGGAGCCCCACAGCGAGGATGATCTGTGGGAAAGCCTGGCCGCCCTGGACCGGATGCAGTTTTTTGACGCGAAATAAACCCTGAACGCCCCCCTTCGACAGGCTCAGGGCGAACGGAAATTATGTCTGAATCATTGCCTTTTTCCTTCGCCGTTAACACTGCTCGTGGTGAGCCTGTCGAACCACACATTAAACTTTTGCAATAATCTCATTTACCTGGAACTCCCCATGCCCGAAACCCCGCCCGCCAATTTCGTCCACCTCCATGTCCACACCCAGTACAGCCTGCTCGACGGCGCCATCCGGGTCGGCGACCTGCTGGCCAAGTGCAAGGAATACGGGATGGACGCCGTGGCCATCACCGATCACGGCTCCATGTTCGGCGCCCTGGAATTCTATGTCCAGGCCAAAAAGGCCGGGATCAAGCCCATCATCGGCTGCGAGTTCTATGTCTCCCCCAGCCACCGCTTCGACAAATCGGCGAAAAGCGCGGGCAAGGCCGCCTTCCACCTCGTGCTCCTGGCCATGAACAACACCGGCTACCAGAATCTGCTCAAGCTGGCCAGCCTGGCCCAGTTGGAAGGGTTCCACTACAAGCCGCGCATCGATCTGGAGGTGCTGGAGGCCCATGCCGAAGGGCTCATCGCCCTCACCGCCTGTCTGCACGGCGGCATCCCCATGCGCATCACCGCAGGCGACATGGAAGGCGCCCGGGAAGAGGCGCGCCGGCTCATGGCTCTGTTCGGCGATCGCCTGTATCTTGAGATGCAGGAAAACAATATCCCGGAACAAACGATAGTCAACCAGGGGCTCAAGGAGCTTTCCAAGGAGCTGTCCATCCCGCTCATCGCCACCAACGACTGCCACTACCTCAACCGGGAGGAGGCCCAGGCCCACGAAGTGCTGCTCTGCATCCAGACCGGCAAAACCATGCACGATGCCAGCCGCTTCCGCTTTTCCACGGACGAGCTTTTCTTCAAGTCTCCCGACGAGATGAAGAGGGGTTTTGCCCATTCGCCCGAGGCCATCGCCGAGACGGTCCGCTTGGCTGCGCGCTGCAATGTCGAGCTGACCTTTGGCGAGTCCCATTTTCCCATCTTCCCGGTGCCCGATGGCGACAGCCTTGACTCCCTGTTCGAAAAGGCCGCCCTGGCAGGGCTGGAAGAACGACTGAACGACATGCGGGAGATCGGCCAGCTCACCCCGGAGATTGAAAAAACCTACCGCGACCGGCTCACCCACGAGATCGACGTCATCCAAAAGATGGGCTTTCCCGGCTATTTTCTCATTGTGGCCGATTTCATCAACTGGGCCAAGGACCACGATATCCCGGTGGGCCCGGGCCGCGGCTCCGGCGCCGGTAGTCTTGCCGCCTATTCCATGCGGATCACCGATATCGACCCCATCCCCTACGGCCTGATCTTCGAGCGGTTTTTGAACATCGAGCGCAAGTCCATGCCCGACTTCGACGTGGACTTCTGCCAGGAGCGCCGCGGCGAGGTCATCGAATACGTGCAGCAACGCTACGGCGGCGAGGCGCATGTGGCCCAGATCGTCACCTACGGCTCCATGAAGGCCCGGGCCGTGATCCGCGACGTGGGCCGCGCCCTGGGCATGGCCTACGGCGACGTGGACCGCATCGCCAAGCTCATCCCGGAAGAGCTGAAAATCACGATCAAAAAGGCCATCGAGGCCGAGGCCCGCCTCCAGGAGCTGATAAAACGCGACCCCCAGGTGGAGGAGCTTCTCCGCATCGCCCAGACCCTGGAGGGGCTCAACCGCCACACCTCCATCCATGCCGCAGGGGTGGTGATCTCGCCGAGACCCATGGTGGAATACCTGCCGGTCTGCAAAGGCCCCAAGGGCGAGGTGCTCACCCAGTATGACATGATCCACACCGAGATGACCGGGTTGATCAAGTTCGACTTTTTGGGCCTCAAAACCCTCACCGTCATCGACCGGGCACTCAAGCTGATCGCCGCGGATATCGGGCATAAACCGGACATCAACCGCATCCCCTTGGACGACACCAAGACCTACGACCTGCTGGCCAAGGGCGACGCCCTGGGGGTGTTCCAGCTTGAAAGCTCGGGCATGCGCGGGTTGCTGATGAAGATGAAGCCCGAGGTCTTTTCCGACCTCATCGCCCTGGTGGCCCTCTACCGCCCCGGCCCCCTGGAATCCGGCATGGTGGATCAGTTCGTGGACACCAAGCACGGCCGGATGCAGGCCATCTATCCGCTCCCCCAGTTGGAACCCATCCTGAAAGAGACCTACGGGGTCATCGTCTACCAGGAACAGGTCATGAAGATCGCCAATGTCCTGGCCGGCTACTCCCTGGGCGATGCCGACAACCTCCGCCGGGCCATGGGCAAGAAAAAAGCCGAGGTCATGGAGGCGGAGAAGGAAAAATTCCTGGCCGGGGCCAAGCAGAACTCCATCCCCGCGGACAAGGCCGAATACGTCTTCGACCTGATGGCCAAGTTCGCGGGCTACGGCTTCAACAAGAGCCACAGCGCGGCCTACGCCCTCATCGCCTACCAGACCGCCTGGCTCAAGGCCCACTACCCAGCCCAGTTCATGGCCGCCCTGCTCTCCTGCGACGTGGGCAACACCGACAAGGTGGTACGCTACATCACCGAATGCCGGGACCACGACATCGAAGTCTTGCCCCCGGACATCAACGAGTCGGACAAGGACTTTGCCGTGGTCAACGACCGCATCCGCTTCGGCTTGGCCGCGGTCAAGAACGTGGGCGGCGCGGCCCTGGATTCGATCATGGAGGTGCGGGCGGCGGATGGTCCTTACCACGGGCTGGAGGATTTCTGCGACCGGGTCGATTCCCGCAAGGTGAACCGGCGGGTCATCGAAAGCCTGATCAAGGCCGGGGCCTTCGACTCCCTGGGGGCCAAACGCTCGCAACTCTTCGCCATCCTGGATATGGCCCTGGAACAGGCGCAGTCCGCGCAGCGGGACCGGTTAAGCGGCCAGATTTCGCTGTTCTCGGCCATGCCCCAGGCGCAAGGGAGCAAGGCCAATACCATCGACCTGCCCAACATCCCGGAATGGACCGAAAAAGAACGGCTCGGTTTTGAAAAGGAGACCGTGGGCTTCTACCTCACCGGCCATCCTCTGGACAACTTCCATCAGGAGATCATGGCCGTGGCCGATACCGACCTCACCGGCCTGGGCGACTGGGGCGACAACCAGCCGGTGCGCGTCGGCGGGCTGGTGCGGGAATACAAGGACCACCGCAGCAAGAAAGGCGACCGCATGGCCTTCATCGTGCTCGAAGACCGGGCCGGAGCCGCCGAGGTGGTCGTGTTCCCCGAGGCCTTTGCCAAATCCGGCCATCTCCTCACCTCCGACGAACCGCTCATCGTCCTGGGCACTGTCAAGCAGGAGGAACAGGGCGCCAAGATCATCGCCGAATCCGTGGACAGCTTAAGCGAGGCCCGAAGCAAATACACCAACGGCGCCCGCATCCTGCTTAAGTCCGACCAGGTGAGCCGCCAGAAGCTGGAAAGCCTGAAGACCAAGGTGCGCGAATTCCACGGCACCTGCCCGGTCTCCCTGACCCTGCATTTTACCGGCCGGGGCGAGGTGGATATCGAGCCGCCCTCGGATTTCACCGTTCGCCCCTGCAAGGAATTCGATGCGGCCGTGGAAGGGCTGCTGGGCTATAGCGCGGTCATGTATCTGAAAACCAAGGCGGAGATCCAGCCCCGGAACGGGGGCAAGGGCGGGCGCTGGCGGCAGAATGGGCAGGGGTGAGATGACGTATGGATGACCGGAACATACAACCGTACCCTCCGCTGCACACTCTTGCCTACACCGCGGACCAGATCCTGGCCGGCATCAGCCACGGCGTCTATGTCACGGACCTGGAGCGGCGAATCGTCTACTGGAACGAAGCCGCGGAAAAAATCACCGGCTGGAGGGCTTCGGAGGTCCTGGGCAGATCATGCAAGGACAACATCCTCCGTCATACGGACAAGGAAGGCAAGGAGTTGTGCGGCAAGGAATCTTGCCCCCTGTACCGGGCCATGATCACCGGCGCCGGTTCGACCTCCCCCTCCCTGGTGTTCGCCCAAAAAAAAGAGGGCGGCCGCTTGCCGGTGCAGGTCAGCGTCTCGCCCATCCGCAACGAACAGGGCACGGTCATCGGCGGGGTGGAGGTTTTTCAGGATCTTTCCCACCGGATGCGGGACCTGGAAAGAGCCCGGCAGATCCAGGCATTGTCCATGGCCATGCCGGCCAACGACGACCCGCGCCTGCGCTGGGCTTTCCATTATGCTCCCCATGACATCGTCGGCGGTGATTATTCCACGGTGGAACGACTGGATCAAAACCGCTATGCCTTCCTGCTCGCCGATGTCATGGGGCACGGGGTGGCGGCCTCCCTGTACGCCATGCACCTGCACTCCCTGTGGGAAAGCAACCGCCGCTTGCTGGACCGGCCGGCCACGTTCATGACCGCCGTGAATCGCAACCTCTGCCAGTTGGTCCGGGACGGAGAGTCCTTTGCCACCTGCCTTTTCGGCCTCATCGATCTGGAAGCCCGAACCGTGGCCCTGTGCGGCGCAGGCAGCCCGCCTCTCCTGCTGACGCGGGGAAAAGAAACCCTGCCGATCCAGATGGCCGGACTGCCGCTGGGCATGATGCCGGAAACCCAATACAAAGCGAGCCTCATCCCCTTTTGCCACGACGACGGCCTGCTTTTTTTCAGCGACGGCGCCATCGAAATCGCCGACTCCAGCGGCAACATGCTTGGCAGCGATGGACTGGCTACGTTGGTGAGTAGACAGGGCTTCCCGGACACCGACCAGAAAATGCAGCATCTTATCGAAAAAATGCTGCTTTTTTCCAATGACATCCGCTTCCCGGACGACCTGACCATGCTGGGTGTCCGGTTTCGCACCGAGGTGTAACCCTTCCCCCCGCAACATTCTTCCCTGGACCGAGCATGACTCCAACACAGGCTCCCCCTCCCGCCCCGCCCCTCCTCTGCCGGGAGCATTCCATCCGCACGGCGGACAGCGGCGAGATCGACCGTTTTGCAGCCGAGATCTATGCCACGATGGAACCCGCGCTCATGCAGCAGCACTTCATCAATCCGGAATTCCGCATTAACTTGGCGTTGCACGAGGCCGTGATCAATGCCTGGCGCCATGGCAACCGAAAAGACCCGGGCAAGGCCGTCACTGTCCGTTGGCAGGTCAATGAGCATCTTGTCCTTGAGGTGCTGGACCAAGGCGCGGGCTTCGATTTCCAGTCCATCAAAGATCCGCGGGCCGACGAAAATATCCGCAAATCCCACGGCCGGGGCATCGCCATCATTATTCACCTGGCGGACCAGGTCTCCTGGCAGGACCAGGGACGTCACCTAATCGCCTCTTTCAGCAGGATTTCGACCAGGGAGAAAAAAAAGCCAGCCTGACGTTTTCCCGGCAAGTCGGGATAAATTTTCCCCGGCGAAATTGCCGGAGCGGCTCTTGCAAAGATAGCTTCAGGGAGAAAGAGAACTCTTCACAAAGAGCAGAGTTTGTGGTTCACTAGATCGTATTGCGCAACCGTTTTCCTGGCTTTTTTTGCAACCAGGATTTTTTGCTATTTTTTGTTCCCCCTTGTCCCCACCGAGGACCTGCCGGAACGGAGGAAACATCATGCCCATGACCTGCGAAACCGCAACCCAAGGAGAAACCGTTTCCTTCACCTTGTCGGGAACCATCGACGAAGAGGGAGCTGCGGCCCTCAAACAGCAGTTCAACACCCTCCCCCACTCGCAAATCAAGGAATTGGTCATCGATCTGGCCGGGGTCAGCCACATCGGCAGTTCCGGCATCGGCAAATTGCTCCTTTTCTACAAAAACATGGCGGCCCATAACGGTACCCTCCGCCTGACCAGAGTCCCCCAGCCCATCCATGATCTTTTCACGGAGTTGCGGCTGGACACCCTCTTTTCCATGAGTACCGGCCGCTGAACAGGCCAGACACGGAAACAGCATCCCGCCACAGAGGAGAAAAGCATGGGCTGGAACAATCTGAGCGTCAACCAGAAAATCACCATCGGCTTCGGCTGCATTCTGGCGCTATTCGTGGTCACCGGAGTGATCACCTATCTGGGAGTCAACCGCATCATCACTGGGGCGGAAGAAGTTATCAGCAGCAATCAACTGGACGGAATCCTGGCCCAGCGCGAGGTGGACCATCTCAACTGGGTCAATCAGGTCAATGCCCTGATCGTCGATGACCGCGTCACCACCCTGAAGGCGGAAACCGACGACCACAAATGCGGTTTCGGCGCCTGGCTTTACGGCGAGGGCCGTAAACAGGCAGAAAAACAGTTTCCGACCCTGGCGCCGATCCTGTTGAGCATCGAAAAACCGCACCGCGACCTGCATCAGACCGCCGTGGCCATCAAGGAACAGTTCCGGCCCGAGGACCGCACCGCAGCCAAGGAAATCTTTCTCGCCCAGACCCTGCCGGCCCTGAGCGAGGTGCAGCGCCTGCTCAAGGAAATCAGGAGCACAACCAAGGAGAACGTGCTCACCGACGAAGCCATGCTCGCCGCCGCCACCGCCACCAAATACAGCGTTGCCGCCCTCACCATTGCTTCGGTATGCGTGGGCATGTTTCTTTCCTTCCTCACCGCTTCCGGGTTGAGCCGGCTTCTTACCCGCATCACCGACACCATCCGCGACAACTCCCACCAGGTGGCCGAAGCCGCGGCCAAGATCTCCCACACCAGCAATACTCTGGCCGAAGACGCCTCGGAACAGGCTGCGGTGGCGGAGGAGACCGCCGCGGCCCTGACTTCGATGAGCGAAGTAGGCCAACAGACAGCAGCGCTGACCGCTGGCAGCGAAAAACTGATGAATGAAAATATCGAGAAATCCGGCCAGTCGCTCCGCGCCCTGGTGGATCTCACCCACAACATGGGCTTGATCGAGCAGGACAGCGACAAGATCGGCCATATCATCACCACCATCGGTTCCATCGCTTTCCAAACCAATCTGCTGGCCCTGAATGCGGCGGTGGAAGCTGCCAGGGCCGGCGAGGCCGGAGCCGGTTTCGCGGTGGTGGCCGATGAGGTCAAAAACCTGGCCATGCGCACGGCCACGGCAGCCAAGGACACCCAGCATCTGCTGGAAGGCACCGTGCAGCGCATCATCCAGAGCACCAACGCCCTGAAAAACGTGAACAACGATTTCGAGGGTATTATCGAGTCCGCCACGGGCATCGGCGACAAAAACACCGCCATCACCAAGGCCACCCAGAATCTGGCCGAGCAGATCCGGCAAATGCAGGAGGCCACCAGCTCCTTGAGTAGCGCCACCCAACGGGTTGCCGCTTCTTCCGAAGAATCAACCACCGCCTCGGGAGAGCTGTCCGCCCAGGCCGACGAACTGGAAGCGGTGGTCAACGAGCTGACCAGGGTGGTCCAGGGCGGCAGCGCACCTTAGCAGGAGGGTTTTGCCACCCCCTGTTTTCGGCTTCCGCACCCCATGGACGTAAGACATCGACGGAGCATCCCCCCCAGGCCATGCTCCGTTCGCCTCGACATTTCGCGCATCCGGCATGGAAAAATGTGCCGTTGTCAACGATACTGGCGGCCGCCGCTCCTTCCGGCTTGTTCAACCTACTCTCCCCACCATCCACCTTTAAGGAACAGCAACCAATGAATACGGAAAAAACACTACAGGCCCGGAGCGAATCCCTCTGTGAATTATGCGGCGCCGCAGAGAGCCTTGGGGTGTTTGAAGTGCCTCCCAGCTCAAACGGCAGTGCGGACCAATGCGTGCTTCTCTGCGCAACCTGCCGCGCACAGCTTGAAAATCCGGAACAGGTTGACGTACATCACTGGCGCTGCCTGAACGAAAGCATGTGGAGCCAGGTGCCCGCGGTGCAGGTAATGGCCTGGCGGATGCTCAAGCGCTTGAGCGCCCAGGGCTGGGCGCAGGACCTGCTCGACACCCTCTATCTGGACGAAGAAACTTTAGCCTGGGCGCAAGCAACGGGCGAGGGAGAAAGCAAGGCGGAGGCAGTCAAACATCTCGACAGCAACGGCACCCTGCTTGCCACTGGCGACACGGTAACACTGATCAAGGATCTGGATGTGAAAGGGGCCAACTTTACGGCCAAACGCGGCACTGTTGTGCGGGGCATCTCATTGGTGGCGGATAACCCCGAGCAGATCGAGGCGCGGGTGAACGGGCAGCGGATTGTGATTCTGACGCAGTTTGTGAAGAAGGCCAACTAAGAGCTTGTCCGTAAATAATCTTTCAGGGATCGCGCCGGATTTTGCGAGGGATGTGGCAGGGACGATCAACGGTGGAAGGCCATATTCCTGCCCGCTATTGACGCCACCTGCATTTCTGCTTATTCATAACTATAGAGATTCGAAAGAGCATCAGCCACCTGCGTCTGCTCCGCGAAAAGGGGCACACCCCTCGGAGATGGAAAGAAGACATGGCGATTGACGACATCAACACCACCAATCCCGTTCTGCCTGCGGCCTTGCAGGGCCGCACCCAGACCTCTGTGCCCCTTGCCACTTCCCCGCTGAACATCGTGAAAAATCCTGTTGCCGTGGCGACTGCCGCGGCTCAAAACTTGACCGCTACCCAACAAGCGGCCTTGCTGGGCAGCGAGGCGCTGCGGACCTTGACTCTTGAGCCGACCTCCCCGGCCGAACCACTCCTGGCGACGGGGACGACTACCGGAATAACCACGGTGACGGAATCTGAGGGATTAAGCCCTGCCCAGCAAGCAGCCTTGGCAGTGAACGAAACGGTGCAAACCGCGATTGAGAGCCAAAACCTGACCCCAGCCCAACAGGCCGCGTTGACGGTTAATCAAGCGACGCAAACCCTGACCGGACCGCTGACCCCCGCGGAAACCGCGACTACAGCCGGGATCGCCGGGCAAACTCCGTCCCCTGCCCCCGGGAGCGCAGTGGTGGCGACCGGGACAGCAACGGCTGCGGTGGCAACAGAAGCCGCGCCTGCCACCGCGGCAGCCGCATCAACGGCGACTGCCGCCTCCGCCACGGAAGCCACTGCACGCCAAGGGCTCAATCTCGCCCAGCCGCTGGCAACCCGGGATATTCCGTATAAAAATGCATTCGCGGTGTATGAACTCAAAAATCCAACCCCTCCTACCGCTGACCCGGAACCGATACGAAAAGACCTCCAGCCGCCGCTGCCCATCGGCAGGGTGCGGCGCGTTGATCCGCTGGTTCTCAGGCAGGAGTGGGAAAAGAGAAAAAAAACCAAGCGCAAGGAATCCGGGGTTCGGGAAGAACTTCCACCCCGGCCGCCACTGGCGGAAAAATCCATCCACGATTTGATACAACAAACCAATGAAGATCTGAATGCCAGCGGGGTGCCCGTGCAATTGGTCCTTGCCAAGACCGAAGAAGGCTTTGCCTTGGACATCTATGACTGTTCAGACGATGCGGTGTGCACAGTGACCCAGGAAGTTCCCCTGGACCTCGACAATCTCTTGACCATCCTGGACAATCTTGAGCACGAGGCGGGGATTATTATCAATATTAAAACCTGACGCACAACAGGGCCACATCCCGCCATGGTGTCCCCGCGCAGGCCTTGCGCCGCGCATCACGCACACCGAAAGTTCTCCCCCCGTTTCCTCCCTGCCGATACTGCCATCAGAACCGCAGTTCCAGGCCCACTCCCCACTGATACGCCGAATGCCAGCGGCCCACCAGGGAAAACGGCTGATTGATCAGGTAGGCGAGGCCGATGCTCCCTTCCCATTTTTCGTGGGTGTCGTACTCCGCCTCACCCGTCAACTTCAAGCGCGGGGTCAGGGGGAGATTTTTTTCAAGACTGAACCGAGCCCCGCCGTCCACATCGAGCCAGGCGCGCGACTCCACCATGAGCGGCAGCAGCGCGCTGATTCCGGCCACGCCGCGATGGTGCTCGATTTCATCCCGCTCGCCAAGGAGATCGAGGCCGACAAAGAGGGCAAAAAAGGTGTTCAACGGACGCTCCCAGGTGAGAAGCGTCTCCCATTCGGTCTCCTCCACCCGTTCCCATCCCGCTTCCCACGATGCGCTGAAGATCTGGTGCCGGTCGGCAAGGGTGAAACCGCCCTCGGTCATGGTGTTGAACAACGCAGCCTCGCCCCAGGCGAACCAGGCATTCTGGTGCAGCTTGGCCCGGCCGGCCAGCAATGCCGGATCGGCGGCAAAATCCTCGTAGTGGACGATCCGCGCCATGCCGCTTTCCATATGGTAGAGCAAATGGCAGTGGAAGAGCCAGTCGCCGGGCTCATCGGTATAGAATTCAATGACCGTGGTGGCCATCGGCGCCACATCCACGGTGTGTTTGAGCGGCGCCCGCTCATCCTCCCGGCCGTTGAGCACCCGGAAGAAGTGGCCGTGCAGGTGCATGGGATGGTGCATCATGGTGCGGTTGATCATGATGAAGCGGGTCACCTCGCCTCCCCGGATCGTGATGGTGTCGTCCGGCGAGAGGGCGGCATTGTTCATCTCCCAGACATAGCGCTCCATATCGCCGTCCAGGGTGAGGCGAATCTCGCGGACGGGCTTGCCCTGGGCGAAAGCGGTGGGCTGGGCGGCGCGAAGCCGGTCGTAGGGCGGCCAGGGACGGTCGGGGGCCATGCCGTCCATGGCCAGGACCGGGGCTCCGGCGGCATCGGCGCCGAGCAGGGTGAAGTCGGCCGCGCCTTTCTTGCCGTTGGGGTCCATCACGGATAGCGGCGGCGGCGGCATCCCATGCCCCCCGTGGCCGTGCTCCGTGGCCGGCGCGGCAGGTTCCCCGTGCATACCCCCGTGCTCCGGCCCGCCGGCCGGCGCGGCAGGAGAATGGTCCATGGCTGCATGATCCAAGGTGCCAGCCATGGTTGCCATGTCATGCATGTTCATCATGCCGGGCTGATCGAAACGACCGGCTGTCACCGCCTCGTCAGGCATGCCCATCCCCCCGGCCGGGGTGAGGGCGAACACCTCCTTGAGGCCGAGATGGCCCATGGTCTGATACAGGTTCGGCCTCGGCACGTCCGGCGCCGAGCGGAGCGAGCCTTCGCCGAGCCAGACCGAGGCGAAGCCCGAGCCGTCATGGGCCGTGGCCCGGAACTCATAGGCCCCGCCGGCCGGGACCGTGATCAGCACATCGTAGGTTTCAGCCACGGCCATGAGCAGCCGCTGCTCGCCCAGCGGCTCCACCTCCTGGCCGTCGGCCGCGACAATGGTCATCGGCCCCCCGGCGAATTCGAGGTGGAAATAGGTGGTGGCGGAACCGTTCACCAGCCGCAGCCGCAGCGTTTGATCCGGCGCGGCAGGCAGCACGATTTCCTGCTGACCGTTGGCCAGGAAACGGTCGTAGGCCACATCGGCGATATCCATGGGCGGCATGCGCTGGAGCTCGCGCTTCAGAAAATCCCCCAGCATGCCGAGTCGCGCGGCGCCCAGCAAGCTCTGGCCGCTGCCCTTGGCCACCGCGTACCAGTCGCTGCCGCGTTTCAGGGTCCGCAGCACCGCATGGGGATCCTCGTCGGTCCAGTCGGAAAAAAGAATCACCTGTTCCGGAACCTCTTGGGCAACGCTCCCGCGCGGGGAAATGACGATGGCGCCGTAGACGCCGCGCTGCTCCTGGAGACCGGAGTGGGAATGGTACCAGTAAGTGCCGCTTTGGCGGAGGGGGAATTCGTAGGTAAAGGTGGCGCCGGGCTCAATGGGCGGGAAACTGACATAGGGCACGCCGTCCATGCCCGGCGGCACCAGCAGGCCGTGCCAGTGGATCGAGGTCTCGGTCGCCATACCGTTATAGACCCGGATGCGGGCAAGGTCGCCCTCGGTGAAGCGCAGAACCGGGCCGGGAATGGTGGTGTTGATGGTCATGGCCGTAGTCGGCCGTCCGGTGAGGTTGACCTCCTGTTCGGCAATGGCGAGGTCGTATTCGACGGTGGCGGCAAAAAGCGGCGGAGCGGCAATGAGCCCCAGCAACACCAGGAGCGCGGCAAGAGAGAATCGCATGGCGTACCTCCATATCGTTCGTGTTTCTTGTCAGCCTATCACACACTGCAGCGTCCGGACGCCACAAGGGGATTCACCCCTCTCCCCAGCCCTTCCTCCGCTGTTGCATTTCCGTCCGGCGCCGGGCAAAAAATCAGGTTATTTGGACAAGGGCTCTACAATGACGGGGATGTCCCGCTCGTCTTCGTTGGTGAGGGCGGAGCCGTCCTTCCGCAGGTTCTCGGGTTCTCCCACTCCGGGCGTCTCCGTGCGCGACTGCTCTTCGGAAACCTTGGGCTTCGCCTCCGCTGCCGGGCTGACAACGGTCTTCTCGCCGGCCGGCTCCCGGGCGGGGCTTGCCTTCTGTGGGACAGGAGCCGCGTCTTTGTCGGGGCTGATTACACCCTTCTCCTCCACCGGTTTCTCGACAGGACTGTGCTGCTCCCGGACAGGGGGCTCCCTGTCCGGGACGGCCGTCTGCATCGCTGGTTCTTCCGCCTTTTCCTCCGCGGGACCCAGCGGGGATTTCCGGAGCTTCAGGCGTGGATCCTCGGCTTCGACACAGGTAAAATACAGTTCATAGGAGACCATGTCGATGCCCAGGCTGCTGCCGTACTGAAAAATATTCTTCACGAAGAGGTACTGCTTCTTCTCTTGCGCACAACGCTCATTGGCGCGTTGCACTGTTTCGCGAAGAATTTTTTTAGAGGTGCCCCAGGCACTGATCCGGTACACATCGGGCCCCAGTGTTTCGGAAGGGACCGTTCGCACCGGGGCGCAGCCATTCGCCATAAGGGCTGCGGCGCCAAGCAGAATAAGAAAAAATGTCTTTTTCATCCAAAGATTGATCCCGGAAAAGGTCAGTGCTGCAGACGAAGGGTAACACATACGAACGGGCAGGAAAAAGAGAAATTATCCTCACAAACCCAACACCGTCTCCCGGTCCGGTTCAACCGGCGCATCGGTCACCACACTGAACGCATGGACGACAACAGTATGGCCGCTTTCGGTTTCCACATTCACCCGCCATTGCCCCGGAGCCACCTCCTGCTTGTAGGTGTAGCCGCGAAACCCGCCATCCCGGCCGCCAAAGAGGCCAAAGCCCATGCGGGAGACAGTAACCCACCCGCGGAAGGGATCATAATGCTCCCAACGGTGATAGAGGCGAGTGCTTAACCCTCCCGGCGCAAAAACCGAGGAAACGCAGTACAGCCGCTCTCCCGGCGCAAGATGGACCTCGTGCGACAAATCCCGCCAGAATACCCACCAGGGTGCTTTTTCCAGGGTGAGGCGATACTCGTCCGCCACCCGCGCAAAATTTCGCCCCACCTGAATATCCCGCTTCACCAGGGGAACCGGCGGGATCATATCCAGGGGATACGCCACCGCCAGCATGGCGGCAATGACCCAAACCGGCGCCGCCCGGCCGGGACACCCGGGCGTTTTCTTGCGCAGCCAGTGGGTGAGACCCGCCCCGGCAAGGGTGCTGAGATAAAACCAGACCATACTGATGCTACCGGCCAGAAACGGCAGGAGAAAATTGAACAGCAGCATGGCGCAGAGCCCGAACAGCGCCCAGGTGAGGGTGAAACGGCTGTATTTGCCGTCAATAAATTCGTTGGCCACCAGCAGTCCGCCAAGGCCAAGGGACCACAGCATGGCGGCCAGATGACTGGAACTCTGGAAATAGAGGATGAACAGCGCGCTGAACAGCCCGCCGAAGAGAAACTGGAGCAACAGGTACGGCGCGCGGTCCCACCAGGATGACAGGAAAGAGGGGGACCGGGACTCAGCGATCTGCGAGACATCTTCAGAGGCAGTCGCTACCAGGGCGTGCCGCCGGTACCCCAGCCACCAAAGGATTACGGCTGCACAGGCGAGGTAGCCGGAGAGGAGCCAGAGATCCAGGGGCGTCACCGAACGGCCGATGGTGAGCGCATCCCACGAAAATCCGCCGAAAAAGGCGAGGACCGGAAGATAGGCGCGGAGATGGGCAAATCTGGTTTTCACGAATACGTCCCGCATCACGGCAAGGAATTGCCCGTTGTCTTATCGCTTCAACTGGAGGGTGGGTTTGTTGCCGAGCACCAGCTTGAGCCAATCGTAGCCAAAGGTGAGCAGGGCCTCGTCATCGGTCTCGATGAGGCGTTTGCGGGATTTGTCCAACCGGTAGAGGTTGAGCAGGTTGTGCTCGGCCGCATACTGCCGGAAACGGTCGATATTGTAGCAGACCATGAAGGCCAACTGCTGCCTGGGCCCGGCCGCGCCCTCGCTCTGCCAGGGGTTTGAGGAAAAAAGGGTGTCCATCTCGGCCCAGAGATCGTCCATGGCGTTGTAGTAGACCAACTGCTGGTCGCGGAGCCACTCCTTCACCGTCCACTCCTTTTTCTCCTGATGCCCCAGGCAGTAGGAGTGATCGGTCATGAAATAGTAGGCCCGGGGCTGGCCGCGCTCCGGGTTACGGTCAATGGCCCGTTCCAGGGGATAGGTGCGGCAGGCGGAAGGACGGTCTTCATAGACGAGGCACCCCCGTTCCGGATCGAGAAACGGGCAACTGTTTTCCGCGTCATCCCGCATCCGCATGACAATGGCGGGAAAGAGCGGGTTAGCCCCTTGGGCCACGCCGGTGTAGGTGTTGAGCAACTCCTCCGAGGTGATCCCCAGCCTTTTTTTCAAGCGGATGAGATCGTAGGGATAGAGAAACAGGGTCAGCTTCCGGCAGCAGCGGGTAAAGCAGGGAACCTCGGGGTTGCAGGCAAAGGGAAACGGGGAGTCGCCCAGGGGCTGCATGCCTTCGGGGAATTTTTTCAGGTCGGTCATCATTTTTTTCCTGGTGCAATATGCGGGCGGCGCGGTAACAATACAGTGGGCGGCATGGCCTGCCCATGCCTGAAACGATCGCGCAAAGTACCATCCCGCCGCCAAAAGGTCAACCCGGATGCCAAGACCACAACCCTGTTCCCTGCGCGCCCTGCTCCCAGCCCTGGCCCTGCTGCTGCTCGTCTCGGCCTGCGCCCCACGGCTGCGGACCGCGGCCTGGGTGGTCCGTTTCGATCTGGACGACCCGGCGGAGGTTGCCTCGGTCTGCTCTGAGGCCAAGGCGGCGGGATTTGACCACCTGCTGGTGCAGGTCCGGGGCCGGGCCGACGCCCTGTACCGAAGCGATCTCGCACCTCGGGCCGGAAATCTGGCCCAGGCCCCAACGGATTTCGACCCCCTGGCGCAGTTGCTCACGGAATGCGCCCCCCTGCCCCTCCATGCCTGGCTCAATGTTTTTTATCTCTGGGGCGGCGACACCCCGCCGGAATCCCCCGACCACCCCGGACACCCCGGTCAGCCCTGGATCCTCTCCGACAACACCGGGCGGCCGGTTTCCGGCTATTCCGCCCGGGAAAAACGGCTGGGCTGGATCGAAGGCAGCTATGCCGATCCGGCTTCCACGGAATACCGCGCCCTGTTTGTCGAGGTGGTCCGGGAACTGCTGGCCCGCTATCCGGTGGCCGGCATCCATCTTGACTTCATCCGCTACCCTGGCCCAGGCTACGGAAAAAGCGACTCGCTTGCCGAACAATTTGAACGATCCCATGGCGTTGATCCCAGGCTCCTGCCGGAGCGAATCAACGCTGAAACCGTGACCGACTGGCTTGAAGGGAAGCTGTCGCCAACGGACCGGGTGCTTACCACGGCAGCGCTGTTCTGGAACGAGTTCCGCGCAGGCCAGATCACCCAGCTTCTTCGGGAGGTCCGGCAGGCTGTGGACCACAGCGGCGCAACCGGGATAGTCCTTTCCGTTGCCGTCTTTCCCGAGCCCGCGGCCGCCTATCTGGAAAACGGCCAGGAATACCAGGCCTGGGCCGCGGAGGGGCTGGTGGACAGACTGTACCCAATGGCCTATTTCGGGGATACCGACCGGGTAAACGCCCAGCTCCGGGAGATTACCGCGACCACCCTCCGTCCCTCCCAGGTCAGCCTCTGGGCCGGACTGGGCGCTTTAGGCAAAAACTCCGCCCAGCTCGACGAGGAGGCGCGGATCGCCGGAGAAAACGGCTATGAAGGGGTCGCCCTCTTCAGCCTGGGCCATCTCCTGAAAAAAAATGCTGCTTTGGCCGGGGCCGAGGCGGTGCGGGCTCCCCGCCTGTCTCCTGTCCGCAAAGCCGGGCCGGTCGAAACAAAACTCCTTGCTTCCGCCCCTCCCGAGCTTCTCCCCCCGAACATGCCTGCCCTGAAAAGCATCGCCCGCAAAGCTCTGGGCGGATCTCCCCCCCAAAAGGGCCTGGAGGCCAAACTGGCCTTGCGCTTGCAGGAGTATGATCACGCCCGGCAACACAGCATCCCCAAAACCCTCAACCAACTGAAAAGCGGCCTGATCACTGTGCCGGAGCGCCTCACCCTGGGCGGCATTTTCCGCTACGCCAGCCCCATGGACAGCCCCGCCCGCCGGCAGGAGCAGGAAGCCGTCTGTGAAACAGCCCGGCAAAGGCTGCTGGCCGGGGAAGAGCTGGCCGCGGTGGCTGAAGAGATGTCCCAGGACAGCAGCAAAACCATGGGCGGCCTGCTTGCCCCCCGTTTTCTCGACCTGCTCGATCCCCAGGATCAGGAGCTTGCCCAACTGCTCCCGCGGGAAATCAGCCGAGTCATGCGGGTTGCCAACGGCTTCTGGTGCTACCGGCTCGAAGCCCGGAGTATCGGCAGAAAGTCGACTTTCGCCGAAGCCCCCTGGGAGGCAAAGCGCATCCTGTTCCGCAGGGCGCTCTCCGAGATGATGACAGGCGAGGCAGGGACAGGGTTGCAGCCTAGCCATCATGATGGACTGCGGTGCTTCGACGGGGCTCAGCACGAACGGAACAAGTCAATGATTTCAAGACAACTACCGTTCGCCCTGAGCCTGTCGAAGGGCTCTTTTCCCTCGACTCCATCAGCTATAAATAAACACATATTCCCCATCGTTAAAAATGATCTTCAGCCGGCCGCCATGATTCTCGCCATACACCTCCCATCCCGGCTTCCCCTTGATCTCGCACTGCACGCAGCCCGGAGAATGGCTTTGCCGGCGAGCATCGGACCAGGCTAGGCAATCGGTTTCAGCGTTCCCTTGCCGGGCGATGATTTTCGCCATGTTCCGGGCCGTTTCAAAATCAAGGTCCGCCCCGGTGATTGCAATCAAAATGTCTTTCATGATACTATCCCTCCGTTGAAGAATGCCTCGCTTTCTCTCAGAAAAACAGGGCACCGCCCGTTACGCAACAAAAACCGGAACCAAGGCCTCCCATGAAACTGCGGACCATCATCTTCATCATCCTCCTTGCCCTTGGCATCCTGCCCATCCTCACCCTGGTGGGAGTCAATCTCCGCGCCCACATCAACCAGCACGAAACAGTGGAGACAAAACGGACCGCCGCCGCTGCCGAAAGCAGCTTTGTTTCCCTCAATGCCAGGGTAAAATGCATCAAAAAAAGCCTCCTCCAGGCAGCCGCCACCCCCCTGAGCGCCGGGCTCACCCCCTCCTCCCTGGACCCTGCCGGTCGCCAACGGCTTGCAGAGTTGCTCAGGGGGCAGTTGCACACGGAAAAGATGATCCTCGGCGTTCGTCTGCTCGATCCCTCGGGCAACCAACTGATTTCCCTCCGCAGAAACAGCGATTCCCTGGAAGCCGCCCCCACCGAAGCGGCACATGCCGAAGCACAATCCCAGCTCCTCCGGAAAGGACTGGCGCTCAAAACATCCGAGGTCGACACGCTCCTGACCGGGGATCAGACCGATCCCGCCGCCACCCGTTTGAGTCTTGCGACCCCGATTCCCGGAGCGGAGGACGGCGCGGCCGGGGTGCTCATCCTGGACCTTGCCCCGGATCTGTTCCTCGATGCCCATGTCGATGCCTGCAGGGTAACGCCCGCGGGCATCATTGTCCATGTTCCGGC
This sequence comes from Desulfobulbaceae bacterium UBA2273, assembly GCA_002347095.1. Lineage (GTDB taxonomy): Bacteria > Desulfobacterota > Desulfobulbia > Desulfobulbales > Desulfurivibrionaceae > Thiovibrio > Thiovibrio ferrireducens. The sequence goes on along the minus strand of DDWZ01000002.1, from coordinate 78,840 downwards.
CACCTTTCCCGATCTGGAGCCGATGCACCCGGTCACTCCCGGCGCCGACCTCCTTGCCCTCTTCCCCGATCTTGCCTCCCATCTTGCGGAGAACCGCCCCTTTGTCTGGGAGAACGGCTCCGGCCAAAGCCTTATCTGGCTGCCGCTCATTTTCAACGACCATCTCCCCCCGGCCCTCTGGCTGGGCACGCCGGTGGATCGCAGCGCGGCCAGGGAATGGAAGCTTTCCCTGATCTATAACATCGTCGGGATCGTAATCACCATCGCGGTCATCGTTTCGCTCATTGCCAACGCCATCGCCAAAAAAATCGACCGGATCAAGGACGCCATTCTCACCGGCCTGGACTCCATCCTGAACAAGGGGCAGGAAAACGTGCAGTTCAACTGGACCGGCCCAAGGGAGGTGGTCAATCTGGCCGAGGAGCTCACCACCCTGGCCAGCCGCTATGCGATCACCCGTACCCGGCAGCAGGAGGCGGAAGCCGATCTGCGCCAGAGCGAGGACAAGTTCAGAAACCTCACCGCCTCGGCCCAGGACGCCATCGCCATGATGGACCACCACGGCAATATTTCCTACTGGAACGAGGCCGCCGCCGAGATCTTCGGCTTTTCCGCAACCGAGGCCCTGGGCAAGCCGATCCACACCCTGATCTCCCCGCGTCTTTCCGAATCCGGCCAACGGGACGCGGTTGCGGAAAAGCCGATGAGCGACGGACCCATCCGCGAAACCATCGAGCTGATCACCAGACGCAAGGACGGTTCGGAACTGCCCATCGAACTTTCGCTTTCCGAGGCCCGGATCAAGGATAAGTGGAACTCCATCTGGATCATCCGGGACATCACCGAACGCAGGCGGGCCGAGGACGAAACCAGGCTCCAGCAGCAGCAGTTGGTCCAGGCGGACAAGATGATCTCGCTGGGGGTGCTCATCTCCGGGGTGGCCCATGAGATCAACAACCCCAACAGCATCGCCATGCTGAACACCTCCATGCTCTTCAAGGCCTGGGAAAGCGCCAAGCCGATTCTCGACGAATACTACCGCGAACACGGCGATTTTCTCATTGCCGGGCTGCAATACAGCGAGATGTGCGAGCAGATCCCCCGCCTTTTCCTCGAACTGGAGGAAAGCGCCCGGCGGATCAAGAATATTGTCCATGATCTCAAGGATTATGCCCGGCAGGACACCAGCCGCCACATGGAACCGGTGGAGATCAACGAGATCGCCAAAGCGGCGGTGCGCCTCAACCACAACAAAATCAAAAACGCCACCCGGAATTTCAGCACCGATCTGGCCCCCAACCTGCCGCCCATCCGGGGCAACAGACAGCGGCTGGAGCAGGTGCTGATCAACCTGATCCAGAACAGTTGCGAGGCCCTGACCAATCCGGAGGCGGCCATAGCCATCGCCTCCCGCTATGACGCGGACAACGACGAAGTGGAGGTGCGCGTCCACGATCAGGGCACCGGCATCGCCCAAGAGATCATCAATCAGATCACCGACCCCTTCTTCACCACCAAGCGGTCATACGGCGGCACCGGCCTCGGCCTCTCGGTTTCCGCCGGGATCATCAAGGAACACCAGGGCAGACTGCGCTTTGCCTCAAGCCCGGAAGCAGGCACCACCGCGACGATCTCCTTTCCGGCCTGGCGGGAAAAAGCATCGGTTCTCTCTCCCAAAGCCGGGTGACAAAATGGCGCAAGCCGGGTAGGGTAAACGGCGCGCCCTGCCCTTTAGCTTGGCAGGAATTTTCAGGAGGATTTTTTCCCATGGATAAACAGCTTTCCCCGTTTCGGCCCATCCTGCTGGTTGACGATGAAGAGGCCTGGCTGCACAGCTTCAGCCTGACCCTGCGCTCCGTGGGACTCAGCAATATCCGCTGCTGCGCCGACAGCCGCAAGGTCATGGAAACCCTGGCCGCCGAGGATATCGGGGTGATCGTTCTGGATCTCACCATGCCCCACCTCTCGGGAGAAGAATTGCTGCCGCAGATCGTGCGCGAACACCCGCAGATCCCGGTGATCATCATCACCGGTCTTGATCTGGTGGACACCGCGGTGCAATGCATGAAACTCGGGGCCTTTGACTACTACACCAAGGTCAGCGAAGAGACCCGCCTCATCGCCGGGGTGCAGCGCGCCGTTGACCTGAGCCGGTTGCGCCTGGAAAACGACCTGCTCAAGGAACATTTCCTCAAGGACAAGCTGGACCGCCCCGAGGCCTTCAGCCGGATCACCACCCACAACAAGGGTATGCGCTCCATCTTCCAGTACATGGAATCCATTGCCGACACCAGCGAGCCGGTGCTGATCTCCGGCGAAACCGGGGTGGGCAAGGAGCTTATCGCCCAGGCGTTACATGTGCTGAGCAACCGCAAGGGCGAGTTTGTCCCGGTCAATGTGGCGGGCCTCGACGACACCATGTTCTCCGACACGCTGTTCGGCCACAAGAAAGGGGCCTTCACCGGGGCGGACCAGACCCGGCGGGGGCTCATCGAGCAGGCCGCGGGGGGCACCCTGTTTTTGGATGAAATCGGCGACCTTTCCCAGCTTTCGCAGACCAAGCTGCTCCGCCTCCTCCAGGAGCGGGAGTTTTTGCCCCTGGGTTCGGACATCCCCAAACGCACCGATTGCCGGATGATCTTCGCCACCCACCAGAACCTCCAGGAGATGCAGGAACACGGCGGTTTCCGCAAGGATCTCTACTACCGGCTCCATGCCCACCGCATCCACATCCCTCCCTTAAGGGAAAGGCTCGACGACCTGCCCCTGCTGGTCGATCATTTCTTCGAGGAGGGGGCGGCCCGGCTCAACAAGAAAAAACCGAGCTTTCCCAAAGAACTGATCTCCCTGCTGGGCACCTATGATTTCCCCGGCAATATCCGGGAACTCCAGAACATGGTCTTTGACGCCATGAGCACCCACAAGAATCGCACCCTGTCCATGGATTCCTTCAAGGAGTACCTCCGGCTCAGAAGGCCCAATCTGGAAGAAGAGGTCAGAAACCACCCGGAAACCCGGACCCCGTTTGCCGATCTCCCGCAGCTTCCCTCCATCAAGGAGGCGAGCTATCTCCTGGTGCTGGAGGCGCTGAACCGGGCCAACGGCAATCAGGCCATTGCCGCGGAGATGCTCGGCATTACCCGTCAGGCCCTCAACTGGCGGCTCAAACAAGCGGACCGGGGTGAGTGAGGGAAGGCGGCCGTCAACACTCAGCTCCCAGCACGAAGCACTCTGCACTCAGTTCTCCCGCGCAAATCTCCTTGCACCCCATTGCCCCAAATTCCCTGCCCGCCGAAAACAGTATTCATTATAATTCCAAATAGATACCACGAAAACACCACCTCTGGCACCCATATTGCTTCTTTCAGCATAGAGCATGGCCAGTCCCTTTTTTGAGCAAAACAATTTTACACTGTGGAACGCATGGCCACACAACACATCCTTCTCACGGAAAACAGGCCCAATCTGCAGCACAGCCTCGGCCTCATGCTCAAACAGGCGGACTACCGCGTCAGCCTTGCGGAAAACACGGAGGAAGCCGTTGCGTTGCTCAAGACCTTGGCCAACACCCCGGACCCCGTTGATTTGCTGATCGTTGATCTCGATTCGGCCTCGCCGGAGGCATGCGCCACCTTCATGCATGCCCTGTCCGGAAGCAGTCTTGCCATACCCTATCTCGTCCTGGCGGAAGATATCCGCGACACAACGGGCGATGCCTTAACAAAACACGGCTGCCTGGCCTGCATCACCAAGCCATTCGAACCGGCAACCCTGCTCCGGAGCGTGCATCAGGCTCTGGACCGGCTGAAACAACAAGACGGACACCAACCAGGGAGGAAACCAGAGATAACCAGGACCGAATGCCCCACGAACCAACCCGGATAATCATCATTTTTTCAAGGAGAACGATTATGCACAACAAACCGTTACGCAGATGGATTCCATTCCTGCTCATTACCGGGCTTCTCGCAGGCGGCCCGAGCCTTTCCGGCTCGCCGGCCTTTGCGGCGGACCCAGCCCCGCAGGCGGCAGCCCAGGATGCCAACGCCTTTACCGGCAAGATCACCGGCAAATCCAACAAGGCCAAAACCATCTCCATCGAGGTGAAGGGCAAAAACGAATTCCTCAAATTCGACGACAAAACCAAGGGGATGGATCACGCGGTTGAAGGCGAGGCCGCAATCGTCAAGTTTGAACTACGCGGGGCGGACCGCTTCGCCACCTCCGTGGAGCCAAAGCTCGCCGCTCTCCCGGCGGGGGTAACGGAGATGAAGGTCGATGAACTTGCCAAGCTCATTGCCATGGGGCCGGAAGAGGGCAAGTATGTGCTGGTCGATTCCCGGCCTGCAGCCCGCTACCACGAAGGGCACATCCCCACCGCCATCTCGCTTCCCGACACGGTGCACGCTGAGACCGGCGACGCCTACCTGCCCGCCGACGCCCGCCTGAAGAAGACCACCCTGATCTTCTATTGCGGGGGCTTCACGTGAGGCATGAGCCCTAAATCCGCCGGTCTGGCGAAAAAAATGGGTCACACCGATGTACGCGTCATGCTTGCAGGCATCCCCGGCTGGAAAAAAGCCGGCAAGAGCGTCACCGCCTCGGAAAAATTTGTCCAAACAGGCAACATAGTCTTGGTGGATCTGCGCTCCAAGGAAGAATACGAAGCGGGCCATATCCCCAAAGCGCACAACATCCCCCTGGCCTCTCTGGCCGCAAAAGAGGACGATATTCCGATCAAAGCCCCTGTCGTGGTCTATGCCGACTCCTTTGTCGAGGCGCAGCAGGGCTATAACCTGATGAAAAAATGGGGCGTCAAAACCGGCTCCATCTGGCCGGGCGGGGTTACATCCTGGACGGACAAGGGCAACAAGCTGGCCACCGGCCCCACCCCTGCCTCCATCTCCTGGGTCCGGAAACTGGGCAAGAACGAGGTTGGCCTGGCTGAGTTCAAAAAAGCCATGGATGACGGCGCCAATCAGCTCATTCTGGATGTCCGCACCACGGATGAGGTGAAGGACGGGGTACTCAAGAACTCCAAGCACATCCCCTTGGACGAAATCGAAAAACGGGTCGGCGAATTGCCCAAGGGCAAGGAGATGCTGATCCATTGCTCCACCGGAGCCCGGGCGGAAATGGCCAAAGCCGCTCTGGACAAGGCTGGGCTCAAAAGCCGTGTTCTGATCGCCGACGTGGAATGCGAGCAGGGCAAATGTGAGATCACGGACTAATTCCACTGCTCCTTAAGAAACAGCCGCTTCGCCGGGGCTGTTTTTGCTGTGCAAGGCCCTGCCGGGACCATCCCCCCGGCAGGGCCTTTTTTTTCAATCACCGACAAGCGCGTTCCGGGACATTCTTTCCTTGCCCAACATCCCCAAGCGGTCTATAATTGCGTTTCTTGTATCCTTCCGGCTGGTTGCACCCTATTGCCCCAGCCGTGCCCATTCTGCAACCTGACCCCGGGAGCCGGTCCGTGACTCTGTCCAGCACAAAGAAAAAACAACTCCGCGCCGCTGTCGGCACATTCAGCTCCGCCAATATCCTGGTGCTCGGCGACATCATCGTCGACCATTTCATCTGGGGCTCTGTTTCCCGGATCTCCCCGGAAGCGCCGGTGCCGGTGGTGGATGTCACCCACGAAAACCTGCTGCTGGGCGGGGCGGCCAACGTCCTGCACAACATCTACGCCCAGAACAGCCGCGCCTCCCTCTGCGGGTTGATCGGCAACGACGCCATGGGCGACCATCTTTTGAGTCTGCTGGCGGACATCGGCTCGCCTGCCGCGGGCATCGTCCGCACCGCAAACCGCCCCACCACCCTCAAGACCCGAATCGTGGCCCAGCACCAGCAGGTGGTCCGCTTTGACCGGGAAAAAACCGGGGAACCCAGCCCGGAGCGGCTGGCGGAGATCTGCCGTTTCATCGACGACAACCTGGAGAGCTTTGATGCGGTGATTGTTTCGGACTACAATAAGGGGATGATCAACCTGCCCCTGATGGACCACCTGCGGAGCCGGCTCAAAAAACGAAGCATCCCGCTGATCATCGACCCCAAGCCCCAGCATCCGGAACGCTTTCGCGGCGCCACCATCATCACCCCCAACCTGCACGAGGCCGAGCGCATGGCCGACATGGCCATCAAAACCGAGACGGACCTGCAGACCGCGGCCCATCTCCTGCAGAAAAAGCTGGCCAGCGACGCGGTTCTCATCACCCGGGGCGAGGCGGGCATGGCCCTGTACGAAAAGGGACGCCCCCTCTTCACCATCCCCACCATGGCCAAGGAGGTGTACGATGTCACCGGCGCAGGCGACACGGTGATCGCCACCCTGGCCCTGGGCTTGGCCGTGGGCCTATCCGCTGCCGATGCCGCCACCATCGCCAATTTCGCCGCGGGCATCGTGGTGGGCAAGGTGGGCACGGCCACGGCCTCCACCGCCGAACTTCTTGAGGCCATCGGATGAAAAGACCGTTGAGCATGACTGGTTATGGCCGGGGTGAAGCAGCCGGGGCCAAGAGCTGGACCGTGGAGGTCCGCTCGGTGAACCACAAGTTCCTGGACTTGAGCATCAAAATTCCCCGCAAGTATCTCGGCCTGGAAGACCGGATCAAAAAAGAGATCTCCGCTTACTACAGCCGGGGTCATGTGGATGTCTACGTCAACCCCGGCGCGGAGGCGGGCGACAATATCCGCTTGGCCGCCAATCTGCCCCTGGCCCGCAATTATCACCAATGCCTGGAGGCGATCCGTGAGGATCTCTCCTTGAGTGATCCCCCAACCCTGGCCATGATCCACAGCTACAAGGAGATCATCGTTGCCCATGAGGAGGAGGAAGACCTCGAGGCCGTCTGGCCGCAGGTCTCCGGGGCCCTTACCCAGGCGCTGACCATGGCGCAGGGTATGCGGGAACAGGAAGGCGAGGCGCTCAAGAACGAACTGCACCAGCGGTTGCAGGAGTTTGCCAAGACCGTGGAGGGAATTGCCCAAGATATCCCCGGTATTGTCCAGCGGCGGACCGAGAAACTGAAGGAACGGTTGGCCATTCTCCTGCAAGGGGTTGACCTTGACCCCCTCCGCTTGGCCCAGGAGGTGGCGATCATGGCCGACAAGGCGGATGTCACCGAGGAGGTGGTTCGCCTGAGAAGCCACATCAGCCAGTTTTCCGGCTTTCTTGAGGCAGATGAGCCCGTGGGCCGCAGGCTTGATTTTCTCCTCCAGGAATTCCTGCGGGAGATCAACACCCTGGCCTCGAAGATCAGCGACGCACCCACCGCCCATCTCACCGTGGAATTGAAAACCGAGGTGGAAAAACTCCGCGAACAGATTCAGAACATCGAATAAGGGAAGACCATGGACCAAAGAATGATCAACGTGGGCTTCGGCAACGCCGTGCTTGCCGGCAGGGTGCTGGCGGTGGTGAATCCTAAGTCCTCCCCCATGAAAAAACTGCGGGAAGAGGCCAAGGAACAGCGGCGGCTCATCGATGTGACCGAAGGGAGGCGGACCCGCTCCATCATCATCCTGGACAGCAACCACGTGGTCCTCTCTTCGGTGCAGCCGGAAACCATCACCCTGCGCTTCATGGCCTCCCTCGACCGGCGCGATGACGAGCAGCCGGAAAAGGCGGACAAATGAGCCGAGGCAATCTGTTTGTCATCTCCGCGCCCTCCGGTGCGGGCAAGTCCACCATCCTCAAAAAATTGCTGGCCGAGGTGGACAACCTCGCTTTTTCCGTGTCGCACACCACCCGCGCCCCGCGCCCCGGAGAGAGCAACGGCCGGGAGTACCACTTTGTCGATCGGGCGACCTTTGAAGGGATGCGCGCCGATCAAGCCTTTCTCGAATGGGCCGAGGTGCATGGCAATCTCTACGGCACCAGCCGGGCGGCCATCGAGGCCCAGCAAGCCAAGGGGATCGACGTTTTTCTCGACATCGATGTCCAGGGAGCCCGGCAGCTTCGTGATTGCGGGCACCCTGGCGCCGTATTCCTCTTCATCGCCCCGCCTTCTTGGGCGGAGCTGGAACGACGGTTGCGGGGCCGGGGCACTGATCCCGAGGAAACCGTGCAGTTGCGCCTGCGCAACGCCCGGCTGGAGATGACGGATGCAGAACGTTACGACTATCTGGTGGTCAACGACCGGCTGGATGAGGCGGTGGATACCCTGCGCGCCGTGGTTATCGCCGAACGCTGCAAAGGGCGCCGCAGCCCGGATGGCCACCCCATTGATTGGGAGAAGGTTAAAGGCGCAAGGTGAAAGGTTCAAGGCGCAAGGCTAAAGGTCGGACCTGCGCTCACCCGGCGAAAGCCGGGTTTCAGTGTTGACCCATCTTCCAGAAATACGGGATCGGAATCTCGCACGTTTATCTGCGAGGCCTTGCACCTTTAACCTTTAACCTTTAACCTTGAGCCTTTCAGCCATGAGCAACCCGCCGGACACTGACGACATCCTCTGGGGCATCCATCCCATCCTCGAACTGCTGCGGCTGCAGCCCAAAAAAGTGCGGGAAATCGTCATCCAGCAAGGCAAGGGCGGAGCCAAGCTCCAGGAGATCATCGCCCTGGCCCAAGAGCAGGGGGTCAAAATCCGCTTTTTACCCGGCCAGCGCTTCCCCAGCTCTCCGGACAAAACCCATCAGGGGGTGCTGGCGAAAACAGCGCCGGTGTCCACCTGCAGTCTGCATGAACTGCTCAAGAAGGCCAAGGAAGAGGAACAGCCCCTCATCGTGGCGCTGGACTCCATCCAGGACCCGCACAATCTGGGGGCCATCATCCGCAGCGCCGCGGCAGCCGGGGCAACCGGCATCATCCTGCCCAAGGACCGGTCGGCCCCGCTCAACGCCACCGCCGCCAAGGCGGCAGCCGGAGCCATGGCCCATCTCAAGCTCTGCCTGGTCACCAACCTGGTTACCAGCCTGCAGGCCATTAAGGAAAAAGGGTTTTGGGTGTACGGAGCGGCAGGCGAGGCAAAAAACACCGTGTACGGGACCTCCTTCGCAGGCCCCGTCTGCCTGGTGATAGGCGGCGAGGACAAGGGCATGCGCCCCCTGGTTCGCGAGCAATGCGACGAGCTGGTCTCCATCCCCATGGCCGGCAGTCTCAACTCCCTCAACGCTTCCGTTGCCGCCGGGGTCATTCTTTTTGAGGTCGTCCGCCAGCGGCAGGGCCGCCGCTGATCCTGCAAAATCCTGGCTACCAGTACCAGCTCACCGCTTGCGGCGGCAGCGCCAAGGCTCTGCCCCTTTTTGCACACGCCCTGGAAGCCTTTGTCCTGACGAACCCGGTCTCGGGGCGGGAACTGGCCCAAACGGTGCGCAAGGTTTTGGAAGCGCCCGGATAATCCGGCTCACTTCCCGTCGAGCAGCCGCAAAGTCGACATGGAAACCTCCTGCAGCGCACTCACCGGAGCGTCCGCCATGGCCAGCACAACCATCCCCGACGTGGCCGCGGTGATCGCCCAGGCCGCTCCGGCACAATCAAATCCCGCAGGAAATTCTCCCCGCTCCACCCCTTGTTCAAGAACCCGCACCATCACTTCCCGCTCGTGGCGAAACAATGCCGCCACCATGTCCTTGGTTTCCCGGTCATGCTGATAGCGCTCGAGCGCGGAAAGGATCACCAGACATCCGCCGGGCGTTTCCGGGCTGAAGTGAAAATCAATAACAAAGGCCAGCCAATTCTTAATCGCTTCCCGCGCTGACGCCGCCGCCCCGGTAATACTGCCAAGCTTAGCCTCCACCCGACTCACATAGCGGGCCAAACATCTTTTGAACAGGCTGCGCTTGTTGCCAAAGGCGTTGTAGATGCTGGCCCGGTTCAAGCCCATTCCCTTTTCCAGGTCTTGCAGCGATGTTGCGGCATAGCCCTTTTCCCAAAAAAGACGCAATGCCGCCTCCAGCGCCTGGTTTTCATCAAACCCCTTTGACCGCGCCACGGATTCCCCCTACCAATAATTTCTTTACCAATCGATCAAGAAAAACAATTGACACTATAAAACATGACTTATATGGTACTTTATATTGTATCGTTCGGTACAGAAAAAACAGGAGGACATCCATGAAGCACTTCGCACTTTTTTTCGCCGCCCTGCTCCTTATTCCCGCCTTGAGCAACCAGGCGGCCGCTGCTCCCAAAACCCGCTACGACGCCACCACCCAGACCTGCCGGGTTCTCAACGACGGGCCGCTGGAATGGGAAAGCCGCCCCTGGGGCGAGGGCGGCAAGCTCTTCAAGGATGTCTGCAAGAGTTGCCACACCCGCAACAACGATACAGGCGCCCCCTTTCTCTGGGTGGAATCAAAAAACTCGACGGGCTGGAACCGGATCTTTGAAACCCGCTCGCCGAAATGCGCCAAACAAGGCGCCTGGGATGGCATTACCCTGGAACAGCAACTGAAACTCAACGACTACCTGTACCGCTGGGCTGCAAACAGCCAGGATCCTAACGACGGTTGCTGACGCTAAGGTCAACTCTCCCGGTCCGGGAGAAATAGAGCACACAGACCGCACCCCCGGGTTATTTCCCCTGCCCCTTCCCTTTGCCGAACAGATCGGCAAAGGTGCCCATGGGTTTGGCATCCTTCTTCTTTTCCGCGATGTACTGACGAAAATCATCCCGGTTTTCGCCCTCACCCGCGCCTTTGTCTTTTTTGCCCCCTGCCTTGGCAGCCTCACCCCCCTCAGCCTTGGCAGGCAGGGGCAAGGAAAGGGACAACCGTTTTTTCTCAGAATCCACACTGTCGATCTTCACCTCAAGGGCATCCCCCACCTGCACGACCTCGCGCGGATGACTGATGCGCCGTCCCGCTCCCAGTTTGGAGATATGCACCAGGCCGTCGATGCCCGGGGCAAGCGAAACAAAGGCGCCGAATTCCGTGAGACGAACAACCTTGCCGGTGACGACGCTGCCCTCGGGGAACATCCCGCCGATCTCCTCCCACGGGTTGGGCAGGGAATCCTTGAGGCTGAAAGAGTAGCGGTCCTGGTCCCAATCGAGCTTGAGCACGGTGACAGAGACCTCCTGACCCACGGCCAACCGCTCATGGATATCCTCGATCCGTCCCCAGGCGATCTCGGAAACCGGGATCAATCCCTCGATGCCGCCGATATCGACAAAGGCGCCGAAATCGCGGATGGAGGTGATGACCCCCTTGACCGTCTGGCCGACGGCCAGGGATTCTTGCAGCCCCTCCTTCTGCTGGGCCCGCTCCTCCTCGAGCAGAGCCCGGCGGGAAACCACGATGTTCTTGCCGTGCTCGCCGAATTTGGTGATCCGGAAGGCAAATTTCTTGCCGATGTATTCTTCGGCGTTTTCGATCCGGCGCATCTCCATCTGGGAAAAAGGGCAAAAGGCCCGGACGCTGCCGGAAAAGCGCACCTCAAAGCCTCCCTTGGTCTCGCCCGTCACGGTGCCCTCCACTGGAATGCCGTTTTGGCACGCCTCGTCGAGGTGACCGGCCACCGCGCCGCCGCTCACCTTGGCGGTGAACAAACGCTCGTTGTTCTTCTCGGACAGAAAATAAACCTGCACCCGGTCGCCTTCGGCCACAGTCAGGTTGCCCTCTGCATCGGTGAATTCGTTTTTGGCCACCGCCCCTTCGCTCTTGGCGCCCAGATCAAGAAAGATCCATTCCCTGGCAATGCGCACCACGGTGGCCTCGATCTTCTGGCCCGGCCGCAACCGTTCCTTGGTGGTGGCTGCGGTTTCCTGAAACATCTCGGCAAAGCTTTTATCATTATCGGTCATTGTCGTCACACTCACCTGAAAGTTGTTGTTCTCATAAAGACTTCAATCATTAGCAATGGCGGAGCCGATCTCTACCCGCTCCACCTCTTTTGTTTCGCACTGCAGGATACAGAACCCGGGCTGCCCGTCCTTGCCCAGCAGCTCGCCGGGATTGACCAGCAGACACTCGCCGACCTTTTCCACCTGATAGCGGTGGTTATGCCCGCAGCACACCACGTCGAACATGCCCTGGCAGGCGATGCCGCGGGCCATCTGCGGATAATGGGTAAAGGCAAGTTTAAGCCCCCCGGCTTCCACCGCGCCCAGGATGCCGTGGTGGCTGATCGTGGGAAAGCGCAGCCCGCATGACTGGGAGATGACATGCTGGTCGCCGATGTTGTTGCCGTAGATCAGATGCACCGCCCCGCTGAAGCGGGCAAGCTCGTCGAGCATGAACGGAGAGATCAGATCGCCGCAATGGATGATCATGCTCACGCTGTAGGCATTGCAGTATTTCACCGCAGCCCGCAGGTTGAGGATGTGGTCGTGGGTATCGGAGATGATCGCTATTCTCATGGGTTTTCTCCGAGGATCCCGGCAAGCGCGGCGAGACACCGTTCGTTGCGACCGGGCTCTTGCAGCGAGACCCGGAAATAGTGATCATCCAGCCCGGTGAAGTTGCGGCAATCCCGGATCATGATGCGCTGGGCGAGCATGCCCTCCCGCAATTGGGCTGCGGTCAGCGAGCCGGTCAATTGGCAGAGGATGAAATTCGCCGAGCCGGGGATTACCCGCACCCCGGGCAGAGCCGCGAGCCCGGCGACAAAACCCGGCCGGGTCCGGGCAAGAAAGTCGCGCACCGACCGGACATACCCGTCACCATGCTCCAGCAGATACTCCCCTGCCACCTGGGCCATGCGGTTCACGCCCCAGGGCTTGCGGTGTGCGGCAAAGCGGGCCATCTTCTCCTCGCTGGCCACAAGAAAGCCGAGGCGCAGTCCGGGGATGCCGTAAATCTTCGAGGAGGAGCAGAGCAGCAACAGGTTGGCAGGCAGAGGCAACCCGGCAAGGGTTGGCTCATCCACAAAAGGCAGATAGGATTCATCGATGAGAAATTCCGTGGCAGGATGGGCAAGGATGAAATCGAACAGCACCCGGCTTGCCACCACCCTGCCGGTGGGGTTGTTGGGATTGCAGAGAAACACCAGCTCGCCCCCGGTCAGGCAACCGGAAAGACGGTTGAAATCAAGGGCGAAATCCTCCTCTGGTTTGAGAAAAAAGAACTCAACCCCAAGCCCGGCCCAGTCGCCAGCCGTCTGGTAGTCGCCATAGGTTGGGGCAACCACCAGGGCGCGCTTGCTCCGGACGCTGGCAGGAACCGCATAGATAAATTCGGTGGTGCCGTTGCCCGCCAGAACCTGTCGAGGGTCGCAGCCGTATTTCCGGGCAAAGAGTCTGACCAGGGTCTCGCTGCCGCTCTCCGGCAGAAAGCTGATCTCCGGCAACTTGTCAATCAGCGCTTCCCGCAGTCCTCTGGGCATGCCCAACGGGGTGAGGTTGCTGCTCATATCGATGAGATCGCCAACTTCACAGCCCAACTGTTTGGCCATGGAAAGAATATCCCCGCCATGGACGCCCTGGGCGCTGATCACACTCGTCTCCATTTTCAACCCTTGAGCCGCAAAGGCAGGCCGGCGGCGACGAAAACCACCTGCTCGCAGACCAGGGCCATCTGCTGATTGGTCCACCCGGCCAGATCGCGGAAGCGGCGGCCCAGAGGCGATTCCGGCACGACGCCTAAGCCGACCTCGTTGGCAACCAGGACCACCGAGGTGTCGAGACTGGCCACGGTTTTGCACAACCGGGCGACCTCCCCCTGAATCTTTTCGTCGCTGAAATCCTGCATCATCATGTTGGTAAGCCACATGGTCAGACAATCCACCAAAAACACCTCGGAGCCGGTCTGGTTTTTGTCCAGCACCCCAGCCAGATCCAGCGGCTCTTCCACGGTCAGCCAGCCGATGCCCCGGCTCTGCCGGTGCAGGGCGATGCGCTGGTCCATCTCCGCGTCGTTGCGGGCTTCCAGGGTGGCGACAAAGACCTTGTCCGAAAAATTTTGGGCAACCCATTGCTCGGCGTAGCGGCTCTTGCCGCTGCGGCACCCGCCGATCACCAGTTTTTTCACGGGGAGCTGGGCGATCCTGTGTGTGTTCATCATACACCGTTTCCTGCGGCAGTGGCATGCACCGCCAGGGCAAGGTACCTTGTTCCCTGGGCAAAGAGCAACCGTTTTGCCGCAAGCTCCTCAAGAAAAGTTGCCAACTGCGCCGTGTTGAGCTGGGGAAACAGACGGGTAAGCGCAGCGAACTCGACCACTGTGTCGCAGGCAAGATAGATGGCCCGGGAAGTACCGCGCAACCGGTGATGCAGGGTCGCCTGCCCGGGCAGCTCCTGGCGGATAATGAGCAGATTGCCCGCATCCCGGTAGGAAAGCGGCGGAACCAGATGAGCCGGGCCGCGCCGCGCCGCATGAAACCGTTGCCAGTCCCGGATTTTTTTGACCACCGGCTGCCAGAGCCTGCGCTGGTGCGCCCTGTCCCCGCGATAGTCGTTGAGCAGCAGGGTCAAGCCCGGCAAGACGTGCGGCGGGAAGAGCTTGCGATTGTGCGGGTGCTGAACAATGGCGCGGATGCCGTAATCTTGGGGATTTTCAGCCACCCCAGAGCCATGGCCGAGGAAAAAAGCCGCACCGGTCAGAGGAGTAAAGGGCAGGACATACTCAAGATTGGCCAGGGTTTCCGCCACCTCCGCCTCGGTGGACCCGGGAAAGCCGGTGATCAGATTCCCGTCCAGCCGGATGCCCAGGGCAACACTCTCCTTCATCAGGGCCAGGTTCTCCATGACCGTGGCCCCCTTGCGCATCCTTTCAAGAAGCCCTTGGCTGAGAGCCTCGATCCCGGCCTGCACCGCCACCAGCCCGCCCTGCCTGTACCCCTTGAGGGTTTCCCCCCGCTGGTTGACCCGGAGTTCAGCAAAAAAGCGGAAATCCCGTGTGCCGGAGGCCATCTTGGCAAAAAAGGGCGCGGCTTCCCGTCCGGGCAACACATTATCCGTAAAGCTGAAATCAAGGCAGCCATGCCGCTGGGAAAGGGTCAGCACCTCACGCTCCATCTGCTCCGCACTCTTGCCCCGATAGCCGTGCCATTGGAGGTTGAGATTGCAGAAGGTGCATTTTCCCCACCAGCAGCCCCGGGAAAATTCTACCGGCAACTCCGGCACGAAGGGCTCCCCGGAAAACTCTTGGCGCAGGTCAAGAAAATAATCATCGTAATCCGGGGTAGGCAACTCGGCAAGATTCTTGAACTGGCAGCCGGTGAATGCCTCTTCGTGTGTCTGGCGATTCCGAGCCAAGACCTGAGGCGCCAAGGCGGTTTGGCGCCCGGCCAGCACCTGGCAGAGATTGGCAAGCACCAACTCCCCCTCGCCGTGCACCACGTAATCGAGCCAGGGAAAAGATTCCAGCAGGGAACTGCCCATTTCCGCCACGCAGGAAGAGCCGCCAAAGACGATGGGCAGTTGCGGCTGCAGCGCCTTGAGCGATCTAGCCGCCAGAAGCGAGGCCAGCAATTGGTTGAAGCAGACGGAAAAGCCTACGAGATCGAACCGCTCCCATTCTTGCCGGGCAAGCCAGTGCTGCAGATGCGCCTCCACCTTGTGCCAGAGGCTCTCTATATCATGGTCGCCCGCAGCCTTGCAGCGCCTGAGCCTTTTAGCAAGAAACCCACGCAGCGCCCCGCGCTGCTCCGGAAAGAGCAACCCGGCGTACAACCCCTCGCAGAGCCAGACATCCTGGGAGATTTCCCGATAGAGGTCAAGACCAAGGGACTTGGCCAACCCCAGATACGGATGCAGGCAGCGCACCTGCACGTCCGGCTCGGCCTGGGCCAGATAGCCCTTGAGCGCGCCCAATTGCACGGAGGGCCGGTTGAACAACGCCCAGGGCATGGCGATCAGCCCCAGACGAAACGCGGGGCTCGGCTGGTTTGCGTTTTCAGCCATCCTTGCTGCTCATAATCGCTAGAAGCATTAAAAGTTTCGGCGCCACCGGATCAAAAAACGTTCAGCAGTGGTGCAGATGCGCGGAAGAGGCCTACGAAGTGTGCTGGTGCACACAAGCAGGCCGATGACAAAGCAGATGCGGTGCTGCTGAACGTTTTTTTACTGCTCGATGATTTCTGTGCCCAGCGGCGGGGTGAAGACAAAAGTCTCCGGCGGCACCGGTTCGTTCCGTCTGATATTGGAAAAAACCAGATCGGTTATACTGCCGAAATGATCGACAATCTCAAGCCGGCGCACCATAAAATTGTCGTCGATCCAGACATGGAGGTAATCCACCTGCGGATGCGCGGTCTTGGGCACGAGCTTGATCGCCTTCAGGCTCGCATCCCCCTGCCTTTCCGGCGGCAGCACCTTGAAATCGCGGACGATATTGCCGGTGCCGACAAAAAAGGCATAGGTGACATCGGAGTTGATGTATTGCGAAACCGGCTGCACGATCATCTGGGCGGAATCGGCAAGATACATGAAGACCTTCTTGCCGTCGCTGATCAACACCTGCTTGTCCGGCGTCTGGTAATCCCAGCGGATGCGGCCTGGCTTGAAAATCACCACCTTGCCCGCGCCCAGCCGTTTGCGGGTGCTCATGGGCACCGAGGTGGACTGTTTGAAATCGGCGGTCATGGTTTTGGTCTCTTCATAGCGGGCCTGGAGCTTTTGCGCCAGCTCAAGGGGGGTCGGGGCAGCGCACTGTCCGGCCCCTGGAAAAAACGCCAGGAACATACCGCCAACCACCAGGGAGAGCAAGGGTTTCAGACAAAAAGCAATGCGGTTCATGACAAATGACTCCTGTTGAAGATATCAGAGGCAACTTTTTCCAAGCGAATGGGGCGGCCAAAGACCTTGCGGGCAATATCGACGGCCGCGTCGGTTACGTCGGAAACATAATAATGGCTTTCCCCGTTGCGGTCGATCTGCTGCTCGATGGCCGGATTGTTTTTGAGAAAAAGGGCCACGCTTTCCGCCACCACCTCCGAGGAATCGATGATCGCCACCCGCTTACCGATGCGCGGCTGGATCAGATCCTTCAGCAGCGGATAATGGGTGCAGCCCAGGACAAAGGTGTCCACCTGCCTCAACCGCAACGGCTGAAGATAACGGCGGAGGATCATCTTTGTTTCCTTTTTGTTCAGCCAGCCTTCCTCAACCAGGGGAACCAGGAGGGGGCAGGCCTGGGAATAGACGGTGTATCCCGGCTGTTCGGCCAGGATCTTTTTTTCATACACCCCGCTCTTGATGGTGGCCCGGGTGCCGATCACCCCGATGCGGCCGGAACGGCTCGTGGCCGCGGCCTTGCTCACCGCCGGGGTGATGACCTCGAAGATGGGCACGGGAAACTCCTGCTGGAGAATCTCGGAGGCCACACTGGCCGCGGTATTGCAGGCGACAATGATGATCTTCGCCCCTTGGCCGAGGAGAAACTCCGTATTCTGCCGGGCATAGGCGATAATGGTTTCCGGGCTCTTGGAACCATAGGGGGTTCGGGCCAGGTCGCCGAAATAGGCAATACGGTATTGCGGCAGAAGCTGCTCCACAGCCTTGGCCACCGTCATCCCGCCCACGCCCGAATCAAAAATACCGATCATGCTCGTCTCACACAAAAAAAAGGAATAGGTGGATTATACACCACCCATGACCCGATGTACAAAATACCGGGACTATGCTGCGTATTCGGGAAAAAGTCAACAGCCATCCCAGCCATGGGGCAACCCCCTGGGCCAAAGGGAGAAATGATTGCCATGACAAAAAAGGAGGGCCTCCGACCCGCAGGTCAGAGGCCCTCCTGAAAGAACCAGATGGGACACCCCTGGAGGGCTATTTTTTCTCGGCCGCCTTCTTGGCCTGGCCGTTTTTCTTGCGCTTGGCAATAGCCTTACGCAAATTCTCCGGCAGCCCCCGGTCCTTACCGGCTTTCTTGCGCCGCTCGGAAAGAGCCTTTGCGCAGAGCGGCTGCCGCAGAGGAAAACCCCACTTTTCACGGTACTCCCTGCCGGTCAAGCCATGGGAGCGCAGATGTTTTGGCGACAGCATCTTGAATTCCTGCCCGCATTCCAGGCAGACTATTTTATTTTTCTGAATGGATTTTTCAGGGGCCAGACCTGGAGCACTCAGCGCCACGGCAGATCCATCTGGAATACCAGCCTGCAGTTTTGCTTCACCTGCCTGCAACACCTGCAACGCATTAAACGTAGATTGCAAGGCCAGGGTTATTTCCTCTGTATTCATAGCCTTTGAAGCACATTGCGACTGAACCAGATCCGCCGCCATTTCCACAAGTGATTTCCCCATCTTCATATCCTCCACAATTAATCATTACGAGTGAATTTCATACAGAGTAATACGTATCGCAAAACAAATAGCAAAGCAAGTTTTTTTAAGTCAACACTCAAGCTCCACAATTACAACCCCGTCAATTTATCCACCATTGCAGAACAGTTTTCTTCCCTGAAGGCTTGCCTCATCATCCGGAAAGAAGCAAGACAAAAAAAAGCACCTGCATCCACATTCGGCGCAGGTGCTGCATCTCTCATCTGTTCCAGGCCACGGTCCGTCGCCATGTTTCCGGATAGAGCAAACCGGGTATTATGTCTCCCGCCGGTCAATCAGATAGTTGCTGCCATCCATTTTTTTCACGCAATGCTTGAGCTGCGAAGCAACAGAAGAAACCTCGCCGTAATGGGTGTATCTGCCGCCGCCGGTGGTCACCGCGGCAATGGAAAGGCTCAAAAGCCCGAAACGGGTCTCGCGGTCCTGGCGGTCGCGGCCGACAAACTCGCCGACGGCAATGTCTTCCGCGCTCAAGAACATGTTCCGCACCAGATCGAAATTGAGCAGAATCTTCTTGCAGACCGCTTCCACCATCTCTTCCCGGACGATGAACACAAAATCATCCCCGCCGATATGCCCGACAAAACTGCCTTTCCTGGCAATCTCGTCCACAACGTTGACCATGACCCGAGCCACCATGAGGATCACCTCATCCCCCCGGGAAAAGCCATACCGGTCGTTATAGGGCTTGAAGTTGTCGATATCCACATAGCAGACCGCGTAACCGTCCGATTCCCCGAGCACCCGCTGAATGGCGCGAATAATCGAGGTATTGCCGGGAAGCCGGCTGAGGGGATTATTATCAAAGGCCCGGATCATGCGGGATTCGGCAAGGCGGATCCGGGTAAGCAGAACTTCGGGGGTAAAAGGCCTGGTGATGATATCATCCACCGGATAATTGTCCCAGTCCAATTCCACCTGAAGCTGGCTCTCGTCGACAACCAGAAAGATGGGGATATTGGCCTTTTGCAGACAAGCCTTCACGGCCCGGATCAATTCGACATCGCCGTTTTTGCCGGAAAACCCTTTTTCCGTCACCAGCAGATCCGGCGGATCTTCCAGAACCTGCGCCAGGGCATCATGGAGATTGGCGCAATGCTTCATGGTGTAGCCCTTGGCGTCAAGGAGCAGCCGGCATTCCGGCATGATCAGCGATTCGCTGCCGGCAATCAGGATACGGGACATTTTCGCCGCGCCTTGGGCTGGAATCGAAGAAAAGCGAAAATCCTCATGCCGCACCTTCCTGGCCGGTCTGGATATCGAGGCTGAATCCCTTGACGTCCCAGAGCTTTTCCTCCACCTCCCGCAGCAGCGGGTCAATATCCGCCGGGGCAAGAGCGAGCAGTTTCCAGGCCTTGTTGTTCAGCGGCGGCACCCAGATATCCCCGGCATGGCCGTAGCCAAGCCCCCGGATCATGATATTGGCGAAATGGACAATGGCGCTGGCCTGTTGTTCCTCCTTGGCAAGATGAGGATCGTGATGGCAGGCGATGGGCTCGACCAGTTTGTTGGGCAGATTCCAGCTTTTGGCAAGCCAACTTCCCACCTCGGAATGATCAAGGCCCAGGATCTCCCTTTCCGCCTCAAGTCTCGAAATCTTTTTTTCCTGGGACAATTCCGTAATTTTTTCGTATTCCCGGGGCAACTCCATCTTGATGGCAACCTTGCCTATGTCATGGATAAGCCCGGCGGTGCTGATCTCTTCCGGATCCTTCACCCCCAAATGCCGGGCCAAGACGTTGCAGACCACGGCGCAGCCCAGGGAATGCTCCCACAACTCAACATCCTGCGCCTCCATGACCTCAAAGATGGAGGCGCTGATGATCAAGCTCTTGATAACATTGAACCCCAGCAGGATGATGGCGCTGTTCAGGGAACTGATCCGCTGCGGAAAGCCGTAAAACGCCGAGTTCACCAGCTTGAGCAGCTTGCTGGCCAGGATGTGATCCTTACTGATCACCCTGCCCATCTGCTCCGTGGTCGTATCCGGATCCTCCGCCATCTTGCCCAGCTTGGCAACAATACCGGGCAGGGTCGGCAGATTTTTTATCTCCCGCAGCACCTTTTTGAACTGGGCACGTTTTTGCTCATCCATCATAAGCCGCCATTCAGAATGTGTACCATTGCCCCCTCGCACACGGCATGAGGGGCCGTAACGACAGGGGAAAGAATATGCCGGTTATTTCGCGGCCGCCTCAGTATTCCGAGCGGCTGCCAGCTTTGCCTGAATCCTCTTCTTGAGATACATGAGCGGGGCGATGTCTTCAACCCGCTGAAAACGCACATCGATTTCGTGCAATTCCTCCTGCAGGGTTTTTTCTCCCTCCAGGATCACGGGATGCCCTTCCACGGTCACGTCAACGATGTCCATGCCGATCAAACGCTCGATCAGGGCCGGGGTCAAAGCCGTTCCCGCCCCGCAGAGCACCATCCCCTCGGGGTTAAGGATTTCCTTGGCCAGAACCATTCCCGGACCAGCCTGGGCTATCAATATTCTCTGCACGCCTGTTCCTCTTTATGTATTTCCGGGACAACCCCTTCCCTCAATCCCGCCGGGGAATCCGACGCTAGACATTGACAGATCCATCAAGCGGCATTAAATTATACCGCATTTCGGGGAATGCCCATATCGGAAAGTATAGCAAGTTTACAGATGTTTCGCTGGAAACAACAAAAAAAATTGTTTCCAGCTCTTTTTTTAATGTTTCACCGGACCGGACTGAAAACGGAGGGACCAGAAATGCCTATCTATGAATACCAGTGTGAGGCCTGCCAGGATATAATCGAGGCGCAGCAGAGCCTGTCCGAAAAACCGCTGACCACCTGCCCCGCCTGCACGGGCACCCTTAAAAAGCTTATCTCCCGGAGCTCCTTCCAACTCAAAGGCGGGGGATGGTACTCCGATGGCTACAGCAGCACCGGAAAAGCCGCCTCATCCTGCCCGGCGGCAAGCTCCGACGCAGCCCCGTCCTGTGCGGCCAAGGAAGGCTGCGCCTGCAAGTGCGACTGAGGAAAATCACCTGAGCGGGGGATGCCTGGTAATCAAGACCATGGCGTCCCCGTAGCTGTAAAATCTATAGCCTTTTTCCACCGCCTCTCCGTACGCCGCCAGAATCTTCTCCCTGCCCGCCAAGGCGCTGACCAGAAATAACAGGGATGACTGCGGCAGATGGAAGTTGGTGATCAGGTTGTCCACCACCCTGAACTGAAAGCCCGGATAGATATAGAGGTCGCAGAAGCCGCTGCGGGCTGCAACCCGCCCGGTATCCCGGGCGGCAAACTCCAGGGCCCGCACCGAAGTAGTGCCCACCGCCCAGATCCTACCCCCTGAAGCCTTTGTTTCGTTGACCAGCGCGGCGGTCTCCTCGGAAACCATGAGATATTCGGCATGGATCGCATGCTCCCGGATATCCTCGACCCGCACCGGGGCAAAGGTGCCGTAGCCGACATGCAGGGTGACCTGAGCAAGGCGAACCCCTTGCGCCTGAATCCTTGCCAAAAGCTCAGGGGTAAAATGGAGCCCCGCGGTGGGTGCAGCCACGGCGCCGGGGCTTTCGGCATACACCGTCTGATAGCGCTGCCGGTCTTCTTCGCTCTGCCCTTCCTCCCTTCGGATATAGGGCGGCAGAGGCATCTGCCCATGCGCGTCGAGAAGCCCGGCCAGATCTCCGCGAAAATGCAAGGCAACCCGCACCTTGCCGTCGGGGAGCAGCTCCCGCACCGTGCCGACCAGATCCTCGGAAAAAAGCAGCTTTCCTCCCGGCTGCGGCCGCTTGGCGCTTTTCACCAGCCCCACCACCTCGGCCTGTTGCCAGCCATCGCTCTCTCCTTCTGCCCCCTGTGGTTCCGGCACCGGATATTCCAGGATCAACAGCTCCGCCTTGCCGCCGGTCTCCTTCCTGCCCAGCAACCGGGCCGGAAAAACCCGGGTGTTGTTGACCACCAGAAGATCCCCTGGCGCAAAATAGTCACAGAGGTCGGCAAATTGGCGGTCCCTGGTCTCTGAGGTCAGGCAATCCACCACCAGCAACCGCGAGGAATCGCGGCACCCAAGGGGATGCTGGGCGATATTCTCCTCGGGCAGGACGAAGTGGTAGGAGGCAAGAAAAAAATCAGCGTTGCTGGTCATGGATTCCATTTGCGTTTACTGGTACGGGGAAGGAGCGAAAAATCGGAGGAGCCGAACTCTGGGTCAGGGAAACAGCCCGGTTCGCTGGGTGAGATAGCAGAGTAGCAGGCCAAGCCCAAGGGCAAAGAGTCCCGTGGCCCGCAAGGCCCCGGCCTCCATCTGGCCGATTCGCGCCAGCCACCGCTGCATGGCCTCGGGAAAAAGGACATAGGGAATCGCTTCCAGAATAAAGACCAACCCAAGCACGGTGACAAGAAGTTTCATGGCCGCACCCTACCAGCCGCCCAGCTTTTTTTCAAGGCCAGGATGACCAACGAATTGCATCAAAAAAAACCAGTCACCCTCCCCCGCATCCACAAAAGGAAACCGACCGGGGCGCGACGGGCTCCCTTTTTGTTGGTTGTTCTTGTTCGGTCACCTCATTTGTTGGCCTTGTACGAGGCATTTCGGATAGCGATAGCGGTCTTGGGGAGGGGTCTGGTTGTTGTACATGAAGCAGACGCCTTTCACTCGCACGCTCTTGTCGTTGAGCAGCGTGTAGCGGCAAGCGTTCATCAGGTCCGGATGCGATAAGGGCTGGTTCGGGTTGCTGTTCCGGTAGCAAAACCAATCGCCCCTCTCGGGGAAGAATTTGCCGACATCGTAATTGCCGCCCATACTGGAGCGACAATAGTTGTGCACAAATCTGTCAGGGGTATAGATGCGAAGATCGTCGGTGATGGCGTCGCAACTCATTTTCTGAATCCCTCGCGCCTCGCAATCGGCATAGGTCGTGAACAAAAGGCCGACGGTGAGGGCGACAAGTGCTGTAAGATTCTTCATGTGTTCCTCCTTTGTTTCACTCGGTTGCCTATGTGGCAAGGTCTTTTTTTTATCTGATTACCACTAATCTTCAGCCAGTTCTTTAACGTCATTCCCGCGCAGGCGGGAATCCAGAGGAGTTAGCCAGATGGCCTGGATTCCCGCCTGCGCGGGAATGACATGGTTGCGCCAGACGAACAATACAAAAAACGTTACTTATCAACACGTTGCCCTACCAGGCTTGAATGTTGGCTGAAGTTCGATGGTAATCAGATTTTTTTAAGTTACCGCACTTGGGCTCCATATGGGAGTTCCGGGGACAGCACATGAAACTACCTAATAACATCAGGGTAATCCGTGTTTTCTCCCCAAACATAGACATATATGTTGTTGCCTATCCTAGTAGCGGTTTGTTTTGGTTGTCAACGGCTTTTTGTTAGGCAAAGAAAACAGGGGTGCTCCCTTCCCACGTCGAAGTAAATTCCAGCAAACCGAGTTTCATGCGCTGACATGCTGTGCGTGCTGAAGAATGTATCTGGTCGTGTTACCTCCCCGGCAAAAGATGGATGCAGGAAGAAAAGCAACCGTGTATAATCCCGCACCATGATAACCCGTAAAAAAACACGCCAAATCAAGGTGGGCAACGTAGCGGTGGGCGGAGACGCCCCCATCGCCGTGCAGTCCATGACCAATACCGACACCCGGGATGTGGCTGCCACCGTGGCCCAGATCGGGCGTCTCACCGAGGCGGGTTGCGAGATCATCCGGGTGGCGGTTCTGGACCTGGAGGCGGCCGCGGCCATCACCCGGATTCGCGAACAGATCACCATCCCGCTCATCGCCGACATCCATTTCGATGCCCGGCTGGCCATCGCCAGCATGGAGCACGGCGCCCAGGGCATCCGGATCAATCCCGGCAACCTCGGCGGCCCGGACAAGCTGGCCAGGGTAGTGGCCGCTGCCAAACAGCACCTTGTGCCCATCCGAGTGGGGGTCAACTCCGGCTCGGTGGAAAAAGATATCCTGGCGAAACACGGCCATCCGACGCCGGCAGCATTGGCGGAAAGCGCCCTGCGTAATGTGCGCCTGCTGGAGGAGCTGGATTTTGACCAGATCAAGATCTCCCTCAAGTCCTCGGACGCCCTCACCACCCTGGAGGCATACCGGCTGTTGTCCTCCCAATGCGACTACCCTCTGCATCTCGGGGTCACCGAGGCGGGCGGCCTCATTGCCGGCACGGTCAAATCCAGCGTGGCCCTGGGCATCCTGCTCTACGAAGGCATCGGCGACACCTTCCGCATCTCGCTCACCCGCGATCCGGTGGAGGAGATCCGGGTCGGCTTTGAACTGCTCCGCAGCCTGCACATCCGCGAACGGGGGCCGGAGCTGATCTCCTGCCCCACCTGCGGCCGCTGCCAGGTGAACCTTTTCTCCCTGGCCGAGCAGGTGGAGCGCCATATCCAGAACATCGAAACGCCTCTAAAAATCGCGGTCATGGGCTGCGTGGTCAACGGCCCGGGCGAGGCGAAAGAGGCCGATATCGGGGTGGCAGGCGGTCACGGGGTCGGCATTATTTTCAAGAAAGGCCAACTGTATAAGAAGGTGGCAGAGGACAAACTCCTGGCTGTTTTCCTGGCCGAGATCGACGCAATGATCGAAGAGGCGCGCCAGGACGGCGCATAATTTGTAAATGTTCAGCAGCACCGCATCTGCTTTGTCATCGGCCTGCTCATGTGCAACAGCACACTTCGCAGGCCTCTTTCGCGCATCTGCGGTGCTGCTGAACATTTACATCTCAAAAATTGAGTCATATTTTTTCGTTCCCAATGAACGAATCACCATAATCCATAACTGCTTACCAGGTGCCCCATGCGTTTTTCCCAACTGCTCATCCCCACCCTGAAAGAAACCCCCTCCGAGGCCGAAGTGGTCAGCCACCAGCTCCTGCTCCGGGCCGGATATATCAGAAAACTCTCTTCCGGCATTTACTCCTACCTGCCCCTGGGCCTTGCCGCCATCCGCAAGGTCGAGCGCATCGTTCGCGAGGAGATGAACCGGGCCGGGGCCCAGGAGCTGCTCCTACCCATGGTCCAGCCGGGGGATCTTTGGCAGGAGTCGGGGCGCTGGGAAAAGTATGGCCCCGAGTTACTGCGCTTCACCGACCGGCATGGGCGCGAAAGTTGCCTCGGACCCACGCACGAAGAGGTGATCACCGACCTGATCCGGTTCAATGTCCATTCCTACAAGGAACTGCCCCTGAACCTCTACCAGATCCAGACCAAGTTTAGGGATGAGATCCGGCCCCGCTTCGGCCTGATGCGCGGCAGGGAATTCATCATGAAGGACGGCTACAGCTTCGACGCCACCGAGGAAGGGGCCGACGCGACCTACAAAAAGATGCACGAGGCCTACCACCGGATCTTCAGCCGCTGCGGCCTGGCCTTCCGGGCCGTGGAAGCCGATACCGGCACCATCGGCGGCAGTTTCTCCCACGAGTTCATGGTCCTGGCCGATACGGGCGAAGACACCATCGTGATCTGCAAGGGGTGCGAATACGCGGCCAACATGGAAAAGGCCCGCTGCCAGACCCCGGCCGCGCCGGCCGCGCCGCCCCTGCTCGCCCTTACCAAGGTCGAAACCCCGGGCAAGAAAAAGGTGGCCGCGGTCACGGAATTTTTGAAGATTTCAGCCAAGGAGCTGGTCAAGACCCTGGTCTACATGGCCGAGGACAAGCCGGTGGCGGTCCTGCTCCGCGGCGACCACGAGGTGCAGACGGTCAAGCTGGCCAATGCCTTGGGGGTGAACACCGACAACCTGCGCCTGGCCGACGACAAGGAGATCTTCGACGCCACCGGCGTGCCCAGCGGCTATCTCGGGCCCATCGGCCTGAAAATCC
Source organism: Desulfobulbaceae bacterium UBA2273 (assembly GCA_002347095.1). GTDB lineage: Bacteria > Desulfobacterota > Desulfobulbia > Desulfobulbales > Desulfurivibrionaceae > Thiovibrio > Thiovibrio ferrireducens. The sequence goes on along the minus strand of DDWZ01000002.1, from coordinate 52,847 downwards.
CGGTGCTGGCGGACGAAGAGCTCTCCCGGATGCACAACTTCGCCATCGGTGGCAACGAAAAGAACTTCCATCTGCTCAATGCCAATCTGGGCCGCGACTTTACCCCGCAGACCATCACCGACCTGCGCCAGGTCACCGGCGAAGACCGCTGCCCGCTTTGCGGCGGCAGCCTTGAGCTGACCCGCGGCATCGAGGTGGGGCATATTTTCAAACTGGGCACCAACTACAGCGAGGCGCTCAAGGCAACATTTTTGGACAACCAGGGTACGGAACAGCCCTTCATCATGGGCTGCTACGGCATCGGGGTCAGCCGCACCGTGGCCGCATCCATCGAGCAGAACCACGACAAGGACGGCATCATCTTCCCGCTGCCCATCGCGCCTTTCCAGGTCATCCTCTTGAACCTCTCCCCCAAGGACGAGGCGATCACCGGTGCAACCAACGAACTGTACGGCCAACTGGGCAAGGCCGGGATCGAGGTACTCTTGGACGACCGCGACGAGCGGCCGGGCAGCAAATTCAAGGACGCGGACCTGCTCGGCATCCCCTACCGGATCATGGTGGGCAAGGGCTTCAGCGAAAAGGGGGAGGTGGAGATCCGAGACCGGGCCACCGGCAACACCCTGAGCCTGCCCCTGGCCGAGGCCGAGGCAAAAATCATCGACCTGGTTCGTGGCGCGCTGACTCCGCCACAATGACCAGGGATCAACCGACACCATTACCGCCGGCAGCCGCATGGTTACCATAGAAGCAATAGTCGAACGGGCCAGGGGCTACATGCCCGAGGAAGATCTCGCCCCGCTCATAAAGGCGCATGAATTTGCCACGGAATGTTATTCGGGCAAGCATCGCCTTTCCGGCCGGCCCTTTCTGTACCACGCCCTCATGGTCACCGACATTTTGGCGACCATGCGCCTGGATGTCCCCACCCTCTGCGCCGGACTCCTGCACGGCGTGCTCAAGCATGCCGCCGATCTCAAGGGCACGGAGAAAACCCTCCGCGAAACCTTTGGCGACGATGTCGCCAATATCGTCAGGGGCGCCACCAAGATCACCGATGTCCAGTTCAACAGCCACCTCGCCTACCAGGCGGAAAATATCCGCAAGCTCCTCCTGGCCATGTCTTCCGATATCCGGGTTTTGCTGGTCAAACTGGCCGACCGGTTGCACGACATGCAGTCCCTGCGGCATATTCCGCGCGACAAGCAGGTGGAATTCGCCCAAGAGACCATGGAGCTCTATGCCCCGCTGGCCAGCCGGCTGGGCATAGACTGGCTCAAGCGGGAGCTGGAAGACCTTGCCTTTTCCCATCTCCATCCCGACGAATACGAGGATCTCGCCACCAAAACCCATACCTCCCTTGCCGATCGGGAAACCTATGTGGATGAGGTCAAGGCGCTGCTCAACCGGAAACTGGCCGAGCATGGCCTCAAGCAATTCCGGGTACTGGGCCGCCCCAAACACCTTTACAGCATCTACAAGAAGCTGGTGGCCCAGAATATCCCCTTCGAGAAGGTCTACGACAAGGTTGCCTTCCGGATCATCGTTTCCTCGGTCAAGGAGTGCTACGAGGCCCTGGGCATCATCCATTCGCTGTGGCCCCCGGTGGATGGGCGCTTCAAGGATTTCATCAGCACCCCGAAGAACAATATGTATCAGTCGCTGCACACCTCGGTGGTGGGGTTGCGCGGGGAGTTCATGGAGGTGCAGATCCGCACCGAGGAGATGGATCAGGTCGCCAAGGAAGGCATTGCCGCCCACTGGGCCTACAAGGAAGGCAAGGCCATCACCTCCAAGGACGCCAGGCTTTTCAAATGGCTCAAGCAACTGGTGTCCACCCTCCAGGAACTGGAAGACCCCAGGGAGTTTCTGGATGCGGTCAAGGGCGAGCTTTACGAGGAAGAGATCTTCGTGCTGACCCCCAACGGGGAGGTAAAGGAATTTCCCAAGGGCAGCACCCCCATCGACTTTGCTTACAGCATCCATACCGAGGTGGGGAATCGCTGCACCGGCGCCAAGATCAACGGCATCATCGCCCAGCTCAAAACCCAGCTCAAGAACGGCGATCTGGTCGAGATCCTCACCTCGCCCAAGCAAAAACCGAACCGCTCCTGGCTCGGGCTGGTCAAAACCGCCCGGGCCAAAAGCCGGATCCGCCAGTGGCTCAACCAGGAGGAGCGGGAAAAAACCCTGCAGGTCGGACGGGAAATTTGCGATCGTGAGCTGAAGCGGCACAACCTCAGCCTGAAAAAGCTGATCAAGACCGGCCACCTCCGGGAGCTTCTCAAGACCCTTGCCTGCAACTCCCTTGACGACCTCATGCGCCGTGTCGGCTCAGGAAAAATGACGGTTCAGACTATCATCAAGGAGCTGCAACCCGAGGAAATCAGGGAAACCCTGCCCGAGGACATTGTGCCGGAAACAACTCCGGCCAGGGGAGGGAAAAAACAGGACAAGGACAACATCATCCTGGTGAGCGGCGCGGACAATGTCCTCACCAAGATCAGCCATTGTTGCATGCCGGTACCCGGCGACGAGATCGTGGGCTTCATTACCTCGGGCCGGGGCATTTCCGTGCACAAGGCTTCCTGCCCCAACCTCGCGGCCTCGGACCAGCAACGGCTTATCGCGGTCAACTGGGCGGAAAACATCAAGGCCACCCACCGGGCCCAGATCCAGGTTGTCGCCCGGGATCAGAAAGGGTTGCTGGCCACGCTCAGCAATGCGATCAGCCACGACGACGCCAACATCCTCACCCTTGAAGCCACAACCTCAAGCGGCGGAATCGCCAAGCTTTCCATAATCGTTGAGATAAACAGCCGGGAACATCTCTTGCGCCTGTTGCAGCATGTGCAGCAGCTTGACGGTGTCCTGGAGGCCAGAAGAGCCTAGGGGCGTTGGGGCTGCTCCAACCCCGGGATTTCCCGAAGACAAACAAAAAAAAGCCCCGGCTTCTTAACGGAAGCAGGGGCGGGGAACATCAATGTCGGAGAATATCAGGCAGGCTTGACCACGGCGCCGGAACGGATACAACGGGTGCAAACACGAACCTGCATGCCGTTACCACCGGAGGTGGCCATTCTAACCCGCTGCAGGTTCGGCAGCCAACGCCTTCTGTTCTTGTTGTTGGCATGGCTGACATTATTACCGGTGGTCGGGCCTTTTCCACAAATCGCACATTTTTTTGACATGACAAAACTCCTTTACACCCAGAGGGTATAAGTTTCGTACGAGCAGGCAAGCTGCTCAACTCAGCTTTAACAAACCGCGCCAGCGGGTATCTTGAAATCACCAGACAGAGACAGCCTGAGTTCTTCCGGCCGATCCCTTTTCAAAGAGGAAAATGTATACACCTTCTCCCGGAGCTTGACAAGTATTTTGTTCTCTTTTTTTATCCTTCGGAAGAAAACGCGGCAGGCGCAAAAAGATCGGAACAAACCAAAAAAAGGAGTGTCTCACCTACAGACGGACTCACTGGCCATGCTTCCCGATGCCCTGGACAAAACCCGGCGTCCAACACCGCCGAAACCCATCTGGAGATGGGACGCCCCCTTTGCCGGGAGTTTTTTATTGACAGCCCAAGGCAAACACAGGTAGAGATTACAAACTATAATCTAATTGGTTACACTCCTATTAAAATACAGGGCTGTCCCTCTTTCCCCAGCCCCTCCTCCCCCAAAATCCTCGTCACAAGGCGCATATGAAAAAAACAGAAAACATGGTGTGGCGTTTTTTCGCATCGGTCAGGCTTGCCCTTTTTACCCTGCTGATCCTTGCCACGACCTCCGTAATCGGCACGCTTATTCCCCAAAAAAACCCGCCCGAGTTCTACATCGAGTCTTTTGGCCAACGCACCGCGCAGTTCTTTCAAATGCTCGACGTGCCGGATATGTACAACTCCTGGTGGTTTCTCTCCCTTCTTTTCCTGTTCAGCATCAACCTCATCGTCTGTACCATCGACCGGCTCCCCAACGTCTGGCAGATGGTGGTGCTGAATAATCTGGACACCGACCCCGAACGGCTGGAAAAAATGCCCCACCGCCAGCTTTTCCATGCCTCCGGAAACACCGCCGCCCTGACGGAAACAGCCATTGCCCTTCTGGCCAAGAACGGCTGGAAAGCCGCGCATGAAAATAAACCGGACGGTTCGCTCATCTTTTCTCAGAAAACCCCGTGGAGCCGTCTGGGCGTTTACGCGGTTCACCTGAGCATCCTCGTCATCTTCGCCGGGGCCATCATCGGCTCCCTGCTCGGCTTCAAGGCGGGCGTCATGATTCCGGAGGGAAGCGCCAGCGACACCGTCTACGAAAGCAGAACCGGCAGCCCCATCCCCCTTGGTTTCACCGTGCAGTGCGACGATTTCAATGTCGCGTATTACGCGGACGGGGCAACCCCGAAGGAGTTCCGCTCCATCCTCACCGTACAGGAAAACGGAAAAACCATGATTGACAAGCGTCCCATCATCGTCAACGACCCGTTGGACTACAAGGGAATCACCTTCTACCAGTCAAGCTATGAACCCATGCAGGGGTTCAACGTGGTCATCACCAACACAAACACCAAGGTCAGCCAATCCTTCCAAATTCCCTTCGGTCAGAAAATCAGTTGGGCCGACGGAGGCATCGACTTCGGAATTATCAACCAGGAAGTGCGCAGCCGCATGGGAGATGTCAACCGTCTGAAAGTCTGGTTCTCCGACGGACAAGGAGAACCGAGCATTTTCTGGATGGACAACAGCGCCAGCCAGACCATTACCACCCCGACAGCGACCTATGAATTCGCGGCAAGCCAGGTGTACGCCACCGGCCTACAGGTCGCCAAGGATCCCGGGGTATGGACCGTCTATGCAGGATGCACCCTGATGCTCATTGGCCTCTACGTGGCTTTCTTTCTTTCACACCGAAGGATTTGGGTTTATATTACCAGGGAAGAGAATGGGGACCGCTGCCGAATCCTGGTTTGCGGGGCCAGCAGCAAAAACAAGATCGCCTTTGAAAAAGAATTTGCCGCCCTAGTCCAGGGCTTCACGAACGACTCCTCGTTTCAAAACGCTTAAGGATCCGCCATGAATAGTTCACAACTCCTGGGCATTACAACGTTTGCGTACCTCTTCTCCGCGGTACTGTACATTGCCATCTTGGTCTTCCGGGCCAAAAAGATCGGCCTTTTCGCTACGCTGGTTACCGCCGGGGCGTTCCTGGTCAACACCGCCGGCATTGGCCTGCGCTGGTACGAATCGCACCAGATGGGGATCGGTTACGCGCCCCTTTCCAACATGTATGAGTCCCTGGTCTTTTTTGCCTGGTCCATCGCCCTCGTGTATCTCTTCATGGAAATACGCTACAAAAACCGTGTACTCGGTGCGTTTTCCATGCCCTTTGCCGCTCTGGCCATGATCTTGGCGGGCCTCAAGAACCCGGATATCAAACCGCTCATCCCGGCCTTGCAGAGCAACTGGCTCATCGCCCATGTCATCACTTGCTTTATCGGCTATGCAGCCTTTGCGGTTGCCAGCGGCATGGGGATCATGTACCTGGTTAAGGATCGAAGGACGGACAAGACCGCTGCCCCCCTCATCGCCTCCCTCCCTGAGCTCAAAGTGATCGACGACATCATTCACAAAACCCTGGTATTCGGTTTCTTATGGCTCACCGCAGGTATCATCACCGGCGCCGTCTGGGCGAATTCGGCCTGGGGCACCTACTGGAGCTGGGATCCCAAGGAAACCTGGTCGCTGATTACCTGGTTTGTCTACGCGGCAACCCTCCATGCCCGATTCACCAGGGGATGGGGAGGCCGCCGCATCGCCTGGCTGGCCATCGGCGGCTTTGTCTCGGTGATGTTCACCTACTATGGCGTCAATTTTCTCCTTTCCGGGCTGCACAGTTACGGCGGCAACTGAAGAACCGAAACGCGCATTCCATTCTTCCTGCTTGACAAGGCTCGGCAAGTGGGTTTATAAAACAACATTTGTAATTGAATGGGGATTCATATACCCAATTTATAAACCAACCGTATTAGGGAGAAGTATCATGAAAAAATCCGTTCTCTGTTCCGTAGCCTTCGCGCTGGTCCTGGGCTTTGCAGCCACCTCGGCACTTGCTGCCGACGTTGTCACCTATCCCGCGGCAAAAGCGCCGATGGGCAAAGTCACGTTCAACCACAAGGCTCATCAGACCAAACTTGGCGATTGCGCCAAGTGCCACGAAGGCACCCCGGCAAAAATCGCGATCAACAAAGAAGCTGCGCACGGCAAAGCCTGTCTTGATTGCCACAAAGCGATGAAACAGGGTCCGGCCAAGTGTGCTGAATGCCACAAGAAGTAAGTATTCGCGCGTAGCATGGATACAAAAAGGCTACTCGAATGAGTAGCCTTTTTTATTGTTTTTGCCTTAAACGGCACGGACGTGGTTACGCGGCACCTCTCTTCATCCCCCATACGGTTACCCCCAGCGCCCATGAAACATAGTGCACTTCTCCTCGCAGGCATGCTGCTTCTTCAGAACACGACCGCCCACGGCGGCGCGGTAGACAGCCCGGCAACAAAGGCTGACCATCCCACCGATGCCCCATCGGTTATCGTCCTGAAAAGCGAGTCAGGGAAAAGGCCTGCAATCTTTCCCCACGCCAAGCATCAGACCAAGCACGACTGCGACACCTGTCACAAAAACGAAAACTTCCCAACGAACAAAAATTGGGACCTCAAGACCGGGCATGCCCTCTGCATGGGGTGCCACAAGGCAAAAAACGAAGGCCCGACCAAATGCAATAACGCGTGTCACCAATAAACCAACCGACTGCTTTTTTGGACAAAAAAAGGCTGCTCAACCGAGCAGCCTTTTTTCTTGCCTTCCGCCATTCCTGCAACCAAGGGTCAACCATCAGTTACTTCTCAACGCAACTGGCCGCTCACTCCTGATCACAGAAACCATGCCCAGAGCAACGCTCATCGTTTTCGTCGTTAGCACCTCGCCTCAGGCTCAACCCCGTTACCCTGCTTTGCCAGGGATACCACGCTGCAAACGGCGGCAATGGCGGAAAACGGACCCAAGAGCAGAAACAGGGCAAAGGTCGCAATTCCCCAGAAAACCTCGCTGATCCGGCGAAAAGAATCCCTGGCCGAAACACTTCCTGTCGCTTCATCCGCGCCCAAACCGCCGAGGCTGATCTTATCCAGAAACTGTGTGATGGTGGTCATTGTCGTTCTCCTTGTTAAAAACAAAAGCCGAGTACCGCTCAGGCAGCAACATCTCCCGATCTCTGCTCAACACTGATTTTTCTGGGAACAAGCCCGCTGGACATGAAGGCCGTGCACTGCTTTCTTTTCTCAAAGGGGCAGTCGGCAATGTTCCAGCAGGGGGTGTACTGCAACAACTTTTTTATAGCGGCGATGCTGATGCCATGCTCATGGATCATGTCGCGCAGACATTGGATCCATTTAATGTCATCCATGGTGTAGTAGCGCCACTGCCCGTTGCGCAAAGGCTTGACCAGATTTTCCCTTTCGTAGATCCTCAGGGTCCGCGGGTGCACTTCCAGCATTTTGGCCGCAGTTCCTATGGTGAAGATTGCTTTATTGTCAGATATCATCGTCTCTACTCCGGTTTGAACCTCCCGCGGGCGGGATATCCCGCCCGCGGGAGGTCATTTGTCTTAATTCAGCCTCGCGTGGGCAGTGATCAATGATGACCGCTGGGCCGGAAAGCCTTGCCAAAAAACCGCTCCCCAAGGAGGAACCCGAGACCGACAAGACCGAAACCACCCAGGGCGATCAAAAATTCGGCCACGGAGGGGATATAGGAAAGGTAGGTCGGCAGATCATCGAAGCCGTTATAGATCGGCACGATCTGGCCGGCGACCACGATATCGAAGCGCTGGAAGTACGCACCAACCAACACCATGAGGGCAGCAGCGGACAGAGCCTGCTGGCTCTTCATCCGGGAGAGGGTCAGGATCACGATGGGGGCAAGCATGCCGACCACGGTCTCGAACACCCAAAAATTCATGGCGAGCGGACCCTGGAGCAGGCTCAGGGCGGCAAGACGAACATCTTCCGCGCCACCGGCAAAGGCGGCGATGAACTTCCAGGTGGTGGCGATGGCCAGCAGCACGAGGGTGCTGAACATGACCTTGCCGGCGCCCTGGAGACCTTCGCGGGTGGACTGGCTCATTTCCTCGCCCCGCATCTTATAGGCCCAGTTGCTGAACAGAATGATCGCGGCGGAACCGGTCATAACGGCGGAAGCAAGAAAATAGATGGGCAACTGGGAACCGTACCAGAAAGGCCGTGCGGAAAGGGTCGCGAACACGGCGCCAAGGTTGGTGTTGGCCGCAAGCTCAGCCAGGGCGCCAAGTACGCCAAGGGTAACAGCCAGAGAGTATTTTTTGGTCAGGATCAGGTAAAATTCCACAAACATGAAGCCCACGGCCATGCTGTACAGGGTTCCCATCCACCAGATGTTGGAGGTCAGATTCGGGGAAAGCATGTTGTAGAGGAGCATGCGATGGGGATTCTCAAGCTCAAGGCCGATGATGAGGAACCCGCCGAAGATGACCACGATGGAGAGGTATACCATGCGGTTGGCCAGCGCGGTCAAACGGTTGTGCCCGAAGATGTGGCTCAGCACGGCAAGCAGGCAGAGCCCGGTGGAGATGATGGCGAAATACGCATAATTCGCGATCAGAATACCCCAAGGCATCTCCCGGGTGTTGGCAAAGGCATGTTCATGCCCGATAACCTGGGCATACAGACCGGCGCCGACACCGACCAGGGCCAGGATCGCGCACAGGATGGTGGCTTTGGTCACGGTCGGGGTAGCGACCTTTTCCTCTGCCACCTCAGCGAGTGAGAATGTGTTCAACATGATTTTTCCTCCCTAAAATTTTTACCTGCAAATTAACAGTTAGTGTAACTCACTCCCGGCCAGGGAGTTATTCCTGCAAACTTCGTTTAATTTTCGCTTTCAGCCTGTACTCAAACAGTTGCTGGTATTTTCTGGAGCAAGGGTTACTTTCCGGGCCGCCACCCGTTGATTGAGGAGTTTCTCCCCTCCAGGACATTTTCCGCCAACTCTCCCTGGCCACCTCCTTTTCTGTGCATTCGCTTGTTCGGCAATGGGCTTTCCCTTACACTGCTCCCATGTCGGTAATATCAAAGAGCAAAGTGCGTGCCACAACAAATCGATCCACCTTCTTTTTTAGGAAAAATTCAGTTTTCCATAGAGAAGCAAGGAGTTAGAGTTTTACAACCACAGATTTCATATCTATCGCGGACATATGCTGTTGCAGGTTATTTAACGTGCAGGGCTATTTTTGATCTGACCCCCCGCCCATAATGGACGCAAAACGATCCGTTTGCCAAACACAAGGCTCAATCGCCAATAAAACATAAAAATAACACAACCACAGGACGATACGACACTCATCCCCCATAGCATGCCACACTGCCTCCCCAGGAAGCCTCAACGCATGTCTGTTTTTTTGTTTATTAAAATCAAACAGATAGACCAAAAACGGCGCAACATACGCCTCCGCAGCCCCACACACACGTCGACATGACTCTTCCGGGAGGATCATATCTCGATCATTTCCGAACAAAACGCACTGGAATAGCGCAACGGACAAAAAAGGAAAACAGCGGGAAACCGGCACCTTCACACCCAGGACTCATCTGCGCCTGGACGCAAGGGCGCACAAATCGGCAGGACAGAACAGAAGGCGAGAACTCACCTATTATTTGACAATACGGATTGCAATACGATTGCGAGGGGTCCAGGGATTTCCTGAACCAAGAGCCTGGTGTTGGCAGGTGGGCGAATAACAGCAGAAAGGAGGCAAACAAAAAAAAGCGGAAAGCCCAAGCACCCCCAGACTTTCCGCTTAAAAAACAGGACGGACCTCAACCCCTTTCGTCTGCTCGCTATCGCGGCAAACGAAAGGATTGAAACACCGATAAAATCAATGCTTACCGGTTGCCTTGCCCTGGGGCGCGGGGCCGGTCAGTTTATTGTACCCCTTCACGCCCACATGGCAGGTGGCGCAACGGGTGTTGGAGGCAAAAGCCATCTGCCCGTCATGGCAGGCGCCGCAGTATTTCCCTTTGTACAAGGAAGCCATGGTGAAATCCGCCTTCTCCTCGGCAGCTCCGGCTGCCATCTCAAAGAGTGTGTCATGGCACATGTCACAGGAAAGACCGGCGTCCATGGTGTGGGTTTTATGATAAAACACCACGCCCTTCACGGGTTTTGTCCAAATAATGGGCGCCTTCGGCCCATAGGTATCCTCATCGTAGGCTTCCTCGCCAAAGGACTGGCTGGAAAAAACCAGGAGGCCGATCGCAGCCGCCAAGCCCACCATATTCATTACGCTCTTATTATTGCGTTTCATTACGGCCCTCTCCGCTGTTTGGTTAATCATTCATGTAGAACACGTTGGGCATGGCGCCGGTTTCAGGACGAAGAACCCAAACAACCTTCTCAGGCGTGTGGATCAGCTTGTACGCCTCACTGTCGTAATTGGTGAGATCCCCGAATACGCGAACTCCAGCCGGACAAGCAGCGGAGCAAGCCGTCGTGCTTTCGCCCTTGGACAGGCGGGTGTCGAAACAAAAATTGCACTTGTCAACGGCCCGGTTCTCTTCCTTGAAATAACGGGCATTGTAAGGACAGGCCGCCATGCAGGTCTTACAGCCGATGCAGCGCTTGTAATCCATCATGACGATACCGTTTTTCTTGTCCTTGTAAGTTGCGGTGGTGGGGCACACCCGAACACAAGGCGGACGATTGCAATGGTTGCAGAGCACAGGCATGAACACCCGCTCTTTCTCTCCCCTGGCAATCTCCCGCTCCTGCTGGAGAATGGTGGTGCGGTAGCCGTAGGAAGGCACGTTATTGGTCTTCACGCAGGCTTCCATGCAGCGTTCACAGTCGATGCAGCGGTTCTGCCGCATGACCATGGTGTAATGGGGGCTGTACGGAAAACTTCCGGCGGCGGGCACCGGACCCATGGCGCTCTCGGCCTTCCGCGCGGAGGTCAGGGAAAGCACGGAACCCCCGACAAAAACACCGGTTACCGCCAACCCAAAGCGAAGGAATCGGCGGCGCTCCTCGGAAGGAAGGTTTTCAACCCCCTCATTCTCGAGTTTTTCAAGATCATCTATCTTCATTCTCACGTCTCCTCAGTTATTTCAGAAGGGTGCTCGACCTCTTCCACCCTTCAGGAATCGGATAATCCAGAAGGTATTTAAGCAATTAACGTTTGGTTTAATTGCCAATGGATAAATTCAAGCCATTGTAATTTGACAAACCCGCATGTCAAGATAATTTTCACGCGTTCTGGGCAAACGTCCCATTGTCCCCGCACCCGACCGGACCCTAAATCCGTCAACCTTCTCCCATTTTGAGAAAAACACCTTGCTTCTTGCCTTTCCGCAAGCGCACTTTGTTTTTTTTTGCTATATCCTTTAATAGATTCAAGAATGATTCTTAACAATTATCCATAACCCAAAAGACTCCATTATTTCATAAACCATGGACGCCAAAACCACCCCCCCTTCTTCCCTGGCCGTACAGGAAGCAGTTTTCACCGTCAATGAAAACTGGCAGATCACCTCCTTCAACCACGCAGCGGAAAAACTCATGGGCCTCACCACCGGTGAGACCATCGGCAAGAGCTGCCAGGATGTTTTCAGCGGATCAGGCAAGTTTGAGGCACTGTGCAGTCTGTATGGTCCGCTGGCCTCCGGCCGCGCCATGCATGGGTTGCGGGTCGTGATGCACAAACCGGACAGCAAGGACTCGGTCATCCTCCTGGTCACGGCGATCCCCATTCCCGACAAAGACGGCAAACTCACCGGCGCCATCATCACCCTCCGCGACGCCACCGACCCGGGCCACATCTACCCGCTGGTTTTAAACAGCATCGCCGACGGCGTCTTCACCGTGGACAAACATTTCCGCATCACCTCCTTCAACAAGGCGGCCGAAGAGATTACCGGCTGGACACGCCAGGAAGTGGTAGGCATCTCCTGCAATAAAATCTTCCAGTCCAATATCTGCGGCGCCGACTGCATCCTGGCCCAAAGCGTCAACGAAGGAAAATCCATCGTCAATCGTTCCATCTATATCAAAGGAAAGAATGGCCGGACCATCCCCATCAGCATCAGCGCCTCGCCGCTCATCGACCCGGAAGGCCAGGTCATCGGCGGGGTGGAAACCTTCCGGGACATTACTTCCAGCCTGCAACAGGATCTCATCCTGGACAGCATTGCCGACGGCGTCTTCACCGTGGACCGGAATTGGCATCTGACCTCCTTCAACAAGGCGGCGGAACACATCACCGGCTGGAACAAGGATGAGGTTCTCGGCAAGCCCTGCAGCTCCATTTTCCATTCGAGCATCTGCGGGGATGCCTGCATTCTCGCCCAGAGCGTGGAAAGCGGCCAGCCCATCGGCAACCGCTCCATCTTCATCAAGGGCAAGGACGGGGAGACCATCCCGATCAGCATCAGCGCCGCCCCCCTTACCGACCCGGACGGCGACGTGATCGGCGGGGTGGAAACCTTCCGCGACCTCACCTCGGTCATGACCAAGGATCTCGTCCTGGAAAGCATCGCCGACGGGGTGTTCACTGTAAACCGCAGTTGGAAGATCACCTCCTTCAACCGGGCGGCCGAATTGATTACGGGCTGGAAACGGCAGGATGCCATCGGCAAGTCGTGCAGCGACGTGTTCCACTCCAGCATCTGCGGCGAAAACTGCGCCATCGCCCAAAGCCTTTACAGCGGCAAGCCCGTGGCCAACCGCTCCATCTTTGTCAAGAACATCGACGGCAAGCAGATCCCCTTAAGCATCAGCGCCGCCCCGCTTCTTGACCACGAAGGCAACGTCATCGGCGGGGTGGAAACCTTCCGGGATCTGAGCGTGGTCACGGAACTGCGCAAACAGCTTTCCCGGCGCTATACCTTCGGCGAGATCCTGAGCAAGAGTGCCTCCATGCAGCGGATCTTCAGCATCCTGCCCGAGATCGCCCACAGCGAAAGCAATGTCCTGGTGCTCGGCGAATCGGGCACCGGTAAAGAGCTGGTGGCCCGCGCCATCCACACCTCGAGCCGGCGCAACAAAGGCCCATTCATGGCGGTCAACTGCGGCGCCCTGCCGGAAACCCTGCTTGAGTCCGAGCTTTTCGGCTACAAGGCCGGCGCCTTCACCGACGCCAAGCACGACCGGCCGGGCCGCTTTGCCAGCGCCGAAAAAGGCACCCTGTTCCTCGATGAAATCGGGGATATTCCCGCCTCCCTCCAGGTCAAGCTCCTGCGGGTTCTCCAGGAAAAGGTGTACGAACCCCTTGGTTCCAACAAACCGGTCAAGGCCGACGTGCGGATCATCGCCGCCACCAATCGCAACCTGCAGCAGCTTGTCCAGGAAGGCATCTTCCGGGAAGATCTCTTCTATCGCCTGAACGTGGTGAAGATCCTCCTCCCCCCCCTGCGGGAGCGCATGGAAGACGTGCCCATGCTCGCCGAACATTTCATCAAACAATTCAGCAATCAGCAGGGCAAGGATATCGTCGGGATTTCCGATGAAGCCTTAGGCATTCTCATGCGCTACGGCTTCCCCGGCAATATCCGCGAGCTGGAAAACATCATCGAGTACTCCTTCATCCTCTGCCATGGAGGGTTCATCCGGCCGGAACATCTCCCCGAACCGTTTGCCCCCAAAAGCCAGGAAAGTCCGCACTCCGGCCCCATCCCGCTCCACAAGCCCCTTCCCCTCGAGGAGATCGAGAAACAGGCGATCTTTCAATCCCTGGAACGGAACCACTGGCGGCGGATGAACACCTGCCGGGAGCTGGGCATCTCCAAGGACACCCTACGCCGGAAGATCGAGCGGTATGGACTGAAGAATCCCTTTGGCGAGGACCTTGGCGACTGAACGCTCCCTTGCGCCGCCACGGTTTTCGGCAAGACATGGGTGAAGGGGGTTCGAGGGTTCGCCGGACACCATGCTCCACCGCTACGCAGGTTCCCCCGCACATCGCGTCCACCCATAGGCCGACGATTCCCGCTTAATTCCCGCTTGAGACTTTTTCACACGGCCCGCAGCCGTGGGCTTGGCCTTTTTACCCCAAGATCCCGATGGTTTTGCGAAAGCGGACCAGCGTGATGCCGAAAAAAACCGCCCCGATCACAACGAGAATGGCGCACTGCGGCCACACCACATCGAGGCCTGCCCCCCGATAGAGAATCGCCTGGGCCAATGAGACAAAATGGGTGGTCGGCGCTATCTGCATTATCACTTGAATCCAATCAGGCATGCTTTCGCGCGGGGTGACGCCGCCGGAGAGCATCTCCAGCGGCATCAGGATAAGCATTAACAGCAGCCCGAACTGCGGCATCGAGCGCGCGATGGTGCCCATGAAAATACCCATGGAAGTCGTGGCGAACAGATGCAGCGCGGTGCCGGCCAAAAACAGCACGAGCGAACCTTCAATGGGCACCGACAAAAGCCCCTGTACCACAAACACCAGGGCGAAAGCGCAGGCAACAAGCACCACCAGCCCCATGGCCCAGACCTTGCTCGTCATGATCTCACAGGGCGTCACCGGCATGACCAGCAGATGTTCGATGGTGCCGTGCTCCCGCTCACGGATCAAAGCGGCGCCGGTGAGCACGATGGAGAGCATGGTGACGTTGTTGATGACTTCCATCACCGCCCCGAACCAGGCCTGGGTCAGGGAAGGGTTGAAGCGCGCCCTCAAGGCCAAATCCACCGGCGGCGCCGCAACCCCGCGGTAACGCTGGACGAACTCGGTTACCTCGCTGGTGATCATGGTCTGGATATAGCCACTGCCGGTAAAAGCCTGGCTCATGCGGGTCGCATCGACATTGAGCTGAATCGTCGGTTGCCGCCCAGCCAGCAGATCGCGCTGAAACTCCGGGGGGATGTTCAAGGCGAAGGTATCGAGGCCAGCATCCATCCTGGCATCCATCTCGGCCTGGGTGATCATCACCGGCGAGAGAAAATGGGGGAGATAAAAGGCGTCAACGATCCGCGCCGACAGCGGCGACCGGTCTTCGTCCACGATGGAGATCGGCGCCTTGTTGAGGGTTTCCGGCATTGCCGTGGCGGCCGAGTAAATCGCCGCCGTAAAGGCAAAAAGGATCAACCCCAGCATGATCGGGTCTCGGGCCAGGCTGCGCAATTCCTTGATACCCAGATGGCGAATGGTGGCGAAACGCATGTTCAGGCCTCCTGTTTTCGCAGCAACAGCGCGCATAGCCCGATCAGCACGGGAACGGCCAGGATGAGCGGCAGGAAGGATGCCTGGAGGTCCGCAAAACCAAGCCCCTTGGAAAAGGTGCCGCGGGCAATAACCAGGAAATACGTGGTGGGGTAGATGGCGCCGATCATTCTGCCCACCCCCTCCAGTGAGGAGACCGGGTCGGTCATGCCGGAGAACTGTACGGCAGGCAGAATGGTGAGCACTGCCGTGCCGAAGATTGCCGCAATCTGGCTGCGCACAAAGGTGGAGAACAGCAACCCCATGGCGGTGGCGGAGATGACATACAGCAGTGCCGCCGTTGATAAGGCAAGAAAGCTCCCCCGCATCGGCACGCCGAAAACAGTCACCGCAAGCAAGGCCATGAGCAAAAAATTCACCATTGCCAGCCCGATGTAGGGCAGTTGCTTGCCGAGCAGAAACTCAAGCCGGGTAACCGGCGTGACATAGAGGTTGACGATGGAGCCGAGCTCTTTTTCCCGCACCACGCTGAGCGCGGTGAGCATCGCCGGAATCATCATCAGCAGCAGGGGAATCACCGCCGGCACCATCGCCACCAGGCTTTTGACATCGGGGTTGTAGCGAAACCGGGTTTCGATGTTGACCAGCCCAACGGAGCGGGATTGGCCAAGCTTGCGCGCGGCCAGGTCGGCCAGCCAGTGGGCATGCATCCCGCTCACATAGCCCTGAATGGTTTCGGCCCGCTGCGGCATGGCCCCGTCGATCCAGGCCCCGATCGCCACCGGAGTGGAGCGGTCCAGATCGCGGGCAAATCCCGGAGGTATCTCCAGGGCCAGGCTGATCTCGCCGGCCCGCATGCGCCGGTCCAGATCGGCGTAATCGACAATTGGCGCATGCTCGATGAAATAACTCGAACCGGCAAGATTGCGCGCATAATCACGGCTGGCCGAGGTCTGGTCGCGATCGAGTACGGCAAAGGCCAGATCCTCCACATCCATGGTGATGCCGTACCCCATGATCAGCATCAGAATGACGCTGCCGAGCAGCGCCAAGGTGGCCCGGATCGGATCCCGGCGGAGTTCCATCCCCTCACGCCGGCTGTAGCTGAACAGGCGGCGGAGGCTGAAGCCGATTTTTTTATTGGGGGTGGTTATGCCGCGGGACGGCGGCACGGAAGGGGCCATGGCCGCGGTTGTCGGCGGTTCAGGAGTCTTTCTTTCCGGCGCCGCATCTTCCAGATACCCGATAAATGCCTCTTCCAGCGTTGATGTCCCACGTTGTTGCATGAGCGCGGCGGGCGTATCGCTGACCAGCACCTGCCCGGCATGCATCAGCGAGATGCGGTCGCAGCGTTCGGCTTCGTTCATGAAATGGGTGGAGATGAAGATGGTGACCCGGTCGCGGCGGGCAAGATCGATCAACATTTGCCAGAAACCATCCCGGGCGATGGGGTCAACCCCAGAGGTGGGTTCATCGAGGATCAGCATCTCCGGGCGATGGATCATCGCCACCGCCAGGGAGAGCCGCTGGCGTTGCCCCAGGGGGAGACTGCCGGGCAGCGCGGCCATGACCCCGGACAGGCCGAAACGGCTGGCCATTTCATCCACGCGTCCGGAAATCTGCTCCGCGGGGACACTGAAAAGCCGGGCGTGCAGGGTCAGATTCTGTTCCACGCTCAGTTCGGAATAGAGCGAGAAGGATTGGGTCATGTACCCGACCCGCCGCCGGGTTTCAAGATCCTTGGGGTTTACCGCCTGGCCGAACAGCCACGCCTCTCCCGCGCTGGCCGTCAGCAGGCCGGTCAGCATCTTCATGGTCGTAGTCTTGCCGCAGCCGTTGGAACCCAAGAAACCGAAGATCTCGCCGCGGGCGATGCGAAAACTCACCCGGTCCACCGCGGTGAAGTCGCCGAAACGCATGGTCAGCTCCTTTGCCTCGATCGCTATCTCGTCGCCATCGGTGGCGCGGGGTGGAATCCGCACCGCCCGGTGATCGGCGCGCTTTTCTTCTGGCAGCAGGGAGATGAAGGCGGACTCCAGTGTCTCGCTGGCCGTGCGGTCAAGCAGTTGCCGAGGAGTGCCACAAGTCAGCACCCGCCCGCCATCCATGGCCACCAGCCAGTCGAAGCGGGCAGCCTCTTCCATGTAGGCGGTGGCCACCAGCACACTCATCCCGGGTTGCCCGGCGCGGATGCGGTCGATCAGCTCCCAGAACTGGCGGCGCGAAAGCGGATCAACCCCGGTGGTGGGTTCATCGAGGATCAACAGATCGGGATCGTGGATAAGCGCGCAGCAGAGTCCGAGTTTTTGTTTCATGCCCCCGGAAAGCTTACCCGCCGGGCGATCCCGGAAAGGCGAGAGTCCGGTGCTTGCCAGCAGGTCGTGGATACGGCGGTGGCGTTCGCCGCTGTCCTGGGCGAACAAGCGGCCGAAGAAATCGATATTTTCAAATACCGACAGCGTGGCGTAGAGATTCTTGCCCAACCCTTGCGGCATATAGGCAATGCGCGGGCAGACAATCTTCCGGTGGTGCGCTTCAGCCATGTCGCCGGCCAGCACCTCGATCCGGCCGGTCTGGATGACGCGGGCGCCGGCGATCAGCGAAAACAGGCTGGATTTGCCGACCCCGTCCGGTCCGATCAAGCCGACCATTTGCCCTGTCGGCAGATCCAGGGTGACCCGGTCCAAGGCAAGCGTCTTGCCGTAACGCAAGCTGACATCGGTTACCCTCACGACCGGCGCGATTCCTGCCGCAACAGAGGAAGGAGTCGCCAGGTCGCCGGTCATTGCGGCAGCCTCACCTGCAGAGCGGCCGGCCATTCACGCTGCGGATCGAGCCGCACATAGGCCATGCCCGGCAACCCGGTCTTGACATGATGAATATGTTTCTTGAGCAGCTCCGGAGCGATTTGCGCCTTGACCCGGAACATCAGCTTCTGGCGTTCGCTGGCGGTTTCCACGGTTTTGGGGGTGAATTGGGCCACGTCGGCGACAAAGGAAATCGTCGCAGGGATGACGTACTCCGGCGCGGCATCGAGCACCAGCCGCGCCTCCGAGCCGATCGCCACCCGGCCCGCAATGGCAGATGGCAGAAAGAAGGTCATGTACACATCGCTCAGATCGAGCAGATTGAGAATCTTGCCGCCACCGGCAACCACCTCGCCGGGCTGGGCAATGCGATACTGCACGCGGCCGTCACGGGTCGCCTTCAAGGCGCTGTCGTCGAGGTCTGCCTGGAGCCGCTCTAGCGTGGCCCGCGATGCCTCGACAACCGAACGCGCTTCAACCTCCTGGGATTGTGCCGTGGCAATCGCGGCTTCCGCCGCTGCTATCTGCGCGTTGGCCGCACGGATTGCCGCTTGGCTGCTCAAGGCCTGGGCGCGGTCGTCGTCCAGTTCCTGGGTAGCGATGGCCCCGATGCCGGCCAGGGATTCCGAACGCGATAGACGTTTTAAAGCCGCATCATATTCGGCCTCGCGTTCTGCGAGCAGCGCCATGGCCGCGGCTCTCTCACTCCGGCGCTGCACCACTTGGCTTTGCACGGTTTGCACACCGCTTTCCGCCTTGCGCAGATATGCTTCCGCCTCACGATGCTGGGCAGCGAGCGTCTCGGTATCCATGCGCGCAACAATCTGCCCGGCAGTGACGAAGTCGCCTTCCTTCACCAGGATGGCCTTGATCCGCCCCGCCGTCTTGGCGGCGATGTCGATTTCAACCGCCTCGATGCGGCCATTGCCGCTGGCAAGCCCGATTTCCCGATCCTTGCTGGCAAACATTCGCCAGCCGAGGCCTCCCAGAACAGCCAGAAGCAGGAACCCGGCAACCGCGATCAGCCATCTTCTCTGTTGCCCTGCCATAGCAATGCTCCTTTTCCGGCCGTGGTTTATTCTTCACCTCGGCCGCTGCTCACGGAATGTATGGCGCAGACGCGACTTCCCCCCCGCCACCGAGCACTTTGTATAATGTTACCATATTCAGCAGCCGGATCAAACGAGTGGCGATCAGCTCCTGCTGTGCGCCATACAGCGAGCGCTGGGAATCGAGCACGGCCAGATAGCTGTCAACCCCTTTTTCATAGCGGGCTTGGGAGAGACGGTGACTTGTGGCGGTGGCGTCGGTGAGGGACTGCTGCGCCGTCAGTTGCTCATCGATGGTTCCCCGCTGGGCAAGGGCGTCGGCCACTTCCCGGAAGGCGGTCTGAATCGCCTTTTCGTACTGGGCAACGGCGATATCCCGGTCCACCTCCGCCACCTTCAAGCTGGCCCAGCGTGAGCCCGCATCAAAAATCGGCAAAACGATGTTCGGAGCAAAGGCCCAGGCGCCGGAACCTGAGCTAAAGAGGGTGGCGAGTTCGTCGCTGCCCACGCCGACGGAGCCGACCAGGGTGATGCGCGGAAAAAACGCGGCCCGGGCCGCGCCGATGTTGGCGTTGTATCCCTTGAGCAGGTTCTCGGCCGCCAGAACATCGGGGCGACGGAGCAGCACCTCGGAGGGCAGGCCGGGCGCGATATCCTGCACAGCGGTGAGGTTTTCGGAAAGCGCCTTCGGAAGCAACTCGGCAGGAACCGGAGCGCCGACCACCACGTTGAGCCCGTTTTCATCCTGGGCCACCAGGGTCGTATAGCGGGCAACATCCGTCCGCGCCGCATCGACTCTGGTTTGCGCCTGCCGCAGATCCAGCTCGGAGGCGGCCCCCACCTCAAAGCGGCGCTGAATCAGTTGGTGGGTGGCCTGCTGGGTTGTGAGGGTTTCCCGGGCCAATTGCAACCGCTCGCGGTCGGCGGCCAGGCTCAGGTAGTTGGCAGCCACCTCGGCCACCAGGCTGATCTGCACCGTGCGGCGCGCTTGCTCGGTGGCGAGATGGTGCTCCAATGCCCGGTCTTTCAAACTTTGCACCCGACCAAACAGATCAAGCTCATAGGCGCTGACCCCGAGGCCGGCGCTGTACTGCTCGACGGTTTCCGCCTGGCCGGTGGAGGAAAGTGTTTTCGGAATGCGCTGTTTGCTGCCGGCGCCGGTGGCATCGATCTGCGGCAGCAGCTCGGCACGCTGGATCCGGTACTGGGCCCGTGAGCGCTCGATGTTGAGGGCGGCGATGCGCAGGTCGCGGTTATTCGTAAGGGCCAGGGCGATCAGCTTTTGCAGTTGCGCATCGACAAAGAACTCCTGCCAGGCAAGACCGGCCGCTTCCTGGTCGGCTTGGTTGCCACTTGGCTCTTGATACGCCTGCCCGCTCGGCCAGGCAGCCGGCACCGGCGGTTCCGGTCGGGCATACCTGGGGGCCATGGTGCAGCCGCCCAGGCACAGCAATGCGGCCAAAGGCAGACACAGGGCTGTGCTCTTCGCTTTCATCTCACTGCACCTCCGCAACGTTGGGATCAGCCGGGGATTGTGGCGCCGGCTGCTTTTTTGCAAAGCGCCGGGAAACCAGGACAAAGAAAAACGGGATGAAGATCAGGTCGATGAAGGTGGCCGAGAGCAAGCCGCCGGTGACCGCGGTGCCGATGGCGTTCTGGGCCGCGGCGCCCGCCCCGCGGGTCAAAGCCATCGGCAAGGTGCCGAAGAAAAAGGCCAGCGAGGTCATGATGACCGGACGCAGCCGGGTCTTCACCGCCGCCAGGGTGGCCGCAACCAGCTCTTGCCCCTCCTGCATCTGCGCCTTGATGAATTGGATGATCAGGATGGCATTCTTCGTGGAAAGCCCCACCGTGGTCAAGAGACCGATTTGAAGATAGACATCGTTGGGCAGGACGCGCATGGTGACCGCGGCAACCGCACCCACCAGCCCCAGCGGCAGCATCAACAGGTTGACAAAGGGGATGGTCCAGCTCTCGTACAGCGCCGCCACGGCCAGAAACACCACCAACAGCGAGATGGCGTAGAGGGCCGGCGCCTGTTTGCCTGCCTGTTTCTCCTCATAGGAGAGGCCGCTCCATTCGAAACCGAATCCGGGCGGCAGCTCGGCGGCCATCCTTTCCATCTCGGCCATCGCCTCGCCGGTGCTGATCCCAGGGGCCGCCTGCCCCATGACCTGCACGGAGGGAATACCGTTATAGCGTTCCAACCGGGGAGAGCCATACTGCCAATGGGCGGTGGCAAAGGCCGAAAACGGCACCATCTCGCCCTTGGCATTGCGGACATACCAGCGGTTGATATCCTCCGGCAGCATCCGGTATTTGGCCTCGGCCTGGAGATAGACCTTCTTGACCCGGCCGTTCTGGATGAAGTCGTTGATGTAGGAACTGCTCCAGGCGGTGCTCAGCACCGTATTGATGTCGTCCGGGGAGAGCCCCAGGGCTCCGGCCCGCACGTCATCGATGTCGAGCTTGAACTGGGGGGCATCGTCCTGGCCGTTGGGACGGACGGCGATCAGCTTGGAGTTGTTCTTGGCCATGCCCAACAATTGGCTGCGCGCCTCCATCAGCTTGTCGTGTCCCAGGCCGCCGCGATCCTGGAGCTGAAAATCAAAGCCATTGGCCTGCCCCAACTCGATCACCGCCGGGGGAGAGAAGGCAAAGGCCAAACCGTCACGAAACTGCGAGAAGGCCTGCATGGCCCGCCCGGCCACGGCGACGGCCTTCAACTCCTTGGATTTGCGCAGATCCCAGTCCTTGAGCCGCACAAAGGCGAGCCCCATGTTCTGGCCACGCCCCGCGAAACTGAAGCCGGCGATGGTGATAATGGCCTCCACCGACTTGGCCTCCCGCTCCAGGAAATGCTGCTCCAGTTGCTCGATGAGCTTCAGGGTCCGCTCCTGGGTAGCGCCGGCCGGCAACTGCACCTGGCAGATAATAAAGCCCTGATCCTCGTCCGGCAGAAAGGCGGTGGGCAGACGCAGAAAAAGGAAGGCCATGACCACGACAATGAGCCCGTAAACCACCAGATAACGGACCGGTTTGGCAAAGGAGCGGCTCACCAGCCGTTCGTACTGATCCCGGCGGCGATCGAACCACTTGTTGAACCAGCGGAAGAAAGGGCAATACCAGCCGCTCTCACAGGCCTCATGTCCCTTGGGCACGGGTTTTAGCAGGGTGGCGCAGAGGGCCGGAGTGAGGATCATTGCCACCAGCACCGACAGGATCATCGAGGAGATGATGGTGATGGAGAATTGGCGGTAAATAACCCCGGTGGAGCCGCCGAAGAAGGCCATGGGCAGAAAGACCGCGGTGAGCACGGTGGCGATGCCCCAGAGGGCGCTGGTGATCTGGCCCATGGACTTGATGGTGGCCTCCCGCGGCGAGAGCCCCTCCTCGGACATGATCCGCTCCACGTTCTCCACCACCACGATGGCATCGTCCACCAGCAACCCGATGGCGATGACCAGGGCGAACATGGTCAGGGTATTGATGGAAAAGCCGCTGGCCGACAGCACCCCGAAGGTGCCGAGCAGAACCACCGGCACCGCGATGGTGGGGATCAGGGTGGCCCGGAAATTCTGCAGGAAGAGGAACATGATGATAAAGACCAGGCAGACCGCCTCAAGCAAGGTCTGGACCACCTCTTCCATGGAGATCTTGACAAAGGGGGTGGTGTCGTAGGGATAGACCACCTTCATGCCGGGGGGGAAATATTTTTCCAGTTCCGCCATCTTGGCCTTGACCCGATCGCCGGTATCCAGGGCATTGGCGCCGGCAGCGAGCCGGATCGCCATGCCGCCCATGGGTTTGCCCTTGTAGCGCGACTGAATATCGTAGCTTTCGGTGCCGATCCTGCTTTCCGCGACATCCTTGAGTCTGACCGTGGAGCCGTCAGGGTTGGTGCGCAGGATGATGGCGTCGAACTGCTCCGGAGTCTGCAGCAGGGTGCGGGCGGTGATGGTGGCGTTGAGTTGCTGCCCGGCCACCGCCGGAGTGCCGCCGAACTGACCGGCCGAAACTTGCGCGTTCTGGGCCTGCAGCGCCTCGATCACATCGTTGGTGGTCAGGCGAAAATTGTTCAGCTTGGCAGGGTTCAGCCAGATCCGCATGGCGTTCTGGAAGCCGAACAACTGCAATTCCCCTACCCCCTCCAGACGGCTGACGATGTCCTGGACGTTGGAAACCATATAGTCGGCTAGGTCGTTACGGTCCATGGAACCGTCTTCCGAAACCAACCCGATGATGAGCAGGAAGTTCTTGGTGGATTTGACCACCGAGATCCCCTGGCGCTGCACGATCTGGGGCAAGAGCGGCGTGGCAAGCTGCAGCTTGTTCTGCACCTGAACCTGGGCGATGTTCGGGTCGGTGCCGGCCTTGAAGGTCAGGTTGATGGCCACCGTCCCGGATGAATCGCTGGTGGAGGACATATAGATCAGGTTGTCGATGCCGTTGAGCTTCTGCTCGATGACCTGGGTGACGGTATCCTGCACGGTCTGAGCCGAGGCGCCCGGATACCTGGCATTGATGGTGATCTGGGGCGGGGCGATGGGCGGATACTGGGAGACCGGCAGGGTCTTGATCGCCAGCAACCCGGCCAGCATCACCATGATGGCGATGACCCAGGCAAAGATCGGGCGGTTGATGAAAAAACGAGGCATGGAGGGGCTCCTTTACTTTTTAGCGGGCGAAGGCTGCGAGGCACCGGCCGGGGAAGTCTCCGGCTTGGCGCCAAACACCACTGCCTTGACCTGGGTTCCCGGGCGCGCCTTTTGAATCCCTTCCAGGATCACCCGATCTCCCACCTTCAAGCCATCACTCACCAGCCAGTTTTCACCAACCGTGCGCGAAACCTTGATGACGCGCGGCTCCACCTTCTCCTCACCGCCGACCACCATGACCATGGCCTCTCCTTTCGGATTACGGCTCACTCCGCGCTGCGGCACCAGGATGGCCTGTTCGCTGACCCCTTCCTGCACGATGGCGCGGACGAACATGCCGGGCAGCAGCAGTTGCTCCGGGTTGGGAAAAAGAGCCCTCAGGGTGACGGAGCCGGTGCTTTGATCCACGGTCACTTCACTGAATTTCAGGACTCCCTCCTGCGGATAGGAGCTACCATCTTCCAGTACCAGCGTGACCTTTGTCTGGCCTGCATCCTGCCCCTTGATCTCGCCATTGGCAAGATTGCGCTTCAGGCGGAGCAACTCAGCGCTGGATTGAACCACGTCCACATAGACGGGATCAAGCTGCTGAATCGTGGCCATGGGCGCCGCCTGGTTCGCCGTGACCAAGGCCCCGCCGGTTACGGTCGAACGGCCGATCCGGCCGGATATCGGCGCCTTGACACTGGTATAATCCAGATTGATGCGGGCGGCGTCAACAACCGCCTGATTGGCCGCCACCTCGGCTTCCGCCTGCTTGAGCATTGCGCTGGCGTCATCATGCTCCTGCCGGCTCACGGCATTGATTGCCACCAACTCGCGGAAGCGTTCTTCCTTGAGCCGGGCAGGAAGAAGATTGGCCTCGGCTCGGGCCAGGGCCGCCTTGGCGCTGGCATAGGCGGCCTGATAGGTGGCCGGATCAATCCGGTACAGCACCTGCCCAGCCTTCACCTCCGACCCCTCCACGAACAGCCTTTCCTGAATGATTCCTCCCACTTGTGGACGCACCTCGGCAATCAAGCGGGGTGAGGTCCGGCCCGGCAGCTCCATGGTCAAGGTGACCGGCGCGGTGGTTATGGCCACAATCCCCACCTCGGGGGCGGAGGGTTGAGCCCCGGAGGGAGAGTGTTGTTTGCAGCCGGTTATCGCGAATATGCCGATTACGAGTCCCGCCAGGGCGAGCAGTTTGATTTTGCCAATGGTTTCCATCAATAAATACCTCAAAGGAATTGAGCCACTTCCTCGCTTGCTCGCCAGCGCAACGAACTGATGCGCCAGCAGCGGGAAGAATTGCACGACCGAACACAAGAACACGGAGTTACTCCGCACCGCGACATAACGACCTTTTCCGGAAATGCCGCGCGCAGTTACCTCTTGATCCCATCCCAGCAGGCCTGAACGGTTTGCGCGATTAAGGATGCATCCAGTTCGACGAAACCAAGGATATGGTCCCTGGCCACAGCCAGAAGAGGGCCAAACGCCAAGGCAAAAAGCACAACCAGAGGGAGGTCCTTTACAATCTGTTGGGCAACGCCCTCTTCGAGGAGGCTGCGGTACAGATCCCCATTGCCTTCGCTGCCCAAAAGTCGATCCCGGCGAAAGGCCACACCATAGGGGGAGTTATGATACTGCTCCAGGTAGCGAAAATCCAAGGGGTTATCGATGAAATAGCGCAGCAGCGCCGTGCTCAGATGGACAAACCGTTCCCTGAGCGAACTATCAGGCGCATATCCTTTCAGGATTCCTGCACAGATTCTATCATGCAACGCCTGAAACAATTCATTGATAAGCACGTCCTTGTTTTCAAAATAGCGGTAGATGGTCCCCGCTCCCACGCTGGCCCGCTCGGCAATTGCGGCAATGGGGGCGTCGTGAAACCCATGCTCGGCAATCAGTTCCAATGCCGCGTGCAGTATTTCCTGACGTTTTTCAGAAGTCGCCATAGGGGGTCCCTTTTCCGGAATGAATGTTCACTCCGCGAATATATTGCGTTATCCCTCCCTGGTCAAGATATTTTGCAGCACGGAGCCTTCACGCAGAGAATGGACTGGACTGCGGGAAGACGGACATCACCATCAGGCCTTTCCATCTTTTGCGAAGAAACCCAATAAAAAAAGATTCATCCGGGAATCGCGGAGAAAGAGGCGATGAAATCAGTCCGTTTATTTCTTTGCTTGCCAAAAAAAACGAACTAAAGAAAGGGCGACCAGGCACTTGTCCCGCCGATGGCGGGATGCCAGGAGTTTATGCCCCGCATGGGGTACTCAAACAGTGCAAAGCCCTTTTTCGGCAGACTCTCCGCTGCTCGGCTGCGTGCCAACGGGATTTTCCCTTCCCCCATTTGTCCTGCCGCGCCTCGCAGACGGGGGCGGAAAAAGACGCTGAAACTGTCTGAGGGCGAAGCCCGAGTTTTTCCGCGTCCCGCCCTCGGCGAGAAGTAAGGGAAGCCCGTAGGGCCAGGACCGGTTGGGGTGCCTTTTTCTTGTTTCTTCTTTTGGGCACGCAAAAGAAGAAAGAGAGAACCGCAAAAATGCCTCGACACTTTCCCTGCAATTCCCGGATGAACTAAAAAAAAAGGGCCGAAGAGAATCTCTCCGGCCCTTTTTTTATTGGTTAACCACCAGTCGTATCAACTGCGCCCGACCAGCTTCTTGCGGCCGGAACCGGCGCTTTTCTTGGCCCGGTCGGCCGCCTTGGCTTTTTTTTCTGCCACCTCATCGCCCGCGACACGCAACGACCTCGGCACGGCCCTGTCGAAAAGACATTCGCAGGTTTCATGAACCTCACCGGGGCATTCCGCGATCTCCCAGCACGGCGCAAGGGTCAACAACCTTTTCAACCCCGGAATGCTGATCCCCTGATCATGGATCATGGAGCGCACACATGACACCCACTTGATGTCGTTCAAGGAATACAGCCGCCGGGATCCTGTATGCTGGGGATGAACCAGCCCTTCTGCCTCGTAGATACGAAGTGTTCTCGGATGAACATCCAACAGCTTTGCTGCCACCCCGATGGGGTAAATCGGCAAATCAGGCCGCAAAGGCTGGATGGCCGTTTTTTTCTTGGCCACCATAATCCTTCTCCTCTGCGCGCTTAATGATCCTCGGACAAATGCCCCCTGAAAAGCCTTTCACCCATAAAAAATCCCATGACACAGATTCCCATTGCCCCCAAGGTGATGACAATCTCATGCAGGGAAGGGGTGTAGGTGAGCAGATGCGGCATATCAACAAGCCCGAACTCATGGTACCAAGGCACGAGCTGTCCTACCACAACCAGATCGTAGCGCATGAAGAAGATGCCGACAACGCTGGAGACCGAGGCCCAGAAGAGCACGGGCAGATTTTTGGCGCGGGCGGCCAGGATCATGGCAAAGGGAATAACCATGCCGAGCATGACCTCGCCGAGCCAGAAGTTGATCGCATAGGGGCCGCTCACCAAAGCCATCATGGCCTCGTATTTTCCCGGCGGCTGACCGCTGATGCCGGAGATCATCTTCCAAGTGGTGAAGAACATGATCACCGCGATCAGGGTTGCCCCCAATTTTGCCGTGGCCATAAGGGAGTTCTCCAGCTTCTCGCTCATCTTCCAGCCATTGGCCCGGTAGCCGAGATAATGGAAGAAGATAACCGCGGCGCAGCCGGACATCATGGCTGAGGTGATGAAATAGATGGGCATGTACGGCCCATGCCAGAACTCACGGCCGGAAAGCAGACCAAAAACCGCGCCGAGGTTACTGTGGGCGGCGATACCGGAAACCAAACCCAGCAGGCCGAACATCCCGGCGATCTTATGCTTCTCCATCTGCAACAGCGCAAACTCGACAACCATGAAGAAGAGATACGCTCCATAGAGGGTTCCCATCCACCAGATATTGGAGGTGGGATTGGGGGAGAGCATATTATAGATGGGCATGCGCCAGGGGTTTTCAATCTCGAATCCGATCACGAAAAAACCGGCGACAATGGTGACGATGGCCATGAACACGGAACGCTTGGCAATGGGCTTGAACGACTCAACCCCAAAAACATGGCCGATGGAGGAAATCAGACACAACCCGGTGGAACTGACCACAAAGAATACATAGGTGGCAATGAGCAACCCCCAGGGAACTTCCCGGGTGACGCCGAAGGTGTGCTCATGGCCGACATACATGGAATGCACCCCGGCGGCAAGACCGAGGGCGGCGAGCAGGCCGCCGATGGCAATGGTGACGTTGTAGGAACGGGTGGGGCTGGCAACGAGGCCGCCTTCCCGCGGCAATACATCAGCTAAAAAATTATTCATGGGAACAACTCTCCTTATGCGTAATTTAATCGTTAATCTTGCGATCCAGAATGACGGAAACCTTGCCCGCTAGTCTCCACAAGAGAGCATCATGGCAATGTTTCCTCATTGGCCTGGATCAACGGTTTGATTTTGAGATCAAATACGGTATGGAGTGTTGCACCTCCGATCCAGAAAATTAAAAAAAGTAGACCTTCCATTTTTTTCTCCTCAATCAAACGACCTGATCTTCCAGGCTTGTGGTTCATCGTCGACCCGAACGGAATGGCGGTTCCAAACGAATCACTTCCGCGACGTACCAAACCATATTCCTCTTCCCTGCGACCCTCCTTTGCGTGTTGTTTTTCAGTGAAAATCTTTAGGCCGTCCCACATGGGGGAAACCCACCCGAGCCAATACTGTTATTCTCAAATTACAAAATGGAAAAAGCCATTGTCAAGTTTTTATTCTTTCGAGATTCCGGTTTTTGGTATTTTTTTTATGCACATTTAGCCCAAAATGAAAACGCCTCTTAACAAGAGGGCGCAATATCTCTTTTTCCGACAACTCCAGCATACTGTTTTCCGCACGGAAACAACGCGAAAAAACAGGAAGATAGCCTGGAATTTCCAACACAAAAGCGAAAACGGCAGACCGGACTCCACCATCACACAACACACAATGCGGCACAAGGCCAACATCACCAGACTTGGCAAAAAATGATCCGACTGCGCGCGAATCAGGGATCAAAATGAGCCAAGCGCGTACAACTATACCCGCAAGAGAAAATCCGAACAACCCAAAAAACACCGCGATGAAAATAAGTTAACCAACCGAAACAAAAGGAGATAATATTAACCTGAAACAATAAACAGCAAAAAAACCACACGCTGGCACAGTGATTGCTTTAAGACACAGAAGGGAACAACATGGTTTTCCGACCATGCGAGACACAAGACAGACGACCTTCCGTCTTTCCGCGCAAGCGGACTCAATCTATTCCTTCCCTGCAAAGGATCCTCGGTGGCGGCCTAGGATCCTTTTTTTCTTTCTCCCCGGAAGCCTCTCACCCAAGAAATGTAGTGACCTTGCCGCGCTAACCCTGTATTATCATGCGCTGACGCCACCGGGTGGAAATCGACATCGTCTTGTTCCGCTCTATTAATGAATAGCTTTTTCAGTGTCTGCCGTGCAAAATACGACCCAGCCCACAATCAGGACCTGGACCCATGTCCAGCTCACGCTCTTCCTGCTCGCCATCAGCCTCATCCTGACCCTCGGCCTGGGCGCGGCCTTATACCTCTTTATCTCCCTTGATATTCCCTCAATCGGCACCCTGAAACACTACCGTCCCGCCACCACTTCCATCATCTACGACGCGGAAAAACAGCCGATCACCCATGTATCACGGGAAAACCGGACCCTTGTCCCGCTTTCGGCAATGCCGGAGTTTCTCCCCCAAGCATTCATGTCCGCGGAAGACTCCCGGTTTTATCAGCACAGCGGGGTTGATGCCTGGTCGATCATCCGGGCGCTTATCCACAACATTCGTTCGGGGGAACGGGGCCAAGGCGGCAGCACCATCACCCAGCAGGTCGCCAGGGCGCTTCTGCTCACCCCGGAAAAAACCTACACTCGCAAGATCAAGGAAGCAATTCTCGCCTACCGGATCGACACCGCCCTCAGCAAAGAGGAAATCCTCCACATCTATCTCAACCAGATTTATCTGGGCAGCGGCGCCTATGGAGTTGAGGCCGCGGCCCAGATCTACTTCGACAAACGCGTTCAGGATCTGAATCTTGCCGAGGCCGCGCTTCTTGCCGGGTTGCCGCAAGCGCCAAGCCGGTACTCACCGTTTCGCAACTTCAAGCTTGCCAAGAACAGACAGCTCTATGTCCTGAACCGCATGGCGGAAGAGGGATATATCACCCCGACCGCCGCGCAAAAGGCCTATGAAAAAACCCTGCTCTGGAATCCCGCCAAGGAAGGCCCCACGGAAAACAACTATTTTGTTGAGTATGTAAAGGCCTACGTCGAAAGCAAATATGGCACCGAGGCCCTACTGACCGGCGGCCTTCGCATCTACACCACCCTTGACCAGAACATGCAGCAGGCCGCCAACATGGCCATAAAACGCGGCACGGCCAAATGGGCCATCCGCCAGAGCAAACACGCCGATACCCTGCCCCAAGCCGCCCTGATCTCCATGGAAGTGAAGACCGGCCGCGTCCGGGCAATGGTGGGAGGCACCGATTTTGACAAAAGTCAGTTCAACCGGGCCACCCAGGCCCGCCGTCAGCCGGGTTCAGCCTTCAAGCCCTTTATTTACGCCGCCGCCCTTGAAAACGGGATGACCCCGGCCACCATGATTGTCGACGAACCGATTCATTTTCGCGGCGCCACCGCGATGCAGTATTGGGCGCCCAAGAATTACGACAATAAATTCGAGGGCCCCACCTCCTTTAGAAACGCGCTGGTTCGCTCGCGAAACGTCCCCACCATCAAGATTCTGCAACAGGTCGGGGCAGCCAAGACCATCGATCTGGCCAGAAGGCTGGGCATCACCTCCCCCCTGGTAAAAGATCTCTCCCTGGCCCTGGGAACCTCCGGAGTTTCCCCCCTTGAGATGATCCGGGCATACGCCGCCTTTGCCAACAATGGCCGGATGCCCCAGCCTCTTTTCATTGAAAAAATTGTGGACAGCAGCGGCAAGGTGCTCGAGGAACAGCAGCCCTCCTTCAGCGAGGCCGTTGATCCACGGGTTGCCTACCAGATGACCCGCATCATGGAAGCGGTCATCACCGACGGCACGGCCAAAGGCATCAGCAGCTTCGGCGCGCCCGCAGCCGGCAAGACCGGAACCACGGACCAGAATGTGGATGCCTGGTTTGTCGGCTATACCCCTGAGCTGACGACCTGCGTCTGGATAGGGCACGACCAGAACATCTCCCTGGGCAGCGCCGAAACGGGCGGACTGGCAGCAGCGCCCATCTGGCTTGATTTCATGAACCAAGCAAAGAAGACCTATCCCCCGTCCGGCGGTTTCCAAATTCCTCCGGGTATTGTCTTGCTGCCCATGGACAACAGCACCGGCCAGCCAGGGTCAGCGGTCGGCGGCCCTGTCACTCTGGAGGCCTTCCGGGAAGATACCCCGCCTTGGCCCCAGGAAGAACCGCCCACCACCGAGAGCAGCGACTCGCTTTTATAGCCTGGAACAAAAAAAGCCGTGTTTCCGGGAACTCCCGGCAACACGGCTCATAATGCGTCCACTCTTTTTTTGACAGTTCGCTGAAGATCCTGGGCTTTGTCTCAGCTCCGCAGCTTCACTGCCTCGCCTTCATCTTCTCCGGCTTCCGCCGGATCAAACAGCCCGTTTGCGCGGCATGTTTTTCAATTCGTCCTTGCCATGGTAGACCACGGTAAATGTTTCCCGCAGCTCCTTGGTCATCGCTTCCTCCTGGCCGGCATCATCGATCATCACCCGAACAGCCACCCGTTTTTTCCCTTCCGGGGCATCCTCGAACGAGGTGAGAACACTGATAACCCTGGCATTGAATTTGCGGAGGGACTCAATAACCCGGGTCACCGAACCAGCGACATCAGGCAGGTCGAGCACAAACTGAACGGCGCCATCCTTGATGCCCGTGCTGTGAATGAACCCCCGCAGGACATCGGTTTCGCTCAGCAGCCCGACAAGATGCCCCAGCCCGTCCACCACGGGCAGACCGGAGATCTTGTCCTCCAGCATGACCAGCGCGGCTTTTTCCAGGGTATCGTCCTCGCTCAGGGTAAGCGGATTGGAGGTCATCACGTCCTTCACCTTCATCTCCGACAACAAATAGTACAGTTCATGGATATCCAGGGATGTTGTCTTGGAAGGTGAAGCGTCTTTCACATCCCGATCCGTCACGATCCCGATCAATTTCCCATGGGAAACCACCGGCAGACGACGGATGCTGTTTTCCTTCAGTATCCTGGTGGCACGCATCAGAGAAGTGTTCTCATCCACGGTCAGGACGTCTTTCGCCATCCAGTCTCTAATCAACATAACGCACAACCCTCCATAGATATTGTCTAACCAAAGCTCACGCAGAGCAATTCTTGTCCGCACCAAAAATATGCCGGTGGATACCCGGCACCTGTTTTTATAAAATATTCCTATTGTTCCCGCAAGACGAAGTGCGCCTCTTGTCCCAAAAATCACAAAGAAAGCCGCAACTGCCCACGGCATCTTTTTTTACCTTGCTTAACTTCCCCCGACTCGGTAAAGAATTTACATTCCAGAAAGGACCATTCCCCCAGAAACATGCGCTGCGCCGACCAGAATAACCATCATGAAAAAAAACCAATGCCTTGCCCCCTAACAGACGAGACCTTAACCCGGATCATGGCCATGGCGGCCAGCGAGGACTGCGTTTTTCTTGAGACCAGCAGGGTAACCGCCGAGGAATCGCGCTCCTATTTTTTCCACACCCCGGTAACCCATCTTGCCTGTTACCCCCACGACGACCCTGCCCGGTTTTTCCAACAGGCCGAGGATTTTCTCGCGGAGGGGTTGTACCTGGCCGGCTGGCTGGGATATGAATTCGGGTATCTACTCGAACCCTCCCTGGCAAAACACATCCGCCTCGATCCGCACAAGCCCCTGGCCAGACTGGGCGTGTTCCGCGCCCCTCTGATCTTCGACCACCTTTCGGGAGAGCCGCTCGGCGCCCTTTGGCCGAATCCGCCTCAAACCGGAACCTCCACCGGCTACCGCATCACCAATCTGCGTCCCAGCCTCGGGAAAACCGATTACACCGCAGCCCTTGCCAGGATCAAGGAATATATCGAAAGCGGCGACACCTACCAGGTAAACTTCACCCTGAAGCTGCTCTTTGACTTCGAGGGTTCACCGGAAGCGCTCTATCAGGCATTGCGGCGCAACCAGAGCGTCTCCTTCGGCGCCTACCTCCGCTCCGGCGATCAACGCATTCTTTCCTTTTCTCCGGAACTGTTTTTCAAGAAAAGCGGCGAACAGTGCCTGGTCCGCCCCATGAAAGGCACCATCCGCCGCGGCCCGTATCAGGCGGAAGACGCGCGGTTGATGGCGTTTTTGCAGACCGATGCAAAAAACCGCAGCGAAAACGTGATGATCGTCGATCTGCTGCGCAACGACCTGGGCCGCATCTGCACCCCGGGAACGGTGCAGACTCGCTCCCTCTTCGACATCGAAACCTACGAGACCCTGCACCAGATGACCTCCACCATCACCGGCCATCTTCCCAGGGAAACACGGATCGAATCCCTGTTCAAGGCCCTGTTCCCGTGCGGCTCGGTCACCGGCGCCCCCAAGATCCGGACCATGGAAATCATCCGCGCATTGGAAAACGGGGCGCGCGGCGTCTACACCGGGGCCATCGGCTTCATCGCCCCCACGGGCGAGGCAACCTTCAACGTGCCGATCCGCACCATCGAACTCAACGGGAGCACTGGCGAAATGGGCATCGGCTCCGGGATCATCCACGATTCCGACCCGGAGCAGGAGTGGCGGGAGTGCCTGCTCAAGGGACGTTTCCTGAGCGATCCGGCCCCCCCCTTCAGCCTGATTGAAACCCTGCTCTGGCAGCCGGGTTCCGGCTACTGGCTCCTGGAGGAACATCTGGAACGGCTGGCCGCTTCCGCCGCCTACTTCCGCTATCCCGCAAACCCGCCCGAGTTTCTGGCCCGGCTCGAAAGGCTGGCCCTGAATTTTGCCGCCTCGCCCATGCGGGTGCGGCTAACCCTGGCACGAAGCGGCCGGATGGAACTCGAGGCCGCCCCCTGCCCGGCCCCGGCCTCCATCACCTGGCCGATGCCGCGGACGGCCCGCGCGGAATTGCCGAAAGTGACCTTCTCGGCCGTGGCCACGGACCCCAACGCACCGTGGCTTTTTCACAAAACCACCCGAAGGAAGCTGTACGACAGCGAACGGCAACGGGCCGTGGCCAAAGGGATGTACGAGGTGCTTTTCACCAACACCAGGGGAGAGGTGACCGAGGGAAGCATCACCTCCATCTTTATCCTGCACGGGGAAACCCTGCTTACCCCAGCCATGGACTGCGGACTTCTGCCCGGAGTTTTCCGAAGATATCTGCTGGAGCACGCCCCCCTCCCGGTGCGGGAAGCCATCCTGACCCGCCGGGATCTTGAACACGCCGAGGCGCTGTTCGTGGGCAACTCGGTGCGCGGCCTGGTCCAGGTCCGGCTCGACTGAATTATACCCACAGTCCATACGTTTCCGTTGAGCAGACATGCTGCTCAACTCAGCTTTTCACCCTTCGGGTATAAGTTTTGTTTGAGCAGGCAAGCTGCTCAACTCAGCTTTACCCCCTGGCCAGGGTCCGGATAATATCCGATTTGCCGACCACGCCGACCAGAACGCCGTTCTTGAGCACCGGCAGGGTATGAACCTTTTTCTCGGCCATGATGGTGGCGATTTCGTCCAGGGGGGTATCCTCACGAATGGTCACGGGTTCCCGGGAGCAAATATCCCCCACCGTGGCGCCGGTCATTTTGGTGATCTCCTTTTCCACCGTTTTGGCGCGGTCCAAAAAGATAACCGAGTCCAAAATGGAGATGGCGGTGGGGATGTGAAACCTCTTGGTCTGATCCACCAGATCGCTTTCCGTCACCACGCCGATCAGCAGCCCGTCCTCATCGACCACCGGCGCTCCGTTGATGCGGTGCGCCCAGAGAACGCCCGCCAGTTTTTCCACCGGCAGATCCGCCTTTACCGAAACGACCTTCTTCGCCATGATCTCCTTGGCTATCAGCATGTGTTTTCTCCCAAAAAAATTTAACGCAAAACCGCAAAAACACCCGGTTACGAATTATCCCCACCCAATCATCTATAGTGCGCCGCCTTTCTCCAGCACCTCCTGAAAAGCCGCGGGAATCTCCGCGGCCAACTCACCGGCCAGAAAACCAAACGGCCGCCCTGCCCGGACAATCCGGTCCCCGGCCAGGCCGTGGACATAAACCCCCAGGCAGGCGGCCTCAAAAGGCGCCACGCCCTGGGCCAACAAGCCGCCGATGAGTCCGGTCAACACATCGCCCATGCCGCCCGCGGCCATGCCGGGATTGCCGGTGGGATTGATGGCCAACCGCCCGTCCGGCGCGGCAATGATCGTGGATGCCCCCTTCAGGACCAGATACACGCCATGCCGTTTCGCAAAATCCGCGGCCACCGCCCGACGCTTGCCCTGTATCTCAACGGTTGAAATCCCCGCCAATCGGGACATTTCCCCGGGATGGGGAGTCAAAACCCTGGGCCCGGCGGCAAGCACGGCAACCTCTCCGGCCAGCAGATTGAGGCCGTCGGCATCAACCACCATGGGTTGCCGCAACTCCCGGTAAAACTTGCGCACCACCTGCCCGGTTTCTTCCGCTGTCCCCAGGCCGGGGCCAACAGCCACCGCCGCCTTGCCATGGGCCGAGGCCAGCAACTGTTCGTAGTCGGGTTCGGAGAGATAGTTTTGCGAAAAAGCGAGCGGTTCGGTCATGGCCTCGGGCAACGCTCCCTGCACCACCCCACAGAGCATCTTGGGCGCGGCGATGGTCACCAGCCCTGCCCCGGAGCGCGCCGCGCCCAAACCGCAGAGCACCGCGGCCCCGGCTTTGCCCAGCGAACCCGCCAGCGCCAGCAGGTGGCCGAAGGTTCCCTTGTGGGACGCCACCCCCCGCGCCGGGATCGCTCCCTTGACCCAGGCATGATCCAGCCACTCCACCGTAATCCCGATCCGCTCCACCACCTCGGCGGGGATGCCGATATCGATAACCTCAAGCAACCCGACATATTCCTTGCCCGGCGGTTCGACCTGGGCAAACTTGGGCAGACCGTAGGTGCAGGTGAGCCGAGCCCGCACACTGACGCCCTGGGGAATACCTGTGTCGCCAGCCAGCCCGGAGGGGATATCCACCGCCACCACCGGCACCTCGCTGGCGTTGAGACATCTGATCACCGCGGCGAACACCCCGGTGACCGGGCTGCGCAGCCCCGTGCCGAAAAGGGCGTCCACCAAAAGATCGCTCTCCCCCACCAGCCGTTCCACCCAAGACAACTCCTCTTCGTCAAGGCAGGTGTAGAGCGGCATGGCCAACTGCTTGACCCGCTCCAGATTTCGCGCCGCATCCCCCTGCAATTTTTCAAGGGGAACCAGGCTCACCACCTGTGGCCGGGCGCCCTGCTCCAGAAGAAGCCGGGCGATCACCAACCCATCGCCTCCGTTATTGCCGGGTCCGGTAAAGATAAGCACCTTACGTTCGCTCAGCCCTCCAAAATGGCGGGCCATGGCCGCCACCGTGCCGCACCCCGCATTTTCCATCAACTCCAGGCCGGGAATGTTGTATTCCGCGCTGGTCAATCTATCGCAGAGCAGCATCTGTTCCGCAGTGGCAATCTTCATTCCGCCTCTCCCCCAAATATCCGGCGCGTCCTGGGCACGATCGTCCGACAGCACCGGGGTCTCACCCCAAAAACGTTTCGGCCAAAAATGCCCCGGCCCCTGCCAGGTTTCAATGTATCCTGCGTCATTCTAGCACATCCGGGCAGGCGGGCCAGCATTTTTGTTCCGATCGCTGAGAGGCGCGGGCCGCGACAAACGCCGCGTGCGGCAGGAGGAAAAAACAACCTACAGCGGCGGAGATGGGGAAACTCTCTCCTTGTTATTGCGAAGCACGTCATTGTTTCCCTTTTACGAGGCCACCATTTCCCCCACATCTTTCTCCACTCTGGAGGGAGCGCAACAGAGGCATGAGCAATCCAGTCCGGATCACTCTTCTGCCAAGCGGCACAAGCGCTTCCAGCCAAGAAAGATATTGCGCATTGAACTGCCGATGGTATAGTACGACCCTTCTTTTGTGCTGAAAAAGGAATACTTCAGCCCTCGTAGCTCAGGGGATAGAGCAACCGCCTCCTAAGCGGTAGGTCGTACGTTCAAGTCGTACCGAGGGCACCAGTAATTTTCCGGATATTTCCTCCCCGCCGTGCCTGTTGTCGCCGGATCCACGGAGGAAGACGCCGATATCACGATTTCCCAAGACCATTGTAAGGAGAACCACCATGCAGAGATTCCTCGTATTTGTCAGTGTAGCGTTTCTCACCCTGGGCTTGAGCGGTTGTGGCTACAACACCATCCAACAAAACGACGAAGCCGTGATCGCGGCCTGGGGCGATGTGGAAGCCTCCTACCAGCGGCGGGCAGATCTCATTCCCAATCTGGTGGAAGCGGTAAAGGCCTACGCGGCCCACGAGAAAGAAACCCTCACCGCCGTAACCGAGGCGCGGGCCAAGGTCGGCACCATCCAGGCCGGGGCCGAAGTGGTCAATAACCCCCAGGCCTTTGCTAAATTCCAGGAAGCGCAGGGAGGGCTTTCTTCCGCCCTCTCCCGTCTGATGGTGGTGGTAGAGCGCTATCCCGACCTCAAGGCCAATCAGAACTTCCTCGATTTCCAGCACCAGCTCGAAGGCACGGAAAACCGGATCAACGTGGCCCGGGTCCGGTACAACGAGGCAGTGCGGATCTTCAACACCTCCATCCGCACCTTCCCCAACAACCTGACCAACAAGCTCATGCTCCAACTGCCGCGCCGCGAGGCTTTCAAGGCGGAAGAGGGCGCGGCCAAGGCCCCGGCGGTAAAGTTCTAACCCATGTCGCACCCTGGGCGGCATACCGCATATCGGGCCGGCATGGCGCAGCGGCTCCTCTTTCTTCTCGGCCTCTGCCTTCTTTTTGTTGTTGCTCCCGCAGCAGCCAAGGCGCTGGAGGTTCCGCAATACCAAGGGTATGTCACCGATCTGGCCGGGATGATCTCGCCGGCTGAGCGCCAGAGGCTGGAGCAGACGCTCCTGGCCTTTGAGCAGTCCGACTCCACCCAGATCGCGGTGCTGACCATCCCCTCCCTGGAAGGCGACGCGCTGGAGGATTTCAGCATCCGCGCGGTGGAGGCCTGGAAGATCGGCCAGAAGGGCAAGGACAACGGGGTTCTGCTCCTGGTCAGCAAGGACGACCGCAAGATCCGCATCGAGGTGGGCCGAGGGTTGGAAGGGGTGCTGACCGACCTTCTTGCCGGCCGCATCGTTGATCAGGTCATATCGCCGCGCTTCAAGGCGGGCCAGCTTGACGAAGGCTTTGCCGCCGGAGTTGCCGCGATCATCAGCGCCGCCCGGGGCGAATTCAAGGGTACCGGCAGACCTGGCCGGGGAGCGCGTACCTCCGGCCAATCCTCCCTGTTCAACTACCTCATCTTCTTTGCCATCCTGGTCGGCTTTCTCGGACGGTTGAGCAAACCGGCAGGCGCCCTCACCGGAGCGGCGCTCCTGCCGCTGTTCGCCTCCCTCGGGGTCTCTTCGCCCCTGGGCTGGCTGATCCTGCTCCTCCTTATCCCGGGCGGCGCCCTGTTGGGGCTGCTGCTCCCGATCCTCTTTGCCAATGCCGGACGGGGGGGAGGATTGTATATGGGAGGCGGCGGCTTTGGCAGCGGCGGTGGCGGAGGTTTCGGCGGCTTCGGCGGCGGTGGGTTCGGAGGCGGCGGCGCCTCGGGGGGCTGGTAGATGATGCGCGCAGAGACTTTTTTTACAGAGGCGGAAAAGCAGCGGATCGCCGCGACCATCTCCGGGGTGGAGGAAAAAACCTCCGGCGAGGTTGTCGCCATGGTGGTGGACAGCAGCGACACCTACCCCGAGGCAAGGATGCTGGCAGGCCTCAGCATCGGCGGCCTGATAGCCCTCGTCATCACCGACCTTTTCCTGGCCGACAGCCTCGGATACTTTCTGCCCCTTTTGCTGGGCGGCGCCACCCTTGTGGGCGGCCTGGCCAAGTTCTGCCCCCCGCTGCTCCGGCTGTTCATCCCCGAAACCCGGAAGGAAAGCCGGGTGGCAGAACGGGCGCTCCGCACCTTTTACGAAAAGGAGCTCCACACCACCCGCGACAACACCGGGGTACTGTTCTTCATCTCCCTGCTCGAACACAAGGTCTGGATTCTGGCGGACAGGGGCATCTACCTGAAAATTTCCCAGGAAACCCTGCAGGCATACGCCAACGAGGTCGCCACCGGCATACGGCAAGGGCAGGCCTGCGACGCCTTGTGCCGGGAGATTGAAGCGGTGGGCGGTATCCTGGCCAGCCATTTTCCGGTCAAAACCGATGACACCAACGAGCTTTCCAACCAGGTGCTCACCGGCTGAACCCACCCTGGAAATTCTCCTGTTCTTTTTTCCATCCCCGGTGCTATGATGCTGCAATAAGGCAATTGCCCCTTCCTTTCAGTCCCCCGCCGCCGGCAAGGGAACCGCCCCATGCACACACCCCGAATCAGCGCACCTTTCCTCAAATCCGCCCTCCTCAGCCTCGCGGTAATGCTGCTCATCCCGCAAACAGGATTTGCGGCCCGCTGCCTGTACGTTTCCTCCTACCATGCCGGTTATGTCTGGAATGACGACATTGAGGACGCCATCAAAAAGGTGCTGTCCGGCCAATGCGAGATCAAAAAGTTCTACATGGACGGCAAACGCAACCTCTCCCCGGAATTTGCCCGGCAAAAGGGGCTGGAAGCGAAAAAACTCATCGAAACCTGGAAACCGGATGTGGTCATCGCCGCCGACGACAATGTCTCGCGGTATCTGGTCATGCCGCACCTCAAGAATGCCGCGGTGCCCGTGGTATTTTGCGGAGTCAACTGGACCGTGGAGCCCTATGGCTACCCCTACCGCAACACCACCGGCATGGTGGAGATCGGCCCCGTTGAAACCCTGGCCAAGGAGGTGCGCAGAGCCGTTCCCAATGCCAGGCAAGGGGTGTTTCTTTCCGCGGACGAAATGACCCAGCACAAGGAAGTTGCCCTGAACCAGAAGGTGTATGCCAAGCATGGCATCACCATCACGCACCGGCCGGTGAAAACCATGGCGGAATGGAAAAACGCCTTCCTCGAGGCGCAGAAAGTTGACTTTATAATTCTCGGCAACAACGCCGGGATCAACGATTGGAGCCATGCTCTCGCCCTTGCCCAGGTCAGGAACAAGGCCACCAAATTCACCGTTTCCTACCTGGACTGGATGGCGCCCTACACCATGCTGACCATGGCCAAGATCGCCGGAGAACAGGGGGAATGGGCGGCCAAGGCGGCCCTGCGCATCATCAAGGGCGCCAGGCCGGACAGCATCCCCATTGCCGCCAACCAACGCTGGAACGCCTTTATCAATCCATCCCTCCTGAAAAAAACCGGCTTCACCCTTTCCCCTGAAATCACGAGCAAGGCCGTTCAGGTCGGGCCATAAGAAGCGGGAACGTCTCGTTTCCAGCCCCCCAGCCCGCCCCGCTCCAATCTGTCCCCTTGACAATGCCGAAGCATAGCTATATAGTGATTTGGCTATATAGACATATCCCCCATTCACACACCCGCCGCACACCACAAGGGATACACGAATGCAACCCATCACGCTGACCAATCTTGCTCCGCAACCTCCACGGCCAAAACCGCCTCTTCCCCCGGCCGTCATCATCCGCTACCTGGCGGGGGGGCTTCTCTCCCTGTCCCTCTGGTTTCTTGTCTACAAACAGCTTCCCGCCCTGGCCGATTTCCTCGCCTTTGATTTGCTCGCGCTCTCTCCGGACAGCCGGATGGGCAAGGCCATCCAATTCTTCCTCTATGACACGCCCAAGGTGCTGATGCTTCTTGCTCTGGTGGTTTTTGCGGTGGGCATCCTCCGTTCCTTCTTCACTCCGGCAAGAACCCGCAAGATCCTCGCGGGCAAACGCGAATCCGTGGGCAATGTGCTAGCCGCCTTGCTGGGCATCGTCACCCCCTTCTGCTCCTGCTCCGCCGTGCCCCTGTTCATCGGCTTTGTCACCGCGGGCATCCCCCTGGGCGTCACCTTTTCCTTTCTCATTGCCGCGCCCATGGTCAACGAGGTCGCCCTGGTCCTGCTCTATGGGCTGCTGGGCTGGAAGGTGGCCGGACTCTACCTCGTCACCGGCCTTGTCATCGCCATTGTCGCAGGCTGGACCATCGGCCGCCTCCACATGGAGAACCATGTGGAGGAATGGGTCAAGCATGTGCTGGCCGGCACCACCGAAGCCGCCATGCCGGAAAATATCCGGGAACGGGTGCAGTACGGATGGCAGGCGGTGCGGGACATCGTGGGCAGGGTCTGGATCTATGTCATCCTCGGCATCGCTGTAGGCGCGGGGATACACGGCTATGTGCCCGAAGGGTTCATGGCCTCGATCATGGGCAAGTCCGCCTGGTGGTCGGTGCCCCTGGCCGTGGTCATCGGCATCCCCATGTACGCCAACGCCGCGGGCATCGTCCCGGTCCTCCAGGCCCTGCTTGCCAAAGGCGCGGCCCTGGGCACGGCCCTGGCCTTCATGATGAGCGTCATCGCCCTCTCCCTGCCGGAGATGGTCATCCTCCGCAAGGTCTTAAAACCGGCGCTCATCGCCACCTTTGTCGGCGTGGTCGGCAGTGGCATCCTGCTGGTGGGCTATCTTTTCAATCTGGTTATCTAGGAAAACACAATGGCAACAATCACGGTTGAGTGGCGCCATCTGGACAAAGAAGGAAAAACCTGCGACCGGTGCGCCGAGACCGGACAGGGTATCGCTGAGACGGTGCAACGCCTGCGGGAGGAATGCAGGGGAAAGGGGGTGGAGATCCTGTTCACGGAAACCAAGCTGAGCGGGGCGGAGATCAGCCAATCGAACCTGATCCTCATCAACGGCAAACCGCTGGAGAGTGTCTTGCCCATGACAACAGCCTCGGAAAGCTGCTGCTGCTCCTGCGGCGACCTCACGGGCAAGGAGGAATCCTGCCGCACCATAATCAGGCACGGCCAGGTTCATGAAGCCATCCCCCAGGAATTCATCCGGGAGGCGATCTGCCGAGTCGCGGGCTGCTGCTGACAGCAAACCCAACCCAGGATCATTTTCCATGCGCACACTGAAGATTCTTTTTCTCTGCACCGGCAACTCCTGCCGCAGCCAGATGGCCGAGGGCTGGGGCAACGCTCTCCATCCGGATCGCTACGAGTTTTACTCGGCCGGCATCGAAAAACACGGCCTCAACCCCCTGGCAATAAAGGTCATGGCCGAGGCCGGGGTCGATATCAGCACCCAGTATTCGAAGCTGCTCTCCGAACTGGAGTCCATCACCTTCGACTATGTGATCACGGTCTGCGACCATGCCCATGAGCAATGCCCCCTGTTTGCCGGCAAGGCGATCAGATTGCACCAAGAATTTCCCGACCCGCCCCGTCTCGCCAAGAACGCCGCCAGCGAGGAAGAGGCTCTGGGCCATTACCGGAATGTGCGCGACGCCATTCGGGAATACCTGGTCAACCTGCCCAGCATCCTTGCCAGCCTGTAACCCTAGCCCGCTTTTATGATCACTTGGCGCTCGATGTGCCGCGAGCAATACACTCATGGCCCTGAATAAAAATCTTGACACAAGCACCGTTTCCGATAAAGATAGTAATCAATTACTATCTTTATCGGAGCTTCTATGATCCCACCTGTCAAACATCTTCCGGCGAACGAGCGCCGGGCGGTAACGGTCGAAACCGTTATCAAATTGGCCGCGGAACGAAACCCGAGCGATATTACGACGGCTGCCATTGCCGAACGCATGGGCCTGACCCAGGGCGCGGTATTTCGCCATTTCCCCAACAAGGACGCCATCTTGCAAGCAGTAATAGAGTGGGTGGCGGAGCGGCTGCTGTTCCTGGTGGATAAAGCAGCGCGGGCCGCTCCGTCTCCGCTCGCCGCGCTTGAGGCCATGTTCATGGCGCATGTGAATTTTATCATTGAGCACCCGGGCATCCCCCGCATACTGTTCGGCGAGCTGCAACATGCCGGGGAGACGATACCAAAGCGCATTGCGCAAACACTGACACACCGTTACCGAGAGCGGCTGCATCGGCTGATAGAAAGAGGGAAAACGAATAAAGAACTGGACGCCAATCTCGACAGGGAGGCTGCCGCCTTTCTCTTTATCGGCATGATCCAAGGCCTGGTGATGCAATCACTCTTGGCCAATGACGTAGGACGCATTTTGCATGATGCGCCAAGAGTCTTTGCCATTTTCCGGCAGGGAATAAGGAACACACAATGATGAAACGTTTCCCCATACACATACAAGGACGCACCCTGGCGCTGGTGGTGGTGCTGGTGCCTCTTCTCGCCCTCTTCATCTATGTCGCCCTGCGTTCGGGGCCGCTTGCCCCGGTGCCCGTGACGGTGACCGCGGTGGAAGATCGCGCCATCTCCCCGGCCCTGTTCGGTATCGGCACCATTGAGGCGCGCTACACTTACAAAATTGGTCCTACCTTTGCAGGGAGGATCAAACGCCTGGATGCCCAGGTGGGCGACACGGTTACAGCCGGACAGGTGCTTGGCGAAATGGACCCGGTTGACCTTGACGAACGGATCCAGGGCCAGGAGGCCGCGCTGAAACGCGCCAAGGCGCTGCTTAGTGAAGCCCTGGCGCGCCAGGCCTACGCGCAAACGCAATCCCGGCGCTATGAACAGTTGCTGGAAGTGCGCGCGATAAGCGAGGAAACCGTGGCCACCAAAAAGCATGAGCTGCAGGTGGCCGAAGCAGGCTTGAACGCGGCGCGGGAGGAATTGGCTCGCGTCCAAGCCGATCGCGAGGCATTGATCGCCCAGCGCAAAAACCTGAAGCTTGTCGCTCCGGTGGATGGCCTGGTCACCACGCGCGACGCAGACCCCGGCACTACGATTGTCGCCGGACAGGCGGTGGTGGAGGTGATCGATCCCAAAAGCCTGTGGGTCAATGTCCGCTTCGACCAGATTCGTGCGCACGGGCTTGCCGCCAACTTGCCGGCCACAATCGTCTTGCGTTCGCAGACAGTCGAGTTGCCGCAGGGGCGAGTATTGCGGGTGGAGCCATTGGCCGACGCAGTGACCGAGGAAACCCTGGCCAAGGTTGTATTTGACCAGCTTCCCGAGCCGCTGCCGCCGGTCGGCGAGCTGGCGGAAGTCACCGTTGCCTTGCCGGCGCTGCCGGCCGCGCCGGTCATCCCCAATGCCGCTGTCCAGCAACGCAATGGCGGCTTGGGAGTATGGCAGATGCACAACGGCGACTTGCGTTTCACCCCAGTCATCTTGGGCGCCGCCGATTTGGATGGCAATGTGCAGGTGCGCGAGGGGCTGCAAGCCGGCGACCAGGTGATTGTCTATAGCGCAAAGTCCTTGAGCGCGCGCAACCGCATCACCATCGTTGACCGGATTCCCGGAGTGAAGCCATGATCAGCCTTGCGGGCCGGGACATCATGCATGCCTGGGGCAAATTCGTCTTTACCGGCGTGGGCCTTGGTCTGCTGATCGGCATAACCCTGTCCATGGCCGGCATCTACCGCGGCATGGTGGACGACG
Organism: Desulfobulbaceae bacterium UBA2273; assembly: GCA_002347095.1. Taxonomy (GTDB): domain Bacteria; phylum Desulfobacterota; class Desulfobulbia; order Desulfobulbales; family Desulfurivibrionaceae; genus Thiovibrio; species Thiovibrio ferrireducens. The sequence continues at coordinate 8,415 of DDWZ01000002.1, read as the reverse complement.
GCAAGGTCTTGCTCGACAACAGCGGCGCCGATCTCTGGGTGGTGCAAAAGGACACCCTCGGGCCCTATGCCGAATCGTCCAGCATCTACGACGATACCTGGCGTTCGATCCGCACCATGCCGGGTGTCGCGCGGACGGCCAACGTCACCTACCTCACCATGCAGGTGCGCCAAGGCGAGCGCGACGTGCGCGCCATGGTCACCGGCATCATGGCCGGAGAGCCCGGCGCCCCCGGCTGGCCTCCGTACCTCGTCGCCGGCCGGCAGATCACCCGGGGCCATTACGAGGCCGTAGCCGACCTTGCTTCCGGGTTCAAACTCGGCGACCGTCTCCAGATCCGCCGCAACCATTACACCGTGGTCGGCCTGACCCGGCGGATGGTCTCTTCCGGCGGCGACCCGATGATCTTCATCCCCCTCAAGGATGCCCAGGAGGCCCAGTTTCTGAAGGACAACGACGCCATCCGCCAGCAACGCCGCCGCACCGCGGAAAACCCGGCCTTCAACCGGCCGCAGGTTCCGGATCTCCTTGCTGCGGTCATCGCTTCGCAAAGCACCAACCCGTACGTCAACGCCGTTCTGGTGCGGATTGACTCGGGCCATGCCGCCGAGAAGGTGGCGGAATCGATCCGCAGATGGAAACGCTTGACGGTCTACACCCGCGCCCAGATGGAAGAAATCCTCATCGGCAAGCTGATCGCCACTTCGGCAAGACAGATTGCCATGTTCCTGGTGATTCTTTCCATTGTCAGCGCGGCCATTGTCGCGTTCATCATCTACACCCTGACGCTTGGCAAGATCCGCGAGATTGCCGTGCTGAAGCTGATCGGCACCAAAAACCGAACCATTGTCGGCCTGATCATGCAGCAATCCATTGCTCTGGGCCTGATCGGCTTTGTGGTGGGCAAGATCACGGCCACCCTGCTGATGGCGCCGATCTTTCCCAAATATGTGCTGCTGGAGCCGATGGACTCCATTATCGGCTTCATTGCCGTGGTGGTAATCTGCATCCTCGCCAGCATCATTGCCATTCACGCAGCCCTCAAGGTCGATCCGGCCGAGGCCATTGGAGGCTGACATGACAGGCAAAGGCATTCGTATCGAAGGTCTGCGGAAACGCTATGGCAGCGGCGACACCGCCGTCGAGGCCCTGAAGGGCGTGGACATGCAAGTGGCTCCCGGCGAGGTGATCGGTCTGGTCGGCCCTTCCGGCTCGGGCAAAAGCACGCTGCTCAAGTGCTTGGGCGCGGTGATCGAGCCCAGCGGCGGGCGGATGATTCTCGGCGACGAGGTGATCTATGACGACGGCTGGAAGGTTACTGATTTGCGCGCACTGCGCCGCGACAAAATCGGCTTTATATTTCAGGCGCCATACCTGATCCCCTTCCTCGACGTTACCGACAACGTCGCTCTCCTGCCCATGCTGGCGGGAATACCGAATGCCGAGGCGCGCAGCCGGGCAGTAGAGCTGTTCACATCACTCGATGTGGAGCATCGCGCCAAGGCCATGCCCTCGCAGCTTTCCGGCGGCGAACAGCAGCGGGTGGCCATTGCCAGAGGCCTGATCAATCGCCCGCCGGTTATTCTGGCCGACGAACCCACCGCGCCGCTCGACAGCGCACGTGCTCTCGCGGTAATCCGGATTCTCAACGATATGGCCCGCAAATACGAAACCGCCATCATCATCGTCACCCACGACGAAAAGATAATCCCGACCTTCAAGCGCATCTACCACATCCGCGACGGCGTGACCTACGAGGAAGCCGGCGAGGGCCGGGGGTTCGAATGAAATGCAACCGTACCGCCAAGGCAATCGTTGCCGCTGGAATGATCGGCATGTTCCTGGCGCCTGCACGCTCGGCAACCTGGGCCAACAACACTGCCGAAGCCAACCCGCTCGCCCTGCATAAGATCATGCAAGACCTGGCCTTGGATATGCAGGCCGTTGCCGATGGCATTTCCCGCGAAGATTGGCCCCTGGTGGCAAAAAATGGTCTGCGGATAGCCGGCCACCCCCAACCTCCGCTGGCTGAAAAGATGCGCATCTTGAATTTTATCGGCTCCGATGCCGGGAAATTCAAGGGCTATGACGAAAAAATCCACCAAGCTGGACAGGAAATGAAACGCGCTGCTGCGCGCCAGGACGGGACGGCGGCTATCCTTGCGTTTGCAACGTTGCAAAATAGTTGCCTTGCCTGCCATAAGAGTTTTCGCAAATCGTTCCAGGAGCATTTTTATGAGCAGCGCTAAAACGATCAGTGGCTGTATCCCCTTCACCTTCATCCTGCTCGGCCTGCTGACGGGATGCGCGGTGGGTCCCGATTTCAAGCGCCCTGCGACGCCGGATACACCAACCTACACCGCCACCCCCTTGCCCGCGCAAACATCCTCCGTCCCCACACCGTTGGGAGAAACACAGCATTTCGTCGCGGGCGGCTGGGTCAACCCGCAATGGTGGCAGGAACTCGGCTCAGCCAAACTGAATGCGCTGATCGACGAAGCCTTGCAAGCCAGCCCCACCTTGGCCAAGTCTCAAGCCGTGTTGCGCCAGGCGCAGGAGCTGTACGCCGCACAGGCCGGATCGACCCTGTATCCGCAGGTTGACGCCACCCTGGGCGCCCAGCGGCAGCGAACCACCCCCAGCTCCTTGGGCCAGGTTGGCGACCCCCGGGAATTCTCCCTCTACAATGCCGGCGTCGGCGCTCGCTACACGCTCGATTTAGCCGGCGCCACCCGCCGCACCCTCGAGGCTCTGGCCGCCAACATCGATTACCAGCGCTACCAACTGGAAGGCGCACGGCTGACCTTGACGGGCAACATCGCCACCACGACCGTCACCCAGGCGAGGCTGGCCGCACAGATTCAGGCCACGGAAGCCATCCTCCATTCCCAGGAAGAACAACTGGGCCTGACCCGGGAACGGGTGCGCCTCGGCCATGCCGCTCCCGACGATGTGCTCGCCTTGCAAACCCTGGTGGAACAGACTCGCGCCGGGATCCCGCTGTTGCGCAACCAGCTCCAGCAGAACGACCATCTTTTGGCCGTACTCGCCGGCCGGGAACCGGGCGCGGGAGGCTTGCCATGCTTTTCCTTGCAGGAGTTCACCCTGCCAGCCGATCTGCCGCTTACCGTACCCTCCGAACTGGTGCGCAATCGCCCGGACATTCAGGCTGCCGAGGCCCTGCTGCACTCGGCAAACGCCGAATACGGCGTGGCGATCGCCAAGCTGTACCCACAGCTCAACCTCAGCGCCACGCTTGGCTCGCAAGCCTTGACCACCGGCGCCTTGTTCGGGAGCAGTTCCGCGGTCTGGAGCCTGGTGGCGCAACTCACCCAACCCTTGTTCAACCCCGGATTGCCGGCGGAAAAACGTGCGGCCCTGGCCGCATTCGATGCGGCGGCGGCGAATTACCGGAATGTCGTGCTCGAAGCCCTGCGCAATGTTGCCGACGTGCTGCGGGCGCTGGACAACGACGCGCAGAGGCTGGCCGCCTTGGCTGCCGCCGATGCCGCGGCGCAGGAATCTCTTGCCTCCATGCAGCGCCAGTATTCGCTGGGCGCGGCCGGGTATATCCAACTGCTTACGGCGCAGCAGCAGGCGCAGCAGACTCGAATCAGCCTGATCGAAGCGCAGGCGCGGCGCCTTGCCGATAGCGTTGCCCTGTACCAGGCCATGGGCGGCGGAAGAACAAACGACGGCGAAGAGCTTGTCCGTAAATAAATCTTTGGTGCTCGCCTCCGGCTTTTGGCCGTTTTGGGCCGCTTCTCAATCGTCCCGCCCAAATCCGCCTCACAATCCGGCGCGATCCCTGAAAAAATTATTTACGGACACGCTCTAAAATTCGGCAAGGCCGCGCCTATTTTTCGCGCCACCATGGCGTATTCAGGCAACAATCAGACATTCCGCTTGCTTTCCTCAACGAACCATGGTACATATCGCAATTCATTGTGTTGCCTCTGCCTGTAATCGCTATACGAACAAAAGCGCACCGCACAAAGCCTCTGCCGAGGGCGTGCGGTTTTTTTGTTTAGGAGCCGTTCGTTATTCAATAACTTGTGCAATCCTGAACGTTCCTTTACGGCTCCTTATGCCGTTTTACCTACCCAGACGACAACATTATTTGCATAACGGCTTATGGGTCGTTGGGCCGCAAGGATCTCTTTTTTCCTGCACAGCAACCCTTCACCCACACGCCCTTCAATAAGGAACACCATCATGACCACCTTTGCTGACCTTGGCATCCATCCCGACATCATCTCCGCCCTTGAAGCCCTAGGCTTCACCGCGCCAACCCCGGTTCAGGAACAGATCATCCCGATCCTCCTTGATAAACCGGTGGATATCGTCGGCCTGGCCCAGACCGGCACCGGCAAGACCGCGGCCTTCGGCATCCCCCTGGTGCAGCTCTGCTCGCCGGATAGCCGCAAGACTCAGGCCCTGGTGCTCTGCCCGACCCGGGAACTCTGCATGCAGGTGGCCCGCGACCTCAACAGTTTTGCCAAGAATCTTCCGGCCATCCGGGTCTGCGCCATCTACGGCGGGGCCAGCATCGACAACCAGATCCGCTCCCTGCGCCAGGGCGCGCCGATCATCGTGGCCACCCCGGGCCGATTGCACGATCTGATGCGCCGCCAGGAGATCGATCTTTCCGCTGTCCGCTCGGTGGTGCTGGACGAAGCCGACGAAATGCTGCAGATGGGGTTCCAGGACGAGCTCAACGCCATCCTCGCCCAGACCCCGGCGGACAAACACACCCTGTTGTTTTCCGCCACCATGCCGCAAAGCGTGGCCTCCATCTCCAGAAAGTACATGAAAAACCCGCTGGAGATCACGGTGGGCACCCGCAATGCCGGTTCGGAAAACATCCGCCACGTCTACTACATGGTCCACGCCAAGGACCGCTACCTGGCCCTGCGCCGGTTGGTGGACATGAACCCGGACATGTACGCCATCATCTTCTGCCGTACCCGCCAGGAGGTCAACGATGTCGCGGACAAGCTCGGCAAGGACGGCTACAACGCCGACCCCCTGCACGGCGAACTCTCCCAGAGCCAGCGCGATTACGTGATGCAGCGTTTCCGCAGCAAGTCGGTGCAGTTGCTGGTGGCCACCGATGTGGCGGCCCGCGGCCTGGACGTCACCGACCTGACCCATGTAATCAACTACAACCTGCCCGATGACTCCGCCAACTACACCCACCGCAGCGGCCGCACCGGCCGGGCGGGCAAGACCGGCATCTCCATCTCCATCATCCACATGCGCGAACGGTTCCGCATCAAGGAGATCGAGAGCAAGATGAAACGGCAGTTCGAGCTGGGCAAGGTTCCCTCGGGACACGAGGTCTGCAAAAAGCAGCTTCTCCACAAAATCGAGACCATCAAGAACGTCGAGGTAAACCATGCCCGGCTCGCCCCCTTCATGGAGGCCATCACCGAGGCGTTGGCCGATCTCGACCGCGACGAACTGATCCTGCGTTTTGTCTCCCAGGAGTTTGCCGACATCCTGGCTCATTACCAGAATGCCCCGGACATCAATGTTTCGGACAAGGGCCGCGGCCAGGATGAGGGCTACAACCGCCCGGAGAGCAGATTTGCCAGACCGGAACGCCCGGAGGGCAGATTCGGCCGCCAGGACGACCGTGACCGCGGCGAACGCGTGCATTTCAGCCGGTTTTATCTCAATATCGGCCAAAAAGACGGCCTCTATCCGGCCCGGCTCATCGGCCAGATCAACGATGCCAGCGGTTCCGCCTCCATTAAGATCGGGCGCATCGAGATCCTGGACAACACCGCCATGCTCGAAGCGGACAGCCGTTTCGCCCAGAAAATCATCGAAGTGTTCCAAGGCCTCAAGGTCAATGGGCGAGACGTCGAGGTAAAGACCCTTGACACCCCCAAGGGCCGCCCTGCGAAACCTGCCGGCGGCGGCTACCCCGGACGCGGCAACAAGGGCGCCAAGCCGTCATACAAGCCCTCCTCTTCGGGCAAGCCCTATGGCTCGAGCAAGCCGCATACTTCGGCCAAACCATATGCCTCGGTCAAACCGTATGCCTCGACAAGGCCCGCATCCCCGGGCAAACCGGCATCCGCATCCAGACCGCCGTCCGCCGGCGTTCCCAGACGCGGGAAGAAGAAGCCTTTCCCTGAATGAGCGTAGCTTCCTTCGAACAGGGGCCCTTGCTGAAATATTTTTGCCAGGGGCAGGATCTAATAATAACCTGACCACATTCTAACAATCCCATGCTATCCTGTTGCTGTTGGCCCAATCAACCCCAACCGCAACAGGAATTGCCATGCATCATAAACGCCTTATCTGGCAGTTGTATCCAAGCCAGCTCCTCATCACCATCATCGCCCTGCTGGCCGCGGCCGGATACGGGGCATACTCCCTCCGCGCCTTTCAACTGGCCCAGACCGGCGCCGGTCTTGAAGCGCGGGCCCACCTGACCCAAGAGCACGTTCTCTCCCTGCTGGCCGCAAAGGACCCGGCTGCATTGCAAACCTTCTGCGCCAGCGCCGGAAAGCGCTCCGGAACCCGGCTGACCGTTATTGCCACCAACGGCGAGGTTTTGGCCGACTCCGACGAAAATCCCGGCCGCATGGAAAACCACGCCGGACGGCCGGAGATCATCGCCGCCCTTGCCGGCCGCCCCGCCCCCTCGCTGCGCTTCAGCCATACCCTGCAGGAAAACATGATGTACGTGGCGATTCCCCTGGTGCAGAACGGCAAGGCCAGGGGCGTGCTACGAACCGCGATCCCGGTGACCTTCATCGACAGCGCGCTGAGGGAAATCTTTTTAAAGATTATCTGGGGTTGCCTGATTGTCGCCCTGGTGGTGGCACTGGTCGCCTGGTTCATCGCCCAACGCATCAGCAGGCCGCTGGAAGAGATGCGGCTGGGCGCGGAACGTTTTGCTGGCGGCGCTTTCACCGCTAAGCTGCGGGAGGAAGGAGCCGAAGAGGTGGCGAGCCTGGCCCGGGCCATGAATGCCATGGCCGATCAGCTCGACACCAGGATCAAAACCATCGCCCGGCAGCACAGCCAGTTGCAGGCGGTCTTTTCCAGCATGGTCGAAGGGGTGATCACCGTGGACACCGAGGAGCGCATCCTCGATATCAACCAGGCCGGAGCCCGGCTGCTCAACATCGCCCCGGAAAAGATCCGGGGGAAAAGCGCCCTGGTGACGGTGCGCAACCTGGCCCTGCAACGCTTTATCAGCCAGACCCTTGCCTCGGCCAAACCCATCGAAGGCGAAATCGACCTCACCGGCCCAGACGGGCAGGAAAAATATTTCTACGCCCACGGCACCCGGCTCCAGGACGCCTCGGAGATGACCAGCGGCGCGATCGTCGTCATCAACGATGTCACCAACCTCCGGCGCTTGGAAAACATGCGCCGAGATTTCGTGGCCAATGTTTCCCACGAGCTGAAAACCCCGATCACCTCCATCGAAGGCTTTACCGAAACCCTGCTGGATGGCGCCTTGGAAAGCCCCGAGGATGCCCGGCGGTTTGTGGAGATCATCGCCAAGCAGTCCAAACGGCTGCACGCCATCATCGAGGATCTTCTCGCCCTTTCCCGGCTGGAACAGGAGCAGGAGCACACCGAACTGGTGCTGACGGAAGAAAAGATCATTACCCCTCTGCGGAGGGCCATCGAGACCTGCGGGCTCAAGGCAGCCGAGAAAAAGATCAGCCTCGAACTGGCCGCGGACGATGATCTCACCGCCGACCTCAACGGACCTCTGCTCGAACAGGCAATCACCAACCTCATCGTCAACGCCATCAAATACAGCGACGAAGGCGGGAGGGTAATAAGCCGGGCCGATCAGCGGGACGAAGATACCATCGCCATCGAAGTGCAGGATTTCGGCACCGGGGTCGCAGCCCAGCATCTGCCGCGGTTGTTCGAACGCTTCTACCGCAGCGATGCGGCCCGCAACCGCAAGGTCGGCGGCACCGGCCTGGGGCTGGCCATCGTCAAACACATTGTCCAGGCGCATGGAGGCGAGGTGGGTGTCACAAGCGAGGTCGGCAAGGGCACAACCTTCACCATCCTGCTTTACAAGGAGAAACACCATGAAAACACCAAGACAACATGACAAACCCACCTTGAGTACCGCCCTGGAAAAAGCGGCCAAACATATCTGCACGGCCAGAAGCGGACTATGCCCCCATGTGGTCGAACAGTACCCCTGCCCCAGCGACTGCACCCTGGACACCATAGCCTGGGAATGCTGGGCTCAGTACTTTCTTGATCAAGCAACCCCTCCCCGATCCCGGGAAAAAACCGCCTGAAAAAACTCGCTCCGCCCCTCCTGGCCTGCCTCCCCTCCTGAACCAAATCATGTTGCAACGCTAACACGCCCCTCACATAACCCCCTTATAACTCTAGCAGGATGTTGAAAAAGAGTCT
>DDWZ01000018.1 GCA_002347095.1 Desulfobulbaceae bacterium UBA2273 | reverse complement strand
TACACAATCCTTTTTACACCCTCCGTTCGAGAGCAACTTCTTCAAGTACTTCGCCATGAACTTCGGTCACCTCGGCCTGAAGAAGCTCATTTCCACCAGCTATGCAGGTTCGCCGATCACAGGCAAGCAACTGCCTCTCTTCGATGTCGAGGGGCTGCGAGCCGTTCGACCCGTGCGTGATGTTTACAAGGTCGAGATCACAGAAGTCCCAGACCTCAATGCTGATGGCGCAATTGACCTGCTCGACGTCGAGCACCTCCTGCGCCACGACTCAAACGCGGTCACTCCACTGGGAGGTGATGGCGACTTCCGCAGCCCGGAGTGTGTCGCTCTACTGGACGAGGCTGACATAGTCGTAACAAACCCACCATGGAGTCTAATTCGGTCCTTCATCCCAATGCTCCTTGAGCACGATAAACAGTTCCTCGTGCTTGGCGATCAAAATTTCGTAACTTATCGGGAGATCTTTCGAGAAATCCAGGCCAACAAACTTTGGTTTGGCTATAACAACGGCGGCACTAAGTGGTTCCGAGTGCCCGATGACTACGAGATAAAGACAGAATCGCGCAAGAAGATTGTCAACGGCGTGAAATACTTCAGCATGGGGCGAGCCTACTGGTTCACAAATATCGATCACAGCAGGCGCCACGAGCCCTTGACCTTGTATAAGCGTTACTCCCCCGAAGAGTACCCGACTTATACGAATTACCCAGCAATTGAGGTTTCTAAGGTTTCGGAGATCCCGATGGACTACGATGGTGAAATGGGTGTCCCCATCACATTTCTGGATAAGTACAGTCCTGAGCAATTTGAAATCATCGGTCAAAGCATCGAGCTGGCTGAGCCCATGTCGCGGTATGCGGCAAAAGAGAACTACGCCAGCGCCGCTGGCCGGGTTGTTGGCGGGACCGGAAAGTTTTTTGTCCCTCTCGGCAGTGGGAAGCATCGAGGCGTTTACCAGCGTGTTGTTATTAAGCATATCGGAGACAAATCGTGAAGATCGCGCTAAAGAAGGTAACCGTCCGCGACGTTGCCGAAGACTTCGTTGACAACGACGAGCAGGGTGTATTGGGTTACAAAGGCAAGCTCAACATCAGGCCCAAGTACCAGCGAGAGTTTGTCTATGATGAGAACAAACGGGGAGCAGTTCTGGATACGATCCGTAGGGGATTCCCGCTCAACGTCATTTACTGGGCACTTAACGAGGACGGCACCTACGAGGTCTTAGATGGCCAGCAACGGACGATCTCTTTCTGTCAGTATGTTGTTGGCGATTTCTCGATCATGATCGATGGTCACCCGATGGCCTTCCACAATCTCACACAGCAGCAGAAGGAGGTTATCCTCGACTACGACCTGATGGTTTACGTCTGTGAGGGCAACGACACTGAGAAGCTCGACTGGTTCCGAACAATCAACATAGCTGGAGAGAAGCTTTACGATCAGGAGCTGCGCAATGCCGTCTATACCGGCCCCTGGCTGACTCACGCCAAGTCGATTTTCAGCAAGTCCAACGGCGCGGCCTACGGTCTGGCCAGCAAGTACGTCCCCGGCTCCCCAATCCGTCAGGAGCTTCTGGAGACGGCTCTCAAGTGGAAGTCCGGCGGCAAGATCGAGCACTACATGTCTGACCATCAACACGACCCCACTGCCAACGAGCTTTGGACCTACTTCCGGAACGTCATTGAGTGGGCACAGCTAACATTCACGACCTACCGCAAAGAGATGAAAGGTGTCGCGTGGGGGCCGCTCTACGACGAGTTCAAGGATGAGCCGTACGACCCGGCCGCGCTAGAGAAACGAATCGCCGCATTAATGCGCGATCCAGATGTGAGCAAGAAAAAGGGCATCTACACTTATGTACTCACCGGCGAGGAACGGCACCTGAGCATCCGGCAGTTCGACGACAACATGAAACGTGCCGCCTACGAGGCCCAAAACGGCATGTGTGCCAACGGGACCAAATGCAAAACACCGGGAAACGACGACGGTCATAGTGTCTTTGAGCTCGGGGAAATGAATGGTGACCACATCACCCCGTGGTCCAAGGGGGGCAAAACCGTAGCGGAAAACTGCCAGATGCTTTGCATCCCTTGTAATCGCGACAAGAGCGATTTGTGACGCGTGTCCTTGGTTCATACCCCAAGGAGGGGCCTAACAAGTGGGGGAATTCAGGGGGCAGGATACGTAATTCCGACCAAAACATTCTACTGACAAGCCGCGGATGTTTGCGCTAAGTCGGCAGGAAAACTCTCCTCTCCATTTCCCAAATTTTCATTCCCCCTTTATGCCGCCTGAAGCTCCGAGGTGCAGTGCGGGCAACGCAGTGCCTTGATCGGAATGATGGAGCAGCATTGGGGGCATTCCTTGGTTGCGGGTTCAGGGGCAGGTGCTTCCTCTTTTTTCTTCAGGCGATTGATCTGCTTGATGAGCATGAAGATGGCGAAGGCCACGATGGCGAAATCCAGGATGGTGTTGATGAACACGCCGTATTTGAGGGTGATCGCCTCGGCGGTCTCGGTTTTCTCCTTGAGGGTGACGACCAGATTGGAAAAATCGACATTGCCCATGATCAACCCGATGGGCGGCATGATAACGTCCTGAACCAGAGAGCTGACGATCTTGCCAAAGGCGCTGCCGATGATGATGCCGACCGCCATGTCCACCACGTTGCCGCGCATGGCAAACTCTTTGAATTCCTTCAGTATTTGCATTTTTTTCTCCTCGGTTATTGGTGCGCTGTAGGCTGCGGGTAAGCACGCAATGGCTTTCCCCTTTGCCCTTCCAGTATTGGTGCAAACAGCTTCAAGAAGCATCGCATTTTTGTGGGCAGGGTGTCAATCCCTCTCCCTGCCGAATTGTCCGGCACGGCTTGGTGGAGGCAGGGAGTAACCAGGGACGGCTAGTCTCAGGGAGAGGCTGCCTCGATGTTGCGGGGGCAGCGGAAGCGGAAGGTGGTGCCGTTTTCCGGCGAGGAGGTGAAGCTGACCTTTCCTTTCAGGTAGCGCTCGCCCAGCAGTTTGATGCTGTAGGTGCCCAAACCCCGGCCTGCCCCCTTGGTGGAGAAGGAGCGCTGGAAGATCTGCAATTGTATTTCCTCGGGCATGCAGCCGTGGTTGTGGACCCAGAAGTCCAGGTTGTTGTCGGCCTGCTCGCAGCCGATGCGGACCACACCCTCCGGGGGGGAGGCCTCGATGGCATTCTTGGTCATGTTGATCAGGATGCGGTGCAGCAGCCGCGGGTCGGTGAAAAACTCCGTTGCCACGGCATCGGCGCTGATTTCCACCCTGCTGGTCCGGCCGTTGTCGATATTGTTGTAAAAGGCAACCACCTCCTCAAGCAGGGCAAGGCTTGCGCAGGGTTTGCCCTGCAGGTGCAGATCGTTGTTCTCCGCCGCGGCCAGGGCGGACTGCGCCTCGACCTCATCGGCCAGCCGATGCGCATAGCGGTGCAGAACATCCTGAAACTGCCTCTTCTTTTCTTCATCCAGTTCTTTCTGGCAGAGGGTCCGGCTCATGCCCACCATGCCGGTGGCAATATTGGCCACATCGTGGAAGAAGATGCGCTCCAGGGCCCGCCTTCTTTTTTCATGGGAGATATCGGAGAGAAAGAAGAGGTAGAGATTGTCGTTTCCGCCGGGAAAAGGCGCGGTCTGCACCCGGAAGTCGAAGGACTTGCCGCTGCCCTCCTGCCTGATCCGGCATTCCTGGGCATCACCGTTTTCCGGCTGGTGCAGGAGAAGCGGGGGAGTGGCTTTGGCTGCGCCGCAGGTGGAACAGAAGACGGTGGTGCCGCAGCCCAGAATACTCTGCATTGCATGCTCGCAGGCCAAGGCGTCCCCCGGTTTTTTCCCCAGCACCTCGGCAAGGGATGCGGCGCCAAGAAAATGCAGAAAAGCCTGGTTGGCAAAAATGATTTGCCGGGTATGATTGAGAACCAGGACAAAGCCGGGGAAGGCATTGAGAACGTCCAACAGTTGACGGTTGTTGCCTATGGTTTTGCTCAGGGTTTCGATTTCAACCCGAGAGCAGCGCGGCTGCTGGGATGTTTCGGAAGCACAGAGGTTTTCGTTCATGTTTGGCGGCAAGGTCTTGTGTCGGTCTGGTTTTGGCTGCGGAGGTACTGTGCCGGTCTCATGCGCTGTCGGCTGCCGGTAATCTTATCCCTGCAATCTCTTTTTGCAAAGAAAAAACATCCTGTTACTCCACGGAACAGAGGAAAAACAGCAGGAGAATACGCATCCCATGCAGTTGCTGGTTGTTAGGGGCGCGTGGCTGTTTTTTTTGACTTTCCATCTCCCATTGCATAGAATCCTACCAGGTGGGAAGCACCACCCATGGATAAGGCGATACGCGCATGGGAAATGGGGGAGTTTCAGAAACCGTGAGATAACGAATGGTTGAAAATGTTTTTGTACAGATGGGCCTGATCCTGGGCCTGGCGGTCGTCAGCGGGGGCATTGCTCAATTCCTGCGCCAACCGCTGATCGTTGCCTTCATCGTGGTGGGCATACTGCTCGGCCCCTCGGTTTTCGGATGGGTGACGCACAGCAGCGAAATCGAGCTGTTTGCCCGTTTGGGCATTGCCCTGCTGCTGTTCGTGGTCGGGTTGAAGCTCGACTTGCACATCATCCGTACCGTGGGGCCGGTTGCGCTGGCTTCCGGTCTGGGGCAGGTTGTCTTCACCTCGCTCATCGGGTATCTGATCGCCCTGGCGCTGGGCATGCCGCATGTCATGGCCATCTATGTGGCTGTCGCGCTCACTTTTTCCAGCACCATCATCATCGTGAAGCTCCTCTCGGACAAACGGGAGGTGGATTCGCTGCATGGGCGGATTGCGGTGGGCTTTCTCATTGTCCAGGATATTGTGGTGGTGCTGGTCATGATTGGGCTCACCGCTTTTGGCCAGCCCGCCGGTGAGATGCATCTCGGCTTGGAAGCATTGCTGGTTTTGGCCAAAGGGATCGCGATGCTGCTTGTTGTGGCCTTGTTGATCCGCTACGTTTTGACCGGGTTGCTCCATCGTCTCGCCCACTCGCCCGAGCTGTTGATGTTGTTCGCCATTGCCTGGGCGGTGCTGGGCGCCACAGCCGGCGACACCCTGGGCTTCAGCAAGGAGGTGGGGGCCTTCCTGGCAGGTGTTTCCGTCGCGTCCACACCCTATCGTGAGCAGGTGGCCGCGCGCCTGGTCAGTCTGCGCGACTTCCTGTTGCTTTTTTTCTTTATCGAGTTGGGTTCCAGTTTGGATATAAGTACCCTTGGCGCACAGGCGGGCCCGGCCATACTGTTTTCGTTTTTCGTGCTGGTGGGCAACCCGCTTATTGTCATGGCTATCATGGGCTACATGGGGTATCGCAAGCGCACCGGCTTTCTGGCCGGGCTCACGGTGGCCCAGATCAGTGAATTCTCGCTGATCCTTGCCGCGCTGGGTCTCAGCCTGGGTCATCTCGACCGGGAGACAGTGGGGCTCATTACCTTGGTGGGATTGATTACCATCAGCGCTTCCACCTATATGATCATCTCCTCGCATTCCCTGTATGAGCGGCTCGCCCCCTATCTTGGCGTGTTCGAGCGCAAGGTGGCGCACCGGGAGCTGGATGGGTCGGCCGGGGATGACCGGAACATGGATGTTCTCCTCTTCGGCCTGGGGCGCTACGGCGCTGCGGTGGCGGACAATCTGCGCCAACGGGGCTGCCGTTTGCTCGCCGTGGATTTTGATCCGGAGGTGGTGCGGCGCCATCTCCGCGATGGCTACGCAGTCCATTATGGTGACGCCGAGGATCCGGAATTTATTGCTTCGCTGCCGCTGGAGCAGGTGCGTTGGGTCGTGAGCACCATGCGGGATCGCGTCATCAACCGGATGCTGCTCCACGGGCTTCACCAGCAGGGCTACCCCGGCAAGGTGGCGCTCTCCGCCGCCAGCCGCCAGGAGGCCCAACAGTTTGAGCGGGAGGGAGTCGACCTGGTCTTTGTCCCTTATGCCGACGCGGCACGGGAAGCGGCGGACCGCCTGTTCCCCCATGCCGAATCGAGTTTGAAAACCAATACGGGGGCCGCCTTATGAAACGATTCAAAAACATTCTCTATGTATCAGAAGAGGGCGTGGACCAGGCCTCCGCCTTGGCGCGGGCGGTGACGCTGGCGGAAAACAATCAGGCCGAACTGACGGTCATTGCCGTTGTACCCCGTATCCCGGGGAGTAAAGGGACCGCAGATGGCGTGCCGGATTCCACCGGGCTGCAGGCGACACTGGAGAGTGAACAGAGGCAAAGGTTGGAGTCGCTGATCGATCCCCATGGGCAACGAATCAACATTGCGCGCAAGGTGTTCACTGGCAAGGCTTTTCTCGAAATTATCCGCGCCGTGCTGCGCCACGGGTATGACCTGGTAATCAAGCCCGCGGAAAATCCCGATTTCCTGGCGAGGCTGTTCGGCAGCGATGATATGCATCTGTTGCGCAAATGTCCCGCTCCGGTGTGGCTGATGAAGTCCCAGGAGAAATCTAATTACAGCAGTATTCTCGCGGCGGTCGATTTTGACCCGCTGATGGCCGGAGGCGAGGAACTGGCCCTCAATGAGCAGATTATTGGTTTGTCCGCTTCGCTTGCGCTGTCCGATTTTGCCGTCTTGCATCTGGCGCATGCCTGGGAGGCTTTTGCCGAAGGCAAAATGAGCGTATGGGGCGGGGACCCCGCCGCTGCCGCCACCTATGTCGAAAATGAACGTTTGCAGCATGAGAGCGGGTTGTACCAGCTAGGGGAGTGGCTGCGAAATCGGATCGGCTCGGAAGCGTATGACTATCTTGCCCCTCGCTTCCACCTCCGCAAAGGGCAAGCGCGCAAGGTCATAACCGCCCTGGCCGGGGAAGTACAGGCGGACCTGGTTGTCATGGGGACGGTTGCGCGGACAGGCATTCCCGGGTTGCTTATCGGCAATACCGCCGAAGCCATTCTGGAACAGGTGCAGTGTTCCGTGCTTGCGCTCAAGCCTGCCGGGTTTGTCTCCCCCGTCAAACTCGTTGAATAACGGTTTTAAGTGTGCCGATCCAGCCAGTGATTTTGCTCCCAGCAATGGCAGGAGCGATGGCCAATTATATGTGCGCCAAGATTGCGGAGAGGAAACAGGAGCAGGAGAAGAGGGCGGGGCACGGTTTTCGCGGAGTGATTTGATGGAGCAGGTTGGAGTATCGCAACATATCGAAATCAATTATTTTTCTTGCGTTGTTCGGCAGGGAATAAAAAGGAGAACAGCACATGCAAGCACGCGGACCGCTCATGATAGAGCACCGGCTCATTGAACGGATGCTCGCCATAATTCAGGATGCCCTGGCAGAGGCAAGAAAAACCAAGAAAATCGACCCCGTGTTTGTTGACACTGCGGTTGATTTTGTCCAAACCTATGCCGACCGCACCCACCACGGGAAGGAAGAGGATATCCTGTTTCTGGCCTTGAAGACAAAGGGGCTGTCAGAACCGGACCAACGGGTCATGGACGAACTGATTGAAGATCATGTGTTCGGCAGGATTACAACCAAGGCGTTGGTCGAGGCAAACACCCGCTATCGAAACGGGGACTCCGCTGCCCTGGAAGAGATTGTCAGGTGTTTGCACACCCTGGTGGATTTTTATCCCAGGCATATCGCAAAAGAGGATACGGTGTTTTTCCCCGCCTCCCGGGCGTATTTCTCCGAAGCCGAGGACCAGGCGATGCTTGACGAATTCTGGGCGTTCGACCGGAAAATGATCCACGAGAAGTACAAGGCCGTGGTCGAGAAGCTGGCCGGAAAATAGTCCGGGCCGCGTGTTCAGCCTCGGGGGGCGGCGCTCGCCTGTGCGGCTTGCGCCACGATTTTTTCGGCAAGATTCCTGAACACCAGTTCGTGAAAGGGCAGGACCGCGTACCAGTACACTCTGCCCAGCAACCCGCGCGGATGAAAATGGGCGGTCTGCACCATCTGGTCGTTCTGGATGTCGAACTCAAGCCAGGCCTTGCCCGGCACCTTCATCTGGGCCACAAGCAGAACCCGTTTGTTTTTCTTGAGGTCGGCCACCTTCCAGAAATCAAGGGCATCCCCCATCCGCAAATCCTTCTGCTGCCTCCTGCCGCGGTTCAGGCCATAGCCGCCGCTCAGCTTGTCCAAAAAACCCCGGATCTGCCAGAGCAGGTTGTAGGCGCCCCAGCCTTCGGCGCCGCCGATCCCCTTGACTGCCGCGTAGACCAGGGCCGGGTCCAGCCCGTGTAATGGAATCTCCCGCCGGTCCCGCAGGATGGGGGCGCCGGGGTTGTCCTGGTGCAGGATGTCGCAGAACGGCTCCGTGGAGCTGTCGCACCAGCGGCTGATGACCAGATCCTGCTCCAGCTCACCAATGGCGGCCTGCACCGCGCTTTCATAGCTGCGGGGCGTTATCCCGGGGAAATGGCGTTGGGCATGGTCGTTTTGGATAATGGTTTCCGAGCGGAGCCCCTCCACCAGGGCGGCGGCCATGCGGTAGGGGATGGGGGTAAAGAGGATCAGCCAGAAGGAGGAGAGGCGCGGGCTCAGCACCGGCACCGGCAGGAGCAACCGGCGCAGCCCCATGACCTTGGCGGCCCGGAGCATCATCTCCCGAAAGCTCATGGCTTCGCCGCCGATGTCCACCACCAGATTGCCCTGGACCTTCACGGTGATGGCCGCTTCCAGATAGGCGAGCACGTCGTCCACCGCCACCGGCTGGGTGCGGGTGGTGACCCACTTCGGGGTCACCATGAGGGGCAACTTCTGGAGCAGGTTGTAGATGATCTCGAAACTGGCGCTGCCCGCGCCGATGATGATCCCGGCCCGAAACCAGATGGTTTGCAGCCTTTCCGGGCGGGCACTGAGGATTTCCCCGGTTTCGATCCGGCTCAGGAGGTGGCGGCTGGCGCTTTCCTTGACCCCCAACCCTCCCAGATAGACGAGCCGTTTTACCCCGGCTGCGATGCAGGCGTCGCGGAAATTGACGGCGCTTTGCCGGTCGCGCTCCGCGAAATCCTGGCCCGAGCCCATGGAGTGGATAAGGTAGAAGGCGACCTCGATGCCGGAGAGGGCCTCGCGCAATGCCTCGGGGCTGAAGGTGTCGCCCTCCACCACCTCAACCCTGGCGAGCACCTCGGGCCGCACCTTGTGGCGGTTGCGCACCAGCAGCCGGAGCGCCAGATCCGGGCGTTTGAGCAGCCTGTCTTTCAGGCGCCGGCCGATGTAGCCGGTGGCGCCGGTGATCAAGACTTTGCGGGTGTCGGCCATGCGGTACTCCTCGGGTTAAAGGGGTCACGGCAAGAGGCAATGGGTTTTTCGGCTCAGCAAAAAGAAATTTTGGCCGGATCGTCACCGATCAGGGGCAGAATTTTCTCCACCGCAAAGGAGACCAGGAAGGTCATCCCCCGGGCCTGATCCTCCTCCGGGGTGAGGTGTCTTCGCATCAGGCTCTTGATCGCGGCGGGGTCGGTTTCTTCTTTGATTTTTTTGAGAAAAAGGCGCACTCCGCGGGAGCCTGGCCCGTCCGCCATGAAAAGAAAGGTGGCGTGCGGGTTTTCCTGAACATTGCGGTGGGAGAGCCGGTCGCGCATGAGAAAGGCGACGACGCCATCCTCCAGCACATGCGGGATGCTGTAGAGTGCGGCGTCAACCCGGCCATCGCCACCGGCTGTGGCCAGAACCCCTCGGCCGGCGGTGCTCTCAAGATACTCTTTCATGTCCATGGGGGAATTCTCCTGTTTGTTGGTTGATGTTTACATGCGAGGTGGATACTCAGACTCTCCGCTGCATCCCCGGCCAGAGCAGGGTGTGGAGCTGAAGCTGAATCCGGGCCGGGAGCGCATCAGCCATGAGCCACTGGGCCAGCAGGGCGGGGGCAATCCGGCCGATCACCGGGGAGAGGATCAGCGTGGCCTTTTCTGCCAACCGGTGTTCTGCTATCATTGCCTTGGCCCAGTCGTAATCACCACGGGAACTGACCACGAACTTGATCTCGTCGTGGGGTACTAGCAGATCGAGGTTGGCAAGGTCCATCTTTTCGGCCATCCCGCTGTCCGGGCATTTGAGGTCGAGGATCTTCACCACCTCGCGCGGCACCTGTTTAATGCTCAGGCTGCCGTTGGTTTCGAGCAGCACGGTGCGACCCGCGGCAAGCAGTGCGTCCATGAGCGGGTAGACCCCAGCTTGCAAGAGGGGCTCGCCGCCGGTGATCTCGATCAGGGCCTTGGGGTATCGCGCTGCCTCGCTCAGCAGGGTGTTGAGCGGGGTGGGGCTGCCCGGCTCCTCGTAGGTGTACTTGGCGTCGCAGTAGGAGCAGCGCAGGTTGCAGCCGGAGAGCCGGAAGAAAAGGCAGGGGTAGCCCGCAAAGGAAGACTCCCCCTGGATGCTGTAAAAGATTTCGGAAATTTGCAGGGTGGAATCATCCCTCACGGTAGGTCACGCAGCAGTTCTCCGTTTCGCAGACCGTGACGCTGTAAGGCCGGTAACGCTCGGAGGTGAGGGTTTCCCTGAGGCGGTCGAAGATATAGGCGGCGATGTTCTCGGAAGAGGGGTTTTTCTTCTGGAAGGCCGGAAGTTCGTTGAGATTCTGGTGATCCAGCTCCTCCATGATCACGTTCACCGCCTTTTTCAGGTTCTTGAAGTCGATGCCCATGCCCAGTTCGTCAAGCTCGGTGGCGCGCACCGTTACCTCCACCTTCCAGTTGTGGCCGTGGGGGCGCTCGCAGTTGCCCGGATAGTCGCGCAGATGGTGGCCCGAGGAAAAATGGGTGCGGGTGAAGATATCGTACATGGTAACACCTCTTGGGTATGGGAAAAGTTCGTTTGTAAAAGTTTGCGGTCCGGGTACAATGTCCACTTGAAATGTGGGCGTTTTTTTACTATGTAAAGAGGCTCCTGCAAAACGTCGAAAACACCCTTCGACAAGCTCAGGGCGAACGGTAATTATATCGAAATCATTGATTTTTCCGTTCGTGGTGAGCCTGTCGAACCACAAATAAGATTTTTGCAAGAAGCTCTATTGGCATAATTTACAAAACATATCTATTCCCCCAGGGGAAGTCAACCGGTTCATGCGCGCCGGGAGCATTTGCCGGCCGGTGCGAGCGCAAGCCCAGCCTGGCCAAGCAAGGAGACAGAACAATGGCTTTGATCGCGCCCTTTCGCGCCCTTCGATACAGTCCGGCCAAGATCCAGCACCTGGAAGAGGTGGTCACTCCGCCCTATGACGTGATCGATCTTCAGGCCCAGGCCGCTTTTGCCGCCAAGAATCCCTACAACATGATCCATCTGGATCTGAGTAAGAATTTCAGCGCCGATCAGTTGACCGAGGCGAGGTATCGCCAGGCCAAGGAGACCTTTGCCAAGTGGCAGCAGGAAGGGGTGCTGGTCCGGGACAACGAGCCCGCCATCTATCTCTACCATACCGAGTATTCCCTGCCCTCCGGCAAGCGCCTTACCAGAAAAGGCTTGCTCTGCCTGGTGCAATTGGCCGAGTTTGCCGAGGGGGTCGTCAAGCCCCACGAGAAGACCTTTTCCGGCGTCACCTCCGACCGGCTCAGCCTGCTGGACACCTGCCATGCCCAGTTCAGCCCGATCTTTTCCCTGTACCCCGATGCTCAGGGGCAGGTCATGGCCCTGCTGGAATCCGGCCGCTCCGCCGAGCCGTTGGCCAGCGCCACGGACCACGACGGTTGCATCCATACCATCTGGGGGGTGACGGATCCGGCGATTCTTGCCCAGGTGCGTGCGCTGTTTACGGAAAAATCCCTCTACATTGCCGACGGCCACCACCGCTACACCACGGCCCTTCAGTTCCGCGCCCTGATGCGGGAGCGGCTGGGTGCAGTGGCGAGCGACAGCCCTTACAACCACACGATGATGTATCTCTGCGGCATGGAAGATCCGGGCTTGTCCGTGCTTCCCACCCACCGGCTGGTGCGGATGCCAGATTTCGTAGCGCTGGACGGGTTGCTGGCCAAGCTGGCGCAGAGCTTTATCATCGACGAGATCATTGACGGCTCCCGCGAGACCCTGATGACCGAGGTTCTCTCCCGCATGGCGGAAAATTCCGGCGCAGCCACGATGTTTGGGTTGTACCATCCCCAGGAGGATCGCTGTCTGCTCCTGACCCTGCGCGACGGCGTGATCGACGAGGCCTTGGGCACCAAGCAGCCCGCCTCCCTGCGCGAGTTGGACGTGGTGATCCTCTCCGACCTCATCATCGAGCGGCTGCTGCAGCTTAGTCATGACCGGTGCGTACAGGAAAATCTGGTGGATTATTACAGCGATCCGGATACCGCCCTGGATGTGGCGATCAAGGAAGGCGAGAGCAGCGCCGATCGCAGCCCGCTGCTCTTTTTGATGAACCCGACCCTGGTGTCCCAGGTAAAGAGGGTGGCGGACGAGGGGCTGGTCATGCCGCACAAGTCCACCTATTTTTACCCCAAGCTGCTCACCGGGCTGTTGCTTAATAAGATCGTGCCCGAAGAAAAGATTCCATAAGCGGCCACATGGCACCGCATCTGCTTTGTCATCGGCCTGCCCGCATACCTGATGTATAGCGGGCAAACCTCTTTCGCGCATCTGCGGCACCCTGTGACCGCTTATTTTTGGATGACATTTTTTCGAGGGCTTGTTCCGTGATCAGTTACAAGATTCCCTCCTGATCCAAAATCGAATGGCCATTGCCGAGGAACTCAGCGAAGAGAGTCTGTTTGAGGGCACGCTGCGCTGTCTGCAGCCCCGGCAGGGCTACCGGTTTTCCGTGGATGCCGTTCTCCTGGCCCATTTTTTCACTCCGCAACCCGAGGCCCGCATCCTCGATTTGGGCGCCGGATGCGGGGTTGTCTCCCTGATCCTCTCCCACCGCCACCCCACGATCAGCCTTGTCGCCCTTGAGCTGCAGCCGCGCCTGGCCGAGGTCGTGCGCCGGAACGTGGCCATCAATTCCCTTGCAAGCCGGGTTACGGTTGTCGAAGGCGACTGTCGCCGGATTGCTGACCTGTTGCCCCCGAACAGCTTTGATTGGGTGGCAGCAAATCCTCCCTATTACCCGACCACCAGCGGCCGCCATCATCCTAAAACCGAACGATCACAGGCCCGGCATGAGATCCTTGGCGGGATTGGGGAGATGGCCCAGGCGGCAGCCTTCGCCTTGAAGTCCGGAGGGAGGGCGGCCTTTGTTTATCCCGCCGCTCGGACCGAAATTCTGCTTTCTGCCTTGCGGGACAACGGGCTTGCGCCGAAACGGTTGCGGATGGTGCATCCCTATCCCGAAACGGAGGCGGGGCTGGTGCTGGTGGAGGCGGTGAAGGATGGGGGGGAGGGGCTGGAAGTGCTATCCCCGTTTTGTATCTGCCAGGCGAAGGGTGGGGTGTATACGGGGGAGATGGCGGCGATGTATGCGGAGTGAGCCAGGTTTTTCTTCTTTTGCGTGCCCAAAAGAAGAAACAAGAAAAAGGCACCCCAGCCAGTCCTGGCCCTGCGGGCTCCCCTTGCTTCTCGCCGAAGGCGGGACGCTAAAAAACTCGGGCTTCGCCCTCAAACAGTTTTAGCGTCTTTTCCCGCCCCCGTCTGCGAGGCGCGGCAGGACAAATGGGGGGGAAGAAAATCCCCTTGGCACGCCGCCGAGCACCGCTAGCGGCGACGGACATCGTTTTAATCTATTGATATTCCGTTCGTGCTGAGCCTTTCGACAAGCTCAAGAGAGCCCTGTCGAAGCACCTGCTTGAAGAAAATCCCGAGTTGTTGAGAGGCCCGCTTTTATCGGAGTGATCTTTCTACTCAGTCGTCTGCACTCAACTCGGCCAGATGGGTCCGGGCAAACTCGATGCCCGGGTCCAGATCAAGGGCCAGCTCGAAGTAGCGGGCCGCTTCCGCGCTGTTGCCCAGCCTGCGGTGGTTGACGCCGAGGTTGGCGTAGTCGATGGCCGAGGCCGGGTTCAGCTCCACGGCCCGGTGGAAATGGGCGATGGCCACCTCGTATTCATTCCGCTTGAAATGGCAGAATCCAAGCAGGTTGTGGATGTCCGGCCGTTCCTCGTCGTGTTCCATCCCCTTCCGCAGGGCAGCAATGGCCCGGTCGTACTCCCCCATATCCTTCAGGCAGTCGCCCAGATGGGAATAGATGTAGGGGATATCCTCCTCTTCCGGCTTTAGCGTTAGAGCCCGCTCCAGATGGGCCACGGCCGCGGCAAGTTCGCCTTGGGACTGCATGTTCTTGCCCAGATAATACTCCAGATAATAGGCGTCCGGCAGGTAGTGCTGCATCTTGAGGAGCTGGACGAGCTGTTCGTTTGCATCGCAAATCCGCTCGGTCACCAGCTTTGCGGCAAACAGCCCCACGTTGTTGATCCGGGAGCGCTCCCGGAAATGGCAGCCGGGGATGATGGTGTAGATCGCCGGGACCTGGAGCTTTTCGTGCATGGTGTTGACCACCAGCACCTCAAGGCCTAAGCGGGACAGAGCGGCCAGGCAGCGCTCGATTTCCACCCGCATGTTGTTGTCGGCCAGTTGTGGCATGTCGTGGATGGAGATGGTGGTTGCCGTCTCGGTGAGGTAGCGCACCTCGTCCATGGACAGGGGCTTGGGCAGCCCGCTGGCCACGTAGTTGGCTTGGGAATTGAAATCCCCGGCCAGTTGGGCCACCTCGGTGATTGCCCGGATCAGGGCCTTTTCCGGATCCGGGGTGGTGCCTGCGGTATAGACGATTTCGCTGGTGGCCGGGAAGGTGGAGCGGTCGATGGCCAGGGCCGCCACCGTGGGGATGCCGGTGTCCAGGGTGAAGTCGTTGAGGTAGAGCTCGATGTTGTTTTTGCTGAACTTGTCCAGCAGCTCGCGGGCCACCGGGTCGGTGACGGAGTCCGGGTCAATGGTTGGGGTGGGGAGGTGGTGGTGGTTGACCAGGGAGCAGACATGCCGTTCCACCAGTTCGCTGATCCCCTGGAGGATCGCTTCCTCAAAGGTGTTGCCCGCTGAGGGCCCGTTGAACTCGTTGATCGCGTAAAACCAACTGAAGGGCACCAGCAGCACCTCGCCGCTGTTGAGGTTGGTACCCCAGGTCCACTGGATGGGGATGTCCTCGATGAGCCGCTCCAGGGTGGCGATGTCGGTGTTTTCGTCATGCACCGAAAGCAGGAGGCGCACCAGGGGCAGAAGCGGCTGGCCGAATTGTTTGAGGTTGGCGTAGGTGTCGGTGATGAAGTTTGCTTCGTCCTGCTTGAAGGAAAAGAAGCTGAACCGCTCGGCCAGTTCCATGCAGGCGCTGGCCTGGGATTGCTCCGGCGAGCTGCCCTTGCCCATCTGCTTCTTGTTGCCGATCACCGCTTGGGCATCCTTGCCGCAGACGCTGAAATAGACCGGGATGTCCAGCCTGCCGTTGTCGATGCGGCGCACCTCTTGGAGGATGTCCAGGTTCACTTCGACCAGCCGCGCCTTGAAGCGGTTCACCGTTTCCATGGGGCTGCAGACCTTGTCTTGGTCCACGGTATACTGTTTGAAGCAGTCGGTGGGGCGGATGGGGGTGTTGTTCATGGGTCTACCTGTATCTAAGCTCGTAAAAACAAGACAATATGCTGAATCGACAGATGGAGATTATTCCCGACAAGGGGACGGTTGTCAAGGACAGGATATGCCACAATGTGGGATATTTTTCGCGATCAGAAAAAGAGAACCAGGAGCCAGATCAGCGCCACATTGGCCAGGGCGAGGAACACGGCGGCCGAGCCCATGTCCTTGGCGCGGCCGGACAGGGGATGGTGTTCGGTGCCGAACCGGTCCACCACCGCTTCGATGGCGCTGTTGAGGATCTCGACGATCAGCACCAGAAAGAGCGAGCCCACGAGCAACGCTTTTGCAATGCCGGTTTCGCCCAGCCAGAGTCCTAGGGGCGCCAGGACAAGGCAGAGGCCAAGCTCCTGCTGGAAGGCTTTTTCGTGCTTCATGGTAGCCTTCAAACCCGCCATGGACCAGCCAAAGGCGTTGATGATCCGGGTGAACCCCGCGCCGCTATGTTTGTCCATGGTGCTCTCCCTAGGTGTTGCTGTCAATGCCAATGGCCGGCGGACCGGCGAGGTTCTCTTGCAGGAAGCCGCGAAAACTGTCACAATATAGCAGGGATATTGAAAAAGTCCATCCCCGGGTTTTTCGTTTTGACGTGGCCCTTCGACAGGCTCAGGGCGAACGAACAGACGATTGATAGTTCGTTTTTTATCCGTTCGTGCTGAGCTTGTCGAAGCACACAGTCCTTTTGTAAGAAAGTAGGTGGGTACAAAGATTATCAAGGAGCACAGCATGCCTGATTGCGAAATATTTAAGGAAGTGAAGGATTTTTATCGGATCATTCCCCTGAAGATGCTGCGCCGCACCCCGGGTGTTGTTTTCGACAACGTGCCCATGGGTTGCCTGCCCCGCATCGACGCCATCGACCGGGTGCTGCACGAAAAGAGCGCGGTTTCCCCCGGGCCGGTGGGCGAGGTGGCCCGCCCCTGGTACATGCATCCCCACCAGGATGACAACCTCATCGTTCTCCATGGCACGCGGCAGGTGGATATCTACATCCAGGCGCACGGAATGGAGAGCTTCACCGTCACCCCCAGCCAGATCCTGCAAGGCGGCAAGGTGCTGCTCGATCAGCCCGCTATGCTGGTCTGGCCGAGGCATGTGTTTCACCGCATCGTCAGCGGCCCGGAAGGCTCGGCCTCGCTCAATTTTGCCGTGCATTACGAGGGGCTCGACATGCGGACCAACTTCAATATTTATGATCTGGATACACCAAGCGGCACATATCGGATGATCCGGGAAGGGTTCCGGGATCAGGGGAAATAGTTCGGCTCGTACCATACCAAGGAGAGAACCATGGCAACGCCAACAGTGGATCAGGATCTGTGCATCGGGTGCGGGGTGTGCGTGGAATTGTGCCCGGCGGTTTTTGAATTGCGGGATGATAAATCGTGGGTGATAGGGCCGGACCAATGCCATACCTGCGATTGCGAAGAGGCTGCGTCCTCCTGCCCGGTCAGCGCCATTGAGATCCGGTAACGTCTGGTAGTTCTGCCTTCCGGCTTATTGGTGCAGCGCGTCCTGCGCCATTTTCGCGTTCATTTTTCCGGCCTTATGCCGGGATGCAGGGCCAGGCGATATTCTCCCACCAGTTTTCTTTTTCCTTCCAGTACTCCAAGGTCTGGATTGCCCCGTTGATCACAGAGTGCATGGGGTCCGGCGCGATTCGCACCTCAAGGCCGGTGTGTGCCCCGATCAGGCTGTCCATTCCCAGGATGCAACTGCCGCCCCCGGTGAGACAGATGCCGGATTCCACGACCTCGCAGGAGACGTTTTCCGGAAGTTTTCTGAGCCCTGTTTCGATCATCTTAAGGATCTTTGCCAGCACCGGAGCCATGGCGTCGAGGATCTCCCGGTTGTGCACCGCGATGCTCACCTCACGGCGACGGATGATATCCATGCCCAGCACCGGGATATCCCGGTCGGTCATATCATTGCCTTGCTGCAAGGCGGCAATTTCGTGGGTCAGGCGTTCCGTCTCCGCGTGGGCGGGGCAGACCTTGTGCCGGGAGATGATCGCGGAGCGTATCGCTTTCTGCAGGTCGCTGCAGGCCGTGCGAGTCGCGGTGGCAAAGGCCAGTTGCCCGTCGCGGATCACGGCCATGTCGGTGACGCCTTCGCCGATATCGATGAGTATTTGGGCGGAGGGGAGGGTCACGTCGATACCCGCGCCGATGGCTGCGGCCCAGACCTCCGGAATAATGGCCACCTGGGCGGCGCCTGCTTCCCGGACCGCCTTGGTCAGCAGCTTCCGTTCAAGCTCCGTGGTGTCGGTGGGGGCGCAGGTCAGGGAAACCGGGTGCCGCAGGCCGGTGCGCGTGCGCTTCAGCAGAGGTTTCAGCAGGGAAACGGCATTGTGGATATCAACAATCACCCCGCCGCGCAATGGGGAGGAGGTGAACTGGGTGTTGAGGTAGGAGAAGTAGTCGTCCGGAGCTTGAACTTCCTGATCCTGGCGGATGTGCTGGATCAGGGACGGCTCTTCGCGGAAGTCTTCTCCCTGGCTGGCGTACACTCTGGTGTTGGCCGTGCCGAGATCAATGGCGATGCTGGGTTGGGTCAATATTTGCCGAAAGCATGAGAGCATGGCGTCATGTCCTGAAATGGTTGGGGTACGCGAACTTTTCCGTCAGCATACAGATTCTTTTTTGAAATGGCAAGTTGTTGTTTTTGCAGTGGAATCAAACGGCGGATTGGGGGAGGTCGTCAAGCTTCTCTTCCAGGCCCGGCAGCTCGATGGTTATATCCCGCAGGGCATGGCTTTGGCAGGAAAGCCGCCAGCCCGCAGCGATCAGTGCTTCCCCGAGGCGACCCTTTTCGGCGGGACGCACCGGGCTGAGGTGGGATGCGCCCTCAAGCACCCGGAACCGGCAACGGCCGCAAGCAGCCTTGCCGCCGCAGAGGGTCTGGATGGGGATGTTCTGCATCAGGTAGTTGTTGAGCAGGCTGAAGGCGGGGTTGACCGTTATGGTGAGCGAGCGGTTGGCGATGCACACCTTGGGCTGGTTCGGCATGGCGGGTCTCCGCGAAAAGGTCTTAGCAGGATGTTGAAAAAAGGTGTCCTGGCTTTTTTCAGCCACGATCGGCCAGAAGTGAATTCTGTCCGATCTCACAATTTCAACGAGTTAGAACTCGCCGAAATTGGCGAGCCATCCTTGGCTCGTACGCAGGGCGTCGAAAAACGAGTTTTTCAACGCCCGGTTACAAGGTGTCTGTTGCCGGTTGCGATGCAGCGGTGCGCAGGGTGAGGACGGCGATCTCGCCGGGGCAGTTGAAACGCAGCGGCGCGCCGGAAGCGCCGACTCCCCGGCTGGTGAAACCCTGCATCCCCTGGTATTGCCAGCGTCCTCTGGCAGTGAAGCGCGGGGCGCTGCTGTTGGTGTAGATGGGCGTGCCCGAGCACAGGCAGATTTGGCCGCCGTGGGTATGGCCGCAGAGATAGAGGGCTGCCTGATGCCGGGCCGCTTCCCGATAGGCTTCGGGCGAGTGAGCGAGCAGGATGCTGAAACCGTTGGGCGGCACCGTGCTGAACGCTTTGGCCGGATCATGGGTCTTGTAGTAGTTGGGGTCGTCGATGCCGACCAGCCAAAGATGTGCGCCGTTTTTTTCGATCAGGGTTGCATCGTTGACCAGCATCAGCATCCCTGCCTCCTCGAAATCCGGAACCATCTCGATGCAGTCGTGGTTGCCAAGCACCCCGAAAGTCCCGTGCTTCGTTGCGATATGGGGCAGCAGGCGGCGCAGCTCCCTGAGGCTTGGGGCGATGGGGCCGTAGGTTTCCATCCGGATGTCGCCGCCGATCAGGCAGAGGTCGAAGCGCCGCTCTCCGATTGTGGCGAGGGCCTGATCGACCAATCCCGGCAAACCGTCGAGATGCAGGTCGGTGAGCAGCAGGATGGTAAAGCCGTCAAAAGGGTGTGGCAGGCTGGGGCAGGGAATGTCGTGTTCGCTCAGCTCCAGTTGCAGGGCATTGGCAACCCCCTGCCTGTAAAACCCCAGAAGGCGGAAAACAGTGGACACGACTACCCGGTTGTAGATCAGGGAAGAAAGATTGAACAAGACATGCCAGCGCGCCAGGGGCTGATGGCACGAGCGCCATTCGCGCAGCCGCACCGTGGAGCGGATAAAACGCGGATAGTTTTCCATGGGGGGCTTGAAGAGGACATACTTCCAGAACCGGGCTCCGGCATGGGCCACCGGCACGAAGATGACCAGGGCCAGGAGTGGTGACCAGAGAGGGGTCTGCATCCGGCTGGCCAGATAGAGGGCGGGCAGCAGCGCTTCGAAAATCTGGTCCAGCCCGAAGACCGATTCGCCGCTGGCCAGATGCAGCCTCCGCTTGATAAAGCTGGAGAGCAGATCGCCTGCCATGAGCAGGGCTCCGGCGCCCATGGCCGTCTGCCAGGAAACCCCCAGCAGCGGGAAGGCCAGAGTGGCGCCGATCAGGCTGGTCAGGATGCCCCGGATGGTTTTATGGGGACCAAAGAGCGGCCGGCCGTCGAACCAGGTGGCCTCGTGGTCCACGGGCCTGGCCAACCGGTCGCCCAGGGCCAGGCTGGCCAGGGGCGGTAGCAGGTTGCCCCAGAAGAGGAAGCAGAGGATCTTGATGGCGGCGGTCATTGGTGATGCGCTCGTGGAATTTCAGAATTTGTTTCAAGCAGGTGCTTCGACAGGGCTCTCCTGAGCAAAGTCGAAGGACTCAGCACGAACGGAATATAGTTAAGATAACATCCGTCGCCGCTAGCGCTGCTCACCCTGAGCTTGTCGAAGGGCAGTTTTTGCGTGCCCATATCTGTGTCCTGTGAGATCAGGTTCAGCGCAGGGGCGGATTAAAATAACCGTAACGCAGCCTGGGAAAGCGTTGTTTTAGTTGTTTGAGCCAGGCGCGGATGCCCATGGGCTGGCCTCCTTCCTTGAATTGCAAGGACTCAAAATACCAGTCCGGGTCCATGTTGAGGTTGCGGAGCTGGAGGAAATCCGGCTGGTATTCGGCAATCAGCTCGCAGAGGGCGGCAAACTCCGCCGGGTCGTCGGTGAAGCCGGGCAGGATGAAGTAATTGAGCGAAACAAAACGGTCATGCTGCTTCATGACCCGGATTGACTGCTTGACCGAATCCAGGTTGAACCCCTTAGGCCGGTAGTAGCGCTGGTGGTAAACGGACTGCGCGCTGTTCATGCTGACCCGCAGGCTGTCGAGGCCCGCATGGGCCAGACGGTCCACGGCCTGGGGCAGTCCGGCGTTGCTGTTGAGGTTGATGGTGCCCTGGCCGGTTTCCTTGCGGATCAGGAGGATGGCGGCCTCAATGGTGTCGGCCTGGAGCAGGGGTTCGCCCTCGCAGCCCTGGCCGAAGCTCGCCACCCCGCCTTGGACGGCCTTGAGATGCGGCACCGCGATCTCGGCGATTTCCTTGGGGGTGGGGACAAAATTGATCCGGTCCTGGGTGGAGGGGCAACAGCCCGAGGGCTGGAGCGAGATGCAGCCCAGGCATTGGGCGTTGCACACCGGCGA
This sequence comes from Desulfobulbaceae bacterium UBA2273, assembly GCA_002347095.1. GTDB lineage: Bacteria > Desulfobacterota > Desulfobulbia > Desulfobulbales > Desulfurivibrionaceae > Thiovibrio > Thiovibrio ferrireducens. The sequence continues at coordinate 125,343 of DDWZ01000018.1, read as the reverse complement.
GCAGGGCAGGGGCGCTTCAAACTGCCGGAGAAAATAGTTGATCGCCGCCGGGCAGCGGTAGGTAAGGCAGCACTTGCCCAGGTGCTGGATGAGCCGGTTCTGCTCGTGCTGCCTGAGCCACTGCTCGGTGCGGCGCACGAGTTTCTCCGGCTGGAAGCGGTTCATCTCCTGGCGCTTGTCCGGATCGCTGCGAAAAGCGCTGACCCAGAACCGGCCGTCGAGCCAGCCCACGGCGGTGTAGGCAAACAACGGCAGATGCGGCAGATCTCCCTTTGGTTTTTCAAATCCGGCCCAGTGGATGGCTGTATGGGCCGGGGACATGAAGGCCGCCACCGCCTGGAGGCCGGCGCCGGGATTCAGCGGGTTTTCTTCAACCAGAAGCGGCTCGCCGGTTTCCGGGTCGATACCCACGGGCAAGCGGCCCGGCAGCACGAAGATGTCGCTGCCCTCGGGCAGGGGGATAAGATCTTCGAGCCCGGGCCGGGAAAAATGGCTGCCGCTGCGGCCCGCCATCTCAAGCTCGGGATAATCCGTGATCTCGCCCGCGGCATTGGCAAAGACCAGGCTGGGGATTTTGTCGGGGTGTCGGGTTGGCATCGTGGTGTGTCTGGCTGGGATTGTTCGGATTCCGGCTGGCTATTTCCCCTATCCTAGAACAGTTTTGAACGATCAACAACCAGAGTTCTTGGCCCTGCGTTCTTTTTCGGCAGACAGCCATGCCCTTGCCCCCCCTTCTCTTAAATATAATCGTCCTTGACAAGTTGCCAGCGAGATGACTATCATATGGTCATAATAGTCATCTCGCTTAATTGTAACCTTTTGCCAGCAGGAGTTTTATCATGCCGCAAGTATCCGTTGCCAATGCCAAAAGTCATCTTTCCGAACTCATTGCCAAAAGCGCTCATGGTCATGAACGATTCGTCATTACCCGGCGGGACAAGCCGGTGGCAGCCCTGGTCAGTCTGGACGATCTGAAGATCATCGAGCAGCATCAGGAGCGTCAGGGACTTGCCGCCGTGGCTTCTTTGTGGCCGGATTTCGAGGAGGTGGCAGAGGCGCTGACCGATCTCGGCGAGCTTCGGCATCAGGGAGGGGAAGGCCGCGATGTATCTCTTTGATACGGACATCATCACCAATATCTTCAAGAAACAGCCGAACCCCGGTTTGTTGGCCATGCTGGCCGACATCCCCCGCAACCAGCAGTACATCTCCACCGTCACCATCTCGGAAATCGTGTATGGCGCCTGCAAAAGCAACAGGCCCGCCCATCATCTGCGGAACCTGCAAGAGATTCTGTTGCCTGCGGTGAATCTTCTTGGTTTCGACAGCAAGGCTGCCTTTGTCTGCGGCCGAGTCCGCGCCGAGCTGGAAAAGGCGGGAACCCCGCTACCCCTTGCCGATCTCGAAATCGCCGCCATCGCCCTGGCTAACAAACTCGTTCTGGTTACCGGCAACATCCGCCATTTTGTGCGTATCCCGGAATTGACCGTGGAAAACTGGCTGGTCTAAGCAATGCGTCGGTCGCCTCGTTGCAACAGCTCCTTGCAGGGCGGGGAGACGAAATAACCTCACTTCTTACTAACTCCAAAATCCTTGAGCAATTTTTTGTTGGCGACGAGGGTTGCAACGGCTGATTCCATTGCGGCGCATTAACGACCCAAGCTCAGCGACCCGGCGCACGGGACGCGTGGATTGCAAACCACGACGTCATGCCGGGTTCGCTGCAGCGCATGGTTATGCGGCACTTGGTTGTGTACTTCATGGGCCTCTACTTTTCTGCTTACGACCAAAGGCGGCTGGTCGCGGTTACATTTTCCTTTCGTGATTATGAGGCGAAACTTTCTATTCAAGGCTTTCGGATGGATCTTCCTTTACCTTTTTCAGCCACGATGAATTCCAGCCATCGAACACCTTCAGTCTTACTAGGGTTCCAATGGGAATGAGTGGTGCCGGCCGGAACGAGTAGGCTGTCACCGGGTTTTAGGGTAATGGGTTCCTTGCCCTCCTGCTGGAAAACTGGTGTCCCAGAAACTACATAGAAGGTGACCGCCGCCGGATGAAAATGGCGACGGTTGACACCACCTGGCTCGTACTTCACATCTATGACTGTGAAGTCCAGATTCGCTGTGCCGTCCACTCCGCGTACTATGAGATCCGTAGGTGTTACCCCAGATTTTTGTGGGATGTCTTTCGGATCTTGTGCGTGAGCTACAGACGCAGCTAGAGCCGCCCCGAATAAGATGAGTTTAGTTAGTCTGTTCATTTTCAATCTCCATTTCGATGAGTGCCGCATAACGCCGTTTTTAACCTGCCGCCGCCTATGAACTTGACTCAAAGAACGCGGCTCCCGGCGGTCAGGTTGAAAAACTTTGTTATGCATCAAGTATGATGGTAAAGAATAATTGAAATAACTTTAGCTAAAATATTTTGATGAGACAGTTCCATTTCATCAAAATGGTACTGCTTTCTTTTTATGGCCGCCTTAATTCTACCTGCCGCCGCTAATTTGAGATTGAGAAGGTTAATATCGTGAAAACCACCTTGCTCAAGAATAACGTGATAATCTTCACCAATCCATCGCCCCTCGTTCTTGTATAATTTCCAATTGAGATTTGCCTTTACATATTCTGCGAGGCAATCTTCATTTCTATGATATTTTGATGGTGGATCAAGCGTCGAGAGTTCGTTTATAAGTTGATTCAATAACTCAGCATAGCTTTCGTCTTCTGGTTCATATTCTTGTTTTTCATCGTCCCAAATTAGCTCCCAGTTTTCGTTGATATGGGAAAGTGGTCGTAGTACAAGGCGCGCCAACCGGCCACTATTTGAGAAAAATCCTTTTGTTTTAATCAAGTCTACCTTTCCTAAAACCATCGACAACCCAATATATTATTCTCATAATTATGTAGCAAAATAACGCTATTAGTCCTGAAATTATGGGGAAACCAATAAAAGCCTCTTCCCCGTCTATACTCTGTTCATTTAACATCAGTGATACATACGAAATAACAAAAAGCATAAAGGGAATAAAAAATGACAACCTTTTAAATCCAGGATGATCCTTAAGTTTTTTATTCTTTTTTTTCTCTTTATCAATAATTTCTTCAGTAAACTTAATAACCCGTAACTCCTGAGCTAAATTTTTAAAAATTGTTTTTCCCTCTTCGGTAAATCCTAAAGTGTCTAGCATTTCTCCTACTTCCTGGCCTCTTTCTTCTGCAATAGCCAGTATAGCCATCAGCTTATTAATTTCATTTTGCCTGATAAGATTTTTCCCGCAAACCGTACAATTTAAATCTTGTCCCAAAGTCCCGGTACAACATCCATCTATGCATGTGACTCTTTTGCCTTCGGAAATTTTTTCAATAATGGTAGCGACCTGACTATCATCTAATGGTGCGGCCATCTCTATCTCCAATTTCAATGGTCTGTATCAGCATAACAAGTTATTGAGCAGATCCTTATATCATCCTGCCCAGCGAGGGCGGCTACCTACTATCCTGAAACAGCGGTTTAGCCACAGATTTTGAATCAGTCAGCCTATCCGATTAATTTAGTAAGATAATTTATGGAAAATGTCTTGACAAGCCATTTTCCGATACTGTATCGCTTTTCTGTATATCATTCCAATTGCGATGGATAAACAGTTTCTGGAGATCACCCCATGCTCCCAGTTCCTGCCGATTTGCAAGCGCGTTTTGAGAAGCTGCTGCCAGTCAATGGTGTCCCGGAAAAAGCACGGGAATTTTACCTGAGGTGGCTGCAATTTTACCTGGATTATTGCCGGAAATATGACATTCCTTCCGACCAACCCGAGAGCCAGCCCCTATTTCTTCAGAAACTACAGGAAAAGAAATTGCCTCCATGGCAACAAGAACAGGCTTCACATGCCGTTTCCTTGTATTTTGACCTGAGTCCCGCGTTACCGGGGTCTGTTCCTGCTTCCGTTTCGACTAGTGCGGTTCGGGGGCCGGCACCCGCCACAAATTCCACCCCGCCCCAGGTTTCCGAACCGGCGGCATCGACCGGGGCTTCCTGGAGGGAGGAATTTGCCAGCCTTACCCAGGAAATTAAAATCCGGCACTATTCCCCCAAAACACTCGACACTTACAAGCTCTGGCTGCGTAAATTCCAGGCCTTTGTGCGCAGCAAACCGCCGGAATTGCTCACCGCCACCGACGTCAAGGAATTCCTGACCTGGCTGGCGGTCAAGCGGCAGGTGGCGGCTTCCACCCAGAACCAAGCCTTCAACGCCTTGCTCTTCTTCTTCCGCCACGTATTGCACCGGGAATTCGGCAAGGTGGAGGGGGTGGTCAGGGCGAAACGGCGGCCCTATATCCCGGTGGTGCTGAACAGGGAAGAAATCGAAGCCGTTCTGGCTCGCCTTGAGCCGCCGTATAATCTGGTGGTGAAGCTGCTTTACGGCTGCGGCCTGCGCTTGTTCGAATGCCTCAACCTGCGGGTGCAATCCCTGAATTTTGATGCCGGGATTATTACCGTGCATGACGGCAAGGGGCAAAAAGATCGGACGGTGCCGCTTCCCAAGGCAATTCTTCCGGCGATGCGCGTCCAGATTGATGCCCTGAAAATCCTGCACCAACGCGACCTGACGCGTAAATATGCCGGGGTTTTTTTGATGAATGCTCTTGATGAAAAATACCCCAATGCGGCCAGAGAGTTTGTCTGGCAATGGATTTTCCCGGCCAAGGATCTGACCAGGGTGCCGGAAACCGGGGAATACCGCCGGTATCATCTGCATGAAACCCAAGTCCAGAAGGCGATAAGAAAAGCGGTGGCCGAAGCGCAGCTTTGCAAGCGGGCTACGGCCCATACCTTCCGCCATAGCTTTGCCAGCCACCTGCTCGGAGCCAATTATGATATTCGGACGATTCAGGAACTGCTGGGGCATAGTGATCTCAAAACTACGATGATTTACACGCACACCGTAAAAAGCAGCACCATCAAGGAGGCCCGCAGTCCGCTAGATTTTTGAGCCTCTTGCAAAAGTATCCTTTTGTCATTCATGAGGGGTTGCCGGGAATCAAGATCCTTGTGGTGTACCCCGGAGCTGCACGGTGATCAGGCAAAAACCTGTTGAGTTTCTGCGATAATTGTGTATTTTGTCCCTCTTGATTTCGGCAACAAGCCGTTGTCTGGAAAGTGAAACATGCGGGATGCAATGATCGGCAGCAGCGAAGTGGCGTAAGGAGCCGTTAACACTGTTACGACTCCAATTCCCCGAGGAGGATATCAGATGCAGCAGACAGCGGAAGTAAAGGCCTGGAGTATCGACAGGGCCCGGGAGCTGTATGGTATTGCCCGTTGGGGATTGCGTTATTTTGATATCAATGGCCGCGGCCAGGTGACCGTGGCGCCGCTCAAGGAGCAGGGCGGCTCCGTGGCCATCGTCGACGTGATCAAGGAGGCGGTGGAGCAGGGTTTGCATTTCCCCATGCTCATCCGTTTCCATGATCTGCTGCGCAACCGGGTGGAGCGGATCAACAAGGCTTTCATCGACGCCATTGTCGAGCTGGAATACAAATCCATCTACCGCGGCGTTTATCCCATCAAGGTCAACCAGTTGCGCGAGGTGGTCGAGGAGATCATCGACGCGGGCAAACCTTTCCATCACGGCCTTGAGGTCGGTTCCAAGCCGGAACTCTACGCGGCCCTGGCCTTCCATGAAGACCGGGAAAGCCTGATCATCTGCAACGGCTATAAGGATGCCGTTTATATCAAGACCGCGCTCCTGGGCCGCAAGCTGGGCAAAAAGATCATTCTGGTGGTGGAAAAGGTCGAGGAAGTCACCAATATCATCCGCTATGCCAAGGAGTTAAAGGTGACGCCGATGATCGGCCTCAGGGTCCGGTTGATGAGCGGCGGCAAGGGCAAGTGGGAAAAATCCACCGGCGAGGATGCCAAGTTCGGCCTGAGTACCCAGGAGATTCTCCAGGTTTCCGATCTGCTCAAGGAAGCCGACCTGGCCGACTGCCTCAAGCTCGTGCATTTTCACAGCGGCTCCCAAATCCCGGACATCCTCACCATCAAGAAGGCGGTGCGGGAAGGGGCCATGTTCTATGCCAAGCTCCGGCAGATCGGCCATGCCCTGGAGTATATCGACGTGGGCGGCGGTTTAGGAGTGGACTACGACGGCAGCCGCACCACCTTCCATTCCTCCATCAACTATTCCCTGAACGAATACGCCCGGGACATCGTCTACAACATCATGGATGTCTGCGATTCCCAGGGGGTCGAACACCCGGTGATCATCAGCGAGTCGGGGCGGGCCGTGGTGGCGCATCATTCCGTGCTGGTGGTGGAAACCTTCGGCGACATCAAGAAGATGGAACACGCCAAGGAACCTGCCAAGCCGGGGATCAGCCACAAATTGGCGGAAGAGGCCTGGTACAACTACACCCACGTCAACCCCAGCAATCCGCTGGAGGCGTACCACGATGCCCTGCACAACAAGGAGGAGACCCAGGTCCATTTCGAGCTGGGTCTCATCGGCCTTGAGGTCAAGGCGGAGGTGGAGAAGCTTTTCTGGCTCACCGGCGCCAGGGTGCTGGAGCATTTCAAGGATGCCGAGTACAAGCCCGACGATATCGTCGAGCTGGAAAGCAAATTTTCCGACCAGTATCTCTGCAACTTCAGCGTGTTTCAGTCCCTGCTCGACCATTGGGGCTACGGGCAGCTCTTCCCGATCATGCCCCTGCACCGGCTGAACGAGGAGCCCCAGCGGCGCGGGACCCTGGCCGACATCACCTGCGATTCCGACGGTAAGGTCTCCAAATTCATCAATCTCTACGAGGAAGGGGTGGACACCCTGCCGCTCCATGATCTCAACGGCAAGCCCTATTATCTCGGGGTATTCTTGACCGGCGCCTACCAGGACATCATGGGCGACCTGCACAACCTCTTCGGCCGGGTGAACGAGGCTCATGTCTTTTTGGATGAGGATGAGGATTCCGGGTACTACATCGAGGAGACCATCGAGGGCACCACCATGGAAAAGGTGCTGGCTCTGGTCCAGTACACCGGCACCGATCTGAAGCGGAAAATGAAGAGTCAGGTGGACAGCGCCATCAAGGAAGACAGGCTGCGGCCCAATGAGGCCATGCGGCTTTTGGGCGAGTATGAGAAAGGCTTGAAGGGATATACCTACCTGGATCTCAAGAAGGTCAGGAAGAAGGGATAAGGATGAAGGTGAAAGGTTAAAGGTTAAAGGCGAAAGGATACGGGACAGAACTTGGGGATCAGGAGCAAGGGCGGTTTTTGGCTTTTATGTCTTTAACCTTCAGCCTTTCCCCTTGAGCCTTTAACCTGTTCTTAGTCCTTGGGGCGGAGAACCTTCAGCACGGATTCAACAACCTGGTAGATCTCAAGGTCGTCGCCGTAGACGTCCTGTACCTTGTCGTTTTCCACCAGATCCTCGCAGATGTATTGGGTCACATAGAGGCTGAGGAAGTTGGGGTCCACCACCAACTGCCGCAGCGGGGCGATCTTGTACAGCATGTCGAACTCTTCCATGTTGGAGAGCTTTTCAAACAGCTCGTTGAAGATCTTCCGGATCGCAGTCTCGTCGGTGATCTCAAGGATCTTTTTGTCCAGCAGCCGCTGCACCATCTTGGTGGCCAGTTCATCGGCGTTCTTGTAGAGCATCTGCATCATATAGCGCCGCTCGCGTTCGCGCTTGCGGTCGATCGCTCCACCTGCCGTGTCGTTGTGAGGTCTGCTGTGGCTGCCCATTTCTCTATTCTCCCGCGCCTGTCCCGATATAGTATTGAATGAATTGTAGTTAAATAACGGAAATTTCCATAAAGGGAAAGGGGAAAGATAAGAGAATTCTTGCATTCGGGCAAAAATGTTTTATGAAACAGCGGGGATATGATTGTTCTTTTTCAGCGCCGGCCGCTGATTTCTACAGTAACATTGAGGTGAGAGATGACACAGACCACTGCGGCAACACGTCTGACCATTTTGCTGCCTGCGGGCCGTTTGCCCCTGCCGCTCATGGCCAAGGTCCATGCGCTGGCCGAAAAATACCAGTTGGAAATCTATCTGAGCACCCTGCAGAATCTGCGGCTCATGGGCATCCGGGAAGAGGATCTCCCGGTGATCCGCGGGGAGCTGGCCGCGTTGGGCGCTCAGTTCAAGGGGCCGGGCAGGTTTCCGATTCCCCGGGTCTGCATCGGGGTTCGCGATTGCACCATGGGCATCGGCGATCCGGAGCGCATCTCCGCCCTGATCCTTGCAAGATTCAAGGATCGGGAGAAAACCAAGCAGAAGTTCAAGATCGCCATCTCCGGGTGCACCTTGGGGTGTCCGGGGGTATTGACCACGGACATCGGCATCATGGCAACGCGCAAGGGGTTTGATCTCTATGTGGGCGGCAAGGGGGGCCCCAACCCCAAGGTCGGGCGCAGGGTTCTCCGGGATCTGGATGAACAGGGGGTGGTGGCTGCGGTGGCGGAGTTGGTGGAGTTTCACGATGCCCATACCGAGACCAAGCAGCGGATGGTGAAGCTTATCGATCATCCGGAGTTTCCGTATAAAGCTGAGTTGAGCAGCTTGTCTGCTCAAACGAAACTTATGCCCGAAGGGTGAAAAGAGGCGGTGTAGAGTTCGCTTCCGGGCGTTTATGGAAAAGTGAAGGGGCCTTTTTCTGTTCCCCTTTTTCTTCTTTTGCTTGCCCAAAAGAAGAAACAAGAAAAAGGCACCCAGCCACTTGTCCCGCCGCAGGCGGGATGCCCTGCGCTCCTCGATGCTGCCGGGGCTTTGCAAACTCGGCTAACGCCTCAAACAGTGCAAAGCCCTTTTCGGCAGCCTCTCCGGTGCTCGGCTGCGTGACAATGGGATCTTGAGTGCATAAGGGCAAAGGCCAGGACTGAGATGGCGGATTGCTTAGAAATCTTTACGCGGCCACAAAAGGGGTGCTGACCCGGCATGATTGATATTTCGATGGTGCAGCCCGAAATCCTTTTTGCCGCAGGCGTGCTGTTTTTCGCCTATTTCATCCGTGGCATCGCCGGCTTCGGTTCGGCGTTGATCTCCGTGCCGTTGCTGGCTCTTTTTTTCCCTGTGTCCCAGGTGGTGCCCCTGATCGGGTTGCTGGACTGGCTGGCCTCGGTCAGCCAGGGGCTGCCCAACCGGCGGCTCATCCGCTGGTCCGATCTGCTGCCGCTTTTGCCCTTCACCGTGCTGGGCGTTGCCACCGGCCTCTACCTGCATACCGTTTTGGCGCCAACCAGTCTGCTGCTCGCGCTCTCCATTTTCATCATGCTCTATGCGGTCTATGCCCTGCTGCCGTTTCCGCCCCTGCACGGAGAACGCTGGCTGGCCGGGCCAGCCGGTTTGCTGGGGGGCATGGTGGGGGCGCTTTTCGGCACCGGGGGGCCGTTTTATGTGATCTATCTGACCCTGCGGCAGCTCGATAAAACAGAATTTCGCACCACCATCGCCACGGTATTCGTGATCGACGGGCTGTGCCGCATCGTGGGGTTCTCCCTGAGCGGTTTTTATACCCTGCGGACCCTGGCGCTCTGCGCGGGAATTGTGCCCCTTGGCGCTCTGGCCCTCTGGCTTGGCGGCAAGGTGCATCTGCGGATCAGCCATGCCGCCTTTGTCCGGCTGGTAAGCATGATTCTGCTGGGCAGCGGGATTGCCCTGCTGTTGAAGGCGTTGAAAGGTTAGCCGGGATTCCGGCGGCCAACACAGAGAGAGTTGCTTAATGAACACCCTCGCACAGTTGAAAAAATATTCCGCCGAACTGGTTGACCTGCACCACACCCTGGCCCTCCTGCAGTGGGATCAGGAGGTGCGCATGCCGCGCCGGGCAGCGGAAGGGCGGGCCGGGCAGTTTGCCACCCTGAGCGCTTTGGTGCATCGACGGGAGGTCTCCCCGGAGCTTGGCGTTCTGTTGGCTGAGGCCGAGGCGCGCAAAGAAGCGCTTTCCGTGGAGGACCGCGCCCTGCTGCGGGTCATGCGGCGGAGCTACAACCAGAACACCAAGCTGCCCGAGGAGTTTGTCGCCGAATTTTCCCGCCTTACCTCCCAGGCCCAGATGGCCTGGCTTGAAGCGCGGGAACAATCCGATTTCGCCATTTTTCAACCCCTGCTGGAACGGCTGGTGGCTATGGTCCGGCAACAGGCGGAATACCTGGGCTATGCGGCCCATCCCTATGACGCGCTGCTCGATCTGTACGAGGAAGGGCTCACCACCGCCCGGGTGGAAGGGATGTTCGGTGAGCTGCAAGCGCCCCTGGTCGCCATGGTCAAAAGATTCGCCGGCCGCCTCCCCCCCTTGATTTTCACCGAGCCTTTTTCCCTCTCCGGTCAGGAGCATTTTGCCGAGCACCTTCTGGTGGCCATGGGCTTTGATTTTTCCCGGGGTTGCCTGGCCCGTTCACCCCATCCCTTCACCACCACTCTGGGGCACCACGACCGGCGCATCACCAACCGGTATGCTCCCAAGAGCCTGGACTTCATCTTCGGCGCCTTGCACGAGGGCGGGCACGCCCTGTACGAGCAGGGCATTGACGAGCGTCTGGCCGACAGCCAGCTTGATGACGGGGTTTCCCTCGGCATCCACGAGTCGCAGTCCCGTTTCTGGGAGAATGTCGTGGGCCGCGGGCTGCCGTTTTGGCAGCGATTTTTTCCGGAGTTGCAACAGGCGTTTCCGGCCCAGTTTGCCCACCTTGGACTCGATGATTTTGTCCGGGGCATAAACGCGGTGATTCCGGGGTTGATCCGGGTGGATGCCGACGAGTTGACCTACAACCTCCATGTCCTGATCCGGTTCGAGATTGAAAAGGAGCTGATCGAGGGGAGCCTGGAGGTTGCCTCGGTGCCCCGGGTCTGGCGGGACAAATACCGGCAATACCTCGGGGTGGAGGTCGAATCCGACGCCGACGGGGTCTTGCAGGACATCCATTGGGCCCACGGCAGCTTCGGCTATTTCCCCACCTACACCATCGGCAATCTGGCCGCAGCCCAGATCTGGGAGGCCTATAAACGGCATGACCCCGGTTTCAGCCGGACCCTGGCCGAGGGAGACCTGGCAAAGGTCAGGGAATGGCTGGTCCGGGAGATCCACAGCCACGGCAGCGTGTACCTGCCCGAGGAGCTGCTGATGCGGGTAACGGGCGCGCCGCTCTCCGCCCACCCTTTCCTGGCCTATCTTGAGGAGAAGTTCAGCGCGCTTGCCGGTTGATTCGTGGAGTTGAGTTAAACGGCTGTCTGTTTCGGATGAAATTAATTTGTTCATTTCTTTGCTTGCCCAAAGAAACGAACCAAAGAAAGGGCACCCGTGTCACTGGTCCCGCCGTAGGCGGGATTCCCGGAGTTTATGCCCCGTATGGGGTACTCCTCGATGCTGCCGGGGCTTTGCAAACTCGGCTGCGCCTCAAACAGTGCAAAGCCCTTTTTCGGCAGCCTCTCCGGTGCTCGGCTACGTGCCAATGGGATTTTCCCTCTCTCCCCCCCATTTGTCCTGCCGCGCCTCGCAGACGGGGGCGGAAAAAGACGCTAAAACTGTTTGAGGGCGAAGCCCGAGTTTTTTAGCGTCCCGCTCCCGTCGAGAAGTAAGGGAAGCCCGCAGGGCCAGGACTGGCTGGGGTGCCTTTTTCTTGTTTCTTCTTTTGGGCACGCAAAAGAAGAAAAAGAGACCCGTGGAAAGGTTCTTTCCCATTGCCTGGAATTCCCGGCTGAACCTGATTTTAGCGGCAAATCCCGGCAGGAGCGAGTATACTGGGCTCCTTATCCGTTGTGAATACCGAGTCAATAAAGAAAATCATGAGAGCTGTTATGGCATATCTTCGTTTGTTGGTGGCGACGGCGCTGTTTTTCTGCGTGACCGCCACGGGTGTTTTTCCAGTCCGGGCTGCCCAGGACCCTTTTCCCCTTTATGACTGCATCACGCCCAATGTCGCGTTTTGGCGCGATATCTACGGCAAGTATCCCTCTTCGCAGGGGGTGCTCCACGACAAGCGGGACTTGCGCATTGTCTACGAGGTGTTGGATATTGAGGGAATCTGGGAAAACGGGGCCCGGGAACGGGACCGGCAGAGGATAGAACGGGCAAAGACGAGGTATCTGGAAATATTCAAATCCCTCGCCGCTGGCGCGCCCCCCCAGACCAGGGAGGAAAAACGGGTGGCCGCGCTGTTCGGGGCAAGGGCCACACCCGAGGATTTCCGGCTGGCCCAGGAGAATATCCGTTTCCAGTCCGGCCAAAAGGATAATTTCCGGAAAGGTCTGATCCGCTCCGGCGCCTATCTGGAGGAGATCAAGGAGATCATGGCGAGCTACGGGGTGCCCGAGGATTTGGCCTATCTGCCCCATGTGGAATCCTCCTTCAACTACAAGGCGTACAGCAAGTTCGGCGCGGCCGGGATCTGGCAGTTCACCGAATCCTCTGGCAAGCAGTTCAAGCTGGATGTGGACTATGCCATTGACGAGCGGCGCGATCCGCTCAAGGCCACGCATGCCGCGGCACGAATGCTGCGGCATAATTACGAGAAGCTCGGCACCTGGCCTTTGGCGGTGACCGCCTATAATCACGGGATCAACGGCATGATGCGGGCCAAGGCGGCCAAGGGGGATTATGAAAGGATCTTCCAGGAGCATGAAAGCGAGTTGTTCAAATTTGCCTCGCGGAATTTCTACTCGGAATTTCTCGCCGCCAGGGAGGTCGCCAAGAACTACCCGGCCTTTTTCGGCCCGCTTCCCATCGAGCCGCCGGTCAACAGCAAGGGTGTGGTTCTGCCCAACTATGCCCTGGTGGACGATCTGGTCAAGCATCTCAAGGTTGATCTGGAAACCTTCAAGGCTTTGAATCCTGCCCTGCGCGAGCCGGTATACAAGGGCCAGAAACTGATTCCCAAGGGCTACGAGGTACGGGTGCCGCAACAGGGCAAGATCGTGCGGCTGGCGGACAATATCCCTCCGCAGATTCTCAAGGAGGATCAGGCGCAAACCACCATGTATCAGGTGCGCCAGGGTGACACCGCTTTTTCCATCGCCCGGCAGCATGGCATTACCGTGGCGGAACTCTTGCGGGGTAATGGGTTGGATGACCAGTCGGTGATCTGCCCCGGCCAGAACCTGCGGATTCCAGGGCCGGATGAACGGGGCCGCGTGCGGCTGGTTGCCACGGAAAGGAAAAAAGGGGAGATCCAGCATCTGATCGGCCTGACCCCGAAGACGGCTGCGCAGCCCGGCGCCGAGTCTGGGCCCGTGGCCAAGGTAGAGGGCGCGCCGGTTGCGGCGTTGGGGTCTCCGCCGCCCAAGGCGGCATCGGAGCCGGAGGGGGTTGCGTCCCAAGCCCCGGCCAAGGGCGCGCAGTGTCCGCCCCTCAATCCGGCCAAGGTTCTGGGCAATCTCGGGGTGGAGGTGGTCAAGAAGCAGGGCAAGACCCATGGCATTATCCGGGTGGAGGCCGAGGAAACCCTGGGACATTATGCGCGCTGGCTCGGGGTTCGGGCCTGGGATCTGCGGCGGTTGAACAACTTGCGCTACGAACAGTCCCTCACCGCGAATCAGAAGATCAAGATCCCCCTTGCCAAGGGAAGCAAGGCACGGTTTGAGGCGCAGCGCTATGAGTTTCACAAGGAGATTGTCGAGGATTTCTTCGCCGCCTACCGGCTGCTGGAAGGTACCCGCACCTATCGGGTGACACAGGGGGATACCATCTGGTCGCTGTGTGAGAACGAATTTGAGCTGCCCTTCTGGTTGATAAAAAAATACAATGAATCCGTTAACTTCGCCCAGTTGAAGCCGGGGATGCGCTTGGTGGTGCCCCGCGTTGAACCGATTCGCTGACCTCCCTTTTGGACTGATCCATGGCTGCCCAACCCAAAACCATTCTGCTCAAGGATTACCGCCCGCCCGCCTACTCGATCGAAGAGGTGGCGCTTACCGTGGACCTGTTCGAGGACCGGGCCCGGGTTTGTTCCCGCCTGGTCTGCCGCCGGAATATTCAGGCCGCATCGGACTCCCTCCTTGTGCTTCAGGGGAGGAAGCTGGTGCTCAAGGGGATCGTTTTGGATGGCCTCGCCCTCGGTCCGGAGCAGTACCTGCTCGACGATGAAACCCTCACTCTGCCCGCGGTGCCGGAGCGGTTCGTGCTTGAGATCGAAACCGAGCTCTATCCCCAGAACAACACCTCCCTTGACGGGTTGTACCGCTCCAGTGGCAATTTTTGCACCCAGTGCGAGGCAGAGGGGTTCCGCAAAATCACCTATTTTCTCGACCGGCCCGATGTGCTGGCCCGTTACGAGGTCACCATCAGCGCGGAGCAAGAGCGCTACCCGGTGCTGCTGGCCAACGGCAATCGGGTCGAGGCAGGGGAGCTGCCCCAAGGCCGCCATTACGCACGCTGGCAGGATCCGTACCCCAAGCCGTCGTACCTGTTCGCCATGGTTGCAGGCAATCTGGTCAAGATCGCGGACACCTTTGTCACCCGCTCCGGCCGCCCGGTGGCCCTGGAGATTTATGTGCAATCGCACAACCGCGATAAATGCGCGCATGCCATGGATTCGCTCAAGAAGGCCATGGCTTGGGACGAGGAAACCTTTGGCCTGGAATACGATCTCGACCAGTACATGATCGTGGCGGTGGACGATTTCAACATGGGCGCCATGGAAAATAAGGGGCTCAATGTTTTTAACTCCAAGTATGTGCTGGCCCGGCCGGACACCGCCACGGACGGTGACTACGAGGGGATCGAGGCGGTCATCGCCCACGAGTATTTCCACAATTGGACCGGCAACCGGGTCACCTGTAGGGATTGGTTCCAATTGAGCCTCAAGGAAGGGCTCACCGTGTTCCGCGACCAGCAGTTCACCGGAGACCAGATATCCCCTGCGGTCAAGCGCATCCACGATGTCCGGCTTTTGCGCAACGTGCAGTTTCCCGAGGACAACGGGCCCATGGCCCATCCGGTGCGGCCCGACTCCTTCATGGAGATCAACAATTTCTACACCGTCACCATCTATGAGAAAGGGGCGGAGATCATCCGCATGCTCCACACCTTGCTGGGGCAAGAGCTGTTCCGGCAGGGGCTGGCCCTCTATCTCACCCGGCATGACGGCCAAGCCGCCACCACCGATGATTTTGTTCAGGCCATGGGCGAGGTTTCCGGCCGCGATCTGACCCAGTTCAAGCGGTGGTACACCCAGGCCGGCACCCCGCAGCTCAAAGTGCAGGGCGAGTATGATTTCCAGGCCCGCATCTATACCCTGCGTTTGAAACAAAGCACTCCACCCACTGCTGGCCAGCCGGAAAAAGAGCCGCTCCATATCCCGGTGGCTCTTGGTCTGCTCGATGGCCAAGGCAGGGAGATGGAACTGACCTGCCCGGCGCGGCAGGGAGAAGCGGCGCGCGGGCTGTTCGAGCTGCGCGAACCCCAGGAGACCATCCGGTTCAACGGGGTGGGGGAGAAGCCGCGTCTTTCGATCCTGCGCAATTTTTCCGCGCCGCTCAAGGTTGCCTACGATTGTGACGAGGAAGAGCTGCTCTTTCTCTTCCGTTATGACCGGGACCCCTTCAACCGCTGGGAGGCTGGGCAGTGTCTGGCCAGCCGTTTGCTTCTGGGGCTGGTGGAGGATTTTCGGCACAATCGCCCCCTGGTTTTGGACCAACGGTTTGTCGAGGCCTGCGGCCGGTTGCTTGGGGAAGAAGCCATGGGGGATAAGGCGTTCCTCGCCCTCTTGCTCACCCTGCCCTCGGAGGAGTACCTGGCCGAGCAGATGGAGGTGGTGGCTGTCGAGGCAATCCACGCCTCCCGCCTCTTTGCCCGGCAAACTCTGGCCCGCGCCCTGCGGCCCTTGTGGGAGCAGGTCTATCAGGCCAACCGGGCCACCGGTCCATACCGTTACGAGCCCGCGCTGGCGGGAGAGAGGGCGCTCCGCAATCTCTGCCTTTCCTATCTCATGACCCTGGAGGACGAGGGGGCTGTCCAGATGGCCCTGGCCCAGTTCGCCAAGTCGGACAACATGACCGACCAAATGGCCGCCTTTGCCGCCCTGGCCCATTCCGCCCGCCCGGAACGCCACCAGGTTATCGCTGATTTTTACCAGCAATGGCAGGGTGATCCGCTGGTGCTGGACAAGTGGCTTGCGGTGCAGGCCACGGCCCCGCTGCCGGAAACCCTGGCGGAGGTCCAGGCGCTCATGGACCATCCGGCCTTTCAGTTGAAGAACCCCAACAAGGTGCGCGCCCTGATTGGCTCTTTTGCTGCGGGCAATCCGCTCTGTTTTCACGAGGTGTCCGGCAAGGGGTATAGCTTTTTGGCCGAGCAGATCCTCGCCCTCGATCCGCTCAACCCGCAGATCGCCGCCCGTCTGGCTGCCCGCCTCGGGCGGGGAGCGCGCTATGATGCAACCCGGCGCACCCTGATGCGGGGTCAGCTTGAACGGATTGTTGCCAACAAGTCGTTGTCCCGGGATGTGTACGAGGTGGTGAGCAAGAGTTTGGGGAAAGTTTGATTTTTTAGACCAACAAACACAGAGGTGACCATATGGATATTTCAAAAACGATTGCCGAGATGAAGAAAAACCCTGCCTTTGCCGAAAACGTCGGCATGGTCCTGGTCCACAACGGCGTGGTCCGGGCCTGGTCGCGCAAGACCCGCGAAGAGGTCACCGCCCTTGAGGTCACCCCGGATCAGGCAAAGGTTGAGGCGATCCGGAAGGAGTTTTTGCAAAAGCCGGGGATCTTCGACATCGTGATCGAGGCCAAGAGCGGCAGATTCCAGCCCGGCGACGATCTGCTGTTCATCATCGTGGCCGGCGATATCCGGGAGAATGTGAAACCGGTGTTGGGCGAGCTCTTGGACCGCATTAAGGCAGAGGCCATCGGTAAAAGGGAAGTGATGTCGGCCTGAACTTCACCCTTGCAAAAATGCGGGAATCCGGTTAGTAAGGGGCCGCACACTGTTTTTTTTTGACTTGACTGCCACAGGGAGAAAACGAGTATGTATTCCGCTTCTGATTTTCGCAAAGGCTTAAAGGTTCAGATCGACGGCGAACCGTATATCATGACGGATTTTTCATTTTCCAAACCCGGCAAGGGCCAGGCCCTGTACCGCGCCCGGTTGCGGAATATGATCACCGGCAACGCCTTTGAAAAAACCTTTCGCTCCAACGACAAGCTGGAAAAGGCCGCCCTTGAGGAGCGGACCATGCAGTACCTCTACTGCCAGGGAGAGGAATATACCTTCATGGATAACGTCTCCTTCGAGCAACTGGAGATATCCAAGGCGCAACTGGGCGATGCCATCAATTTTCTCACCGACAACATGGATGTGGAGGTGCTGCAGTACAACGGCCGCCCCATCGGCGTTACCCTGCCCAACTTCGTCAACCTCAAGGTCACCCAGTCCGACCCGTGGGTCAAGGGCGATACCAGCGGCAGCGACTCCAAGCCCGTAACCCTGGAAACCGGGTATGTGGTCCAGGTGCCGCCCTTTATCGAAGAAGGGGATAAGCTGCAGATCGACACCCGCACCGGAGTGTATGTGACTAGAGTAAAAGAGTAGCTGTAAAGTTCCCTCGCCCCTTGCGGGAGAGGGATAGGGAGAGGGGGAACATCTTGGATGTGATGCCGTTGGCAAATTCACCCACCCCCAGCCCCTCCCGTCAAGGGAGGGGAGTTAAGGTAAAAGCTGAACCGAAACCGGACTCTGCTTAACGACTATGATCTCTCTTTACGGCCTGCATTCGCGGGCCGTTCTCATTCAAGCCCTGCGCGCCTTTTTCATCGACCGAGGCTATCTCGAGGTCGAAACCCCCCTCCGTATCCCTGCCCCTGCCCCGGAAGCCCATATCGTACCGTTGATCAGCGAGGGTTGGTTTCTGCAAACCTCGCCGGAGCTGTGCATGAAACGGCTGCTGGCCGCAGGCATTCCCAAGATCTTTCAGCTCTGCAAATGCTTCCGCAAAGGCGAGCGCGGCGATCGCCACCTGCCCGAGTTCACCATGCTGGAGTGGTACGCTGCCGGAAGCGATTATCGTGACCTGATGAAGGATTGCGAGGCGTTGCTGCGGTATCTGGCTGCGGCCATGGGCAAGGATGGGGTGCTGGAATGGCAGGGGCGCAGGATCGAACTTGCACCGGAGTGGGAGCGAATCACCGTGGCCGAGGCCTTCCAGCGCTACGCGCCCTGCACGGTGGAGGAGGCGCTGCGTAAGGACACATTCGACGAGATGCTGGTGGAGCATGTGGAGCCGCATCTGGGCATGACCACCCCCACCTTTCTCTGCGACTATCCGGCCACGCTGGGAGCGTTGGCCCGGCTCTCTCCGACCGATCCAACAGTGGCCGAGCGTTTTGAGCTGTATGTGGCCGGGTTGGAGTTGGCCAACGGCTTTTCCGAGCTGGTTGATCCGGTGGAACAGCGGGCCAGATTCCTGGCAGAGCAAAAAAGTATTCGGATGCAGGGCCGCGACTGCGGCCCGCTGCCGGAGGTGTTTCTTGATGCTCTTGAAACCATGCCCCCTGCTGCGGGCATTGCCTTGGGGGTGGACCGGCTGGTCATGCTCTTTGCTGGAGCAAACAATATCGATCAGGTGGTGGCTTTTACGCCGGAGGGGTTGTAGGGGGATGTTCTTGGCGTTGTGAGAATGGTAACGTTCTCTGGCCGGCAGGGGCGTCTGATTCGGTTTTATTTAGCCCGTGCTTCCAATAGGTTGGAGCCCGACGGAGGTGCATGACCGCCACGCGTCAGCGCCGGAGGTTGACGCGTTGTCATGCTGCTCGTCTATCTGAAAAGAAAATAGTAGATGACATAAAACCAACTTAAAAATCCGTGGAAGATTGCCCACAGGATGGAATGGTTTGCATCCCAAGAAAGGGCTACCGCAATGACTACGCCCAAACCAAATCCGGCCCCGCCGCTGCCATATCTGCTCATAGGTAGACCTCTGGTTGATTGCTCTTTTTCCCGAAGAATCGGTCAGTTCTGACCTGAGCCGAATATTGATCGTGTCCTGCTTCTGTCTTTGTTCCGGTCTACTGCGGCGTGTATCTCCTGTCAAGGGCGGAGAAGGAGAATCCTGACGCGTTTTCCCTGCGAAACTCTATGGCGGCAACGGCTAGGCGGTTTGGAGCTTTTTCTGTATCATCTGTAAATCCAGCCAGGTAGCCTTTTTCATCTCCGGATTTTTCAAAAGAAACTCCGGCGAAAAGGTGGGGATGAGCGGGATGCCCTGGAAATCGTGGAATCTGCCGCGCAACTGGCTCAGGGGTTTACTGGTGCGGAGCAGCTTCTGGGCGGTGAGGGGGCCCATGGCGCAGATGACCGTGGGGGCGACGAGCATGATTTCCTTGAGCAGGAAGGGCAGGCAGGCGTCCACCGCCTCCTTGCCCGGCGGCTCCTCCGCATGGCATCGGGTGAGCAGGCTCAAGTGGACCGCATTTCGGCTCAGGCCGATGGCCCCCAGCATCTTGTCGAGGAGCTGGCCCGGTTCCCCGCTCATGGGCAGGCCGGAACAATCGTCCTCTACAGAGGGCGCATCGGTGATGATCAGGAGCTTGACTCGAGTCGTGCCCTCACCGGTGATTGCCTTGCTTCGGCCCTGGTGTCGCGGGCAGCGTTGGCAGCCTTGCATTTCGGCATAGAGCTCGGTCAGGGTGGTGTTTGGCATGGCTGCGGCCGTGCTCTGACGTTGGGCGGGTGGGGTGCGGATCGTCTCCGGCCTGGAAGCGGCTTTGGTTTGCGGCCGGGCCGGTGGTGTCGGCGGCTGCGGCCCGGCAAGAAACCGCGCAAGTTCCGGGGTGCGGGGGTAGCCCTCGATGCCGATTGCCTGCTGGAAGGCGACAAGCTGCCGGACATCGTGGAGAAATTCCAGGGCGGCCTGGGCTGGGATCGTTGGGGTTGTGGTGTAGTTTTCGTCGGGCGTGGTCATGGGTGGTCCTTGATTTTTGCCCATTATAGCCCGGAGCAGGGGGAAGGCCAAAAGAAAAGATGGATCTGCTTGTCACGCATCTCCGCAGTTGGGAATACGCTTTGTTTATCTGTTCTTTTTCTTTGCTTGCCCAAAGAAAAAGAACGAAAAAGAAAAGGCACCCAGCCACTTGTCCCGCCGTTGGCGGGATACCCTGTGCTCCTCGATGCTGCCGGGAGTTTGCAAACTCGGCTTCGCCTCAAACAGTGCAAACTCCTTTTTCGGCAGCCTCTCCGGTGCTCGGCTGCGTGACAATGGGGGTTGGGCCGACTACAACACCACTGGAATGGAAAGAATCGATTTCCCTTTGAACAGGAAACCGGTTTCCCGTTTGATCCGCACCGTCACCTGATTGCCGATTTCCTTGTCGAGCAGGAAGATCTTCAGATCGTCGATGGTGGTCACTGGTTCGTCATCCAGCGCCAGAATGACATCTTTTTTCCTGATCCCCGCCGCTCCTGCCTTGCTCTTTTCTGACAACCCTTCCACCCGTGGGCCATCGGCGGTGTTGCCAAGCATCACCCCGAGAAGCGCGGCCGGAGGCAGCTCGTCGGGCTCGGAAAAAATCAGGTAGTCCGTTTCGGTCTGATCAAGCTCCCGGCCCATGCTGTTCAGGATGACGGCCTGGCGGATGGCCGGCAACCGGCGGGCAACCCGGGGTGGGATGGCGGTGGCCTTGTCGGTGTGGCCCTGGCCCGCCAGGACCACCATTCTCCTTTCCGGGTGGGCGGCGAGGAAGCTGGTCACGGATTCGGCCATGGTTTCGTCCCACAGGGCCTGGGCCTGGAAAAACCCGTTGACCTGTTCCGGCTTGCCGCCGTGCGAGCCGTGCATGGTAAAGACCTCGGTGATCCGCTCTCGATAGCCGGGAATGGTCAGGTCACGGTCCGCTGGGATCTTGGCCAGTTCTTCGGCGGTCAGGGCGGCGGTCCCTTCTTTGAAGACCTTGTTGACAATCGCTTTTTCCTGGTTGAGAGCCACGATGGGCAGCCGGTGACGCCGGGCAAAGTTGATGATCTCCCGGTAGAAGCGATAATCGTAGCCCCATTTGGAAAAATATTCCGATTGCTTTAAAAATTCCCGTTCGTTCAGTTCGCCTGCCACATACCGGTCAAGAACGGGCTGCGCCTCCCGGCTGAACATCTCCATGCCGATGGCAAGTTTTGGGTTTTGGGCGAAGAGCGCCCGGATCACCCGCAGTTGCAGGAGGTGGTCTTCGTTGCGGGTGTGGTTCTCCCCCACATACACCACCTGTTTGTCACCAAGCTGTTCCGTGATGGCGGCAAAGGAAAGGGCCTTGGGCAGGGCGAGAGCCATGGGCGGGGCATCAATGACCAGGCGCAGCCCCTGCTCCGTCTCCAGGACGGATTTTTGCGCCACCCGGCCCAAGTTGAGATGGAGTGTGCCGTATTTGCCGTAATGGGCGAGTTTCGGCGCGGCTGCCGCTGTTTCCGCAGTGCTGGCCGAAGCGATCAGCACCGCCACCTGGCCGGGGGCCAGGGGATTTTCCCGCGCCTCCAGGGTAAAGCCGGTGGCGGGCTGGGGCTGGCCGGCAAAGATGGAGCGGGCCAGGGGGCTGTCCGTGCCGAGGAACAGCACGGCTTTGCCGGCCAGATCCTTGTCCGTGGCCTCGTTGGCGGGTTTGACCGGGCACTCCATGGCGGCAAGGAGTTCGATGAGCGGGGCATAGACCCTAAGCTCGTCTCCCGCCGGGGCGATGGCCAGCCTCTCGCGGGCGCCGAGAAAGCGCGACCAGGTAGGCGGCAGTTCCTCGGGGGCCAAGGTTCGCATCAGGTCGTAGTCCGGATCACCGATTACCAGCGAGGGATAATCGGTCAGGCGGATGCGCACTTTGGTTTCGCT
Source organism: Desulfobulbaceae bacterium UBA2273 (assembly GCA_002347095.1). Lineage (GTDB taxonomy): Bacteria > Desulfobacterota > Desulfobulbia > Desulfobulbales > Desulfurivibrionaceae > Thiovibrio > Thiovibrio ferrireducens. The sequence goes on along the minus strand of DDWZ01000018.1, from coordinate 103,534 downwards.
TTCGGTAAGGGTCACTTCCCGCCGCTCCTTGCCCTTGGCGGTGACGATATCCAGGGGCAATCGCAGCCGGTAGGGTTTTTCCTGGAGCTGCTTGATGGTGAGCCCGAGTTCCAGGTGGTCCCCTCTCTCCGTAAGGGCTCCGGAGCTGATTTCCAGGCGGGGGAGATCGGCGCGGCCGAGCCATTGGCTGAAAAAGGGCTCAAGGTTTTGGCTGGAGCTTTCGGAAAAACGTGCGGCCAGATCCTGCCAGCTCGCCTGTTGATGACGGAAACGCGCATACACATCGCGAAGCCCTGCGTAGAATGGAACATCGCCTATCTCCCGGAACAGCATGTGGAAGAGCATGCTCCCCTTCTCGTAGCCAACAGCCCTCGCCGCTTTGTTGCCGGAAGCAAGATGGCTGCCGGCGCCGCTGAAATCCGCGAGGGTCATGGTGTTGTCCGGCCCCACATAGCTCTGGTAGGTGATGAGCTGCTGCTTTCTGAATGCGGCATCGGCCCCTTTATCCGCGGCAAAGGCCTGATCCGCGAGATAGGTGGTCAGCCCCTCGCACCAGTTGCCCTGGCTGGTATCCACGTCAACACTGTTGCCGAACCAACTGTGCAGCATTTCATGGCCCAGCGAGGTTTCGGTGATGAAGGGCAGCCGGACCACGGCTTGGCCGAGCAGGGTAAAGGTGGGCATGGCGTAGCCGGTGGGCAGCCGGTTTTCCACGATGCTGAATCGTTTGTAGGGATAGGGGCCGACCAGATCCTGGTAGCGTTTGAGGTACTCGATTGTTTTCTTTCTGTATCCCGCCGCCAGTTCGCGGTCTTCGGCAAAGAAATAAGAGTACAGGGTCTGGCCCGGACCGATGGGCTCCTCTTCCACCACATAGGGGCCGGCCACGAAGTTGAGGCTGGGCAGGGGATGCTCGAACAGGAAGCGGACGGTGCGGATATTGCCGCTAAGCGTGTCGCTGATCTCCTCGGCTTCGGCGATGGCTGCAAAGTGTTTGGGGATGGCGGCGGTCAGGGCATACAGGCAGTCGGTGTCCAGGCGCGGATGCCAAAAGCCGGTGAGGGCGATGCCGCTGGGGTCGATGAGTCCGTTAAGGGTGTCGGCCCGGTTGCCGGCGTATGTTGCGTGAAAGCGGATGGCAACGTGCTGGTCTTGCGGCGCCGACGGGAGGACTACGTGCTCCGAGGTCTGGAGGGTGACGCCGTCCAGGTCGAACTGCATGATTTCCAGATTTGCCAGGGAGATGGTGACCGCGGTTTGAGCAGGGATGGTGATGCGCGATGTGCCGATGAGCCGGTGGCTTTGCAGGTCAAAGGCGATGTCGAGCTGGTGCCGGGGCGGGGCCGGGTGTGGGGCTGCGGCGGAAGCGGGCACGGAGAGAATCAGCAGGCCGAAAAACAGGAGAAGGCACAGGGGAAACCGCACATGCTTACGCCGGTTCCAGCTTTTCTGCGTCGCAGAGTTGTTTGAGGGAAGCCAGGGCTGTTTGCGCACGGTGTTGTCCTCGCAGTTTTTTCGGAAGCTTGGTCTCCCAGACCGGGAACAGGCCGAAGTTGATGTTGGAGGGCTGAAAATGTTTGGGGTCGGTCTGGGTAAGGTGGCCGACCAGTGCGCCCATGGCGGTGTCGTTGGGCAGCTCAAGGCCCGCTTGACCCTTGGCCAACCGCACCGCGTTGATCCCGGCCAGCAATCCCATGGCCGTGGATTCCACATAGCCTTCCACCCCGGTGATCTGCCCGGCCAGCAAAAGATCGGGCCGGTTTTTCACCTGCAGGCTCGGGAGCAGCACCTTGGGCCCGCAAACAAAGGTGTTGCGGTGGATGCTGCCGAGCCGGGCGAATTCAGCCTGGGCCATGCCCGGAATCAGACGGAACACTTCCTGCTGGGCTTTATAGGTCAGCTTGGTTTGAAAGCCCACCATATTGTAGAGCAGACCGTCTTTTTTTTCCATGCGGAGCTGGACCACACCGTACGGGTCGCGACCGGTTCGCGGGTCGGGCAAGCCCACCGGTTTCATGGGCCCGAAGCGCAGGGTGTTCTCTCCCCGCTCCATCATGACCTCGATGGGAAGACACCCCTCGAAGTATTTTTGTTCCTCGAATTCCTTGAGCGGCACCTTGTCGGCGTTGCGCAGCGCCTCGATAAAGGCGGCGTATTCGTCGCGGTTCAGGGGGCAGTTGAGATAATCACCCGGCCCGTCGTCGTAACGGGAGGCCCGGTAGACTATTGACATGTCCAGGGAATCGGCGGTGACGATGGGGGCGATGGCGTCGTAAAAGGCAAGGTGCTCTTCCCCGGTGAGTTGGGCCAGGGAGGCGGCAAGCGGGCTTGAGGTGAGCGGGCCGGAGGCCATGATGACCGGCCATTGTCCAGGGGGCGGGAGTTCGGTCACTTCCTCCCGGACCACGGTGATGGCCGGGTGCGATTCAATTTTTTCGGTGATGTATTGGGCAAAGAGGGAGCGGTCCACGGCCAGGGCCCGACCGGCCGGAACCTGAGTCTGGTCGGCCGCCGCCATGATCAGGGAGCCTAGGCAACGCATCTCTTCCTTGAGCAGACCCACGGCGGAAGAGACATCGGCGGCGCGCAGGGAGTTGCTGCAGACCAGTTCCGCCAACTGCGGCGATTCATGGGCCGGGCTGAAGCGCACCGGCTTCATCTCGTGGATGGTCACCCGACAGCCGCGCTGGGCAGCCTGCCAGGCGGCCTCGCATCCCGCGAGGCCGCCGCCGATGATGGTAATCTCCGGGGTATTAGAGGCCAAGCTGTTTCTTGATGGCGTCAACCACCACGTCGCTGGAGGTGCCGACGATGGATTTCAGCAATCCGGCCTTTTCATAGAAACCGGCCAGGGGAGCGGTTTTCTCGTTGTAGGTATCCAGACGGTGGGCGATGGCTTCCTGGGTTTCGTCCTCGCGCTGGATCGCCGGGCTGCCGCATTTGTCGCAGATGCCTTCCACCTTGGTCGGGTTGCTCTTGATGTTGTAGATCGCCTGGCAGGAGGGATTGGTGCAGGTTCTTCTCGTGCAGAGCCGGTCGAAGATCACGTCCCGGGGCACGTCGATGGAAGCGACCATGTCCAGGGTGATATTGAGTTTTTTCAGCAGGGCGGTCAGGGCTTCGGCCTGGGGGATGGTGCGCGGAAAGCCGTCCAGCAAAAAGCCCTTGGCGCAATCGGGTTCTTGCAGGCGCTTTTCCATGATGCCCATGATCAATGAGTCAGGAACCAGGTCGCCCCGTTTCATGTAGCCTTCCGCTTCCTTGCCGAGATCGGTGCCGGCCTGGACCGCGCCGCGCAGAATGTCGCCGGTGGAAATCTGGACCGAACCGTCGATGGCGGTGAGCAGCTTTGCCACCGTGCCTTTTCCGGCGCCGGGTGCGCCCAAAAGAATGAGTTTCATGTGTGTTTCTCCTGTGTTTCGATGAATGTATGCCCGCAACAGACGGCAGGGGGCCGCAATGGGGTGGGGGTTTGCCGGAACGCCAGCAGTATTAACGGCGCCGGTTCCGGCAAGTAGAATCCGGGTCGCAACTATACCCGATTTTTGTCGCGGATGGTAGCGTTATCATCGCCACTTCGCAAGGATGATTTCCTCTGTGGTATGATGATTGAGCGGGCGTGGCTTTGTAAGGCTTTCTTGAAAAATATTGTCCGGTCTTGACAAGCAAACAACAATTCTTATTGTGTGTGTAAAGCTGATAAACTCTGTTAAATCGGGTTGTTACACATAATTATCAAAGGAGGTGCGTATGGCGATAGTACGATTTGCCGATCAGAAATTGTTCAGAAATCCCTGGGCCGATTTTGAAAGGATGCGCCGCGAGCTGGACGCGCTTTTTCAGGGGGCCGGGCAGGAAGCTGGCGGACGGGGCACGGTTTTTCCGGCCCTGAACATTTCCGAAGACAGCGGCAACCTCTATGTGCGGGCCGAGATTCCCGGGGTGCCTGCCAGCGAGGTGGAGATCTCCATTGAGGGCGACACCCTGACCATCCGGGGCGAACGGAAAACCTGCACGGCCGAGGAAAAATATTCCTATCACCGCCGGGAGCTTGAGTGCGGCAGGTTCAGCCGGGCCATCACCCTGCCGGCCAAGGTTCAGGTTGAGAGGATCGGGGCACAGGCCGCGAACGGGATCGTCACCATCACCCTGCCCAAGGCGGAAGCGGTAAAGCCGCGACAGATCAAGGTGAATGTCGGCTGAGTCAGTTTTGCCGCAGTGTGTTCATGCTTTTTTGAAGGAGTGCACCCATGACGGAAAAAGAAATGCAGGTCCAGCAGAAACAGGAAGTGCAGCAGGCAGGGGAGCCCACCAAGCCGGAAAAGCAGTATGTGCCCGCGGTGGATATCTTTGAAACCGCCGAGGCGGTCAATGTGCTCGCGGAGATGCCGGGGGTTGCCAAGGATGGGGTTGAAATCGAGTTGGAGAATGAAACCCTGACCATTCGCGGCACCGTGGCCCCGCAAGAGCACGGAGGGGAAACTGTTCTGTTGCGCGAATTTGAGCCCGGGAGTTACCTGCGCAAGTTCACGGTGGCCGAAACCATTGATCAGGAAAAGATCCAAGCCACCATGGCCGATGGGGTGCTGACCCTGGTGTTGCCCAAAATCGCGCCCGCCAAGCCCCGCAGGATTGAGGTGCAGGGCATCTGATCCGAGCCAGGCATTACTTGCTTAGGGAGAAAAGGTCATCCGGAACCGGGTGGCCTTTTGTGTCTGGAGACTGTGGGAATGCCTGACGGGTGCGAGGCAAGGTGGAGGCGGGATCATACCCGTTCAAGCTCAATGCATTTTTCCGGACACATGGCAACGGCCCGTTCCAGCGCTTCGCTGCACGGCGCGGTGTCGGAGACGGGTTCTGCTTTTTCCAGCGCCGGGTTCATGCGGAAGACCTCGGGGCAGATGACCACGCAGGTTTCGCAACTGTTGCAGCGATAAGTGTCGATGTTTACCCGGCAGATCATGGAGAACCCTGGGATGGCTGGAAAGATGGCGGGGAGAGGCCGGGGGAGCGAAACTGGCTGCTCCCCCCGGCCCGGGGAGGGGAACGCTCTTAGCTGACGCCCTTGCTGTTCAGGTAGGGGCCGTATTTTTTGTCCGTTTCCATGATGTGCTTGTCCAGCCAGTTTTTGAGGAAGTTCATCACCTCGATGCTGACCGTGCTTTTGCCGCTTTGCACCTCGCCGATGAGCGCCTTGACCTTGGCGGTCATCTTGTTGTGCTTATCCTTGTGGTCGGCGGTTTCCGGGTATCCATGGGTGTCGAACATTTTTTCCTCGACCGCGAAATGGCTCACGCAGTAATTGGCCAGCTTGGTCAGCACCGGCATCAGGGCGTCCTTGCCCTTGCCCGCCAGCATGGCGTCGTTGAGATCGTTGATCATGGTGATCAACTGTTTGTGCTGGTCGTCGATTTGCTTGATGCCGACGGAATACTTGTCCTGCCACGTCAATAAGGCCATGCTTTTTCTCCTGTGTGTGATTGCTAGAAATTTTCAAACTCATCGTCGTCAAAGGGGATGACATCCTGCGCCTTGGCCGTCTTGGGCTGTGCGGCCGCAGGAGCGGCAAGTTTTTTTACCGGCTTTGCCGGGCTCGCCAGGGATGTACGTTGCTGAAGGTGTGCCGGTGTTTTTCTGCCGATGTTTTTTGGCGGCGGAGTGCTGGTCTCTCGGGCGCCCACGATCTCGGCCAGGGAGTGGACCAGTTCGCTCAATTCCCTGGCCTGGCCGGAAAGCTCCTCGCTTGCCGAGGCAGCCTCTTCGGAAATGGCGGCGTTGCCCTGGGTTACTTTGTCCACATCGGCAACGGCGCTGTTGATCTGATTGACGCCCAAGGCCTGCTCGTCGCTGGCCACGGTGATCTCCCTGGCCAGTTGGCTGACCTTCTTGACCCCGTCAACGATCTTGGTCAGGATTTCTTTTACTTCGGAGGCGGATTTGACGCCGTTGTCCGCGTTTTTCTGGGATTTTTCAATGAGTTGCGCCGTATTTTTGGCGGCTTCCGCGCTGCGCAGGGCCAGTGAGCGAACCTCTTCCGCCACCACGGCGAAGCCCGCGCCCGCCTCGCCGGCCCGCGCTGCCTCAACGGCCGCATTCAGGGCCAGCAGGTTGGTCTGGAAGGCGATTTCGTCAATGGTTTTCATGATCACCGCGGTTTGGTCGGCGGATTTTTTGATGCTACCGATGGCCTCGGTCATCTTCTCCATGCTCTGCTGGGCGACCTCGGCCGAGCTCCTGGCGTTTTCCGCCATCAGGCTGGTTTGGCTGACGTTCTCGGCGTTTTGTTTGGTCATGGAGGACATCTCTTCCAGCGAGGCCGAGGTCTCCTCAAGGCTCGCGGCTTGACGGGTGGCGCCGTCGGCCAGTTCGTGGCTGGCTGAAGATACCTGGTTGGCTGCGTCAAGCAGGTTGTCCGCGCCCCGGGTCAGGTCGGCGATGATCCGGGTGACCGGCTTGATCACCGAATTGGAAACGATGCGGATCACCAGGGTGGCGAAGAGCACCGCCATGATGGCGAGGCCGACCACCACCAGGTATGTGGCTTTGGTGATCGAGGCGCTCAACTGTTTGTCCGCCTGCTCCAGGGACTGGATCACCTCGAAGGCTCCGTGCATCTCGCCTGTTTTCCAATTTTCCATGGGGCCGCCGGTGGGGTCGGTTCCGTTGTCGTTGCCCCAGAGCGCTTGGGAGGTTTTTGGGTCGCCGTGGCAGAGCAGGCAGGTTTCCGAAAGGCGGACCGCCCGGAAATACCGGACAGCGTTGAGTGCGGGGTCTATCTCGTAATATTCGTCAAGATTCTGCTCGTCCATCAGCTTGAGCGCCTTTGCCTCAAGCTGGTCCGGCTCGTTTTTGGGGTTTCTGGGGGAATGCTTCGGCACCTTGAAGGTGTAGCCGCCTTCCTGCGCCTTGCGCATGGCCGCATTCCAGGCGGCAAACACCGGAACCATGGCCAGAACCTTTTCTTTTTCTCCGGCATCGGCCAATTCCCGGAGGCGTTCGGCGGTGAACAGTCCCATCTGCCAATTCTTTTCCATCTCGTCCCGGGTGGACTCGGCGGTCAGACAGATGGCTCTGGCCTTGTCCGCGTAAGCAGTGAGGGTTTTTTCCCTTGATTCTCCGGAGTAAAGACGGAACAATCCCACGATGAGCAGGGTGGGCAGCACGACCCCCACCAGGACTATTTTCCCCCGCAACGACCACTGCTTGAGATCCATCTTGTTCTCCTTGAAAACCCGGGGGAAACTTCCCCCTGCTTGTTGTGGGGCGGACAGGCCAGGTGACAGGCGTTTCAGTTCTTAGGATAGGATGAAGTAAGAAGGATTATCAAGAGAAAAAAGATGTGGGTAAAAAAAACAGAGGCCATTTCCGCAAAGATGGAAATGGCCTCTGAGTGCCGCTTGTGGCGGCGAGGGGAGAGGGAGGAGAAACAAGGTGAAAAAAGAAACCAAAGGAGGAGATTTCTACTCTTTCACAGTGTTTATAATTGTATGACCGTTCCCTTACGGTGAAAGTTCCAATTTTTTTTTAAAGAATCAAAAATCCTCAAAGTCGTCGCCCATGGGGATGATATCCTCGGGTTTTGTCCCCTTGGCCGGACTGCTTTTTGGCGCCGGGGGCAGAGCCTTTCTTGCCGGAGGTGCGATCTTTTTGGCGCCGGACTGTGACAAAGTGGGGGGGCGCTTCAATTTTTTCTGTGCCGGCGGCTCGATTGCCGGACTCTCACCGCCGCCCACCATTTCCAGCAATTGCCCAACCGAGCCCTTCATCATTTCCGCCTGGGCGCTCAACTCTTCGGAGGCTGAGGCCGATTCTTCCGCTGCCGCGGCGTTTGCCTGGGTAACGGTGTCGATTTCGTGGATGGCCTTGGTGACCTGGACTACGGCGTTGGCCTGTTGGCTCGCCGCTCCGGCAATCTCGGAGATGATCGTGCCGATGCGGGTGGTGGATTGGGCGGCAACATAGAACGATTCGCTGGTCTCGCTGACCAGGGCATTGCCGGCGGTAATCTTCTGCACTGTTCCCTCGATGAGATTGGAGGTGTTTTTGGCCGCCTCCGCCGCCCGCATGGCCAGGTTGCGCACCTCATCGGCCACCACCGCGAATCCGGCCCCAGCCTCGCCGGCCCGGGCCGCTTCAACCGCCGCATTCAGAGCGAGCAGATTGGTCTGGAAGGCGATTTCGTCGATGGTTTTGACGATCTTTTGGGTTTGGGCGCTGGCAGCGGAGATTTCCTCCATGGAGACGGTGAGCTTTTTCATGGATTCATCCGCGCTCAAGATTACCGTATTGGCCTCCTTCATCAGTTCGTCGGCTTGGCGGGCATTGTCCGCATCTTGCTTGATCATGGCTCCGACCTCTTCCAGGGAGGCGGAGGTTTCTTCCACCGCCGCCGCCTGTTGGGAAGCGCCTTCCGCCAAGGTCTGGCTGGAGGAGGAGACCTCGCCCGCCGCGGCAGCCACCTGATCAGCTCCCTCGTTCAAAGTCTGGCTGACCTGCTTGAGGGTGGAGGAGATTCCCCGGCCAAGGAAAAAGGCGAGGATAGCGCCGCCGGCCAAGACGATGATGCCCAAAACCAGGGCCAGCAGACCCAGGTATTTGGCTTGCTCCTCGGCTTCAACCGTGTGTTGATTCGTCTCGTTTTGAACGGTTTCATAAAAATCGTTCAAAACAGGTTCCGCCGACTTGGCTGCCGCCCGGAGCTTTGGTTCGATGCTCATCCGTTCATATTCCGGAGCGGTTACTATGAGCTCGAAGTTTTTCTGGTACGTCTCCACGAGCGGGCGAACTTTTGCGATCTCCGCAATCCTTTTCGTATTGCCCTCTTTCTTGGCCATGGCTTCGATGGTGTCCAGCTCGTCTTCAAGATCGGCGAAACTGTCCCGCTGTTCCTTGGCCTTGTCTTCGTTGCCTGTGAGCAGGAAATCCTTTTCAAAGCGGCGGCATTTGTTGAGGTGATTCAGGGCGGCATTGGTCCGCACGGCTATGGCCATGTCGACCTTGATGAGTTGGCTGAAGGTGGAGGTGGAGGAGATGAGGGCGAATTGGTAAACGCCGATAATTACGGCGGTCAGGAGAAGTATCACCCCGAAGCCGCCGCCGATTTTCTTGCCTATTGTTGCCTGTTTTTTGGCCATTTCTCTCCTCCGCAGAGCGGGTTAATCAGGAGGAATATCCTGAAAATTGATTGAATACCCTTCACCATATAGAAAAAATGGCTAGAGCGTCAAGGGTTGTTTGTGAAAAATTGTCGCACTTCATGTGCCGGAATCAGTATGGGCCGGAATCAGTCGCGGCTGAGCACCCGGCCCAGGGTGGCGTCCACGGCGAGGGCTTGTTGCATGCGATCCTTGAGAAACCCTTCGCCCAGATACCTCCGGTTTTCCTCAATCACCGCGCAAAGCGCTTCGATATCGCCGGCTTCGGCCATTGTGGTGATCTTTTCGAGGTTTTTGGCGAAGCTGAGAACGATGCGGGACCCTTGGCCGCTGGTGGACATGATCTCTCCATAGGTGCGGGGGTTCTGGCTGTGCACTCTGGCCATGGAAAGGATGGAATAGAGCGAGGTGAGGGTGGCGTGGCTGCCGATATCCTCCGGAGGGATGGCGTTGTCCTTGAGGGCCATGGCCAGGGCCACCGAGATGGAGGTGGGCAATTTCTGGCTTACCCCCATCATCAGATCGTGCTGGCCCGGAGCATCGTGGGAGATCTTGGCCCCGTGCTTGTAAAGAAAGGCCTCGAATTCGCTGCTTAAAACCCCGCTGCGTGCGGTGCGGACCACCGAGGCATTTTTGTCCTTCATCGTTGCCGCCTGCGGTCCCCACAGGTTATGGACCAGCAGCACCTCCACCCCTTCCTTGGTGTGGGTCAGGGCGGTGTGCAGCACGTTTTCCGCTTCGCCGGCCAGCAGGATCAGGGCCTGGTTTTCCGCCAGCAGCGGGCCGTATTCCGTTATCGCCGCGGGGGTGGCGCTGATGGGTACGCAGATCACCACCACGTCCACTTGCGGGATCATCTCCGCGGGCCGCAGTGTGCTGCTGCGGCCGGTGATCATGGTTTCGTAGCCCTCGCTCTTCAAGCGCTCGGCAAACCAGAGGCTCATGTCGCCGCTGCCGATGAAACCGAAGGTTTTGATGCGTTTGACCCGCATGTCCACCCTGGGAAAGCTGCCCAGCACCCGCACGGAGCCGGGTTCTTGGATGACTTGGTGCTCGATGCGGTCGATGGCCACGCGGACCCGCTCGTCGGAAAGATGCCCTTCAAACTCGATGAAGAACTGGAGCTTCTGGGTCTGGGGATCTGTTTCCGTCTGCATGTCGATCAGGTTGATACTGCGTTTGGTGAACTCGTTTAAAAGGTCCACCAGGATACCGACCCGATCCTTGATCGGAGTGGTGACCAGCACCGTGGCATCGTACCCGGTGCGGGGAGCCGGGTTCGGACCCAGCACTGCGTAGCGGGTACGATTGTGGGGCACGATCTCCCTGGCGCGGATGGCCAGGCCGTAAGCGCGAAGCGCCTCCTCGGATTCGATGATCCCGTGGGTGGCAAGCCCCTGTTCCTTGATGTCCCGCACCGCCGCATCCAGGTCATGCACCGTGGTAAGGGTTGCCTCGGGGTAGGTATTGGTGATGTAGTCTTCGCACTGACGCAGCACTCCGCTTTTACCCAGAAGCATGGTGATCGGCTCCGTGGCGGAAAGGCTGCCCAGGGAAAGATGAATGGGCAGAACGATGTTGTCCTGCCAAAATCCAGTGTCCATCCCTTTGATCAACCGGCTGTATTCCTTGACCTGCCCTTCGCGGGTATTGAAGACCGGCACCAGGGCCAGGTCGGTTTTCCGCTCGATAAAGGCCTTGAATACCGTGGGCAGATTCGGGAAAAGCCTGATTGTCGCGCCCTGGTTATACTGGCGCGCCGCCTGCCAGGCGTTGGAGCCTTCCGGACCGATGGTAGCTATGGAAACCATATGGAAAACCTGCTGGATGCGTGGTTGATCTGTGTTCGTCCTGCCGCGGCGGCAGAGCTTTTCTTCTTTTAGTGTGTTCGCAAAGGCTGGTCAATAGCTTTTCTCGGAGAGGCGCGGGCGAGAACCGGAGCTGGCGGAGGGGCAGGAAGGAGAAGGCGGAGAACATGGCGGGAGGTCCAGGCGCGGAAAGTATTCAGGCCACGGCTAAGGCGTGTGGCAGAACACCGGCGATCCGGTTCAGGACTTCCGCGGGGATGAAAGGTTTGTCGATATAAGAGGCGCAGCCGCGTTTGCGCAGTTGCCGGAGGAGTTCCTTGTCGCCGTAACCGGTAATGACCATGATCGGGATACGGATGTTTTCCCCCTGGAGTTTGTCGATCAGGCCAAGGCCGTCCAGTTCGGGCATCTTGAAGTCGGTGATGATCAGGCTGATGGGGTGGTTGGCTGGCTGCTGCCGGATTTTTTCGTAGGCATCCCGGCCATTGGTCGTCAGGATCACGCCGAATCCTGCCTGGCGCAAGACGAGATGCAGGGCCAGCCGGGTATGTTTTTCATCTTCTGCGATCAGGATCTGCGGGCTGGTCATGGACGGGGCCGGAAACGGTTGGGGGTCAATGGGCGAAGTGTGCTTTCATGATTCGGGCAAAGCCTTTCGCAAGGTTGGGGGCGATGCGCCGTACGAAAACTTCGCCGGTGGAGGTATTGAAAAATATCTTGTAGCCCTGGGTTCCCCCGGTTTTTTTCACGCCCGGGACAAGGCCGAACCTGGCGAGGGCCTCAAGAGCCGCGGCAATGTTCTGTTGGCCGATGGCAAAGCCGTCGGCGCCGGGTAAGCTGGTCTGGAGAACGCTTGCCCCGCCGAACAGTTTTACCTGCAGCTCCGAGGGGGCGATGCCGTATCGGCTGCGCATGGTTTCAAGCATATGGGGCACCACCGTGTCCAGATACGGGAAATATTGGGGCATGGGTATTTTGGTCTGGCGGGGCAACATGCCGTGGCAGATGGCGCCGACCCGGAATCTTTCGTGATGGAGGCACAGGGAAACGCAGGAGCCGAGGATGGTGGAAACAATGGAAGGCTGGTCGGTGATCAACAGCTTGCCGGGGGTAAGATTGATGATCGGCAGGTCGGGGTAGGACACGAAAAGAGAAGTTTGCAGCATGGTTGGGACTAACCTTATGGCGGGTGTTCCGGGAATGGTTGCAACCGTCGGTGTTGCGCCGTGCTCCATGGTCTGCTCCCGTTGCATTGTGTGCCCTGCTAAAAGCCAACTTCCTGCCAAGCCCCCGAAGAGACTTGGCAGGAAGTCTTGGACCGGCGAGGGGGGGGGACCGATCCAAATGGCTACTTGTGTAAGGCCCGCTCTGGCCTGTGATCTTTACTGGGAACCTTGAAAAATCAACTTCCTGTTGATTTTTCAAGCCGCAAAACCAAAACAAGTTTTGCCTTTGCTCACATTTTCAGCAACTTAAGTGGCTGAAAATGACGGGGCGTCCTTGCCCCGCACAGGAGCCTTGAATTTTTCAAGGCTCCCTACTGTTAGTGGGTCTTCCCTGCAATCATCTCCCAGGCGTCGGCTTCCGAATCCACCAAGGCGCCGAAGATAAGAGGCGTCTGGTGGGCGCCTTCCGCCGACAGGATGCAGATCTGTTCGGCAAAGCCGTTGAGGCCGCCGATGGGGTTCACCCGCAGATCGATGACCGGCACGGTTCTACCCCGAAAATTGATAACGCCCATGACCGTGTCGTTGGCAATGGGGAGGGCGGTTGCCGACATCATCCCGAGAATCTCGGTGATCCGCAGCGAACCGTGGACGTATGCGCCCGGGTCGGACATGAGCGTTGCCAGCGTGGTTTTCCCTGCTGATGTTCCCATGATCTGCCCTCCTGGTCAGGTGGAATGTGGTCCCGTTTTTTTCACGGGGGTTGTCAGGTGCTAATGGAAGAAATGTGCCAGGCTGGGAAGAATGTACGTAACAGACCGATATTGCAGATAATATTTTTTTGTGCTGGAGGGACGCAGGAAGGATACATCAAGGTATGTTGACGGGCGGATTGGAGATGGGCGGTGTAGCGTGTGGTGTGGCCGTGGTGTGGCGGAAATGAATAAAAATTGATGGCGTCAATAAAAGTTGATGGGGTGGAGGGGTTATTTCCCTTTTGGCGCTGGCATGGGAAATACCGCCCGGGCGATGGTGCCCTTGCCGGGTTGGGAGTTGAATTCAAGCCGCCCTCCATGCTCTTCCATGATCCCCGCGGAAATGGAAAGGCCGAGGCCGCTGCCGCCGCCATCGCGCTTGGTGGTGAAAAACGGGTCCAGGATGCGTTTGAGATTTTTTGGGGAAATGCCGCAGCCCTGGTCGGCTATTTCCACAAAAACCGTGGAGGTCTTTGGGTCCTGCCCGGTGGAAACCGTCAGGGGCTGATCCGGGGAAGCGAGGGACTGATAGGCGTTTTGCAGCAGGTTGATGATGACCTGTTCGGTCCGCTGGAAATTGCCCCGCACCGGCGGCAGCCCCTCGCCGTAATGGATGGCGAGGTGGTCGGTCGCCTTTTTCAACGGATTGGCGAGCAAAACCAGGGCGGCGCGCAGCGCGGTGTTGAGGTCAACGTCCTGGTCCATGTCGGAGATGCCCTGTCGTGCGTAATCCCGCAGGTTGAAGACAATCTTGCGGATGCGTTCCGAGCCGTCGAGGATGCCGGAAAAAAGCTCGGGAATATGCTCACGCATCTCGGAAAAGGGAATGCCCGCCACGGGGAAGTCGCCCTGCGTCCGGTAATGTTCTTCCAGGATGGGCAGGAAATCCTCCCAGGCGCGGTGAAGGATGGGGGCGTTCATGGTGATGAAGTTATTGGGGTTGTTGATCTCATGGGCCACTCCGGCCACCAGGATGCCGAGGGAGACCATTTTGTCGGCCTCGATGAGCTGCCGCCGTCGTTGTTCCGCTTCTTTTTCCGCTTTTTTCCTGGCCTTGATATCCGCCTCAAGCTGTTTGTTGATGCGGGCGAGTTCCGCGGTTCGCTTGGCGACCAGTTGCTCCAGATGGTCGCGGTGCCGGCGCAGCTCCTGCTGGTTTTTTTTGAGGGTTTTCAGCAGGGTCAGCCGCTCCATGCCCTTGGCCAGGGAGACTTCCAGTTCCATCATGGAGATCGGTTTCTGGATATAGTTGATCGCCCCCATCTTCATGGCCTCCACGGCGATGGCCAGATCCGCCTGCCCGGAAACCACGATGCATTCGAGATCGGGCCGGATGGCCACGGCCTGCTGCATGAGCGCAAGGCCATCCATCTGGGGCATTATGATGTCGGTGACCATGAGATGGAAGGGGCTTTTTTCAAGAAGGGCCAGGGCATCAGGACCGTTGACCGCGCTGGTTGTCGTATAGCCGAGGCGCTCTACCTGCATGGAGAGCAGCTTGAGGACCATGGGCTCATCGTCAACAATAAGTATTTTTCCTTTGCTCGCCATGGTCTGAGGAGGATCCCTTGTGGAGGCCGTTAGGCCTGGCGCTTGAGCCGCTGATTCAAGGCCTGGGGCGTTATGCCCAGGATGAGGGCGGCGGCGCGCTGGTTGTGGTTGCTTCGCCGGAGGGCTTCGGCGATGAGTTCCTGGTCCGCGTCTTTCAGGGTCGGCAATTGCGCAAAGCTCGCGGCCCAGGATTTTTGCGGAAGAATCCGGGCGGGGGAAGTGGAGGGATTTTCCCGCAGGCTGGCCGAGTCGAGTTCCTTGTGGAAAAAAGTCATGGCGAGGGTGGCGCCCCGGTGATGGCTCATGGCGTCAAAGGCCAGAGCCCGCAGTTCCCGGACATTGCCGGGAAAATCATAGCCGGCCAGCAGGGTGATGAGTTCATCCGGGCAGCGGGGCTTTTCTTTCTTGAACTCCGTTGCGGCCTGGGTAAGAAAAAAATCCAGCAGGGCAGGGATGTCATCCTTGCGCTCCCGCAGCGGGGGAACCTGGATGCGATGGGTGCGCAGCCGGTAAAACAGGTCGGTGCGGAACAATCCTTTCCGGTGCTGCTGTTCCAGATCGCGATGGGTGGCGACGATGACCCGGGCGTCCGAGTGATGGACCTGGTCGGAACCCAGGGGATAGTATTCGCGCTCCTCAAGAAAACGGAGGAGCTTGACCTGCGAAGGTTCGCTGAGATCACCGATTTCGTCGAGAAACAGGGAGCCTCCGGCTGCTTTTTCCACCAGGCCGGCACGGTTGCGATCCGCGCCGGTGAAGGCGCCCCTGGCGTGACCAAAGAGGGTGTCGGCAAAGATCTGATCGTCAAGGCCGGCCACATTGACCGTGACATATTCGCCGGTCCTGCCGCTCAGATCATGGATGGCCTTGGCGATGCTCTCCTTGCCCACCCCGGTTTCTCCGGTGATCAGCACCGGCTGCCGCCCTTCGGCAACGGCTTCGCAGTAGCGGAACAGGGCCTTCATCGCGTCGTTGTCGGTGATGATGCCGGAGAACACCTCCGGATGGGCTGGGTTCTTGTCAAAGAAGCTGCTGGCAAGCCGGGAATTCTCCCGCCGGAGCTGCCTGACCTCAAGGGCTCGTCTGATGCTCGGCAGGAGGCGCTCGATTTCCACCGGCTTGAGCACGTAGTCAAAGGCTCCCTCTTGGATGCAGCGCACCGCGGTCTCCACCTCATTGACTCCGGTGACAATGATGACCGGCAGTTCCGGAAAGCGTTGACGGACATGCTTGAGGATGTCATGCCCGGAAACATGGGGCATCATCAGATCGAGGAGGATGATCTCCACGGGCTGATTGTCGAGAATGGCCGCGACGTCGCGGCTGTCCTGGCACCGGATGGTGTTGCTGATGCCGTGGGAGCGGAGGGCGATATCAAAGCTGGCTAGGGTATGGAGTTCGTCGTCAACCAGAAGAACGGGGTTGGGCGGATATGGGGGGGGAGTTTTTTTTCCCATGGTGTCCGGCGTTGCGGCTCAGTTGGGCCAGAGCAATTTGCCAAAAATCCAGCCGGTTGTGCCGTCCGCGTGCTTGACCTTGATCCAGTCGCCTTCGGTGGTCAGGGGCTTGAAGACCACGCCGCGTTTGGCCGCGGCCACGATTTCGTAGTCTTTTCCCGCCCCGACCCGCAGATTGGCGGTCTCTGATTTGACAATGACGGTTTTTTCCTTTGCGACCAGGGAGGTGGCGATCCAGCCCGTGTCCCCTTCAAAGTCCACGACCTTGGCCCAGGTTCCCTGGGTGGATGTGACCTGCAGCGGAAAGCCCTTGAAAACCGTCCAGAGGATTTCTTTTGTCGCCTCGGGGCCGGAGCGGATATTGACCCCGTCTTTGATGACGCTGACGTATTCCGCGGCAGTGGCCGTGGCGGCAAGCAACAGCAGGGCTGCGCCGGCGAGAGCGGAAAACAGGGATGCTCGGAAAAGGGGACGAATTTTTGTCATGACGGATACGCTCCTGAAAAAAACTTAGGGTATGCCTGGGGTGTACAGTGCACGGGAATGCCGAACAGCTATGGGGATTGCACCGCACTCAAGTTAGCATTTTCGTTTGGCCAAGTCAACCGTCTCCGGGGTTTTTTGCCTGCGGCGCGCAATGCGGCAGGTCTCGCATTGTGCGCCGCTTTAATGTGGAATTGCTTGTCATCCTGTTCTGCCGTATACTGTCACTGTTGGGCACAGTATTGCGTCTCCCGGCCCGCCACCTCGGATCGGGCGGGAAGCTGTCAGCGATGAGGATTGCCGTTTCGGGCAAGGGGAATGATCATGGATGTTTTTCCGGATAAGGCTCAGGCTCGCAGGCACCCGGCAGTGGACATCCTCATGCAGAAGGTTGTGCAGGGGATCGAGAGCTACGTCGGGCAGACAATGGCCGGAGTGCCGCCGGAGGTTGTGGCCGGGCTGGCAGACCGGGTTGTCCGCGAGGTTCGGGAGTTCAGCGAAGGTCAGGGAAATCATCTCTATGAGCTGGTGAAGATCGGCTTGGGACTCTCTTCGGAAAAAAATATTGATCGGCTTCTGGAGAGGATTGTGCGCGAGGCCAAGCATTTCACCAACGCCGACGGCGGAACTCTGTACATCAAGGACGACGCGCGGCAGGCCCTTGATTTTGCCATTGTCCAGAATGATTCGCTCGGAGTCTGCATGGGGGGGAGCGGGGAAGCCATTTCCTGGCCTCCCGTGCCGCTGCGCCATGAAAACAATGGGGAGAATCACCGGAATGTTTCCGCCCACTGCGCCCTTACCGGCGAGCCAATCAATATCTCCGACGTCTATGATGCCGAAGGCTACGATTTTCAGGGAACCCGCGATTTTGACGCCTCCACTGGCTACCGCTCCCGCTCGATGCTGGTGATCCCGTTGCGGGACCACGAGGATGAAGTCATCGGGGTTTTGCAGCTTCTGAATGCCAAGGATCGGGAAACCGGCGCGGTTGTCCCTTTTCCCGAGCATGAGGTGGGAATGGTCATGAGCTTGGCCTCGCAGGCGGCCATCGCCCTCACCAAGATGCGTTTGGTCCGGGGGCTTGAAAATCTGCTGGACGCTTTCGTGCGGACAATCGGCGATGCCATCGATGAAAAATCCCCCTATACGGCAGGGCATGTCTACCGGGTCGCCAATCTCACCGAAGAGATTGCTCTGGAGGTCAATAGGGCCACCACCGGCAGATTCGCCTCGGTCAACTTCAACGCCGACGAGCTGGCCGAGATCAGGATGGCGGCCTGGCTCCATGACGTGGGGAAGATCACCACGCCTGAGCATCTGATGGACAAGGCAACCAAGCTGGAGACCATTTTCGACCGGATAGAACTGATTCGGCACCGGGTGGAAATCTCGCGGCTGCATGATGCGTTCGTCCGGCTGGAAAACGAACCCTGCCCAAGGACAGAAGGGCGGACCGCTCCGTTGCCTCCTCCAAAAGAGGAAGAATGGCAGGAGATCATCACCTTTCTCGATATGATCAATCTGGGCGGCGAAGGGTTGTCGGACGAAAACATCGAAAAGGTGCGGCGTCTGGCCGGGATAACCTATGCCATGAGCGGCGTCCAGTTCCCCTTGCTTGCGCCGGATGAGGTGGAAAATCTCTGCGTGCAGAAAGGCACCTTGACCGCGGCGGAACGCAAGGTGATGAACCATCATGTGGAGATGAGCATCCGGATGCTTGAAGGGCTGCCTTTTCCCAAAAAGCTTCGGAATGTCCCGGTCTATGCCGGCATGCACCATGAAAAGCTGAACGGCACCGGCTATCCCCGGGGGCTTGGGAATGGCGCCATTCCTCTGCCGGCACGGATGCTGGCCCTGGCCGATGTGCTGGAAGCGTTGACCGCGGCGGACCGGCCTTACAAGCCAGGGAAGATGCTTTCCGAGGCCATGCGCATTCTGGAAGGAATGGTTGCCCGGGCAGATCTGGATGGGGAGCTCTGTGATCTGGTTGTTGAGTCGGGCTTGATCGTCCGCTTTGCCCAGGATCTTCCGGCGCGCCAGCGGGATGATTTTTTCTGGCGGGGTAAGCGTTATAGCGTCTCGGACACAAGGTAGATCAAAAATTCCCGGTTGCCCTTGGGGCCAAGGATCGGGGAGGGGCTGACCCCAACAGGAACAAGGCCCAGCCCGCCTGCAAATTCCCGGATTTCCTCAACCACCTTTTCGTGGAGGTCGCTGTCGCGGACGACTCCACCCGTGCCAAGCTGGCCACGGCCGACCTCGAACTGCGGTTTGATCAGGGCCAGCACCCGGATGGCGCCCGGAGGAAAAAAGACGAGCAGCGGCGGCAGCAGGGTTTTGAGGGAAATAAACGAGGCATCGATCACCGCCAGGTCCAGGGCCTCTTCCAGGTCGCCGGTTTGCAGGTTTCGGGCGTTGGTTCTCTCCATGACCACCACCCGCGGATCCTGCCGCAGTTTCCAGGCCAGTTGACCGTAGCCGACATCAATGGCATACACCTTGGCGGCCCCGCGTTGCAGCAGGCAGTCGGTGAAGCCGCCGGTGGAGGCGCCGATATCGGCGCAGATGAAGCCGGCGGGGTTGAGCTGAAAATGGTCCAGTCCGGCAGCGAGCTTGATTCCGCCCCGGCTCACATAGGGGCAGGTTTTTTCCCTCAGCCGTATCCGGCTGTCCTTGGCAAAAAGCGAGCCGATCTTGTCCGCCGGCTGGTCGTTCACCAGCACCTGGCCCGCGGCAATGAGGGCCTGGGCCTTTTGCAGGGAGGGGGCCAGCCCGTGCAGCAGCACAAGCTGGTCGAGTCGAGTCTTCATGGTTGCTTGGTCAGGCTTCGGCGGTGTCAGCCTTGCGGATCATTTCGCAGAGTTCGTCGGCCATGGCGTTGATCTGTGCGGCGTCCTGCCCCTCCACCATGACCCGGATAACCGGCTCGGTTCCGGAGGGACGGACGAGGATGCGGCCCTTTTTGTCCAGTTTCTTTTCCATTTCCTTCAGTTTTTTATTGAAGCCGGGGATGGTGCTGGTGTTGATTTTTTCAGCGGTGCGGACATTCTTGAGCACCTGGGGAAAGCTTTCCATGATGGCGGCCAGTTCCGACAGGGGTTTGCGTTTTTTGATCATCACCGCCAGCAACTGGAGCGCGGCGAGGATGCCGTCGCCGGTGGTGTTGTGTTCCATGAACACCAGATGCCCCGATTGTTCGCCGCCGAAATTGTAGCCGGACCTGCGCATCTCCTCAACCACATAGCGGTCTCCGACCTGGGTGCGGACCATGGCCCCGCCCATGCGCTGCATGGCGACCTCCAGGCCGAGGTTGCTCATCACCGTGGCGACCAGGGTCTTCTTTTTCAGCTTTTTGCGGCTCATCAAGTCGGCGGCGCAGATGGCCATGATATGGTCGCCGTCAACGATGTTGCCGTGTTCGTCCGCCACGATGATCCGGTCGCCGTCGCCGTCCAGGGCGATGCCGATGTCCGCCCCCAGTTCCCGCACCTTGGCGGCCATGTGCTCCGGGTGCAGAGCGCCGCAATCGCGGTTGATGTTGGTGCCGTCCGGCTCCGCCGCCAGGGTGGTGACGGTGGCGCCCAGTTCCTCGAAAACATGGGGGGCAACCCCGTAGGTGGCGCCGTTGGCGCAGTCGAGCACGATGTGAAAGGCGTCCAGGGTGTATTCCCGGGGAAAGGAGTTTTTCAAGAAAACGATGTAGCGGCCCTTGGCGTCGTCGATGCGGGTGGCGCGGCCCACCTCCTCGGCCACCGGCCTGAGCACCTCCATCTTCTGCGAGAAGATCAGATCCTCGATCTCCAGTTCCAGATCGTCATGGAGCTTGAAGCCGTTTCTGGCGAAGATCTTGATGCCGTTGTCCTGGAAGGGGTTATGGGAGGCGGAGATGACCACCCCGGCATCGGCCCGCATGCTGGTGGTGATAAAGGCGATGCCCGGCGTGGGCAGGGGCCCGACCAGAAGGACATCCACCCCCATGGAGCAGATGCCTGCAGCCAGGGCGTTTTCGATCATGTAGCAGGAAAGGCGGGTGTCCTTGCCGATGACGATCCGGTGGCCGCGCCGCATGTCCTTGACCAGAAAGGCGAGGGCCCTCCCTATCTGCATGGCGATTTCGGTGGTCATGGGATAGGTGTTCGCCACCCCCCTCACCCCATCGGTGCCGAATAACTTTCTCATGCTGTACTCCTGGGAGCCTGGGTCAACCCGGAGCCGGCAGGGGAGAGCGCACCGGTGATTCGGCTCATTTGCCAAGGCTCCGGCCAATCTTTACGGTGACGGCGGACGGAATTGCTTCGATAATGTGGATCTCTTCCGGCGCCGTGATTTTCACCTGCACCCGGTGTGTCCCGACGGAAAGCCCTTCTGTCGAGACACTGGCCTCAACAAGCTCGGCCTGGTTTCCCCTGCTGCTCAAGGGAAGCAGGGCACGGATGCTGATGGTGCTGGGTTCGAGGGTCACCTTTCTGTCGGACTCTGGTCCCGTGAGGTGGACAGGGATGTCAACGATGGTTTTTTCCGTGGTTTTTTCGCGGATCACCACATTGGCGGTGACCACTGTCTCGCCCATGAGCTCAAGCAGTGCCGAACGCAACTCCAGGGGAACCTGGAAGGTTTTCGAACTCTTCAGGCCGCTGATGTCAATGGGCTTGGCAGTGAAGAGTCTTTCCTTGCCGACAACGGCCTTGGGGCCGGAAATCTTGATGACCTGGGGCTCGAAAATAACACCGCCCAGTTCGTAGCCGCTGGCCGGAGAGCCCGTTGTCCTGGCCTGCACCGGCAATTCCTTCTCCACCAGCTCGTCGACGAGCAGGGTAATGTGGGTGGGCTGGATGCGTGATACGGTGACGCCTCGCGGAAATTGGATCGTCTCGGGTTCGTTGCGGATGACAATGGTGCCGGGGGTGGTTTTGGCAAGATTGATGGTTCGCGTGATCCGCTGGCGGTTGATGCCGCTGATCAGGCCGCGGGGACCGCTGACCGTGACCTCCAGTTGTTTCTTGAACTGGTTGGCGATAACCAGCTCCCGGGGCAGATTGACAATCTCCACCGGAATATAGACCGTGGTGTCAACCTTGTCCTCGCCCACCACGAAATACCAGAGGAGGACGGCGAAGATCAGGGAAATGAGCTTCAACCCCCAGTTGTTCGGCCAATTGAGGAAGTTGGGGGTGGGAACTCGCCGGATTATTTGTTTAACCAGTTTTTCCATAAGAGAGGAGTCGTGTTTTCCTTGGGAACAAAGATTGCGTCAAGTCGGCTTCTGAGTGCGTTTTCGTCGAGATCGGAGGTCATAGCCCCGTGCTGGACCAGGGATATCTTCTGCGTTTCTTCCGAGATCACGATGATCACCGCGTCGGTCTCCTCGGAAAGACCGATGGCCGCCCGATGGCGAGTGCCAAGCTGCTTGCTGATGTAAGGATTTCTGGTGAGGGGGAGCAATGCCCCGGCCGAACGGATGCGGCCGTTATGGATGATCACCGCTCCGTCATGGAGGGGAGCGGTGGTTTGGAAAATGGTGACCAGGAGCTGTCTGCTGACGATGGCGTCAAGGCTGTGGGCGGATTCGATGTATTCATTGAGCCCTGTTTCCCGCTCGATGACGATGAGCCCGCCGATTTTGCGCTGGGCCATTTGCTGCGCCGCCCTGACAATCTCGAGCAGAATGTGCACCGTGTCTTCCTGGGGTTTGGAAAAGGTGGTTTGCCCGACCTGGGCGAGGGCCCGCCGGATATCCCGCTGGAAGATGATAATGATGATCAGGAAGATCGAGCTGAGGAATGTTCCCAGCAGCCAGTACAGGGTGAGAAATTCGAGCTCCCGCGCGGCGAAATAGAGCACGACGAGGACCACGATGCCGGAAAGTATCTGGACGGCCCGGGTTCCGCGGATCAGCAGCATGACACGATAGATGATGAACGAAACGATCATGATATCGAAGATGTCTTGCCAGCGGAGTGATTGTGCGAATTCCAGCATCGGGGTCCGGGTTCCGTCAAAAAGAGAAATATGGGGTGGAAAAGAGAAAAAAATGGTGTTGTTTTTAAGGTAAACGAAAAGCAGTCCACCAAGCAAGGGGCATGAGTAAATTTTTTTAAAAAAATTGGGGAGATCTGTTGTGGTGTTGTAAAAAGAAAACAGGTTTTCCGGCAGACTTCCGCGGACGTCGGAAAGATATTCGAAAGAGGCTCCCCAGTTGTTGCTTGACAAGGGTGGTGAATTGATTTATCTTCGTAAAATTTTCCAGCATCTTTCTGTCGGTGTTGCCGGGAAACGGCGATCGTGCAGAAACCCTGCCGGCGGTGAAACAGCGCGGCAGAGCATCTTGAATCAATCAATAATATTTAGGAAACAGGAGTTGAGAATTGGCTAATCATAAGTCCGCCGAGAAAAGGAATCGTCAGAACCAGTTGCAACGGCTTCGCAATCGCTCCAACAAGAGCAAGATGAAGGGCGTTGTGAAGAAGGTCCTTGAGGCCATTGAGCTGAAATCCGGAGATCAGGCCCAGGAAGCACTGAAAGCGGCGATCCCTGTTATTGAGAAAACAGCGGTAAAAGGCTCCATCCATAAAAAGAATGCCTCCCGCAAGGTGTCCCGTTTGACCAAGCGGGTGAATGCTTTGTTGGGCGCCGCGCAGTAACGAGAGAGCCGGTTGCGGCTGCAGTCCCGTTCGGCTTCCCCCTGCGGGAGAAAGCCGTGCGCAAGACTTTCCGCTCTGGCTTGTTGTGCCTCTTCCACGTGCGCAGGGACCTGCCTGTTTCTTATGAAGAGTGATGTGCCGTGAAAAGAAAAATCAAAAAGCCATGGGACGCCAATGTTCCATGGCTTTTTTTTATGAGTTGAGGAGCCATCATGTTCCGACCTTCCTTGCAGGAGTTTGCACACCTGGCCGCCGATGCCGGACTGGTGCCGATCTATCGGGAAATCGTTGCCGACCTCGACACGCCGCTGACCATCTTTGCCAAGGTGGCGGTCGGTGAGTCGCACGCCTTTCTCTTTGAAAGCCTTGAAGGTGGGGAAAAATGGGGGCGGTATTCCTTTATCGGGATTGATCCCATCGTCACCTTTGCCAGCCGCGGGAACCAGGTCACCATCATCCGGGAGGGCGCGGTGGAGGAGCAGGAGGGCGATCCGCTCGAGGCCCTGCAAACGTTGCTCAAATCCTTCAACGCCTGCAATTCCGAGATGGCCTGCGACCCCGAGCTGTTGCCGCGGTTTTTCGGCGGGGCCGTCGGCTTTTTGGGCTACGACATGGTGCGGTTCATGGAGCGGCTGCCCGAGTGCAACCCGCCCCTTGCCCAGTTTCCGGACAGCTCTTTCATGGTGCCGCGCACCGTTTTGATCTACGACAACCTCCGGCAATTGCTCACCGTGGTCAATCTGGTGCAGACCTCAGGCGTTGGGATCGAAGCGGGCGATATCCCGGCCTTGTACGCAAAAGCGCAGGGTGAGATCGAGGAGATCATCGTCCGCCTGCAGGCGCCCATGCCCACGGAGTATCTCGGCGGCAGCGGCAAGAAGGATACTGCGCCCCACGCCTTTACCTCCAACATGAGCGAAGAGGCTTTCGAGAAGATGGTGGAGGCGGCCAAAGAGTATGTGCAGGCCGGCGATGTCATTCAGGTTGTTGTGTCGCAACGCTTCCATGCCAAAACAGAACTCGCCCCCTTCAAGCTCTACCGCGCCCTGCGCCATATCAATCCCAGCCCCTATCTCTTTTATCTCAAGCTCGGGGATCTGGTCCAGATCGGTTCGTCTCCGGAGATTCTGGTCCGTCTCGAGCAGGACGATATCGAGCTCAGGCCCATTGCCGGGACGAGAAAGCGCGGCAAAACGCCGGAAGAGGATGCAGCCCTTGAGCAGGAGCTGCTGGCCGACCCCAAGGAGCGGGCCGAACATCTGATGCTCGTCGATCTGGGCCGCAACGATGTGGGGCGGGTCGCGAGCTATGGCTCGGTGGAGGTCCGCGATCTGCTGGTGGTCGAGCGCTACAGCCATGTCATGCATCTGGTTTCCGGGGTGCATGGGACTTTGGCGCCGGGCAAGGATCAGTTCGATGTCTTGCGCGCCTGCTTTCCCGCGGGCACGGTGAGCGGCGCCCCGAAGATCCGGGCCATGGAGATCATCGAAGAGCTTGAACCGGAACGGCGTGGGCCCTATGCCGGTTCCGTCGGCTATTTCGGCTTTTCCGGGAATATGGATTTTTGCATCACCATCCGGACTTTTGTCATGCAGGGCGATGATCTCTGGGTGCAAGCCGGGGCAGGGATTGTCGCCGATTCGGTGCCCGCCCTGGAGTATCAGGAAACCATCAATAAATCCATGGGGCTGCGGCGGGCGGTGGAGTTGGCGGAAAAAGAGTTTTAGGAGCCGTTAGGAAACAGGAGCTCTCTTGTTCGTTTCGTTACGGCTCCTTATGCCGATCACTGCATTTCAATGGTACAGTTTTTCTGAACAACGGCTTAGCCCGGCGGAGCGCGAGAAAGAATATGATAGTCATCATCGATAATTACGACTCCTTTACCTACAACATTGTCCAAACCCTCGGGGGGATGGGCGCCGAGATGAAGATCTTCCGCAACGACGAGGTGGATATCTCCTTCATCGCCTCGCTTGCCCCCGACCGTTTGCTGATCTCGCCCGGCCCCTGTTCTCCGGCCCAGGCAGGCATCTCCATCGAAGCGATCCGCTTTTTCAGCACCAGGATTCCGGTGCTGGGGGTTTGCCTGGGGCATCAGTCTTTGGGCGAGGCCTTTGGCGGACAAACCGTGCGGGCCGGTCGGCTCATGCACGGCAAGACAAGCCCCATCACCCACGACGGGCTGGGGGTGTTCACCGGCTTGCCCAATCCCTTTGATGCCATGCGCTACCATTCCCTGGTGGTTAGGGAATCGGATCTGCCGGCCTGTCTGATGGTCACGGCCCGTTCCGACCAGGGCGAACTCATGGGTCTCAGGCATCGGAGTCTGCCGGTGGAAGGGGTGCAATTCCATCCCGAATCCATCATGACCCCGGCCGGGGTGCGGTTGCTGAAAAATTTCCTTGATCCGGCTTATCCGGAAATCCTCGAAAAACAACGCAAGGAGATGGTCGCATGATGAAAGATGCCATTGTCAAAGTGGTGGCGGGCACCGACCTGAGCGAAGCGGAGATGGTCGGGGTGATGGAGACAATCATGGGCGGCGAGGCAACCCCGGCCCAGATCGGCGCCTTTATCACCGCCCTGCGGATTAAGGGCGAAACCGTGGATGAGATCACCGGCGCGGCCCGGGTGATGCGGGCCAAGGCCACCAAGGTGGCCGCGGTTGATGAGGGCGAGATTCTCGTGGATACCTGCGGCACTGGGGGGGACGCCTCCGGCACCTTCAATGTTTCCACCACCGCCGCCTTTGTCGTGGCCGCAGCCGGGGTTCCTGTGGCCAAGCACGGCAATCGTTCCGTTTCCAGCCATTGCGGCAGCGCCGATGTTTTGGAGGCCCTGGGCGTGGATCTGACCTTGAGCCCGGAAGAGATCGGCCAGTGCATCCGGGAGATCGGCATCGGCTTCATGTTTGCTCCGGCCTTGCATGGGGCCATGAAGCATGCCATCGGCCCGCGCCGCGAAATTGGGATCAGGACGATCTTCAATATTCTCGGCCCCCTGACCAACCCTGCCGGGGCCAATGTGCAGGTCATGGGGGTGTATGCCCCCTCCCTCACCGAAACCTTGGCCCAGGTGCTGGGCAGGCTTGGCACCCGCCGCGCCCTGGTGGTGTGCGGCGAGGGCAATCTTGATGAGATCACGATCACCGGCGCAACCCGAGTCTCTGACTGGGCCAACGGCGCATTGACAACCTACAGCATCCATCCCTCGGAGCTGGGCATGGCCACGGCCACCCTGGCGGAAATCAAGGGCGGCAAAACCGCGCCAGAGGCGGCGGCGCAGTTGCGTTTGGTGCTGAGCGGCAAGGGTGGCCCTTGTCTGGACATGGTCCTGCTCAATGCCGGCGCCGCCCTGATGGCTGCCGGGCGCAGCGAAGATCTTGCCGCCGGCGTGGCCTTGGCCCGGGAGGTTGTGGCCAGCGGCGCCGCGCTCGGCAAGGTTGAGGCGCTGGTTGCCTTTTCCAAATCGGTGCAGAAATGATCCTCGATACCATCGTCGCCAGGAAAAAAGAAGAGGTCGCGGCCCTTAAGATCAAAGGCCTTGCCGCGCCTGATCTGGAGATCCCGCCTCCGCGCGGCTTTATCCGGGCGCTCTCCGATTTCCCCGGCGTGGCCGTCATCGCCGAAGCCAAGAAGGCCTCTCCTTCCAAGGGGGTGATCCGGCCCGACTTCGATCCGGTGGCCATCGCCCGCAGCTATCTGTCCGGCGGCGCCCAGGCCCTCTCGGTGCTCACCGACGTGGATTTCTTTCAGGGCTCCCTCGCCTATATCCCCGCGGTGCGGGCGGCGGTGAATCTTCCGGTGTTGCGCAAGGACTTCATCATCGACCCCTTGCAGATCAAGGAGGCCCGGGCGTATGGCGCCGATGCGATCCTTCTGATCGCCGCCATTCTTGAGACCTCCCAGATTCAAGAGTATCAAAGTCTGGCCTTGGAGCTTGGCATGGATGCTTTGGTGGAGGTCCATGACGAGGCGGAGGTTGAAAAGGCCGTGGCCGCGGGCAGCCGTCTGATCGGGGTCAACAACCGCGATCTTCGCGATTTTTCCATGGACCTGAACACCACCTTCCGCTTGCAGAAGATGATTCCGGCACAGATCCCCCTGGTGAGCGAATCCGGGATCCGTGACCATGACGACATGGTCCGGCTCGCGGCGCATGGGGTCAAGGCGGCGCTGGTGGGGGAAACCCTGATGCGGGCCGCGGACCCGGCCGAGGCGCTGCGCACCCTGGTTGGCGGGCAGCAAGGATGACGGGCATGAACGCCAGAACGCGGATCAAGGTCTGCGGGATGCGGGAGATGGCGGAGGTTGCCGGAGTGGTGGCCGCCGGGGTGGATGCAATCGGCCTGATCTTTGTCGAGAAAAGTCCCCGCTGTGTTGACCGGGAGCGGGCGCGGGAAATTGTTGCAAGCTTGCCGCCCTTTGTGGATGCGGTGGGGGTTTTCGTCGATCAGGATGCGGCACAGGTGAACGAGATTGTCCGGTATTGCGGCTTGACCAAGGTTCAGTTGCACGGGGCTGAGTCCCCTGCCTATTGCACGGAGATCAATTGCCGGGTGATAAAGGCCTTTCAGGTGAAGGAGTCTCTCTCCACTGCAGACCTGGCGTCCTATGCCGGAGTGGTTTCCGGCTTTTTATTCGACACCTTTCATGAAAAAATCGCCGGCGGCACCGGGAAGACCTTTGATTGGCGGCTGCTGCAAAAAATGTCTCCCCTCCGGCCGGTTGTCCTGGCCGGCGGCCTCACCCCCGATAATGTGGGCGAGGCGATCCGGCAGGCGCGCCCTTTTGCCGTGGATCTCAACTCCGGGGTGGAATTCGCCCCCGGCCGCAAGAACCTCGAAAAAGTGCGCGCTGCCGTTGCCCAAGTCGCGGCGGCTGACGGTGCCGCGCTTCGTTTTACTTGACCGCGGGAAAAAGGACGACCACCTGCGGGGTGTTGCCGATGGTCAGGGAGAGGCGCAGCTCCTTCACCCCGTCCGCTTCCTCGCCCGGCATCCCCGGAAAGAAAAGAACGCCGTAGGCGATCTGATGCGGCAGGATGGCCTCGTTGCGCAGCCTTTTTGCGGCAAGGTCTTCCCTGATTTTTTCCCCGCTGTCGCTGTAGCTTTTAGCCCCTCCGACAATAGCTCCACCCGCCGCGCCGATCACGGCGCCGGTTCCCATTGCCTCGCCGATATTCTGGCCGGTGACTACCCCAACGGCCAGCCCGGCCAGCGCTCCGGCCGCGCCCATGAGCAGTGCCGGTTTGCCGGCGCCCTTGGCTGTTTCCCCCAGATCGACATGCCCTGACGTCCGCTGATAGGTCTTCTCCAGCGAGAGGATCGGCCAGGCCCTATTGTTGTTATCGATGAGAAAGGTTTGTTCGGCATTGAGCCGCACTTTATCCGGGCTGTCGTTTTGCAGGGTCAGTTGAATGGGCAGCAGTCCCGCCTTGCGCGCGCCAAAACCGAAGGCCTGCTTGGCTGCCTCATCGCTGCTGAAAGCCAGAGCGGAAATCTTGAGGCCATCCCCGACCACGATGCCGCCATTTTTGGCATCCGGCAGGTTGAGGGGGGCGACCCGATCCTGGTAGGTGCAACCGCCGATCAGGCTGATCAGGCTCAGCAGGGTGGCCAGCCAGCCCAGACGTTTTCCGAAGCCATGCAGGTTTTTCATCTTCTTTCCTTGTCTCTTAAATGAATTTTATTTGAGTTTCAGGCCAAAAAATCTGGTGCGGCCGTCACGCTTGATGAAAAAGGAAACCGTTGATTTGGCCTTTAACCCATTGATCACGCTGAGGAACCCCTGTACATTCCGGACAGGTTTCTGGTTTACCTCAAGGATCAGGTCCCCCCTGCGCAGGCCGGCAAGGGCCGCCGGCGAGGAAGGCTCAACCCCGGTAACCAGCACCCCGTGCGCATCGGTGATGCCCAGGGCCGCGGCAATCTCCGGGGTGAGATCCTGCACTCCCAGGCCAAGGCTTTTGCTGAGCGTCTCCGCCGGTTCGCTTACGGCAGCCTGTTCTTCGCTGAGCTTGGCAATGGTCACCGGGAGCTTTTTCACCGCACCTTTCCGGTACAGGGTGATTTCCGCCCTGCTTCCCACCGTGGTTTCCGCCACCAGATTGGGCAGCATGCTCATCTGGGAGATTTCCTTGCCGTTGAATTCAACAATGACATCACCGGGTTTGATGCCGGCCTTCTCCGCCGGACTGCCGGGGGAGACCTCGCCCACCAGGGCGCCGATGGGCCGGTCGAGTTTGAACTGGGCGGCAAGCTCCGGGGTTACCGGCTGGATCATCACCCCGAGCCAGCCGCGCACCACCTTGCCATGTTCCTTGAGCTGGTTGATGACGTTTTTAGCCATATTGGCCGGAATGGCGAAGCCGATACCGATGTTGCCGCCGGTGCGGCTGTAGATGGCGGTGTTGATCCCGACCATCTCGCCCTTGAGATTGTACAGGGGGCCCCCGGAGTTGCCCGGGTTGATGGAGGCGTCGGTCTGGATGAAGTTTTCATAGGGGCCGCTGCCCAGGGAACGGCCCTTGCCGCTGACTATCCCGGCGGTAACGGTTTGCTCGAAACCGAAGGGATTGCCGATGGCCATGACCCAGTCGCCAACCCGCAATTTATCCGAATCTCCGAAGGCTATTGCCGGCAGCCCGTTTCTGGGGGTGATCTTGAGCAGGGCAAGGTCTGTTTTCGGGTCGCGGCCGATGATCTTTGCGTCGTATTCCTCGAAGTTGGTCAACCGCACATTGATGGTATCGGCGTTTTCCACGACATGGTTGTTGGTGACGATATAGCCATCCTTGGAGATGATAACCCCGGAGCCGAGGCTGGTTCGTTTCTGTTCGCGCTGGGGCTGTTCCTGGTCAAAAGGCGAAGGCAGGCCGAAAAAGCGGCGGAATGGTTCGGGAATATCCTGATGGTTGAACAGGTCATGGGGAGAGCGGGACGGCTTGAACGTTTGGGTGGTGTAAATATTGACCACGGTGGGGCTGAGTTTGTCCGCCAGATCGGCAAAGGTTTCCGGAGGACTGCTTGCCGCCCGGCTTATTCCCGGCAGGGTAGTGAAAAAAAGTCCCATGAGCAGCAGGACCAGGAAAACAGAAGCGGGGCGGCGGCGGGAGAAGGTTGGCAAGGGCTGAATCATTGTAGACTCCTTGGTGTGTTGAACAAGACAAAAGTGTCGTGCGGGTATGTTGTGTATGTTCTGTATTGTGTATATCTCTTTTGCCGGAAGTCAAGTCCGGCGTGCATCCTTCATTCCTCCTCCCCCCCCAAAAAAAAGCGGGACCGCGGGAGCGAGGCTGCTCCGCGGTCCCAGGAAAGAGCCCTTCTGGGGAAGAAGGGAGAAAGAAGGGATGCTTGGAGGATGCGCATCCTGAAAAAAAGACATGGCGTGACGGGTAAAAGTTCCTGAAAAAATTCAAGGCATGGTGTTATTCAAAGCGGATGGCAGCGGTTAACACCGTCTTGCCGTAACCGAAGCGTGCCTCCGCGGCTGCGGCAGGCGCCAGGGCGTAGTGGTGACGGCCGAGCAGTTCATGGAAATTCCCCAGCTCCGCCTGGGGGAGATGAACAAGGAACAGGTTGGCGGTGATGCGGTGGAGCTGCCAGTTGTGGCGCACGATTTCCCGGCAGAGCACGACCTGACTTTCGTGGTCGATTTTTTCAATGAGGACATGGATATCCGGGGACAACAGACGAGGGGTGTGGTCAGCCGCGGGCCGCCGGGTTGTCGGGGCTGTCTGGGCAAGGGAGGCCAAGAGTTCGTTCCGGCTGCCTCCGTCATGGGAGACGGCAAACATGGTGTTTGGGGCAATGGGAAGCCGCCGGGGCGTGAGAACTTCCCCGTGCGACTTGGCGCTTATCCGGGCAGGGCGGGAGGAAAGAGCGGCGGGCGGCTCCAGGGGCGAGGTTTTCAGCAGAAAACCGGCCAGCATGGCAAGGGTGAATATGGTGGCGGCGGCCGGGATTGACAGGGAAAAATTCAGGGATTTGACAAGCGCCCAGGCACGGTCGAAAATCCCCCGTTGTGCCAGTTTGGCGTGGATGCCGGGGAGCAGATCCGCCGGAGGAGTCTGTGTCTCGAGATTGCGCACCAGGCTGAGGATCTGCTGGAATTCCCGCCATTCCTTGGCGCAGGTCTGGCAGCCGAGAAGATGGTCGGTCAGGACGTGCAGTTCTTCGCGGCCAAGGGTGTTGTCCGCGAAATCGGTGAACAGCGTTTGAGCTTCAGTGCATTGCATAAAAGGGCCGTTTCGTTTACAAAAAATGTTTTAGGCGATTTTTTAGGGCCAGGCGGGCCCGGTTCAATTTTGACTTGACCGTGCCCATGGGCAGGCCGAGGATTTCACTGATCTCTTCGTAGGACAGCTCTTGCAGATCGCGGAGAAGAATAACTTCCTTTTCCGCCGGCGCCAGGGAGGCAATGGCTTCTCTCACCAGGCGCGAAGTGTTTTGCCGTTCATACTCTTTTTCCGGAGTAGCGCCGGAGCTGAGGTTCAGCCCTGTTTCCGTGTCATCCAGGGACTGGTTGCTGAAAAATCCCCTGCGGCGCAGTTTCTGGTAACGGTTCCGGCAGTGGTTCATGGCAAGCTGATAGAGCCAGGCCCCGAACTTGCTTTCGTCCTTGAGCTTGTCTATTTGCCGGAACACGGTGACAAAGATGTCCTGGGCGAGATCCTTGGCCTCGTCCTCCTGCTTCACATAACCAAGCGCCAGATTGTAGATCTTCCGCTGGTAGAGCGCCACCAGCCGGTTAAAGGCCTGCTGGTCCCCCTGGCGAAAGGCGCGGACAAGTTGGGCTGCTTCTTGGTATGGCATTGTTATCCGCTTGCCCTACAAGGCCAGGGCCATTTTTTGCTGTTAATTTTATAGACAACCACCCGGATAAAAAGTTCCGGGTAAAATGGGAATGCGTTTTCGGCGATTTCACCAAAGAGGGGCGCTGGGAAAAAGAGCCTCTTGCTCGATTAAACAAAAAAGGACTCAAAAGAACAACAGGAAAGCGTGGGGATTCGTGATTCGCGCGTTTTGCGCGGATGCTTGAAAGATTCCCCGTGATTGGGTATCTTGTTTTTTCGTGGTGTTCCTGTGCTGTTGCTCCCCTTTATATGAGACTATTCCATGATAGAAAAGATCGTCACTGACTTGAAAAATATATTTGTTTTCAAGGAGAGCACTCAGGTCGGGGATATCGTCCTGATCGTGGCCGAAAAAATTATGTATGCCCTGGTTACCGGAATCGAGCGGGATTATGCCAAAAAAGAAGAGTGGTGGCTGGTGAGTCTGCAGTTGTTGACCATTCCTCCGCAGAAGACGGTCTGGACCTTGCGGACCCCGCAGTTCACCGGTCAGGAAATATTCACCATGGGGGGCGAGGAGCGCTTCATCAAGGCCATTGACTTTGGCAGGGGCGAGGTCGCGGAGAAGAAAGCCATCGAACCCGCCGGTCCCGGGAAAAAGAAAGGGTCTTTTCTCAAGGTGATCAAGTAGGAAGGGCTTCGTGGAAAAGGGAGTGTATCAGGCGCTCTTGCGGCAGCCGTCCAGGACAAAGAAATTTTCAACCATCTCCATCATCTGCCTGAAACACTGGGGACAATAGCCGTGTGAGAGCTGCACCCCGGACCTGGCAGCCTGTTTTGCCCAGCCCTTGTGATTTTTTGTTTTGTGACAAACGCAGCAGATTACTTGCATGGTCGGGCTCCTCGTTGTTCTTTGCTCTACGGATCGGGATAGTTCCGGGAAAACTTGATGAAAAAATAGGGGGAAGCATGGCGCGGTCCGGAGGAGAAAGAGGGATTATCGCCCGTATCCGCCAGGCGGCGGGGAGTTCGGACGATCTTGTGGTCGGGATAGGCGATGACTGCGCGGTCTACCGGACGACCCAGGGGAGGGTCAGCTTGGTTACCACCGATACCATGGTGGCGGGGGTGCATTTTGATTTGGCCTGGCATCCTCCCCATGCGCTGGGCAGGAAAGCAGCCTCGGTCAATATCAGCGACATCGCCGCCATGGGCGGTCTGCCCCGTTTTGCCCTGCTTTCCCTGGCCTTGACCCCGGCCTTTGCGAGCCAGTGGCTGGATGCATTCATGTCCGGTTTTTTGGCCGTGCTTGCCGAACATGGGGTTGTGCTGATCGGTGGGGACACGGTGCAAAGCGAGCAGGAGAGCGTGCTTTCCATTACGGTGCTCGGGGAGATGGCCGAGGCAGAGCTGCTTGCCAGAAAGGGCGCCCTGCCCGGCGATGTGGTTTTGGTCAGTGGTTTCCTGGGCGAGGCGGCGGCAGGTCTCGCCCTGTGCCGGATGGGATTGGCTCATGATCCCGGCTGGCAGCCGTTGGTTGGAGCGCATCTGGACCCGGTTCCCCAGGTGACTGTCGGCAGGGTCTTGGCCGCGAGCGGGCTTGTCCATGCCATGCAGGATCTCTCCGACGGCCTGGCCACCGATCTGGCCCATATCTGCGCGGAAAGCGGGGTTGGGGCGGTGGTGGCGGCTGACAAGATTCCCCTTTCCCCCCTGCTGCGCAAGGCAGCGGCAACCTGCGGCCAGTCTCCCCTTGACTGGGCGCTTGCCGGCGGGGAGGATTATCAATTGCTCTTCACCGCCGGCGAGCAGCAGGCGGCGTCGCTCCGCGCTCTGGTCAGGGAAAAAACCGGCAAGGAGCTTTTTGCCGTGGGACGTATTGTCGAGGGCCAGGGTGTTTTTCTTGAAGAAGCGGGACAGTGCCGGGAGATCAGCTACCGTGGCTATGAGCATTTCAGATAACCGGCCGGAGGGACTGCCTCCGGCTGTAACTGCGTTTACCCTGCGGATCACCGTTGCCCCGGAGGATGCGGGTTCGGCCTGCGAGCTCCTCGCCTCCCGCGCCGGGCTTGCCAAGAGCCGGGTGAAGGACGCCATGTGCAAGGGGGCGGTTTGGCTGACCGGCAAAAGGGGCGGGCGGAAACGGTTGCGAAAGGCAACCGCGCAGCCGGGGCCGGGCGAGGTACTGGATCTGTATTACGACGCGCGGCTTCTCGCGGTGAAACCGCCGGCACCCCGATGCCTCCTCGATGCCAGGCAGTACAGCGTTTGGCTGAAACCCGCCGGCCTGCTCGCCCAGGGAACGGACTACGGCGATCATTGCTCGCTGGTGCGCCAGGTCGAGGTCCATTTTCGCCTGAAGCGGCCGGTCCTGCCCGTGCATCGCTTGGACCGGGAAGCGGCCGGCCTGATGATCCTCGCCCACACCAAGGCGGCGGCAGCCAAACTTTCCCGATTATTGCAGGATAAGGCCATTGACAAGCAGTACCGGGTGACGGTGCTCGGCCGTCTCTCCTCGGAGTCCGGGACGATTGAACTGCCTCTGGACAATAAGCCCGCCCTCACCCGATACACCCTCGCCGCCTATGATCCGGCCAGTGACAGCTCCGTGGTCGAGGTCACCCTCGGTACCGGACGTTTGCATCAGATCCGCCGACACTTTGCCATGCTCGGCCATCCCGTCCTCGGCGATCCGAAGTATGGGGTCGGGAACAAGAACAGCACCGGCATGGAGCTTGTCGCCCATCGGCTTGCCTTTCGCTGCCCCTTCACCAGGAAGGAGGTATGTGTCAGCCTGGAAACCCAGGCTGAGACGATTATTTCTTAGACGGGGCGCCGAGGTGTTTGCGCAGGGAAGCAGGACCGCCCATGAGCCGCATCTGCCGCTGGATATGCCAGGCCCGTTCGCTGATGTAGCCGGAGGGCCGGGCGGCATTCGACCGCAGGGGGCTGGGCAGGATTGCCGCCAGGATGGCGGCTTCCGCGCTATTGAGCTTGGCGGCCGGTTTGTGGAAATACGCCCGGCTGGCCGCTTCCACCCCGAAGATGCCGGGACCGAACTCCGCCACGTTGAGATAGACCTCGAGAATGCGGCGTTTGGGCCAGAGCCCCTCGATCAGCAGGGTGAAATACACCTCCAATCCCTTACGGATAAAGCTTCGCCCCGGCCAGAGGAAGAGATTCTTGGCAACCTGCTGGGAAATGGTGCTGGCCCCATGCACCCGTTTCCGGCGCTGGTTGTGTTCCCAAGCCTTTTCGATGGCATCAAAGTCAAACCCCATGTGGCTGAAAAATTTTTGGTCTTCGGAGGCGATCGCCGCCAGCGGAGCATAGGGAGAAATGCGCCCTATGCTGACCCACTGGTAACGGAAACGGTACTCCTTGTTTTTTTGCCACAGGGAGGCGATCTGGCGCTGGACCATCAGGGAACTGCCCGGCAACGGCACCCAGCGAAAGAGAAGGGTGATCGCCATGGTGGCCGCGAGGAAGCAGGCAAACCACCTGAAGGCCAGGCGGAAAAACGATCGGAGCCGATGGCTGAATCCCTTCCTTCTGGGCGGTAGGTCTGGGGGGGCGTTTTTGGCGCTGTGGCGAGGGAAGATATGCATAGTGGGAGAAGGCCGGAGCATACGGCTGCTCGGCGCAAGGCAGGGGCAATGGTGGTTGCTGGTTATTTCCCCGCGCCCCATGGCGCGTAAATTTTTGAATCCGTCATGCTGCGAAAAAAGAGAATGATCGGCTGTATAGTCGATTTTTTCGCCGGAGGCA
This sequence comes from Desulfobulbaceae bacterium UBA2273, assembly GCA_002347095.1. Classification (GTDB taxonomy): domain Bacteria; phylum Desulfobacterota; class Desulfobulbia; order Desulfobulbales; family Desulfurivibrionaceae; genus Thiovibrio; species Thiovibrio ferrireducens. The sequence continues at coordinate 67,951 of DDWZ01000018.1, read as the reverse complement.
AGAGGAATGGATTTTCAGGCGGTTTCCCCCGGTTCGGCAGGGGGGCGGTTTTTTTTCCGCGCCCCCTGGGGAACTTTCCTGCAAGAGCATGGAGAGTCGCCGGGGTCAGGCGGCGCTTTCCGGCTCAGGTGTCGCAGGAGGCGGCGCGGTGATACTGCTGATGAATGTTTCCTCGGTTTTGGAGAAACCGCTTATCATCGACATGATAACCGCCGCCAGATACGGGATCGACTGGACCAGCAGAACCATGATCCAGACCATGAGGTCCGCGGTCTCCGATCCTTGCGAGATCACGACGCAGACCGCTGCGAGCCAGAGGGCGATCATGATCAGCCCTTCTTCCCTTGCGGCCTGCAGGGCCTGCAGCAGGGCATGGCGCTTGGCTCGTTTCGGGGTCCGGAAAAACGGGATGTCCTTGGTGACAAAACCAAGGAGGATCGCGCGGGAAATGGTGTGGGACAGGGAAAGGCCCGCCAGGGCCGAGGCCAGGGTCTGTCCGGCCGTGGCGCCGACCCGGGTCCGGTAGAGGTAGATCATCTTGCCCACCTTGAAAACAAAGAGAGTCAGCGGCAAGATCGACAGAATGACCAGGGGCGGGTCAACCTGGAGGGGAAAATAAACCATGCCGGTGGACCAGCCCAGGGCGGCCACGGTGAAGAACATGTTCAGGCTGTCCGCCATCCAGGGTATCCAGCCGGCGACAAAATGATAGCGCTGCCCCCTGGTGAGGGAGGTCTTTCTGCCGAAGAGCAGGGCTTTGGCATGACGCCGCAGGATCTGCACTGCCCCGTAGGCCCAGCGGAAGCGCTGTTTCTTGAAATCGATGAAGGTGTCCGGCATCAATCCCCGGCCGTAGGTCTTTGGGATATAGGTGGCTTCATAGCCGCGCTCAAAGATCTTCAACCCCAGTTCCGCATCCTCGGTGATGCACCATTCCGCCCAGCCTCCGACCTCCTGCAGCACGGATTTGCGCACCATGGTCATGGTGCCGTGTTGGATGATGGCGTTGCGTTCATTGCGGGTCAGCATGCCGATATAGAAAAACCCCTTGTATTCCGCGTAACACATGGCTTTGAAGAGGTTTTCCCCGTCGTCCCGGTAATCCTGGGGCGCCTGGGCAATGGCCAGGGAAGGCTTGGCAAACTGGGGCGCCATGTCCCGCAGCCAGTCCGGGGTGACAATGTAATCGCTGTCGATGACCGCCAGAATCTCGGCCTCTGGGGCGGTTTTTTCCAGGGCGAAGTTCAGCGCCCCGGCCTTGAATCCGGGCAGCGGGGCCACATGGAAGAAACGGAACTTGGGCCCGAGTTTTTGGCAGTGGGCTTCCACCGGTTGCCAGACCGCCGGGTCCTTGGTGTTGTTGTCGATGACCAGGACCTCGTAGCGGGGGTAGTCCAACTGGGCCAGGGCGTTGAGGGTCTCGATCAGCATCTCCGGCGGTTCGTTGTAGGCGGGCACCTGCACGGAGACCATGGGCAACTGGTCATCCTCCAGATGCTGCGGGGTAAACGGTCGCCGCCACTGGGAGAGCCAGGTTGCCTCCGCCCATTCATGGGCCTCGGCAAGGAGGACCACCACGACCCCGATCATGCCGATGACCATGAGGATGCCGATGAGGATGGTGGTCGGGTTCAGGTATTGCCTGGTGTAGGTGTACACGATCCATACCGCTCCGGTGGAGGCGGTGAAGGCGATGGTGGCGAGAAAGCTGCGCCCGCGGGTGCGCAGGGTTGTGCTGTCGATCAGGAGAAAGGCGAAGGTGATGATGGCGATTATCGCCGAGATTCCGGCCAGAACGCGCCATTCCGGAATCCTGACGATGGGTTCGGTAAAGGGGAACTTGGGCTGACGGTTGACGTCGTACACGCCCCAGTATGCGCCCACTGCGCCTTCGCTGCCCTGTTTCCAGGGCTGGTCAAAGGCCTCCATGACATAGTAGGTGTATTTTTCCTGCTCGGCCTTGGCCAGAAAACGGCGGAGAAAGATGGCTTCGTTGGCCGGGGAGGCCACGGCCAGTTGCCGGGTTCTCCCGTTGCTGGGCCAGCCTACCTCGCCGATGATCACCTCTTTGCCCGGGAATTTTTGCTTCAGCATGTTCATGTGCTTGACGATGTAGTCAATGGACTGGGCCATCTCCACCCCTTCCCAGTAGGGCAGCATGTGGGTGGCGACGTAGTCCACGTGTTCGCCGAGGTCCGGATGCTTCATCCAGATGTGCCACGGTTCGGCCGTGCTCACCGGAACCTCGACGGATTCCTGCATCCGGTCGAGATAGGCGATGAGCTGTTCCGGGGTCAGGTCGCCGCGGAGCAGCGCCTCGTTGCCGATTATGATCCGGATCACGTTTTTTGGGTTTTCATTGGCGACCCTGATGGCGGTTTCGATCTCCACGTCGTTTCTTTCGAGATCGTTGGTCAGCCAGGCGCCGAGGGTCACGTTGAGCCCGTGTTTGCGCGCCAGCCTGGGAATCTCCGCCAGGGTGCCTTCCTGGGTATAGGTTCTCACCGCGTGGGTTTTGTTGGCCAGCAGGGCCAAGTCCGCGTCGATCTCCTCCTCGGTGGGCAGGACATGGTCGATGGCGCTCTGCCATTCGCGGAACGGGGAAAAGGAAAAACCCTGGATGCGGGTGGGCCAGCGGGGCTCCTGTTCCGGCTTATTGACAAAGGCCCAGATGCTGCTGGAAATAACCGCGATCGCGATGGCAATGAGGATGTTTGCCCTGGTCATATGGCTCTCTTGTTGTGGAAACGTTTCTGTCGGCGCATGGGGTGCAAGCCGGGAAAAAATAGCGGCGAAGCCGGGCTGCTCTGGTCCCCGGTGTTTTGTCTGCTCTGTGGGATGATGTGCGGGGTCAAACCCATTTTCCGTATGCGCGCATGGGGGGAAAGTGCTGGAATTTACACCATGAACAGTACCAGTATATACGTCTCCAGGGTGCTGCTTGTCAATCCTGTTCATGGGCGGGATTATTTTTTTGTGTCCTGCTCCGGATCTCTTCGGATTATCAGCGAAAAAGGTGAAAAGCCATTGGGCCGGATTGTTTGGTAACACCTCGCCAATATGGTATGATGCCATCTCGCCCCTGATTGTGTCCGCCCTGGAGATGCGCCCCATGTCCTTTCAGCTCGAAACCACCTTTACTCCCGCCGGAGACCAGCCGGCAGCCATCAACCTCCTGTGCCGGGGGCTGACGGAAGGGCTGCCGCATCAGGTTCTCCTCGGCGTTACCGGCTCTGGCAAGACCTTCACCGTGGCGCAGGTCATCGCCAAAACCGGCCGCCCGGCCCTGGTCATGGCCCCCAACAAAACCCTGGCGGCCCAGCTCTACTCGGAGTTCAAGGAGCTGTTTCCCTCAAACGCGGTGGAGTATTTCGTCAGCTACTACGACTACTACCAGCCCGAGGCGTACATCCCCTCGTCGGATACCTACATCGAGAAGGATTCCGCCATCAACGAGGCCATCGACAAGATGCGCCACTCCGCCACCCGGGCGCTCCTTACCCGGCGGGACGTGATCATCGTCGCTTCGGTTTCCTGCATCTACGGCCTGGGCTCCCCGGAGGAGTACCAGAACATGCATCTTTTCCTCAAACAAGGGGAGGAGTATCCCCTGGAGGAGATGCGGCGCAGGCTGGTCCACATGCTCTATGAGCGCAACGATCTCTCTTTCCATCGCGGCACCTTCCGGGTGCGGGGCGATGTGCTGGAGATCTTCCCGGCCTACGAGGAGGACCGCGCCGTGCGGGTGGAGTTTTTCGGCGACACCATTGAGGCGGTGAGCATCATCGATCCCCTGCGGGGCAAGGTGCTGGAGCGCTTCGCCGAGCTCACCGTTTTTCCGGGCAGTCATTTTGTCACCTCCAAGGATCGGCTGCAGCGGGCCACGGCCACCATCAAGGAGGAGCTTCAGGAGCGGCTTGCTTTTTTTTATGCTCACAACCGGCTGGTCGAGGCCCAACGCTTGGAACAGCGCACCATGTTTGACCTGGAGATGTTGCAGGAGCTGGGCTACTGCCACGGCATCGAGAACTACAGCCGCCATTTCACCGGTCTGGCCCCCGGGGAGCCGCCGCCCACCCTGCTGGATTATTTCCCCCCGGATTTTATCCTCTTTGCCGACGAATCCCACGTGACCATCCCCCAGGTGCGGGGCATGTACCGGGGGGACCGCTCCCGCAAGGAAACCCTGACCGAGTTCGGCTTCCGGCTGCCGTCCGCCCTGGATAACCGGCCCCTGATGTTTGATGAATTCGCGGCCCGCATCCCCCAGGCGGTCTATGTTTCGGCCACCCCCGGTGATTTCGAGCTGGAAAAGGCGGCAGGCAGGGTGGTGGAGCAGTTGATCCGGCCCACCGGGCTTTTGGACCCCCGGATTGTGGTCCGGCCGGCAACCAATCAGGTGGATGATCTGCTGGAAGAGGTCCGGCTGCGGGAGGAGCTTGGCGAGCGGGTGCTGATCACCACCCTGACCAAGCGGATGGCCGAGGATCTTACCGAGTATTACGAAAAACTCGGGGTGCGGGTGCGCTATCTGCACTCGGACATCAAAACCATGGAGCGCATGGAGCTGATCCGCGATCTGCGCCTCGGGGAGTATCAAGTGCTGGTGGGCATCAACCTTCTCCGCGAAGGGCTGGATATCCCAGAGGTCTCATTGGTGGCGGTTTTGGACGCGGACAAGGAGGGATTCCTGCGCAGCGCTCGTTCGTTGATTCAAACCTGCGGCCGGGCGGCCCGGAATGTGAAGGGCATGGTGATCCTTTACGGGGACCGGATCACCGATTCCATGCGCCAAACCATGGATGAGACCGAGCGGCGGCGAGCCATCCAGGCGGAATACAATGCAGCCCACGGTATTACCCCGGAGAGCGTGCAGTCGCGGATCAAGGATCTCATGGAAACGGTGTATGAAAAGGATTATGTGACCGTTCCGGTGGCAACCGGCGAGGCAGGGCCGCAGTACGCAACCCTGGCGGAACTGCGCCGGGAGATGAAGGCGCTGGAAAAGGAGATGCTTGCCGCGGCCAAGGAGCTTGCCTTTGAGGATGCGGCCGCTTTGCGCGATCAGCTCAAGAAATTGAAGGAAATGGAACTTGCATGGCTGTGAAAAAAGGTTTTTTGTATAACGTGTTGCTGGTCGTTGCGCCATGGCTGTATGCCGGTCTGAGCCGATTGCTTTTCGCCACCTGCAGGGGCCGAGTGCATGGGGCTGAAAACCGGGCGCGTTGCGAGGCGGGTGGTAAACCCTTTGTCGGGGTGTTCTGGCATTACAGCGTGTTTGCCGCGGTCGAGCTCATCCGCGGCCGGGGCAGAGGGTGGGGCGCCATGGTCAGCGCCAGCGAGGATGGTGAATTTGTCGCCCGGATTCTTGCCCGCCAGGGGGTCGTTGCGGTGCGCGGTTCCCGCAACCGGGGCGGGTTTTCCGCGCTCAAGGGGCTGATCGGTTTGCTGCGCCAGGGCTATAATGCGGCCATCGTTGGTGATGGTTCCCAAGGGCCACCCCGGGTGATGCAGGCCGGCGCCATCCTGCTTGCCGGCAAAAGCGGTGCGCCCATCCTGCCCATGGCGGTGGCGGCTGACCGTTACTGGGCCTTTCGCAGTTGGGATCGCACCCTGCTGCCCAAGCCTTTTGCCCGGCTCGACCTCTGGTATGGCGAGCCGTTGATGGTTCCGGAAAAATCAGGGGCGGAGGAAATCGAGCAATACCGCCAGGAGATGCAACATCGGCTCAATGCTTTGTATGCGCAAGCGTGGGGTAAATTCGGCAAGGATGGTCATGACGGCGCATAGTCACCGTTTGGGCTGGGGAGGTTCATGGCGATGCCACATACCTTGAAGAATAGAAGCGTCCTTGCCGGTGTTTTTCTGCTGGTGGTGACGGCCATCGGCACCGCGGGCTATTACCTGCTGGGGTATTTGGAGCATGGGGCGCCGTTCTGGACGCTGGGCGATTGTCTCTACATGACGATCATCACCCTCACCACCGTGGGCTTCGGGGAGATTCTCGACCTGGCAAACGTGGCCGGAGCCAGGCTTTTTACCATCGTTATCCTCTTGAGCGGCCTGGGGCTTGCCGCCTATTTTGTTTCCACCCTCACCGCTTTTTTGGTGGAGGGCGAACTCACCAATGTGTTCTGGAGAAAGAAGATGGCGCAGCAGATTCGTAAGCTTTCTGGTCATATTATTGTCTGCGGGGTGGGGCGCATCGGTTGTTCCATCATGGAGGAGCTGCACCGGACCCATACTCCCTTTGTGGTTATCGATCCGGATGAGCAGCGGATCCGGAAGCTGCAGAAGCAATCCGGGAATTTTCCTGCGGTGGTGGGGGATGCGACCCATGCCGGGGATCTGGAGGAAGCCATGGTGGCTACTGCCAAGGGCGTGATCTCCACCCTGAGCGATGACAAGGACAATCTCTGCGTGGCAGTGACCTGCCGTCAGCTCAACCCCAAGCTACGCGTTATTTCGAGCTGCAAGGATGCGGAATTCGCCGGCAAGCTTGAGCTGATCGGGGCCGAGGTGGTGATGCCCAACGCCATCGGCGGGCTCCGGATCGCTTCCCAGATGCTGCGGCCCCAAGTGGTCGGATATCTTGATCTGATGCTGCGGGACAAGAACTGCCCGGTCCGCATCGAGGATGTTACCCTTTCCGCCCGGTCGAACCTGATCGGCCAGCCGTTGAGCGCGATCAATTTTGATGATTTCGGGCCATTGCTGGTCATGGCGATCATCCGTAAGGACAATCCCTATCCCCTGTACAACCCGCAAAGGACAGTCGGGTTGCAGGAAGGCGACACCCTGGTGGTGCAGACGGATATCGATTCCCTGGAGCGGTTTCGGCGGCTGCACGCCTGAGCGTCAGGTCTGGTCTGCAGAGTAAAAAAGGTTCTTCCGGGAATTGCGGGGAGAGAGGCGATGAAGTCAGTTCGTTCATTTCTTTGCTTGCCCAAAGAAACGAACCAAAGAAAGGGCCCCCTGTGTCCCTTGTCCCGCCGTTGGCGGGATACCCTGTGCTCCTCGATGCTGCCGGGGCTTTGCAAACTCGCTGCGCTCAGACAGTGCAAAGCCCTTTTTCGGCAGCCTCTCCGGTGCTCGGCTGCGGGCCAATGGGATTTTGACTGCATATGAAAGGAATTTGACTGAGATTGCTTGGCAAGCAGCAAAAAAATGGGGTGAGGACTGCGTCCCCACCCCATTTTTTTGCAGATAAAACCCGGTAACGGGCTTTATCGTCGTTTACGCCAACTGGCTCAGGATCGCCTCGGTTACTGCCTTGATGGATGTTGAGCCATCCACGGAGATAACCTTGGCGCCGCCAGCCTTTTTGAAGTAATTGACCGCGGCCATGGTACCGGTCTTGGTGTCGTAGTAGATGTCGTGCCGCTTGTTGATGGCATCCTCGTCTTGGTCGTCGGCACGGGCGCTCAAGTCGCCACCGCACACCCGGCAAACCAACTTGCCGTCTTTTTCCACCGGCTTGATGGCGTCGAAGGCGATGTGGTTGGGGTGATTGTTGTCGTTGGCGCAGAGGCGGCGGCCCATGATCCGATCCTTGGCGATCTGGCGGTCCAGCAGAATCTCCACCACATAGCTCAGCGGCATATCCGCTTCTTTCAGCGCCTTGTCAAGCGCCTCGGCCTGGGCCAGGGAGCGGGGGAAACCGTCCAGGAGCCAGCCTTTGTCCTTGGATTTTTTCAGGGTCTCAAGAACCATGGGGATGGTGATCTCGTCGGGAACCAGGTCGCCGCGTTCGATGAACGCCTTGGCCTTCATGCCCAGCTCGGTGCCGCCCTTGATGTGCTCGCGGAAGATGGCGCCGGATTCAATATGGTTGATGTTGTACTTGTCCTTGACAATGGCGCCCTGGGTGCCTTTGCCGCTTCCATTTGGCCCGAAAGCCAGGATGTTTACCGCCATGACGATTCTCCTTTATCAATACAGTATATGTTGGCGGGAACGCCTGATGCCCCCCGCTCCATGGACATGAATGAGTATTCACTCAAGGAAGAAATAGGTGATGACTATATACCAAAAAAAAGATTGAAGCCAGAAAAAATATTTTTTGGCGGGAAAGGCGAAGGGAGCGGGAGCAGCGGGATTATCGCCGCTCTCCTGAGGCTGGCGCGGGCCAATATTCGGCGCGATTGGGCAAACGCGTTGCGGGAAAAAATATCGATGGCAAGCGGATCAACTGGCGTTATGTAATGCGCAGAATTCTTTAATCAGGAGTTTTCGGGCGGAGAGCTCCAGCTTGAAGTAGAAAGGGCTTTGCATGAGGATTCGTATGGCTTTTTGAGGGGTCATGGCATTCACCTTCCGTGGGAATGTTTTTCGAGGCATCCGTTTTCTCTTGTGATTAACTCATCGGAGAATGTGCGGTCAAACTTGATTGAGAATAAAAATGGCGGGACGTATGCGGAGAGGAAAAACGCAACTTTTCCCGGGTATTGTTTCTTACTCGTTGATACCATTGAAAAAATACAGCATACTGTGGGTGCAATAATTACGGTGTCCGGGCAGAGCAGGCCGTCGGCGGCATCGCTGCCGCGGCCTGTAAGTTGAAAACCGTCAGGGCCGGACAACCTTCGAGGGGTGCATGCAAAAAATATTTTTTGCCGTTTTCATGTTGGTCGTGATCCTGTGCATCGGCACCTCCGGATACATGCTGATCGAACACGGTTCTTTTCTCGACAGTCTGTATATGTCGGTGATTACCATCACCACGGTGGGCTATGGGGAGATTATCCCTTTAAGTCCGGCGGGAAGGATCTTTACCATCTGTCTTATCCTGGCCGGGGTAGGCTTTGTCCTCTATCTGGTGGGCGAGGTCACGGAATCCATGGTTGAAGGCGGATTGCGGAAAATCATGGGGAGGAACAATATGGAAAAACGGGTGGCGGTCTTGAAAGACCACTACATTGTCTGCGGTTTTGGCCGGATCGGCAAGGTGATCTGCAAGAACTTCAAAGAAAGCAAACTCCCCTTTGTCATCGTGGAAAGCGACCCCCTGGAGGTGCAGAAGATCGACGAACTCGGCTACCTGGCCCTGCCCGGCAATGCCTCCAGCGACGAAATGCTGCTCAAGGCCGGGATCAAACAGGCCAAGGGACTGATCGCCGTGGTCTCTTCCGACGCGGAAAACGTTTACATCATTCTTTCGGCCCGGGGGCTCAATGCCAATCTGTTCATCATGGCCCGTTCCAGCGGAGCGGAAGGTTCGGAAACCAAGCTGCTGCGGGCTGGGGCCGACAAGGTGATTTCCCCCTATTTCATCGGGGCCTGCCGCATGGCCCAACTGGTCGTGCGGCCAACGGTGGTGGATTTTCTCGATCTCACCGTGCATGGCGGGGAGCTGGGCTTGCGCCTCGAAGAGCTGCGGGTTTCCGAGCATTCCCCCCTTGCCGGCAAGAGGCTGATGGATTCCGGGCTTCGCAAGGAGTATGATCTCATTGTCGTCGCCATCAAGAGGGAGCAGGGGGAGATGCAGTTCAATCCCCAGCCGCAAACCCTTATCCTGCCGGGAGACATTCTGGTGGTGCTTGGCGAGCATGAGCATATCACGGCGCTTGAAAAGCAACTGTGATCCGCCGCGGGTGTGATATATTGTACCCATTGGGGAGATAGCGGCCGGGGTTGAAGATTTTTTTCTACTGGCCGATAGGACAAGGGAAAGGGAATTTCAGCCCGTTTTTTCATTCTTCCGTAGGTGGCAGGCGCAATGGCAAGTGAGAAACTATTCAAAGGCGGGGTAGAGATCCAGAATGGCGCGTTTATTCTGAGGGTCACCAAAGATCGTCTTCAGGCCGTTGTCACTATGAAAGACGCCAAGGCCGGGGTGCAGCTCGATAACAATCTGCTCCAGAAGGAGCTTGCCGAGAACGGGATTGTCGGCGGTTTGCTTGCGGCCCCCGAGTCGACGGGAGGAGGATCGTTTATCGTGGCCAAGGGGATCCCGCCGGCCATGGGCGATAACGCCAGGGTGAAAATGCATGTCAAGCCGGCCATCCCCGGCCCGCAGCGAACGGATCCAGATAAGGATCAGGTGGATTTCCGCGAGCTCGGAACCATCGTCAATGTCGCCAAGGACAGGCTGCTACTGGAGAAAATCGCCCCCACCCAGGGCAAGGCGGGCCAGGATGTTTTTGGGGTAGGCATCCCGGCCAAGCCGGGAAAAGACAGCAAGCTCAAATATGGCAAAGGGGTTACCCTCTCGCCCGACGAGATGAAGATTTTTGCCGCGCTTGACGGCAAGTTTGTCATGGATGATGGCAGACCCACGGTTTTCGGCGAACATTCCATTACCGGCGATGTGGATATGAAGGTGGGAAACATCGTCTTTGGCGGCTCCAAACTGACCATCAGCGGCGAGGTTCTTCCCGGCTTCAGCGTCAAATGCCGTGGGGATATCTGGATCGGCCAGGGGGTTAATAATTCTTCCGTCATGGCCGGCGGCGCTCTGACCGTTATCGGCGGGGTTGTCGGGGAGGAAGCGAAACTGCGGGCCAAGGGCGACATCACCGTTGATTTCGTGGAGAATGGCCCGAAGCTTGAAACGGCGAGTTATCTCCGGGTCAATGACGTGCTGTTGCAGGCGAACGCCAGTGTCGGCAAGGAGGTGATCGCCACCCAGGGGAACGGCACGATCATCGGCGGCAAGATTATTGCCGCCGGTTCCGTGCATGTCAAGGAGTTGGGGTGTGAAGCCGAGGTGGTCACCGAGGTTTGCGTCGGGCTCGTTCCTTCCTTGCAGATGAAGAAACAGAAGATCGACGAGGAACTTGGCCTGTGGTCGGACCGTTTGAATGAGGTCATCAAGAACATCAGTGCCCTGGAGAAGATCAAGAAGGAGCTGGCGGCGAAATTCCCCGCGGACAAAAGCACCCTGCTGGCCAAGTGCAAATCCTTCATGCCTAAGGCCATGGACAAGGTCAACCACCTGACCGAAGAAAATCAGGCGCTCGAGCTGGAGCTTGAGCAGATGGTGAACGAGGTGGTCTATGTCTATGGACGCCTCTTCCCCGGGGTGGTGGTGAAGATAGGCTCCCTGGTCCGGACCATCACCCTTGAGGAAGACCAGTCGGTTGTGTATTTCGATCCAATAAGCCACCAGATCCTGGTGCGCAAGATGACCCGCGATGAACGGGACGCCATGCCTGCCTGATTGGCGTTTTCCTTCGCGGCAGCTTCAAGGCGCGGTGCTGATTGCCTGGCCGCGGGAGGTAAAGGAAATTCCCTGCTGCGATTCCGCGCCGATCATGATGGTCTCCACGAGCACCGGGTTGACGCTTTTTTCCGCACTCCACTCCACCACGAAGTTGGCGCCCGAACCGCCGCTCTTGTCTTTCTGCGGAACAATATACCGGATCGATTCCCAAGGGCCGAGGGAGACGGGTTGCTCCAGGTATTTACGGATGCGTTTTCCCTTGGTGTCGTAATAGTCCGCGGCCGTTATGGTGACGGGGTTTTTGGCGTCGATATTTCTGATGCTCAGAGTAATGGTCAGCAAAAAAGGCCGCTCTCTGTTGCCGACATAGATATGGGAATAGGCGGGCACATACACGGTTTGTCCCTTTGAGAGCTCCATGGTTCCGTCGGCATGACCTTCCGCGGGCGGAAGAAGCAGGAGCGCAAACAGAATCAAGCCGGGCAGGCAGCGAATCGTTTTCATAGGAGTTTCTCCATGACGGTATCTGGCGGCAGCTCTGTGTCGTTGGTTTCCGCCATTTTTTTGAATGCAAGCCGTTCCTGCTTGTTCCCCACCACCGCGATCAGGTCTCCCTCTGCAAAACAATACTCCGCTTTTGGGTTGGAGTGAAATTCTTTTTCGTGCATCACCCCAACCAGCGAAGCGCCCGTCTTGGTGCGGACCGCAGCCCCCTTGATGCTTGCGCCGATCAGAGGGCTTTTGGGGCCGATCTCCACCCAGGAGATTTCCAGCAGGTTCTTGATCGTGTTCAGCCTGGTGAGGAGCTGATAGTTCTGCTGGGAATACATGGGCGCGTACATCTGCTGCCGGATTTCGTCGGTATATTGCTGGATGAGCGGCACGGAAATCTCCAGATGCAGAAGCGCCTGCCTGGCGATCTCAAGTCCCGCTTCCATCTCCGGAAGCACAACCATGTAGACCCCATTTTCGTAGAGCGTGCGCGTTTGCGCCACCCCTTCAGCCCTGGCGACGATATGCAGGTCGGGATTCAACCGGTGGGCTTGCCGGACGATGGCCTGGCTGACCACCACCGAGGGGGTGGTGATGAGCAGGAGCTTGGCTGAAATCACATGCGAGGCCTCGATTGCCGTGGGCTGGCTCATGTCGCCGAATATCACCGGAAAATTTGCCGCCTTGCATTCCAGCATCCGTTGATGGTTCAGTTCGACGAGGACACAGGGGACGGAGAGTTCTTTCAGTATCCGGGCGATATGCTGCCCGACCCTGCCGCCGCCGGCGATGACCACATGGTCGGTGAGCCCGTGGCTGGGGAGGTTTTCCGTCTGCAGCGGCTCCGGACGGGAAAACCGCATTTTCAAGGCGTACAGGGGAGTTGTCAGGGCCGCGGCAAGGGGGGTGGCCACCATGCTGAGCACCGACACGGCCAGAACCAGGGAGTAGAGGTTCTGGTCGATGGCCTGTGTTTCAAGGCCGACCCTGGCCAGGACAAAGGAGAACTCGCCCACCTGGAAGAGCCCGAATCCCACGGCCAGGGGGACGATGTTGCCGTAGCCGAATAGCCGGGCCAGGACGAAGAAGATTGCTCCCTTGGCAAGCCCTATCGCCAGCAGCAGAAAAAGGATCCGGTCCCAGTGGGCAAAGAGGAAGGCCGGGTCAAGGAGCATGCCCACCGAGGTGAAAAACAGCAATCCGAAGATGTCCCGCAACGGGATGATGTCGCTCAACGCCTGGTGGCCGTAATCGGATTCGCTGAGCACCATGCCGGCGACAAAGGCGCCGAAGGCGAAGGAGAGGCCGAAGAGATGGGTGGCGTAGCCGATCCCTAAGCCGATGGCCGTGGTGGAGAGGATGAAGAGTTCCCTGGAGTTCCACTGGGCAACCGTGGCCAGGAGCCAAGGGAGAATTTTCGTGCCCAGATAGAGCATCACCACGAGGAAGATGATCGATTTGCCCACCGCCACGGCCAGCAGGGGCAACCCTGCCTCGGGGTTGCCCAGTTGCGGCAGAATGATCATCATCGGGATCACGGCCAGATCCTGAACGATGAGGATGCCGATCATCACCCGGCTGGAAAGGGTGCCCATGAGCCCTTTGCCGGTCAGGGTCTTGAGGGTGACCATGGTGCTGGACAGGGAGATCAGGGCGCCGAACCAGAGGGCCTGGGCCGGGGGATAGCCGAAATATCTGGCAAGGGCGAAGCCGAAGGCGATGCTGAGCAGGATCTGGATCGGGGTGCCGAACAGAGCGATTTTGCGGACGGGTTTGAGTTCGCTTAAGGAAAATTCCAGGCCGAGGGCAAAGAGCAGCAGGGCCACGCCGATCTCGGCCAGCATTTCGATTTCATGGATGTCGCCGACGGTGACGCCCCCGGTATACGGTCCCACCACGACACCGGCGAGGATGTAGCCCAGAATCAGCGGCTGCTTGAGCCGTTGGGCGATGAGCGCTCCGATCAGGGCGGCCACCACGATGATGACGATGTCGGCAACTATCCCCATGCGGATTCCCTATATTCTCAACTATCTCGCTGGCAGCAAAGCCAGCATCTCCCGCACTGCCTGATCGAGGCCGACGAAGATGGCCCGCGCCATGATCGCATGGCCGATGCTCAACTCCTCGATGGTGCCCAAGGCGGCCACCCGCCGGGTGTTCAGGTAGTTGAGGCCGTGTCCGGCATTGACCCGCAGCCCCATTTCATACGCCTCTTCCGCCGCCGTGGCGATGAGGCTGAATTCCTGGTCCCGCTTCTGTTCCGTTGCCGCGTCGCAGTAGCGGCCGGTGTGGATCTCGACAAAGGTCGCCCCCACCTCGTGCGCTGCATTGATCTGTTTGGTGTCCGGGTCGATGAACAGGCTCACCGGGATGCCTGCCTTGCGCATCCGTCCGATGACCTCCTGGAGCCTCTTTTTTTGTCCGGCCACGTTGAGGCCGCCTTCGGTGGTCAGCTCCTTGCGTTTTTCCGGAACCAGAGTGATCATGTCCGGCTTGATCTCCAGGGCGATGTCGATGATTTCCTCGGTGGCCCCCATCTCCAGGTTGAGCTTGGTTTTCACGGTTTGCCGGAGCAGCCGCACATCCCGGTCCTGGATGTGCCTGCGGTCTTCGCGGAGATGGACGACAATGCCCTGGGCTCCGGCCAGTTCGCAGATACCCGCGGCCAGAATCGGGTCCGGTTCTGTAATGCCCCGGGCCTGCCGCAGGGTGGCGACATGATCGACATTGATGGCAAGAGTGACCATTTTTCCTCTCCTTTCTTCTGCTGATAGTTGGTTCAAAAGCTGTTTTTCCCGCTCGGCCATGGCGTGTGCCTCACTACGGGAGCGTTCGTGGTCAAGCCCCAGCAGGTGCAGCAACCCGTGAATCAGGAGGATCGTCACCCGCTGGTGCAGGGTCACCCCGTCGGTCACGGCTTCCCGGGACGCGGTGTCCAGAGAGATGATCACATCGCCCAAGAGTTCCGTGGGCAGATGCGCTCCTCCTCCTTCCTGCATGGCAAAGGCCAGAACGTTGGTCGGTCCTTTTTTGTTGCGGTACTGCTCGTTGAGCTGCGCCATGCCGGGATCGTCAAGCAGGAGGATGCTCAATTCGCTCCGCGCGCGACCGCAGAGGGCGAGCAATTTTTCGGCCCGCTGCCGGAGCTGATGCAGGCTGATGGGCGGGGGCGCGGCCGTCTGGCTGGTGATGAGCACGGGCATGATGGGAGGTCTCAGTGTTTCCTGGGGGTTGTTCGGCGGGGCGGCGGCAGGGTTTCCTTTGCGGCGTAGGCGAGGATGATCTCCTGCACCAGCCGGTGGCGAACTACGTCCACCTCGGAGAATTCGTTGAAGGAGATGCCCTTGATATCCTTGAGTATCCTGGCTGCCTCGATGAGCCCGGACTGTCTGCGGTCCGGCAGGTCGATCTGGGTGATGTCCCCGGTGATTACCGCTTGGGAGTTAAAGCCCAGCCGGGTCAGGAACATCTTCATCTGCTCATGCGTGGTGTTTTGGGCCTCGTCCAGGATGACAAAGGCGTTGCTGAGCGTCCGGCCGCGCATGAAAGCCAGGGGCGCGATCTCGATGGATCCTTCTTCGATGAGGTCCGCAACTTTGCCCCTCCCCAGCATGGCATTCAAGGCATCGTGCAGAGGGCGCAGATAGGGATTGACCTTCTGGGCCAGATCGCCGGGGAGAAAGCCCAAGCGCTCGCCCGCCTCCACCGCGGGCCGGGCCAGGATGATGGAGCGGACCTGCTTGGAGACAAAGGCGGAAACCGCCATGGCCACGGCAAGATAGGTTTTGCCGGTGCCTGCCGGGCCGATGCCGAAGACAATGTCGTTGGTCCGGATATTGTCGATGTAGAGTTTCTGGTTGATGCTTTTGGGCGAGATCACCTTCTGCTCGGCGGTGATGTACACCTTGTCGAGGAAGATCTCCTTGAGGTTTGCCTTGGGAGAGGCCTGGAGGATCCGCAGGGCATAGGCGACATCCGATGGATACACCGGATAGCCAGCGCGCACCAATCCTTGGAGTTTGTCGATGGCCGAGGCCGCCAGGTCCACCTCGTGTTTCGGCCCGCTGACGGTGAGCTGGCTGCCCCGCACCTGGATGGTGACCCCGGTTCCTTCCTCAAGAACGGCGAGGTTCTTGTTCAGGTCGCCGTAAAGCAGCAGGGCGGTGGTGTTGTCGGCCAGGGTGATGTCGCGTTTGATCAACGGTGGGCTCCGGTCTTGGTGCGTTTGTTCAGCTCCTGGTTGATCATCTGCTGAAGATCCTTGAAGTTGCGTTCCTTCAGGCGGCGGCCATTGACGAAAATGGTCGGGGTGCCTCGAACTCCGACTTGTTGGGCCTCAATCATATCGCGTTCAAGGATCTGCCGGCTGACCGCCCCCTTGGAATCCTTGTTGAACCGTTCCAGGTCGAGGCCGAGCTTCTTGGCAAGCTCCGTGTATTTTGCCTCGGAAAGGGACTTTTGGTTTTCAAACAGCAGGTCATGGTACTGCCAGAATTTGCCTTGGCGATGGGCGGCCAGGGAGGCAAGGGCGGCGGGCTGGGCTTGCTTGTGCATGGCCAGGGGGAACTGTTTGAAAACGACCTTGACCTCCTTGGGATATTTGGCCAGCGCCTCTTCAAACAGACCACCCACCGTGCCGCAATAGGGGCATTCAAAATCGCTGAACACGACCACGGTCACCGGCCCGTTTTCCGGCCCGAGAAACGGCGCGCCCTGGATATTGATGGGCACGGAAAAATCCAGGCTCACGGTCTGGACGGTTTTGTGTTTGGCGCTGGACAGATAGATCCGATCGGGGATGTTGGCTGCCTGCAGGCCGGAAGAGGCGATGCGGTCCATGGTCGGATCAACGGAAATGGTTTCCTCCAGGGCGCCTTTTTCGGAATAGACCAGGAGCCTGCCGCCTTCGGCCAGAACAAAGATCCATTTGCCGTCCAGTGAGGCGGCGATGTCCAAGGGCGCGGCCGGGGTTTTCAGGGTGCTGCTTACCTCCCAGTCAACTCCGGCCTGGCAGGGCGCCGTCACAAGCAGGGCCGCGAAAATCATGGGGAAACAGCCGAAAAATCGTCGTGCGGTCAGAGTCATTGTTGTCTCTCCTTTTTTTGATGCTCACACTATGCGCTGCCGAACCATCCGGCCGGGAACCTCACTGTACGGTCAACCTGTCCGGGGGATACATTATAATGCCCGGAAAAATTACGCAAGGATCAGCAGGAGGCAGGGGAAGAAAATTTCAGCCTCAAGGTTTTGTCTGGAGAAGCTCCGCCAGGAGAATGGCCAGATGGAGAACCTCCGGTTGTGCCGGGTCATGGCCCAACCCCTGCCGGATATGGATGAGGCAGCCGGAGCAGGTGGTGGTTATCAGATCGGGCGCCGCCTGTGCCAGTTGGGTGAGCAGGCGGCTTCTGATTGTTGCGGCCAGTTCGGGCTGAGCCAGATGAAACAAACCTCCCTGGCCGCAGCATTGCGGACCATTGGCAAGTTCGGCCAGGTGCAGGCCGGGGATGGCCGTAAGGATTTTCCTGGGCGGGGCGATAATTTCAGACGGAAACCTCAGATGGCAGGGGTCGTGGTAGACCACGGTGCGGGGCACGGGCGAACCGGCAAAACGGAAATCCGGCTCAGCCTCCATGGCTTGCGCCACAAAGGTTGAAAATTCAAGGAGACGGTCGGCAAAGGCCTGGGCCTGTGTAAGCCATTCAGGGTCATCGGCAAAAAGCTCGGGATAGCGGCGCAACTGGCTGTAGCAGGAAGCGCAGGAGGTCAGGATGGGCAGGGTGTTTCCGGCAAAGGCCAGGATGTTCTGCCTGGCAACCCGTTTGGCCGTGGCGGTGTCTCCACCGCTTTCCGCGGCAAGTCCGCAACAGTTTTGTTTTTTTGGCCGGAGCGTTGGCTTGCCGGTGAGTCTCGCGGCTATCCGCTCCGTTGCCTCGCCGATTTCCCGGTGCAAATGGGTGGCGTAACAGCCTGGGAAAAAGGCCAGGGCTGGAAGAGCGGATGTCTCTTGCTCCGTTTCTGATTGGGCAGGAAAGGCGGCAGGCTCCTCCTGCGGCAGACCGAGGCGCAGCCGCAGGCCGCTGTCGGGGGGCAACCGGTCCAGCAGGGGCCTGCCCAGGCTGGCGATTGTCGCCAGCAGGGCCGGGTTGCTCAAAGCCTTGTGGGTGATGGCCCTGAGCAAGGCATGGCGCCCGGCTGTTTTCTCCAGCCGTTCCCGTGCGGCGATAAAGCGACCGGGCGGGTCAAGCCCCCGGGAGCACACATCCCGGCAGGCCCCGCAGAGCAGGCATTGCGAGAGAATCTCCGCATAGGCGGCCGAGGCCTGGGCCGGATCAAGCCGTTCCAGCAAATGCAGCCTGCCGCGGGCGGAGAGCGGCTCCCTGCCACCGGCCTGAAAAACCGGGCAGACCACGGTGCAGGCCCCGCATTTTGCGCACTGGAGCGGAGTTATCGCTGCCACAACAGGTAGGCCTTGATGAACGGGTCAAGGTTGCCGTCCAGCGTGCTGTCCACATTGCCCACCTCAAAATTGGTCCGGTGGTCCTTGATCAGCCGATAGGGCTGCATCACATAGGAGCGGATCTGGCTGCCCCAGGCGATCTCTTTTTTCTCGCCGGCGATATCCTGGTGCTGCTCCTTCTGCGCCTCGCGCTCCTTTTCGTAGAGCCGGGCCTTGAGCATCTTCATGGCCGTGTCCTTGTTGCGGTGCTGGCTGCGTTCGTTCTGGCACTGGACCACGATGCCGGTGGGCAGATGGGTGATGCGGATGGCCGAGCTGGTCTTGTTGACGTGCTGGCCGCCTGCCCCGCTGGCCCGGTAGGTGTCGATGCGCAGATCCTTGTCGTTGATATCCACCTGGATGTCGTCGTCCAGCTCCGGGAAGACAAAAACCGAGGCAAAGGAGGTATGGCGCCTTCCGCTGGCGTCGAAGGGAGAGATCCGCACCAGCCGGTGGATGCCCATCTCCGAGCGCAGCAAGCCATAGGCGTTGTGCCCGGTGATCATGATGGTCGCGCTTTTCACCCCGGCCTCGTCGCCGGGTTGCAGGTCGAGCATCTCGGTGGGGAATTTCTTGGCCTCACACCAGCGCAGATACATGCGCAGGAGGATGCTCACCCAGTCCTGGGCCTCGGTGCCGCCCGCGCCTGCGTGGATGGTAATCATGGCGTTGCTGGCGTCGTGCTCGCCGGTGAACATGCACTCAAGCTCAACGGTTCCCACCCGTTCAAGCAGCGCGTCCAGCGACTGATCAACCTCGTTGATGGTCGTCTCGTCGCCTTCGCTCATACCCATTTCGAGCAGGAGTTCCGCCTCTTCCAGCTCTGTCTGGCAACTGTCCCATTCGTCAACAACATTCTGGATCGCGCCCTGCTCCCGCTGCACCTTTTGGGCGTTTTCCTGGTTATCCCAAAAGGCCGGGGCCAGGGTCATCTGCTCCAGTTCCTGCAACCGTTCTCTTTTGTGATCTACCTCAAAGATGCTCCTTCAGGGAGATGAGGCGTCCCTTGAGATCTTGGATTTTCTGTTTGAGTTCCGCAGACATGGTGTGTTCTCCTGATGGTGTAAAGTTGGTGTATCGTGTTCGCGTTATTTGTTGTTTTTTGCGCTCAGCGCATAACATCGCCGCATCCCAATCAGAGTCAGGATGAGGCAAGCCCACGGGAAAAGATACCCCCAGCGGACATAGCAAGTCAAGCCATTGACCAGGGGTACCGGCTGACTGCGGGCGTACTCGGTAAACAGGGGGGAAGCTTCCTGCATCCGGCCCATGGGGTCGATGAAGGCGCTGATTCCGGTGTTGGCCGCGCGCACCAGGGTTTTTCTGGTCTCCACCGCCCGGAACACCCCCATGGCCAGATGCTGCATCGGGGCGCTCGACCTGCCGAACCAGGCGTCGTTGGTAAGTGTTACCAGCAAGTTTGCCCCAGCCTGTGCCTGCTTGCGGGAAATATCCGGGAAGATGCTCTCAAAGCAGATCAATATTCCGATCCTGCTGTTGTGGCAAGTAAGCGGCGTGTTGCTCCGGCCGGGCGTGAACTCGCCCAGGGTTTCCACCAGCGGCGAGGCAAAATGCAGGATCCGGCGGAAGGGAATATATTCGCCAAAGGGCACCAGATGCTGCTTGTCGTAGCGGCCAGCGACCTGCCCGTCCGGAGAGAGCAGGAAGGCGCTGTTGGCATAGCTGAGCGGCCCTGCGGCCGAGGTCTTTTCCCGGTGGGGCGCGCCGGTGAGCAGATATGTTTGGTGCGGCCGGGTCAGTTCGCTGTGCAGCCTGAGAAAGAGCGGGTGCTCGTAAGGGTAAAACGGCAGGGCTGTTTCCGGCCAGACAATGAGCCGCGGTTGCCTGGTAGTGAAAAATTCCTGGCTCAGCCGGAGGTAGGTGTCAATGGTTTCCCGCTGAAAGGCGGGCTGCCATTTTTGATCCTGGGGAATATTGCCCTGGGCCACCGCCACTTCCATCTGTTCCGTCTGGGCAAGGGCTGCGGGCAGGGTTTGCAGCCGCCAGAAATTATAGCCCGAAGCGAGCAGCAGCAGGGCTGACGCCGCAATGGTAATTGCAACGGGGCTTATCCGCTTGCCTCGGACGAGCGAAGCGGCGAGGGTGAAGATCAGCGCGTTTGCCAGCACCAGGAGGAAGGTGAGGCCATGGTGGCCCGCCAGATCGGCAACCTGGATGAGCTGGGGCAGATTGTACTGGGTGTAGGCCAGATCCAGCCAGGGAAAGCCGGTGAACAACATCCCCCGGATCAGGTCCAGCGCCACCCAGCAGGCCGGGGCGAAAACGAGCAGGGGAAGGCGCGGTCCTGTTTTGGCGCAGAGAAAGGCGAAGAGCGCCAGGTAGCAACTCATGTACAGGGCCAGAAACACCAGGGCCAGCACCGCGATGGGCAGGGGCACCTGGCCGTAGGTGGCCAAAACAATGACGATCCAGTACAAAAGGGGCAAATAATAGGCCAGGCCGCAGATGAGGCCGAGCAGCGCGGCCCGGCGTGGGGGCTGGTTGTCGAGGCTCCAGAAAAGAGGGACCAGCGCCAGCCAGGCAAGCTGGGGCAGGGCAAGGGCTCCCGGAGAGGCGAAAAATAACAGGGTGCTGGACAGCAATGCCAGCAGGGCACCCCTGCCGAAAGGGGTGTGGCTATCAGAGCGCGGGAACAAGGAAACCATCAGTCGAGCTTGGTCTGGATTTTTACGGTGTGGATGCGCCGCCGGTCGGCGGAGACCACCTCAAAGACCAGGGAGTTGATCAGCATGGTGGCGCCCACCGGCGGCACCCGATCCAGTTGGTGGATGATCAGGCCGCCCACTGATTCGTAGGGGCCTTCCGGCAGGGTAACGCCGAAGAAATCCTCCACCTCCTCAAGATTGACCTTGGCGTCGGTGAGGAGCATGTGCTCGTTCACCACCTTCCACCGTTTTTCCGCCTTGTCGTATTCGTCGCGAATCTCGCCGACGATTTCTTCCAGCACGTCTTCCAAGGTCACCAGCCCGCGGACGCTGCCGAATTCGTCGGTGACCACGGCCATATGGCCTTTCTGGCTCTGGAAATCCTTGAGCAGGTTGACGATCTTGCGGGTGTCGAGTACGAAAAAAGCCGGTTTGACCAGCTCCGAGGCAGCGGGCATGGAGGAGGCGTTGAGGCAGAAGGGCAACAGATCCTTGGCATGGAGGATGCCGATGATATTGTCCGGGGAATCCTGGTAGATGGGGATTCTGGTGTACCCCTCATCGGTGATCAACTGGATGAGATCGGCGGCCGACACCTGTGCCTCGGCGCTGACCATGTCGCTTCGCGGGGTCATGATCTCGCGGACCAGGGTGTCCCTGAATTCGAGGATGGAGCTGATCATCTCCCCTTCCTCGCGGGAGATCAACCCCTGTTCTTCTCCGTCATCGAGGAGTTCCTGTATTTCCTGCTCAATGTCTTCGGTGGTGTCTGGGGCGCGGTTGATGCCAAAAAAATTGAGAATGCGCTTGAAGGGGGAGTCGCCGGTGTCCGGGGCGGATGTGTCCATGTGGGGGTAAGAGTCCTCTGGGGTAAGACAACGGAGCAGGCGCACCGTCAACGGTGAGGCCGGCGCTGTCGTCCGGTGGAAAAAAAGTTTATACAATCGGCTGCAACACGCTCTGGCTAAAGGAAATAGCCGGGGGTGTCAAGAAAAAAAATTGACGTTTATCTTTAAAATCGGTATAAGGGCCACACTTTGACCATGGGATGCATGCCACTCCAGGTGAAGAAATCAAAAACAGGTTCACTATACCATAGAACACCATGCTGTTTCAACAGATTGCGCTTCATCGAATGGAGGGCTTTTGCTCCGGGGGGAGAATTGAGGCAGTCGCAGCAAGGCTCAACAGCCTTGCCGGTGCCTTTCCTTGTTATGAGATCATCTGAATTCATCTTTTCATTTGCCCTGAAAATTAGTAAGAACTAGAAAACGGAAACGGCGGAGTGATCGTTCTCTTTTTTCCTTTTTGTTTATGGGGATATGGTGAACGGTGCAGCCTGCCCCGCAACCGATATCGAGGGTTCGCTTGAAAGACAAGGTTTTGATTGCAAATCGGGGCGAGATTGCCCTGCGGATCATGGAGGCCTGTAAAGACCTGGGCCTGGATTATACCGTGATCTACACCGCGGCGGATGAGGAATCCGAACATGTGCGCCGCTGCCTGGACAGCCAGAGCAATGTCCGCCGGGCCTGGCGGGTATCGGCCTATACCGATCCCAACGATATTCTTTCCGTGGCCGACCACACCAAATGCACCGCCATCCATCCCGGCTACGGCTTTTTCTCCGAGGATTTCCGTTTTGCCCGGCGGGTCACGATCCGCAACCGGCCCCTGACCTTCATCGGCCCGAAATGGGAGGTGGTCAAGGATCTTGGCGACAAGATCAATACCAAGCGGGTTGCCAACCGCCTTGGTATCCCCACCATCCCCGGCACCGACGGCCCCATCTATAATGAGATGGAGGCCGAGGACATCGCCCTCCATCTTCTCGAAATCCAGGACGGTCAGAAGATCAAGAACCCCTCCATCCTGGTCAAGGCCGCAGCGGGCGGCGGCGGCATGGGCATCGAAGAGGTCTACCAGATCGAGCATTTCCGGCGCATCTACCGCCAGGTTCAGAACTATGCCAAACGGCAGTTCGGAGACGGCGGGGTGCTCATCGAGCAACGGATCCGCGACTTCAATCATCTGGAGGTGCAGTTGGTCTGCAGCCGGCACGGCGAGCGGGTGCATTTCGGCACCCGGAACTGCACCATCCAAAGCACCGGCCGTCAGAAGCGGCTGGAGGCCGCGCCCGGATTCGACAACTCCTGTTTTTCCTACGATTTTAACGGTCAAGAGGTTTTGGACAAGGTCGTTGAGTATTCGCTCAAGCTTGCCGCCCATGTGCGCTACGATAATGTCGGTACCTGGGAGTGGATTGTCACCCGGGACGGCCAGCCCTATCTCCTTGAGGTCAACACCCGCATCCAGGTGGAAAACGATGTCTCCGCCCGGGTCAGTTACATAAACAACAAACATCCCAACCTCATCCGCGAGCAGATCCGGCTGGCCTTGGGCGACAAGATGGGATACAGCCAGAAGGATATCGTCTCCCGGGGCGCGAGCATCGAATTCAGAATTGTTGCGGAAGACACCGCCCGCGGCTTTGCTCCCTGGATTGGGACGATCTCCAAGTTCTCCTACCCGCAACACGATTGGTCCGCGGTTTACAGCCATGTGCCCACCGACCGATCTTACGCGATCCCCAGCGAGTATGACCCCAATCTGGCCTTGGCCTTGGTTTGGGGCGACACCATGGAGGAAGCCAAGGAACGGGGGCGGAAATTTCTGGCCGAGGTGGCCATCGAAGGCAGCAACGCCGCAGGAGGCCAAATCATGACCAACCTCCCTTATCTTCAGGAAAACATAGCCCGACTGCTCACCTTTTGATGAGTTACAGGTAATTTAGGAGCCGTTACCAAAAAATTTCTGCCCTTTTTTTGTTACGGCTCTTTATGCCGTTTTTATCACTTTAAAGCTGAGTTGAGCAGCTCGCCTGCTCAACGAAACTTATGCCCTTTGGGTATAATAACGAACTTATCCATTGCAACGGCGCACTTTATGGAAGATTTACGAAAGCGGCTGCTCAAGATAGAAGAACGCATCAACTATCTGAGCCAGATCAAGGACGGCGTCGAGTGGGGGAATCTCTCCGGCCTGCGCGAAAAAATCGTCACCCTGCGGGACAAGTTCTACGACTATACCGAGGACCAGTTGTCCGAGGAAATCAAGGCCCTGGAGGAATCCATCTCCTTTTTGGAGGGTCGCTGCGAAGAAACCCTGACTTCCATGGACCGGGTGCGCATTGTCCGCAATACCCACCGGTTTTCCCTGAAGGACATCCTTGAGAATGTCTACGAGGATTACACCGAACTCGGCGGCGCCGAGGAGGTCAGCATCGATCCCTCCATGGTTGCGGCCAGGGCGAGCATCATGCGGCGGGTGAAAAACAAAACCGTCATGCAGCAGGTCATGGTCATCGGCCACGAGAAGGGGCATGGCGAGGAATACCGCAACGGCGGCTGCAGCAAGCCCTGGGGCAACGAAAAAGCCTTGCGCTACATGAAGGTTGCCGAAACCGAAGGCATTCCCATCCATTTTTATATTTTCACCCCCGGCTCCTTTCCGGTGGAGGATTATCCCGGCGCCGGCCAGCAGATCGCGCGCAATCTTTACGCCATGGCCAAGTTGCGGGTGCCGATGATTTCCGTCACTTCGGAAGGCGGTTCCGGCGGGGCCGAGGCCGTGGGCATGGCCGATGTCCGGTTGATGTTTTCCCACGGTTACTATTCAGTTATCTCCCCGGAGGGCGCGGCCGCCATCGAGGGCAAGATCCGCGAGGGCGAAAAGATGCCCAAGGAGCTGGTGGAGGCCTGCGCCGAGAATCTGCATATCACGGCGGCGGAAAATCTCAAGCTCGGGACCATCGATCGGATTGTCCATGAGCCTCCCTTGGGGGCAAAACGGGACGATTTCGGTTTTTTCCGGCAGCTCAAGAGCGAGATCATCCGGGCCACCGACGAAGTGGTGCTGAAAACCAAGAGTCTCCGGGCTTTTCGCGCCTATGAATTGACGATGAAGAAGTCGGAAGGGCAGGTCGTAGAAGAACCGCATATCGAGATTTCCTGGGACCTCAACGAGGACGAGGTCAAGCGGTTGCTCAGTTACCGTTCGAAAAAATACCGGAACATGTCTTGCGCGGCCTATTCCGAAGAGAGCTCCCCCTGCTCCGCTTTCTGCCGGAAGGCAAAAAAGAGTATTGCCAAACTGTATTACAGCTTCCGCTATGATCTGCTGAAAACCCAGCAGAAGCAGGTGAAAAAGGTTTTTCAGGATGTGTCCGGCGAGGGCTCGGTGCTGCTCAGGCAGGTTTCCTCCCCGATCACCGCGGCGTACGATTTTATCTCGAAAAAACCCGGCGCGCGTCCGGGTAAGTCGCCTGTTTCCTCAAGCGGCGCCGGGGAAGATCCCATTGAGTTCGGGGATGTCTATACCAGCCCGCTGGCCAACGAAGACCGAACCGTAACCTGCCCAAACACCGAAAAGCAGGGGTGCAAGGACCTTTGGGTGCCCGACCTCTATGGCGAATTCGGCGGGGTGTGCGAAAATTGCGGTCATCATTTTCCCTTGGAATATCAATGGTATCTCAAGCATCTTTTTGATCCGGATTCCATCCGGGAATTCAATGGAGGGGTTTGCGCGGGCAATCCCCTGACCTATCCGGGCTTTGAAAAGAAATTGCAATCCGCCATCGCCAAGACCGGGCGGAAAAGCGGGATCATCACCTTCGACGCCAGGGTTATGGGCGTTGATCTGGTGGTGGCCATGCTGTACAGCGATTTTAGAAACGGGACGGTGGGCTCCGCCGAGGGTGAAAAATTCGTACGGGCCTGTGAATCGGCCAAGCTGAAACGGCGGCCCCTGCTCTCCTATGTACACACCACCGGCGGCATCCGCATCCACGAGGGAACCCTGGGCGTGGTGCAGATGCCCAAGTGCACCATGGCGGTGCGGGAATACATCGACTCCGGCGGGTTGTACATCGTGGTCTACGACAACAATTCCTATGCCGGGCCGGTGGCGAGTTTCTTGGGCTGTTCGCCGTATCAGTTCGCCATCCGCTCAAGCCGGGTGGGTTTTGCCGGGCCTCGGGTTATCCGCGATACCACGGGCGAGGATATCCCGCCCGATTACCACAATGCCCGCAACGCCCTGCAGCGCGGCCATATCCAGGGCATCTGGGATCGTCGCGAGTTTAGGCGCAATCTCCATAAGTCCCTGCTGACCATGGGCGGCGGCAATCTGTATTACCGCTAAGGCGAAAGGCCAAAGGTTCAAGGCTAAAGGACAGAAGTTTTGGGGGAAGAAAAATCGCCGCCGTCGCAGGCTTTTGAGGACTTTGAGGTCTGGAAGCGTTCAGTCCGCTTGAGTGCTGAATTGTACAAGGCGTTGCGGGAATTAAAGGATTTTGGCTTTCGGGACCAGATTACGCGGGCGGGGCTTTCCATCCCAAGCAACATTGCGGAAGGTTTTGAAAGAGAATCGATAAAAGAGAGTATTAATTTTTTCTCATATGCAAAGGGTTCCTGCGGAGAACTTCGCACCCAGATATACATTGGCGTGAACATCGGTTATATCGAAAACCAGAAAGGCAAGGAGTGGCGGCAGGAAACCGTGGAAATTTCCTCGATGCTTGCCGGGCTTATAAAAGCACGGCGCAGTTTTCTGCGAGAAGATGAATGAGACCTTTGTCCTTGCACCTTTAACCTTTAACCTTTCCTCATATATTATGACTGACGAAATAGATTTCGATGCAATAATTGGTAAGTATCGTTCCGATCCTTTTGACTATCTGGACGTGCGGACCAGCCACACCGGCCAGGTCCGGTTCCGGGTCAAGGAAGGTGCCGAGGTGGAAGGACCGTCCGGCGAATGGCATCATGTCCGGGGCACCTTGCTCTATGAACTGCTGCGGGAGGGAAACCAGAAGAAGATTTTTTCCTCGAGCAACGGGGTGGTTTCCTTTATCCGCAGCGACCTGGAAGGGCAGTTCGTCGAAGCGGGCGAAAAGATTCTCACCATCCGGCATCCGTTGAAGAAACGCGAGATCATCGAGAATATCCTCCGTCAGGTGCTGGAGCCCTTCAACGCGCCGGAACGGGCCAAGTATTTCTTTTCCCTCGACCTGCAAGCCAAGATCGACAAGCACGGCCAACGGGGAGTCTCCATCAAGCCCGGGGACGAGATTCTCACCATGTCCCTGATGAAGCGGGATACTCCGGTCTATTATGCCGGGGAGCCGGGGATCATCCATTCCGTGTATTTTCAGCCCGGGGTCAGCGTTTCCCAGGGCGAGCCGTTGCTGGGCATCTGTTCCCAGGAAAAGCTGCCCATGATCCAGCGGATCATCACCCGCGTGAAAGCTGAATGGGAGTAACCGCCCTCGTAACCGTCCAGCAGCACCACATCTGTGTTGTCATCGGCCGGCTCGTGTGCAGCAGCACACTTCGCAGGCCTCTTCCGCGCATCTGCGGCACTGCTGAACGGTTACGGTTGGGATGTTTAAGTCTCTTTTTTGATTTTGGCTACATAGCTACCAATGATTGAGCCTCTTTCCTTTCAAGCCGTCCAGCAACTCATCTCCGCCGAGGAGATCCCTGCCCGTCTGCTCCACTATTCCGCCGAGGTCGTCCAGACCGTGTACCGCTACGGCGCGCCGGTGGGCAGTGTCATCCATCATCTGCCCCAGGCCGAACGGCTGATGCCCCTTGCCCGGCAACGGATCAACGAGTTTGAGGCCAGCGGTCAATCCTGCCCCAGCGGCATGGTGTTTCTCGCCGATGAACTCACCGGTGGCCGTGGCCGATTCCAGCGCTCCTGGCATGCGCCGACCGGCGGCCTTTGGCTGACCCTGGTCATGGCCAATACCCTGCTGCCCGAGAGCATGCGCCTCTATCCCCTCGCTGCCGGCATGGCCTGCTGCGAGGCGGTGCGGAGCTATGGTATCGAGGCGCGCCTCAAATGGGTGAATGATGTGCATGTGGCCGGGCGAAAGATCTGCGGGGTACTCTGCGAATCGTTTGCCAGCGCCGTCCACGGCGAGGAATATGTGCTGATCGGGGCGGGGCTTAACATCAACAACCTGGCCTTTCCCGCGGAGTTGGGGGCAACAGCGGTGTCCATGAAGGAAATCCTCGGGCGCGATACCGACCTTGCCGGTTTTGCTGCCCGGCTGCTGGCTAAATTTTCCTGGAGTTTCGGCCTGCTCTGCTATGACGAGGCGCAACGGCTGGCTGCGGACGACGGTTCCGGCGCGGACCTGCCGGAGAGCCTGCTGCTTGGTGCCTGGCGGGAGCTGAGCGATACCGTGGGCCGCAGGGTTTGGTTCGGCTTTGATGTCCAGCAGCAGCCCCAGTATCAAGCCGAGGTGCTGGGGCTTGCCCCGGACGGCGGCATCATCCTCCGCCATCTTGAAAGCGGGGCAGAGATCGTCGAACACTCCGGGGAATTGCTGTATATCGATTGATATTTTTTGCCACGAAAACCACGAAAAACACGAAAAAATACATTTTGCACCCTGGCTTGCTGTCTGATCGTTTTTGTGGATTTCGTGGTTTTCGTGGCGGAGTCTTTTACCCATGTCCTCTCCAGCCACCCCAGTCTCCGTTATCATCCCCACCCATAACCGGGCCGGTTTTCTCGCCCGGGCCATCGATTCGGTCCTCGCCCAAAGCTACGCCAATTTCGAACTCATCGTGGTGGACGACGGCTCCACCGACGAAACCCCGGCGCTGCTTTCCTCCTACGGCACGGCGCTTACCAGCCTGCGCCAGGAAAACCGGGGACCGGCCGCGGCCCGCAATGCCGGGATCAGCGCGGCCCGCCATTCTCTTCTCGCCTTCCTCGATTCCGACGACCAATTCACCAAAAACAAGCTGGAGCTCCAAGTCAGCGCCATGGAGGCGCAGCCGGAGCTGCTCATTTCGCACACCCAGGAAACCTGGTTCCGCAATGGCCGCCATCTCAACCAGAAGAAGCGGCATGCCAAGGAAGGCGGCGATATCTTTGCCCGCAGCCTGGAGCTCTGCGTGGTGGGCATGTCCACGGTCATGGCCCGGCGGGAGCTGTTCGGCTTAGTCGGCCTGTTCGACGAATCCTTTCCCTGCTGCGAGGATTACGAACTCTGGCTTAGGGCCAGTGCAACGCATCCCTTTCTTCTGGTGGATGCGCCGCTCACCGTCAAGCACGGCGGCAGGGAGGATCAGGTTTCCGTTCAATTCAAGACCGGCATGGACTATTTCCGCATCCGGGCCATGGAAAAGCTTCTTGCTGATATTTCCCTCACCCCCGAGCAGTCCCGCCTTGCCCGCGAGGAGTTGGTCCGCAGGGCTTTGCTTTACGGCAATGGCTGTCTCAAACATGGCCGCCTTGAAGATGGCCAACGCTGTCTCGCCCTTGCCGAACACCACGCTTCCCTCGTCTAATCTGCACCGTATTTTTTCCATATTGACTTTGTCTTGGCATATTACCTATCCTGAATACTGATAGGTGCTTGTACCTATCTCTGTTTCATGGCCGATTTTTGTCCTGGATGCTATTCCCCGTTTTTTGGGCTTGATCCTACGAAACCGTCAGCAAGAAAGAGGTGTATGGTATGTTGCACAACATGAAAATCGGCAAAAGGGTGTATCTGGGGTTTGGCATCGTCTTGCTGATGCTGGTGATCCAGATCGTGGTGAACGGTGTATTCCAGAGCAGGGTGCTCCGGGATGTGACTTTTGCCAAGGACGTCGGCTACACCGGCAACAAACTGATCATGGAGATCAAGCTGGATGTGGTCCAAGTGCAGCAGTGGCTCACTGACATCAGCGCCACCCGGGCGGCCGACGGTCTTGATGACGGATTCAAGGAGGCGGAAAAATACGCGGCGCTTTTTCGCACGCACACCGAGGAGCTGAAAGTAATTCACCCGGAAGACCGCCGGGAAATCGAGGAACTGCAGAAATCCTTTGATGCCTATTATGATAAGGGCAAATGGATGGCCGGCCAGTTCATCAAAGGCGGGCCGGAACTCGGCAACAAAGCCATGGGCGAGTTCGATGGCTTTGCCGAGAATTTGACCAAGCATGTCGGGAAATTGGAAGAGATGATGGGCTCCACGGCGGAGCAGACCGCTGCCTCCGCTGTTGCCACCATCAAGCTCTCGGGTTTGGTCAGCATCATGCTGGTTCTCGCCATCATCGCTTGCGGGCTGCTCGTGGCCAGGATTATTGTCCGTTCCATCCTTCGTCCGTTGGCAGGATGCGTGGAGGCTGCCCACCGGATTGCCGCCGGCAACACCGACGTAACCTTGGACACCACCGCCCAGGATGAAACCGGGGAGCTCCAAACCGCCATGGCCGAAATGGTGGGGGCGGTCAAGGGTATGGCCGGGGAAGTTTTCCGGGTCTCCCAGGCAGCCATGGAAGGCAGGCTGAATACCCGCGCCGATGCGGCCAAGTTCCAAGGGGATTATAAAAAAATTATCGAAGGGGTCAACAATACCATGTCCAGGCTGGTGGGGCTGCTCGATACCATGCCAGCCCCGGCCATGATCATCGACAACGATTTCCGTATTCTGTATATGAACGAATTGGGCGCCAAGGTCGGTGGCAAAACCCCTGCCCAGCTCATCGACAGCAATTGCTACGACCATTTTAAGACCTCGGATTGCAAGACCGACCGTTGCGCCTGCGGGCAGGCCATGCGGAGCGGGCAGGTCGCCAATGGCGAAACCGACGCCCATCCCGCGGCTGGCGTGGATCTGGATATCTCGTATATCGGGACCGCGTTGCGCGATGAGGCGGGCAAGATCATCGGCGCCTTCGAGGTGGTGAGCGACCAGACCGCGATCAAGAAGGCCGCACGCCAAGCCCAGAAGGTCGCCGAGTACCAGAACATCGAAACCGAGAAGGTCGTCTCCTGCATGAGCAAGCTTGCCAAGGGCGACACCACCTGTTCCATCACCCCAGCCCCGGGAGATGCGGATACCGCTGAAACCCGCAAGACCTTCCATGCCATTGCCGAGGCCTTCAATGCCTGCACCGCGGTGGTCGGTTCCCTGGCCGCCGATGTGGGCATGCTGTCAAGGGCCGCGATGGAAGGAAAATTAAGCACCCGCGCCGACGCCTCGAAGCACGAAGGGGATTTTAAAAAGATCGTCGAGGGTGTCAACAATACCATGTCCAGGCTGGTTGGGCTGCTGGACACCATGCCCACCCCTGCCATGATCATCGACAATGATTTCAATGTACAATACATGAACGAATTGGGCGCCAAGGTCGGCGGCAAGAGCGCGGCTCAACTTGTCGGCACCAGGTGCTACGACCATTTCAAAACCTCGGATTGTAAAACCGAACGTTGCGCCTGCGGTCAGGCGATGCGGAGCGGACAAAACGCAGGTTCTGAAACCGACGCCCATCCTGGAGGGTTGGACCTGGATATTACCTACAATGCCACTCCGCTTCGCGATGAAGCAGGCAAGATCATCGGGGCCTTCGAGGTGGTGAGCGACCAGACCGCGATAAAGCAGGCGGGCCGGGTGGCGGAAAAAATTGCCACCTATCAGGAGATCGAGACCCAGAAACTGGTGGAATGCCTCACCCGGCTTGCGGAAGGCGATATTACTCTTGCCATCGAAACCGAGCCCGCCGATAGCGACACCACTCCGGTGAAACAGGTCTATGACGGCATCGGCTCCGCGGTGGGCGCCCTTATCAGCGCCTTGAACGAGATTACCGGCACAGCCCGGGAAATTGCCGGGGGCAATCTGTTGGTCAAGATGAAGAAGCGCAGCGACCAGGATGAACTGATCCAGGCATTGCAGGACATGGTCGAAAAGCTCAAGGAGATCATCACCGATGTGCGCGGCGCGGCGGATCAAGTCGCCTCCGGCAGTCAGGAGTTGAGCAGCAGCTCCCAGCAGGTCTCCCAAGGGGCCAGCGAACAGGCCGCCTCGGTGGAGGAGATTTCTTCCTCCATGGAAGAGCTGGCCAGCACCGTGGCCCAGACCGCCGATCATGCCCGGCAGACCGCGGCTATTTCCACCAAGGCGGCTGCCGATGCCGTGGAAGGCGGCAAGGCGGTGGGTGAAACAGTGGCTGCCATGCAGCTTATCGCCACCAAGATCGAACTCATCGAGGAGATTGCCCGGCAAACCAATCTGCTGGCCTTGAACGCCGCCATTGAAGCGGCCCGGGCCGGGGAGCACGGCAAGGGCTTTGCCGTGGTGGCCGCCGAGGTGCGTAAGCTCGCGGAACGCAGCCAAATCTCTGCCCAGGAGATCAAGGGCGTTGCCGGAACCAGCGTGGAGACAGCATCCAACGCAGGCAAGCTCATCAACGATATCGTGCCGCAGATCCAGAAAACCGCCGAGCTGGTCCATGAAATCGACGCAGCCAGCAACGAACAGGCCAGGGGTATTGATGAAAACGCCCGGGCTATTCAGCAGTTTGACCAGGTAATCCAAGCCAACAGCGCCGCCGCCGAGGAGATGGCTTCCACCAGCGAGGAATTGACCGCCCAGGCGGCCCATTTACAAGAAACCATCGCCTTTTTTAAGGTGGAAACGGAAAGCGGGCTTCGGTCCCAAGTCTTGCCCCTGCCTCGGGTTGCCTCGACTGGCCGGGGAGCAAAAAAATCATCAAAGGGCAAGGGGGTGAAGTTGTCCCTGCCAGGCGCCGGAGATGGTGATTTCGAGCGGTATTAATAGTTTTTTGTAAATTGAGTACAGCTTGAATCGGAGGGGCGCACTCTTATGGTGCGCCCCTCTTTTTTTTCCATCCTGTAATTTTCAATCTCTTGCTGCAAATTTTTTTGCACGCCAAGAAAGCTCTGGACATTCACTTTTCTTCCTGCGACGATTTTTTACCGGCAATTATTTCCCGGCCCCCTGCTGAAGCCATGACGGTATGCTTCCTGGTTTTTACTATGGTAGAGGGCGTTGCGTTCCGCGAGAATGGGTTTTTCACATCAAAGGAGTGTGCACCATGAATCTGCTCAATACAATGAAGGTGGGGAGCCGTGTTTTTCTGATCGTTGTCGTTCTGCTCGTTTTGACCGGCGTCGTTGCGGCAGTGGGGCTGGTCAAGATGAACCAGATTGGCGGCGAGCTGCAATCGATTGCCGAGCAGGATTTGCCGCTCACCACCGCCATCACCAAAGTAGCCGAACACCAGTTGCAAATCGGCATTCTCTTTGAACGGGGCTACCGTCATGGCGAAAATGGCAACAAGGCCGGTCTGCAGCATGCCTTGGATGAAATCAAAAGTATCGGCAACGAGACCGGCGCCAAACTCCAAGAGGCGGAAAAGATCGCCGAAGGCGCCTTGAACCACGCGCGGGACGTTGACCAGCGTCGAGAGTTTGAAAAGGTTCTGGGCGAACTCAAGGTGGTGGAGAAGGAGCACGACGAGGTGGAGGAGCATACCACGAAATGTTTTGAGCTGCTGGCGGCCGGCAATGTCCGCGAGGCGGAACCTTTGTGCGACAAGGTCTCCAAGGAGGCCGAGGACGTGGATCAGAAGATTGTCGGGATCCTTAACGAGGTGGAAAAATTTACCGGCGCGGCGGCTCTCCAGGCGGAAAAGGATGAGCAAACCGGCCTGCGGCTTATTCTCTTTGTAACCGTGGCCAGTTTGGTTGTCGGCTTTGCCCTTGGCATGCTGGTGACCAGAAGCGTTACCAGTTCGCTTCTGAACGTGCGGATCATTGCCGACAATGTCACCGCCGCAAGCCAGGAATTGAGCTCCACCGCGGAGGAAGTTTCCCAGGGCGCCAGTGAACAGGCCGCCGCGGTCGAGGAATCCACGGCCTCGGTGGAGGAGATGAGCGCCACCATCCGCCAAAACCGGGAAAACGCCCAGCAAACAGAGCAGATTGCCGTGTTGGCCGCCAATGACGCAGAGGAGAGCGGCAAGGCGGTCACCCAGACCGTGAGCGCCATGAAACAGATCGCCGCCAAGATCTCGATTATCGAGGAGATCGCCCGCCAGACCAATTTGCTCGCCTTGAACGCCGCCATCGAAGCGGCCCGGGCCGGGGAGCACGGCAAGGGCTTTGCCGTGGTGGCCGCCGAGGTGCGCAAACTCGCGGAACGCAGCCAGCAGGCGGCGGCGGAGATCAGCCAGCTTTCCGCTTCCAGCGTGGCGGTGGCGGACAAAGCCGGGATCATGCTGGCCAAAATAATGCCGGACATCCAAAAAACCGCGACCTTGGTTCAGGAAATTGCCGCAGCCAGCGTGGAGCAGAGCGCCGGCATCGACCAGATCAGTGAGGGCATGCAGCAGCTCGACACGGTGGTGCAACAAAATTCCAGCGTCTCGGAGGAAATGGCAGCCACTGCGGAGGAGCTCTCCGCGCAGGCCGATGAGTTGCAGGCAGTGATTGCCGCGCTCATCGATACCAAAGCCGGTACCGGCCAACCTCGACGGCCCAGAACCAGCGCCGCCAAGGTTGCGCATTATGGCAACAAAAAGCCGCTCACTGCTCCGCCATCCACGGGGGGCGCTCGCCTCCAACTCGGCCAGCGTGCCGATAAGAACGACGACCTGGATCAGGATTTTGAGCGCATGTAAAGGGGATTTCGAGTGGGGGGATAATTCTTGCACGCCTTTGAAGTTTCTGCCTATCATGTGAATATAGTCTTGTTTGTCACGGTATGAACTCTTCATTTTTGGGGTGAGCGGATGCGGTGGAATGATCTGAAAATCGGCAGGAAAATAATGATTGGCTCGGTCAGCATTCTCTTTCTGTTGGTTGTGGTCGGAGCCTGGGCTTTTTGGGGGCTGGGAAGCGTGGTGCGCGACGGTATCGAGGTCGCAAACGGCAACGCGCTCCGCGGCGAATTGCTGCAGCGGGAGGTTGACCATCTGAACTGGGCAAAAAAGGTTTCCGCCTATGTTTACAGTGATAAAGGCGGGAACCTTGAGGTGGAACTCGATCATACCAAATGCGGCTTCGGCAAGTGGTATTACGGCGAGGGGAGAAAACAGGCGGAGACCCTGCTGCCTCTGCTCAGGGAGCCATTGACCGATATTGCCGAACCGCATCAGCGGCTCCATGAATCGGCCTTGAAAATAAAGGAGGCTTTTCAGCGGAAGGAGGGCCCGGAAGGACGGCAACAGGCGGAACGCATCTTCAGCACGGACACCCAGGTCAATCTGGTGAAGGTGCAGGGGGTTCTGAACAAGATGACCGCTCTGGCCAAGGAAAATATTCTTTCCGAGGCGCAGATGATCCAAAATGCCAGAACAACCAGGCTCGCCATCGTGGTGATTGGCCTTCTCGCCATTGTCGTTGGGGTGGGGGTTTCCCTGCTCACGGCGCGATCCATTGCAAAGCCCATTTCCTCGGTGGTGGAGGTGAATAACCGGTTGGCGCTGGGGGATGTCAATGTTGCCATCGAAACCGGTCGTCAGGATGAAGTGGGGTTGATGCTCAACTCCATGAACGTGATGGTTGGAAATCTCAAGGAGACGGCCAGACTGGCCGAACAGATCGCCCTCGGCAATCTGGATGTGCAGGTCACCATTCTTTCCGACCAGGACGTGCTGGGGAAATCATTGGCTGCCATGGTGAATAAGCTTCAGGAAACAGCAGAATTGGCCAGGCAGATCTCCCTGGGCGATTTGGATGTGCAGGCAAAGGTTCTTTCCGAAAAAGACCTGCTGGGCAAATGTTTGGTCAATATGGTGGAAAATCTCCGGCAGACGGCGGCCAAGGCCGAACAGATCGCCGAAGGCGACCTGCGGGTGGATATGACCCTGCTTTCCGACAAGGATAGTCTGGGGAAATCCCTTGCCGCCATGATCAGCAAGTTGCGCCAGGTGATAACCGACGTGCGCGCCGCCGCCGATCAGGTAGCGGCCGGGAGCGAGGAATTGAGCAGCAGTTCCCAGCAAGTCTCCCAGGGGGCCAGCGAACAGGCGGCCTCGACCGAGCAAATCTCCGCCTCCATGGAGGAACTGGCCAGCACCGTGGCCCAAACCGCCGACCATGCCCGGCAGACCGCGGCGATCGCCAACAAGGCTGCGGCCGATGCCGTGGCCGGCGGTAAGGCGGTGGTGGAAACCGTTGACGCCATGCAGCATATAGCCGAAAAGATCGAGCTCATCGAGGAGATCGCCCGGCAGACCAACCTGTTGGCCTTAAACGCCGCCATCGAAGCGGCTCGGGCCGGTGAGCACGGCAAGGGCTTTGCCGTGGTGGCCGCCGAGGTCCGCAAACTCGCCGAACGCAGTCAGGTGTCGGCTCAGGAGATCAAAGGCGTGGCCAGCGCCAGCGTCAAAACCGCTGCCAATGCCGGGATGCTGATCAACGAAATCGTGCCCCAGATTCAAAAAACCGCCGAGCTGGTTCATGAGATCGACGCAGCCAGCAACGAGCAGGCCAGGGGCATCGATGAAAACGCTCGCGCCATCCAGCAGTTTGATCAGGTGATTCAGTCCAATAGCGCCGCTGCCGAGGAAATGGCCTCCACCAGTGAGGAGCTTACTGCCCAAGCGGCGCAGATGCAGGAAACCATATCCTTTTTTACGGTGGAAACAGGGGTGATTGCCAGTCGTGTTCAGGGCCGTTCTTTGCCGCGATCTGCCTCGACCGGCGGAATGAAGACGGCGGCTAAAAGCAGCGGGGTGAAGCTCTCTCTGCCGGGCGGCAATGATGACTCTTTTGAGCGGTATTGATTGCCGTTGTTTCCCATGCTGAAATGAAACGCTCTCGATCCGAGGGCGTTTTTTGTATTTGCGGCGGGTTATAGTTGATTCAAGGGTGCCGGTTCTCTCTGTTTTTTATTCTTTGACGTGTTTTATTTCCCATGCGTATAATTATAAAACATAGGCATTTGTACGGATGGCGGCCGCGCGAGGTCAAAGGAACAAGGAGCGGAGCATGTTGAAGGAAAAATTTCAAAACATGGGGATCGCAACAAAACTGAACATGGCCATTGTGGCCGCGGTGCTGCTGCTCATGCTCGGCATGAGCGTGGCGGTAAATTCCGCGGTGCGTAGCGCCCTGAGCGAGCAAGGGGATGCCTTTGTCTCCACTCTGAAGGAGCAGCAGAAAGGTCAGGAGGAATTGCTGCGCCAGGATCTGGTTCTGAAGGGCAACTCCTTTGCCGAGATGCTGGCCAGGGTCGGACAGGATCTTATCCTGAATTATGAGTACGCCTTTTTGGAGAAGATCGTCCAGAGCGTGGTCAATGATCCTGATATTCCGTTTGCCGTTTTCTATGACAAGGACGGCAATGCCGTCACCACCACAAGCGTCAGGCCGGAAGGATTCCCAACCCAGAATATCGTGAGCAAGGAGATCCAGGCCGGTGAACAGAAGGTCGGCTCGTTGGTCATCGGTTTGAATTTCGCCGCGGTTGAAAAAAATATCGAGAAAACTCTTGCTCAGGGCAACGCGGTGATCGCCGCGGCCCAACAAAAGCAAAAGGATGTTTTGCTGCGGATCGCCATGAGTATCGTCGGCTTCGCCTTAGGTGTGGTGGTGCTCATCGGCGGCATTGTGTATTACGCCATTCGCCTTATGATCAAGCCTCTAACGCAGGCGGTGGCCAACATGCAGAGGGTGGCCCAGGGTGATTTGGACGTCGAAATCGCCAGTGTGAGCGGGGATGAAATTGGTCAGATGTGCGAAGCCATGCACGGCATGGTCGAAAATCTTAGGGCCACGGCGGCAATGGCCGGGCAGATCGCCTTGGGTAATTTAGACGTAAAGGTGACCATCCTTTCCGAAAAAGATCGAATGGGGATATCCTTGGCGAAGATGGTGGAAAATTTGAAGGCCAAGGCAGAGCAAATTGAAAAAGGAGATCTTGGCTCAAAAGTGG
This sequence comes from Desulfobulbaceae bacterium UBA2273, assembly GCA_002347095.1. GTDB lineage: Bacteria > Desulfobacterota > Desulfobulbia > Desulfobulbales > Desulfurivibrionaceae > Thiovibrio > Thiovibrio ferrireducens. Next base: position 30,371 of record DDWZ01000018.1, on the reverse strand, counting down.
AACTCCTTTCCGAAAATGATATGTTTGGCAAGGCCCTGGCCGCCTTGTTTCAAAGATTGCGCCAGATTATCACGGAGGTCCAGACCGCGGCCGACCAGGTTGTCGCTGGCAGCCAGGAATTGAGTAGCAGCTCCCAGCAGGTTTCGCAAGGTACCAGTCAACAGGCTGCCGCAGTGGAGGAGATCTCCGCCTCCATGGAAGAGTTGGCCAGCACCGTGGCCCAGACCGCAGATCATGCCCGGCAGACTGCGGTTATAGCCCAAAAAGCATCTGCCGATGCAGTCGAGGGCGGAAAAGTAGTGGCGGAAACCGTCTCCGCCATGCAGCATATCGCGGAAAAAATCGGGTTTATTGAAGAGATTGCCAGGCAGACCAACCTGTTGGCTCTGAACGCCGCCATCGAGGCGGCTCGGGCCGGTGAACACGGTAAGGGTTTCGCCGTGGTTTCCGCCGAGGTGCGAAAGCTTGCCGAGCGAAGTCAAACCTCGGCCCAAGAAATCAAGGGCGTTGCCAATGCCAGTGTGGAAACCGCAGGAAACGCGGGCAGGCTTATCAACGAAATAGTGCCTCAGATCCAGAAAACAGCGGAGCTTGTCCAAGAGATTGATGCAGCCAGTAACGAACAAGCCCGCGGTATTGATCAAAATACCAAGGCTATCCAGCAGTTTGACCAGGTAATCCAGGCCAACAGCGCGGCCGCCGAGGAAATGGCCTCCACCAGTGAGGAACTATCCAGCCAGGCTGCGCATCTTCAGGAATCAATCTCGTTTTTTAAATTGAGCAATCGGGATAAGGATTTATTGCCGGATGCGGGCGAGGAGAGCTTCAACGAGGCTTATAGTTTGACATGAGCATTTTTTGCGCGGGAGGAGGCACGCATGGGGAATAATTTCAGCATAAAGACGAAGATATTAATACTCGTTTTAAGCGGCATTTTGCTTATGACCCTGTTCAACATGGGCAAGCAATATGTTGATTTCGATAAAACATTGGCCGCTGCCAAAAAGACCCAGGCTGCCAGGGTCCGGGCTACCTTCAAGAATTCTCTTGGCCAGCAACTCCAGAACCTGTCCCTGGCCATGGAAACACTGACGCAAAATAAAGATGTTGTCCGTTCTTTTGCCGAGGGCAATAGAGAGGCATTGATTCAGGATTTGGTCAAGTATAATGAAAAGCTCAAGAAACAATATGATATCGACCAATTTCAATTTCACACCCCGCCGGCAACCAGTTTTTTAAGGCTGCATAAAATCAGCCAGCACGGGGATGATCTTTCTTCCTTCCGCAGCACGGTTGTCGAGGCCAATCAGAGTAAAAAAACGGTTGTCGGCCTCGAAGTCGGGGTCGGTGGGCCTGGGCTGCGGGTGGTATATCCAGTTTCCTATGAAAATAACCACATCGGCACCGTGGAATTCGGTGGCTCGATCAGTGGTCTGTTGAAAAACCTCAAGGATACCTTTGGCATAGAATACGCCATAGGCATCCGTCCGGATGTTTTTCAAAAAGCGCAACGCGTGAAATCAGAAGCCACGGATATTCTTGCCGACAACTTGGTTTTTTATGCAACCTCCTCTGAACTTGCCAAGAGCATTCTCGGCGCCTATTCGGCAGGAAAAGATGAATACAAGATCAACGGAAAGTTGTTTGTGACCTATCCGTTGGTGTTAACGGATTATCAGGGCCAGGAAATTGGCTATATTCTTGTCGTGGACGATGTGCAGGCTATCGTCGATGATCTGCGAAAAAAATTAATCGCCAATCTGGGCATCAACCTCATTCTTACGGTCATCATTCTTGCGGCGCTTTTTTTCTTTGTCAGAAAAGCCTTTCTTCCGATCAACGATGCCGTCGCCACCTTTGACAAAATTGCAGGTGGCGACCTGACCGTGGACATAAAGGTGGACAAAAAAGATGAGGTTGCGCAGATGCTCATCGCCATGCGAAACATGGTTGAAAATCTTCGAAAAACCGCGCAGATGGCAGAGGAGATCGCCTTGGGGGATCTCGATGTCAAGGTTGTAATCCTTTCGGACAAAGACGTGTTGGGCAAATCCCTTGCCAACATGGTTGATACCCTGAGGAGAACAGCGGCCAATGCTGAAATGATCGCCAACGGCGATCTTCGGGTCGAGGTTAAATTGCTTTCCGCAAAAGATGCCTTGGGCAAGTCTCTGACCGCGATGATCGAAAAATTACGACAAATTATTACCGACGTGCGGGCCGCGGGCGACCAAGTGGCATCCGGAAGTCAGGAGTTGAGCAGCAGTTCGGAACAGGTTTCGCAAGGGGCCAGTGAGCAGGCCGCTGCGGTGGAAGAGATTTCCTCGTCCATGGAGGAGTTGGCCAGCACCGTGTCCCAGACCGCCGACCATGCCAGACAGACTGCGGCCATCTCCAATAAGGCGGCCTCCGACGCCGTGGACGGCGGCAAGGCGGTTGCGGAAACCGTTAGCGCCATGCAGCATATCGCCGAAAAGATCGAGTTGATCGAGGAAATCGCCCGGCAAACCAATCTGTTGGCCTTGAATGCAGCCATTGAGGCGGCGCGTGCCGGGGTGCACGGCAAGGGTTTTGCCGTGGTGGCCGCCGAGGTGCGTAAACTTGCCGAACGCAGCCAGGTATCGGCCCAGGAGATCAAGGTCGTGGCCGCCAAGAGTGTGGAAACAGCGGCAAGGGCTGGAGAGTTGATTAACGACATTGTCCCCCAGATACAGAAAACCGCCGAGCTGGTCCAGGAGATCGACGCTGCAGCCAATGAGCAGGCCCGTGGCATCGATGAAAACGCCAAGGCCATCCAGCAGTTTGATCAGGTGATTCAAAGCAATAGCGCGGCTGCGGAGGAAATGGCTTCCACCAGCGAGGAGCTCACCGCCCAAGCCGCGCAGATGCAGGAAACCATTGCTTTTTTCCGGGTGGAGATTGCGGGAGCGAAGAGCAGACCGAGATCGCAGGAGCGGCCTCTGGCTAAGCCTGCCGCGCCCAGCCAGACAGGGGATAAATCGGGCAAGGGCGTGAAATTGTCCCTGCCCGGCATCGGTGATGGAGAGTTCGAGCGGTACTAAGGGGAATATGTCTGTTTTTTGAATAAAGTGAGCAGGGGGAGACGCTTTCCAGTTTTGCCGCCATATGCCTAGAATTTTTTAAGAGTTAGTGTTAGCAAAAGGAGATAGGGAAATGTTGCAAGACATGAATCTCAGTAAGCGGTTGGCCCTTGGGTTCTCAGTGTTGGTGGTGATTATGGCGGTCCTGATCTGGATCGGCGCCAGCGGGATGGCCAAGATCATGGGAGAGATGAAGGTGCTTGTTGAAGTCAATGCGGTGCGGATAACGGAACTCAGCAGCGCGGATAAAGAGATCGCCAACATCGCCATCAATGTCCGGAATATTATCCTGACCTCCAGCCCGGAAAAACAAAAGGAGTACCAGGAGCGAATTGCCAAGTTTCGCGAAGGGTATGAAAAGAGCCTGAAAAAGATGGAGGAGCTGACGAGTGCCAACGATACCAAGGGCCATGAACTGATAGCCAAGATCAAGGAGGCCAACAAGACCTTGCGGGGCCTGAACGACAAGATCATCGAGCTTGCCACGACCGGCAAGGATGCCGAGGCCGAGCAGATACGCACCAAGGAGGGCGGTCCGGCGGAACGCGCCGTGCAGGGGTATTTTGACAACCTGGTGGCGCATAACCTGGAGCGTAATGCCGCCCGTTACGAGGAGGGCACCAATGTTTTCCACACCTCCCGTAATCTCATGTTTGGCCTGGGCGGCGGTGCGCTTCTGCTGAGCATCGGCATTGCCGTATTCCTCACCCGTTCGATTTTACGCCAGCTTGGCGCCGATCCCAAGGATGTCCGTGACGTCGCCAATATGGTGGCGGTTGGCGATTTCCCCAGCAATCTTACCCTTGTCACAGGCGATACCAGCAGCGTTATGGCCGCCATGAAGACCATGGTCGATGCCCTTGCTCGCATCACGGCCAACGCGAAGCAGGTTTCCCAGGGCAATCTCATGGTGGAGATGAAGAAGCGGAGCGACAAGGACGAGCTGATGGAATCCCTCTCCACCATGGTCGCCAAGCTGAAAGAGGTGGTCATGGATATCCAGGCCGCCGCCGACCAGGTGGTCGCCGGCAGCCATGAGTTGAGTTCCAGCTCCCAGCAGGTTTCCCAGGGAGCCAGCGAGCAGGCCGCCTCCGTGGAAGAGATCTCCTCGTCCATGGAGGAGTTGGCCAGCACCGTGGCCCAAACCGCGGATAACGCCCGGCAGACCTCAACCATTGCCACCAAGACTGCGACCGATGCCGGGGCCGGTGGCAAGGCGGTGGCGGAAACCGTGGAAGCCATGCAGCATATCGCGGAAAAGATTGAGCTCATCGAAGAGATTGCCCGCCAGACCAACCTGCTGGCTTTGAACGCCGCCATCGAGGCGGCTCGGGCCGGGGAGCACGGCAAGGGCTTTGCCGTGGTGGCTGCCGAGGTGCGCAAGCTTGCTGAACGCAGCCAGGTGTCGGCCCAGGAGATCAAGGGAGTAGCCACTGCCAGCGTGGCCACCGCCACGAATGCCGGCAGGCTGATCAACGAGATTCTTCCCCAGATCCAGAGAACCGCAGAGCTGGTGCAGGAGATCGATGCGGCCAGCAACGAGCAGGCCAGAGGGATCGAGGAAAATTCCAAAGCCATCGAGCAATTTGATTCGGTTATTCAGTCCAACAGCGCGGCGGCCGAGGAAATGGCCTCCACCAGCGAAGAATTGACCGCGCAGGCATCTCAGATGTTGGAAACCATCGCTTTCTTCAAGTTGGATGAGGCAGGAGGACAAAGGCGTCAGGCAATTGTCTCCGGTGCCGGTGGCCAGAGATTAGTGAGAGCGCCTCTGGCCTTGTCTCATACAAAGAAAGCGAAGCAGGGACATGCAGGCGTCGGCAAGCAGACTTCGCCATCCGGGGCTAGCATAGCCTTGGATGATCAGAAGGATTTTGAACGGTATTAGGGAAGGAATAAAGCTTCACATCTTAGGGAGCGTAAATGAAAAAAAATATCAGAAATAAGATGTTGTTCGCTTTTGGCGGGGTTTGTCTGGTTCTGGTGATTCAGCTTTTGGTGAACGGCTTTTTTCAGAACCAGGTGACCCGCAGCGTGGAAGAGGCCCGGGACAAGGGCTATGGCGGCAACGAGCTGGCCATGGGGATCAAACTCGAGATGCTTCAGGTGTTGGAGATACTCACCGATGCCAGCGCTGTTCGCACCGCGGAGGTTCTGCTCAGCGCCAATAAGGATGCCGGGGAGCATGTTGCCCGGTTCCGTGAGCATGCCGAGGCGCTGAAAACGCTCCACCCTGAAAACCGCCGCGAGATTGAGGAGATTGAGAAACTGTTCGGGGAATTTTTTGAAAAGGGCAAGCGGACCGCCGAACTTTATGTGAAGGGAGATATGGTGTTGGGCACCAAGGCCATGGATGAGTTCGATGCCGCGGCCGAGGAGTTGGGCAAGCTGGTTGAGCAGATTGAAGAGGAGATGGAGGCTGAGGCGGCGAACGGCATTGCCGGTGCGCTTTCCACCATCAAGATGGCGAATATTGTCAGCGTGGTGCTGGGTTTGGCCATCATTGCCTTCACCGCCATCCTGGCTTTTGTTTTTTCGGGCAGGATTGCCTCGGCTCTTGGGAAAATGGTTGGCGTTGCCCAGCGGATTGCCGATGGCGATCTGGCCCATACCCAGCAAATGGAGGCCAATAAGGAAGATGAGATCGGGCAGTTGGCCGAAGCCCTGGATACCATGGTGCTGAAACTGCGGGAAATCATCCAGGATGTGCGCATGGCTTCGGATCAGGTGGCTGCTGGCAGCCATGAGTTGAGCAGCAGTTCCCAGCAGGTTTCCCAAGGCGCCAGCGAGCAGGCCGCCTCGGTGGAGGAGATTTCCAGTTCCATGGAAGAGCTGGCCAGCACCGTGGCCCAGAGCGCCGATAACGCCAGACAGACCACGGCCATTGCCAGCAAGGCGGCGAAAGATGCGGTGGAAGGCGGCAAGGCCATGTCGGAAACCGTGGGCGCCATGCAGCATATCGCGGAAAAGATAGAGGTGATCGAGGAAATTGCCCGGCAGACCAACTTGTTGGCCTTGAATGCCGCCATCGAGGCGGCCCGCGCCGGGGAGCACGGCAAGGGCTTTGCCGTGGTGGCCTCGGAGGTGCGCAAGCTTGCCGAACGCAGCCAGGTCTCGGCCCAGGAGATCAAAGGGGTTGCCTCTGCCAGCGTGGCCACGGCCACCAATGCAGGCAAGCTGATCAACGAGATCGTGCCCCAAATCCAGAAAACCGCCGAGCTGGTGCAGGAAATCGATGCCGCCAGCAATGAACAGGCCCGGGGGTTGGAAGAAAACGCCAAGGCCATCGAGCAGTTTGACCAGGTTATTCAGGCCAACAGCGCGGCGGCCGAGGAAATGGCCTCCACCAGCGAGGAACTCACCGCCCAGGCCGGGCGGCTTCAGGAAACCATCGCTTTCTTCAGGGTGGATACTGCCATGAACACAAGGCGCTCAGGAAGCGGAGCGGATATCGGATACCGCAAACCAGGCGGCATTTTGCCGCCCCCTCCTTCCGGAAAGGGCGCGGGCGGACAGGGGATAAAAGTTCCGCCGGCCAAGGACAGCGGGGCAAGGATTTCCCTCAATGATGCACATGACTTTGAACGCTATTAACGGGATTGTTTTTTCCGGGATACCGGCGACCAAGAAGGTGAAACATGGCTGATACCGAATACGCAGAAGTTTTTCGCGAGGAAGCAGGCGAACTGCTTGAAGAGTTGGAAACCTCTCTGTTGGAATTGGAGAAGGACCCGGCCGACCTCAAGATAGTGAGCCGGGTTTTCCGGGCAATGCATACCATCAAGGGGTCCGGGGCGATGTTCGGCTTCGACGATATCGCCGGATTCACCCATCATGTGGAAACGGCCCTGGATAAGGTTCGGGACGGAACGGTGCCGGTGAGCACCGAGCTGATCGATCTGACCTTGGCCTCGCGGGATCATATCCGCGCCCTGCTCGATGCCGCCACCGGCGGAGGCGAGGCAGATCCCGCCGAGGGGGAGCGGATCATCACCGGGTTGCAAGCCTTGGTTGGCGGCGGCGCCCAGAATCGGGCCCAGGAGATTGTTGCTCCGGAGGCCTCGACGAAGGAAAAGCACCCCACCGAGGGCAGGCGCAGTCATTACCGGATTTCCATTAAGCCGACGCCTGAGTTTTTTGTGGGCGGCTATACCTTGGAAGCGCTGATCGGAGAACTTGACACGCTGGGAGAAAGCACGGCGTTTATGGATGCCGAGCAGGAGGGCGGCGGGGTGCTCATCCTGCTCACCACCGACATGGGGCTCAATGCCATTGAAGATGTGCTGGTGTTTGCCGAATCGAGTTGCCAGGTGACGGTGAGGGTGCTTGCCGTCGAAGGAGAGGAAGACCTTGAGGAGCACAAGAAGCTCGGCCAGATCTTGCTGGAACGGGGGGAGATTTCCGCCGATGATCTGACCACGGTGCTTGCCCAACAAAAACCGTTGGGCGAACTGCTGGTCGGGGAGAAGCTTGTCTCGCGAACCAGTGTTGACGCAGCCCTTGCCGAACAGAAATTGGTCCGGGAGGCCAAGGAAAAAGCGACGGTGGCCAAGGGTGCGGAAAGCATCCGGGTTGCCTCGGAAAAACTGGATCAACTCATCAATCTGGTGGGAGAATTGGTTGTCACCCAGGCCCGGCTGACCCAGGTTGCCTCCAACAACAAGGACGCCGATCTTGTCGAGCCGGTGGAGGAGGTGGAGCGCCTTACCGCCGAACTGCGGGATTGCGTGCTCAACATCCGGATGCTGCCCATCGGCACCACCTTTGCCAAATTCAAGCGACTGGTCCGGGATCTTTCCGCCGAGCTGGGCAAGGAAGTGGTCATGGTCACCGAGGGCGCGGAAACCGAACTGGACAAGAATGTCATCGACCAGTTGGGCGATCCCATGGTCCATCTTATCCGCAACAGTATTGATCATGGGATCGAGTCCCCGGAGGAACGGGAGCTGGCCGGTAAGCCGCGCAAGGGCACCATTTCCCTTGCCGCCCAGCATTCCGGGGCCAATGTCGTCATCACCGTCACCGACGACGGCAAGGGGCTTGATGCGGAGAGGATCCGGCAGAAAGGCTTGGAAAAAGGACTGCTCCGGGCGGATACCGAACTGAGCGAACAGGAGATCTGGAACACCATTTTTACGCCGGGTCTTTCCACGGCTAAGACCGTTACCAGCGTCTCCGGACGGGGGGTGGGCATGGACGTGGTGAAAAGCACGGTGGATGCCCTCAAGGGTTCGGTGTCGGTAACCCGGAGCGTCAAGGGGCAGGGCACCACCATCACCATCATGCTGCCCCTGACCCTGGCCATCATCGACGGTCTGTTGGTGCAGGTCGGAGAAACCTATTTTGTTCTCCCCCTTTCCCAGGTGGAGGAATGCGTGGAATTGACCCAGGAGGATATCGCCAGATTCCATGAACGGCGGATGCTGCCGGTCCGGGATCAGCTCGTGCCCTATGTGCGTCTCCGGGATTTCTTTGCTATTTCCGGAGAACGGCCGGCGCGGGAGCAGATGGTGATCAGCCGAATCAACGGTGATCGCTTTGGTCTGGTGTTGGACGGGGTGGTGGGCGAGCACCAGACGGTTTTGAAATCACTGGGCTGGATCTACCGAAATGCCACGGGCCTTTCCGGTTCGACAATCCTGGGTAACGGTCATGTCGCCCTGATTCTTGATGTGGCCAATGTTATGCAGTGCGCCCGTCGGGAAGAGCATAATGCACTGTCCAATTAACAAAAAGGAACAAGGTGAAAGGTGCAAGGTGCAAGGTGAAAGGATAAAGGATAAAGGGAAAAGGACTGATTTTTTTGCACCTTTCACCTTGCACCTTGCACCTTGCACCTTTAGCCTTATGCCTTATGCCTTGTGCTGAATAAAACACACGGGAGAGAAATCATGAGTGTAAAAAACGAGACGATTCAGTCGCAGGCCACGCAATACCTCACCTTCATGCTCCGGGAGGAAGGGTTTGCCATAGAAATATCCAAGGTCAGGGAGGTGCTTGACGTCACCACCATGACTAGGATTCCCCGGATGCCCGAGTACCTGAGCGGGGTCATCAACCTGCGCGGCAATGTGGTGCCGGTTATGGATCTTGGCCAGAAGCTGGGGATGGGAAGCATCGAATACACCAAAAATACCTGCATCATGATCGTGGAACTGGAAGTGGACGCCAACCTTGTGGAGATGGGGGTGCTCACCGATTCCGTGCAGATGGTTCTTGATCTCAACCCCGAGGACATCGAGTCTGTTCCGAAAATGGGAACCAATCTGAACACCGAGTTCATCAAGGGTATGGGGCGGCAGACCGAGGAGAAATTCTTGATCATCCTCGATATCGATAAGGTTCTGGCCAGCGAGGGCGAAGCGGCCCTGCGGGAAATGGACAGCACCGCCTCGGTCCAGGCAGTTGGCTCCTCGCCCGAAGAAGCTGTCGGCGCGGAAGCCTAGAAAGGCGAGGTAGAAGGCTAAAGGTGAAAGGCTCAAGGAGCATGAATAACCGAGAAGTCCGTACCGGACCTTTTGCCTTTAGCCTTTTGCCTTTTGCCTTCTACCTTTCACCTTGCCGGTATTTGGGGGACGCATGACTTTTTCCGGAAATCAGGGAAGTTCAGGGGATTGGTCCGTGCATTCACCGGCCTTGTCCGATCGGGATTTCAACCGATTCAGCGCCTTTATTTACGAAACCTGCGGCATCAAACTGCCTCCCATCAAGAAAACCATGCTTTCCGCCCGGTTGCAGAAGCGGCTGCGGCAGCTCCATCTGGATTCCTTCTCCGCCTATCTCGATTATGTATTGAGTCCCGATGGCCAAGCCAGGGAACTGTGCCACATGATCGACGTGGTCAGCACCAACAAGACCGATTTTTTCCGGGAGGCAAAGCATTTTGATGTCATGACCTCTCTCGTTCTCCCCGACTATGTGCAGCGGATGACCCATTCGGCCCACAAGACTCTCCGGATATGGAGCGCGGGCTGTTCCAGCGGCGAGGAGCCGTACACCATGGCCATGGTCCTGGAGGAGTTTTTCTCCCGGTATCCGGGGCTGGATTATTCCATCTTCGCCACGGATATCTGCACCGAGGTGCTTGCCAAGGCGGAAGAGGCTATCTATTCCGATGATGTGGTGGCGCCGGTCTCGGCGGTGTTCCGCAATAAGTATCTGATGAAGGGAAAGGGCGCGCATAAGGGATTTCATCGGGTTGTCCCGGAACTCCGGCGCAAGGTGGAATTCCGGCGGCTCAATTTCATGGATCGGGATTTCGGCATTGACCGGAAGATGGACATCATCTTTTGCCGGAACGTGATCATCTATTTTGACCGGAAAACCCAGTGTGCGCTGTTTGAAAAATTTTATCGTCAGCTTTCTCCCAAGGGCTATCTGTTCACCGGGCATTCGGAAACCCTGGAAGGCATAGGAGACCGGATGGATCGTATCGCCGCGGCGGTGTATCGATGCCGCAAATAAGAGATATCCTCGATACGGATCTCCCGGTGGTGAACCTCCACCCCGGCGAGCTGTTTGTCGCCCAGGAGCCGACCCTGATCACCACCATCCTCGGCTCCTGCGTTTCGGTGTGCCTGTTTTGCCCCAGGCAGAAGACCGGGGCCATGTGCCATGGCGTGATGCCGGTTCGAGCGGATTTGGATGTGGAGGATAGCTTTCGCTTTGTGGAGAGTTCGGTGCGATATATGGTTGAGATCCTGACCCACGGCGATGTTTTGTGCCCCAACGCCGGGCTGGTGGCAAAGATCTTTGGCGGGGCGGATGTTCTGGATTTTCGTTTTGGCCCGGCAACCGACGCCAGAAGCATTGGCGCCATGAATATCAAGGCGGCGCGAGAGGCTTTGGCCCGATACAATGTTTCCATTGCCGTGGAGGAGGTGGGCGGCGTACATGGTTGCAAGCTCTTTTTCTATACCCACACCGGCGAAGTTTTGCTGCGGCGTATTCCCCGTTCTTCTGTCCCAGGGTGATGTCGATGTCTCATGGTAAAATCAGGGTGCTGATCGTTGATGATTCCGCTGTGGTGCGGCAGACCTTGACCGATACGTTGCAGTCGGACCCGCATATCGAGGTGATGGGAGCGGCCAGGGATCCCTATGTGGCCGCCGATCTTATCGCCAAGGAGGTGCCGGACGTCATCGTGCTTGACGTGGAGATGCCGCGCATGGACGGGATCACCTTTCTCCACAAGCTCATGAGCCAGCATCCCATCCCGGTGGTCATGTGTTCGACCCTTACGGAAAAAGGGGCGGAAACCACGCTCAAGGCCTTGGAGTACGGGGCCATCGACATCATTCAGAAGCCCAAGCTTGGCACGAAACAGTTCATCGAAGAGTCCAGAATCCGGATCTGCGACGCGGTCAAGGCCGCATCCAGGGTCATGGTCAAGCGCATTGCCGCCAAGCCCCATCATGTGGAAAAAAAACTCACCGCCGATGTCATGCTGCCCCCGCCTTCCTCCACCGCCATGGTGCAAACCACCGAACAGGTGGTGGCGGTGGGCGCCTCCACCGGGGGCACCGAAGCCCTGCGGATATTTCTCGAAGCGCTGCCCGGGGATTGTTCCGGCATCGTCATTGTTCAGCACATGCCCGAGGGATTCACCCGCGCCTTTGCCGAGCGGTTGAACGGGCTCTGCCGCATTCGGGTCAAGGAAGCGCAGGACGGCGACACCGTGTTACGCGGCCAGGCCCTGATCGCCCCCGGTAACCGGCACATGCTGCTGAAACGCAGCGGCGCCCGCTATTTCGTGGAGATCAAGGACGGCCCCTTGGTTTGCCGGCACCGGCCCTCGGTGGATGTGCTTTTTCGTTCCACGGCCCGCTATGCCGGAAAAAATGCCATCGGCATCATCATGACCGGCATGGGCGATGACGGGGCGCGGGGGATGGCCGAGATGCACCAGGCCGGAGCCTACACCATCGCCCAGGATGAGGCGTCCTGCGTGGTTTTTGGGATGCCCAAGGAGGCCATCGCCCTGGGCGGGGTGGAAAAAATTGTGCCTCTTGAGCGGATTGCTCCCCTGATAGCCGGGAAATGAAAAAAAAGATTCTAAAAAGGAAGCCTGTGTAATAGTATATTACCATATTGAATGGACACGCTTTTGCCTGTGAAGGGCTGGGCAAGCCGGAAGGATAACGAGCGAGAAGGAGTACCATGGATCTCTTAAAGGATTTTGCGCAAAAAGATATGATCGAACAGATCATCTGCCTGGATGAGATCAAGGAATCCAGGTTGGTGGAAGCCATCCCTGGCTTGTGGAATCTGTATGCCAATCCGCTTGGAGATCAGGCGGTCGATGAAATGGTCTACCACACCATTTTTGATCTGCTTGCCGGACGGGAGCAGGAGATCATCGCCGGACTGGAGCATCAAGCAGCGGCTGTCCGTCTCCTCTGCATCCGGCGGGCGGCCGACGGTGGTTCCGCCGCCCTCCAGGCCGCGCTGGTCAAGCTCCTTGGCTCGGCGACGGACAACGAGTTGGTCTCCGAGATCATTCGGGCTCTGTGCAATTTCAAGGATGCGGGTCTTGTCGATATTCTGCTGCCGTATCTCAAGCATGATGATTATTCCGTGGTTGCCTGGGCCATGCGCTCCCTTGCCGCCACCCATGATCCCAAAGTCTGTAATGCCTTGATGGCTTTGGTTTCCGAGAGCAAGGAGGTCCAGAAGGTTGATGCCGGGTGCGACCTGCGCACTGCCCTGGCCGTGGAAAACCTCGCTAATTTTCCCGGCGACACGACGGCTGATTTTCTCATCGGGTTCATCCACCACGCCAATCCCTCGTTCCGGCGGGTCGTGATCTCCACCCTTGCCGGCATGGGGGAGGGGATTCTGTCTGCCTTGGAAAGATGTCTCGATACCGGTGACAAGGATGAAAAAATCATGGCGGCCAACGTCATCGGCATGACCGGGAAAAAACGGGGCGCCGATATTCTGGTCGCCCATCTGGAAAATGCCGGAGAGATCAACCTTAAATTCGCCATCTATGAAGCGCTGGGAAGGATCACCTCCATGCGCAGCGTGATTGGCCTGACCGACGGCTTGGCCGAGACGGATGATCTTGTCCTCATTGCCGTGGTAACCGCCCTTGATCATCAGTGCAATCCGGGGGTGGTCAAGATGCTGAACGAGATCATCGCCAGGGGGGATGCCCAGAGCGGGCGGGTGCTTTCGGCCATCATTACCTCCCACGCCCGGCAGCTCTTTGCCGCCCTCTATAAAGATGGCGGACAGCGCCTTGCCTTGCTTGGCGCCGTGGGGAAATCCGGGGATCATCAAGCCATCGGCGCCTTCCGGGCCGAACTGGAGAGGATCGGAGGAGACCAGGCTGCCAAGGATATTGAGGAATTGAGCCTCGCCGATGTCGGCGCCAAGGAAAAACGTATTCTTGCCGCGGATGACTCCAAGGCCATGCTCTTCTTCTATAAGGGGGTTGCCGCGGACCTCGGCATGGAGCTGGTCACGGTGGAAGACGGCAAAAAAGCCTTTGACTATCTTCAGATAGACAGCGAATTTGACCTGATCATCACCGATATGAACATGCCGAACATGGACGGTATCGAGCTGACCCGCGAGATCCGGAAAAAAACGGAATGGGCAAAGATTCCGGTGTTGATGGCGACCACCGAATCGGAGAAAACCCAGTCGGAACTGGCCCGGCAGGCCGGGGTGACGGATTTCATCACCAAGCCCTTTTCCAAGGAGGATTTCAAGGCGAAGATCGGGCAGATGTTTGCCTGAAAGGTGCGCCATGGTCTTGGGAAACACAGAGTCTGCCCCTGGGCAGGCTCTTTTTGTTTGACCCGCCGGTGTTTCTTCCGTACTATTCCACAGGGCATACGTCCTGCCAACCCAGCCTTTGCGCTGAATTTTTTTGATCCTGCATGGGGAAGACAATGAGCAAACCGTTTGGAATTACCGTAAGCCGTCACATCATGGACAGCCAGCGTCTGCATCCCGAGGCCACCGGCGATCTGTCCGGTCTGCTCAGTGAATTGATCGTGGCTGCCAAAACAATCAACGCCGAAGTCAATATGGCCGGGTTGGCAGATGTGCTGGGGATGGCCGGAAAAACCAATATTCAGGGCGAGCATGTGCAAAAGCTCGACGAGTTGGCCAACAACGCCATCAAGCGCCGTATGGCCCGCTGCGGCTATATCTGCGTGATGACCTCGGAGGAGGAGGCGGATATCATCCCGGTGGCCGAGGGGAGTGCGGGCAAATATACCCTGGCCTTTGATCCGCTGGACGGCTCATCCAATATCGATGTCAATGTGAGCATCGGCACCATCTTTTCCATCCACCGGCGCAAATCCACCAACGATCATACCCCACAGGGGGATGAAGCCGATCTGCTGCAAAAGGGGCGGGAGCAGGTGGCTGCCGGGTACATTATCTACGGCTCCAGCACCATGATGGTATTCACCACCGGCGAAGGGGTGCACGGCTTTACCCTTGATCCCAGCGTGGGCGAGTTCTTCCTCTCGCATCCCGATATCAGGATTCCTGAGCGGAGCAAATATTTCAGTGTCAATGAGGGGAATTACAACTTCTGGAACAGCGAGGTCAGGAGGTTCGTGGAATACCTGAAGGAAAACGACAAGGAAACCGGACGGCCCTACAATGCCCGGTACATCGGCTCATTGGTCGCTGATTTTCACCGCAACCTCATTGCCGGAGGAATCTTTCTCTATCCCCGCGACAATCGGAACCCTGCCAAGCCGCACGGCAAGCTGCGCTTGCTGTATGAGGCCGCGCCCCTGGCTTTTTTGGTGGAACAAGCCGGAGGCCGGGCCATTACCGATGATGGCGTGAATATCATGGATGTTGAGCCGAAATCCTTGCACCAGCGGGTGCCGCTGGTTATCGGCTCCCGCCATGAAGTGGACCTGTTCGAGGAGATTGTGTCCGGAAGCAGGTGAAAGGATCAAGGCGCAAGGTTAAAGGATAAAGGATAACCGGCTGGCGCGGGGAGCGAATTTCTCGCGCTTTTATGTACCTTGAACCTTTTACCTTGAACCTTTTACCTCGCGCCTTTTACCTTTTCGTTATCCCGCAAGGTGACCGTCCGGTTGAACACCGGGCTGCCGTCCTTGGAATCCTTACTGTCCACGCAGAAATATCCCTGCCGCTCAAACTGGTAATGGCTGCCGGGCTGGGCATTGGCCAGGCTCGGCTCCACCAGGCAATCTGTAAGGACCACCAGGGATTCCGGATTGACAAAGGTTTTGAAGTCCGCCTCGCCGGCGTCCGGGTTTTCCTCGGTGAAGAGGCGGTCGTAGAGGCGCACTTCCGCAACCACGCCATGGGCGGCGGAGACCCAGTGGATGGTGCCCTTGACCTTGCGGCCATCCGGGGCGGAACCGCCCAGGGTGGCCGGGTCGTAGGTGCAATGCAGCTCGATGATCTCGCCGCTGAGTTCGTCCTTGATCACCTTTTCGCATTTGATGAAGTAGGCGTAGCGTAGCCGCACCTCCCGTCCTGGAGCCAGGCGGAAGAATTTCTTTGCCGGCTCCTCCATGAAATCTTCCCGTTCGATATAGATCTCCCTGCTAAAGGGCACGGCCCGTTCGCCCATCTCCGGCTTTTGCGGGTGGTTCTGGGCCGGGAGGTTTTCGGTGCGGTCTTCGGGATAGTTGGTGATCACCACCTTGAGCGGAGCGAGAACTCCCATGACCCGGACAGCGGTCTCGTTGAGATCCTCACGGACGCAGTGCTCCAGCAGCGCTACATCCACCATGCTGTCTTTTTTTGCCACCCCGATCTTGTCGCAGAAGCTGCGTAGCGCCGCCGGAGTATAGCCGCGGCGGCGGATGCCGGAGAGGGTCGGCATGCGGGGGTCGTCCCAGCCGGAAACATGCCCGTCGTTGACCAATTGCAGAAGCTTGCGCTTGCTGACCACGGTGTAGCTGAGGTTCAAGCGGGCGAACTCGATCTGCCGCGGGTGGCAGGGCACCGGCAGGTTGTCCAGGGTCCAGTCGTAGAGGGGCCGGTGGTCGGCAAACTCCAGGGTGCAGAGCGAATGGGTGATCCCCTCCAGCGCATCGGAAATGGGGTGGGTATAATCGTACATCGGATAGATGCACCAGGTGTCGCCGGTGCGGTGGTGGCTGGCATGCAGGATGCGGTACAGGACCGGATCGCGCATGTTCATGTTGCCCGAGGCCATGTCGATCTTGGCCCGCAGCACCCGGGCGCCATCGGGGAATTCCCCGGCCCGCATGCGGCGGAACAGATCGAGATTTTCCGCCACCGGCCGGTCGCGGTATGGACTGTTCTTGCCCGGTTCGGTGAGGGTGCCGCGGTAGCTTCGAGTCTCCTCGGCGGAAAGATCGCAGACATAGGCCTTGCCCGTGGTGATCAGATGCTCGGCGTATTGATAGAGCTGCTCGAAATAATCCGAGGCAAAATAGAGATGTTCTCCCCAGTCAAAGCCCAGCCAGCGGACATTGTCCTTGATGGACTCGACATACTCCTGCTCTTCCTTGGTGGGGTTGGTATCGTCGAAGCGAAGATGGCAGCGTGCCTTGGCGTTTTCCTTGGCGATGCCGAAGTTGAGGCAGATGGACTTGGCATGGCCGATATGGAGATAGCCATTGGGCTCCGGCGGGAAGCGGGTGACGATCTGTTCGTGCCTGCCTGCGGCGAGGTCGTCGGCGATGATGGCGCGGATGAAGTCCTGTGACTGAGTCTCGTCGCTGGTCATATGAGTATTTTCCGTATGTTTTTTTGCCACGAAATCCACGAAAGAACACGAAAGAGACAATATCTTAGCAAAACGCTTCAAGTTTGACTCTCCCTTTCTTGGCGGGAAGGGACTTTCTTGATTTGTAACAGAAGTTCGGTGTGTCTTTTATTTTCGTGTCATTTCGTGGGTTTCGTGGAGATTCTTATGCGAAATATTTTGCCGCATCACGCAATCGGGACACAACCCGCTGTTTGCCGAGCTGGGCAAAGACCTCGAACATGCTCGGCCCCTTGACCTGGCCGGTGATCACGGCCCGCGCCCCGTTGACCAGCACCCCCACCTTTACCCCGAGTTCCTCGGCGAACTCCCGGCAGACCCGCTCCGTCTCATCGTGGCTGAGTTCCGGCAGGGCTTCGAGGCGGTCGGCCAGCTTGGGCAGCCACTCCTTGAGATCCGGATGTTTCAGCACGTTCTTGGTCAGGGCGGTTTCGTCCATGGCAAAATCGTCGGCAAACCAGGCCCGGCCAAGGGAGGCAAAGTCCTTCAGGGTGTGGAACCGTTCCCTGGTCATGTCCAGGGTTTTCAGGAACCACTGCCGCTTTTCGCCATCGTAGGCCGCGTCCCACAACCCTTCTTTTTCAAAGATATCCTTAACCAGCGCGCCGATTTCCTCGATGGGCAGGGTGCGCAGGTAATGGGCGTTGATGTTGATCGCCTTGGGATCGGTGAAGAATTTGGGGTCGTCCTTGCGGTAGTTGAAGATGGAGTTGGACCGGGTGATGCCGGAAAGATCGAAGGCCTCGATGAGTTCTTCTTGCGAGAAGATCTCGCGGTCGTCCGGGGTGGACCAGCCGAGCAGGACGAGAAAGTTTGCCAGGGCCCAGGGGAGAAACCCTTGCTCCCGGTAAAACTGGACCGAGACGATCTCGCCGTGGCTGCGCTTGGAGATCTTGGCCTTGTTCAGGTCAAGGGTCAGCGGCATGTGCGCGAAGGTCGGCAGCTCCGCGCCCAGGGCCCGATAGAGCAGGATCTGGCGCGGGGTGTTGCTCAGGCCGTCCTGGCCCCGGATGACGTGGGTGATGCGGTCGCGGATGTCGTCCACCACGTTGCAGAGCAGGTACAGCGGCATGCCGTTGGAGCGGACGATGACGAAATCCTCGATATCCTCGTAGGCGCGTTCAACCCGGCCATAGACCTGGTCGTCAAACCCGACCTTGCCCGGTTCCTGGGGCACCTTGAAACGGATGACATAGGGGAGCCCTTGGGCCTCCTTTTCCCGGACCTGCGCGGGACTGAGCCTGCGGCAGACGCCGTCGTACCGGTAGTCGCCCTTGGCAGCGGCGGCGGCTTCCCGTTTGGCTTCAAGCTCGTCTTTGCTGCAAAAGCACTTGTAAGCATTGTCGTCTGCCAAGAGTCTTTCCGCTGCGGCTCTATGCTCAGCGGCATATTCCGATTGAAAATAGGGGCCTTCATCCCACGTCACCCCGAGCCACTCCAGGCCGTCGAGAATGCCTTGGATGGATTCCTGGGTGGAGCGTTCCGCGTCCGTGTCCTCGATGCGCAGCACCAGCTTGCCCCCGTGCTTGCGGGCAAACAGCCAGTTGTAGATGGCGGTTCTGGCCCCGCCGATATGGAGATAGCCGGTCGGGCTAGGTGGGAAGCGGACGCGAACTTCGGGCATGGTGTTCTCCTTGCAAAAAAAATGAGCAACGCGGAACAGACTGCGCGGTGCTGACGGATCGTATTCAAACTGTGTTTTATATATCGTTTTACCGGGTTATTCAAGAGGATGCTTGGGAAAAAGCAGGGGGCGGCGGGCTGGAGATGGGGCTGAATAATTTCCCTTCAAGGGATTGCTTTATCTTTAATGAAAACTATAGTAGTATAATAACGTAACTATCCGCCGGCAGTCAGCCAGGGTGTTACAGCAAAACGGATGTTTACGCTCACAGGAGGTGGAACAATGCCTTTGGATCCCAGCGCCACTTCAGTACAAGCCAATGTCAGGACCGAACGGCCCGCTTCTCCGTATGCCGAGGCAGGAGGAGCAAAGAAGACGGACAGCAACCGGACCGAATCCGGCCAGACCAGTCAGGCATCCCCCGACGTTGTGACCAAGATCTCCGCCGCCGCCCTGGAGGCTTCCAGAGCTGTTGCCCAGGCTGACCAAGCGGCGGACCAGAATGCCGCGGAAGAATCGCTGCGAGCGCGGGAAAGGCGTGAGCCTCCGCCACGACAGCCCGAGGAGCAAAATGCTCGGATGGAGCAGCGATCACGCGGGGTGAACGTGGTTGTCTGATCTGTAAAAAAGAAAAGCTGTAAACGGGGGGCGATTCTCAGGAGTCGGCCCCCGTTTTTTGTTAAAAGCCGAGTTCCCTCAGAAAGCGCGGGTCGCTGGTCCAATCTTTTTGCACCTTCACCCACAGCTTGAGCAGCACATGCTGGTCAAGGAGAATTTCGATATCCTTTCGGGCTGCCTGCCCAAGCTGTTTGAGCTTGCTGCCGTTCTTGCCGATGATGATCCCCTTTTGCGAATCCTTTTCCACATAGATGGTGGCGTGGATCGTGATCAGTTGCTTGGCCGTGTTTTCCTTGAAGCTCTCAATCGTCACCGCGGTGGAATAGGGGATTTCCTGGCCGGTCAGCAAGAAGATCTTTTCCCGGATGATCTCGGCGACAATGAATCGTTCCGTGGCATCGGTGGGGATATCCTCGGGGTAGAGGCGCGGCCCGGTGGGAAGCAGGCTGCAGAGTTCCCGGATGACCAGGTCGGTGCCGTCGTTCCCCTTGGCAGACAGGGGCAGGATCGCCTGGAACGGATACAGCCCCTGGTAGGTGGCGATGATGGGCAGCAGCTTTTCCTTGTCGATGAGATCCATCTTGTTCAGGAGCAGCAGCACCGGTTTGTCGAGGCCCTCAAGGCAGCGGGTCAGGGTGGTGCCCGTGCTTGGCAGGGGCATGGTAACGTCCACCATGAAAACAATGGCATCCACCTCAGCCAGGCTGCCCAGGGCGATCTTCACCATCTCCAGGTTCAAGGGGCTTCTCGCCTTGTGGATGCCCGGCGTGTCCAACATGACGATCTGGTAGTCCGGGCCGTTGACGATGCCCAGGATTCGGTTGCGGGTGGTCTGGGGCTTGGGCGAGACAATGGAAATCTTCTGGCCGAGCAGGCTGTTGAGCAGCGTGGACTTGCCCACGTTGGGAGGCCCGATGAGGGCGACAATGCCTGATTTGACCTGTTCCGGGGAGCTGTTCATGGGTGTCGTTGCGCTCGTGTGTGTTAGTAGGGAAAATACAGTGTTACATACCAGTATTCCTGATTTTCCGCATCCCCTCTCTTTTTAGCGGTCATGGAAAAAGATGACAACCACGGGAATAGCTGGTACACATTGGCCAGTTTTCCGTAACCGTTCAGCAGCACCACATCTGCTTCGCAGTCTCGCGGTGCTCGCTTAGCTGTCATCGGCCTGCTCATGTGCAAACAGCACACTTCGCAGGTCTCTTCCTCGCATCTGCGGCAGCAGCGAAGCGGCGCTGCTGAACGGTTACGTTTTTTCCCCGACATTAGCCGACCGCGCAGCCGGAATTTTCCTCAATTGTATCGGACAGAGTTTCCGGCGCGTTTTCTTTCATTACAAGGGCACATCACATGGGTTTGCAGGGCGCAATCATTGAATACATGGAGCAGGGCAGGTTCATCTGTGCCATGGTTCTTGACGAGGACAGCAAGCGGCTGCGTTTGATCAATCAGAACGGCAGGGAGGTGAATCTTCCCCTTTCCCGCTTGCTGCACCAATCCGCAAAGCGCCATTCTCTTACGCTCAGCAGGGATGAGCAACTCCGCCTGCTCAAGGAGGCAGATCAGAACCGGCAGGCCATGCTGCCGCAGATCGATCTGGCCGGAATCTGGCAATTGGCCAGCGAGGAGGAGGGGGCAAGCTTCAGCCCCGCTTTTCTCGCCGAGCTCGCCTTTGGGGAAGACGCCACGGATAACCATGTTGCCGCCTTTCTCCGTTCCATTTTTGTGGATCGCCTCTATTTTAAATACAAGGAGGGCCAGGTGCTGGCCCACAGCCCGGAGGCGGTTGCCGGGTTGCGTCTGAAGCAGGAACGGGAAAAGGAGCAGGAGGCCCTGATGAGCACTGGGGCCATGATGCTCAAGCGCCTTTGGGATGGGGATACCGCAACGGAGTGGCCGGAACGCGACCGCTGCCTCGCTCTGCTGGGCGATTACTATGTGTTTGGCAACGAGGCCGAAGAGAGCGAGCTTGCCCGGGAACTGCTGAAAAAAGCAGGGCTCACCGGACCGCACGATGTCTACCATCTCCTGATCAGGAGCGGGGTCTGGCAGCCCCATGAAAATGTGGCCCTGCTGCGCTATGCAATCCCGGTGGATTTTTCCGGGGAACTCAGCGCTGCGGCTGCCCAGGCTCCAGAGCCAGTGGCCGAAGAGCTTGTCGGCAGAAACCGGCGGGATTTACGGGAGCTGCCATTGCTCACCATCGATGGCGAATCCACCAGGGATTATGACGATGCCCTGCATGTGGAGCGAAGGGGCGACGATTTCCTGGTGGGCATCCATATCTCCGACGTGGCCCATTACGTTATGCCCGGGACGCCCATTTATGCAGAGGCTGCCCGGAGGATGACCTCCCTCTATTTTCCCGAAACCCAGATCCCCATGCTGCCAAGAGCGCTCTCCGAGGGGGTGTGCAGTCTGGTCGCCGGCAAGGCGCGGGCAGCCCTGAGTGTCATGGTGCTGCTCAGCTCCAAGGGCGAGGTGCTGGAGTTTGATCTTATTCCCAGCCTGGTTCAGGTAAAGCGGCAGTTGAGCTACCCGGAGGCGGAACGGCTGGTGGCGAGCGGCGACTGGGAACTGCAGGCCCTGGCTAAGCTCAGCGAGCAGCTCAAGCAACGGCGCATAGAAAAAGGGGCGCTGCTCCTGCCGGTGCCGGATGTGAACATCAGCATCGATCCGGAAGGCAAGGTCTCGGTGGCTCTCTTGCCGGTGGACACCATCTCCCGCAGCCTGGTGGCGGAGTTCATGGTGCTGGCCAATACCCTCTCCGCCCAGTTTGTGGCGGACCGTCAGGCCCCTGGTCTGTTCCGGGCCCAGGACGATCCCCATCAGCGGCTGGTTGCCGGCGGGGAGAAAGATCTGTTTTCGATTTTTCGCCAGCGCAAGCAGCTCAAGCCCGGGGAGCTGCTGGTCTATCCCAAGCCCCACAGTGGGGTCGGGGTCATGCAGTACACCACGGTCACTTCCCCCATCCGAAGGTTTCTCGATCTGGTCATGCAACACCAGATCAAGCAGTTGCTCTCTGGCCGGGGGGCGATGTTTTCCGCCGACGAGCTCGCGGGGGTTGCCGGGGATATCAACACGGTGCTGGCCAGGGTCAGCCAGGTGCGGCGCACCCGGCACCGCTACTGGCTGCTCAGATATCTGGAGCAAAAGGTTGGGGCAAGGGTTGAGGCGCTGTTGGTCAACAAGGGGCCCAAGCGGATCAATCTGACCCTGCTTGATTGCCTGTTGGATGCCGATATGCCGCCGAGTCAGTCGTTGAGCGCAAAGCCGGGGGATGTCGTTTCGGTGCGGGTGGCCAAGGTCGATGCCCTGGATAATGTGCTGCGGCTGGAGTGGTAATCAGTCGTAGATGATGCAGGTCCAGCGGGAGAGGATCTCTTCGGTTTCCTCATCCAGTTGGTCCGCCACTTCGTGGATCTGGTATTCGTGTCCGCATTTTTGGCACCGCATGCGGACCCTGCGGCAGGACCGGGAAACCTCCAGCCTGCCCTTGCATTTCGTGCACTGCATTGCGTTATCCCTTCCGTATCCTACCTGTGTAAAACTATTTTAATGCCGGAATTGGACTAACCCCACGGAATGTAATTGTTCAGCAGTGCCACAGATGCGAGGAAGAGGCCTGCGAAGTGTGCTATTGCACATGAGCAGACCGATGACAAAGCAGATGCGGTGCTGCTGGATAGTTACACTATTGCAGCAGGGTGTGCCGGGTAAAGATCGCTTCCAGCCGGTAGCCTTTCTCGGCCAGCGCCTCGGCGCCGCCTTCCAGCCGGTCCACCACGGTCACCACCAATCCCACCTTGAAGCCAGCCGCCTCCACCCGCTCGATCACGGTGAGCAAGGTGCCGCCCGTGGTGACCACGTCTTCGAGCAGGGCAACGGTGCAGCCCTGCGGCATGTTGCTCAAGCCTTCGATGTACTGGCCGGTGCCATGGCCCTTGGATTCCTTCCGTACGATGAAGGCGGGAATGGGCGCCTGTTCCAGATGGCTCACCACCGAAACCGCCGTGACCAGAGGATCGGCGCCCAGAGTCATGCCGCCCACCGCGTCGATCTTTTCCGGGTTGTTCGTGATGATCTCGAAGATCAGCTTGCCGCAGAGGTACGCGCCTTCCGCGGACAGGGTGGTCTGTTTGCCGTCGATGTAAAAATCCGATTCCCTGCCGGAGGAGAGGGTGAATTTCCCGTGGCGGTACGATTTGGTCAGCAGCAGTTGTTTGAGTTGTTCTCTGTGGTTCACGATGCTTCCTTTTGTCTTGAGGGAATAGGCGGATTATTTCATCTTGGCAAAATAGGTGGTCAGGTTTGCCTTGGCGCTGATCTTGGGCGCCAGCAACCCGTCCTTTGAGGTCATGGCGATCATCACCCCCGGGCCATGTCCGGCCAGCACGCAACTGGCATGGACGACAATGCCGATCACCACGCCGCCGGTCTTATAGATCCGGCCATAGGTGGCGTCCGCGTCCAAGATGGCGACGAAATCACCGAGCCGCAGGTCAGTCAAGCCGTATTCCTTGACAATACCCTGGTCGAACATCTGGATGTCGTAGTCGCCGCTGTGGCTGTGGGAGGCGCCGATGCCGGAACCCATGATCTTGGCGGGTACGGTGTGGGTCACCGGAACCTCAAGTTTGCCATCTTTGAGTTTTTTTAGCGGCATGGCGGCAAGCAGGGCCGGGTCCAGGTTCAGCACCTTGATCCCGGGAAAATCCGGAAGGTTCAGCCCGCAGCCGCACGCCTTGATCTGGATCTTGTCGCCGATGGTGAGCCGCTCCAGCACCTCCGGGGAAAAATCCACCAGCACGTGTTCGATGCCGCCATGCTTGCCCGTCACCCGGCCGGTTTCGCCCTTGGCGTCGCCGGAAACCACCTTGGCGAGGTTGCCCACGCAGGAAAATTGGTTCAAGGCCCGGTTGGGGCCGGGCTGCCCCTGAACTTGCGTGAAGTTGCTGATGGAAACCGCAGGCTCCACATGGTCGCCGAATTTCTCTCCGGCCAGATCCCCGATTCGCAGGTTGTAGGTGATGCCGCCCACGCCGGGGTAGACGTCCGAATGCCCGTCCGGGTTGATCCTGTAGGGGTTGATCCCGCCCTGGGGGGAGGTGATCTCGCCGATCACGGACTGGCAGATCAGTTGTTCCGTATTGGTTTTAATCATCGTGCGTTCCCTGCTGTTAGACGTTGAAGCGGAAATTCATGCAGTCGCCGTCCTGCACCACGTATTCCTTGCCTTCCAGCCGCAACAGGCCTTTTTCCCTGGCCTTGGCCTCGCCGCCGCAGGCCACGAAATCCGCGTAGGAGATAACCTCTGCCCGAATAAAGCCGCGTTCGAAGTCGGTGTGGATAACCGCGGCGGCCTGCGGGGCCTTGGTGCCGCGCTTGATGGTCCAGGCCCTGGTTTCCTTTTCGCCCACGGTGAAGTAGTTGATCAGCCCCAGCAGCTCGTAACCGGCCTTGATCAGCCGGTTGAGCCCAGGTTCCTCAAGGCCGAGATCGGCCAGGAAATCCTGGCGCTCGGCTACGCTCAGGGCGCTCAATTCCTCTTCAATCGCCCCGGAGATCATGACCACGGAGGCGTTTTCCTCAGCCGCCGCCTTGCGGAGCGCATCCACCCACTGGTTGCCGGTGTTGATCTCCGCCTCGCTGACATTGGCCACATAGAGGATGGGCTTGGCGGTGAGCAGGCAAAGCTCCTTCATCAGCTTTTGGCCCGTGTCGTCGAGCTCGATAACCCGGGCAGGTTTGCCGTCATTGAGCAGCCCGTGCAGTTTTTCCAGGACAACCAGTTGCGCCTTGTAGACAGCATCCCCGGATTTCGCCTGGGAGGCGGTTTTGGTCATGCGCCGGCTCACGGTGTCGAGGTCCGAGAGGATCAGCTCGGTGTTGATCACCTCCCGGTCGCGCAGGGGATCGATGCTGCCCTCCACATGCACGATGTTCGTATCTTCAAAACAACGCACCACATGGGCGATGGCATCCACCTGGCGGATATGGCCCAGGAACTGGTTGCCCAACCCTTCGCCCTTGCTGGCGCCGCTCACCAGACCGGCGATATCGACGAACTCCATCTGGGCGTGGACCTTGACCTTGGTCTTGGCCATCTCGGCCAGGATGTCGAGCCGGGCATCCGGAACCGGCACCATGCCCACGTTGGGTTCGATGGTGCAGAACGGGTAGTTGGCCGACTCGATGCCCGCCGAGGTGAGGGCGTTGAAGATGGTCGATTTGCCGACATTGGGCAGGCCGACGATGCCACAGCGAAAGCCCATGGGGAAGTCCTTGTTGTTGCGGTTCAATAAAAAAAGTGGCCGGAAAATGACCGAAAATTGTGAGCAGTATATAATGATTTCTTTGCAATGCGGCAAGGGTTGTTTACAATCCAGGGACTAAATCCCACTCAATCAGGCGCAAATACCATGGCTGCTCCCGAAAAAATCATCCGCATCGATTCCCTGTTTGCCGAGCTGTTTAAAAAAAAACAATGGGACAAGCGCTTGGCCTTGCACGCCGTATTCCGGAACTGGCCGCAGGTTGTCGGTCCGGAGCTTGCGGAGCGGACCGCACCGCAGGTGATTCGCGGCACGGTGCTCTGGATCGCGGTTTCCGACTCGGTTTGGATGCAGCAGCTCCATTTGCAAAAGCAGTCCTTGCTCGAACATGTCAATGCGAATGTGCGTGGTTCCGAGAAGATAAGCGACATCCGCTTTCAGATAGATGCGGCCCTTGGCGAGGAAAAGATGGTTGCGGAGAGCCCGCAGCCGCCTGCTTCTCCGCAGCCGATTGATCCTGAGGAGCAGAAGGGCTTTGAGCGGCTGATCGGCGCCATTGGTGACGCGGAGTTGCGAACGCGCCTGCTCGCCTTGTGGCGAAAAGCCCACCGGTAAGTACGGTTGCGATGAGTCGGTCCGAAGAACACCCGGACGGTGTTTTCAGGTCGCGTTCGGCGGGGAATTTTCGATGGAGCAAATGGCAAGGTAGCGTTCGAGATTTTCCAGGTCCGTGCCCCTGAGCGTGAACTGAATGCCGAATTCCCTGGTCTCCTGATCAATCTCGATAATCTGGCGGACAATGGCTTC
The DNA here is from genome assembly GCA_002347095.1 of Desulfobulbaceae bacterium UBA2273. GTDB lineage: Bacteria > Desulfobacterota > Desulfobulbia > Desulfobulbales > Desulfurivibrionaceae > Thiovibrio > Thiovibrio ferrireducens. The sequence goes on along the minus strand of DDWZ01000018.1, from coordinate 4,193 downwards.
CGGGGCGGTGGCTTTTTCCTCAAAATCGCCAAATTTTAAACGAAGGGTCATGCTGAGCGGGCTGAGTTTGTCTCCTTTCTGGATATGCTGGGAAAATTTCCCCACCACCCGTGCCCCCTCGATGGAGATGTTTTTTATCGTGCCATGATTGAGATACTGGCTTGCCTTGCGGGTGAACGTCGCAACGGAGCGCGGGCTTGTTGCATATCGGGGATGTTTCCTCCGTTGAATGATGATAATTGAGGTGGGGAAGCGCACTCCAAAGTCGCTGTTGGTTTCAAGCACGGGGGTAGCGTGGAAGCCGCGCATGGGTTGGTTCTGCTGTTGGTACAGAAGCAGGCACGGGTCTTTTGGCGCCTGGAAAGGGGCATTCTTGGTAAAAAGAAGGAGTGGTTCCGTTTCTTTGGTGAATATCTCGGAAGGCGTGAGTTTTTGCGGGTTCAGCCCCTTTTGGAAGAGGGTTACCGGGAGGCGCTGGCCGACAATCCGTACGATTTCTTCTCCAACGACCTTCGGGTCATCGGACCAAAGCTCTTGCATGTGAAGCCCCTCGCCGGGCAAGAAAGATACATGGTTTCGGGCGTAAACTGCGTCACCCGCATAGCTATAAATAAGCAAGAATATATAGCTATATTTGCAACGCTTGTAAAGCAGGGGTTGCAAATATATGGTGAAAGGAATGGGAGTGCGGCTAGAATTGCTTTTCCGTGTCCAGAAGCAGGGTCACCGGTCCGTTGTTTATCAGGGTTACGTCCATCATGGATTGAAACTTGCCGGTGGCCACGGTGATCTGTTTTGTGCGGATTTCGCGGATGAATCGTTCGTAGAGGCTCGCTGCCTCCGTGGGCGGCGCGGCTGTCGAATAGGATGGGCGTCTTCCCTTGCGGCAGTCGCCGAACAGGGTAAACTGGGAAACCACCAGCATCTCCCCTTGCACCTCGAGCAGGGAACGATTCATAAGGCCTTGCTCGTCATCAAAGATGCGGAGATTGACAATCTTGTCGGCCAGGAGCACCGCGTCCTGTTCCGAATCATTTTTCCCGACCCCGAGAAGCACCAGAAGCCCCGGTCCGATGGCGCCGCAGATCTGTCCATCGACTTGAACCGAGGCCTGGCTTACCCGTTGGACAACGGCGCGCATGGGCTTTTCTCCTGATCGTCCGGAAGAACCGGGTCGAGATTGCCAAGGGTAAATTGCAGAATTGCTGTTGCCGCAAGGGTTGCTGTCTCGGCGCGCAGAATGCGCGGTCCCAGGGAAACCGGGATAAAGCCTTCCTTCTGGGCGCAGGCAACCTCTGTCTCGCTGAATCCTCCCTCCGGGCCGAGAAGGAACAATACGGATCGGCAATCCTTGTTGTGGGGGGCAAGGACATCCTTTAATGTGTGCCGGGTCTCGTGCTCCCAGAAGATCAGCCGTGCGTCACAGGGGGGGGGCTGCGTTATGAGGTCGGTTACTTCTCTGGGGGTATGGATTTCCGGCGGCGTGGCCCGATCGCATTGCTTGCAGGCCTCGATAACGATGCGTTGCCAGCGATCCATCTGGGTGTCTCGTGGCTGTTTGTGGATTCCGTGTTCCGAGTAAAAGGGGTAGATCGCCTCAACGCCCAGCTCCGTGGCCTTTTGCAGGATGAGATCCATTTTCTGCCCTTTGAGCAGGGCTTGTCCCAGGTGCAAATGAACCTTGGGAGGAAGATCCCGGGTTTGCCCGATAATGGTTGCGGTTACCCGGTCTTTGAGGATGCGTTCGATGCGGGCCTGGTAGCGCGCGCCGGTCCCGTCAAAAAAAGTAATGGGATCGCCGGGACTCAGCCTGAGGACGGTCCGGAGATGGTGGGCTTCCGGGCCTGTCAACAGCGCGGTTTCTCCCGTGATATCTGCCGGATCTATGAAAAAGCGGCGCAGGCTCATGGGGTTATGGCCGTGTGAAGAGAAGGGCGCTCCATTCCCCTTCGCTGCGGGTTTCCAGATGCTTCAGGCCAAGAGCGGTATAGGTGGCGCGGATATTGTCGGTCTGGGGTCCGGTCAGGATGCCTGCCATGATGAGCTTGCCGTTGAGGGCCAAGTGCGCGGCAAGGGGAGCGGCAAGTTCAATGAGCGTGTCATGGATGATGTTGGCGATGACAAGATCGAACTGGCGGGGGATCTCTTCCAGGGCGACGCCATTTGCGGTAATGGTTGGCTGCAGCGCATTGCGCAGGATATTCTCCTCCGCCACCACCACCGCTTCCGGGTCGTTGTCGATGGCCAAGACCTCCTGGGCGCCGAAGAGGGCGGCGGCCATGGCCAGGATGCCCGTGCCGGTGCCCACATCGAGAACGGTTTTGGGCGGGGTGTTTTTATCGTGAAAAAGCGCCTCAATGAATTCAAGGGCCAGCTTGGTGCTGGCGTGGTGTCCTGTGCCAAAGGCCATGCCAGGGTCCATCTCGATCACCTTTTCCCCTGGGTTTGGCTGGTATGATTCCCAGGTGGGCTTGATAACAAGGTGGGCGGTGATCGGCAGGGGCTTGAATCGTTCCTTCCAGGCCTTGTTCCAGTCTTCGTCAGGGATGATTTCTGTTTCGAGCCGCGTTGTTCCCTCCCCAGGGGTGAGGTCGGCGAGTTCCGCAAGATACTCCGCGATTCTTTTCAGTTGTTCCTGGGCGTGGGGGCCATTTTCCACGTAGCCGACAATTTGTTCCTGGGCGGCATTGGCTGTCGCCACCGGGACCTGTTCGACTCCGCCGGTTAGTTGGCAGACAAAGTCGGCAATGGGGTCGGAGATGGTCTCGCCGGCGGTGATTGTGATTTTAAGCCATGATTTGGACGGTGGATGTGCTGGGCTTTTGGCTGGCATCGGAATCCCTGTGGGAAAGGTTGCGGTTGCAAGGAAATGCACTGAAAACTCTCTTAAAGTGCGTTACTCTACCGGATGCTGTATCCTCAGGCAAGATCTAGTTGAACCGAAGTGGATGATGGTTGTGTTTGTTTCTTATCTATATAAGGTGTCGAGGTTGCGGGATGGATGAAAAAAGGATGCAGAAGCTTCTTTACGAGGTGAGTTGCGGTGCGTGTACTGTTGCCGATGCCTTGGCGGAATTGAAGCATTTTCCCTCCGAGATGCTGTCCTGTGCCCACCTCGATCATCACCGGCGGTTGCGAACCGGGGTGCCTGAAGTGGTTTATGGGGAGAATAAGACCGCCGGTCAGATTGCCGATATCTTAAAAAAGCTTCTCGGTTTTTCTCCGGCGGTCATGGCCACGCGGGTAAGTCAGGAGAAGGGAGAGGCGGTTTGTCTGGAAATTCCGGGGCTTGTTTACCATGGGGAGGCCCGCATGGTGACGGCGAAGATGGAAGAGCCTGAACCGGAAGCAAATGGCGGGGAAGGTCTTATTGTGGTGCTCACGGCCGGGACTTCCGATATCCCGGTGGCGGAGGAGGCATATGTTACCCTGCGTTGCCTTGGGCATGCGGTCGAGAAGTTATATGATGTCGGGGTGGCTGGAATACATCGGCTGCTTTCGCGCCGTGATCTTCTCGACAAGGCGTGCGTATTGATAGTGGTCGCCGGGATGGAAGGAGCTTTGCCCAGCGTGGTCGGTGGTCTGGTGGATAAACCCATTATCGCCGTGCCTACCAGTGTTGGCTATGGGACAGGTCTCGGGGGCATTGCCGCGCTTCTGGGTATGCTCAATAGTTGCGCGCCGGGGATCGCCGTGGTGAATATTGACAATGGCTTTGGTGCGGCATGCATGGCGGCAAGTATCGGGCGGCAAATCCGCAGACAGAAGGGGAGATCTTGATTATTTTTTTTTCAAGACCAAGCCGAAGATGCCACTATTTCAGGTTTGGGCAAGGGGGAGATTCGGGAGGGGCTTCGCAGAAAAACAACGAGTTACAGAGCGGCTCTTTGCCGGGCCCGTGTTTTTTGAGATTTCCGTAATATTGCTGTTGACAAGGGGGGGCGGTTCGGCTATTTTGGCCCCCGAACGATAACCCGACACCATGACGAGAGGCTGTGCAAAACGTCAGAAAACATCTTGACGGGCTCCGGTGTTTCGGTTATCTTCTTTTTTTCGCTCCAACGAGTGGGCGGCCTCGGTTTTCCGGGGCGCAGCGATCATTGAAAACTGAATAGTGAGCAAAGTAAAAGATGGGCCCCAAGAAACCGGAGCTTTAAGCTTCGGGAGTTTTTATTGCATTAAAGAGATCAGAA
>DDWZ01000003.1 GCA_002347095.1 Desulfobulbaceae bacterium UBA2273 | reverse complement strand
ACTATTTATTGGCCGGAGCAATAACCAAGCGATCTCCCAGTTTTAGGAATATTCCCCCTTATCCGGCAAACCCATGCTGATCAACCCCAAAAGCGACGGCCATGTCCACACCCGGCTCTGCCATCACGCCACCGGCGAAATGGAGGAGTATGTCGTGGCCGCCATCGACAAGGGGCTTGAGGAGCTGATCTTTCTCGAACACCTGGAATGCGGCATCCGCTACCGCGAGGCCACCTGGCTTTCCGAAGAGGACTTTGCCGCCTACCATGGCGAAGGCCAGAGGCTGCAACAGGTGTATGGAGACCGGCTCCGCATCGGGATTGGGGTGGAGGTGGGCTACAACCCCAAGCAAGTCCCCGCGATTCTTGCATTTCTCCAGCGGTACACCTGGGACCGCGTCGGTATTTCCTTCCATTACTACGAGATCGATGGCCATCACTACAACGTGGTGAGCCGCCGCAAGGGTAATCTGGAGCCTCTTGGCAAGCAGGGGGTGGAGCGGGTGACCTCCGACTACTTCGCCACCCTGCTGGAAGCGGTCGAACTCCTGCCCGGCACGGTGCTCTGCCATCTGGACGCCGTGCTTCGGCATCACCCCGAGGTGCATTTTACTGCGGCGCACCGGCACCAGATCAGCGAGATCTTTCAGGGGATGCGCGCAAAGGGCATGGCCTTGGAGGTGAATACCTCCGGGTTTTCCCATCGGGGGGAGCAGTATCCGGTGCGCACATTGATCGACGAGGCTGTGGCCTTGGGGGTTCCGCTGGTGGCGGGGTCGGATGCGCATCGGCCCGGTGAGGTGGGGCGGTTTTTTGACCGGTTGTGGTAGGGGGGAAACAGGAATTTTTTAATCCCCTCGAATTCGAGGTGGTTAAAATCTGGTGGCTGTGAAGCTGGAATCATCGCCCATGTGGAGGGAGTAGTAGGTTGGGTTAGCGGTTTCATCGCGTAACCCAACATTGCCATGCGCGGTACCAAGGCCTGAGACGTCGGGTTACGCTACGCTAAGCCGACCTACGAGGAGACCTATCACGGAGAGGACTTCATGCCGAGGTGCACTCCCAGCCCGAGTACCGCTGTGCTCACTATCTGGACAAGGTGGAAGAGTCCGTTGTGGTCAAAGGGGAAAACAAGGTGGAGCGAGAGATTGCTTGCCTGCACTGCGGCTGCGGCCAGATTGAGCAGGATTGCCAGGGCCATTACTGCGGCGCCTTGCAAACGGGGGGTAACGGCCAGAAAGGTGTAGATGGCCAGAGCGCTCAATAGAATTGTTGCCGCATACACGATGAAGACGATGAACGCCCCGCCCAGCAGCGCGGTCAGCCCGAGAAAGGCAGCGCTCACCCCGAGGCCCCAGGGGACAAGGCGCTTTGCCGCCATTTTTCCCCGCCAATCAGCAACAGCCCCCACGATGAACAGCACCACGAGAATTCCCAAGCTCAGGTAGAGCGGGGTCCATAGTGCCGTGCGCATGGGCGTTGGCATTTCCAGGCCGTGGGCCAGGGCGCCGAGGAAAGATGCGGTTGCGAGGAGGGCAAAGACTGAGCACCAGAGGTTTGTGCGCCAGCGGTCGGCAGGTGCGGTGCGCAGAAGGAGTGCGATGATTACGGCGCATTCGATGGCGAGGAGGGCATCGGTGGCGCTGGTGGTGAGTTCGGTTGGGGAGGAGATAAGAGCCACTGGTAACTCGCTTCGTTAGTGAATAAATGGGTTTGTTCATTTCTTTGCTTGCCCAAAGAAACGAACCAAAGAAAGGGCACCCTGTGTCCCTTGTCCCGCCTGCGGCGGGATGCCCTGCGCTCCTCGATGCTGCCGGGGCTTTGCAAACTCGGCTTCGCCTCAAACAGTGCAAATCCCCTTTTCGGCAGCATCTCCGGTGCTCGGCTGCGTGCCAATGGGATATCCCCTCTTGTTCACCGATAGCTTGCTTCTGAGCCCCTAACCCGGACAACGGCATATTGGTTTTGCTTCAAGAAGTCTTCTACTACCCTTGGTGGCGTGCCGTGTTTGGGGCCAAGGATTACTTCGGTGATGGGGCTACGCTCTAGCCCTGCAAGTTCGATCTTGCGGTAGGGAACGATGCGGTCATGCACGACGCGATGAGAACAGTGATCTTCCCCACCCTTCACCAGATGCGAGAGAAGGCGCCATTCTCGTTCTTCTCGAAATGCATAGGCCTTTAGGTGAAACAACTCGGAAAAAAGGGGTAGCACAGTCAGAGATAACTGGGATTGCGCCTTTTTAATAGCCGCATTGTCTTGTTTAATTTTGTCGTCGGTACGAGTATCGAGGAGCATTCGCCTGCCAGGTGTTTTAAAAGCCCCAGCATCGATGAACTGCCTGATTTTGCGATACGTCGGTTCTATGTGTGATTCGTGGGCGGAAGATTCGTATTCAATCTTTTGAAGAGAAAATCGCAACTCATTGTGGATCTTGTGTGTTTCAGAGAGCCAGTTCAGGTACTCGGCAGAAAAGCCGATGGATACTCCAGTCGCATCGGCCGCATACCCCCGCCATTGACTTAGCAGGTCGCCGTCTTCAGATAGGCAGAAGCCCAGGCCATCAATGATTTCCTCTAAGATGCCGACAGCGTCTCGAAGGCGGCTAACGGAGTATGGGTCAAGTGAGTCCCTTTCGGCGAGGCGGGTAAAGGCTTGGGCGACAAGCTTTCCCTCCATCGTGTCATTCGATAGAGACAGTGACGAAAGCCAGAGAGAATGCGATTGGACGATCGCATGGAACGAGGCAGTCGAGCAGTAGTGATAAAGAGTGTTCATTGTGGACCATGCCCAGCGTCTTTACCTAGACGTATGAAAAGTTATTCTACAGTTCAGGTCATCATTCCGAAAATTATGATGGCCTCCAACAGATTCTCCGTCACGCTAGGCTGATCATCAGCGGAATAACATGCAGTTTTTTGGAAACGGCCTAGTCGGGATGTCGAGCATTGGGCTATCCCTTGAGTTGTTTGATCGTCGACGCGGAGGTGAGTACCTGCATCTGGCGAATGGCAATTTCATTGAGGCGTTTGAGTCGCTCCCCTTGTGACAGTCCCATGTGAATGAGTTCGGCGTTCATGCCCTCGATGTTGGCCAGCACCAGTAATTGTTCGACGGTGGCGTACTCGCGCATGTTGCCTTCCAGGGTGGAGTTGGCGTCGCGCCATTGTTTGGCTGTTTGGCCGAAGAGGGCGACATTGAGCAGGTCCGCCTCGGTGGCGTAGGTGATTGCGGCCTGCGAGGGCGTAATCGCAGCCGGAATCAGGTGTGCTCTGATGGCGTCGGTGTGGATGCGGTAGTTGAGCTTGGAAAGGGTGCGGTTTAGGTTCCAGGCCAGTGACAGGCGGCGGTTTTCGTCCTCCTTGAGGCGCTGGAATTCCTTGATCAGGTAGACCTTGAATTCGGGGCTGATCCACATGCCGAATTCAAAGGCGATGTCCCTGTGTGCATAGGTGCCGCCGTATCTTCCCGCTGAGGCCCGTAGGCCGACGGCATTGGTTTTGGCGACCCACTCCTTGACGCTGATCTTGTAGCTGTTTAGACCGGCTTGGCTTCTAATTGTGGCGAATTCGCCATAATTGAAGCCGGGGTTATGGACGCGCTCCCATATTCCGAGAAATTCTACAGTGTTGCGATTCCGCAACCAGTCCGAAATGAAAAAATCGCCGTCTTTCGCCTTCAGCATATCGGTTAGGGAAATGTAGTCTTCGTCCCTCTGGGAAAGGACGGTGATGGTCGTTCCCAGAACGTCGATGGTCAATTTCTTCGCTTTACTCATATTTTCCCAGGCGTCGAACTAGTTTAAGGAGGAGTAGTCCCTTCACGCCAAGCTGATCATCAGCGGAATAACATGCAGCTTCTTGGAAACGGTCTGGGTGGTGCCGAGTTTCCAGGCGGTGCAGGTGGCCTTGTCGCCTAGAAGTGAGTCGATCTCCGCCGTCAGTCCCTTGATGTTGATGACTGGGTGGCGGCTGAATACCTCGGGCAGGCCGTAGGTCAGATTGCAGGCCAGGCATCTGCCGGGGCGCTCGTGGAGTTCCAGGCCGAAGGTCAGGGTGTTTGCCGCCTGGCCTTTGAAAACGAGGCGGATGTCGTAGGCTCCTTCTTCGGCGTCGCCGAACAGGGCGTCGAAAAAGGCGTTGGCCCGTTCGGGCGGAAAGAGGGTGTGCAGGGTTTCCTGGGTGAAAATATCCTGTGCGCTGTTCATTTCTATTTCCTTGGATTTGTGTAAAAAGTTGTCTTGCTGGTGTTTGGCTTTTATGACAAGCTACTCTACCAGCCAGGCATGAAAATTAAAACTTTTTTGTCGATTGCCTCCGGGCTGTTGTGTTAGAGTTGCCGCCATGCAACCCACCCTATTTCCCATGGAACCAAAGTCCAAGTCCCAGTCGCCCGCCCGTTCCGCCAGCCAGATCAGCCGCAAGGCCTTGAACGAGGCGCAATACGAGGCGGTGACCACCGTATCAGGTCCGGTGCTGGTCATTGCCGGGGCAGGCAGCGGCAAAACCCGCACCCTGGTCTATCGTCTGGCCCATCTGGTCGAGCAGGGCGTGCCCCCGGAGCAGATTCTGCTCCTCACCTTTACCCGCAAGGCGGCCCAGGAGATGCTGCACCGGGCCAGTCTGCTGCTCGATGATTCCTGTCGGCGGGTGATGGGCGGCACCTTCCATGCCACGGCCAATCTGTTGCTGCGCCGTTACTGCCGCCATCTCGGCTATGAATCAAACTTTACCATCATCGACCAGTCCGATGCCGAGGGCATCGTCAACCTGCTCAAATCCTCCCTGAACCTGGGCGGCGAGAACAAGCGTTTTCCCTCCAAGCGGGTGGTGATTTCTATCCTGAGCAAGTCGGTGAACAAGGGGATGTCCATCGACGAGCTGATCGAGGCCGAGTACGGCCATTTTCATGATTTCGCCGACGATCTCCAGACCATTGCCCTCCATTACCAGCGGTTCAAGCTGGAACACAGCCTCATGGATTACGACGACCTGCTGGTGAACTGGCGGCGGATTCTGGAGGAGTTTCCCGAGGTGCACGCGGAGCTGGCCACCCGGTTCAGTCACATCATGGTGGATGAGTACCAGGACACCAACCCCATCCAGGCGGCCATCGTCCGGCTGATGGCGGCCAAGCACAACAATGTGATGGTGGTGGGCGATGATTCGCAGTCCATCTATAGCTTCCGGGGCGCGGATTTCCGCAACATCATGGAGTTCCCCTCGCTCTTTCCGGACACCCGTCTGATCCGGCTGGAGGAGAACTACCGCTCCACCCAGAAGATCCTCGATCTGACCAACGCCATCATCGAGAAGGCCCAGGAAAAATACACCAAAACCCTGTTCACCAACATCACAGGCGGGGAAAAGCCCGTGGTGTATGGGGCCAGGGATGAGGCCACCCAGGCCCGCTATGTGGCGGAAAAGATCGTGGCTCTGCGGGAAGCGGGCGAACCGCTGGATGAGATAGCGGTGCTGTTCCGCTCCGGTTTTCATTCCTACAAGCTGGAGCTGGAGCTGACCCATAGGCAGATCGAGTTTGACAAGCGCGGCGGCCTCAAGCTCAACGAGCTGGCCCACAACAAGGACGTTATCTCCTACCTGCGGGTGGTGGCCAACCCGCACGACCATCTCTCCTGGAACCGGCTCCTGCTCCAGCTCGACAAGGTGGGGCCCAAGACGGCCCAGAACATCCTGAGCAGGGTCAAGAGCGCGGAAGATCCTTTGGCGGCGCTTAGGGAATATCCTGCCGGCAAAACCTGGAAAGAGGGTTTGACTGATTTGCTGGAGATGCTTGAGGCGCTTCGGCAGCCGGGCATGTCCATGGGCCAGATGTTCGAGCGGATCATGGACTATTACGAGCCGATCTTCGAGCGGCTCTACCACGACGATTATCCCCGCCGCCGCAGGGATCTGGACGAGTTGGGGAGGGTGATGGGCGGGTATACCGACTTGCAGGCGTTTTTGGACGATGCCTCCCTTGATCCGCCCCAGGCCGGGGCCCTGGAAGAGGACGGCGGCAAGCGGCTGGTGCTTTCCACCATCCATTCGGCCAAGGGACTGGAATGGGACACGGTTTTTATCATCAACCTGGCCGAGGGCCGCTTTCCCTCGGCTCAGGCGGTACTGCCCGCGCACCGGGAAGAGGAGCGCCGTCTGCTCTATGTGGCCGCGACCCGGGCCCGCAAGCAGTTGTATCTGGTCTACCCGCAGGAGGTCATGTCCTACGACTCCTCTGCGGCTGCGGGCGGGCCTTCCCCGTTTTTGCAGGAATTGCCCCATGCCCTGACCCAGGCCCCTGCTGCTCCGGCCTGGCATCCCCAGTCCCCCGCCTATGATGCGGAGCAGGAGGAGCGGCCCGATTACAGCATTCCACCGCTCCGCTCTGCATATCCGCCCGGGCTTTCCAGCTCGGCTGCGGCTGCCCCGGCCCAGAGCATCAAGCTTGGCAACCGGGTGCGCCATCCTTTTTTCGGGGAGGGCGTGGTGGAAAAGGTGGTCAGCCCCAAAACGCTCGAGGTCCTTTTTGCCCGGCATGGGAGAAAGACCCTGCATCTTGACTATGCCAAGCTGGAGCTGGTGAAATAATGAATTATCAAGAGGCGTGGGTTTTTCTCGATAACCTGCAGTTTTTCAAGATCAAGTTGGGCCTTGAAAGCATGAGCCAGTTCCTCGATTCGGTGGGCAATCCGCACCGGGGGTTGCGTTTCGTGCATGTGGCCGGCACCAACGGCAAGGGCTCCGTCTCCACCACCCTGCGGACCATCCTGACCAGGGCGGGCTACAAGGTGGGGCTCTACACCTCGCCGCACCTGAGCTGTGTGCGGGAGCGGTTCCGCATCGATGGCCGCTTCATCTCCGAAGAGGCCTTCGCCCGCCAGGCCAGTGCGATCCGTGCAGCCCTGGGCGACCGGCAGATTACCTATTTCGAGTTTGCCACGGCCCTGGCCCTGCTCTGGTTTGCCGAGGAACAGGTGAATGTGGCCATTCTGGAGGTGGGCATGGGCGGCAGGCTTGACGCCACCAACGTGGTCACCCCGCTGGTCTCCGTGATCACCAATGTGAGCATGGATCATGAGCAGTACCTGGGCAATACCCTGGCTGCAGTGGCCTTTGAAAAGGCCGGGGTCATCAAGCCCGGCGTGCCGGTGGTTGCGGGGGTAGGGCCGGACGATAGCCTGGCGGTGGTGGCGCAGGTGTGTGAGGAACGCAAGGCTCCCTTGTATTTGCTGGGGAGGGAGTTTGAGGCGGTGCGTGGCCCGGAGGGAAGCTGGGAGTATCGGGGCATTGACCATGGCCACTCCCTTGGAAACCTCCATTGCCGGTTGAAAGGCGGGTACCAGATCGGCAACGCTGCCCTGGCCTTGGCTGCGCTGGAAACCATCGCCGCCACCTTGCCGGTGGACGGCGAGGCAATCCGGCAGGGGCTGCTTTCCGTAACCTGGCCGGGACGCCTGGAATATTTCTGCCTGGCGGATGGGAACCGGGTGGAGTGTCCTGCCGACCAAGATCCTTCTTTGCGCCGCTATCTGCTGGACGGAGCCCACAACCCCGCCGGGGTCGAGAGCCTGCGGGATGCCCTGGTCAGCGAGTTTCGCTACGACCACCTCATCCTGGTCTGGGGTTGCATGGGGGACAAGGATGTGGCCGCAACCCTCATTGCCATCGCCCCCCTGGCGGAGCGGATCATCTTCACCCGCCCGGAAAGCGAGCGCTCGGCCACGCCCGAGCAGTTGGCCGCCATCCTGCCCGAGGAGGAGCGCACCAAGACACTGTCTGCCCCAACGGTGAAAGAGGCCTTGGCCCTGGCCGCTGATCTGGCGCAGAGCGGAGATCTGATCTGCGTGGCCGGTTCTCTATATCTGGTGGGCGCGGCGCGCAAAATCCTGCTGGGGGAGGTGGCGCCATGAACGCGGATCAAGAGCTGTACGGCGAGGGCGTGGCCGAGGAGGATATCCGCCGCGAACGCGCCAAGGCGCGGGAGATACGGAAAAGCCGATGGTGGCAGACCAAGCTCTCGCTGGGCATCTGCTATTATTGCGGCAAAAAGACCCCGGCCAAGGAACTGACCATGGATCACATCGTGCCCCTGGCCAGGGGAGGGACAAGCTCCAAGGGGAATCTCGCCACCTGCTGCAAGGAATGCAACAATCTGAAGAAAACCATGCTGCCCATGGAATGGGATGAGTATATGAAAAGGTGAAGGGTTGAAGGCTAAAGGCTGAAGGTTAAAGGTTAAAGGATAAAGGAGAAAATTCTTCTTACCTTTAACCTTGTACCTTTTACCTTGCGCCTATCTTTCAATCCCCAAGGCAAATCCCGATCTCCCGGGCGGTGAGCACCTTGTCGCTATCCAGGGGCACCTTTTTTCTGGTCTTGACCGCGTCCGCCAGGGGCACGGCGATAATATCCGTGGCCGAGAGCGCCACCATGTGGTCGAAGATCTCCTGTTCGGCCAAGCGTACCGCCGCGCCGCCAAAGCGCAGGGCCAGCATCCGGTCGAAGGTGGTGGGGGAACCGCCGCGCTGCAAGTGCCCCAGCACCAGGGAGCGGGTATCCTTGCCGGTTTTTTCCCGGATCTGCTGCGCCACCCATTCGCCCACCCCGCCCAGCAGCACCTCCTGACGCCCGACTTCATGGGCATCCGTGGCCTTGTGGATCACCTCGGCGTTCTTGGCCCTGGCCCCCTCGGCCACCACGACTATGGCGTAGTGTTTGTGGTGCAGGTCGTTGTCGTTGATCTTTTCGCAAACCAGGTCCATGTTGAAGGGGATCTCCGGGATGAGGATGACATCGGCGCAGCCTGAGATGCCCGAGTTGATGGCGATCCAGCCGGAATCGCGGCCCATGACTTCGACCACCATGACCCGGTCGTGGGACTTGGCCGTGGAATGCAGCTTGTCAAGCGCATCGGTCGCGGTGGCCACGGCGGTGTCGCAGCCGAAGGTTCTGTGGGTGGCCTGCAGATCGTTGTCAATGGTTTTGGGCACCCCGATCACCGGCATCCCCTTCTCCGTGGCGAAACGGTGGGCGATTTCCAGGCTGCCGTCGCCTCCCACGGCGATATGGCAGAAAAATCCCATGCGGGTGAAATTCTGCATCACCCGGTCGGAAACATCGCGGAGCTGGACCTCGCCGGCCAGGTTTTCCACGGGCATGGCAAAGGGGTTGCCTTTGTTGGTGGAGCCGAGGATGGTGCCGCCGGTGGGGGTTATGTCTTCGACGATTTCCGGGGTGAGGCGGACGAGTTCGTCCGGGTCGAGCAGCCCCTTGTAGCCGCCGTGGCTGCCGTACACCTCCCAGCCCCGGTAGTGGGCGGATTTGGTTACGGCGTAAATGACGGCGTTGAGTCCGGGGGCATCGCCGCCGCCGGTGGATATGACGATTTTTTTCATCTGCTCGGCCTCGCACAGTGAAGGAAAAAGGGCCTCTGGCCCTTGGGGATTCTTCTTTCTGTTATAGCGTGAATCAGGCGGAGAGCAAAACAAAAAACCAGCCTTGACTTATGCGGGGATATTTCTTAATTTACTCGATAAGAAAAAGATGAAATTCCATTTTTCTTACCGGCCCCTCGCGCCGGGATATTTTTTTATGAACCTTTTGATGAGGAGATCATAGGATGCTTGAAGTAACAGAGCAGGCGGTTGTTAAACTGAAAGCGTACCTGGCCGATAATAATATCGATTCTGCCGTACGTGTTGCCTTAATGCAGGGTGGCTGAGCAGGCCCCTCTTTGGGATTGGCTCTGGATGAGCCAAAAGAAAATGACGCGACCTTTGAACATGGCGGGATTAAATTTTTGCTGGATAATAATCTCAGCAATCAGTGCGGAGTCATCAAGGTAGACTTCATCGAGGCCGGGCCCCGTTCCGGTTTCGGCATCTCCTCGGCCAAGCCTCTGGGCGGCGGCGGGGGAAGCTGCGGCAGCTCCTGCGGCAGCGGAGGCGGCGGTTCCTGCGGCTGCTGATTCGTTCGTTGTGAATGTGTTGTAAAAAAACCTGGCCTTGGCCGGGTTTTTTTATTGGGGCTTGGCGCTGGTGTCCGTGATGAGGATGGGCAGATAGGCGATGAGGTCGGTCATCTCCTTGCCGTTTTCCGGGATGGCCTCGCCGCGCAAGGCCACCTCGATGCAGAAATTGATCACCCCGGCTAGGGAGGCAACGGGGTTGCCCATGATCAGATAGTGCTTTCTGCTCAGGGTTTCCGGGCTGAGATCCCGGCCATGTTCATGGCAGGTGAGGCAGCTCTTGCCGGAGGTGCCGCCTCCGAGGGTCGGGCTGGCAAAGAGCAGTTTTCCGTTGCGGGCATCCGCGCCCAGGCCGTTGCCGGTGATGGCGAGAACGAGACCGGCTGCAGCCAAAAAGATGGTGGTTGTTTTCATCCTGTGCGGTTTCCCCCTTGTGTTTCCCAGAACATTGAAACATGGAAAAGTGGTATGCTTTTTCCGGTTTCCTTGGATACTGTATCATGAAAGATGTACGGGAAAAAAGGAAGAATAAAGGAGCTGCGTATGGCACAGCAGGAAGGCGCAAAGAATTCGGGATTGACGGAAGAACAGGGACAGGCGCTGCTCTGGCTGGCGCGCGAGACCATCGGCCGGCAGCTCGGCATGGAGGCGCAAGAGCCGGCAGGAGAGATTGCGGCCCGTTTGCTGGATGCCGAACTCCAGCGCAAGCGAGGGACCTTTGTTACCCTGAAAAAGCATGGTGAGCTGCGCGGCTGCATCGGCAGCCTTGCCGCCATGGAATCCATTGTCGAGGGCGTGAAACGCAATGCCCTGCATGCCGCTTTTGACGATTCCCGCTTCCGGCCGGTGGAAAAAAACGAACTCGCGGCAATCGAGATGGAGATCAGCATCCTCACCGAGCCGGTCCCTTTGGCTTATGCCAACGCGGAGGAGTTGCTCAGTATTTTGCAGGTTGGGCGCGATGGGGTCATCCTCCGAAAGGGGGGGCGGGGCGCCACCTTCCTGCCCCAGGTTTGGGAGCAGTTGCCCGATCCTGAGGATTTTTTGCGCCACCTGTGCAGCAAGGCCGGGTTGCCCGCCGATGCTTGGCGTTCAGGCGATTTGGAGGTGTCCACCTACCGGGTGCAGTATTTTGCGGAGCACGGCGCAACGGTCTCGTAAAAAAGGCACGGGTGGCCCATGGGTGCGGCGGATGGCTGTTGATTTTTACAGGGTGATATGGTACACCGCCGTTTGATCTGAACACCTGCCTGGGTGGCGGAACTGGTAGACGCAAGGGACTTAAAATCCCTCGGGGCTTGCCCCGTACGAGTTCGATTCTCGTCCTGGGCACCAATAAAATCAAGGGTTTTCAGGTTTTAGCCTGGAGGCCCTTTTTCATTTAGACGTTTTCTCTCCCCACTCTCTCCCCATTTTTATTTTCTTGTGGTGATTTTCCCTTCAGGATCATTTTTTATTCGCCTAACCATCTTATTCTTTCTTGTCTTTGTTAGGTTAGGATAGCCACCTGCCCTATCCTAACCCTATTAGGATAGGGCAGGTGGCGCAAAAAATCTATCCTAATCCTATCCTAAGCTATTGGAATGACTGAATAAAATATTTGCAAAGATCTATCCCGAGTGTTACCCTGGATTCACAGTTTGCACCCCAGGGAGACGACATCATGAAAGACATCTATGCACAAATGGAAGAGAAATGGCCTTCTGCTGTAGTGACGAGGAAGGAGGTCTACAAATTTTCTGGCGGGCTTCTGAATCCCAGAACGCTTGCCAATCTCGCATCAAAGGGAGAGGGTCCGCCGCAGGTAAAAATGGGAGCCCAGATAGTTTTTTACCCGGTTTCTGATTTGGTCGCCTGGCTGCGGGCCAGGGTGCAGGGGCAGCAATGACCACCGCCCCTAAAGTCCTTGCCTTGAAGGAAATCGAGCCGCCTTCGGCCCTCGCCGAGGCGCTGTCCTCGGAATTTTTGCGGCCTTTGCGGATCGAAAATCCGCCGCCGGTCCGGCTCGCCAGGCGGCCGGCAGGGGCAACGTGGGGTGGATTTTGTTCGTGGCAGGATATGGCAGAGTTTAGGGAGGTAACTATACATTTCGATGCCCCCCTGGGGCAGGAATCCTGGGTGATGGTAGAGAAACTGAGGGGAACATATCTTCACGAAATTGCGCACCGATTTTTGAGTAAGCTGCCAGTCGACGAAATTGGAGGGAGCCACGGACCGGTGTTTTTTGCTCTTCAGCTCCTTCTTTTTCTGCGGGCTGGGGAGCGAGAAGGCGGCCGCCCCTGGGCATGGCATGCAGATTTGTACGATTTGCATGACTGTTTTGGAGATCACCCCTGCACCCCAGGCCAGGCGCTGGACTGGGCTTTCTGCCAGGCCGCGGAGCTGCTGGCAGACACAGAAATTTCGGCAGAGTCGGCTGCTGGCGAAATTGCCAGGCGGTTTGCGATCTGGCGGGAGGCCATGGCCCTGGCCCCCGCAAAACGTCAAGCTGCCCATGCTGCCAGGGCAGAACGCGAGGCCGTCTTGGTCCGCAAAGCGACACACGTAAAGTGGTGGATATGCTACTCAATTATGTTAGGGGCGATGGCAGGTTTATTGGCCGGTTTGCTGGCTGCGTAAAAGGGCAAAAGCAAAAGCTAGTGACCGACTAGCTTATCCCCCAAGGGGGATAAGCGCGGTCCCTGCGGGAGGCTAAAAACATGGGCGAGGGGTATCAATTTTTGCACTTGGATTCGTGGGCCAGGTCGAAGGGCGGAGGTAAAAAGTGGAACGCGGCGGAGATCGTCGCGGAGGCGGAGCGCGATCCGGAGGCCTGCCATCACATCGATACTCCCTGCCCTCCTCAGTTACTCTTCGGGGACAGGCCCAGGCAAGCCCTGGAAGAGGCAGAGGCATGGGCGACACAAGCCCAAGATGCACAAGGCCGGCGGCTGCGAAAAGATGGGTGCATGCTGGCTGCGGGGGTAATTACTTGGCCGGATAGCCAACCGACATCAGAATGGGCGTCGTTCCGTGACTCTTCAATCGAGTGGTTGAAAAAAAAATATGAAAAGCGGCTTTTGTCTGTGGTGGAGCATGTCGACGAGAGGCACCCCCACATTCATTTTTTTTGTGTTCCACGCCCCGGTGAGCGATTCGGGGCGGTGCACGTCGGGAAGGCGGCTATTGATCATGTTCGTGGTCAGAAAGGGGGCAGCAAAAAGCGAAACGAAGCGTACCGAGACGCCATGCGCCAGTGGCAGGACGATTTTCATGAGGAGGTCGGAAAATTTCACGGTCTCACCCGCCTTGGCCCAGGCCGGCGCCGGCTGACCCGAGGGGAATGGAAAGCGGAACAGGCCGCTGCAAAACTCATGGCATGCGAGCTGGCACGGCTGCAACGGGCCGGGGAACTGGTAGATCTGGCCCAGGGAAACCTGGAACAGGCAGCGCATCTGGCCGAGGTTGAAGCCGAGCGTCATAAAAAAGCGCGCCGAGAGCTGGAGGAAATTATCATGGAAGTTAAAAAACAAGATAAGCAGCGGGCAAAAGAAATTCATCAGACCTCCCAGGACCGCATATCCGCAGGCCGGATGTCGATCGAGCGCCAAAAAATCTGGGAAAAAAAGAGAGATGAGTTTCTGATTCCGCCCAAGGAACTGTCCTACAACCAGGCCGAGCGCCGCCGGGAGCTGGCAAGGAAATATGATTACTTGATGTACCCGGCCGAAGTCCGTCGCCAAGCGGTCGAAACCTCGCGCCAGGGAGGCGAAGCCTTGCGGCGGATCGAGAATGGCCAACGAGAGGCCGGGAAAGCAGAAAACCAATGGGACCGCCAAGTCGATTATTTGCGCGGTCAAGCCGCCGAGCTCAAGCCTTGGCATCTGCTCGAGAAAGCCCGTGTTTCCTCCAAGTTGCGCGAGGCCGAAGCCGCCCTGGCGGCGGCCAGAGCCGAGCAAAAAAGCCTTGCGCTGGCTGAGAAAAAGTTGATCGCGTCTTGCCCCGTCGAGGTGGTGGCGCGTTACCGTTATAGCCAGGAGGAAGAAAGGGAAAAAGCCATCGCGGAGATGCTGCGCCGGGAAGTCTCCGAGGCCGAGGCGGAGCGCAGGGAGGCAGCCGAGGCCAAAGAGCGCCACGAACGCATGGCCATGCGGCCCGCGCCGGCCAAAGAAAAAAAACCAGGCGGCTGGTCTCCGCCCAGGCCATCATAACAACCCAAAAAGGAGAGAACACATGGAAAAGATGAAAAATTTCGACTCGATGCAGGTTGATGTTTTTGACGATCCGGCAGAAAACGAGGCTTTTTTGGACTGGCTCATCCTGGCGGTGCTTTTCCCGCTTTCCATGGGTCTGCCTCCCCTGTGCAGGGGCGTAAAAGCTAAAGCATAGGCTTTCTATGCTTGTCATTTTAACGAGAAAAAGGAGTAAAAAATGGAAATGAAAGTCATGAGCGGGATTGAAGATGGCCGGCAGGTTTTTTTCGTCGGGGATTTGCCTTTCGACACGGAGGCCGAGGCCCAGGAGTTTCTGGAGTGGCTGGACTGGTTGATGCGGCGAGTCAAGGCTAGATCCTCGGCCGCCGAAATATGGGCGGGCCAGCGCCAGGCCAGCAGCGACACCCCGGCAATCCACGACATAGCCACCAGCTTGGCATACCTGTCCTTTGTTCTGGCCGCTGCTGGGGCAGTGGATCAAATGCACCTAGCTATGGCCCGGCGCATTCTTTCGGTCATGGTGACCGCCAATGAGCGGCAACAGGCCGAAGGGGAGGGGTTCGCCGAGCGGATGAAGCGCGTTCGTGCCGTCCAACAGCTACCCAAGCAGGACAAGCCGAAGGGGAAAACCCCGGCACCAGGGATGTAAAAACAACACAACGTCAGCAAAACGTCAGCAAAACTTTTCCGCCGATCGGCCCCAAAAACGCTATTTGCTGACAAAGTGCTGACGTTAATGCAAAAGAGATGCCACCCTTTGCAGGGCAAGGGGTGGCGGTTCAAAACCCCCCTAAAGTGCTGACATTTCATAGGGGGGGGTAAATAACGGCTTTTTGCTGACGTTTGGGGGTTAAACGTCAGCACCCCGTCAGCAAAAAGGAGTTGGATGATGGCCAGAAAACCGAAACAGATTCCCTTATTCTCAAGCCTCCCCGCCGATGCCCGCGATTATGCCCGGGTGGCTTTTGTTGCCCGCCGGCGCAAAAAGGCCGGGGAGTGGCGCGGTATGCCGTGCGTACCGCCCGGCAGCCTGTTGGAGGCGATCATCGAAGAGTTTCAGGGCAAGACAAATATTCCTCTAGAGATCCCCCTTTCCACCTTCATTCATTTCGTGGCTGGGGCGCTGATCAATAAAGGCTCCATGATTCATTTCCGGGGGGAGCGAATCGAAGCGGATTTCTGGTCAATCGTCCTGGCTCCCTCCTGTGGAGGAAAAACGTGGACGCAGAAAAAAATTGGCGCAGGCCTGGAAGGGGTGGTGCCGATCATGGAAAGTGGTGCAGCCTCTGCCGCCGCCTGGTTGCAGGAATTCGCGGAAAGGCCCCGTTCTCTGTGGATTAAGGATGAGTTTTACCAGTTGCTAAAAAAAATCGAACAACCAGGACCGCTTGAGGATCTGAAAGGATACCTTTTGCAATGCTATGACAACTCTACTATTGAGCGCAGCACCAAAAAGGACGTAATCACCATCGAAAAACCGGTGTTGGGGCTGCTTGGGTTCACAGCCCTTCAGCCATTCGTTGAAGGCATATCACCAGAAAGCTTGCTCGATGGCTTCGCACAGCGATTCGGTTTTGTCCTAGCGCTGCCCGACCCGGCCCGACCGTGGCGAAATTTTCCCTTTTGGGCCGTCGAGTCCCTCGATTGGGCCGCCAGGTTCAAGGCCATGACTGCGGATCTCAAGACCGAATACCACACTTCCCCGGAGGCAGAGGAAGTCTTCTTGACGGCCTTCAAAAAACTGTCCGGCGGGCTGGCCCTGGATGAATCATTTTTCCGGCGGGTGATGTGGCGCGGCCACAAATACGCTCTTGTCTACCATGTTATTCGGGGACTGGCGGCTGATCCAATACTTTCCAAAGAAGATTATGGTTGGGCCGCCCGTTTGCTTGAGATGCAGTTGGCCGATGCCGCAGAAGTGCTGGAAATGTGTTCTCAAAGCGATATCTCCCGAGCCATTGATGCCGTCGAGGAAATCATTCAGCGCCTGCGAGCTGCTGGCCAGCCGGTCACCACCCGGGCCGTGATCTCGAAAACCCGGCTCATCACTTCGGCAGCCATGGCCAGATTCATTTTCTCTATTTTGGGAGTCGAGGAAACTGCACGGCGCCCCCGCCGACACCTGGCCGCTGCTTGACCTTCGCGCTATGCGCGCAAGAGGCCCCTTCTTGATCCGCCAGTCCGTTGAACTGCCGCCCTTGAAGGGGGAACCAAGGAGAGAGGCCGGAAAGGGACCTCTGCGGCCCCTCAGGGCGATTTTGCCTCTGGGCCGTCTCTTTTCTCGCCCCTCGGGCAACGATGCCCTTCACGCGGCCCTACCGGGCCACGAGCGGCCATTTGCTTCGAGAGGATCCCCGGCCGGCTGTGCCGGGAGCCCGAACCTTCGGTTTTATCTGTGACAATCACAAAAATCAAAAAAAGCCTGGAGGGCCTGGATATCGAAGCGGGAAAGCCTGGTCGGAGAAAATCGGCGCTGCCAGCTTGCTGGCTGAAGCCGATCGCTGCCCGAATGCCCCCCTCGATCTTGGCCGAGGCCTCCTGCCCTTGTCGTCTTCCCCAGCCCTTCCCAATAGCATTCCATCACCTTCAAAGCAGCAGTTGACCGCTCTTGCGGATCGGCGACGATCAAGCCAGCGCGCATAGCGCATCGGACGTAATGGGGCTAGGATGCGGTCGTTCCACTCTTGAGCAAGGGCAATACCTTTGCCTCTTCGGCCGTCAAGGATTGAGCCAGGCCCTGCATAGCCCGCCGCTGGATACTTTCATCCCCCTTGGCATATCGAAAAACCATCGCGGCCGTCTTCCAACCGAATAGTATCTGCAGATCCTTCACCGGCACCCCGCGCCGCGCTGCCAACGTTGCGGCTGTATGTCGCAAGCTGTGGAATGACACGCGATCCCGGGGGCCTCTATCCGCGTTTAACTTGAGACTGTTTACCGCCGTCCGAAACGCGGAGGGCGGCTCGCGATGAATCGTGCCGTCACGCTTGATGAAAACACGCTCCCCTGTGCCGCCGATGCCCCGACGTTCAAGCATGGCCATGATTTCGGGTACCAGATAGATTTCCCGTGTCTCGTGGTTTTTCGTATCGGGGAAAAGAGCAGCACCGCGGACAAGATCTACATGTTCCCAGGTAAGCCGGGCGGCCTCTGAGAATCGGCACCCGACATAAGCGCAAAACAGCGTAATATCATGGGCTGCTGGATCGGTCACGGCCAGATAGGCGAGAATTTCTTTCAATTCCTGCGGGGTGAGTACCCGGAGGCGGGTATTGTTCACCTTGGGCAACTGTACGCCGGCGGCCGGATTATCGCCAGCCTTGACCAACTTCCGCTTGGCGGCCAGTTTCCATATGCGGTAGAGGGTGCCGACCGCGTATTGCTGGGTGCGCGGAGACAGTCCCCGCGCTCGCATGCTGTCCAGCATCCTTTCCACGTCTTCCGGCATGATCATTTTCAGCGATTTATTACCCATGGTGGGGCTGATGTGCTTCTGGAAATGGTACTCTTCCTTGCTCCAGGATGTTATGTTGGGCAACCTGGCCTTGAGGTGGTTAAAGTAATCCTGGATCCAGAATTCTGAAAGTGACAACCTTTCGGCCTGCTGGACGGCTAACTCCCGCGCCTGGCCGGCCCGTTTTTCTTTGAGGGTGCGCGGTCCACTACCGGTGGTGGCGGATTTTTTCAGGTCGGCGAGCTCGGCCGCTGCCTTTGCTTCCGACCAACCTTTCGACGCCCACCCAAGCCCTTCTTCGTGTCTCTGCCCGTCCACCTGGTACCGGATTGCGAAGTATCTGTCCTTTTTTACACCGTGGCGCCGGGTTTCGTGCTCGTAGTACCTGACTCCTCGGGTACCGCTTGACTTCCATTTTGCCATATAAGCTCCTTGACAAAAAAAATCCCTCGGGTATTTTTCTCCCCACCCTCTCCCCACTTGTAACGTGAATGGGGAGGAAACTGTGTGAAACTCTGTGAAGTAGATTACTTGTTAAAGCATTGAATAGTCAATATGTTAGTGACTCCAGGTGAAACCCTGTGATGGTTATTTTTCGGACTTAAAATCCCTCGGGGCTTGCCCCGTACGAGTTCGATTCTCGTCCTGGGCACCATAGGTATGACAAGGGTTTCCGGGCCAAGGCCTGGAAACCCTTTTTTGGCAATTCTGGTAGCAGTCCGAGACACAATCGAACGTGGAAACGAACATGATGGCGGGCGGATGGCCATCGTGCAGGCCTCTGGAATTAACAGCGCCGACAGGCCTTGGCCATCGGGGAGGAATAGTGATGAGCGAAAAACAGGCAACCATTGACATAATCGCCGAGATTTTCTGTCAGGCCGTCAAGAAGACCTTGGATAAAAGCACCAAAAAATCCGTCAAGTATTCAAAGACCGTTCAGGTTATTCCCAAGGTCAGCCTGCGGCCGGAAGTCGGCTGCTTCGTGCAGTTCAGCGGGGATTATAACGGTTTGGTGGTGGTGAATTTTTCCGCAGGCGCAGCCATGGAACTCTACCGCAGTTACATGCTTGCCATGGGGATGTCCGAGAACGATCTGGCCCAGGATTCCACCTCCGCCGAGGTGGTTGACACCATGGGGGAGATGACCAACCAGTTCATGGGCAAGGCCATGCAGATGGTGGAAAGCAAGTTCGATCTCACCTCCTACATCGGCCAGCCCAAGGCGTTGTCTCTCAATACCGCCATCACCCTTACCCCGGATCTTGATTTTCAGGACAACCGGCGGCTGGTCTTCAGCCTGGAGACCCATCGGTTTTATATGGAAATGGCGCTGGAGCGGACGGAGTTTATCGCCCTGTAACTGTCCAGCAGCACCACATCTGCTTTGTCATCGACCTGCTCATGTGCAATAGCACACTTCGCAGGCCTCTTCCGCGCATCTGCGGCACTGCTGAACAGTTACATTTTGGGTTTTCGTTCTATTCCGGCATCAATCTGGATGGTTTGTCTCTGTGTGACCTTTTACCCCAATTGATCCGCGTAAATGGCTGCCTTCCGGCAGCCATTTTTTTTTGAACAGAGCCGGAGAAAATCCCTGGCTATCCTATGGAGAGAGCAACCGGGCTTTTGCCTTTTAAACCATCCTGTTTTACTGTATAAGATAAAGCTTCTCCTGAATTCGTTCCTTTTTTGATTTTTCATATATTTTTTGGAGGTAGAGGTCATGTCAACGTGCAGCAGTGGGACCTGTGGCAGTAAGAAAGCGAGTGGCTGCGGCTCCGCCGATGCGGCGGTGGCCCAGCAGAATACGGCGATCGCCGCCTCTTTGGACCGGATCAAGAACAAGATCCTGGTGATGAGCGGCAAGGGCGGGGTGGGCAAGTCCACCGTATCGGTGAATCTGGCCCTGGGTCTGGCGCAAAAGGGCTACAAGGTCGGCCTCATGGACGTTGATCTCCACGGCCCGGACATCGTCCGCATGCTCGGCATGCCAGGCCGGATGGACGGCGAGCTCACCAAGGACGGCAAGATGCCGCCCCTGCAATACAACGACCATCTCAAGGTCATCTCGCTCGAGAGCATGATGGAGAACCGGGATGATCCCATCATCTGGCGCGGGCCCCTCAAGAATCAGGCGATCCGCCAGTTCATCGCCGATGTGAATTGGGGCGATCTGGATTATCTGGTCATCGACGCGCCTCCTGGCACCGGGGACGAGCCCATGACCGTGGCCCACACCATCAAGGACGCCAAGGCCCTGGTCGTGACCACCCCCCAGAATATCGCCCTGGCCGATGTGCGCAAGTCCATCAATTTCTGCAAGCATGTTTCCATGAAGATCCTCGGGATTGTCGAGAATATGAGCGGCTTTATCTGCCCGCATTGCGATAAGACCGTGGATATCTTCAAGACCGGCGGCGGCGAGCAGTTGGCCACGGAATTTTCCGTGCCCTTTCTGGGCCGGATTCCCGTTGACCCAAGGGTGGTTGTCGCTGGGGATGACGGCAAGCCCTATCTCTCTTCCGGGGCTACGAGCCCGGCCGCCCAGGCGTTTGAAGCGTTTCTGGCCAAGGTCGAGAAGGAGCTGCCCGTGCATGCCGCGGCTGCGTCCATCCCCATGGCCAAGGCTGCGTCGAGCTGCGGCTGCGGCGGCGGACCCTGCAACCCAAACACCTGCGACTGCTGAGAGTGCCGGAGATGATCGTCAAACAACTGACCGTGGGCTCCATGGCCGTATGTTGCTACGTGGTGGGCTGCGAGGAGACCAAGAAGTGCTGCATCATTGATCCCGGCGGCAATGAGGAGAAGATTCTCGGCTTTTGCCGGGGGGAAGGGCTCAGCGTCGAGGCGATTGTCTGCACCCACGGCCACCCGGATCATGTTTGCGGCAACGCGGTGATCCAGCAGGCCACCGGCGCGCCCATTCTCATGCATGCGGCTGATGCCGAGTTCTTTGCCCGGCCTGAGGTTATTCAGTATTTCTCCATGCTCGGCCTGCCCCCTTCGCCGCCGGTGGACAGGTGTGTCAGCGATGGCGAGAAGATTGTCATCGGCAATCTTATCCTTACGGTTTTTCACACCCCAGGGCACACCCCGGGCGGG
The DNA here is from genome assembly GCA_002347095.1 of Desulfobulbaceae bacterium UBA2273. Taxonomy (GTDB): domain Bacteria; phylum Desulfobacterota; class Desulfobulbia; order Desulfobulbales; family Desulfurivibrionaceae; genus Thiovibrio; species Thiovibrio ferrireducens. The sequence continues at coordinate 15,497 of DDWZ01000003.1, read as the reverse complement.
ATGTGTCTCTATGTTGCCCCCCATCTTTTTACCGGCGATACCCTGTTTGTCGATGGGCTGGGCCGCACCGATTTTCCCGGCGGCGACACCAAGCAGATGCTTACCGCCATCAAAGAGAAGATCCTGACCCTGCCCGCCGAGACCGTGGTCTGGCCGGGGCATGGCTATGGCGGGGCTCGCTCCACCGTGGGCGACGAGGCCCGGAACAACCCGTATCTCAAAGGGAACTGGTAGCAGATGCGGGAGATCGTCCTCGGCACGGCCGGTCATGTGGACCACGGCAAGACCAGTCTGGTCCGGGCCCTCACCGGCATTGACACCGACCGGCTGAAAGAAGAAAAGAAGCGGGGCATCACCATCGAGCTCGGCTTTGCTTTTCTCGATCTGCCCTGCGGCCACCGCCTCGGCATCATCGATGTGCCCGGCCACGAGCGCTTTGTGAAGAACATGGTGGCCGGCGCCACGGGCATCGATCTCTTGGCCTTTGTCATCGCGGCGGACGAGGGGATCATGCCCCAGACCAGGGAGCATTTTGAGATCTGCCGTCTGCTCGGGGTGAAGCGGGGGCTGGTGATCCTCACCAAGAAGGACATGGTGGATGCGGAGTGGCTGGCGCTGGTGCAGGAGGATGTCCGTCAGTTTTTGGCCGGCAGCTTTCTCGAAGACGCGCCCATGGTCTCGGTTTCCTCCACCACCGGCGAGGGGCTGGACGAGGTCCGGCAGGTGCTGGACACCCTGGTGCGGACCAGCGAGTTTTCCGAGGCCTATGGCCCATTCCGGCTGCCGGTGGACCGGGTTTTCAGCATGAAAGGCTTTGGGGTGGTGGTCACCGGCACCTCGATCTCGGGTAGGATAACGGTGGGCGAGGACATCACCGTCTATCCCCAGGGTCATACCGCCAAGATCCGCGGCATCCAGGTGCATGGCCAGGATGTGGAGCTGGTCGAGGCGGGCAAGCGCACCGCCATCAACATTCAGGGGCTGGACACCGAGATGATCGCCCGGGGCAACATGCTCGCCACTCCGGGAACCCTGGCGCCCTCCTTTCTGCTGGACGGAGATTTTTTCTATCTCTCCTCCTGCGCCAAACCCCTCAAGAATCGAAGCCGGGTCCGGGTGCACATCGGCACCGCCGAGATCATGGGCCGCATCGTGTTGCTGGAGGATGAGGAGCTTGCTCCCGGTAGCCGGGCCAATGTGCAGATCCTGCTTGAGGAGCCCTTTGGCGCCTGGCCTGGGGACCGCTATGTGGTGCGGAGCTATTCGCCCGTGGCCACCATCGGCGGCGGCGGGATCTGGAACGGTTCCCCGCCCAAGCGGCGGCGTTTCAAGGAGGCGAACAGCGAGATCTTTGGACTGTACCAGACAGGGTCCGCCGAGGATATCTCGCTCCTGCATCTTCGGGAGGCCGGGGTTGCCGGGCTCACCTTTGACTCGCTCTGCGTGAAGATGGGCCAATTCGGCAAGCGTTTTAGAAAGCTGCTGGACACCCCCATCTCCAGCCGGAAGATCATCATGGTGGATTCCGAGCGGCAGCGCATGGTCGCGGCGGAAACCTTCGAGGGTATGGGCGCATCGCTTACCAAGATCCTGGCTGCGTTTCACCGGGACAATTCGATGAAGCCGGGGCTTTCCAAGGAAGAGCTGCGTTCCCGGCTGCATACCGGCATGGATCAGCGATTTTTTCAGTTGCTGCTCAATACCCTGGTCAAACAGGGGACGATTGTTGTCGATGAAGCAACGGTGCGGCTGACAGGGCATCAGGTATCCCTCAAGGCGGACGCCATGAGCATCCGCGCGGAAATGGAGGCCTTTTACGCAGAGGCCGGGCTGACCCCGCCCACCGTGCGGGAGGTGCAGGAGCGGTTTGCCAAGTATCCCGTTCCCTTGGTCCGCGAGGTGCTTGAGCTGCTGGTCCGCGAGCAGGTTCTGGTCAAGATCAGCGAGGATCTCTACTTTCAGAGCCGGGCCATGGCAACCTTGCAGGAACAGCTCGTGGCCTTTATCAGAAAGGAAGGGGAGATCGACGCGCCCCGCTTTAAAAATCTCACCGGGTTGACCAGGAAATTTTCTATCCCCTTGCTGGAGTATTTTGATAAAATCAAGGTGACCATTCGGGTTGGTGACCGCCGGTTGCTGCGGGAGCGGCAGCCATCACCATGATAACCGGCAATACCAGCGGCCTGAAAACCGCCCAGTTGAAGGCGCTTGAGCGCATCGCAGGCCGGCGGGTTTCTCCGGACCTGATCGTCAGTCCGGAATTGGCCAAGGAGTTGTGCGCGGTTGCCTTCGAGCTTGCGCGGCAGGTTGGCGTCTTGCTCAGCCGCAGCGGGCAGGTCGAGGCGGTCATGGTCGGGGATCATAAATCCATCATGATTCCGGCCCTGAGGCAGTTTAAGGCTTCGGGCGGGCGGCTCAAGGGGTTGCGCTGCGTGCACACCCATCTTGCGGGCGAGGACCTCAGCGAAGACGACCTGATGGATCTGCTCTTCCTGCGGCTCGATATGATGACCGTGGTGAAGATGGATCAGGGCGGGGCAACGTGGCTCTCTTCCGCCCATCTGGTGCCGCAACCGGTGCAGGAGAAGAACTGGGTCGTGTTGCCCCCGGAGATTCCCGGCAGGCAGGGCCATTTCCGGGAATTTATTGTCGGGCTTGAAGATGAGTTTGCCAAGGCCAGGCCGGTGCGCGAGGTTGATGCGGGTCGGGACCGGGCGATTCTGATCAGCGTGACCCCGCTCTCCAAGGGCAAGGCCCAGGAGTCCATGGACGAGCTGGCTGAGCTGGCGCGTTCCGCCGAGGTAATCGTTCTCGATACCGTGGTGCAGCGCAGGGACAAGATCAACCCTCGGTTGATCCTGGGCAAGGGCAAGCTCGGCGAGATCATGCTGACCGCACTGAGGCTCAATGCCAATCTGCTGATCTTCGACCAGGAGCTGAACCCGTCCCAGGTGCGGTCCATAACCGACCACACCGAGCTGCGAGTCATCGACCGCACCCAGTTGATTCTTGATATCTTTGCCCGGCGGGCCTTGAGCCGGGAAGGCAAGCTGCAGATCGAGATGGCCCAGCTCAAATACATGCTGCCCAGGTTGACCACCCGAGACGACGCCCTTTCCCGGCTCACCGGCGGCATCGGCGGCCGCGGCCCCGGCGAGACCCGCCTTGAGGTGGACCGCCGCCGCATCAACGACCGGCTGAGCAAGCTGGCTAAGAAACTGAAGGAGGTCAGCCGGGAGCGGGAACAGCGGCGGAGCCGGCGGCGCAAAAAGGACTTGCCGGTTCTCTCGCTGGTCGGCTATACCAATGCCGGCAAGTCAACCCTGCTCAATACCCTGACCAACAGCGCCATTGTCGCGGAAGACAAGCTGTTCGCCACCCTGGACCCGACCAGTCGGCGGCTCCGTTTTCCCGAGGATGTGGAGGTCATCATCACGGACACGGTGGGCTTTATCCGCCATCTGCCCGAGGAGCTGCTCAAGGCCTTCAAGGCGACCCTGGAGGAGCTGCACGAGGCGGACGTGCTGGTGCATGTGATCGATGCCAGCAATCCGCGCTACGGGGCCCATGTCCAGGTGGTGGAGGATCTGTTGCGGGAGCTTGAGCTGGATACACTTCCCTGTCTCAAGGTTTTTAACAAGGTCGATCTGGTTGAGCCGGAGGTTGTTGCCGAGCAGTTGCGGCTCTATGACGCTGTAGCCTTAAGCGCCCGTGATGCCGCAACCTTTGGTCCGTTTCTGGACAAGGCCAGGAGTCTGGTTCTGAAAAAATGGCAGAGGAGGGGGGGGGATGCTCAGTCCGAGATCCAGGAACACCCCCCCGGCACCCCGGTTTCTTCTACGACGTAAGTGATTATGCGCATATTCAGCCGTACACGACAATTTCGCGTTTTTTCATCCTTGCTGCTCGCCCTGGCTCTTTTCTGGGGCGGGGGGCAGCCCGCGCTTGCCCAGAACGCGACCATCGAGGAGTTGATCGTTACCAATTCCAGTACGGATCTGCTGCTGTTTCTCACGGTCAATAATGCCTTTACCAAGCAGATGGAGGAGGGGATCAAAAACGGCATCCCGGTGACCTTCAATTTTTACGTGAAGCTGGAACGGAAGCGGAACACCTGGCTGAACCAGCAGCTCGTTTCCCTGCAGTTTGACCATACCCTGAGCTATGACACCCTGAAGGAGGAGTATTCCATCGTCCGTTCGGACACCTCCGGTCAGACCTTCCGCACCAAGTCGCTGGCCGAGGCGAAAAAAGCCATGGCCCAGCTCAACGGACCGCCGATTGTGCCCCTGAAATCCCTGCTGCCGGAGGCGGGATACCTGCTCAGGGTGAAGGCCAAGCTTGCGGAAAAAACCCTGCCGCTTTATTTCCACTACGTGATTCCCTTCTTGAGCCTCTGGGATTTTGAAACCGAGTGGTACACCGTGGAGTTCAGATATTAGGAGCCGTTGCAGAATGAAAGTTGATGGCCAGATTATTTCGTTACGGCTCCTTATGCCGTTTTTGCAAACCAGAAGGCAAGATTATCTTGCGACGACGGCTTAGCATGGAGGCAGCCGACGAGGAGGTTCTCAGGAAAGACAGGCTGCGCCGCAAAAAGCGCATCCGTCTGATCATCCTTGCCTGTCTCGTTCTGATCCCCCTGCTGACCTATTTGGAAACCAGGGTTGTGCAACTGGGAACCGTTCCTTTTCCGGTCAGCGGCAATGTCCTGATCTTCGTCCTCATCAACTTCAATGTTCTCCTCTTGCTGTTGATGGTTTTTCTGGTGCTCCGCAATCTGGCGCAGCTTGTTTTTGAGCGGCGGCGACGGTTCCTTGGCACAAAGCTCCGCTCCAAGCTGGTCATCGCCTTTGTCTCCATGTCCTTTTTTCCCACCGGGCTGCTTTTTTTCATTGCCCTGCAGTTTGTCTCCACCAGCATGGATTACTGGTTCAATAGCAACGTGGCCCAGTCTCTTGAGGAGTCGATTGCCATCGCCAAGAACAGTTACCAGGAAACCCAGGATCAGGTTGACCGGCAGGCGCGTCTCATCGGGGACCGGTTGGATGCAAAGCGGTACGGGGATATTTCCTGGAAAGATGCCGAGCCGGTGTTGAAAGACATCATGAAAACCCATGGGTTGGCTGGAATCGAGGTGATCTCCGGCCAACGAGAGGTGCTGGCCCGGGCGTACCGGCCTGAAATCATTAAGGAGGGTGTGCCGGAAATTCCGCTGGACACGATCCGCAACGCCCTTGCCGACAATACGGAGCAGATAACCATCCAGCCGGTGGCCGCCGGGGAGCTGGTCCGGGGGGTGAGCTCGATCCGGATCGACGGCGCGGATGCTGGTCAGGGGGCGCTGATTGTCTCCCTGCTCATTCCCCAGGAACGGGTCAGGCAGATGCAGACCATCTCCGCCGGGTACGAAGGCTACAAGCAGTTGATGATTCTCAAGGCCCCGATTAAAACCAGCCTGCTGGTCATGCTGCTGATCGTCACCCTGCTCATTGTTTTTTGCGCGGTCTGGTTCGCCTTTTATGTGGCCGGCGGACTGACCGGCCCCATCGGCAGGCTGGCCGAGGCGACTCGGCGGGTTGCCGAAGGGGAACTGGATTTTGTTCTGGAAAAGACCTCGGGCGACGAGATGGGAACCCTGGTCGATTCCTTCAACCGGATGACCAGCGATCTTCTCGCCAGTAAACGGCAGCTCGAAGAAGCAAACAGCGCTCTGCGCCAGGGCAATCTCGATGCCGAGACCAGGCGCCGCTACATGGAGATAGTCCTGCAAAGCGTGGCGGCCGGGGTCATCTCCCTGGATGAGCACGGGAGGATTACCACGATCAACCGGTTTGCCGAGGAACTGCTTCGCATTGACCGCAGGGATTTTGAGGGCAAGGAGTATCAGGCGGTTCTCCGGCCGGAGCACCGGGCTGTCCTGGATGGTTTCCTCGGCGAGCTGTCGCGCAGCGGCAAATCTTCGCTGGAAAGGCCTCTGCGCCTTACGGTGGGTGATGAAACCTTTTCGCTGCGGGTGAATGTGACCCGGCTTGAGGATGAGAACAACCAATCCCTGGGCGTGGTTCTGGTGTTCGACAACCTCACCGAGCTGGAAAAGGCGCAGCGGATGGCGGCCTGGCGTGAGGTGGCGCGGAGGATCGCCCATGAGGTGAAAAATCCCCTGACTCCCATCCAGCTTTCCGCCCAGCGGCTCCGCAAGCGGTACCTCGACCGGCTGGAGGGGGACCAGGAGGTTTTCGATGTCTGCACCAAAACCATCATCAATCAGGTTGACGAGCTGAAAAAACTGGTGAGCGAATTTTCCAGTTTCGCCCGGATGCCCGCGGTGCATAAAGCCATGGGAAATATCGCCGAAATGGCCAACGAGGCCTTTGTCCTCTATCAGGAGGCCCACAAGGACAGGCTGTTTCGTTTGCGGGTGGAGGGGCCTATCCCGGTGTTTTCCTTTGACGTCAAGCAGATGAAGCGGGTGCTCGTCAATCTGCTCAATAATGCCGTGGCCGCCACTTCCAAGGCTGGAGAGATCGAGATCGTTCTTGCCTGCGAGGAAGAGCGCAATGTGGTAATCCTTGAGGTGCGCGACAATGGCGCCGGGGTCAGCGATCAGGACAAGCTGCGGCTCTTTGAGCCTTATTTTTCAAGAAAAAAGACCGGAACCGGTTTGGGGCTGGCCATAGCCAGCACGGTGGTCGCGGATCATCACGGCTATATCAGGGTTAAGGACAACGAACCCCAGGGGGCCCGTTTCATTATTGAACTTCCCTTAAATAATGGCTAGAAAAGCGTGTTATCTGCCCGGCAGGGCATGGTATATTGGGAAATGGCGGACAAGTTTTCGCGAAACGGCAGCAGCAAAGCGGCGGCAGTGAAACGGCGATGGCAAAGACAATCCTTATCATAGACGATGAAGCGAGTATCCGCGAGTCTCTGTCCGGCATTCTGGCGGATGAAGGGTTTCTTGCGCTTTCCGCCGAGGATGGGCAGCAGGGGCTTTCCCTGCTGGAGGATGAGCAGGTCGACCTGGTGCTGCTCGATATCTGGATGCCTGGACTGGACGGCCTTGAGGTGCTCAAGCGCATCAAGGAAACCCAGGCTGAATTGCCGGTGATCATGATCTCCGGGCACGGCACCATTGAAACCGCGGTGCAGGCCACCAAGATGGGGGCCTATGATTTTATCGAAAAACCGCCCTCCTACGACAAGATCATCCTCTCCATCAACAACGCCCTGGATCTGGCTCGGCTCAAAAAAGAGAACCTGATCCTGCGCCAGCAGACCCAGCGCGCCACCCAACTCACCGGCAACTCACCGGCCATGGTGGCGCTGAGGCAGTTGGTGGAGCGGGTGGCGCCCACCGAGGCGTGGGTTTTGATCCGGGGAGAGCATGGCACCGGCAAGGAGCTGGTGGCCCAGAGCATCCACCGGTTGTCAAAAAACGCGGCCAAGCCGATGATCGAGCTGAACTGCGCCGCTATTCCGGAGGAGCTGATCGAATCCGAGCTGTTTGGCCACGAGAAGGGCTCGTTCACCGGGGCCACGGCCAGCCGGCGGGGCAAGTTCGATCTGGCCGACGGCACCACGCTCTTTCTGGATGAAATCGGCGACATGAGCCTCAAGACCCAGGCCAAGGTGCTGCGCATCCTGCAGGAGCAGAAATTTGAGCGGGTGGGCGGCTCGAAAACCATCCAGGTCGAAGTTCGGGTGCTGGCCGCCACCAACAAGGATCTTGAGCAGGAGATCGAAAACGGCACTTTCCGGGCGGATCTTTTTTATCGGCTCAACGTGGTGCCCATTCAGGTGCCGCCGCTTCGGGAGCGGAGGGAGGATATCCCCCTGTTGGTTGCCGATTTCGTGGCGGACAACGCGAGAAAGGGACTGGGCGAAAAAGAATTCAGTACAGGCGCTCTGCAGGCCATGATGCGCCACGCCTGGCCGGGCAATGTCCGCGAACTGCGCAATTTTGTGGAGCGGATCATGATCATGTGTGCGGCGGATACGGTTGACGAGGCGGAAGTCGTGCGGCTGCTCGGCATTGCGCCGGGGGAAGACGCGCCTTCGGCCGCCGGTTTGGACGCGCTCTACCACACCTTGAGCTACAAAGAGGCCAAGAAGATTTTCGAACGGGATTTCTTAAAGGCCCGCCTCGCGGGCAATGAGGGGAATATTTCCCAGACCGCGGAACAAATAGGTCTGGAACGCAGTCATCTGCACAGGAAGATGAAGTCCCTGTCCCTGGGTGAAGAATAAGGGAGGAGGCCATGAACGAATACGACACCACCCTTCCCGACCAGAAGGAGTTGGAAAAAGAGATCGGGGAGTATCTCAGCAAAAAGTACGGGCAGAAGGTGAAGATCATCTCCAGCGGCCTGTTGCCCATGCCCCAGAGCGAAGAGGCCGAAACCGGCAAGCCGGCCGCCGGCGGCGCGGCGGATTTTCATTTCGACACCAACCCGGAAGAGCTTATTGCCTATCTCGACGAGTATGTGGTGAGGCAGGATGAGGCCAAGGCCATTCTTGCCACCAAGATCTGCACCCACTTCAACCGGATCAGCTACGCTCAGGCCAATCCCCGCACGGCAAGGCGCAGCATGGGGCAGATCAAAAGCAACGTCTTGCTCATGGGCCCGACCGGGGTGGGCAAAACCTTCCTCATCAAGCTCATCGCCCGGCATCTCGGGGTGCCCTTCATCAAGGGCGACGCCACCAAGTTCAGCGAAACAGGCTACGTGGGCGGGGATGTTGATGATCTGGTCCGCGATTTGGTCCGGGAGGCGGACGGGGATATCGAACGGGCCCAGTACGGCATTATCTATTTGGACGAGATCGACAAGATCGCTGCCAGCCCTTCCCGGATCGGGGCGGATGTTTCCCGCACCGGGGTGCAGCGCGCCCTGCTCAAGCCCATGGAGGAAACCGAGGTCGAGCTCAAGGTCGCCCACGATCCGGTCTCGCAGATCGAGGCCATCGAACAGTATCGGGCAACGGGCAAGCGGGAGCGGCGGGTGGTCAACACCAGGAATATTCTTTTCATTATGAGCGGCGCTTTTGCCGGGCTTGAGGATATCATCAAGAAACGGGTGCAGCAGCAATCCATGGGCTTTGAAAGTTCCGTCTCCTCGGTGAAAACAAGCGGGCGGTTTCTCAAGCAGGTCAAGGCCGAGGATCTCGTTGAGTTCGGCTTTGAAAGCGAGTTTGTCGGGCGTCTGCCGGTCATCGCCGTGCTCGATGAACTGAGCGAGGATGATTTTTACGAGATCCTGGCCAATCCCAACAGCTCCATCGTGGTTGCCAAGAAACAGGATTTTCGGGTGTACGGGGTTAATCTCCAGTTTGAAGACGCGGCCCTGCGCGAAATCGCCATGCTGGCCAAGCGGGAACGGACCGGAGCCCGCGGGCTGGTAAGTGTCATGGAGAAAATCCTGCTCCACTACGAAAAGAAGCTGCCCTCCACCAGCATCCGGTATCTTGTGGTGGATGTGGAGATGGTGCGTTCGCCCGGGGTGGTGCTCGAAAGGCTCTTGGCGGACCCTGGGGTGCAGGCGGATCATCGGGCCCGTTTCGAGGCGTTGCAGGCGGTTGAGTTTGAGCGGCTGACATCCTTTATTCTCAAGCGGATGGGGAATTACCTGGAAGACCATGAGGTGCTCACCACCCCGAAGCGGTTGCAGCTCATGGCCAAGGAGAGTCAGGATCAGGATGTGGATCCCCGCGAAGTGTGCGATGGTTTTATCCGGCTGATTCAGGCCATTCACGGCAGCGAGACGGAGATCAGTGAAAAATGCGGGGTGCGGGTCAGCTTTGACGATGAGGCCGTTGACCAGCTCTTGACGCGGGAGCCGCGGACCCTTGAGAACATCCAGACCGCGTGCGCTCATATTTTTCAGGCCATGGAGTACGGCTTGCGGCTCATGGGGCAGAAAAAAGGGGTTTCCCAGGTGGTTGTTCCCAAGGAGGGGGTCGATATGCCGGAGCGGTATATCAATACCCTGGTGGGGGAAGCCTTTAAGATTGAATAGGCGCTGGGGGAAGATTTCCGCCAGCAGAAAAAAGGAGAGCAGTGATCATGATTTTTCCTGAATACCGGGCCCGCAGGCTCAGGCAGAACGAAAATTTCCGGGCGCTTATCCGGGAGACCAGCATTGCTCCGGCTCACCTTGTCTACCCGCTTTTTGTCATGCCCGGCAAGGGAGTGCGGGAAGAGGTGTCGTCCATGCCCGGGGTGTTCCGGATATCCGTGGACCAGTTGGCCAAGGAGGCCAAGGAGTGCATGGGGCTGGGAGTGAACTCCGTCATCCTTTTCGGGTTGCCCGACAAGAAGGATTCGAAGGGCTCGGGGGCGCATGCCAAGGACGGCATCATCCAGCGCGCCATCAAGGAGTTGAAGAATACAGCCCCTGCGCTCACGGTGTGCACCGATGTCTGTCTGTGCGAATACACCAGCCATGGCCATTGCGGCATTCTCCTCGACGAGGTGGTGGACAACGACTCAACCCTGGAGGTGCTGGCCAGGATCGCGCTTTCCCATGCCCAGGCCGGGGCCGACATGGTCGCGCCTTCGGATATGATGGATGGCCGGGTTGCCGAGATCCGGGGGATCCTGGATGAGAATAACTTCCACATGCTACCGATCATGTCCTATGCCGTGAAATACGCCTCCGCGTTTTACGGGCCGTTCCGGGATGCGGCGGAATGCGCGCCCCAGCACGGCGATCGCAAGGCCTACCAGATGGACCCGGCAAACGTGCGGGAGGCGCTGCGGGAGGCGACCCTGGATGTGGAAGAGGGCGCGGACATCCTGATGGTCAAGCCGGCCATGGCCTATTTGGACGTGATCAGCCGGTTGCGCGATGAGTTTGATCTGCCCATCGCCGCCTACCAAGTGAGCGGGGAGTACGCCATGATCAAGGCCGCCGCGGCCAATGGCTGGATCGACGGGGAAAAGGTCATGCATGAGAGCCTGCTTTCCATCCGGCGGGCTGGCGCGGATATCATCATCACCTATTTTGCCAAGGAAATGGCCAAGCTGCTCAATAAATAGGCGGAGGTCCACGACGGCCATTGCGTCACATAAAAAGGGGAGAAGGGAGCCATTCCTTCTCCCCTTTTATGTGGGGGGTGCATGGCGTTTTGTTGGCTGTTACTTTGTAACCGTGATGCTGCTGCCCAGTTTTTCCACGATCTTGGGACCGATTCCTTTTACCTTGCTCAGATCTTGTGTTGATTTGAACTGGCCGTTTTTTTGCCGGTACTCGACAATGGCCTGCGCCTTGGCAGGGCCGATGCCTTGCAAGCCGTTGAGTTCCTTTGCCGTGGCTTTGTTGATATCCACGGCGGCAAAAGCGACGGCAGTCCAGCATAAACATCCGCACAGCGTTGAAAGAATAATTTTCAGCATGGAGTTCCTCCGAGAAAATGAATGAAGAGCACGCCATGCACCCCCCGCATGGTTGCGCAAGTGAAACAGGCAGCGTCAGCGCCTAACCCTTGTGTGCTGCCGAAAAGGTATTTGATAGTTAGGCGCATGTCAAGATGGAAAATGGAAAAAATAGCGCTGTGAATGGGGAGGATGGAATGTGTTTCGTGAAGCCTGTCTGAAATATGGAGATGGGTGCGGGCGCTTATCCGATGGAGGAGGAAGCGGGGGGTGCAGGTGGCAGGGGGGTGAGCAGGTAGTCGGTTCTCACATTACCGAGGCTTGCGAAAATGGTGGCCTTGAGGGCTGGGTCGTTTTCGTACATGGGGGTGAGCCAAGAGCGGATCTTTTCCCTGCGGGAGTCCGCGGCAAGCGGGCAGGGGTTGGCCACTGGGGTAATGCCCAGGTTTTTGCCAAGTGCAACGATCCGTTTTTTTTCCACCATGGCCAAGGGGCGTATAAGGGTCAGCTTGCCGCCGAACAATTCCTGTCTTGGCGCCATGGCGCTGAGGTTTCCCCCGTAGAACAGATTGAGGAAAAACGTCTCGATGATGTCCTCCTGATGGTGGCCGAAGGCGAGTTTGTTGCAGTGATGTTCTTCGGCCAGGGAGAAAAGCCGGTTGCGGCGTTGCCTGGCGCAGTGATAGCAGCCGTTTTTGCCGTTTTCGGCGGCGAGCGCCTTGTGGCCGAAGTCGGTTCGCTCCATCAGCATGGGCAGATCTATGCGGCGGAGCTGTTCCCGGACCAGGTCGTATTCCGCGCCGCCGAAACCCATGTCAAGATGCACCGCCAGAAGCTCATAGCGGATTGGCGCCTTGCGGAGCCATTCCTTCAGCAGCCAGGAGAGGACCAGGCTGTCGACGCCGCCGGACACCGCAATCATCACCCGGTCGCCGTCGGCCAGCATCCGGTAGAGATGCATGGCCCGGCCGACAAGGTGATTGAGTTGCTTGGGGATGGCGCACACGGGCAGGGCTATTTTTTCAGATAGGGGCAATCGGCAATTTTTTGCTTGATCCCGTCGCGGGCAAGTTCCTCGGCGCTGAGCCATTTCATGCCGCGCTTCGCCTTGGTGAAGAACTGGAACATGTTGGCAAGCAGGGGTTGCTGGGTTTCGTTGAACATCCCGGAGCAGATGGTCTGTCCGGTATCCGCATGGATGAGTTTGTATTCAAAGGCGACAGAGGCCGGGCTGGCGATGGAATATTCGGTGCCCTCCCGTTCATTGAAGCGGTGCAGGGTGCAGAGAAGCACGGCATCAGCTTTTTGGGTCCGGCAGATGGTGACGGCCGCGGTTGTCCTGCACCGGATCATGTCTTTTTCCAGGGCATCGCGTTGTCCTGCGGTGAGAAGGGCGATATCCTCCCTGCCGGAAAAATACTCCGCCAGCAGTGTGTCCACGAGCTTTTGCCCCTTTTCAAGCTGCTGGGTTTCCTTGGGCGATCGGCTCCCCTGGCTCTCCAGGTCGATTTCCACCGGGAGCACAACGATTGTTTTTACCGGGAGCAATTCTTCGGGCTGGACCTGGGCGGTAGTGCGAGCGCAGCCGGAAAGCAGGATGAGTGCGGTCAGGCTGGCAAGAAAAATGGTGTACGGTTTAAAGGGTGTCACGATGATTTCTCCAGTGTGAAATTATAAGGATCCTTTGGAGGATACGGGGCCCTGAGCGCGGGGGTCAATGGTGGTTGCCTCGTCAAGGGCCCGGCCCAAGGCCTTGAAGATTGCTTCAAGAATATGGTGGGTGTTCTCGCCATGGGCCATTTCAACATGAATGGTCAACCCGCCGTGCTGGGCCAGGGCGCGAAGGAATTCCTTGGCCAGTTGGGTGTCGAACTCGCCGACCTTTTGTTCGAGAAAGGCAACGCCATAATGCAGATACGGCCTATTGGAGCAATCCAGGGTTACCCGGACCAGGGTCTCATCCATGGGCAAGGCGCAGAAGCCGTAGCGCCGGATGCCGCCAAAATCCCGCAATGCGTTTTTCAGGGCCTGGCCCAGGCAGATGCCAAGGTCTTCAACCGTGTGGTGCGCATCAACCTCAGTATCCCCGGAGGCGCGGATGGCGAGATCAAAAAAACCGTGCACGGCAAAGAGGGTGAGCATGTGATCCATAAAGGGCACACCGGATGCACACTGTACCTGGCCCGTGCCGTCAAGGGCGAAAGAGAGGGCGATGTCGGTTTCCTTGGTTTTTCGTTTCACTTCGCTTTGCCGGGCTCTCTGTGCTGCCATGGGTTGCTCCTGAATTATCTGGCTGCTTGCTCATAAGCCAGTCTCATCATTAAAGAAAACGGGTAAAAAAATAAGGTTGCTTGTTTATACCAAGTTCCGGCGGCTTCCGGCAATAGGAATCCCCGGGGTACTCATGGAAAAGATTGTAATAACAAAATATTATAGATAGTTATGTCGGCAAGGCTGGCGAGGTGGCCAGGAGGGCAAAATTATCCCATGCGCACAGGTTTTTTGTTGACAACCCCTTCCCACATTGTTATACATCTGGCGTTTTTCACATACTGAAAATGAGCGGGAATAACTCAGTGGTAGAGTGCAACCTTGCCAAGGTCGAAGTCGCGGGTTCAAATCCCGTTTCCCGCTCCACTTCACCTTTTCTGTCAGATCACACTTCCAGCTGCTGTCCCTGTTTTTGCTCGCGTCCCCACGCAAATACGGCTGCCGCCGCTGTCAGGTCAAACAGGGCCATGCCCACGGATTTGAAGAAAACCGTGCGTGCTTCTGTATCCACGGATCGCTCGAGCACGGATGAAAAGGCCTGGATCTTGTCTCTGGGTATGATCTGTTCCGCCAGAGGCCGGCAGATGTCCCCGGATTCTTTTGCTGCAAACAATGTGTCCACATACACGGCATCCGCGCCCTGGATCACCGCATCCGGAAACTCTTTCATCTCCGGGGTGAAGGACCCGATGGAGATGAATGTTTTGCCTGTGACATCTGATGGATCCGCCTCAAACACAGGGACTGAACTGGTGGTGGCGGCAATGACCACCTGGGAATCCTTCATCAGCTGCCGGGTGGATTCCGCGATCCGGCAGGTCACATTCGGATGGGTGTCCCCGATATCCCGTGCCATATTATGGGCGGCCGCCTGGTTCACATCCGCCAGCCACAGGGTCTTGATCCGACGGTTGAACAGCAGAAACTCCGCCTGGCTGCGGCCCTGGACCCCTGTACCGATAATACCGGCCGTTTTCACGGAGTCCTGGGTCAGGCAGGCAATGGCCAGCCCTCCCACGGCCCCGGTACGCCGGGCCGTCAAAGCGGCCCCGTCCAGAATAGCCAGCGGTTGCCCGGTATGGTTGTCCGCCAGAATCACCATGCCGTTGACCACCGGAAAGCCGGAGTCAGGTGCCTGCGGAAACACGGTCACCAGCTTGGTGGCGACAAATGCGTCACTGAAGCACGGCATCACCAGCAGCGTGTTCTCCCGGTCCGGCACATGGATCCGGTCCGGCATACGGCAGGCATTGGTCTGCTGCAGATGATACGCCTGTTCCACCGCTTTCTGAATGAGATCCAGCGGCACCCGGTCAATGGCCGCTTGATTGAAATAATACATATCCTCTCTCCGGACTTAGTGTTACCCCCCATGGAAAGGGTTGCAATTTACGCTGTCTTAACATAAGGATGGTCAAAACACCATACCCGTTGATCCGTCTGGATGAAAAGGAGCGTTTGATTGCAGACAAAAGAAAAGATCCTGTGTATCCGTCAAAACCGGCTGCCGGGTGCCTGGATGGCCGAAACTGCGGTGAACCCCATGTCCCTGGACGTATTTGTGGACATCTGCACCCGGGCCGGCCACCAGTTCGTGGACCGGAACCGGGCGGAACAGGATGCCCGGTGGCAGCAGGTGATCCCCTATATTGTTCTTCAGTCCCGGGATCAGAAAAAAACAGCCACCTATCTTCGTCAGGGAAGTGAAACCCGGCTTCATGACCTGTGGTCGTGCGGCGTCGGGGGGCATATCAACCCCCGGGACCAATCAGGATCCGATCCATCCTTCCGGGACATTCTGGTAAACGGCATGATCCGGGAACTGGATGAAGAGCTGATACATCGGCCG
>DDWZ01000027.1 GCA_002347095.1 Desulfobulbaceae bacterium UBA2273 | reverse complement strand
CTTTTAGGCGGTGGAGTATTCACTAAACGTTAAAAGCGTCTGGGCTAATACCTTTGTCTCTTGCAAACAGCCAATCCGCAATTGTGCAACTTACATGTGGATGTGCATAAAGGAAATGCCGAAGTGATGTAGTAGTGTGCTGTGTATTCGTGAGCGTTATGATATCAACATTGCCAATCCAATCTGGTGTTGAATTGGATATTACTTCAAGAGCCACACTACCATGGAGAAGTTCTCTGCCAAAAACACTCTTAAACAAATTGCTGAGGAGTATGGTGAGTGTAATGAGTAACGGAAATCCAACGAAAATCATACCCCCCATTCCTACTAGTAAATAAAATAGCCATGTAATTAAGCTCCACTCTACGCCTAGGGAATCCGCTATCACCCCGAGCACAATAATTGCAAAAAAGACAAAGAGTGTCCCTAGTAATGTAACGGCGACGAGGTTATCCAGAATGCCAACTACGATGCGGGAAAGTCGGGCTCCAATAGCACCAGTAGTTAGGGCAAATGTTGCTTCGTCGTTGATTCCCCTCAAAACCAAGAGGGGGCGCAACAGTAACGACTTTGCTGGAAAAGCTGACGTACTACATACTTCTTGCACTTCAGAAGTCAATTCTGAATCTGCTGGCATCACGCCGGTAAACCATCGCGAAATTTTCTCTCTTTTCTTTGAGCCGAACATCGCCACAGATGCTGCTAGGAATGCAAAAGCTATTGCCAAGCCAGAACTTAAAGAAAACTCTTTTACAATGCTCAGAATGAGCAAAAACGTGCCAACAATTAATCCGAGACTTCCGACAATAAGGAACAAAGCGTTGAGTGCGAACTCTGTCGCTAGAGAAGCAAACGCAGGGATCTTCCCTTTAGTGATCTGGACGAAAGGTGTCGCAAGTGTAATCAAATAATATTTCTCGCTAACATCTTCTAGTAGGCTTATCGCTCGCAACATGACGTTCCCGCCGTGGCTGTGTGCGATGACAACTTTTTTCCGTCCTGGAAAGCGATTAGCTTGGCTACGCAGAAGCTCAGCGAGTGCTTTCGCCGCAGTATTTCGCTGAAGGATAGAGTTTTCTCCGGACCACTCAAAATAGTCAAACTCTGCTTGCAAACCTTTAACCGACAACGCTTCAGAGAGATTAATTTGGAAGTCAGAACCAGTCTCGAACCAGTGTCTTTGCACAGAACAATTGTTCTTTAATTTTCTTTCAGAATGGTATCCCATACGCTGAAAGAACCCGCGCCCCCAAGTACCGTGAACACAAGTAATTATAAATTTTTCTGGCTCGTTAGCTGCCAACATTGATTTTTGCCTGGATAGTTCGAATGGCTATTCCGGGGACATAATACAGGTTGTTTTTAAGAGAAATAGGCATTATGTCCCCGGATATAAATTAGTGCGTGGGGCCCTGCTTTGAGCAATTCCAAGCCGCAAAACCGAGTGCGCTCAGCACCCACACGCCAAAACCGCAGAGAATTCCCCACCAGCCTCCGGCGAGATATCCTACGACGAGCGCTATGATGAGCCAGAGCAGCCACGCACCCCATTGTTTGACCAAGTAATTGACCATACAATCAAACATGTCAGCACCTCCGTTCTGCGTTACAAGAAAATTGGGCAATCCGACGTTGAGGCCTCTGGCCCGCACGTCGGGTCACCCCTCCTATTGCCTCTTTGCAGGTAGTGAACGACCGGGGAACATTCGAATTCCGCCGCTCCAGCACCAAGTTCGTAGGTTGGGTAGAGCCCTGCGAAACCCAACAATTTTCAGTTGAGCTGTGGATGATGTTGTCGTGTAAACGTCGGGTTTCGTTCCTCTACCCGACCTACGAACTTAAAAGCCACTTTTGTCCCTTAGAATGGTGCCATTAAGGCAGAATATGGCCCGTTTTTCATGTTTTTTCTTCACTAAATCAATTGG
The DNA here is from genome assembly GCA_002347095.1 of Desulfobulbaceae bacterium UBA2273. Taxonomy (GTDB): domain Bacteria; phylum Desulfobacterota; class Desulfobulbia; order Desulfobulbales; family Desulfurivibrionaceae; genus Thiovibrio; species Thiovibrio ferrireducens. Next base: position 85,966 of record DDWZ01000027.1, on the reverse strand, counting down.
TTGCCTTGGCCCGACCCCATGTGCTTCCACGACAATAGTTTCATATACTGTCCACGGAACTCCGGAACGTTACGCATAACCTGCTGGCAAAGTAGCGCAGCGAATTTGCCAGTCAGAGTTGATGCGGTTGTTAGAAGCCAACAATATATTTTCTTACAGCAGAGGCAAGCAGACCAAACAAAAAAACACCTGCTAGGCCATTCAAAATCCACTTTACGAAAGAACGAATTTGCCTATTCCTATTGGTATCAAACACTGAGTATGGATTTACAATTTTCAAACTAAAATATATTGCAATTATTATGAGTAAGAATGAGCCAACTAGTGAGAATACATCTATTTTCTTCCCTACAAGAATAGGAATTATCCACCCAATGGACATGCCCACTGGGGCAAACATTGAATATGGAACCCATGAATGAAAAATGAAATTTAGATTTTTATGCTCAGCTAATCTTGATTCAATTGAGTTTAAAATTCCTATAGCCTTTTCTCTTGCTGAATTTCCCACAACGTTAATCGTTATACGTGAAAAAAAATGTTCCCTGCTGAAACTCACGGATATACGAAAATCAGTTTCGTAATCATGTAAATCAAGCCTTATTCTTTTTGCCTCATTAGGCAGAGTAGATCTTGGGAAGTTTTCAAATAAATTAATTTGTTCTTCTCCAAATTTATCGTAAATAGTTGCATTATATTTAACTCGACTATCATCTTTTCGCTGACTTTCTCCCTGATTCAAAATATATTTTTCAATCTCCTGCAAAAGCGTAACATCGACAAAACAAGATGTGATTCTTTTTTCAAGTTCGTATGATGACATGCCATTTCCTCTGTATACTTCTAACAAAAATATTATCGAGCTAGCTCGAATTGTTTGTTTTTGCTAGATTTTCGGCCCATTAATTGATCCGGCGGGGCAATTTCTGAATATATTTTTTTGCTTAAATAGCTATATAATTCCGGCTAATTTCAGCCGGGTATTATCTGTCTACCTGACACCATGGAGCAATTCAAGAATTATATTCGTTTCAGGCAGTAGGGGGAAAATCAGGATCGGGTGACGGGCGGAATGGGTCGCTGCCTGGGCCTCGCCAGGGCCATGTTTGCCAAATCTTCTCTTCTGTTTCCCCCACCGGTTTTGTATGCTGAAATCAAAGCACATCTACCAACACGGGAGCACAACCATGAAAATTACCTTCCACGGCGCGGCGAAAACCGTTACCGGTTCGCAGCATCTGCTCGAAGTCAACGGCAAGCGCATCCTTCTTGATTGCGGCCTGTTTCAGGGCAAGCGCAAGGAGGCCTTTGAACTCAACCGCACCGGATTTTGCGCGGGCAAGGATCTGGACTGCCTGATTCTTTCCCATGCCCACATCGACCATTCCGGCAATATTCCCTGTCTGGTTAAAAAAGGGTTTACCGGTGATATCATCTGCACCTCGGCCACCCGCGACCTCTGCGCTGTGATGCTCATGGATGCCGCGCATATCCAGGAACAGGATGTGGAGTTTGCCAACAAGCTGCGCAAAAAGAATAAGCAGAAGGAGTTTGAGCCCCTCTACACCAAGGAGGATGCCGTGGTCGCCATGGACCAGTTCGTCGGCATCAGCTATAACCGCAAGCGGGAGATCCTGCCCGGCGTGCATCTTACCCTGGTGGATGCCGGCCATATGATGGGCAGCGCCAATGTGATTCTCGACATCCACGACCAAGAGAAGAATCGCGATCTCCGCCTTGTTTTCAGCGGGGATATCGGCCGGGCCGGAATCCCGATCATCAATGATCCGGCCGTGTTGAGCGAGGGCGCGGATATCCTCATCATGGAGTCCACCTACGGCAACCGTCAGCATCCGCCGTACCCGGAGTCGGAAAAGGAATTGGAGCGGATTGTCAATGAGACCTACCGGCGGGGCGGGACGCTCTTGATTCCCGCCTTTGCCGTGGGAAGAACCCAGCAACTGGTCTATGCCTTGCACAGGCTGTTCTTAAAGCGCGACATCCCCAATGTCCCCATCTATGTGGACAGCCCGCTGGCCACCCGGGTTACGGATATTTTCCGGCTGCACCCCGAGACCTACGACAGCGAGATCCGGGAATTTTTATTGAAGGACAACCACAGCAATCCCTTTGGTTTTGACACCCTGCGGTATACCCAGAGCGTGGAGGATTCCAAGGAGCTGAATTTTTTGCGGGAGCCAGCCATCATCATCAGCGCCAGCGGCATGATGGAGGCAGGGCGCATCCTGCATCACCTGCGCAGCCGCATCGGCGACAAGAAAAACACCATTCTGGTCACCGGCTGGCAGGCGCCCAATACCCTGGGCCGCAGGATTGTCGAAGGGCAGGAAACGGTGCGGATCTTTGGCGAGGAATTTCCGCTGAGGGCCAAGGTGGAAACCCTGACCGGCTTCAGCGGCCATGCCGACCGGGATGGTTTACTGGCCTGGGCCAAGGCCATGCACAAGAAACCAACCCGCACCTTTGTGGTGCACGGCGAGGAGGAGGCTGCCAACGCCCTGGCCGAGAGCCTGCGCACGGAACTCGGCTTTCCGTTGGTGGAGATCCCGGAGCCCCACCAGGCCTTTGAGGTATAGCCCCATCTCGGCGCCGGAACGGTCCCCTGCCGAAATTCTGGTGGGGGCCAACGTTCCGGCCCCTGCATAACGCCCAAAGAGGTGGGCGAAAGAGGGGTGGTTGGAAAAAAAATTATTTTTATTTCCCATGTAATATCAAGCAGTAACGCGCGCCTGTCCTGCCCCCTTGCATGAAATTTTTTTTCTTTCCTGTTAGCCTGTAAGCTCCATGACACAACGAGTCCATTGTGCAACAACTCATGCAGCTATCCAATCTAACGTGAAAAATGGAGGATATGTTCCTTTGCTGGATAGCTGCGAAATGTTTGACCGGGAGGTAACGCATGCACTCTTCAGGATTGTATCTCCAGCTTTTCAGTATCCATGGTTTGATCAGGGGAACCTCGCCGGAGCTTGGACGCGATGCGGATACGGGCGGCCAGGTGAAATATGTGCTGGAGCTGGCCCGGTCCCTGGCCGCCCATCCGGAGGTTGCCCAGGTGGATCTCGTAACCCGCCTGATTGCCGATAAAACTGTTTCCTCCGATTATTCCCGGCCCATCGAACCGCTCTCTGAAAAGGCGAGAATCGTCCGTATCCAGTGCGGCGGCCGGAAATACATCCGCAAGGAACTGCTCTGGTCCCATCTTGACGAGATGGTGGACAAGACCCTCAAGTTCATCAAAGCTTTCGGCCGGGTGCCCGATGTTTTCCACGGGCATTACGCCGATGGGGGCTATGTTGCCGGCGAATTGGCCCGGATCTTCGGCTCCCCCTTCATCTTCACCGGTCATTCCATGGGAGCCCATAAGAAAAAGACCCTGCTAGAAGAAGGGTTGACCGGCGAGGAAATCAACCATCGCTACCATATCGACCACCGTATTCTGGTGGAAGACCGGATCATCAAGGATGCCGAGCAGATTTTCGTCAGCACCAACCACGAAATCGACAAGCAGTATTCCCTGTACGCCAATTTCAAGGCGGGCCGGTATCAGGTGAATCCGCCGGGCATCGACGTGGAAACCTTCTACCCCCACTATGCCCCCCAGTTGGACGCGGATGCGGGGGATGAAATCACCAGGCAGGCCAGGGTGGTGCTGCTCCGCGAACTCCACCGTTTCTGGGTTTCCCCGGAAAAGCCTTTTATCCTGGCCCTTTGCCGGCCGGACCAGCGCAAAAATATTGCCGGGCTGGTAACGGCCTACGGCGAAGACAAGGAACTGCAGGCCATCGCCAACCTGGCGATCTTTGCCGGAATCCGGAAAAACATCGCCGAGATGGAGGAGAACGAGCGCAATGTGCTCACCGAGATGCTGCTCCTCATGGACCGCTACGATCTCTACGGCAAGCTGGCCATTCCCAAAAAGCACGATTTTTCCATCGAAGTTCCCGAGTTGTACCGGCTCTGTGCCGACAGCTACGGGGTCTTTGTCAATTCCGCCCTGGTGGAGCCCTTCGGCCTGACCCTGATCGAGGCCGCTTCCTGCGGCCTGCCCATTGTCGCCACCCGGGATGGCGGGCCGACCGACATCATTGCCAACTGTGACAACGGGATTCTGATCGACCCCACCAACAGCCGGGAAATTGCCTCCGCCTGCAAAAGCATCCTGGTGGACAAGGATCTCTGGCAGCGGTATTCGCAAAACGGCATCAACCGGGTGCAGCGCCATTATTCCTGGCCTTCGCATTGCGAGCGCTCCCTTGCGGCCATTGCAAAAGTGCTCACCGAGATGCCGGCTGTCCAGCAATCCGAAGCGAGCGGCAGGAAAACCGCCATCGGCAAACGGCTCACCGCGGTAAACCGCATGCTGATCAGCGACATCGACAATACCCTGATCGGCGATGACGATTCCCTGAAGGAGCTTCTTGCCCTGCTCAAGGCCAATGCCGGAAATATTTGCTGGGGCGTGGCCACGGGCCGCTGTCTGGCAAAAACCATGCATATCCTTGAAGAACATGCGGTGGATCGGCCGGATATCCTCATCTGTTCGGTGGGCACGGAAATTTATTATGGCGCAACCCTTGCCCCGGACAAGGGCTGGCACCGTCATATCGCCTATCGCTGGCGGCCGGATGAGATCAGGGAAAGATTGAAGACCCTGGATTTTCTGGAAATACAGGAACCGGAAAAGCAAAAACCATTCAAAATCAGCTACTACCTGGAGGATGACCCGGAATTGCTTGCCATGGTGCACCAGACCCTCCAGACCAAAAAAATCCGCTACCATCTCGTCTATTCCCACGGCCAGTTTCTCGATATCCTTCCCTACCGGGCTTCCAAGGGCAAGGCGATCCGCTATCTCAGCTACAAATGGAATATCCCCCTGGCCGCTGTCATGGTCTGCGGTGATTCCGGCAACGACGCCTCCATGCTCCGGGGGGACACCAACGGCCTGGTGGTGGCCAATTACAGCAAGGAGTTGGAGGAACTCAGGGGAATGCGGCGGATCTTTTTCAGCAAGAAGGAATATGCGGCCGGAATCATCGACGGGATGCTTCATTACGATTTTATCGGAGGACAAAGCGATGGCTGATGCACTGAGCAATTTCATCGATGAACAGGAAGCGCCCTTTCTGCTGGAGTTCATTTTTTCCATTCCCGTACCGGAAACCTCCATCCTGCTCCGCAACGACGTCCTGCTCGCTTTTGAGGCCTGGAGCACGGAGCAGGGCAAGGCGGAAACGCTCCCCGGTTCCTGGCGGTTTTTGCGCAAGGTTCAGGAGATTCTCTGTCTGCCGGAGGAGCGAATCGTGGTCTACCGCCACCGGAAAGCCAGTTGTAGGTTTTTTGTCATGAAAAAAGAGAGCGAGGCATTGTCGCTCCTGAACGCCCGGGAGTTTCTCGCCGTCAAGGAGCGGCTTGTCAATCCGGGGTTGCCAACGCAGCAAAGAACCATGGAGTTGAGTCTCGCGCCGTTCTACGATTACGGGCCGAGCCTGAAGGACCCGAATACCATCGGGCACGGCATCCGGCATCTCAACCGTTACCTTTCCGCCAACCTGGCCAGCCAGCCGGAAAAATGGCAAAAAGCCCTGTATGAATTCCTCAAACTCCACCAACTGCACGGGGTGCAGCTCCTGCTGGACGGCGGTGTCATCCGCAACGTCGGGGAGCTGGAAACAGCCCTGGAATACGCGATGGATGCGGTGGAGCGAACCAGCGGCCGCGACGACATGGTCCGGTTGAAGAACAAGCTGCGGCCCCTCGGATTTTTGGACGGCTGGGGCAACAGCCCGGCCCGGATTCTGGAGACCATGAATCTGCTGCAGGATATTCTCGAGCAGCCCAACGAGGAAACCCTGGAGGAGTTTCTGGCCAGAATCCCCATGGTTTCCAAGGTGGCCCTGATCTCGCCGCACGGCTGGTTTGCCCAGGAAAATGTCCTCGGCCGTCCGGACACCGGCGGGCAGGTTGTGTATGTTCTTGACCAGGCCAAGGCCTTGGAGCGATTCCTTGCCGATGATCTGAGGCATGCCGGTCTGGATATCGATCCGATGATTCTCATTGTCACCAGGCTCATCCCGGACAACGAGGGCACCACTTCAAACCAGCGGCTGGAAAAGGTGCACCAGACCAAGAACGTCTGGATTCTGCGGGTCCCTTTCAAGAAAGCAAACAACGAGGTGCTTGGCCACTGGCTTTCCCGCTTTACGGTGTGGCCGTATCTGGATCAGTTCGCCATCGATGTCGAAGCGGAGCTGCGCCGGGAGTTCGGCGGCAGGCCCGATCTTCTCGTGGGCAACTATTCGGACGGCAATCTGGTGGCCACCCTGCTTTCCCGGAACATGGGGGTTACCCAGGGCAACATCGCCCATGCCTTGGAAAAATCCAAATACCTCTTCAGCGATCTCCATTGGGAAAATTTCGAGGCGGAATACCATTTTTCCGTGCAGTTCATGGCGGATCTCATGGTCATGAACTGTGCGGACTTCATTATTTCCAGCACCTCCCAGGAGATCATCGGCACGGATCAGGTCATCGGCCAATATGAGTCGTACCAGTTTTTCACCATGCCCGGCCTGCTCAATGTGACCAGCGGCATCAACCTGTTTCATCCCCGCTTCAACGTCATTCCTCCCGGGGTTGATCCGGGAACCTTCTTTCCCCATACCCAGCAGAAAAGAAGGGAAAAGAACCTGAGCCGGGAGCTCGATTCCCTCCTGTTCAGCCGGGAGGATGCGGACTGCCTCGGGCGTCTGGCCCGTCCGGATCTGCCGCCCATCTTCTCCATTGCCCGGCTGGACCGGATCAAGAACCTGACCGGCCTGGTCGAGGCCTACGGCAAGGACCGGGAGCTGCGGGCGCGGGCCAACCTGATTGTCATTGCCAGCGTCCTGGACCCGGAGCGTTCCCGGGACGGAGAAGAGGCGGAGGAGATCCGCAAGATGCACCGGCTGCTCGAGCAGTACGACCTCCACTCCAGCGTCCGCTGGATCGGCAAGCTGCTGGGCAAGGAAGCCACCGGCGAAGCCTATCGGCTCATGGCGGATCGCCGGGGGGTTTTTGTGCAGCCCGCCCTGTTCGAGGCCTTCGGCCTGACCATTCTGGAGGCCATGCACTCGGGCTTGCCGGTTTTCGTCACCATGTTCGGCGGGCCGGTGGAGATCGTCGAGCACGGCAAGTCGGGCTTTCTCGTCAACCCGACCAACCCTGAGGCAATGACCGCTTCCCTGGCTGATTTTTTTGTGGGCTGTGCGGAAAATCCCAAATACTGGCAAACCATCGCCAAGGCCGGGTTAAAAAGAGCCCAGACCAATTTCACCTGGGAACTCTATTGCCGGCAGTTAACCAGGCTTGCCAAGGTGCATGGGTTTTGGCGGTATTCCCAGTCGGAACATGCCAAGGCGCGCATGCGGCAATGCTGGAATCATCTCTATCATCTCTACATCAAGGAGCGCTCAGCCGCGATTGCCCAACCCTGAAAAGGGGAGGGTCGCAATGAGCGCCTGTAAACCCGTCCGGATGCTTCTTTGCTTCGGGGCAAACGGACCAACGGATACGGTGTTATGGATTTACTCAACGAATATCTGGGAATTTTTGACTGGAAACTCCTTGCCCAGACCAGTTTCCGGCTGCTGTTCATCGTGGTTGTCGCCTGGTTTTTCCGCTCGCTTCTCGACAAGCTGCTGGGCAGGCTGAAAAACCGCCTCGATGAGCGGGCCCAGGCCGCCCATGAAGCGCGGACCGAGTATACGAAACGGGTCGAAACCCTGATCCTCCTGGTCCGGCAGGGGGGGATCGTTGTCCTCTGGCTGGTTGTCGGCCTGGTGATTCTGAAGGAAGTGGGGGTGGAAATCGCTCCCATTCTGGCAAGCGCCGGAATCGTCGGCCTGGCCGTGGGGTTCGGCGGCCAGAATCTGGTCCGGGATGTTATTTCCGGTTTTTTCATCATCCTGGAAGACCAGATCCGGGTGGGGGACGTGGCGATCATCAACGGCACCGGCGGGTTGGTGGAAGAGATCAATTTTCGCACCATCATCCTGCGGGATCTCGGCGGGGTGGTGCATATCTTTCCCAATGGCGCGGTCACTAGCCTCAGCAATCTCACCAAGGAATGGTCCGCCTATGTCTTCGATATCGGGGTGGCCTACAAGGAAAACACCGATGCGGTGGTCACGATTCTGGAGGAGGTCGGGCGGGAGCTGAAACAGGATGCGGTTTTCGGCCCGATGATCCTGGAGGAGCCCGAGATTTTCGGGGTGGACAAGCTGGATAATTCGGCCGTGGTTATCAAGGGCAGGATCAAAACCGTGCCCATCCAGCAATGGGCGGTGGGCCGCGAGTTTCTGCGCCGGGTCAAGCAGGCTTTTGACGCCAGGGGCATCGAGATTCCCTTTCCGCATCAGACCGTTTACTTCGGCGAGGCAAGCAAGCCGTTTGCGGTGCATCTGCTTGAGCGCAAAAAGAGAGAGGAAAACAGCGGAGAAGTATCGTCCCCTGAATCCGGGGATACCCGGAGAGAGCCAAGTTGGGCAACAACGTAAAAAAAGGAGAGTGGTCACAATGAAGGTGCGTACACTGTTTTTGCTGATTGTCCTGGTTGCAATTGCTTCTTTTGCCGCGCTCAACTGGAGCGCCTTCATGGCGCCGGCCACGCTTTCCTTGGGGGTCGCGAACATTCAGGCGCCGCTCGGCCTGGTCATGCTTGGGATGACGGTCTTTCTCGTGGTGCTGTTCTTGGTGTTCGTGGTGTATTTGCAGACTTCGCTGCTGCTCGACACACGCCGGAACGCACGGGAATTGCAGGCCTGCCACGAGCTTGCCGACCAGGCCGAGGCATCGCGGTTCACGGAACTGCGCGGGTTTCTGGAGGAGGCGTTGAAAAAACAGGCCGATGCGGACGCTGAAACGAGGGCGGCCATGCTGGCAAGGCTCGCTCAGCTCGACCGGGATCTGCGCTCCGCGATAGAAGAGTCGGGAAACACGCTCAGCGCCTACATCGGTGAACTGGAAGACCGGCTCGAAAGAACCAAGGGATGATGTGGGGGGAATTTCCGGGAAAGCCTTTTTTTAGGAAAATCCGGGAGGGATCATAGTCGTTGGGGTTCAATGCCCACCCTTTGTTGGCTCCTTTTTGCCGGCAACAAAGACCCCCACCGTCATGATGAGATTGGTGAAGATAATGATGGCGAAGGTCAGGTCCGTGAAGTATTCGCTGCCCCTGATGTTGGCTGATGCCGGCAAGGTCGCCAGAACCGCGGAAGCAAGCCCGCGGGGGAGCATGGACATCATCAGGCCCCGGTCGTTCTTTTTTTCCGGGTAGAGCGCAACCGTAACCCCGACGCTCATATACCTTACGACAACGATGATAAGGAGCAGGGCGAGACTGCACAGCACGAAGTCCAGGTCGATCCAGGAAAAGGAAACCATCATACCGATGTAGACAAAAAAGAAGGTCCTGATGAAAAAGGTCATTTCCCCATGGAAGAATTTGATGGTGCTGTTCACAAGGGAAGTGTTCTTGATTTTCAGGAATTTGCTGAAGTCATGGCTGTTGCCGAGGATTATCCCGAAAACGAGTATCGCCATGGCGCCGCTTCCCCCCAGGAAGCTGACCGCGCCGAAGGTTGTGAGCACCGCCGCCAGGGTGAACATGTATGCATATTTTCGTGCGCTGAAGTGATTGAGAATCTTCAGCCAGAACAATCCCGCGACAAGGCCCAAAACAATGGCGATGGAAAATGAGCTGAAAATGGTGCGAAACGGGGTTTTGATCCCGATGTAGCCGAGGGTGATGATTTCTATCAGGGATATGGTGCAGATGACGGCAAGAACATCGCTGAGCGCCGATTCGATGGAAAGAAGGGTCTTTGTTTCCTCCTTGATCCCCATTTTGTTGATGATGGGAATGACCACCGGGGCGCTGGTGCAACCGAGGATGGCGCCAAGGAGAAGGCTCAGCAGCAGATCCCAGCCCCGAACAAAATGGAGAAAGCAGGCCAGGGAAACGGTCGAAATGGTAAAGGACAGGAGGACCAGGAGCGAGGCTGTGCCGAACTCCTTGAGCAGCTTGTCAATATCCATGTCCATCCCGCCCTCGAAGAGGATGATGATGAGGGCGAGGGTGCCGAAATATTCGGCGAAGGGCGCAAGGATCTGCGGTTCTATAAGGCCGAGCACGGGGCCGAGAAAAATGCCGATGCAGAGAAGCAGGAGGACATCCGATATTTTGGTTTTTTCGAAAAAAACATTGCCGAAGAATCCCGCCATGATGATTATTCCGGCAATGAGAAAAACGAAAGCAACGTCCATTTATGCGCCTCATCGTGTGGTTTTGCGAAAATGCCTGAATGAAAATCTTTCCCCAAGAGCCGTTTTTTCCGGGGTTGCCTGACGCCGCTGTCTTTCCGCACTCCGCGTGCGGCAGAGGCTAGGCGATTTCTCGTTGGGCCAGGGCGATGGCTCCGCAGATGCCGGCGTCATCCCCAAGAAGCGGCGGCACGATGAAGCGGTCGATATCCTCTTGCAGCGGTGGGGAAACGAGGTAATCGTTCAGGGCGATTCGCACCCGCGTGCGGACCATCCGGAAAAACCGGTCCTGGCCAAGCTGCCCACCCTTTCTGACGCTGCCGCCGATGATCACCCGTTGGGGGGATAACACGCACACCAGATTGGCAACGGCGTAGGCAATGTACTGCGTCTCCCTGTCCCAGGCTTCATGCTCCGGCGGAATCGCTTCCGCCGCCATCTTCGCCCGCGCCAAAAGCGCCGGGCCGGAGCACAATCCTTCCCAGCAGTCGCCATGAAACGGGCATACCCCGGCAAAGGCATCGCCCGGAATGCGGGGCAGCCGCAGGTGTCCCATCTCGGAATGGACAAGTCCGTGCAGGAGCTGCCCCCCCACCATGACTCCCCCGCCGATGCCCGTGCCGATCGTGATGTAGATGAAATCGTGCAGGCCTTCGCCGTTGCCCCAGTAAAATTCGCCGAGGGCGGCGCCGTTCACATCCGTGTCGAAGGCCAGGGGGATATCCGGGAATACCCTGCGCACCGCGCCGAGAATGTCGGTGTTTCGCCAGCCGGATTTGGGGGTCGAGGTGATCTGTCCGTAGGTCGGAGAATCCCGGTGGAGATCGATTGGGCCGAAGGAGCCGATCCCAATGGCCTGGAGCTTCCCGCGCCGGCGTTGTTGCTCGCCAAGCCAGTCCGTGACCTGGGCAAGGACGTGCTCGGGACTATCTCCGGACGGAAACTCGATCCGGTCCAGGTCCTGCGGGCAGGTGCCCACCGCGCAGACGAATTTGGTGCCGCCGGCCTCGATTGCTCCCACCAGCGCATTTTTGAGACTCTTGTGCATGGGACTCTCCCGTGATGGTGTCTCGACCCCTTAGCCGGGCAGGGTATTGCCGGCAGGGGGTGGCTCCGGCGCTTTCCCGGCCATGCCTTCTGTGCCGGGCGGCATGGTTCTGATGTGGACATCCCGTTGCGGAAAGGGGATTTCCATGCCCTCTTTCTGGAAGGTTTCCCAGATCTTCAAAAGAACATCGCTCTTTACATTCTTGACCCCGTTGGCCGGATCGTTGATCCAGGCGCCCAGCTCCAGATCGACGGAGCTCTCGCCAAAGGCGACGAGGAGGCACCGGGGCGGCGGATCCTGGATGATCCGCGCCGTCTGCCGGGCCGCCTCCTCGCAGAGGGCCATGGCCTTGCGCACGTCCGCGTTGTAGGAAATGCCCACCGGAATAATCAGGCAGACGGTGCTGTTGCTGAACGACCAGTTTTCCACCTGCTGGGTGATGAGATCCTCGTTGGGGATCAGGAACTCCTTGCCGTCCGGAGCAATGAGCGAGGTGTAGCGGGCGCCCAGGGAGTTGACCCAGCCATAGGTCTCGCCCACGGTGATCACGTCGCCGGGCTTGATGGATTTGTCCAGCAGGAGGATGATGCCGCTGATCAGGTTGGAGAAGATCTTCTGCAACCCGAAGCCGATGCCCACGCCCACCGCGCCGGTGAAGATGGTGAAGCCGGTGAGGTCGAGGCCGACGATCCGCAACCCTACCAGGATGGCGGCGGTGATGAGGGTGATTTTGGAGAGCTTGATGAACAGCACCTGGATGGAAGGCGAAAGCGTCGAGTTCTCCCGGATGCGCTTTTCCAGCAGATGGGAGAGGAGGCGGGCTCCCCACAGCAGCAGCGCCAGGGTCAGGAAGCCTGTGAACACGGTGAGCAGCGAAATGCGCAGCCCGCCGAACTTGAGGGCGAAGCGATCAAGCAGGCTGATGGTCGGTCTCAGCAGATCCAAGATATTGAGGGCGGCAAGGGTCCAGGCGAGGACGGCAATCAGTCTGATCCAGGCGGTGTTGTTAAAAAACAGGGAGGCGGTCCGGATAACAATCCAGGCAGCCAGCAGATGGACGACAATGGTGAGCAGATTGTGCGGCCACTCGGCTTCCACGGCGACCAGCAGCGAAACCAGTTGCAGGAAAAGCCAGAGCAGAGGCGTGGCCAAGGGCAGCACGGCAACGAGAAATTGGCCGAAACGTTTTTGCGGCAGTTCGGGCGTGGAAAATTTCCGGTTGATTCTGTTGCCGACCAGAAAGGCGATGAGCAGGGCCGCGATGATAAGCAGCGCCTGGGCAAGGTTGTCGTAGGTCAGGACATGCCGGAGCAGCCAGTCGTGAACGACTGTAAGCTTTTTTTCGCGGATTGCGGAAAGCCAGAGGCTTTTCATACGAGATGGTTCCGTGGGAGAAAGGAGTAAGGGTGTGAATGTTATCCCTGCAGGAGCACGAGGGAGTACCGCAAGTATACCAGCAAAACCAGGATGAGCAGAGAAAAAAGCGTAATCGGGATGCCAACCCTGGCGTGTTCCTTAAAGCTGATCTCGATCTGGAATTTCCTGGCCTGCTCGATGACGATGAGATTGGCGATGCTGCCGATGATGACCAGGTTTCCGGCAAAGGTGCTGGACAGGGCCAGAACGTACCACTGCTCCGGCACCCCTGGGTCGAGGAACTTCACCAGGAACATGGCGGCGGGCACATTGCTGACCAGATTGCTCAGCAGGGCGGAGATACCGGTGAGGGCAAAGAGGTTGGTGATGGTCAAGCCGTGTCCGGCCATGGCCTCCATGAGCAGCCGGGGGATCTCGCGGCTGGTTATGCCGTGGACCACGATGAACAGGGCGCAGAACAGGGTGATCAGGTGCCAGTCCACCAGTTCCATGATCCGGCGGGAGTGCATTTTCCGGCTGCACAGCAGGATTCCGGCCACGGTGATGGCGGAAAGCTCCCTGGGGATGGGCGTGAAGAACAGCCCAACCAGGGCCAGCATGGCCAGAAGTCCCTTACCGCTTTGCCAGCGATCGAGCTCGGGCCAACCGGGTGTTTGTTCCGCGGTTTGGCGAGCCGTGGCAATGGCAAAACGGCCCGTGTAGGTGCGGCAGAGAATACCGTAGGCGCCGGCCAGGGCGATGAGCGTTGGCGGTCCGCACCAGAGCAGGAAGCTGCCGAAGTGCAACCGGCCGACCTGGCCGATCAGCATGTTCTGGGGGTTGCCGATGATGGTGGCGGCGGAGCCGATGTTGCTCGCCGCGGCAAGGCCCAGGAGAAAGGGCAGGGGGTTGAGCCCCTTTTTGAGCAGGACGAGGCAGAGGACCGGGGTAAAGGCCAGGCAGACAATGTCATTGGCCAGCAGGGCGGAAAGCAGGGCCGCCGTCAGCATGCTGGTGAGGAGAAAAAGCCGGGGGTGGTCCAGTATCCCGGTGGTGCTGTTGATCACCCAGGTGTAGAAGCCGCCCAACCGGAGCTGGGCGGAAAGCACCATCAGCGAATAGAGCAGAATGATGGTGGGCAGGTCGATGGCGGTCATGGCCTCGGTGAGCGGCACGATACCGCTGGCGATCATGGCGATTGCCCCCAGCAGGGCGATGCCGGTCCGGTCCAGCATCAGGCCGGGAATCCGGCCGAGGGCCACGCCGAAATAGGTTATAATAAAAATGATCAGGGCAAGATCTGGCATGTGCTATCCTGAAGATAGAGTTGAAAAACGGGACAAGCTTTATATATCCCCGAGGGCTTGGTTAAGGCAAAGGGTATGTGGGGTGGATGGGTAAAAAAAGGGTTCCTTGGAACTTTTGGGGGCTACGGAATAAAATCAGTTTGTTCATTTCTTTGCTTGCCCAAAGAAACGAACCAAAGAAAGGGCCCCCGTGTCACTTGTCCCGCCGAAGGCGGGATGCCCTGTGCTCCTCGATGCTGCCGGGGCTTTGCAAACTCGCTGCGCTCAGACAGTGCAAATCCCCTTTTCGGCAGCCTCTCCGGTGCTCGGCGGCGTGCCAATGGGAATTTTCTTCTTCTCCCCCATTTGTCCTGCCGCGCCTCGCAGACGGGGGCGGAAAAAGACGCTAAAACTGTTTGAGGGCGAAGCCCGAGTTTTTTAGCGTCCCGCCCTCGTCGAGAAGCAAGGGAAGCCCGCAGGGCCAGGACTGGCTGGGGTGCCTTTTTCTTGTTTCTTCTTTTGGGCACGCAAAAGAAGAAAGAAAAACTGCAGAACGACTCCTTCCCCCATTTCTTTAGGAATTACCAAAGGAGCCAACAAATCCGCCGCAATTGCCTCTGTCAAAAGTTTGACGGACCTCCCCTTGACAGCGGCTGGGGGCGAGCTTACGGTAGTTGCAGAACACGGCCGGGGGGGTGCCTGGCTGATCATCTTCTTCTGTTTAAGGAGCAACGGCTATGCAGTTTGATAAATTCACGGTGAAATCGCAGGAAGCGGTGCAGGCTGCCCAAAATCTGGCCCAGGGCAAGGGGCATCAGGAAATACAGCCCGAGCACCTCATGCGGGTTCTTCTTGATCAGCCCGATGGGGTGGTGGTGCCCATTCTGCAGAAGATGGGGGTGGACCCGGGTCTGCTGAGGCAGGAGATGGATGCGCTGCTGACCAAGCTGCCCCAGGTGAGCGGCGGCGGCTACACCCAGGCCTATGCCGGAAAACGGTTTCAGGCCCTGCTGGACCGGGCCTTCAAGGTGGCAGGCGAGATGCAGGACGAGTACGTCAGCCTGGAGCATCTTATTCTCGCGGTGCTCGACGACAAGGACTCTCCGGCGGCCCAGGCCTTCAAGCGCAAAGGGGTAACCCGTGAGGCCTTTTTGCAGGCCCTGGTTGCCATCCGTGGCAGCCAGCGGGTCACCGACCCTAACCCCGAGGAGAAGTACCAGGCCCTGGAGAAATATGCCCGCAACCTCACCGATGTTGCCCGGCAAGGCAAGCTCGACCCGGTAATCGGCCGGGATGACGAGGTGCGGAGGGTGATCCAGGTCCTTTCCCGGAGGACTAAGAACAACCCGGTCTTGATCGGTGAGCCCGGGGTGGGTAAGACCGCCATTGTCGAGGGGTTGGCCCAGCGCATCGTCAACGGCGATGTGCCGGAAACCCTGCGCAACAAGCAGGTGTTGTCCCTCGATTTGGGCGCGCTGGTGGCCGGGGCCAAGTACCGGGGCGAGTTCGAGGATCGGCTCAAGGCGGTGCTCAAGGAGGTGCAGAAACGGGAAGGGGAGGTCATCCTCTTCATCGACGAGATCCACACCTTGGTCGGGGCCGGGGCCGCGGAAGGGGCCATGGACGCCTCCAACATGCTCAAGCCCGCCCTGGCCCGGGGCGAGCTGCACTGCGTCGGCGCCACCACCCTGAACGAATACCGCAAGTACATCGAAAAGGATGCCGCCTTTGAGCGCCGCTTCCAGCAGGTTCTGGTGCAGGAGCCCTCCTTGGACGACACCATCGCCATCCTGCGCGGGATCAAGGAGAAATACGAGGTCCACCATGGGGTGCGGATCAAGGATTCGGCCACCGTTGCGGCGGCGACCTTGTCCAACCGCTACATCACCGACCGCTTTTTGCCGGACAAGGCCATCGACCTCATCGACGAGGCAGCCTCCCGTCTGCGGATCGAGATCGATTCCATGCCCACCGAGATCGACGAGGTGGATCGTAAGCGGATCATGCTGGAGATCGAGCGCGAGGCCCTGAGAAAAGAAAGTGATGTGGGCTCGAAAGAGCGGCTGGCCAAGATCGAGGCGGAGCTTGCCGAGTTGAACGAGAGCCTGACCGCCATGAAGGGCCATTGGCAGTTGGAGCGGGATATCATCCAGAAGATCAGAAAGATCAAAAGCGATATCGACGAAGCGCGGGTGGCCGAGCAACAGGCCGAGCGCCAGGGCGATCTCAGCAAGGTGGCGGAGATCCGCTACGGCAAGATCGTGGAGCTGGAAAAGCAGCTTACCTCCGAAAATACGCATCTTGCCGAGATCCAGCAGGATCGCAAGATGCTCAAGGAAGAGGTGGATGAAGAGGATGTGGCCCAGGTGGTGGCCAAGTGGACCGGCATCCCGGTGGACCGCTTGCTCTCCGGGGAAAAGGAAAAGCTGGTCCATGCCGATACCGAGCTGGCCCGGCGGGTGGTGGGGCAGCAGGAGGCGATCACCGCCGTGGCCAATGCGGTGCGCCGTGCCCGGGCCGGGCTCCAGGACCCCAACCGGCCCCTGGGCTCTTTTATCTTTTTAGGCCCCACCGGTGTGGGCAAGACCGAGCTGGCCCGGAGTCTGGCCCATTTTCTCTTTGATACGGAAAAGGCCATGATCCGGATCGATATGTCCGAGTTCATGGAAAAGCATTCGGTTTCCCGCCTGATCGGCGCGCCTCCGGGCTATGTGGGCTACGAGGAGGGCGGCTATCTCACCGAGGCGGTGCGGCGCAGGCCCTATTCGGTCATCCTTTTTGACGAGATCGAAAAGGCGCACCCGGATGTGTTCAACGTCTTGCTGCAGATCCTGGACGACGGCCGCTTGACCGACGGCAAGGGCAGGACCGTGGATTTCAAGAATACCATCCTGATCATGACCTCGAACCTGGGCAGCCAGTTGATCATGGAGCTTGGCGAGAGCCGGAGAGCGGAGATGCAGACCCAGATCGACGCCATCCTCCATGCCCAGTTCCGGCCCGAGTTCTTGAACCGGATCGATGAGATCATCATCTTCCATTCCCTGGGCAAGGAACATCTTGCCCGGATCATCGACATCCAGGTGGGGCTGCTCACCCAGCGGCTGGCCGAGCAGAAGTTCAGCGTCAGCCTGACCGACGCGGCCAAGGAGTACCTGATCGAGGTGGGCTACGACCCGAGTTACGGGGCAAGGCCGCTCAAACGCGCCATCCAGCGGTATGTTCAGGACGGGCTGGCCATGAAGATCCTGGACGGCACCTTTGGTGAGGGCGACACCATCGTGGTGGATCGGGGCGAGGCAGGGCTTACCTTCGGCAGGGGATGAAGATAGGTTAAAGGTTAAAGGTGCAAGGCAAAAGGCAGAAAAAAGTTCCCTCGCCCCTCGCGGGAGAGGGATAGGGAGAGGGGGAAGATGCCGAATGCACAAGAACAACCGGACAGTACTGGCCGGAAGTGAAAAATAGGCAAAAGAAGCAGGCGCAAAGCAAAAGGGTGACCGGGATTGTGGATGATCCGGTCACCCTTTTGTGGTATATGGGGTGGTTTGTGGAAAGGGTGGGATGGTTCGGATCTGGGATCTTTTGTGGATGCGTAAAAAAGAGCCCTTCGGCAGGCTCAGCACGAACGGGAGTTGTCCTGAGTTCATTGACTCTTTCCGTTCGTGCTGAGCCTGTCGAAGCACCTGTAGTTGGGAGATTTTGTTCTTTTGCGCGCCTTTTATCTTTAGTCATGGGTAGAACATATGAAAAATCAGGAAAATGCGGCACGGATCGTTGATCTGGTCGGCCAACGAGCGGCCAACATTTTTTCAGCCCGGGGCTACTGCTGCTCCGAAACGGTGATTGTCGTCATCAATCAGGGGTTTCGCGGCGATCTCAGCCCTGAGATGGCCGTGCGCCTGGGCTCCGGTTTCTGCCACGGCATGGGCGGTGCCGGCTGCACCTGCGGCGCGTTGGCCGGGGCGGAGGTGGCCATCAGCCTTTTTCTCGGGCCGCGGCAACCCGGCGGAATGAAGGCCAAGGAGTTTGAAAAGGTTGCCAAGGAGATGCACGACCGTTTCCGGGCCCGCTTCACCGCCACCTGCTGCCGGGTGCTGCTCAGGCGGCGCAAGGAAAAGAACGGCGCCACCTGTAAGGAACTGACCGTGGGCGGGGCCGAGATCGCGGCGGAATTGATTCTTACGCAGCGGCCGGAGTTGGCGAGCAAGGTTGATCTGGATTTTCTCACCACTCGGGAATCAAAGGTCGGGGCTTTGGCCAAAAAACTGCTGGGCCGGGAATAAATCATGTTCTGTTTTTTTAAAAAAATGTGCCGGAAAGCCCTCCATGGATAAGGTGCAATCCATCCGGCTGAAGGGTCTGGAAATTTCCCCCCCGCTCTTTCTGGCCCCCATGGCCGGACTCACCCATTCCGCCCTGCGGCGGCTCATTCTGGAGCAGGGCGGCATCGGCCTGTTGTCCACCGAGATGCTCTCCGCCAAGCGGCTGCCCATGGAAAACGCGGCCCTCTCCCCCTATCTGGTCCGTGCCCCTCAGGAAATCCCCCTTTCGTATCAACTGCTGGTCAGCCGGGTGGAGGAGGTCGCCCCTGCGATTGCCAAACTGCACGCATTGCAGGCAGAGGCCATCGATCTCAATCTGGGCTGCCCGGCCCCAACCGTCCGCCGCATGGGGGCGGGCAGCCGCCTCATGGACGAGCCCGCCCTGGTGCGGGCTCTGGTGGCGGCGGCCAGAAAGCAGACCGAGCTGCCGCTTACCGCCAAAATCCGGCTGGGCGAGACCCTGGATGAGGAAAAGCTGCGCGATTTCTGCCGGATGCTGGAGGGAGAGGGGATCGATCTGCTGAACGTGCATGCCCGGCTGCGGGGCGAGCCCTTCGTCCGCAAGCCGCGCTGGCCATGGGTCGGCAAGGTGAAAGGCTGGATGAATATCCCGGTTGTGGCCAACGGCGGGATTTTTTCGGTGGAGGACGCCAAAAACTGCCTGGCCCAATCAGGGGCGGACGGCCTCATGATCGGCCGGGGTGCGGCCATCAGCCCCTGGATCTTTGCCGAGCTTGCCCGCGAGGTGTACGGCCTTGCCGTGGAAGTGCCGGTGCTGAATAAAATGGCGCTCTACCTGCGCTTCATCGAGCTGCTGGAGGAAAGTTTTTTGCCGGAGCGGCGCTTGGGCCGTCTCAAGGAGTTCACCCATTATTTTGCCAAGAACTATCCCTTTGGGCATCATTTGGCCTCGGCTGTGCAATCCAGTAGTTCCCTGGCGCAAGCAAGGGAAAGGGCCTGCGCCTTTTTGGCCAAGAGCGAGGCGCCTGCCGGGGATCACTGAGCGGAGAGCTGCTCGCAACTCTGTATTTTCATGTCGATGAGGCCGTCCGGCTGACTTTGTAATCCATCTGTTCTTCCCGGCTGTTCCATGGCTCCTTTTCGACACCTGTCATTTTCGTATTGAATTATTGTTATGGGTCATGACTAGAACAGCACTTTGTCGAGGCCCAAAACCGTTGTCTGGCCATAGAGGTCAAGGGTTCCGCCCGCTGGGAAAAAGAGGATCTGGCAAGCCTCAAGACGTTTGTCGCCCGCCCCCCCATTGTCCCGCCGGTATCCTGGCCTATAACGGTACCACCCCGGTCCGGCTGGGGGATAAACTCTGGGCGATTCCCCTCTCTTTACTCCTTTCATAATTCCCCTCAGATTATTTGATCGGTCCACAAGAGGGAATGGGGATATTCTTGACGAAGAATGCCCCCATTCCCTCTGAAATATTATTTTCCAGCCTACGGGTTGGATGCCGGGAATTCACGCTCAATGACAATCTCTACCCGGCGGTTGTTGGCGCGTCCCTCGGGAGAATTATTATTGGCGATGGGGGTGTCCTCACCCATGCCGCGGGCCTGGATGCGATCGGCCGGGTATCCTCTCCGGACGAGGTAATCGCGGACCGCATTGGCCCGACGCTGGGAGAGACCCTGGTTATACGAACCGGACCCCTGGGAATCGGTGTGCCCTTCAACAAGGAGGTTACGCGTCCGGACCGATTGCAGAGCATTGCCCACCTGATCAAGCTTGGCCAGCGCCGAAGGCATTAAGGTCGCCTCGGCGGAGCGAAAGAGGACTCCACCGGAGAGGGTGACGACCAGACCGCGTTGCTCTTCCTTGACTGCGGCAATGGCGGCGAGTTCAGCCAGAGCGGCGGCGTTTCGCTTCTCGGCGTCGCTCAAATCCTGCTTTACCTTGGCGATTTCGGCCTGCTGCCGCTGATAATCGGCGTCAGCTTGGTCTTTGGCAGCCTGGACCGCGGCCTGTTTGTCGAGTTCAGCCCGCGCATCGGCGGTCTGTTTCTCGGCGTCGCTCAAATCCTGCTTGCCCTGCTTGACGATGGCGGTCTGCTTCTGAGCAAAATCAGCTTCCGCTTTCTCCTCCCTTGCCTTGCTGGCGGCTGTTGCCCCGAGAGCCATCGCCTGCTCGGATTTGCGCAGGGCCACATATGCAAGATCCTTGGTCTTTTGGGAGTCTGAATCATCCTTAAATGACTGTTCCGCCAGATTGAGCGATTCCTTCGCCTTGTGTAATTCCGCCGGCACCAGTTGTTTGGCATCTCCCTCGCTCGCCTGTTGATACGCAAAACGGGCGTTGGTCAGTTCAATGGGCGGCACGGTTGCGCAGCCGGCAACCAGGGCGGCGGAGATAATTGGGATCAAAAAATGTCGTGTTTTCATAAAAGTCTCCTTTGGGGTCATTGGTTGTCTTTCCGGAGTTGACGAACGCGCTCCAGTGCTGTCTGGGCCTCCACCCTTTGGGCATCCTCGTGGGAGAGCGCCAGAGCCAGTTCTGCGTCAGCTTCGGCCCGCAACAGCATGGACGCGGCCTCTTCCTTCTCGCCCTTTGCCGCCAGACCCCTGGCAAGTTCGAGTTCTTCCCTTGCTAATTGCAAATGAAGTGAGGCCTGCGGAACTTTGGTCGCCCCGGCTTCCTCGGCGGCACGGATTCCAGAAGTTGTGGATTCCGTCCGTAGCGGGACGTTTTTTGCGCATCCCGAGACAAGTGCCGTGGCCACAAAGGCTACGGCAACCATCATTTTCCCGATCTGTAATTCCTGTCTCATTGAGTCCTCCTTTTGTCCTTGAATACCTGGTTGGATCATTGAATCTTCTTTGTCCCGCTATGGTAGAGCAGAATGCGTGCCAGGAATGTCCTTGGATGAATATAAGTTCTTATCCTGCCGGAAACATTGGCTTGCCGGAAGTGATAATCTTAAGGAAAGGCGGAAGGGGGAATGGCCCTGTTTCCTGATATGTCAGAAGATCACTGACATATCAGGTATATTTTCGGCTCCCTGGGTTTCCCGCTGTCTCCCGCCTTTCGTAACTCCCCTCGGCTGGTCTCATTTTTTTTGCCCATCTAGGACACCATTTGTCCCAGGTGGGGTGGTATGCTCTGCACATGGTCGGGGAAATTTCCGGCCTCGGGATACGGAAAAACTACGGGGAATCCCTTTGTTTCTTGCCGGAACTTTCGGGGTGCAATACTGTGAATCCTGACAGGGATTTTGTGCTTTAAAGAAGAGGGCCATCTATGGTTGCCACCTACTATAAATATTGGGGGAAGGCGGAAAAGGCCGAAGAAGGCAAGCCGATCCGTTATCACCTCCTTCCCTATCACTGCTTGGATGTGGCGGCTGTGGTGGCAGTCTGGTGGAATGCCAGCCCGGCGATCCGTCGTAGCTTTTGTGATGGTGCCAAATATCCAGAAGAGCAGATGCGGGCCTGGGTGCTCTTTTTTGCCACTCTCCATGATTACGGAAAGTTTGACCTTCGTTTTCAGCACAAGGTTCCCGCCGTTTGGCAATTACTTCACCCTCTTGCCGGACGTGGGTTGCCACTTCCGTCGCAATTCGATTGTCTGAGCTACCGACACGGCGAAAACGGATTGTCATGGTTCAAGCAGGATTTTTTTGCAATCTCAGGCTGCGATAAACCCCCAAATACCCTTTTCATAGATGAGTGTGAGCCTTCGCAATGGCTGACGTGCAAATCTTGGATCGAGGCAGTAGCCGGTCACCACGGGCATATAAAAAAGGCGGAATATGTTGCCGATGCTGCGTTGCCGTCAATTTGCGATAGTCGATTTGCCGAGGTTGATCGAATAGCACGCCGTGATTGGTTGACGGCGCTTGAAAAACTCTACCTCCAACCGGTAGCGCTCTCGATCAATGACTTCCCTCCTGTTTTATCACCAATGATGGCCGGATTATGTTCCGTGGCTGACTGGCTTGCCTCACGGTGTGATGAAATCAATTTTACCTTCCAGCAAATCCCGGAACCGCTGAAGGAATATTTCGAGCGAAAGTTTACGCAGGATGCCCGTCGTGTCTTTAAACAATCGGGTATTGAGGGAGCAGCCAGGAGTTACGACGGGGTAAGATCTTTACTTCCGGCCTCGGTCAACCCGCGTCCTTTGCAAGCCAGAATTAACGAATTGCCGCTTGAACCCGGCCTGACCGTTATTGAGGCACCAACCGGTTCCGGCAAGACCGAGGCTGCTCTTGCGTATGCCTGGCGTTTGCTGGCGACCGGGTTGGCTGATTCCCTAATATTTGCCTTGCCGACTCAAGCCACCGCGAATGCTATGTTGGGGCGCTTGGAAAAACTGGCGGGCAAACTTTTTGATGAGTCGCCAAACCTGCTGTTGGCCCACGGCTCGGCTCGCTTCAACAAGGACTTCTCGCAACTCAAATATAAGGGGCTGGCTGATACCAGCGAGCCAGACGGCTGGGTGCAATGCAGTTCATGGCTGGCGGAAAGTCGCAAGCGGATCTTCTTCGGCCAGATCGGCGTTTGCACTATCGATCAGGTGCTCATCTCCGTGTTGCCGGTCAAACACCGCTTTGTGCGGAGTTTCGGTGTTGGCCGCAGTGTTTTGATTGTTGATGAGGTTCATGCCTACGATGCTTACATGTACGGCCTGCTCGAAGAGGTGTTGCGGCAGCAGTGTGGCGCTGGGGCCTCGGCCATACTTTTGTCGGCAACTCTGCCAGCCGCCCAGAAACAACAACTTTGTGAAGTATGGCAGCCTGGCTGTGGGGGCAACGGTAACAAAGCCACACCCTACCCACTGATCACCTGGGTCGGCGCGGCTGAACCGATATGTTTTTCGCTCAGAAAAGATGAGCAACAAGCGAGCAACGAGGTGGGGATTGAATGTCTGCGGGCCAGCAAATTGGAGCTGGACGATTCTCTCCTTCAGCGCATCGCCATGGCGGCAGATGGAGGGGCGCAGGTGGCGGTCATCTGCAATCTGGTCAATGACGCGCAGCGGGTCGCCAGCCTTTTGCGTGCAACGACAACGGCCCCGGTTGATCTCTTTCACTCCCGGTTTCGTTTTAAGGATCGGCAGACCATTGAAGGAAAGATCATCAATCTTTTTGGCCCCCTGGGTAATCGCGATATAGGAAGGATACTGGTGGCAACGCAGGTGGTCGAGCAGTCGCTCGATGTCGATTTTGACTGGATCGTTACTCAGCTTTGTCCGGTAGATTTACTCTTTCAGCGGTTGGGAAGGCTGCACCGCCATAGACGCGATACTCGCCCGAAGGGTTTTACAGAACCGTTTTGCACAGTCCTGCTGTCCTTGGATGGGGACTACGGTTATACCGGGAAGATCTACGGAAACACCCGTGTGCTTTGGCGCACGGAGCAAAGACTTGCCGCTGCTCCTGAGGAGAAAATTGTTTTCCCCGTGGCCTATCGGGAGTGGATCGAGGCGGTCTATCAGGAAGAGTCGTGGCCGGATGAGCCGAAATCAATAACGAACGCTCATGGGATGTTCTGTGACGAACTCTTTGTCTCACGGTGCAAGGCGAGACAGCAAATCGATTCAGCGATGAATCCCTTTGCCGATACCGACGAGGCAGTGACTGCTCTTACCCGTGAGGGCGAGATGGGACTGACGGTGATTCCGTTTGTCGATTCCCATCAGGGGCGGCAGCTGCTCGACGGTGAAGTGGTAGCTGTTCTGGATGATTTTCACCGGGCTGAAGCGTTGGCCATGAACAGCATCAATGTCCCTGCTCGCTGGGGCTATTGGTTGCGGGAACTGACGGAGAAGGATGACGAAGGCCGCTATTGGCTGGAAATGCATAAACAGGAGGAGGGTTATGTTATGGAGGGGAAAAACAAGATTCTTCGGTATCGGCAAGATACCGGACTGGAGAGGATGAAATGAACCTGTTGACGGAACCTTGGATACCTGTCCGCCTCCTGCCAGCAGGGCGACCGGAGAAGATAACGCTGAGTCGGCTGCTGTGCGAGGATGGCCACTGGGAATTGTGCCTGCCGCGTGACGACATGGAGCTTGCGGCCTTGCAGATGCTCGTCTGTATGGCCCAGGTAATTTTTACCCCAAAAGATGTTGGGGAGCTGAAGCAGCGGATAGTTTCACCCATGTCACCAGAGGTATTTGATTCCGGATGTGCGCCCTTTCAGGACTGGTTCCGGCTCGACCATCCAGACTACCCGTTCATGCAGGTGCGGGGAGTTAAAGCCAAGGAATTTACCCCCATGGACAAGCTGCTGGCTGGGGTGACCGGAGCGACCAACAGTTGCTTCGTCAATGAGCCTGGGCTTGCCGCATGTCTCTGTGAAGGATGCGCGGCTATTGCATTGTTTAACCAAGCTAGTAATGCACCCAGTTTTGGCGGGGGGTTCAAAGGGAGTCTGCGTGGGGGTGCTCCGGTCACAACGTTGGTACAAGGGGAACATCTCCGACAAACGCTCTGGCTCAATGTTCTCAGTGAAGACAAGATAATTGAAAACTTCCCTTGGCATCAGGAAACTAAGAAACAGCGGCCAAGCTGGATCGAACCTCTCAAGGCTGGAGAAGTTGTACCTGCCCAGAAAATCGGCTTGCTGCGGGGACTTTTTTGGCAGCCGGCGCATATAGAACTTCTTGCTTCCGATGGTGAGCAATCCTGCAGTTGCTGTGGCTTTGTCGCGAAGAGATTGTGTGATCGGTTTAACAAGGCCAAATTCAACTACACAATAACTGATCTTTGGCCACATCCTCACGGGGCGAGGATAGCCAAAGTCAAGAATGGGGTGCGTGAAGAAAAATTCGTCTCTTTCACCACTACGGCCCCGGCCTGGACGCAGTTGAGCCGTTTTGTCGTTCAACGTCAGATTGATGGCAGGAATGAAGGACAGGAGCCCTCCGCCGTTGTTCGGCAAGCTCAGGGAGTCATAAAGAGCCTCAGGTTGAACATCGGTGGTTATCGAAACAACCAAGCGTCAATCATTGAGCGCCGCCACGAAATAATATTTCTCAATGACGGCTGGAGCAGCAAGACCGGTGTTGTACATGAACTTGTTGGGTTGGCTATCGGTTACCGCGATGCACTGAACAAGGCGTTGTTCGTATTCTCCAATGGATTTAAAGATGCCAAGGGGTCAAAAGTTAAGGGCGCGGGGGTATCAGTGCATGAGGTGGCAAAAGAACAATTTTACCGCCGTACTGAAGATACCGTGCTCGATAGCTTAGCGAGTATCGATTTTGCCAACCCGGCGCCGGTGCTGTTGGCAATGGGAGAGAGGCTGCGGTTGCTCGATATTGAACTTTTCGAGAATTCGGTCCGTCCTTACTTGAACGATCCGGAGTTGGTTAGAACCATGGCAATTTCACGCAATACGTTACGAAAACACCTGAAAGCACTTAAACCGCAACAGGATGGGGAGGAGTGACAATGGAACGAACGGATGATTTCATGAGACTGTATCAGAAATGGAAACAGTTGGCGCCCGGCCCACGAGCCGAGTTGCGGCGGGTGAACAGCCCTGCTGAATTACTGGAGATTCCGGCTTTCTACCGGCTCTTCAGCGGTATGGGCAGTAAGGAGTGGGAAAAGGAAGCCGTTCAACGGTTAATTTTTTGTCTTCCTTGCATCAAAGGCCATACCGATCAGCTAATTTCCCTCGGCGCTGTTCTGGCAAAAAAGCGTGGCGGTGGCCAGGCAGCGGTGAGCGAGAAACGCCTTTTTCAAGTGATTCGCAGCAACGCGCCCAATGACATGGTGCAATTCCGCAGGATTCTCAAAATGGTAGAGCCGATTGTCAACTGGCCGAAGGCAGCGGAGACGCTCTGGTACTGGAATGACCGGAGCAAGCGCGACCTGCTTGAGCAGTATTTCCTAAACAACCCGACAGATTGAAAACATATAAAGGAGCACACCCGTATGAAAAATTTCATCAATTTCCACATCCTCATCTCCCACAGCCCTTCCTGTCTCAATCGGGACGACATGAACATGCAGAAATCAGCCGTTTTCGGCGGCGAGCGCCGGGTCCGCATCTCTAGCCAGAGCCTCAAACGTGCCATCCGCAAGAGCGAATACTATCGGCAGCATCTCGGAGAGGCGAGCATTCGTAGCCGAGATCTTGAACTGCTGAAAGATGAATTTTTGGAACAGCTCGGAGATGAGTTCAAGGAGGAGACCATCAAGGAAGCACTTGAGCGATTTGCAAAAACGAAATCAAGCGAAGACGAAGATGATGATATTCAGGAAGAAGGCGACAGCGAAAAGGGCACAGTCAAGAAAATTGCCGTGGCCCCTTGGATAACGGATGAGTTCAAGGTTATCTGCCAAATTGTCAAGGAGGTCAGGGATGTAGGATTGTCCTCCGAGGAAGAGGAGAAGGCAAAGCAGGTGTTCGAGAAACAGAAGGGGAAAAAGAAAAAACCTCTTGAAAATTTTATTGATGCTGCTTTCGGGAAAAAAATCGATAAGCAGCTCGAAACCAATCGTGAAGCTTTGCTGAAGGCGATTGGGTCAGCCGTAGATGTAGCATTGTCCGGGCGCATGGCCACGGCTGGCTTGATGTCAACTATTGACGGCTCTCTTGCCGTTGCCCATGTATTGACTACCCATAGCGTTGATTCGGATATCGACTGGTTCACTGCCGTGGATGATCTTCAGGAGTTGGGTTCCGGTCATCTCGACACTCAGGAGTTTTCCAGTGGAGTCTTTTACCGTTATGCCAGCTTGAATCTCCGACAGTTGCAGGTGAACCTTGGCTTGCTCCCGGACATGAAATCGCCGGAAACCAAAGCAAGCCGCGAACGGGCGCTGGAGATAGCCGTCCACCTGCTCCACATGCTGGCGACAGTGGTCCCCTCTGCCAAGCAGCAGACCTTTGCCGCGCATAACTTGGCTGATCTTGCCATGGTTTCTTTCTCCGATATTCCGGTGTCGTTGGCCAATGCCTTTGAAAAATCAATTCGGAGTTACAACGGCAGCGGGTTTAAGGAGCCGTCAATCAATGCACTTCATACTTATTGGCAACAAGTCCACAGCGGCTATGGGTTAACCGAGCGATGCGGCGAATTTCTCCTTGGTCAGGCAGAAGTCCCTTCGGATATTCTTCCCAAGAAAACCCTTGAGGAGCTTAAGACATGGGTACGTTCCAACGGTGAGGGATAGACATGAGAGAATATCTCATCCTCAAATTGCAGGGTCCAATACAGTCGTGGGGTGAACATACCTTCGAGGGGAAACGCCCATCCGGTAACTTCCCAACCCGAAGCGCTCTTCTTGGCCTGCTTGGGGCCTGTCTCGGTATTCGCCGTGACAACAGGCAGCGGCTTCAGCAATTGGCTGACAGCGTTTGTTTTGCCGTGCTCAAGGAAGAGCGATTCCTGGTGAAACGCAACGGGAGCAAGACCCCATTGCCGATGATCAAGGTCACTGATTATCACACGGTGCAAGATGCGCGGGTGGATTACTCCGGGTTGAAGAGCCATGAAACGATTCAGACCTGGCGGGAATACCTCTTTGATGCTGCCTACACCGTCGCGATCTGGAGTACGCTGTCGGCAACCATCAAAATTGATGAACTCGAACCGGCAGTCAAGGCCCCAATCTTTACGCCATACCTGGGAAGGCGAAGTTGTCCACTGGCCCGGCCACTCTTTGCGGCCCGGATTGCGGCGGAAAATGTTCAGGCAGCACTAAGGAGGGTTGAACCAGTAGGCGGGACAATCTACAGCGAAGAGCAGGGAGCGGTGCGGACGATTCGCCTGCGTGACGTGCCGTTGGTCCAGCAGCCCCGCCAATTTGCCACCCGTAACGTCTATGTGTATGGAGGTCCCAATGTTTCTGAGTGAGGTCATGATCAGCGGGGCGGCTTGCCGTAACCCGTACGAAATCCACAGAACTTTGTGGAAACTGTTTCCGTCTGCATCCGATGCGGGGAGGGATTTTCTTTTTCGCGTCGAGCATTCCGGGCAGCAGAACGCCGAAGTGTTAATGCAGTCCATTCGTGAGCCGATTGTCGTGACAGTCCGGGAGGCGCAGTTACTCCGTAGCAAGCTTTATCCGTTATCCTTGCAGCATGGGCAACGGCTCAGGTTCAAGTTACTGGCCAATCCGGTCAAGACCATCAACGATGAAGGTGGCCGTCTGAATGCCGAAGGTGGAGTCAAGAAGTGCCGGGTGCCGTTGCTTCATGATGAAGAGTTGCAGGCATGGCTGATCCGGAAACTGAGCGGGGTCGCAGAGATCGAATCGATTGTAGTGGAAAAACGACCGCCCATGAACTTCCGCAAGGCAAGCGAGAGGTTAGTCGGAAAAGTTCAGCCGGTCTGCTTCCAAGGCCTCTTGTCAATTGTAGATCCGGCAGAATTGGAAAGCTTGGTGCAAAGCGGTATCGGCCCCGGCAAAGCCTTCGGTTGCGGGCTGTTATCGCTGGCGAGGTGTTGACATGCACAACAAACTGGTTGTTTTCAAGAACAAGGAAATCCGGCGGACCTTGCACAACAACGAGTGGTGGTTTTCGGTTGCTGATGTTGTCGAGGCATTGACCGATAGTGCCGACCCTCGCCAGTACATCAAGAAGATGCGACAGCGTGATCCTGAGCTGGAGTCCTACTGGGGTACAAATTGTACCCCACTTGAAATGGTGGCCCCAGACGGAAAAAAACGGGCAACGAACTGCGCCAACACCGAGGGAATCTTTCGTATCATCCAGTCTATCCCCTCGCCTAAGGCCGAACCATTCAAGCGCTGGCTGGCCAAGGTCGGTTACGAGCGGGTTCAGGAAATCGAGGACCCGGAGCTGGCCACCAAACGGACCAAGGCGTTGTACCGGGCCAAGGGGTATTCCGACGCCTGGATCGAAAAGCGGATGCGCGGTATCGCTGTTCGGGCCGAGCTGACCGATGAATGGAAAAATCGTGGGATCAACGGGGAACCTGAGTATGCCATCCTGACCTCTGAAATTTCCAAGGCCGCCTTTGGCCTCACCCCTTCGGAATACAAGAACCTGAAGGGGCTGGAGCGGGAGAATCTGCGCGATCACATGACCGACCTGGAGCTGATTTTTTCCATGCTTGGCGAGGCCGCCACCACCGAGATCGCCCGCAGGCAGGATGCCCAGGGCTTTGGCAAGAACAAAATCGTAGCCCGCAAGGGTGGGCGGATTGCCGGCGAGGCGCGGGAAAATCTGGAGAAGGAAACGGGGGGAAAGGTGGTGACGCCTGAAAACTATTTGGCTGAACCGGAAAGCCGGAAACGGCTCACAAGAAAGAAAAAAGGGTAGCCCATGACCGAGCCGATCCTCCCACCGCTTAAGCCCATACCTATAAAGGACCGCGTTTCCGTTCTGTTTCTCGAACGGGGCCAGCTTGATGTTCTTGACGGGGCCTTTGTCCTGGTGGATAAAAACGGGGTGCGTACCCATATCCCGGTCGGCGGAGTGGCCTGCCTGATGTTGGAGCCGGGGATCAGGGTATCCCATGCCGCCGTTACCCTTGCCTCGCGGGTTGGTTGTCTCTTGGTCTGGGTCGGAGAAGCGGGAGTACGGCTGTATGCCTCGGGGCAGCCTGGTGGGGCAAGGGCCGACAGGCTTCTGTATCAGGCAAAGCTGGCGTTGGACGATGCGGCCCGCCTGAAGGTGGTGCGGAAAATGTACGAGTTGCGGTTCCATGAAAAGCCGCCGGAAAAGCGGAGTGTCGAGCAATTGCGGGGCATCGAGGGGGTTCGGGTGCGCAAGATGTATGAACTTTTGGCCCGGCAATACAGGGTGCCGTGGGTAAGGCGCAATTATGATCATACCAGTTGGGGCAGTGGCGATCTTCCGAACCGATGCCTCAGTTCGGCCACCGCCTGTATGTATGGGATTTGTGAAGCGGCGATCCTGGCGGCTGGTTATGCCCCGGCGGTTGGTTTCATCCATACGGGTAAACCGCAATCTTTTGTGTATGACATCGGAGATATATTCAAGTTTGAAACCGTTGTGCCGGTGGCATTCCGTATTGCGGGCAGGAACCCTTCGAATCCGGAACGGGAGGTGCGGCTTGCCTGTCGGGATGCCTTTCGCCAGAGCGGACTGTTGAAGCGTATTATTCCGACCATTGAGCAGGTTTTGGCGGCAGGAGAGCTATCGCCGCCAGTTACCCCCGAGGAATCGGTGGCTCCTGCTATACCCAACAAGGAGCAAATGGGCGATGCTGGTTATCGTGGTTGAAAACGCGCCTGATCGCCTCAGGGGGCGTCTGGCTGTGTGGCTGCTGGAGATACGGGCCGGGGTGTATGTGGGGAAAGTTTCCAGAAGGGTGCGGGAGATGATCTGGCGGACCGTCGCGGAGGGAATTGCCGACGGCAATGCCGTTATGAGCTGGTCAACCAATACCGAGTCCGGTTTCGATTTTTTGACGTTGGGGGCCAACCGGCGAATACCTCTTGAGTTTGATGGGGTAAAGCTTGTATCGTTTTTGCCTGAAGCGGCATTTGCCACGGAAGGGTAGAACGATCATAAATAACAGGCTAAAAGTTGGTAGTTTTTTGTTCTTTGAAAATTAAACGGATTTTCAAAGGGATAGAGGAAGTATGTTCCCCACACCCGTGGGGATGAACCGTAGGGGAAGGGAAGTTTGACGTTATCGCAACCATGTTCCCCACACCCGTGGGGATGAACCGGTACTACGACATCCTTGAGAAAGGGGCTACCGATGTTCCCCACACCCGTGGGGATGAACCGGTGTAGTACGCGGCTGTGGCGTATTCAGTTGAATGTTCCCCACACCCGTGGGGATGAACCGTTCACATTCTTTATTCCGAGAAGCTGAAACGCATGTTCCCCACACCCGTGGGGATGAACCGGCAGCGTAATATCAGGCCGAAACCGGGAGAAAATGTTCCCCACACCCGTGGGGATGAACCGCTCGACTTCTCTTCCGTCTTCTAGCTCGTGGTATGTTCCCCACACCCGTGGGGATGAACCGTCCGCTCCATGCCGATCCTCACCGAAGCCGAAATGTTCCCCACACCCGTGGGGATGAACCGGTACTCAGGACAAAAAGTAATCAGCCCGTGGAATGTTCCCCACACCCGTGGGGATGAACCGCCTCCCCCGTTTCCTTTTATGGCGCGACAACAATGTTCCCCACACCCGTGGGGATGAACCGCCCCACCGTCATGTCCGTGTGGGCGTGGAGGAATGTTCCCCACACCCGTGGGGATGAACCGAGACGGCCCAGGTAGATAGTGCCGCCGAGGATATGTTCCCCACACCCGTGGGGATGAACCGGCACTGACTTCACCACCACCTTCGACCCGCTGATGTTCCCCACACCCGTGGGGATGAACCGAGCCCAGAAACGCGCATTCAGTCTCAAGTTGCATGTTCCCCACACCCGTGGGGATGAACCGATAATGGTTGCCGGGGTGGCGGTAAACATTGCATGTTCCCCACACCCGTGGGGATGAACCGGCGCGGGAGAAAAACTATGACGGCATCCTGTCATGTTCCCCACACCCGTGGGGATGAACCGGTCTACGCAAAGACAAACGGCCTTGCGCCTCTATGTTCCCCACACCCGTGGGGATGAACCGTCCATAATCAGCCTATGATTTCCAGGTTATTGATGTTCCCCACACCCGTGGGGATGAACCGGTCCAAAATCGGCTGGAGTGATGCCGGATCAAATGTTCCCCACACCCGTGGGGATGAACCGGTGGAGATGCTCCCGGATTGGGAACGGGTGGCATGTTCCCCACACCCGTGGGGATGAACCGGCGGACAATACGTTTTTCTCCACCAGATAGTAATGTTCCCCACACCCGTGGGGATGAACCGCTCGCGGGCCATGGTTCGTTTAATCTCTACCGATGTTCCCCACACCCGTGGGGATGAACCGACGCTGTCAAAATCCTTTGCCTTTCCCCGTTCATGTTCCCCACACCCGTGGGGATGAACCGTCGCCGGCGGAGTGAAATCCGAGCGCACTCTTATGTTCCCCACACCCGTGGGGATGAACCGGTTGTCCCCTCTCAGGGTGGCATCTGTCAGGTATGTTCCCCACACCCGTGGGGATGAACCGTTGCTTAAAGACACACTGTGGTCAACCGGGCTATGTTCCCCACACCCGTGGGGATGAACCGGTATTGCGCTCGTCCCAGTCCTCGTGTACCCAATGTTCCCCACACCCGTGGGGATGAACCGCCATCAACCGGGCGGCCAGCATGTGTTCCACACATGTTCCCCACACCCGTGGGGATGAACCGTGAGCCAACCAAGCCGGTTCGTATTCCGGTAGATGTTCCCCACACCCGTGGGGATGAACCGGTCGGCTACATCTTTGCCGGAAGCAAGAAGAGATGTTCCCCACACCCGTGGGGATGAACCGTTTTGGTTGATCGTGTCCATACAGAGTGGGTCATGTTCCCCACACCCGTGGGGATGAACCGATCTATATGAGGGGCCGGCCATCGTCGCAGAGATGTTCCCCACACCCGTGGGGATGAACCGCCTTACTGCCTCCGCCGCTGCGCGACGTAACTATGTTCCCCACACCCGTGGGGATGAACCGGCAGAGGATTTTAACCGCATCTTGTAGGTCGGATGTTCCCCACACCCGTGGGGATGAACCGAACCGCGTCCTGGCGCGCATCTTTACGGCACAATGTTCCCCACACCCGTGGGGATGAACCGATGACCGCCGAACACTACGAGACAATCAAGGCATGTTCCCCACACCCGTGGGGATGAACCGACGTCGAGGTCCATGTAGACCGCGCAGCCAATATGTTCCCCACACCCGTGGGGATGAACCGTTGGGCAGGATGGTGAGCAGGCCGTTGCGGACATGTTCCCCACACCCGTGGGGATGAACCGCTCGGCGGGATCTCAAAGGGTTCAATCTCCGGATGTTCCCCACACCCGTGGGGATGAACCGACAGGGGGTTTTGTGATGAAATTCGAGGAAAAATGTTCCCCACACCCGTGGGGATGAACCGGCGAGGGTGTTTTTTCGCTTATCGTCGATGTAATGTTCCCCACACCCGTGGGGATGAACCGGTGTACTTTCCGGGGCGGTCTGAATCCGCCTGATGTTCCCCACACCCGTGGGGATGAACCGTCCAGAAATTTCCAAAACACCAAAACCGGCGAATGTTCCCCACACCCGTGGGGATGAACCGAACGATAAAAAGCCCCGACGGTATAAACATAAATGTTCCCCACACCCGTGGGGATGAACCGTGTATAATTGATTCCGCGCCAACAAATAAAACATGTTCCCCACACCCGTGGGGATGAACCGTCCCTTTAGCGTTCCAGGCCAAAGGGCAAAAGATGTTCCCCACACCCGTGGGGATGAACCGCATATTGACAGTCCGAATATAAAAAACGTGAAATGTTCCCCACACCCGTGGGGATGAACCGGCCTCGGTTGAATCTACGCCCCAGGGTGCATAATGTTCCCCACACCCGTGGGGATGAACCGTAATGAGCGGGCCAGAGTCGGGCGGGGCAGAGATGTTCCCCACACCCGTGGGGATGAACCGAGAACACCACGTCAGACTCTTCGATGAAGTGGATGTTCCCCACACCCGTGGGGATGAACCGGCCACCTTGGCCCTCATCGGTGTCGAGATTGCATGTTCCCCACACCCGTGGGGATGAACCGGAGTTGCTGTCATAGTCGCTGGCCTTGAACGAATGTTCCCCACACCCGTGGGGATGAACCGCTTGGCGTGGACTGCCCGCCGGGGAACCCGGCATGTTCCCCACACCCGTGGGGATGAACCGGCTTACGAGTGGATCAAAGATCACATGCCGGAATGTTCCCCACACCCGTGGGGATGAACCGTCCCTCACCGGTGCAGACACCATCAACGCACGATGTTCCCCACACCCGTGGGGATGAACCGCTGAAACGCTCCCCCCAGGGATTCTTTATCCCCATGTTCCCCACACCCGTGGGGATGAACCGCGGGCCAACGGGCTGATGGAGCGATGGAAAAAATGTTCCCCACACCCGTGGGGATGAACCGAACGAAACCGGCAACACCCATAGCCACGACCCATGTTCCCCACACCCGTGGGGATGAACCGCCCCCTCGTATCAGGTTAAATTCCCAACTGCCATGTTCCCCACACCCGTGGGGATGAACCGGAGTTGTGCTTCATCCAGATACAACCGACCTAATGTTCCCCACACCCGTGGGGATGAACCGTGAGTATGACCAGCTGGGCGTTGACATTGATGATGTTCCCCACACCCGTGGGGATGAACCGCCATCAATCGGCGGCACGGTGTGGGCCATCAAATGTTCCCCACACCCGTGGGGATGAACCGGCGCGGTCGCCTGGCTTCGGGCGTTAAAATGGATGTTCCCCACACCCGTGGGGATGAACCGCGGAGGCGGCTTTGCTGATGACCAATGGCAGAATGTTCCCCACACCCGTGGGGATGAACCGTTTGGGATGCTCCCCGGTGCGTCCCCCAAAAAATGTTCCCCACACCCGTGGGGATGAACCGCTCTTCCTCGCTGAACTCGTCAAGGTCTTGCTATGTTCCCCACACCCGTGGGGATGAACCGATCAGGGCGATTTTGTCGTGATTAATACTGTGATGTTCCCCACACCCGTGGGGATGAACCGCTCCCCGATGAACAGGGCGAGTGCCCGTCGATATGTTCCCCACACCCGTGGGGATGAACCGCTCCTTGAGGATCCGGCGCTGCTCGTCCTCCGATGTTCCCCACACCCGTGGGGATGAACCGCGCCTCCCAACGGTCGATGAATTTCGGCGCTAATGTTCCCCACACCCGTGGGGATGAACCGTACGGGGCAGACATGGGTGGGGCTCGGGGCAAATGTTCCCCACACCCGTGGGGATGAACCGGCATTGCTCTCTCTGGCAAGGACGGGATCAGTATGTTCCCCACACCCGTGGGGATGAACCGCGCCGCCTGTCCAGGTTGCCAAAGATGATAGCATGTTCCCCACACCCGTGGGGATGAACCGGCTACATGGG
This sequence comes from Desulfobulbaceae bacterium UBA2273, assembly GCA_002347095.1. GTDB lineage: Bacteria > Desulfobacterota > Desulfobulbia > Desulfobulbales > Desulfurivibrionaceae > Thiovibrio > Thiovibrio ferrireducens. The sequence continues at coordinate 50,645 of DDWZ01000027.1, read as the reverse complement.
AGCCAACCCGACGAGCTTTAAAATGTTCCCCACACCCGTGGGGATGAACCGTGACTGTGCCGGTGATGGCGGAGGATTACGGTATGTTCCCCACACCCGTGGGGATGAACCGCGCCGTGAGATTGCCGCACTGCCCTACCGCGAATGTTCCCCACACCCGTGGGGATGAACCGGCCCATCAAACCAAAGACCCCAGGTACACTTAATGTTCCCCACACCCGTGGGGATGAACCGGCTCAGTTTCTAGCTCAAACCACCAATTAGCAATGTTCCCCACACCCGTGGGGATGAACCGCTATGGTTGATGATATCTATCTCCAGCAGTACAATGTTCCCCACACCCGTGGGGATGAACCGGCATTGTCACGGGAAAAATGCCAGATATATCAATGTTCCCCACACCCGTGGGGATGAACCGCCTGGAGAAATCCATGCTTGTGTGGGCGTATCATGTTCCCCACACCCGTGGGGATGAACCGCGGGGGGGCTTGGTAACACTTAACGCCAAGGCATGTTCCCCACACCCGTGGGGATGAACCGTCGCCTTCTTTTACTGATGGTCTGTTCATGTAATGTTCCCCACACCCGTGGGGATGAACCGCAAATATCGGTAAGTGAGTTTGGGGAAGAAATATGTTCCCCACACCCGTGGGGATGAACCGATCACTATAGAGGATTACGACAGCGGAACCGTATGTTCCCCACACCCGTGGGGATGAACCGATAGCTGAATATCGCGGTTAGCCTCAATTGACATGTTCCCCACACCCGTGGGGATGAACCGTTTGCCACGGACCAACAGATACACCGGGAACAATGTTCCCCACACCCGTGGGGATGAACCTGGGCGCCGGTGGTGATCTCGTTGAAGATGACCATGTTCCCCACACCCGTGGGGATGAACCGAATTTCTGACGTGCCATACTTACTTGTGGTTAATGTTCCCCACACCCGTGGGGATGAACCGGGGGATGTAGCTGGAAGCCTTAACACTGACGGATGTTCCCCACACCCGTGGGGATGAACCGTTATGGGGTTGATGCCGGTTACGCTGATAGACATGTTCCCCACACCCGTGGGGATGAACCTACGGAACCGGGCGTTGGCCATGCGATGCTCTCATGTTCCCCACACCCGTGGGGATGAACCGCCAGTATGAATCGTTCTATCCGTCCGGTTCTCATGTTCCCCACACCCGTGGGGATGAACCGAGTTATTGCGCCAAGGAATATTATTATGGGAAATGTTCCCCACACCCGTGGGGATGAACCGAGACACTTGATACATCAAAGAAGCCGCACACCATGTTCCCCACACCCGTGGGGATGAACCGCCATGGTGGAGGTATCTGGTAGCGGTTATTGTATGTTCCCCACACCCGTGGGGATGAACCGGCCGTTTTCTTTGTTGGTGAGGAGCGATATCGATGTTCCCCACACCCGTGGGGATGAACCGATCCTGTTTGGGCTCTTCGATATTTACAGGGAATGTTCCCCACACCCGTGGGGATGAACCTGTTACCGTCCGATTCCGCTACCTGGGGGGGTAATGTTCCCCACACCCGTGGGGATGAACCGTAAACATGGATACGACACGACGATTGCTCGGAATGTTCCCCACACCCGTGGGGATGAACCGCCATTACGCGAATAACAACGTGGTCATCAACTATGTTCCCCACACCCGTGGGGATGAACCGACCAGGACGCTGTTGCGTTGGTTTTCGTCGAGATGTTCCCCACACCCGTGGGGATGAACCGGAGAAACGACCATGAAAGCATTAACCGCACAAATGTTCCCCACACCCGTGGGGATGAACCGTCGAGGTAACTATTTGGACAAATATTGAAGGGATGTTCCCCACACCCGTGGGGATGAACTGGCGGGTCTGCTCAAAAACAAGATCGGCACCCGATTGTCTCTCGTGGATTGAACCGAGCAGTACAGAGGAACAGGCAAGGTGGTGCTGCGGTAGCGGCTGGTCAAGTTGGGGCGACTACTGGACAAGGCCCGGGCGTTACTGGTGACGGCCCAAGCGAAGAACGGGATGCAGGCAGCGTGGTCACTGGTGTCGACGATGAAGTTCGACTACATCAACAAACAGGGGTACTGGAAAGCTTTTGTGGAGAAGAGATGGGGCCGTGAGGCTTCCGCAGCAACCTTGGCGCCCGGTGGCGGTTATCAGGACTGCGGCCCAACCGGAACCATCGTTTGCATAAAATAGCGCAGTTGACGGAGAGTGTCAAATGGTTGGGGCCTATCAGCAACATCAACAAGATTGACGATCGTGTGATCATCGCTGTCCTTGATCGTCTGCATGCAAAGGTTGCCAGGTTTCGTCTTTCAAGAATATATCGGCGAGGAGTTGCTGCGCTCCACCCAGTCGCCCCTCGCACAGGGGTGTGGATGAGGCCGTAAAGCCCCGCTCGGGGATCACTGAGCGCAGAGTTGCTCGAAGATATTATCCTTCATGTCGATGAGGTCGTCCGGCCCCAGATGCAGTTCCTGCAGCACCCCCTCGTTGAGTTCGCTCCATTCCTCCGGATCCCATTCGTTGTCGATGATTCGATCCATCAAGCCGATGGAATAGCCAAAGGTGTAGGCGATGAAGTCGGCGACCTTGATCAGGGCGATGAGCTTGTCCGGCACTGCTCCTTGCCCGGCGAGGTTGGAGGTGTGGTGGTGGATGATGGTCTTGCATACCGCCTCGGGCAGCGACCAGGTCTTGGCCAGCAGCCCCCCCACCACGCAATGGTCCGAACCGACCAGCGCATCTTCCTCCTGGATAATGTCGCGCTTGTGGCTGAGGGCGGCATGGGTGAAGGCCTGGTATGGCGGCGTGCGTTTGAGCAGCATCGGGATGGCGCAGTCGTGGAACAACCCGGCCATGTAGGCCATGTCCGGGGTGATGTCCTCGGCGGTCAGGATGCCGCGCATGGTTTTGGCCAGGGATTCCGCCGCCACGGCGGTGTGCAGGGAATGATCCCAGAAGATTTTATCCGTTGCGGTGCCGCCGCCCAAGGCATCCTGCAGGCAGGCGGTGAGAACCACCTTGCGGAAGTTTTCCAGCCCCATGTAGGTGAGGGCCTTGACAATGGATTCGCACTTGTTGGCCAGGCCGAAAAACGGGGAGTTGATGACGTTGATGACCTTGGCGCTTATCGAGGCGTCCTGGGTCACCAGATTGGCGATGCGCGGAAAATCGGGATGCTCGGTGCGCATTTCCTTGTTGATCTCGATGACGATGGTGGGCTGGGCCGGCAGCTTGATCTTGCTGACGATCTGCTTGGCGTGATCAAGGCGCTGGGCGTTGAAATCAATGGTGGTCAAGTGTGCGCTCCGTTGCAATTGATGGGAAAAGGCATGGGCGGGCGAGCCGATTATGTTATCTCGGCAATGGTAGCATGTTTCAAAAAGGTTACGAAGAAAAAAAATGAGCAGGGCCTAATGGCATAGGCGTCTGCAAGAGGCTCAACCGCCGTCCGGCAGGGCGGTTGCCTGGCTGTTTTTGCGGCGGCGCAGCCATTTGTACCCTTCATGGCTCAGGAGAAGGAGCACGGGAAAGGGCAGCAATATCCAGAGGTCAGAGAGCGGGACATGGGCGGTGTTGAAGACCTTTTGCACCGGGGCCACATTGAGCAGAGCCCAGACCCAAATCAGCTCGGTCGCCATGGCCCAGAGCATCAGGCGGTTGGAGAAAAACCCGAGGCTGAAGGCGGAAAATTCCCAGCTCCGCATGGTCCAGCCATTGAAGATCTGGCAGGTGACGGCGCCCAGCAGGGTCATGGTCATGGCCTGCCGGTGCAGTAACGGATCGGCAAGAACCACGGTCCCGTATTGCCAGCCATGCTGCTGCAGGAAGAAGGCAAAGGCGATCATGGCCGCCATTGCCTCGATAACACCTAATAAAAGATAGCCCCGCAGAAAAACTTCCCGATCGAGGATCTTTTCTTTCCTGCTCACCGGCGGCCGGTTCATGATGTTTTTTTCGGGCCTTTCGCTGCCCAGCGCCACGCCCGGGAGGATGTCCGTGCCGAGATCGATGGAGAGGATCTGGATCACCGAGAGCGGCAGGGGGATTTTTAGGAAGAACTGCAGGATGTAGGGCACGATCTCCGGCGCGTTGGAGGCGAGCACATAGGTGACGAACTTCTTGACGTTGAAATAGACGGTCCTCCCTTCCTCGATGGCGATGACGATGGAGGAGAAGTTGTCATCGAGCAGTACCATGTCCGCCGCCTCCTTGGCGACCTCGGAGCCGGAGATCCCCATGGCGATGCCGATGTCCGCTTTTTTGAGGGCAGGCGCATCGTTGACCCCGTCGCCGGTCATGGCCACCACCTCGCCTGCATTTTGCAGGGCCGTGGCGATGCGCAGTTTCTGGCTGCTGGCCATGCGGGCAAAGAGGACGGTTTCTTTAGCCAGGATTTCCTCCAGTTGCTCATCCCTCATCTCTTCCAGCTCCGGGCCGGTGATAACCCGGTCGTGGGTCAAGCCGATCTGGTTGGCAATGGCTGCGGCGGTGCGCGGGTTGTCGCCGGTAATCATCATGGTCCGTATGCCGGCGGTTTTGCAGGAGGCCACGGCTTCGGACACGCCATGGCGCGGCAAATCCATGATGGCAATGAGCCCCAGCAGGGTCAGGTCCTCTTCTGCCGCTTTTTTGCCGCGAGCAATGAGCAGGACGCGAAAGGCCTGGTTTTCGAAAGTGTCGGCCCGGGTCAGGGCTGCCTGCCGGTCCGCCTCGGTGAGGGGGTGCTCCGTGCCGTCACTGGCCAGGAAGGTTGTGCATTTGGGGAGCAGTGTCTCCACCGCGCCCTTGGCAAAGAGCCAGGTTGTCTCTCCCTCCTGATACACGGAGGACATCATCTTGCGCTCGCTGGTGAAGATGATTTCCTGCACTTTTTTCATCTCCGGAGCTGTAATCCCCTTTTTGCGACCGGCTGCGACAATGGCCAGCTCGGTCGGGTCGCCGCGCAGGCTCTCCTCGTCGATGCTGGCCCGGCAGTTGAGCAGTCCTGCGATGAACATGGCAACGAGGCGGTTCTCGCTGCTTTCATTCTGCTGGTCAAAGGAAAATTCGCCCGGCTCGCGGTACCCTTCTCCTGAAATGCTGATCTCCTCACCGCCCGCAAGCCAGAGCAGCTTGAGGGTCATCTCGTTTTTGGTCAGGGTGCCGGTTTTGTCCGTGCAGATGACCGTGACGCTGCCCAGCGTCTCCACCGAGTCGAGGTTTTTGATCAAGGCATTGCGCCGGGCCATGCGCTGGCTGGCCAAGGAGAGCGACAGGCTGATGGTCGGCAGCAATCCTTCCGGCACGTTGGCGACAATGAGGGCAAGGGTGAAGATCGAGGCGGTCATGATCCCCTTGCCGGAGAACAGGCCAAGGGCGAAAAAGATGCAGCCCATGCCCAGGGCGATAATCGTAAAGGTGCGGGTGATGTGGATGATCTCCCGCTGCATGGGGGTGATGGCCTTGCGCACGTTTTTGGTCAGGCTGGCGATCTTGCCGAACTCCGTGGCATTGCCCGTGGCGCTGGCCACCGCGACCCCGCTGCCGGAAAGAACGGTGGTCCCGGCAAAGACCATGTTTTTGGCGTCCAGAGCCCGTTTTGCCTCGCCCGGTAGGAGATCCCGGGCCACTGGGGCTGATTCGCCGTTGAGGGAGGAGAGGTTGAGAAAGAGCGAGGTTGCCTCCAGGAGAATGCCGTCCGCCGCGACCTTGTCGCCTTCTTCCAGAAGCATGATGTCGCCGGGGACAATCCCGTGCGCCATGGCTGCAACGATCTTGCCCTCCCGGCGCAGGGAAACCTTGGTGGGCATCAGCTTGAGCAACTCCTCCATGGCCTTGTCCGCCCGGTATTCCTGCCAGAAGGTGAAGGTGGCGTTGATGATCACCGCAGCGAGGATGGCATAGCCCAGGATATCGCTGCCCTCGTTGGGGGCATAATGATCGGCGACAAAGGAGAGGATGGCGGCCACCTCCAGGACAATGGCGAAAAAATGGATGTACTGGACCAGATAGGCAAGGAGATAATTTTTTTTCGCCGCGGTTGCCAGTTCATTGGCGCCGAATTCCACGAGCCGCCGCGCCACCTGGTCGGAGGAGAGGCCGTTTTCCGAGGTTTTCAGGCGGAGGAAGAGCTCCTTTTGGTTGAGGGCGAAGAGCTGCATCATTCTCTGTCCCTGGCGTAGAAGGCGATGGTGTTGACCGGCGTGTGCCAAAAGAGCCGTTCCATGGGGTTTTCTCGGAAAAATCCGGGAAACGGGGAACCCCTCCGGCCGCCGATGATCATGAGCTGGAAATCATGGCGGGCGAGATGGTGGAGGATTTGGTCGATCTCTCTGCCGGTCAGGGCGTGTTTGATGGTCAGGGGAAGATCCAGGAGCTTCATGGTGTTGACATAGTGGCTCAACCGGGTGTTGATCTTCTGGAACAGCATCTTGGCGGTGCGGGTATCCAGGGCGGCCAGCCCGCGCCTGTCCGTGAGGTGGATGCTGTAGATCTCCGTTGCCGCGCCAAAGGCCTTGGCCAGGGAGCTGAAAAAGGCGAATTTTTGGGCGGAGAGCCGGTCCTCCCGGATGGGAAGCAGGATGTTCTCGGTGACGAAAACCGCGTTCACATGGGCGACCCGGACCACGGCCAGATTGGCGGGCAGGGACAACCGGCTCAACTTTTCGCTGAGCGAGTTCTGGAAAAACCGTTTTTTCGTTCTAATCCTGGTGCTGCAGAAGAGGGTGTCGGTTCTGTTTGCGGCAAGATATTCCCGGATGGCGTGGGTCGGTTCCCCGGTCAGGAAAACCCGTTCGGTCTTGACCCGGTAATGGGTGGCCGCCTCCTCGGCCTCTGCCATGCTCAGTTCCACCTCCTCCCTTCGGTCGGCGGGGTTGAGCACATGGAGCAGGCAGAGGGTGTAGTCAAAGAGCGCGGCGTAGCGCAGGGCATAGAGCGTAGCGACATCCGAGGAAACAAGGCCGTTCATCGCGGCAATGACTTTCATGAACGTGTTTCTCCTGGTTGTGGCCGGGGGGCTTTCCTTTGTCGCGGAAAGAGCCGGGTCGGTCATGGGGGAAAAGTACCGGGCTCGACTGGCGCCGGGCCCGGGGAAGGCTTAAGGATCAGGTCAGGGTCTGGAAGATGTTCTTCAACCCGGTGGTGATGAATTCCACGGAAATGGCCGCCAAAATAAGCCCCATGATCCGGGTGATGATATTGATCCCGGTTTTGCCGAGTTTTTTGGCGATGTGGGGTGCGGCCAGCAGGGAAAGATAAATTGCCAAGCCGATGAGGAGAATGCCCGCGCTGGTAATCAGATAGGCCAAAGGTCCTTTTGCCTTGTAGGCGTAAACGATAACCGTGCTGATGGCGCCCGGCCCGGAGAGCAGGGGGATGGCCAGGGGCACCACGGCGATGGTTTCGCGGTCTGAAGTCTCCTCGGCCTCGTCGCTGGTGTGCGCGGCGCGGCTGGTCCTGGCCTGGAGCATGGAGATGGCCATGAGCAGAAGGAGGATACCGCCGCCCACCCGGAAGGAGCCGATGGAAATCCCGAAAAAACGGAGGATGAACTCGCCGCTGACCAAGGTGGTCAGGAGAATGGCCACCACGGCCACCGGAGTGATCCGGACGATTCTGGCCCGGTCTTCCAGACTGTAGCCGTCGGTGAGGCTGATATAGATGGGAATGGCGCCGATGGGGTTGACGATGGCCAAGAGGGAGATGATGAATTTTATGTGTTCTGAAAAATCGAACATGGCGCAGAACCTGGGTGGATCGGGTTTTTCAGTCTTCTCCTGCGATGGAGGAAGCCGGGAGGCTTTTTTGTATTGTATAGGGGAAAGCGGTTCAGTGCAAACAGGGAGATGGTTTTACGGGAAAAAGAGGAGCGCGGCGGGAGCTGGAAGGTTCGGCGGGAATTTGGGAAAAGATGGCGTCAGGTTAGAATGTGCATTTCTTCGGCGTCAACGAGTCGCTCCTCACCCTTGCCGGGCTCCATCATTTTTATAGAGCCCCGCAAAGATTTCGCGTAACAGCCGTTCATCGATTTTTGCCATCAACTGTTCTTCGTATTCATCTTTTTCCGGCGCATCCGGCGCCGGTTTTGCCTCGGCGAACGGTTCCGGTTGGAGGTGATTTTCCGCTCCTGCCGGAGGCACGGGCATGGAGTCGATTTCGTCCTGATAGTCCCGGTTGTTTTCAATCCAGCGCTGGCAGTCGTCGTGGCTGCCGATGTAGGCAAAGATCAGCCGCCTCTCCCTCTTCAGGGCGATGAGCCGGAATCCGCAGGAAAGATCGTATTTGCGGCAATCATTGAGGCGTAGCTCGCCATGGCGGGTGCGTTTGCATTCCGCCTCCTCGTGCAGGGGATTGGTCTGCAGATCGGCGATGATCCTTTGTGCCCGTTCGGCCACGATGCGCTCATTTTTGCCGGCCTTGGCCATGGCCACCAGCCGTTTGGCAAACCTCCGGGTTTGATGAATCTCCAAGAGAATCTTTTCCATGCTCACATCCCTGCCCCGTGCAGGGCCGCACCCAGGGCGCCGGTGATGTCGGGCAGCTCCGGCACCCGCACCCGCACCCTTGGCAATCTTTTTTCGAGCAGCTCCACCATGCAGGGGTTTCGCGCCACCCCGCCGGAAAAAGCGACCACCTCGCCATGCCCGAGCCGGGCTAGCATCCCGGCCAGACGGTCGGCCACCGAGGAGTGCACGGCCCTGGCGATCTCTTCCCGGGCAATGCCCCGGTTCTTCATGGAGATCACCTCGGACTCGGCGAATACCGTGCACATGGAGTTGATCTGCACCTCCCGGTCGGTAGCAAGCGCCGCCGCACCGAACTCCTCCAGGGTGTATGCAAGGGAAGCGGCCATGATCTCCAGGAACCGCCCGGTGCCCGCGGCGCATTTGTCGTTCATCTGGAAATTGCTTACCCGGCCTGCCGCATCCAGGCTGATCACCTTGGAGTCCTGGCCGCCCACATCGACGATGGTGGCGCAGCCGGGAAACTCATGAAAGATGCCGCAGGCGTGCGCCTTGATCTCGGTGATCACCGCATCGGCAAAATGCTCGGCAGCCAGATGCCTGCCGTAGCCGGTGGCCACCACGACCTTGGCGCGGTAGTCGGCAATCATCTTCTCCGCCTGGCGGTGCGGCTCGAAACCCGACGGCTCAATCCGGTGCTCCACCAGCCGCTCCCCGTCCCAGACCGCCATCTTGACGGTCCGGGAGCCCAGATCAACCCCGATGTACATGGTTACTCCCCGATCTGCTCAAGGAAGGCCTCGATCCTGGTCTGGAGCTGGCCGACATCCTCGGCGGAATAATCCGATTCGATGAACAGGTAGGGGATTTTCTCCCGCTCACACGCTTGGCGGATGCGGATTTCCTCGATATTGTAGGTGTGGCAAAACTGGAGGGAGTAGTTGATGATGCCCTGGGCGTGCGAGTCACGGAACTCCTTGATCACCTGGGTGATCCGCTCGTCATTGGGGGTGAAGCAGGAGCAGTCGATCTCCTTGTAACGGTCGGTGAGTGCCACGAGCATATTGTCCATGGTGGTGGCGTTCTCGTCGATGAGATCCTTGAAATAGCGGGTGCCGATGCACGATTCCTCGTTGACGATCACCGCGCCCGCCCCCTCCACCAGGTTGTGGATCTTCCAGTTGGGCAGGGCCATGGGGGTTCCGGCCACCATCACCCGGATGGCGTTTTTCGTTGGCACCGCCACCCCGGCCTTGATCCGTTCCTCCAGCTCGTCGCAGAGCGCGTTGACCTTTCCGGTAAAGCGCACCGGCTCGTCGTAGAAGGCGATCTGTTCGATGAGCAGGCCGTCCTTGCCGGAGATCGGGGCCGGGTTGTGATGGCGCAGGGAGTTGAGGCGCTGGAGCGCCTTGCGCTTGTTGTTCATGATCTTGACGGCGGCGGCCAGATCCGTTTCCGTAATGGTCTTGCCCGCCACTTCCTCCACCTTGGTCTTGAAATCCTTGACCTCGGCCAGCCAGAGATCGAGATCCCGCTGCCTTTTCAGTTGGGGAATCTCCATGACATAGGTGGGCACCATGGTGTCGAGGAGCTCCCAGGTCTTTTTCTTGGCGTCGCAGGTGGTCTCGCCGTAGACGAAATCCACCGCCTGGAAATAGGGGCAGATCCTCCCCGCCTTGAAGCCGAAGGCGGATTTGACCATGGGGCAGATATTGCGCGGCAGGATTTTTTCCGCATCCGGCACCGAGCCCTGGGAGCCGCCGCATAAGCCGACACAGATCCCGCCCGCCGCCAGCACGATCTCCTCGGGGATGTAGACGCAGAAGGTGCCGATCACCGGACGGCCTTCCGCCTTGGCCGCCAGCAGCTCCTGGATGCGGCCGCCGTGGATCTCGGCCACCATATTGTCGAAATAGGCCATGCCGACGGGCCGCTTGGTCTGGGAGAGATAGGTTTTCGCGTATGCCTCGCCCAGCATCAGGCGGGCCTTGTCAAAGCGGGGCACGTCCATGTCGAGGCTGGCCCACAGCTCGGGGTAGGGCTTGATTTCAAACTCGGTTGCCATGGAATAGATCCTCAATGTTTTTATTGTGTTCATGGAAGCGCCATTCGCCGGAGTCTCCCCCCGGCGGATGGCGCTTCAGAGTATGGCCGCTGTGGCTACAGCAGAAACCTGACAACCAGAAAGCCGGCCACCGCAGCCGCGATGACATACAGCAACCACTTGCCGGAAGGACATCCGCAGGAACAGGAACAGCTTGGCGGTTCGTTCGGATTTTTTTTCATGACAAACCTCCCTGTTCAGCAGCCGCAGGAGCCGGTGGAGCAGGAACCGCCGCCGCAGCCGCCACCGCCCAGTTTCTTTTCCGAGGTGACGCTGAAGCCGCCGCCACCGCTGCAGCCACAACTCGAGGAGGATTTGACGAAATCGACCTTGATGGCCCCGGTGGTGGCGAACATCCCGCCATCCACGAGAAAGGTGAATCCCCCTTCCTCAAACACCTGGTCCGAGTCCTTTTTTGCGTCCAGGCCAAGGCCCAGGCCCACACCGGAGCAACTGCTCTGCATGACCACCCGGATAGCCGAGTCGATGTTGTTTTTTGCAAAATGGTCCTTGAGATTACTGATCGCTGATTCCGTTACTTCAAGCATGGGAGTTCTCCTTGTGTTGTTGTGCTGGGATGGTTCATGTCAGCCGGTTTCACGATGAAGCGGGCTGTTGTGCGTGTTTTTTGGCCGGGCCAATCTGTTCCGCGCCGAATGGCGGTTCGGCATCCTCCCGCCTCCGATCAGGCCGGGGTCAGCCGCACGGCGCAGGCCTTGTACTCCGGGGTGCTGGCGATTTCGTCCACACCTGGGCTGGTGAGCAGGTTGACCAGCGGGTCGGCATGATGAAAGGCCATGAACACCGATCCCGGCCTGCTGCGCTCCGTAACCTTGGCCACGACCTCAATGGCGCCCCGGCGGGAAGCCACCATCACCCGCACGCCATCGCTGATCCCGTGCCGGGCCGCGTCGTCCGGATGCACCTCCACCGTTTCTTCCGGCTCAAGCCAAAGGAGCCCGGCGCAACGCCTGGTCATGGAGCCGTTGTTGTAATGGGCGAGGCGTCTGCCGGTGACCAGGATGAGCGGATAGCCTTCGTCCGGTTGTTCCAGGGTTTCCACGTTGCCCAGCGCCGAAAATTTTCCCCGGCCCCTGGTGAAGCTTTCCCTGTGGAGAATGGGGGTGCCGGGGTGGGCCGGATCGGGGCAGGGCCAGATCAGTCCATCCCCTTCCAGCCGTTCATAACGAATCCCGCCCAGGATCGGCGTGCAACGGGCGATCTCCTCCATGATCCGGGCCGGATTTTCATACCGCATGGGGTAGCCCATGGCCCCGGCCAAGCGGCTGGTGATCTGCCAGTCCGGCAGGGCCTGGCCGGGCGGCTCAACAGCTTTTCGGATTCGGCGGATGCGGCGTTCGGCATTGGTGAAGGTGCCGTCTTTTTCGTAAAAACAGGCGGCGGGCAGCACCACGTGGGCCATTTCCGCCGTCCGGGTGAGAAAGATATCCTGCACCACCACCATTTCCATCTCGGCATAGGCACCCCTGACGTTGTTGACATCGGCCTGGGTGTGGAGCGGATCGTAACCGATGCAATACATTCCCTTAAAACGCCCATCCCTGGCGGCCTCGTACATCTCCGGCTCGGTGAGTCCTTGGTTGGCGGGCAGCTCCGCGCCCCAAGCCTGGCTCAGCCGTTCCCTGGCAGTAACATCCGCTACGTCCTGATACCCTGGCAGCACATAGGGCAAGGCGCCCATGTCGCAGGAGCCCTGGACATTGTTCTGCCCTCGCAGGGGACAGATGCCCGCATGGGGGCGTCCCACGTTGCCGGAGACGAGCGCGATATTGGCCAGCCCCATGACGCCCTGGGTGCCGTGGCGGTGTTCGGTGACCCCCAGGCCATAGAGGATCATGCCCTTTTCCGTGGCGCAGTACAGGCGGGCAGCTCCGCGCACCAGCTCCGGGGCTACCCCGGTCCGTGCCGCCATGGTCTCGGGGCTGTAGGCCGCCACCTGTGCCCGCACCGCCTCCAGGTTTTCGGTCCGGTTGACGATGAACTCTCGGTTTTCTAGACCCTCATCCAAAATAGCGTGGAGCAGGGAGTTCAGGAGCAGGACGTTGGTTCCCGGCACCAGCCTTAGCCAGAGATCGGCCATGGCCGCCATCTCGGTGCGCCGGGGATCGATGACGATGAGCTTTGCGCCATTGCGCACCGCCCGCCGTACCTTTATGCCCACCACTGGATGGGCCTCGCTGGTGTTTGAGCCGCAGATCAGAAGAACCTCCGCCCCCTCGATGTCGGCCAGCGAGTTGGTGGCCGCCCCGCTACCCAAGGCGATGCGCAGGCCGCTCACCGAAGGGGCGTGACAGACCCTGGCGCAGTTGTCCACCGAGTTGGTCTTGAATGCCAACCGGCAGAATTTCTGAGCCAGGTAGTTGACCTCGTTCTCGCAACGGGAGGAAGACAAGACGCCGAGCGCCTCCGGGCCAAAGGTATCCCGGATATGGGCAAAACGGCGTGCCGCGAAATCAAGGGCCTCCTCCCAGGTGACGCGACGGAACGGCTCGTCCAACCGCTCACGGACCAGGGGATGGGTCAACCGCTCGGGATGGCGGTGGAAATCAAAGCCGAAACGGCCTTTAACGCAGAGATCGCCATGGTTGGGCGGGGCGTCGCGCCTGGCCTTGACCTCAAGGAGCACCCCTTGCTTGACCTGGAGATCGATCTCACAGCCGGTGCCGCAGTAAGTGCAGACGCTCCGCACCTCCTCGGCTTCGCCGGGCAGAAGCGGCAGACCAAGCTGCTTTTTGGTCAACGCCCCGGTGGGGCAGGCATCGACGCAGGCCCCGCAGGAGACGCAATCGTCCCCGATGGCAAGCTGGATGTTGAGCAGTTGCCCGTTTTCCTCTTCGCAGGAAACGGAAATAGCCGCAAACTCACAGACCCGCTCGCATCGGGAACAAGCAACGCAGCGGTTCGCGTCAACGGCGATGAAACGATGCGAGTCGTCCGGGGCATAGAGCCGCTTTTCCGGCGCGCTGGAACTCACTACCTTGTGCTCCCGGCAGAGCGGCCGCAGACTGCATTTGGCCAGCCCCAAACAACCGCAGGCCAGACAGCGCTTTGCTTCCCGCTCGGCCATCTCTTCGGTAAAGCCTAGTTCCACCTCGGCAAAATCTCCGATCCGCCGCTCCGGGGAGCGTACCGGCATTTGTTCGCTCAGGCGGACCGGAAAGCCGTTGAAGTTGCGCATGTCCATTTCTTCAAATTTTTTGCCCCGGCTGAAATTGAAACGGCCATCGCTCAGCCGGGCATCCTCACCGCTCAACTGCCGGTGGATCGCCTCCGCCGCCCTGCGCCCGGCATCCACCGCCTGAATTACCGAGCGCGGACCACTGGCCACCTCGCCGCCTGCGTAAATACCGGGCAGATTGGTCTGCATGGTGGAGGGCTCGGACTTGATCGTCTGCCTGGGCGTTACGGCGAGCCGCGCTTCCAATTCCCCGTAACGGCGGAAACTCCCATCCGCCTCCTGCCCCAGGGCGTTGATCACGGTCTCCCCGCTCCAGGTCAGACAGGAGCCCGCAACCGGCACCGGCCTGCGGCAACCTGTGGCATCGGGCTCGGAAAGCACGGTTCTGGCCATCTCCACCTCGACGCGCCCATCCGCCCCCTTGTGGATGGCAAGGGGGGCGGCCATCAGAAAAAACTTCACTCCTTCCTGTTCCGCCTCGACGATATCCCGTTGATGGGCGGCCATTTCCGTCCGGGACCGGTCATGGATCACAGTGACCTCGGCCGCGCCAAGGCGGACCGCGCATCGCGCCGCCTCCACCGCCACCTTACTGCCCCCGATGATCAGAACCTTCCCGGTAAGATCCCGCATACCCCCGGTCGCCACCTGACGCAAAAAGACAAGACCGTCCAAGACCGGCTCTGCTCCCGGCACGGTGAGTGCTTTTTGCCGATTCATGCCAATGGCGATGAAAATCGCCTTGAACCCCTGATCCTGTAAGTCGCGGAGCCCAAAATCCCGGCCCCATTTTCTGCCGGTGCGGACATGCACCCCCATGGTCAGAATGGTCTCAATCTCCAGGGCCAGTTCCTTTTTGGGGAGCTTGAAGGAGGGGATAGCGTAACGGGTCATGCCGCCCAGTTCCGCCGCCGCCTCAAAGACGGTGACGCTGTGGCCCTGTTTTCTCAAGAAACAAGCGGCGGACAATCCCGCCGGGCCGCCACCGATCACCGCCACATTCTTGCCGGTGGCCATCGGCACCGGCTCAACCGGCAAATCGTTCTTCCGGCCATATTCGACGACAAACCGCTTGAGATGGTTGATGGCGATGGGTTCGTCGAGCAACACCCGCCGACAACGGGTCTCGCAAAAACGGGGACAGACCCGGCAGACGATGCCGGGCAGGGGATTTTTTTCCTTGATCAGACGCAGGGCCGCCTCGTACTGGCCTTGGCCGATGAGATTGACATAGCCCTGCACATTGATTCCGCCGGGGCAGGTAAGATTACAGGGCGCCTTGCAATCGCCGTAATGGGCCGAGGCAAGTTGTTGCAGCCTCTCCTTGCGGTGTTCAAGTATTGCCGGGTTTTCGGTTTCAACCTCCATGCCGTCCCGAACCAGGGTTTGGCAGGCGCGGACTTGCTTGCCGTCCACCTCCACCAGGCAAAGAAGACAGGGACGATTTGCATCCGGGCGGCCGGGGAGATGGCAAAGATGGGGAATCTCCACTCCAGCCGTTGCCGCGGCCTCCATGATCGTAGTCCCCACCAAGGCGCTGACCGATCGCCCATTGATGGTAAGCGTTATCTGCACATCACTCATGGGGCAAACTCTCCCATCAGCTCGGTCAAGGTTTTATCGCATTTGTCATGCACCAGGTCGGCAATGGTCTCGCGCTTGAAATCCCCGACCTTCATCATCTCCTTGGAGGCATTGAGCAGGCCGGTGCGGAGCTTGCGCCCCCTGGCCGCCTCAGCCACCAGGTTGAGCTGTGTCCGCAGGACGAGGGGATCAAGCCCTTCGCTGCTGCCCAAAGGCCCAAGTTTGGCTGCCTGCTCGGTAAAGCGGGTGATGATTTTCACGAAGTTCGGCCCCTCGGCCGCCGAGGCCCATTCGATGAGAAAACGATCCCGGCTCACTCCCAGCCGAGCCAGGGCTTCGTGTACCAGGGCGGCGGAAACCAGGGCGTGGTAGTTGCCGTCCTGATAGTGGCACTCGCCGGGATGGCAGCCGCCGACAAAAACCGCATCCGCTCCGGCGGCCAGCCCTTCCAGGGGAAAGGAGGGGTCGAGTCTGCCGGTGCACATGATCCGAATGACCCGCAGGTTGGGAGGATACTGATAGCGGCCCACCCCGGCCGAATCGGCGGCGGTGTAGCAGCACCAGTTGCAAAGAAAACCGAGAATATTGGGGCTGTAGGCTTGAGACATGTTGCACTCCAATGCGGGAAGCTTCTTTATGAGAGAAGTGTTTTTATTTTTTTAGCGGTCCGACAATGGAGACTGGAGTGGGAATCGAACCCACAACCCTTCGTTTATAAGACGACAGGGCATCACGGGTTTGAAGTCCGCGCCGCACACCAGTACGGGATTCCAGTCTCTGAGGCAAAAAGTACAGGGTATTTCGTAACGGCTCCTAAACTCCTTTACCAAAGGCCTCGATTTGTGCCCGGATGCCTTCCAGGGTGAAGCGGCCCATGTCGATGGCCATGGTGGGACAGCGGGCCGCGCACACCCCGCACCCTTTACAGGAAGCGGTCAGAGTTTGCGCCTTGCGGGGCTTCGCCTCTTTGTCGATCTTGATGGCCTTGTATGGACAAAAGGATTCGCAGGCTCCGCAGCCGATGCAAAGATCCGGATCGACATGGGAAACAATGGGTTCCGGCGAGATGGAACCCTTGGCCAGGGGCTGACAGGCCCGACCCGCTGCCGCCTGGGCCTGGGCAATGGTCTCGTCCATGGTCTTGGGTCCATGGGCCAGGCCGCAGACATAGACCCCGTCCACCGCCAGATCAACCGGCCGCAGCTTGACGTGGGCCTCCAGATAAAACTTCTCGGCGGTGACCGGCACCTTGAGCATCCTTGCCAAAAGCGACGGGTCTTCCGGTACGATGCCCACCGACAGGACCAGCAGATCGGCTTCCCGCTCCACCTCTTGCCCGAGAATCGGGTCAAAAACCGTAACCTTTACCGGACTTGCCTTGCCGCGCCCCGCCCGCACCCGGGGCGGATTGTCCGCAGCATAGCGGGTGAAGATCACCCCCAGTTCCCGGGCCTTGCGATAATCGTCTTCCAGAAAGCCATAGGCCCGCATGTCCCGATACAAAACGGTGATGGCCAGATGGGGAGCAAGGGCCTTGAGGCGCAGGACGTTCTTCAGGGCCTGGCCGCAGCAAACCCGGCTACAGTAGGCCAAATCCTCGCCCCGCGAGCCCACGCACTGGATTATGACCACCTGTTTCATCTTGGCACCAAGCGGGTGGCCCGCAGCCAGACGTTTTTCCAGTTCCAGTTGGGTCATGACCCGGTCGGAATCGGGGTACAGGTACTGTTGCGGCTCGTAGGCCATGCCGCCGGTGGCGATCACCGCCACGCCGTGATGCACCACTTCGCTGCCTGTCTCCCCGGCGATGGTGGTGGTGAAGTTGCCCACATAGCCGGAGATGCTGGCCACCGTGGCCTTGGTGCGCACGGTTATCCGCGGATGGCGCGTCACCCTGTTGATCAAGGTTTGCATGGCTTTCCGGGGATCATCGCCAAAGCGATCCGCAGTAAGCAACAGCGCCCGGCCGCCCAGAGTGCCCCCCTGCTCGACCAGAGTGGTTGCAAATCCCTGCTCGGCAATGGCCAGGGCCGCGGTCAATCCGGCCAGGCCGCCGCCGATGACCAGCGCAGCCGGGGTGACCGGCAGCCGCTGCTCCGGCAAGGCCACGAGATGGGCCGCCTTGGCCACGGCCATGCGGACCAGATCCTTGGCTTTGGCCGTGGCCTTTTGCGGTTCGTGCATGTGCACCCAGGAACATTGATCCCGGATATTGGCCATCTCGAACAGGGCGCGGTTCAGGCCCGCTTCCCGCAGGGTGGCCTGGAAGAGCGGCTCATGGGTCCTGGGGGTGCAGGCGGAGACCACGATACGGTTCAGGTTGTGCTTTTTGATGATCTCCGTCAGGTGTCGTTGGGTATCCTGGGAGCAGGAGTAGAGGTTGTCGGTGGCATAGACCACCCCTGGCAGCTCTCTGGCGTAATCGCGCACCGCCCGGACATCCACGACCCCGGCGATATTGATCCCGCAATGGCAGACAAAGACGCCGATCCGGGGCTCCTCGCCGGAGATATCGCGCTCCGCTGGAAACTCGGCCCTGGTCATCTCTGTGCCGCGCCCTGCGGCGAGCTGCCCGGAACAGAGGGCCGCGGCCCCGCCCGCCTGGGTCACCGAATCGGGGATGTCCTTGGGTCCCTGGAAGGCGCCGATCACATAGACGCCGGGCCGACTGGTGGCCAGGGGCGCATCGTTGCCGGTTTGGGCAAAAAGATAGCGGTTCAGCTCGACGCCGGCCGCCCGACCAAGCTGCTCCGCGTCGTCGGGCGCCTCCAGACCCTGGGAAAGGACGACCAGATCGAACTTCTCGTACTGATGTTGGCCGTCCTCCGTATGCCAGGTAAGCAGCAGCCCACCGTCGAACACATCCTCCACCTTGGGCGGCCGGGCATAGATTACCCGGAAGTTGCCTTCGGCCACGGCCCGCTCCCGGGCTGCGTCAAACCCCTTGCCGTGGGTGCGAATATCCATGTAGAAAAGGGTGATCTCGCAGTTCGGATCATGCTCGCGGGCCAGCGTTGCCTGCTTGATCGCGTACATGCAGCAGACCGAGGAACAGTAGTTGTTGCCGCAGTTTTCATCGCGGGAGCCGATGCACTGTAAAAAGGCGATCTTCCGGGGATGTTTTTCGTCGGAGGGCCGGACGATCTCGCCGCCGGTCGGGCCGGAGGCGCACATCAAGCGCTCATGCTCAAAGGCGGAAAGCACATCCGCAAACCGGCCCCAGCCGTAGCGGCCAAGCACCTCCTCGCTCACCCGGCCGAAGCCAGGCGCCAGGACCACCGCGCCCACCGGAATATCCACGATCTCTTCCTGCTGGTCGAAGCGGATGGCCCCGGCCTGGCAGGCCACGGCGCAGAGGCCGCAGGTATCGTAATTGAGTTTGAGGCAGGCCTTGGCATCGATATGGTAGCTGGTGGGCACGGCCTGGGCATAATCGATATGGGCCGCGTTGGTGATTGCCAGATTCTCGTTGTAATCATCGCCGATCTGCTTGAGGCAATACATGGTGCATTGACCGCAACCGGTGCAGATCTCCTCGTCGATGTAGCGGGGTTGTTTCCGGATTTTTGCCGTGAAGCTGCCCGGCTCGCCGGTAAGGGCGATCAATTCAGACTTGGTCAGGATTGCGATGTTGGGGTCGCGGCCCGCCTCCACCAGCTTGGGGGCCAGGATGCAGAGCGAGCAGTCGTTGGTGGGAAAGGTCTTGTCCAGCCTGGCCATGACGCCGCCGATGGCGCCGCTTTTCTCGACAAGATAGACCTTGAATCCGAGTTCGGTGAGATCAAGGGCGGCCTGGACACCGGCCACCCCGCCGCCCACTACCAGAACCGAACCGATCGTCCGCAGAGCAGACGGATTGGAAACGGGAGCGTGCATAGTTCCTCCTTCACTGTACGTTGCCGGAAAACCATTCCGGGAAATGCCGCGGCTCTCTGCAACCGGCGGCGGACAACGTCAGCGAACAAGGGGGAATTTACCCGTGTTGACGCCTTGGACCGTGCGAAAGGCAGGAGGAGCCGCAATATCGTTCAGCCCGAACCGGGCCGACCGGCTTACGCCGGAGTATTGCTCAAATGTGTTGCAATATACGTTTCAAAACAGCTCTCCTTGAAAGGGGGATGGAACGTGTGAACTCCAGAACCTAGCGAAGCGCAGGCTTAAAGTCAAATCGAATATTCCGAAGAAACAGACTCCATAATATCCAATTTGTTGATGGAGCCAGCCAGGCGCGAAGAGGGGGGCCGGATATCACATTCCGGCAGCCTCTCCGGTGCTCGGCTGCGTGCCAATGGGATTTCCCCCCATTTTGTCCTGCCGCGCCTCGCAGACGGGGGCGGAAAAGACGCGGGAACTGTTTGAGGGCGAAGCCCGAGTTTTTCCGCGTCCCGCCCTCGGCGAGAAGTAAGGGAAGCCCGCAGGGCCAGGACTGGTTGGGGTGCCTTTTTCTTGTTTCTTCTTTTGGGCACGCAAAAGAAGAAAGAGAACACAGCAAAAAGATACTTCTTCCCTGGAAATTCCCGGATGGATCACAAAAAAAGGGCCCCCGCTTTCGCGAGAGCCCTTGGGGTGGTCACATGTTGGAGTGGAACGTTATAGCGGTTCCACGTTGGCCGCGGCAGGGCCTTTCTGGCCGTCTACAATATCGAAGCGGACGCGTTCACCTTCCTGTAATGTTTTGAAACCGGTCTTGTTGATTGCGGAGTAATGCACAAAAACATCCTTGCCATTATCCTGTGCGATAAACCCAAAGCCCTTTGCTTCGTTAAACCACTTCACTGTGCCTTCAAACATGATAATCCTCCGTTCCTTGCTTGGAACCCTAACTTGAAACTCGCAGCATTTTCGGCATGTTAAACAAAAACACCGCACACCCATCCTCGGGTTTGTGCGGTAGACTTTTTAACAGAGCTAAAAAATACTGCACAATACCTACTGATTTTTTGATACCAAAAAGGTTTTGGAATAGCAAATAAATTATTTGGGGCCACAGGCGCCCTTTTTGAGGGCCAGCAGCAGGGTGGTATGCGCTTTGGGGACAAAGGGGGCAAGATCGTAGTCGCCGTAAGCCGCATCCAGGCGAAAACCCTGCGCGGAGAAAATCTCCAGCCATCGCGCAAAATCGTGGCCAAGAATGCGATAGGAATACTCCCAGTCTTCGTTGGGCAACTCTTTCCTGAAGCGCAGGCGGTATCGTTCCGTGATTTCCACTACGTCCGAGTGCGGCGCGGTGCTTTTCAGGATTTCCTTGATAACCTTGGAGCCGTCCTGGCAGTCGAAGATCCGGAACTGGAAGCGTTTTTTGCCTGCCAGGGAGCGGAGGTCTTGGTCCGGGATATAGAGTTGCAGCAGCAGGATGCCGTCTTCGCCAAGAAGGTGGCGGACCTGGTCCAGGCAGGAGCGCAAGGTTTCGGGGTTTGTAAGCAGGTTCAGGGTGTTGTACGGGGCAATGACCGCCGCAAAGGCGGCGCGAAAGGCCAGGGCGGCCATGTCCATGCAGGCGTAGCGCGGCGTAACGGTTGATGCGGCGCGGCCGGCAACGGCAAGCATGGGGAAGGAGAGGTCGATGCCGGTCAGTTGGTGGCCGTCCGCGGCCAGAGCCCGGCTGACCCTCCCGGTGCCGCAGCCCAGCTCCAGAATGGCGCAGGGTTGTTTTGGCAGGTGTTTGCGATAAAAGGGAAGGTCCGCGGAGAAATCTCCCAATTCCAGATCGTAGAGGGCGGTGTAGCGGGCGTGGCCGTAGATGCGGTCGGATTGGAGATCCTGGGACATGTTTTCGGCCTACAGGGCGGCCGAGCCCGGGGTGCGCGGAAAGGGGATCACCTCGCGGATATTGGCCATGCCGCTGACAAACTGGATCAACCGTTCGAACCCCAGGCCGAAACCGGCGTGGGGTACGGTGCCGTACCGCCGCAGGTCCAGGTACCAGTCATAATCTTCCTGGTTGAACCCCATCTCCGCAAGACGACTGACCAGGCGGTCGTAGCGCTCTTCCCGTTGGCTGCCGCCGATGATCTCGCCGATGCCAGGGACCAGGATGTCCATGGCGGCCACGGTGGTGTTGTCGTCATTGACCCGCATGTAGAAGGGCTTGATACTCTTGGGGTAGTCGCTGACGATCAGCGGCCGTTTGAAGAGTTCCTCGCAGAGGTAGCGTTCGTGTTCCGACTGGAGATCCGCGCCCCAGGCCACCGGGAAATTGAACTCTTTGCCGCAGGTCGTGAGCCGGTCGATGGCCTCGGTGTAGGTGATGCGGGCAAAGTCCTGCTCCAGTACCGCAGCCAGCCTGGCCTTGAGCCCCTTGTCCACGAAATTGTTGAAAAGCGCGATCTCCTCCGGGCAATGGTCCAGCACATAGCGCACCAGGTATTTGATGAACGCCTCCGCCACCTGCATGTCCTGGCTGAGGTCGCAGAAGGCCATCTCCGGCTCGACCATCCAGAACTCGGCCAGATGCCTGCTGGTGTTGGAGTTCTCCGCCCGGAAGGTGGGGCCGAAGGTGTAGACGTTGCCCAGGGCCAGGCAGTAGATCTCCGCTTCAAGCTGGCCGCTCACCGTGAGGCTCGCCTGGCGGCCGAAGAAATCCTCGCCAAAATCAGGGTGCCCATTCTTGCGGGGCACATTGTTCAGGTCCAGGGTGGTGACGGTGAACATCTCGCCCGCGCCTTCGCAGTCGCTGGTGGTGATGATCGGGGTGTGGATGTATTGAAAGCCCTGCTCCTGAAAAAACCGGTGCACCGCAAAGGAAAGGGCGCTGCGCACCCGGGCCACCGCGCCCAGGCTGTTGGTGCGCGGGCGCAGATGAGCGATCTCCCGCAAGAACTCGAAGGAATGCCGTTTCTTTTGCAGGGGATAGGTTTCCGGGTCGGCCCAGCCGTACACCTCGACCTCGGTCGCCTTGAGTTCCACCACCTGGCCCTTGGCCGGCGAGGCGGCAAGCAGGCCGCTGATCCGCACCGAGCAGCCGGTGGTGAGGTGGAGGATATCTTCCGCATACCGGGGCAGGCTCTCCTCGGCAATGACCTGGAGGTTGGCCACGCATGAGCCGTCATTGACCTCGAGAAAGGAAAAACCCTTGCTGTCGCGGCGGGTGCGGATCCAGCCTTTGATTTCCACGGATTGACCGAGGGGTTGCGTTTTGAGGATTTGGGCGATGCGGACATGGCTCATGGGATATATTGCTCCGGTGGTTAAATATGCAAGTAGATGATAGCTCTCGCGGCTGAAGCCGCTCCTACAACACCCTCACACTCCGACCTGTAGGAGCGGCTTCAGCCGCGAAAATTCTTTCGATATTTAACCACCGGAGCAATAGTCTCCGGCGGGTGCGCTGAAGAGTTGTTGAGAATTTTTCTAAGTATCGATAAATAATGGTTCTTTGCAATACATTTTTCCAGGTACAAGGAAATATACAACGTGGGTTTTGCGAGAGACAAGGAGAAGGCAATGAGCGAAAAACTGTACCGTCTGGCGCCGGAACAATGCGCCCTGTTGGTGGTGGATATCCAAGAGAGGATGATGCAGGCCATCCCGGCCAGGGACGAAGTGGTGAAAAACGCGGTGCTGCTGATGAAGGCGGCCAACATCCTCCAGGTTCCGGTGCTCGCCACCACCCAGTATGCGGCGCGGATCGGCGCAATGCTTCCGGAAATTCAGGCGGAATTGGGCGGGGTTGTCCCGCTGGACAAGCTGGAATTCGGTTGTTTCGACAATGGCGCCATAGCCGAGGCAGCGAAAAAATTACCAAAAACGATCAACACCATCGTGGCCTGCGGGGTGGAAACCCATATCTGCATCTACCAGACGGTGCTGGGCGGCCTCCACCAAGGCTACCGGATGTGGGTGCCCGCCGACGGGGTGGCTTCACGGGCGGAAAAAAACTATCAGACCGGCCTTGCCCGGATCAGCGAGGTGGGCGGCATTGTCGCCAATACGGAGATGATCATCTATGAATGGCTGCACAAGGCAGGGACTCCGGCATTCAAGGCCATTTTGCCCTTTATCAAATGATCTTGCTTCTTTCCGGAAAAAACAGGTAGAACACAATAAATGGCCTTGGTTGATCGGGAATCGCAGTGCAAAGGAAAGGGCACGCCATGATGAAGCAAGAGGATTCCGATGAGGAGCGGCGTCGGGAGGAACGGGTTGCCAAAAACCTGGTTGTCCGTTTCACCAGACTCGAAGATCTCCTGTCCGATATCCCTTATCGGGATGGGCAATTGCTCGATATCAGCGGGGGCGGCCTCTGCTTTTTGACGGACGACGCGCTGTCTTTGGGCAGTCAACTGGTGATGGTTCTGGAGTTTCCCGGCTGGCAGGCGGTGGCGGACGGCAAATGGCTCGCCACTAAGCAGGAGGAGGATGTCGGGGTGCTGCGCGCGGTCGGCATGGTCTCCTGGGTGGCTATCAGCCGGACCAGGCCGGACAAGTATGAAACCGGGGTCTGTTTTTCCGGCAGGGTCAGGTCCTGAGCGGCTATTTTTTTTGATTCGCAAAATATTTAAGAAAATTGACAGGTTGCCGATGGGAAAGGAGTACGCCCCTTGTGGCGCAGGCAGGGAAGCAGGCAACGAACGGCAGCAGGAGGCTGAGCATGTCCACAGCGGGAAAGTCGGAAGTCAATCTTGAAATAAGTGCCGGTTTTTTCAGGATATCCACGGATTCGGTGGTGTATAACATCACCGTCCTTGGCGGTTCGGAAACAGGGGCCACCCAGGTGGTGCGGCATATCCTGGCCGAGGAAAAACCGGCGGTTCCCTCCCTTGCCGCGCCCACGCCGGAAGCTGGAGATTTTGACCTTGCCCGGGTGGCCGGCGAGGCCTTGGATGACGATTACTACAAAAAGGTTTCAACCGATATATTCAATGATATCGGGAAGCTGGCAAAAAGCCTCAGCTCGACCATGGGGGAAATCCCCATGGAAGACCGGCGCATGAAACGGGTGGAACTCGATGAGGCCGGGGAAAAGATCGAGGACGCCAAAAACCAGTTGCACGACATCGTTTCCATGACCGAACGGGCCACCATGGAGATCATGGATCAGGTGGAAAAGGTCCAGAATCAAACCGATGGCGTGAAAGATCTGTTGCTTTCGCTTAAAACCCATAGCGCTTTCCAGGCCGCCGCCGTTGCGGCCGGCGAGGAGGGCGTGCAATCCGCCGCCGTAACCCTGCAGAACCTTCAGGAGAAGATCGGCCAAGCCAACGCCCTGATTGTTGCCCTGCAAGAAGAAGGCGGCGGGGCGGGCGAGGAGGCTGCCGCGGGGGAGGTGCTTGACCTGGCTGAGGCTGCGCCGGAAACGGTGACGCGGACCCGCTACCTTTTTGCCCTCGATACGATTTTTCAGACCATGTACGAGCTGTGCACCAACGAGACCGTGAAAACCCATATCACCGCGGCCCGCAAAAAAGCCGGGGAGATCTTTGATCACAATGGTTTTGTCGATGCCCTGGGAGAGAAGATCAAGGATCTCGTCCCTGACAGCGATAATTTCTTTACCGTGCCCCTGAGCGATGTTCTGTCCGCCCTGCTGGCTTCCTGTTCCGACCAGAAGACCCAGAATCTTTTGAAGAAAATGGACCTTAATCAGGCCGAGATCTTCCTGGACCAAAGCCTGCCCCTGGAGGTGCCGCCCTTTGAAGAGATTGAGGAGGCTGTCCTTGCTCCTGCAGTCGAAGCTCTTGTGTCCGCTCCGGCTGCTCCTGCGCAAGGGATTGACCCGCGAGTTGCCGAAGTTGCGGGCATGCTGGCGGAAAGTGTTGACCTGGCTGGGCAGTTGACGGAGAATCTGGCACAGATGCGTGCCGGGGATGTCCCCGGCATGAGCTTGATGACCATTGAAGACCAGAATGATATCTTCAAGAAGATTGAGGATGCCTTCCAGGTCGCCTCCTCCATCACCGACGATATTTCCCGGATTACCGAGGCCTTGAGTTTTCAGGATCTTTCCGGCCAGCAGATTCTGAAGATCATCAAGCTGCTCACCGATTTCCAGGTGCAGCTCCTGGCCATCGTGGTGTCCTTCGGCTCCCAGTTGAAGATGAAGGAGAAGAACGCCGGGATTACCGTGGAGGAGAGCAAACGGATCGCCCAGGAGGATGTGGACAAGTATCTGAGCTCCATGACCACCGGGGAGGTTGGCGGCGATGGCTCCCTTGATCAGGATGCGGTGAACGATCTCCTGAAGGGGTTGGGTTTTTAGGGGGTGTTGCGGAAGAACCCTCGCCGTGGTGCAACGGCGTAGCGAAAATCGGGAAGAAATGAGATGGAAAAAAGGCTGGCCCTGCGGGGTCGGCCTTTTTTATTGCTGTTCTCCGCACACCGTCTGCAGTCAGAGAAATAGAGTTTATTCATTTGTTCTTTTTCTTTGCTTGCCCAAAGAAAAAGAACGAAAAAGAAAAGGCACCCAGCCACTTGTCCCGCCGTTGGCGGGATACCCTGTGCTCCTCGATGCTGCCGGGAGTTTGCAAACTCGGCTGCGCCTCAAACAGTGCAAACTCCTTTTTCGGCAGCCTCTCCGGTGCTCGGCGGCGTGACAATGGGATTGTTATTTCAGGGAAAGGCCGGAACCGGCAATAAATCCGCCGACAGCCCGGGCCACCTCCTCTTCCCTCCCCAGGAAAAAATGATCCGTCTCCTCAAGGATAATCCGCTGACAGGTGGGAGGCAGGACCAGATCGGCCCGTTCTTTGAGGAGGAGATCCTCCGCCGCGGTGATCAGCAGGCCGGGGAGGGAAAGGGCGGAGAGTCGGGTAAAGTCGCGTTCCGCAAGGGGCGGGGCGATGGCCGTAAAGCTGATGGGCCCTTCGGCTCGTTCGCTGATGAGATTGAGGGCGATGAAGGCGCCGAAAGAGTAGCCCACCAGGTGAACCCGCTGGAAATACCGGCGGCAAAAGGCCAGGACCGCCCGAGTGTCGCTGATCACCGAAGAAAATGCGCCTTCCTGGTCGAGGCGGTGCCAGTATTCAAAAAGCGGCAGGTCCGGCTCCGGCTTGAAGCTCTTGCCCACCCCCCGGTAGTTGAAGAGCAGAACCGGCAGACCCAGCCCGGCGCAGCGGGCGGCCACGGCCTGGACCACGTTGTTCTCCATGTTGCCGGCCAGCAGGGGGTGGGGCGGGCAAAGCAGCACGCCTTCCCCTCCGGGCTCGCCCTCGGTGTACCAGAGATTTCCCTCAAGCACGCCTTCCGGGCCTGGGATGGAAACCTCCAATCGATGATACTCCGGAGCCATCAGTAGACCCCCTCGCTTTTGCTGGAGATCAGCGGGCGGATCGGCTCCACCGCCGTGACAACGCATTGGTCTCCTTCGCCTGTTGGCGCGGCGTAGCAGGCGGTGTCGCGCTCCACCATGTTCAGCAAAAGAAAGGATGGGTCTAAGCGATGGGCCACTACCCGTCCGCGTTGCCCCGGTTTCAGGGTGGCGGCAAGATCGGGGGCGCCGGGTTTGCTGTCTTCCTGGAAAGCAATGAGCTGGAGCCACAGGGCCGGATCGTCGACCATGTAAGTGGAAGACTCGTTGGGCAGCGGGAGAGCATGCTCGAACAGCACCCCCACCAGGGAATTGCCGTAGCCCGGCAGCACTACGGCCTGGGGAAAGAGTTGGTGGCGGATGGTCTCGGAATCGGCCACGGTCAGGGCCATGCCGGCCAAGTGGATGCCCCGGATGCGTTCTCGTTGCGCATCGTTCATCCTGTCGGCCAGGGCCAGGAGCAGGGGCGGGGTGATGAGCAGTACCTCGATGTTCTGGGTGCGGATCACATTCATGGCCTGGTCGAGCACATGGTCGAGGTAGAGGGTGAACCCCAACGAGCCCGTGGCCTGACGTTTGATCCAGCGCACGTCGCAATCCACGGCAAAGGGTTCCAGGCTGCCGAGGCTCCGGGCCATGGCCCTGGCGCTCTGGCCGATGATGTGGGGCCCGGATGGCCCGACAAAGAGCCAGTTGCAGCCTCGTGGGAAATCACGGGCGGTTGCGGCCCGTTTCCACGAATCGACAAAGGCGGCGGAAAATTCGTCTGGCCGGTACACCCTGCGGATCGGCGTGCCGGTGGTGCCGCCGCTCTCGGCCAGGATCATGCTTGGCAATTCGTTATGGAACCGGTTGGGGATGAAATCCAGCAGAGGCCGGGTGCGCAAGGCCTCCGTATCCATGGGCCCGAAGAGATGGAAGGATTCGCAGCCGGTGATCTCCTTTCTCGCCTCAAGGCCGAGCTTTTTTTCCTGTTCCAGCCAAAAGGCAGAGCCGGTGCGCGGATCGAAATGGATGGCGATGATCTCCTCGATCAGGGAGGAGGCAATGGTCATGGTTTTTCTCCTGAGGCGGTCCGGAAGGAGAGGAGCAGAACCGGCAGCAGCACCAGATCGCAGAGGACCGCGAAGAGCAGGGCCAGGCTGATCAACAGGCCGAAATCCCTAAGCGGGATGAAGGGCGAGATGAGAAAGGCCAGGAACCCCGCCCCTGCCACCACCGAGGTGGTGATCATGGCCGGGCCTACCTGGGCCAGGACCGCGCTCAGGCGGGAGAGGGAATCGGTGGTTTTCTGTTTGCCCTGCCAGGCGTGCAGGAAATGGATGGTGTCGTCCACCACGATGCCGTACACCACGCTGGCCACGGTGACCGTGGCCACGCTGAGCGGGATACCGCCGAGCCCCATGGCCCCGAGGATGAAAACCACCGGCACCAGATTGGGGATGACGGCAAACACCGCCAACCGTGCGGAACGCAGGGCCAGGGCCATGATCAGGGAGATGGCGACAAAGGCGGAGGAAAAGCTGGCCAAGAGGGTGGTGAACAGGGCGCGCTGCCCCCGGGTGTAGAGGGGCACCGTGCCGGTGACATAAGGGACTTGTCTGGGGCCGAGCAGGGTTTGCAGCTCCGCTTCGATCTCCTCCACCAGGGCCATGGTCTTTTCCGAGGCCAGGGTGCGGGTCAGGATGGTGATGCGGGTTGGGGCCTTAATTCCCATGCCGGGCAGGAGCGGGGCGTCGAGGGGGGCGCCGCTTGCGGTGGCCATGGGCAGGACAAGGGTGCCGGTGTCGTCGAGGGAGAAGAGGAAATGGGTGATCTCCGGGTGGCGCTCGGCCAGGCGGAGCATACCCTGCTGGATGGCCCGGTTGTCAACGGGTGAGGTATCCAGGTCGATTTCCAGCGGGGTGAGGCCGATGCCCGCCTGTTCGATGGCCCGGTAATCAAGGCTGATGGGGGATTGCGGTTTGAAAAAGGCCAGGATGAAGGAGCCGCGTTCCAGGCGGTTGATGCCCAGGGCCGAGAGAAGGAGCAGACCGCCAAGTCCCGCCAGGACAAGGGCTTTATGGCTGGCCAGCATTCGGGCCCAGCGGCTCCAGAACAGGCGGGGCGCGGATTTTTCGGCTGGCTGCGAGAGGCCTGCCGCACTTCCTGCGAAAGCCGGGACCAAGAGCAGGGGCACGACCACGGCAAGCAAGGCGCCGCAGCCGCCCCAGAGTCCCAATTTTCGCACCGGTTCGTAGCTGCTGACCAGGAGGGAGAGAAAGCCCATCATGTCGGTGAAGGCGGAGAGCAGGCAGGGGACTGCCACCGCCGCGTAGAGGGCCATGGGCTCCTGCCCGGGCTCTTTTTTTAAAAAGTGGATGGCGTGGGCAATGCCCATGATCATGGTAAAGGGCGGCAGGGAGAGGAGCACCATGTTCAGCGGTTCGCGGCTCAGGGCGAGCAGGCCGGTGAGAAACAGGGCCGGCAGCAGGCCGCAGGCCAGGGTCAGCAGGGTGTGGCGCGGGCTGCGGAGCGAGAGATAGACGCCGATGGCGAGGATGGCGACGACTAGGGGAAAGAGGCTCCGGCTGGTGGTGGCGGAAAGGGAGTCCAGG
The DNA here is from genome assembly GCA_002347095.1 of Desulfobulbaceae bacterium UBA2273. Classification (GTDB taxonomy): domain Bacteria; phylum Desulfobacterota; class Desulfobulbia; order Desulfobulbales; family Desulfurivibrionaceae; genus Thiovibrio; species Thiovibrio ferrireducens. Next base: position 21,438 of record DDWZ01000027.1, on the reverse strand, counting down.
GCGTCGGTCAGGTACCAGACCCCGCCCAGGTGCAGGGGCTGGGCGGGCAGCTCGCTGGCGGCCAGCTCTTTGGTCTCGCGGATGATGGCGGAGAGTTGGGCAGGGGTTGCGCCCGGACGGGGGCTCAGCAGCAGGAGCTGGCCCTGGCTCTGCTCCCCGCCCAGGGCATAGAGGCTCGCCCGGTCGAGGCCGGCCATGCCCCTCGCCTTGGTCAGCACCCGCCGGGCCGCTTCCGGGGAGGCCTGGGGCAGATAGGCAATGAGCGGATTTTCCAGGTGGTGCCGGTCGGCGAATTCCTGAAAGTGCAGCCAATGCGGGTCGTTTTCGGTCTGCCAGACCCCGATGGAGTTGTCCACCGTGGAGCGGGCCGCTGCCAGGCCGAGCAGCAGGGTGACTCCGGCCAGGAGCAGGAGAACGCCGATGCGGTTATTCCGCAGGGCCTGGCCGATGTCGAAAAACAGGCGCTCCATCCCGTACCTCCTAGCGTCCGCCGGTGAGCTTGGCCACCCAGGGGGCCACGAATTTGATGCCGGCAAAGCTCATGGCGTGCTCCACCCGTTTTTTCACCAGCTCCTTGGGCCCATCCTTGAGCACTGCTTCCAGGGAGGCGACGAAGTAATCAAGGTCCGACTCCTCGATGACCAGCGGCGGGTAGACCCGGAGTACGGCCCGGTTGTTGAGCATCAGGGTGCCCAGGATCCCGTGTTTGTGCAGCAGGGCCGAGGCCACCATGCCGGGCAGGTGTTCGCGCAGCACGTTCTTGAGGCCGGGGATGGCCAGGGGCAGGTAGCTTACCTCGTCGATGATGGCTTCCTGGAACTCGATGCCCAGCATCAGTCCGCGCCCCCGCACCTCGGCGAGCCACTCAGGATATTTCTCTTTCAGGGCCACAAGCTGGGATTTGAAGCGTTCGCCCAACCGGGCGGCTCGCTGGGCCAATCCTTCTTCCTGGTACACTTCCAGGGCGGCCAGGGCGGCGGCGCAGGCGATGGTGCGGCCGCCGAAGGTGGTGGTCTGCACCAGGCAGTCGTGGGGGTTGTCGTAGGCCTTTTGGTGCACCGGGGTGCGGGAGATGGTGGCGCCGATGGAGGCGAGCCCCCCGCCCAGGGATTTGGCCAGGGCCAGGATGTCCGGCACCACCCCTTCCGCCTCGCAGGCGAGAAAGGTGCCGGTGCGGCAGAGGCCGGTCTGGATCTCATCGAGGATGAACAGCACCCCGTAGCGCTCGGTGATCTCGCGGACCCGGCGCAGGTAGCCTGCAGGCGGCACAATCACCCCGGCCTCGCCCTGGATCGGTTCGAGGATCACCCCGGCGATGGCCCCCTCGCCCTCCTGGGGCGCGGTTTTCAGCAGCATTTCAATGGCCTCGGCATCGCCGTAGGGCACGGCGTAGTTCGGGAGTAGCGGAAAATAACGGCGCAGCCGTTCGTTGCCGGTGACCGACAGCGCCCCCAGGGTCTTGCCGTGCAGGGATTCCTTGGTGTAGATAAAGCGTTGCCGCTTGCCCTGGAAATAGCGGCTGGCCAGCTTGAGCGCCGCTTCCACCGCCTCGGTGCCGGAGTTGCAGAGATAGACCTGATCGAGATCGCCGGGGCAAAGCAGGCTTAAGTTATGGGCCAGCACCGCCACGTGGCGGGAGAGGAGTTCCTTGGAAAGATCCACCTTTCTGCCGGTCAGCACCTCGATCATGGCCTGTCTGACGCGCGGGTGGTTGTGCCCCAGGTTCAAGGCGCCGTAGGAAGAGACAAAATCGAGAATCCTTTTGCCCTGGGCGTCGATGATCACCGCGCCCTCGGCCTCCTGGGGGTCGATGGCCGTGTATTCTCCCATCTCCAGCAGGGTGACGAGGCCGGGGTTCACATGCTTGCGGAAGAGGGCGACTGCTTCACCGTAAGGGCGTTTGCCCACCTCGCTCAAGGGAATCCAATCCGGGTGCATATCAACCCTCCATTGTTGTTTCAGGATAAGGGTAGCGCTGGAAGAATTCCTCCAGGGCCGTGGCGGTGCGTAACGCCTCGTAAAAATTGCCCGAGATCTTGGTCTTGCCGGTGAAAAAGCTCTTCTGGGGCGAGAGGGTATTTTGTGCCACGGCAAGAAAGGTCTCGCTGTCGAGGCGAAAGCCGAAGGCGCCGGCCTGTACCCCTTGGGTTACCTTGGTGAGGATACCTTTTTCAATGGTCAGCGACCAGCAACCCTGGTCAACGATCTCGATCCAGAAGGTGGCCGACAGGCTCAAAAGATTTTTGATCAGCGGCTGGCCCATAAAGCCCGGCAGGTACTGGTTGAAATAGTGTTGGATCGCCGCTTCGCTCTTCATGCCCTGCTCCGTTGGCTCCGGGCGGCAAGAAAGGCCCGGAAGGCCTGGGTCAGCTCCGCCAGCTTCGGGGTGGGTAGCGTCTCGGCTCCGGCGAGGGTGTCGAGGTTCCGCCGGGTGAAGCGGACGCTCAGATCCAGGTAAGCGGCATAGGGCATGGTTTTTCTGGCCAGCAGGGCTTCCAGGCTGTGCGCGGGCTGGTGGGCGAACGCCTCCTCTCCGGCGAGGTGGGCAGCGGGCTGACCAAAGGCCTCGTTAAAGGCATCCTCCAGAAGATCGTTGCCCACCGGTTGCGGGGCTACGAGCTGGAAGACCTGTCCGCCGCTCTCCGGTTGCGCGGCCAACCGAACCAAGGCCTCGGCCACCGCATCGTCAAAAACCAGGGGCAGATGCGCTTGGCGATTGCCCTGCACCCGCAAAACCGGCAGCTCGGCAACCCCTTTCGCTTCGGCGGAATCCCGCATCCGGGCCACGGCATCGAGAAAGAGAAAAGGGCCGAAGGTCTTGCCCGAAGCGGCTGAAGGATTGCGCTCCACCACGATTCCCGGCCGATGGATGGTGATGGGCACGGAAGCGGCGGCCATTGCTCCATGCAGAAACGATTCGCCCAGGAATTTGCTCTCCTCATAGCCGTTGCGGAAATGCTGGCCAAGGTCGAGATCACCCTCCCGGAACTCGCCGGCCCAATCGCCGCAGACAAAGGCGGTGCTCACCTGATGCAGGGGCGCCTTGGCCTCCAGGGCCAGGGCCAGGACATGTTTCACCCCCTCCAGGTTCACCGGCAGATAGCTGGCCGCGGTGGCATCCTTAAAATCGGTGCGGGCGGCCAGATGGAAGACGAGCTGCGCCTTGGCGCAGACCTCGGCGTATGTTTCCGGGTCCAGGCCCAGGCGGGGCAGGCTGACATCACCCCAATGCCAGGAGAGCAGCGGGTGGGAGGCAGGATCAAGGCCGGGCAGCATCGGAGGCTTGCGCGACAGGGCGATGACCGGGCGTCCCTGGCCCAGATAGTTGCGCAGTAGCGCCCGGCCGACCAGGCCGCTGGCTCCGGTGACGACAATGTGCTCTTTCATTGGTCCAGCATCTGGTTGTCTGCCTGTTCCTGCCATTGTTTCTGCAGGGCCGCGTCTTCCTCGGGGGTGGAGAGATGGTTGGTCAGCTCGTGTAAATTGCGGCGCATATTGTCGATATAGCGGTCGAGCAGTTCCTGGGAATTCACCGTCAGCACCCGTTTGGCCCAGGCGGAACAATGCTCGCACCCCTTGCAGCCCAGGCGGCATTCCGGCAGCTTTTCGTAGAAGAAATCAAGAAAACCGGTGAGCGCCTCGTTGGGCAGGTGGATTTCCAGAGGCGGCAGCAGGCTGCCGTCTCCATTTTTGCGGAAGCTCTGCCAGTGCGGCCAGCCCAAGAGATCCAGGAGATCGCCCTCGAAACAGCCGGAAAGATAGGCGCGGCTCAGGGAAAGAATCTGTGTTTCCGGCATGCCCCGGCCGGCGAGTTTGAAGAAACGGATGCCCGCCTTTTCCCAGAGCGGCAGATCCTCGGGCCGGATCCACGGGCTTTTCAGAAATTCGCCGGGGCTGGCGAGCTTTTTCAAAAAGCACCAGTTCAGGTAGAAACCGTTGTAGGGAAAGCCAGGCACGCCGCTGCCGGATGGCTTTTGCGAGCCGTGGGCCGCCACGCAGTAATGGTTGTACTTGTAGTGGCACTGGGAGATGCAGACCGGGTTGGCGATCAACTCCAGCGGCACCGGGCTTTCCAGCGAGGCGCGTTTCAGGAAGCGGAAATCGCGGTTGGCCTCCACATCCAGAACGATGCGTTTGGCCCCGGCTTCGAGCCATTGATCGATGCCGCGCATGGCCCCGACATAGCCGATGGTCGAGGTCACCACCTCCAAGGAGGGATAGCGGTCGGCAATGATCCGAGCCATATAGGGCACGGCCACGGTTACCGAACGCACCCCGCAATCGACCAGCAGGGCAAGGAGTTCCTCCAGCTCGGCGCGGCCTTGGCTGGTGTACTCGTAATTGGCGTAGCTCGGCGCGTTGAGCAGATAGTTGAAGCCGATGTCGTTGTCTGCCAGTGTCCGGATATGCGTACGGAACTGGGCCAGGGTCGGGGAGGGCAGGTATTTGGCCGGCCGGGCCGAGTTGAAGGGTCCGTTTTGCAGGGAGCCGTAGACTTCATGCACCCTGCGGTTGCGTGCCGCATATTCCCGGTTGAGTTGGGTCAGGCTTTCGGCGCAGGAGGGGGTAAAGGTGGTGGGGACGGTGAGATTCAGCATGATCAGGCAGGCCTTTGGCGAGATTGTCAGGGAACTGTGTTCCGTGCAACGGTGGCGACGGAAGGCGCATAGTAGGGATTTGGCGGCGGAATGTCAAGACGGATTTATGGTGCGTGGGGCAGGGGGAATTCGTTGGTGGCAAGGGTCATTCCTGCCTGGTTTCCGAGGGGGGCAAGCCGGAGTTCCAAGGTCAGCAGGCTGCCGGTCGGCGGTGCCTGCGCCGGAGCAAGGCGAATGACGATTTGGCGCTGTTCTCCGGTCTGGAGCGGCTCCAGATTTTCTCCGGTCAGGGGGACGAGATTTTTTGCCAGCAGGGTGCGGTCCGGGCTGTAAAGGCACACAAGCAGATGGACCTGGCGGGAACGGAAGGAGCCGGTGGGCAGGGCATGGGACAAGGTGTTGGTGAAGGAGAGTTGCAGGAGATTGAGCGGCGCGGGCTGCCAGCCCGTCACCTCCATGCGCATCGCGCCCTCCAGCCCGGCAAGATGGGCCAGGCCGAAGGTGTGCCTTCGGGTGGGACGGCTCTCTTCAAAGGCGACCAAGGCGTTGGAGAAGAGGTTGCTGCCCTTGGTGGCCGTGCGGACCACTTGGGGCATGTGGCATTCCTGGCAGGTAGGTGTGGCGGGTCGGGCAGCGCGGCTTGCCTGCCAATCGCTGAAGGTCTCCGTGTGGCAGGTCCCGCAGAGGGAGCTGTTGCGGAAGAATTCCGGCTCCACCGAGACCGGATGCGGGGCGAACAACCCTGATTCCGGTTCCGGTCCGATCATTGTTCCCTGGCTCAGATGGCAGGCAACGCAGGAAACTCCATCTTCGCGCTGATAGCTCCGGGGGGCAGGGGGGGTGCCGTTGGTGCGGACCGAATCCGGCACATGGCAGCCAAGACAGGAATCATCGCCCTCTTCGGTTAAGGCAGCCTGGAATCTGGGGTTGACAAAGGCCTGGGCATGGGCCGAATGCTGCCATTCGTCGAATTGTTCGATATGGCATTGGCCGCACTCCGCAGCCTTGGGGCCGTGTGCCGCGCCGAGGGTATTGTCGGCCTCGGTCAGATGGGCGAAGGGGGAGCAGGCGGCAAGGCAGAGCAGGGCTGCAAGACACAGAGCGGCGGGGAAGGTGTTTTTTTCAGGCATGGCGAGCACCGGTTTGAGATGACTGGACAGAGGACGACGCAATCACTATAATGGATCCGCCTTGTATTCTGCAGCAGATTTGTGGGCGCAATCGGGAAGACAATATCCCATCTGCGCCGACTGAGGCGATCTCGCCTTTCGGTCTTGTCATATCCCTTCCTGTTCCCCTTCCAGTCCGTACCGTTTCATCTTGCGCCAGAGCGTGGTTTTGTTGATCCCCAAAAGCCGCGCCGCTTCCAACTTTCTTCCGCGGCAGGAGCGCAGAACCCGCAGGATGTGGTCCCGCTCGGCCTCCTCCATGCGGAGTGGTTCCTCCTCCGTCGATCCCGCCGTGGTTCCCCCCCTTACCAGCAGACTCTGGGGGGTGAGCTGTTCCGAGGTTTCCAGGATCATGGCCCGTTCGATGATGTTCTCCAGTTCGCGGACATTGCCGGGATAGTCATAGCCTTCCAGTAGCCGCCGACCCGCCTCGGATATGCCGCTGACCCGGGGATTGATCTGGCCATAGCGGCGCATGAAATGCTCGACCAGGAGCGGGATATCCTCCGGCCGTTCGCGCAGGGGAGGAATCACCAGAGTGACGACGCTCAGCCGGTAATAGAGATCGTTGCGAAAGGTGCCGCGCCGGATTGCCTCCTCCAGGTTCTGGTTGGTGGCGGCGAGGATGCGGGTATCAATCTCGATGGGCGTGCCGCTGCCGACCCGGGTCACGGTGCGGTCCTGCAGGACACGCAACAGCTTGACCTGGAAAGGGTTGCCGGTGGTGCCGATCTCGTCGAGAAACAGGGTGCCATGGTTGGCCAGTTCAAAGTAGCCCGCCCGTCGAGTCACGGCGCCGGTGAAGGCGCCACGTTCATGGCCGAACAGCTCGCTTTCCAGCACTCCTTCCGCCAGGGCGCCGCAGTTGACCGGAACAAAGGGCTGGTCGCGCCGCAGGGAACAATGGTGGATCATCCGTGCCACCAGTTCCTTGCCGACCCCGGTTTCCCCCTGGATTAAAACGCTGCTGTCGCTGCGCGCGGCCCGGCGGCCCAATTCCAAGACCTCTTTCATGCAGCGGCTGCCGGTGAGCGGGACATGGCGTTCCTGTTCCAGCTCCCGTTCCTGGCGATAGAGGGCCACTGTCTCCTCCAACCGCCGCTCTTTGAGGGCTCGGTTGATCCGTACCAGGACATCGTCCGGGTCAAAGGGTTTGGCGATGTAGTCGTATGCCCCGTTCTTTACCGCCGCCACCGCGCCGTCCAGGGAGGAGTACCCGGTGATGATGAAGACCGGGACCTCGGGGTTGATCTCCTTTACCCTGGCCAGCAGCTCCATTCCGCCCAGGCGCGGCATCTTCAGATCGCTGAGTACGATCTCCGCGCCGTATTGGCGGAAATGGGCCAGGGCCTCCTCGCCGTTGCCAAAGGCAACAACCTGATGGTCCGGCCCCAGCATCCGCGTAAGGATGCGACAAGCCAGCGGATCATCGTCCACCACAATCACTCGGCTCATGCTTCTCTCTCCTCTGTCGCCGGCAGGAAGACCGTGAAGCAGGCGCCCTCGCCGGGTTGCGACTCCACCGTGATGCTTCCGCCCATGGCGTTGATCATGCCGTAGCTCACCGAAAGGCCGAGGCCGGTCCCCTGGCCCACCTCCTTGGTGGTGAAAAACGGGTCGAAAATCCGACCCAGGTGTTCCGCGGCGATGCCGCTGCCGTTGTCCCGGAAATCGATCCGCACCCCACCCTCCTGCTGATGGAGCGTCACGCTTACTTTTCCGCCCGGCGCGGCATCGATTCCGTTCAACAGGATGTTGACAAAGATCTGGCGCAACTGATCGCCGTCGACCAGTAGGGGCGGGAGCAGGCCGGGGTCGTTGCAGATGAGCCCCACCGCTCTCTTTTCGGCCCGTAGCCGGACTAGGGCCATGGCCTCTCCCATGAGGCTTGCCGGATCTTGAGGCGTCGGTCTTGCCTCGGAGCGCCGGGCAAAGCTCAGCAACCCAGTGATGATGTCACTGCACTTCCCGGCCTGATCGACGATGTCGTCCAGATCGCCGGTGAGTCCTTGCCGGTCGCACTCGCCCCGTTCGATCCCCTTCCTGGCCAGGATCGCCAGGGCTTTGATGTTGCCGAGTGGGGTATTCAACTCGTGGGCCAATCCGGCTGCCATCTCCCCGATGGAGGCCAGTTTTTCCGTATCCCGGATGTGTTCCTCCACCCGCAACTGCTCTTCGGCGTTGTGTTGGATGGCATCGGCCATCCGGTTGATTTCCCCGGCCAGAAAACCGATTTCGTCCTGCGATTCTTCCGGTATCCGTTCGGCCGTGTTTTTTTCCATTCTGCGGATGCCCTCCACTACGTCCTGGATCGGGCGGGTGAGGGAGCGGGCGAAAAAGAGGGAGGCCGCCAGGGCGAGGATCAGCACCACCACGGCCCAGAGCGCGGTCCGGCGACCGATGGTGGTCAATGGCCCCAGGAAGAAGTCTCGCCGGGCATTGACCACCACCACCCAGCCTCGGTCAGGCAGTCCGTAGGGTGAATAGTAGGCATGGGCCAGAATATCCTTGGTGCGCGGGTCGCTGGCGATGCCGCGGTCGTGGTTGAGCCAGGCGCTGGTAATTTCGCGGGGATAATCGTCGAAGATAGTGCGGCGGCTGCCGGTCTGGTTGCCGAACTCGCATGTCTCGTCCCGATGGAAGAGATAAATGCCGTTGCGCTGAGGGTCCGCGGGATTGCGTTCGACCAGGAAGGCGCTGCCCTCGGCCTCGGCGATCAGACGGTTGATCAACTGTCCGGTCTGCTCGCCCCAGACGTTGACCACCAGCACCCCGACCCGGACGTTGTCCGGTCCGATCAGCGGCGTGGCAAAACGTACCATGGCCGGGCAGAAAGCCTCCTCTTCCTCGGTCTTGCCCCGTTCCAGATTGGAGATGAGCACGCCATGCCGGGGCAGCCGGAGCGCGGCCTGGAAAAAATCGCGGCCTGCCACCGAATGAACCGCAGGCAGGGCAAAGGGAGGACGGGCCGGGCCGGTGGCAGGCACGAGTTTTCCTTCCTTGATCTTGACCAGGACGTTGCCGGCTGGGTCGATCAGGCGGATCGCCTGGATGGTCGTGTCCAGCTTCTGCCAGCCGAGGAAGGTGCGTTCCAGGCTTTGGAGTGCATCGGCCAGACGGACATGGTCGCCCGAGGTCAGCGCGGTCAGGTAATCGCCCACCTCCGGAGAGGCCGCCATGGTCGTCAAGGTGGCCTGCGAACGGCCCACCATCTCCGCCAGGCTGGTTGCCGACCGCTCTGCCAGTGAACTGACCTGGCGGGAGGCGTTCTGCTGGAGGATGAGAGCGGTGGAGGCGATGATCAGTGCCGAAAAGGCGAGCAGCGACGGAACCGCCACCCCCAGCAGAGTAACTAGCGTCTTGCGGCGTATACCCAGACGTTTCATGACGACCTCACGGTGCATTTTGCACCAATCCGGATGACCAATGCACCCATGTGCGGTGCAAAATGCACCAGATATCACCGTACGCCGCTGAGTGCCGTGGGTCAACCTGTTTTTATTATTAGCTGTTTTTGTCTTGGCACGGTTTGTGTAGTGATATACTGGCTGAAGACGGGCATGTGCGCCCGGGACAGGCAAAAGGAGGACGCCATGAAGAGTGTGATTACGGTTGTGCTGTTGCTGTTAACGGCTGGAACGGCCTGGGGTTTTGACCCCGAGTCGGGCTGTGTTGCCTGTCACGGCAACCAGGGGAAGATGAAGGAGCTGGGGGCGGAGGCGATGTACCTGGACCCGGCCCGGGTGGACCAGGAGGTGAACATGCAGGGCAAGCCTACTTGCGTGGACTGCCATTTGGGCGACCCCAAGGCCCAGGACAAGGAGGCGGCCCACCAGGGGGTCTTGCGTCCATTTTTGGTCGGGGCGGGCAAGAAGCTGAAGGGCGAGGCGCTTTCCCGTGAGGCGGCAGGCGCCCTGCAACCCTTGAAGCCCAAGGGGGAGGGCATGAACAGCATGCTTCCCAAGGGCGATCCGCAAAAACTGGAACAGGCCGGGGTTAAAAAAATCGTCGGCATGGAGTGGCACGACCGTGACCGGGAAACCATGGCCTATGCCCCGCAGGTGGCGGAGAAAACCTGTGGCCGTTGTCATGCCAAGGAGGTCAAGGATTACAACCGTTCGGCCAAGGGGCTGATGAAGCACCAGCGGGCCTACCGCGATTGGAGCGAAAAGCTTCCCGGGCCGCAGAACTGCGGGATGTGGTTTGGCCAGAACGGAGAAGCCCTTAAGAATGGCACCGCCGTGCCCTACAGTCCGGCACAGAATGCGGCCTCCGACCGGTCCTGCAATATGTGCCACGCCACCTGCAACGACTGCCACTTCAAGCCGGTGGCCAACAAGGGGACGCATGCCTTCGGCAAGCCCGATACCCCCAGTTGCTACGGCGGCGGCCGGGCGAGCATTTGCCATGCCGGACCCATGGACCGCCGGCGCGGCGCAGGCTACATGCGGGGTGAGTATTCCTTCCCGGCCAGCCTTCCGCAGGGCGCCCACGTCAAGGCGGGAATCCAGTGTCTCGACTGCCATAAGCCGGCCAACCACCAGTTCGGCCACCTCGCCGCCGATGATGCACGCAAGTCCTGCGCCGAGTGCCACGGCGAGATCGTCAAGGCGGTCAACAGCTCGCCCCACGGCAAGGTGGACTGCACCTCCTGCCACATCACCGTCTCCGGCGCCTACCAGTACACCTTTTGGGGCCAGGGGAACGTCTTCGGGGTGGAAACCCCCTACGGCAAGCACAAGGAATACTACGGCACCCGCGACCTGCCCACCATCATCAAAAACGCCTCGGGCCGCTGGATTCCGGTTAAGCCCTATCCCATGGCGGTCATGAACCAGACCAAGGAGCTGAAGCCGACCGGGCTGCTCTTCCGCGCCATTCCCAAACGCAAGATCCCCGGCAACCCGCGGATCGGCGAACCGCTCACCTTCGAGGTGGCGCGCAAGGCCACCGACGTGAATGACGCCTTCATCGTGGTCGGCACCCGCAGCGATCTTCCCTCGGGCAACAAGGCGATCCTCTGGGTCCAGATGGACAAGCTGAGCCATGCCATGGGCAAGCCGCGCGATTGCGGGAGCTGCCACGATTCCCATGCCCAGGTGGGCAAGTCGGAATGGAGCTATTTCGAAGACAAGGACGTGACCAAGCCGTTTGCGGGGAGCTACACCATCACTGCCGACCGAAACGGCCTCCGTTTCAGCGATCTGGCCTGGGAGGAGCCCGCCCTGGCCGCCAATCGCAAGGTGGAGGATATTGCTCCCTTTGCGGTGCTCCCCAAGGATGCCTGGGATGTCAAGGGGGTCGATCTCTCCATCCCCTTCAACGCCAAGAAGACCGCCAAGGCCCGCACGGAACTGGAACGTTTTCTGGCTGAACTGGATAAGCAGCCGGAGAATCCGAATGCCGGCAAGATCCGGGTGATTGCCTATCACAATCTGGCCATGGCCAGGAAGATGCTGCAAAAGAAATAACCGCCTTTATTGAAAGGGGCGTGGAACAAGCAAGGATGGCCGTCCCCATGGGCGGCCATCCTTTTTTAATTGTGCCGGCGGGCAATTCCTGCCTGGGCCGGGGCGGGATGTCTGATTCCGGTTGACAGCGCCGGGGCGATTCTCCATGATGTTGTTGAGGGTAGGGGTTGCACCATGGATTCCCGATGGTTGTGCCGGGAATGGTTCGCGCAGCAGCCCGTAACGAGGTGTCCCCCTGTAGTTCCCGAATTGGGAATGAATACACTGGTCGTGCCCCATGGTCCAGAACAGCAGTGAAAAACAATGGCAGCTCGATACGCGCCGCATGGGCGACGATCTGCTGGAGGTGTCGTGCGCCGGCCGCTGGTGCATGGACCAGGATCTGCCCCCGGCCGAGGAGGTCGTGTCCGAGCTGGGAAACACCCTTCGCCTTTCCTTCAACACCGCGCAGCTCTCCGCCTGGGACACCGGGTTTCTCGCCTTTCTCCGAGCCGTGCTCAGGCTCTGCGAAGAACGCGGCGTCGATGTCGACCAGGAGGGATTGCCCAAGGGGGTTCGCCACCTCCTGGCCATGGCCGCCGCCGTTCCCGAACAGAAGGCGGCCAAGCGGGACAGCGATGGGCAGAATCTGTTTTTTCAAGTGGGCGCGGCAACGATCGCCTTTTTTCGCGGTGCGCCCGAGATGCTGCGTTTTCTTGGCGAGATCACCCTTTCCTTCGGCAGGCTGTTCCGCGGGCAGGCCCACTTCCGCTTAAGCGATCTCTGGTGGGAGATCGAGGAGGTCGGCCCTCGGGCCCTGGTCATCGTCTCGGTGATCAGCTTTCTCGTCGGGCTGATCCTTGCCTATCTGGGCGCGGATCAGCTCCGGTTGGTCGGGGCCCAGATCTTCATTGCTGATCTGGTGGCCATCGGCATGGTCCGTGAAATTGGCGCCCTGATGACCGGGATCATCATCGCCGGCCGCACCGGTGCGGCCTTTGCGGCCCAGCTCGGCACCATGCAGGTCAACGAGGAAATCGACGCCTTCAAGACCCTGGGGATCTCGCCGATTGATTTTCTAGTGCTGCCCCGGATGCTGGCCCTGATGCTGATGGTGCCGCTCCTTACCCTGTACGCGGGCTTTGTCGGCATGCTGGCCGGAATGCTGGTTTCGGCCGCCATCTTTGATATCGGCACATTCGAGTACTACATCGAAACCCTGCGGGCCTTGGAGCTGAAGCATTTTCTGGTGGGGCTTTCCAAGGGCAGCGTCTACGGGGCCATGGTCGCCTATGCCGGATGCCTGCGCGGAATGCAGTGCGGCAGAAGCGCTGAGTCCGTGGGCGAGGCGGCAACCTCGGCGGTGGTCACCGGCATCCTGCTGATCACCATCTCGGCCTCGATCATGACCATCATCTTCTACCGGTTGGGGATCTAAGCCATGGATACCGCGCCCCAGATAGAGGTCCGCGACCTGACCATGGCCTATGGCGAGTTTGTTATCCAGCGCGATCTTAATTTCGTGGTCAACAAGGGGGATATCTTTGTCATCATGGGCGGGAGCGGCTGCGGCAAGACGACGGTGATGCGGGCCCTGATCGGGTTGCAACGCCCGGCCAAGGGCGCTGTTTTTTACGGCGGCGAGGATTTTTGGAGTGTCGAGCATGAGGAGCAGGAGCGGCTCAAGCGGCGGCTCGGCATCATGTTCCAGGGCGGCGCTCTGTGGAGTTCCATGACCTTGGGGGAAAACATCGCCTTGCCGCTCAAGGAGTACACCGCGCTTTCGTCGCGTCACCTTGCCGAGATTGTTTCCTTCAAGCTGGCCCTGGTGGGGTTGGCCGGGTTCGAGGAGTTTTACCCCTCTGAGCTGAGCGGCGGCATGAAAAAACGGGCAGGCCTGGCCAGGGCCATGGCCCTGGACCCGGATATCCTGGTGATCGACGAACCCTCTTCCGGTCTTGATCCCCCCACTGCCCGACGCCTCGACGATCTGATCCTCGAACTGCGGGACAGCCTGGAGACGACCATCGTGGTTATATCCCACGATTTGGCCAGCATCCTTGCCATCGGCACCAACTCGATTTTTCTGGACGCCGAGACCCACACCATGATCAACACCGGTAAACCCAAGGAGGCGGTCGCCTCCGGAGATCCGAAAGTGCGTCATTTTCTCACCAGGGGGGCGGAATGAGCAGCATGAGGAAAAATAGGGGATATAACTGTTCAGGAGCGCCACAGATGCGAGGAAGAGGGCTGCGAAGTGTGCTATTGCACATGAGCAGGCCGATGACGACGCAGGTGTGGTGCTGCTGGGCAGTTGTCAGGGGGGCGGAATGAGCAAGCAAGCAAACCCAACGCTTATCGGGGCCTTTGTCCTTGGCGCCATCATCCTCGGAGCAGTGACCACCATGCTTCTGGCCGGGGGGCAGTTGTTTCAGGAACGACGCCGGCATGTTCTCTATTTTGAAGGCGCGGCCCAAGGGCTGCAAGTAGGGGCGCCGGTGGTTTTTCTCGGGGTAAAGGTGGGCACGGTCAAGCGCATCCAGCTCGGGTTGGATGCGGAAAACCGCCGTTTCATGGTGCCGGTCATCATCGAGGTCGAAGCCGACATGGTCCAATCCCTCCGTGGTGATCAGGTCGATCTGCAGGACCGCGACATCCTCCGGCAGTTGGTGGAGCAGGGGTTGCGCGCCCAGCTCAAGATGCAGAGCCTGCTCACCGGTCAGCTCTACGTCGATTTGGATTTTCATCCCGACAAACCGGCCCGCTTCATCGGCGGCGACTCGGAGGAGAGCGAAATTCCCACCATTCCGACAACGGTGGAAGAGTTTGCCACCACGCTGGAGGGGTTTCCCATGGAGGAGTTCCTCACCGATCTTGCCGCTATCAGCCAATCGCTTAATGCCCTTCTTTCTTCGGAGGAAACGAAGATGATTCCGGTGCGGTTGGAGGCGACGCTGACGCATCTGCAATCCTTAAGCGCCAAGCTCGACCGCGATGGCGACCCGGTGCTTACCGAGATGCGCGCGGCGCTTGAGGCGACACAGGCGGCGATGGTCAAGATCGGCGAGGTGGCCGAGGCCGGTTCCCCCGTGGTTGCGAGCTTGGGCAAGGCCAGCGAGGAATTGGCCAAGACGGCGCAGGCATTGCAAAAACTGACCGGGGAAGAGTCGCCCACCGTACAGCATCTTGACACGGCGCTCCGGGAAATCAGCCGTGCGGCCCGCGCCCTGCGGCTTTTGGCGGAAACCCTGGAGCAACAGCCCGAGGCTATTGTGCAGGGAAAACGGATTCAAGGGGAAGGAAAATGAAAAATATACCCGGCACATGGAAGGGCGCTCTCCTGATCTTTTTAGCAGGCACCGTGCTGCTGGCGGGCTGCGTCCTTACGACCGCCCCGGTCAGTTATTACCATCTCTCTGCCCTGGACGCCGCTCGCACACCCCCGGTCAGTGCCGAGGCGGGCACAATGGTGCTCGGCATCGGCCCGGTACGGCTGCCGGAATACCTTGACCGGCCTCAGTTGGTCACCCGAATGACGCCCAACCGGCTGCACCTGTCAGACAGCCACCGTTGGGCCGAGCCGCTCGGTGAAAATATCCCCAGGGTGGTGGGGGAAAACCTCTCGGCCCTGCTGGGTACCGACCGTATCCTGCTCCACCCCTGGCCTGTTTCCAGAACCACGGATTACCAGGTTATGGTTCAAGTGCTTCACTTTGAGAACGAAAGCGACGGAGCCGCCCGGCTGGTTGCCCTCTGGTCAATCAAGGGAAAGGACGGCGCAATCGTGCTGCCGGAAAAAAGGAGCAGCCATTCGGCTCCGGCGGCAAGCCGGGATCAGGAAGGACAGGTTGCCGCCCTGAACGCGGCGTTGGGGAGTTTTTGCCGGGAGATTGCCCAGGCACTGATGCCGGAGCTGGGGAAGGGATCTGGGTCAGGGGTGTGAGAGTCCTGGCCGAGCGCGAGGTGGATTACTCCTTTTTTCTGCTGTTTTTTTAGGTATAATTTTGGTATATTTTTTATATGAAATTCGAGTTTGACGAAAAGAAAAGCTCTGTCAACAAAGAGAAGCATGGTCTTGATTTTTTCGAGGCGCAAGCCTTGTGGTATGACCCCGATGTTTTGGAAATTCCGGCCAAAACCACGGATGAACCCCGATTTTTGCTAATCGGCAGAATCGAGGGGAAATATTGGTCGGCAGTCATTACATACCGAAAGGATACAATCCGTATTATCTCTGTGCGCCGGGCCAGAGTCGAGGAGGTTGCACTATATGAAAGCTAAGGATTTTGAAAAAAAGTTTGAGACAGGCGAGGATATCACCGCCCATCTCGACTTGAGTCAGGCGCGCCGTCCGGAGCAGGATTCAAAACGCGTAAACATTGATTTTCCGGTATGGGTGGTTCAAAAGGTTGACAAGGAAGCCAGACGCCTTGGTGTGAGCAGGCAGGCTCTTTTAAAGGTTTGGGTTGCGGAACGCCTCGAGGCGGGGGCGCAATAGGTTCTTTTTTACTCCAAGCAACGCTCTCTGAATGTCTTGGAGTTTCCCTTCGTAGGCGTCACTCCGGTGAAAACCGGGGTCCAGTCTCGCTCCATCCGTTCTATCCGCTGAAGTGTCCAACAAGCCGTTTTAGCCGGACCTGGGCCGCCGCGATCTCGGCGAGCCCGGCAAAGGCCCTAACCGTCTCGGCGTTGCCCGGATCAAAACCGCCGCGCAGGGGCTGACGGCCCATGAGTCCGGCGACAAAGGCGCGTTCCAACCGGTCCGCCGGTTCATCCGACTGTTCGGTGTCCGCCAGATTGTACCAGGCGGCGAAGCCGGGCTCGGCCAAGGCCTGCCGCACCGCTTCCTGCAAGACCATGGTCGCGCCGTAGCCGTGCCGGAACAGATCGGTCATGGGCCAGATCTCCAGCAGCTCGGCTGCCTTGGCCGCAGCCCCTGCCTCGTCGGGCTGGCATGGGGGTTCTGCTTGCGCCAGCAAGGACTCCAACCCCAGGGAGATGGTGTCCCGTACCCGGGTGACAATGGCGGTGATGTGTTCGATATCTTGCGGCTTTTCCCCGTAGGCCATGATCGCGCTGTTGATGGTCCAGACCAGCTCCTGCTGCAGGCGGGAGAGGCTTTTCGGGTCAATAACCAGGGAGAGGGCTTGCTGCAGCAGGGTGGTTTCGAGCAAGGGCGCGGCATACACCGAGGGCAAGCGGGTGACCGCGCTGTCCAGCGGGTCCTGGGGTCTGGGCAAAGGTTGACGGCTGGGTGGTTTGGAAAAAAGCGCGGTCGCCTCGACCGGGGTGGCAAAGCCCAGATCCTCCATGCGGCCGCTGCGAAAGCGCAGGGCTTCCTCCTCGATCTGGGTGGGCAGGTCCACGCGGACCTCGCTCAGCAGCCGGTGCGTTGCGGTGGGGTCGTATTGGTACATGGCATCCAGCAGGGCAAAGGGGTGGACCTTGTATGCCTGGTCGGGATTTTTCAGCTCAAGCAGGTAGAAGCCGTCCGGGGTCATGGCCCGGGCCGTGGTCTCGCGCTCCTCGTCCTCCGGCGGTACTTGATCCGTGTCTGGATCGTACACCGTGACGCTCTGGGTCAGGAAGAGGAGCTGGAGCACATAATCCAGGGAGAGGAAGGTCTGGGCCAGGGTTTCCGCATCGACACCCGCAAAGGGCGCCAGCCATTCCTCAAGATTTTCGGCGGAGAAATCGTAGCGGTTCCAGCAATCCAGATCCAGGCAGGCCTGCATCTGTTCGTGGTCCAGCTCCCGGAGGATGGGCAGGGCTTGATCCATTCCCAACTCCCGGATAATGTAGTATGCCTCCAAGGGTTCCAGGGCCGCGACCTCTTCGGCCAGATCGGTGGCCGCGAGAAGCCGTTCTCCCCGCCGGGTCAGGGCGCGGGCCAGATCGGCGCGGAAGGGGGTGAGTTCGATGATGTTGCTGTCGGTCATGTGTCTGTGTCCGTTGAGGGTAAGCGTAAGGGCCTTGCCGCAGGGGAAGCGTGCATCGCAAGGCTGGATTGAGGATGGGTATCATACCGTAATAACGGCCATCCGGGTATTTTATTTCTGATTGCCAGGCAATCTGGCAGCGAGAGGAATGCGTTTTTTTCTTCTGTTCATTTCTTTGCTTGCCCAAAGAAACGAACCAAAGAAAGGGCACCCGTGTCCCTTGTCCCGCCGAAGGCGGGATGCCCTGTGCTCCTCGATGCTGCCGGGGCTTTGCAAACTCGGCTAACGCCTCAGACAGTGCAAAGCCCTTTTCGGCAGCCTCTCCGGTGCTCGGCGGCGGGCCAATGGGATTTTAACTGCGTAAGAGCATAGGGAAATCTATTAATTTTCCAACGGTTATTCTAGAATGGTCGCACAGGGAGGCGCATGAAAAAAGTTCTGCTCGCATCATTACAGGCCTGGATCGATCATCGCGGCGCCAGCAAGGGCGCGGCCCTGGCCTTTTACGCTCTGTTCTCCATGGCCCCCATCCTGATGCTGGCCATCGCGGTGGCCGGGTATTTCTTCGGTGCCGAAGCGGCCCAGGGCGAAATTATCGCCCAGCTTCCGAGAACGGTGGGCCCCAATGGCACCCGGGCGATTCAGGCGTTTTTGTCCGCGGCCCGGGATCCTGCTTCCGGGCTGCTTGCAAGCATTGCGGCCAGTTTTATTCTGCTGGTCGTCGCCACCAGCGTCTTTGCCGAACTCAAAGAGAGCTTGGATGAAATATGGGGTGCGCCGCCGCCGCAGCATCCCGTTTTTGTGGTTCTCCTGCGCTCCAGATTGCTCGCCTTCGGCTTGGTGATGGTTCTCACCTTTCTACTGCTTGCCTCCCTCCTCGGCGGTGCGGCGCTTGCCGTGCTTGCCAATTTCGTGGGGGGGGTCTGGAGCAGGTCCGCCCCGGTTTTTTCCCTCTTGACCTCGCTCTTTTCCTTCTGCATCACTGCCTCGCTGTTCGCGGTGATCTACAAGATGTTGCCGGAAGCGCCCCCCTCCTGGCGCGATGTCTGGGTCGGCGCGGTGGCCACGGCGGTTTTGTTCGGCCTTGGCAAGTACGCGGTCGGTCTGTATCTGAGCAAGACCGGCGTGGCTTCAAGCTTTGGCGCGGCCGGATCGTTGATCGCCCTGCTGCTTTGGGTCTATTATTCGGCGCAGATTTTTTTTCTGGGCGCGGAGTTTATCCGGCAATATGCCTTGGCTTTTGGGAGTCTCAAGCCCGAGCCCCCTGTTGTCGAGGAAAAGAACGGCGAGGAGAGAGGATGAGGAGTGCTGGGGGTGCGTGTAATGAGGGGAGCATGTCTTCTCGTTTTTGCCGCGCCTTGCCTCTTGTTTCATGAAATCAGTCAGTTAACCATAACTTTCCGGGAAAGGTGTTGTGATGGAACTACGGTTTTTGCCCCTCTTGTTTTTCGTTGTCTTCGTGTTGGGTGGCTGCGCCGGAAGCAAGGCAGGCCTTCTCGGCAGCGACAGGGATGCCCATGGCTGTATCGGTTCGGCGGGGTATACCTGGTGCGAAGCAAAGCAAAAATGCATCCGGGCATGGGAAGAACCGTGTCCCCCAGAGAAGACGATCACGGCCTGCTATGACTGTTCCGGGCTCGGAAAAATCATGGTCGAGTACTACCCCGGCAATGGTGCGTCCATTGTGGCGCAAGGCAAAAAGTACCGCCTGGAGCAGGCTCTTTCCGCCTCCGGCGCCAAATATGAAGGGGAAAACATCATGATCTGGGACAAGGGCGGCAAGGCGCGCCTTGTCTTGGAGGGCAGGGAATATTCCTGCCTGGTGGGCAACTGCGAATAGGTTCGACCATTGGCGGCGGTAGCCCTTTCAGGGCTGAAGAGCGTGAAAACCGGGCTCCGTCGCCATTTCCCGCGCGTCAAGAAATTATACAAAGTGCAAGCCACGGCACAAGGTTGAGCAGGATTATGCCAATCTTGTACATAGCAAGACCCGCATAATGAATAGCGTCAAAGGTCTCAACCGAAAGCTTGAACCAACGGCCATGCAAGGTGTACATCCAGTCATGGGCAAAGATGAAGGCCCCGGACCAGAGGAGTAGAACTGCGTAGTTGAGCCCTGCGCACCAGAGAAGAACGTCTTTGGTCTCGATTATGGTCATAAAACATCTCCATGGCATGCGGCGATTACAGGCAATTTTTTTCTCAAGCCACTCACAAGAAATCGGGCTCCGTTGCCCAGATCTCCATTATTCTTTAATTATTTGCAATAAAGCCATAATTGCCGGATAAATAGACATTTAATTTATGATTTTTGCCAGTTACTTCTTCCAAAGAAGGAGTCGAGACCTCAGATACAATTAGCCGCATTAGTATTTCCTTGGGGATCTGTTCGATGATGCTGAGTGTCACCTCTGTCATTTTTTTAGAGTAACTGCACCATGATGATATAGGGGTCGCTGCATTTCCGTTAATTACCTGATTGTTAAAAAAACATCCGGAAGAGCAAGCAAATCTATTCCAGCAAATTTTACATGAAGAACAATCTGCCTGTGCAATCGGATGCCGTGAATGATCATACCCGTTGTGTACGTCTCCAATCGCAAAGTCGTTCATACCCGTGAAACGGTGGCATGCGTAGAATCGACCGTTAGGTGCCACTGAGGTGATTCTGTCTCCTGCCCCGCATCCGTCTGGTGGCACACCTGCTCCACTAAAGATACGCCTGATCCTGTCGAGAAACTGTGAATGACCAATATAGCCATGTTGGAGCAGAAATTCTAAGACATCCTCCTTAAGTTCCTCAATCTGAGAACAGAGACGTGAAAACCCAACGGTATCCAGATGCAGGAAATCTGGGGCAGTATCGACTGTATGAAACCCCATCCTGAAAAGGTCCCGGTAGACTTGGTACAGTGGGTAGTCAAGATCAATATAGGTTGCACGAGCAGCAGATTGCGTCACTTTTGTGAAGAAATAGGACAGGTTCTGTTTAAGCAGATGAAACGACGGTTTCCCATCACGCAAAGGTCTCTGCCGGTCGTGCAGATCCTTTTCCCCGTCAATACTTACTACAACATCTATTTTATGCTTCACGAAAAAGTTAACCTTTTCTTTGGTGAGGAGTGTCCCATTCGTAACCACATGATGCCGAATCTGTTTTCCCGTAGATTCTGCTTCTTGTGATGCGAAGGCAAATGCCTTGGTAAGTGTCTCCCATGCAAGCAATGGCTCGCCGCCAAAGTAAATCAGATATGCAACTGTATCTGGCGGAACAATCTCTAAAAAACGTTTTATTGCTTTTTGGGCCGTTGGATATGCCATAAGTTCTTCTGGCTCCCCATATGTCCCTGATTGTGCAAAGCAGTAAACACAATGCAAATTGCAGGTGGTGGCTAGATTTAGATACAGAGCATACCGGTATTGTCTCGGAACGTGTCCTGATGTGTATGGGTTTTTGAAGGCAGAAAGATACTCGAGCACATCGAGTCTTCTTCTGACCGATGACGGTGAGCGGTCATTGAGAATGTCAACATCCTCTCGGTTAAGACGATAGGCTTGCCTATCTCCAGGAGAATATACGTAACTGGCTTGTCCTACACTAAAAGCATGGTAGTTCATCATTTTATTCCTGCCGCTTCTTGACGGATGATCTGTCTGCATTAAGCGCGAGAGGTTTTCTTGAGTGCAGAGCCCCTCTCGCTATAGAACCAAAAAAACTTGCTACGATTTCACTTTGCTGTCGGCCAACCATCATCGGTGCCGCAGCCAGCATAGTAGCAGCGAGGCGCAATTTTATCAGCAACCTGCTTTGCCTCTTCGTCAAGGAAAGATTTTACAGTAATGCCGGGAGTGGATTCGTGATACAGGTCTAACATCCCGCGTATAAAGCGGATAGCGATGCCCATTGGAAGAGCAGCACCATCAGGGACAGTTAACATTAACTCGTTGTGGACAAGGCCTTCGTGCCATATTCTTCTTCCTGTCTCGGAAAGGTTAGCAATGAGATCGGTATGTACAGGAAGTATTCCTGTCAATACGACGCCTTGGGCGTCAGTGAATTGGAAATCGATAACGTTTCTGTCTAGCTTAGAGCGCTTAGCGATTCCAGTAATTGTTTTATCTGGATCTCTCAGCATGTCGATCTTGACTTGGATTTCTTTCTTCATTGCCATCTCCTTGTTAGGACCACCAAGAAGGCATTGGTTGGTCTTATTTATTGTCAGGGAGCGCGCCTTCACCTTTTTGTGCATGTAAATCTAACAGGATGTTGAAAAAGAGT
>DDWZ01000012.1 GCA_002347095.1 Desulfobulbaceae bacterium UBA2273 | reverse complement strand
TCTCAGCTAGTCAAGCCCCAAAAACAATTACCAGGACGGCGACCGGGATGCGGACAACTACCTGATCACCGCCGGGCCGATCTTCACCCTGGGCCCGAACCGGATCACCTTCGCTCTGGGCAAGGAATTTGAAAACGCCGCCCACGATTACAACAGCTATGACCGTTTCTTGGTCCTGACCCGCTATGACCGGCAACTGCCCCTCGATTTCGGGTTATTTGCCAGCTTCCGTTTCCAAAACACCAATTATGACAAAACCGACCCGCTCTATGTCAACAATCGCAGCGATGATGTCCTCGATCTCTCCTGCGGCGTGTCGAAACAGCTCTGGCAAGCAGAGGACAAGCGTCACAGCCTGGCGGGCCAGATTAGCTACACGAACACCAAGGCGGAATCCAACGTCGCCCTCTATGAATATGACAAGAACGTAACCGCAGCGGAGCTGACTTTTGCCTTTTAACCATCTTTACAATGACCGCGCAGATTGAGACCATGACCGCCACACACAAGACCTGCCCTACTCGCGCCTTTTCCGGAGGATCGCGCATGAAACAATCCATCACCAGCACCCTGTTCCTCGGTTTCTTCGTTTTCATCCTGGCCTGGTCGCCGGCCTATGCCGCTGATCAGGTGGCCACCGTGGTCGCGGCGCGCGGCGATGTGCAGGCCCTGGACGCCAAGGGCAAAGGCCGCGCCCTCACGATCAAAGCCCCCATCTTTGCAGACGACACCATCACGACCAGGGAACACAGCCGGGTGCAGATCATGTTCACCGACAACACCCTGATCAACCTCGGCAATGCAACAACCATGAAAATCGCCGAATACCGCTGGCAGCCCGAGCAGAACGATGGCGCCCTCAAAACCCAAATCAAGGAAGGCACCTTCCGGGTCATGGGCGGGGCGCTGACCAAGACCGCGCCGCAGAACTTCAAGACCGAAACCCCCACCGCCACCATCGGCATCCGTGGCTCCATGTACGCCGGGGTTGTCACTCCGGAGTTTCTCTCCGTTGTCTTCCAGGGCGGCAAGGGCATCGACATAACCAACGCCTTTGGCACCGTGGAAATCAGCAAGCCCGGCTTCGGCACCAAGGTGGCCATGACCAAGCCGCCGCTGCCGCCGATGAAATTCACGGCCAAGGAAATGGGTGAGCTGAACAAAGCCCTGTCCGGCAACGGCGCTGGGGATAAGGAAGAAAAGAAAGAGGAGAAAAAGGAAAAGGGCGAAGAAAAAGGCAAAGGTCCGGAAAAAGCCCCTGCTCCCAAGGAAGGAGAGAGTGCCGCCCCGGCCCCGGCAGAACAACAGGCCTCAACTGCTCCGGCAGACCAGCCGCCTGCAACCGCTCCGGCTCCTGATGACACAGCCGCCTTCAACAGTTGGGGAGCGACCATGGACCCGGTCATGGAGACCGCGCCGCCTCTGGACCCCGTCACATTCACCCCACCCCTCCCTCTTGTCCCCCCGGTTCCGTACGAGATAAAGGAGGATATCGTGGTGGATGACTCCCAAGACGGCCAAACCACCACGACCAGCGAGACCGCAGCCACCACGGTGGTCAACAGTACCGCGCTTGCCGGCAATTACCGCTCTTTCGCGCGGGACATCCAGTACGATGAATTTTCTGGCTATTATTCCACCTATCTCGCCTGGGATAGCGGCACCGTAAGCTCCACCCTTTTCGACACCGGAACACTGCAAGCCTCTATCGTCAGCAGTGGCTCTTATATCAATCAAGTCCCTGTAGCGAGTTTTCTCCCGACCTTCGTGGCATACACCTATCTGGGTTACAATCCGACAATCTCAAGCTATGACGGCTTCACATCCTTTTCCGACACCTTCAGTTACAATGACCCGGATCTAGGCCTGCTTACCATAGCCGCCACCAATTATGCCGAACCATCCGGTCAATTCTTTTACAATACAACCTACTTTTCTACCTCAGCCTTTCTCCAAGGCTCGCTGGGTTACGTCGGCAGCCCCTCGACCAGCATCCCCACCGCGGGCATCAACATGTTCACCGGCCACCTCATCTACAACAACACCTCGGCGGCTTACCCCGATGCGGATCTGGAGAAAACCTCCATCGAGGTCAACTATTACAACCGCCGCCTCATCGGCCGCTCTTCCGACTTGGACTCCGCCATTACCAAATACGACGGCGCCATCTTCTTCGGCACCGTGAACAGCGATGGCACCGCCAATGTCACCATCCTGGGCGGCGGCGGGACAAGCGGAACGAGCCCGACAGCCACTTACGGCACAGCTTCCGCCAATCTGTACGGCAGCTTCAACCAGGGGTTGGGCTTTACCGCCTCCGGCGCCGACTACAACATCACCGACAACGTCCTGCACTCCACCTGGCAAGCCACCGGTGCCGCCTTCCGGGCCGCGACTACAGAAACCATCAGCGCCTACCCGACCTCTCCCATTGGTTATACGGGCTTCGTCGTCGGTGTGGGTGACAATACCGCCAACGGTACGGCCAGCCGCATCTTCATGAACAACAGTCCCACCCTGTCCATGTCCATCAACCCGACCACCGGCACGATCAACGGCTCCTTAAGCGCCAACGAACTGTACGGCGGCACCCCGCTCAGCAATATCACCATCGGCCATGCGACGGATCTCACCAAGTCCACCTATGTGCTCAACGACCAGATGGTGGCAATCCTTACCGATGCCGACCCCAACTACGCCTTAAGCAGTTACGGCAATTTCCTCTACACCGCCGGGCCTGACGCCCCGGAAATCACCAGTGCCCACACCGAATACCTGACCTGGGGCTACTGGGAAATGGGCTACACAGACCCAGTCGATAGCAGCAAGGACCACCTGTTCAGCTCCCAGTCCTTCTTTGTGGCAGGGCAACAGACCGATCCTCAATATATCACCAACAATCTCCTGAATACCCCCTTCACCGGCACTTACACAGGCAAGGCCTTTGGTGTGCAGCTCGACGCCACCGGCCAGAATGCCACCCAGCTCACCTCCGCCTCCGGCGTGAATAAATATGGCAACGTCAACCTAAGCATCAACTTTGCCAGCGCCACCGCAAACCCGGTTAACGGCACCATCAACTTCGACCAGGCCTCCTTGACCATCAACTCCGCGGCCAGCACCGTAACCAGTGCCGGCTTCGTCGCCACCATCTCCGATGTTTCCACCATCGCGCCGAGCTCCAGCGTGGTTAATGGCGCCTTCTACGGCGATACCGCCCAGGCAGTGGGCGGCAACTTCCACGCCCAAATGAACACCGGCGTCCGTTACCTTGGGGTCTTCGGCGGAAGCCGATAAAAATATGGAAAATACCGCCAAGCAATGACAAACATCCCACGCCGTTTGGCGTTTTTCACCCTCTCCCCCTTCAAGGTCGGCTGCCTGGTTACCCTGGCAGCCGTCCTGCTTTTCGCTTCCTTTGGCCAGCGGAAACCGGAGATTCTCGAAACCCTGGACAACCGGATGACGGACACCATGTTCCGCTGGCGGGGTACGGTCAAACCTAGCCAGCCCATCGTCATTGTCGATATCGACGAGAAAAGCCTGCGGACTGTTGGCCAATGGCCCTGGCCGCGCAACACCGTGGCCAGGATGATTCACAATCTCGGCGCAGGCGGGGCACGGGTTATCGGCCTGGATATCGTTTTTGCCGAGGCGGACCGCACCTCGCCGAAAAACTTTGTCGACGAGTTGCAGCAGCTTCTGCCACTGCAACTCCCGCCGGAAACCATAGCGGAACTGAAAGCAAAGGAAAGCCTGGATCACGATCTCGCCCTGGGCAAGGCTCTGGGGGCAACGCCCTCGGTGCTGGGCTATGTCTTCCAGACCCAGGATGACGGCCTGAAAAACCAAACGGACATTCCCTTTCCCTCCGGCACCACCCGCCTTGCTCCAGACAACCTGCGCTACGAGGATATTTCCCTGTTCCGGGCCTACCGAGCCATCACCAACGTAGTGGCCGTGGCCCAAGGCCGGAGCGAAGGCTTTTTCAATGTGTTCCCCGATGCCGCAGGCACGGTGCGCAAGGTTCCGCTCTTCATGATGATGGACAACATCCCCTACCCATCCCTGGCCATGGAAATGCTGCGCATCGGCATCGGGGCGCAGGAGACGACCATCCAGGTCTCCCGGCAGGGGCAAACCTACCCCAGGGACGTCCTCGGCGTTGAATTGGGCACAACCTTTATCCCCACCGACGAAAAAGGCCAGATCACCATAAATTTCCGGGGACCGGGTCAGACCTATCCCTACCTTTCCGCCGTGGACATCCTGGCAGGCAAAAACCTGGATCGGGTACAGGGCAAATATGTCCTCATCGGCACCTCCGCCGCCGGTCTTCTCGATCTCAGGGCCACGCCCTTTTCCAACATCTATCCGGGGGTCGAAGTCCACGCCAACATCATCGACAATATCCTGAGCCACGACCCCTTCACCCACGACATCTTCACCGAAATCGGCATCACGTACGCCCTGCTGCTGATCGGCGGCCTTGGATTAAGCGCGTTGCTCGCCTATGCCACTCCTTTGGCCGGCGGCCTGGGCGGCCTGCTCCTCATCCTGGCCACCCTGGCCGGCAACTATTTCTTCTTTTTCAGCCACAGCCAGCTTGTCGGCCTCTCCTATCCGCTGCTGACCATCCTTACCATCTTCCTGGTGGTCACCCTGTTCAACTACTTTTTCGAAGGGAGGCAAAAACGCTTCATCAGCTCGGCCTTCGGCCACTACGTTTCCCCCCAGATCGTGCACCAGCTCATGGAGCACCCGGAAAGGCTCTCCCTGCAAGGGGAGCAGCAGAACCTGACCGTGCTCTTTAGCGACATCAAGGGCTTTACCACCATCTCCGAAAAAATGACCTCGGAAGAGCTTGGCCGGTTCATGAACGAGTATCTCACGGCCATGAGCCGGATCGTTTTAGAAAGCAAGGGAACGGTGGACAAGTTCATCGGCGACGCGGTCATGGCCATCTGGGGCGCACCCCTTGAGGATGGCGACCATGCGGCTAACTGTGTCCGGGCGGCGTTTACAATGATGGCAAAACTCAAAACACTCCGGGCGGATTGGCAGAAACGGGATTTGCCCGAGGTGGATATCCGCATCGGCATCAACACCGGGATGATGAGCGTGGGCAACTTTGGCAGCGACCAACGCTTTGACTACACGGTCATGGGCGACAACGTCAACCTTGCTTCCCGGCTGGAAGGCGCGAATAAAGCTTACGGCACCAACATCATCATCTCGGAATACACCAAAGCAGCGCTGGGAGAAGGATTTTACTGCCGCCTCCTCGATCTGGTCCGGGTCAAGGGCAAGGAAATGCCGGTGCGGATATACGAGCCCCTCTGCGAGGGCGAACCGGAGCCGGAGCTAAAAAAAGAAACCGAGGCCTTTACCGAGGCCCTGCGCCATTACGCAAACCGTGAATTTCAAGAGGCGACGGCAATCATCCTCGCCCTCAACACAACAACACGCTTAAAAATTTACGACCTCTATCTCGATCGACTCGCCCATTTCGCGATCAATCCGCCGCCGGACGATTGGGACGGCTCCTTCACCTTTACCAGCAAATAAAGGACGGAATACTCGTAACAACCACCCTTCGACAGGCTCAGGGCGAACGGAGTTATATCTTGATAAATGGATATTCCGTTCGTGCTGATCCTGTCGAAGCACCTGTTTAAAGCAAATCCAGGGTTACTCAAGAGTCCATCAACAGACAACCAAGAGCCATCCTGCACCCAGCATTAGGAGGACTTACCATGCCGGAATCCACCATCCATGACCTTATCATCATCGGCGGCGGCCCTGGCGGCTATACCGCAGGCATCTATGCCCAGCGGGCCGCCCTGAAAACACTGCTCATCGAAAAGGGCATCCCCGGAGGCCAACTCAACAACACCGACGAGGTGGAGAACTGGCCCGGCACCGAAAAGATCAGCGGCGCGGAACTGGCCGTGAAATTTTCCCAGCATGCGGCCGCCTATGACCTTGAGGTGGTGAATCGCGAGGTTGTTGGTATTGAACCCGGCCGGGATCGCCACACCGTCACCCTGGACAACGGCGAAACCCTTGCCACCCACGCGGTTATTCTTGCCACCGGCGGCAGCCCGAAAAAGCTGGGCATTCCCGGGGAAGACCAGAATTATGGCCGGGGGGTTTCCTACTGCGCCGTGTGCGACGGCTTCTTTTTCCGCGACAAGACCGTGGTGGTGGTGGGCGGCGGCGACAGCGCCCTGGAGGAATCCCTCTATCTGGCCAAGCTCGCCAAACAGGTGTACATAGCCCATCGCAGGGACGCTTTCCGGGCCGGGATGATCCTGCAAAAAAGGGTATTGGCTGAAAAACGGATCACCGTACTCTGGAACACGGTGCTGGCTGAGATCCAGGCGGATGGTCAGGGGGTGAACGGGGTGATCACCAAGAATACCGTGGATGGAACAACCGCCCCCCTTGCCACCGACGGGGTTTTCGTCTTTATCGGCTTTGAGCCGAACAATTCCCTGGTTCCGGCGGGAACCAAGATGAATGCCAACGGCTATGTGATCGCTGACGACAAATGCGAAACCAATACCCCGGGCATCTTTGTTGTTGGGGATCTCAAGGAAAAATACGCCAAGCAGATCGTCACTGCCGCTGCGGATGGCTGCACAGCGGCCCTGGCCGCGGCCCATTATGTGGAGAACAAAAAGGGCGGGGAATGAGCGGAAAAATATCCGCCTTCCGGAGTATGCTGATTCCATTTCAAAGCGACAATACTCTTACGAAACGCAGAAGCGGCTTCAGCCGCGATATCTTGCGGTTTCGCGGCTGAAGCCGCTCCTACAAGCTGCGCTTTCAAATTACCCCCGCACCTGCCCTGCCTTTTTCCCGTTGCCCCGCTTGAAAAAATACAGCAGCAACACCCCGGCCACAAAGCCGCCGACATGGGCCCACCAGGCAACCCCGCCCTCGGCCAGCCTGCCCACCGCCACCTGCTGAACAGCGCCTTGCAGAAACTGCATGAGAAACCAGAAGCCGATAAAAAAGTAGGCCGGAATCTCCACCAGATAAAAAAGAATAAAGATCGGAATAAAGGTGAGAATCCGGGCCTGGGGATAGAGGAGAAAATAGGCGCCGAGCACCCCGGAAATGGCGCCGCTCGCCCCGATCATCGGAACCTGGGCCTGGGGATTGGCCCAGAACTGGGCAAAGGCGGCGCCAACCCCGCAGAGAAGATAAAACACCAGATAGCGGCCATGCCCCATCCGGTCTTCCACATTGTCGCCGAATATCCACAGCATCCACAGGTTGGAAAAAACATGGAGCACGTCGCCGTGGAGAAACATGGCGCTGAAAACCGGACCGTAGCTGGCAAGGGAGATACCGTTTCCCGTCAGTTCCGCGACGAAACGAGCCGGAACAAAACCATGGGCAATGATAAAGCCTTCCAGTTCGGGGCCAAGGCTCAGTTGATAGACGAAGCAGAGGACATTGACGACGATGAGCCAGAGATTGACCACGGGAAAATGCTGGGAGGGAATATCATCCTTGAGGGGGAACATGCCGGGGCAATTCCCCCTCAGCTCTGGTCAACAAGAACGTTGTTCGGGTCTGGCAGGGGCAGGATAAAATAAAAGTTGTTTCCCTCTTCCGTGGCTTCGTAGCCGGCGACGCCGCCATGGATCTCCACCACCTGCTTGACAAAAGCCAAGCCATGCCCGGTGCCGGGCACGGCCTTGCTCCGTTCGCCCCGGACGCCATCGGCAAAAACCGTTTTCGCCTCGGTCTCGGAAAGATGCTCGCCGGTGGTGAAAACATTGAATTTGACCGCACCCTTGCCTGGGCCGAAATAATCGGCAAGCAGCTCCCGGCCATAGGCGATGGCTTTTCTCGCCCTCCCGTCGCGGCTTATTATTTCCCCGGTGTACTTTACCGCGTTGGAAAAAAGATTGGCATAGACCTGCGACAGCAACCCGACATCCACCCGCAGAAAAAGTTCTTCCTCCTGCATATCCCGAGGCTTTTCCACCGCAATCCCCCGGGCCCCGAATCTGCTCAGGAAATGATCGAGTTGCGGAGAGACAATCTCCCGGTCAATGGAGCATTTCCGAGGGCGCAGCACGAAACGGCCCTGGGCAAAGTGATCGCGCCTAAACAGGCTTTCCAGGAAAAGGCTGTAATTGGCATGGTGCTCCAGCAACTCCCGGTGATTCTCAAGCAAGCTCCGGTGCAAGCTGCTCACCTTGCTGATCACCAGCTCACAGCTTCCGCTGGGCACCCCCTGGGCGGCCTTGAACCCGGCTATCATTTTTTCCAGCTCGTCGATATCCCCGATACGGGCCTTGAGCTGGTTGAAGAGATGCTTGAAATACATGTTGGGGGTGATGACGTTGTGCTCAATGTCCATCACCAGATTGTTGATAAACCGCAGATGCCTGATGTTTTCGTGTGAAATCAGACGATTATGCAGATTGTAGCCGATGCGGTTCGCGTATTTGCGCAAAAAAAACCGGTCGGCCTTGGAGATCTTCTCCAGGGGATAGACCTCAAGAACCCCCATGACCTGCATGTTGATGGGCTGCTGCCCTTCGTCCTGCGCCTCAGTGGAGGGCTTGCTGTGAATCGGCACCAACAGCGAATGCTCGCCCTCGTAGTTCTTGAAGCTCAAACGGACATGGGGTGGGGCAGCAACCGGTTTTGCCCGCAGCCCTTTTTTGCTTTCGCAAACAAGAACCAGCTTTTCCTTATCCTTGTCAAACAGATAGAGGCGGCTGTGCAAGCCGAGAAACTCGGAAAGGGCTGCCACGCAGACCCGGTAAAAATCCTCGTTGGAGTCGAATTCCTGGGCAAGGTCGAAGAACGCCCGCAACAGGTCGTTCTGGGCAGGGCTAAGGTTATAGCTCGCGTAATTTCGCTGCTTTTCCCTAATCCGCAGCCTGATCTGCTGCAAATCCATGCTTGACTGGGGTTCCTGGCTCATGATTTCCCTGACCGGCAAGAGCGTACTGCATGATTTCCCTAGGCTACCGAAAGCATTGTATCACCTGAGCCGGCACAGGCAAAAGACTAATCCCGGCCAACAAGCACAATTTCATCACTCCCGCTCTTTTCGGCAAGGCGCACATGGATATGCTCATCGGCCTTGACCGGGATATCCATCCCCACATAATCGGGCTGGATCGGCAGCTCCCGCCCGCCCCGGTCAACGAGAACAGCCAGTTGGATGCACTGCGGCCGGCCGATATCCATCAGGGCGTCCATGGCGGCCCGGATGGTGCGGCCGGTAAAGATAACATCGTCCACCAGAACGACGACCATCTCCTCCATGGGGAAAGCGATACTGGTTTTCTTGACAATGGGATTCTGGCTGGCCAGGCTCCAGTCGTCGCGGTAGAGCGTGATGTCCAGGGTGCCGGTGGGCAGCTCGATCTTTTCCCGGTCCTGGATCAGCTTCTGGATCCGATCGGCGAGAAAAACCCCGCCGGTATGGATGCCGATGATGGCCAGGTTGGCAACCCCGTGGTTGTTTTCCACGATCTGCAAGGCGATCCGGTGCAATGACCGGTCTATGTCCTCAGCCGACATGATCCGTTTTTCCATCTTTTTTCCTCCAGGATTAGAAAACAACACCCGCCGGGTTACGGCCAGAACGAATCGATGCCCCGCGCCACCACCGTGTTGATCGCCTCGGGATATGCCTCGCATTCGGCGGCAAAAACCCTGGCCGCAATGTCATCGGGCGTATCGCTATCCTCTACGGCAACACAGTGCTGCACCACAATCGGCCCTTCATCATATACCTCGTTGGCAAAATGCACCGTGCAACCGGTGACCTTGACGCCCCGCGCCTTGACGGCCCGGTGCACCCGCATGCCGTACATCCCTGCCCCGCAGAAGGACGGAATCAGCGAGGGATGGATATTGAGCACACAGCGGCGCAGATGGGGTGGAGGCTGGTAGAGCTTGAGATAGCCGGCCAGCAGCACCAGCTCGATCCCATGCTTCTGCAGGATGGTGTTGATGGCCTCATTGTCCTTGGCATGGAAGGCAGGATAGCCGTAGTTTTTGGCCTTGGTCAGGCCAAGGGCGTCGGGCACGTTGGAGAGCACCACCTCGATGCTCCCCTGCATGGCGCCCGTGGCAATCCGGTCATGAAAGTTGTCCAGGGTCCGGCCGGAGCCGGAGAGCAACACCGCCATTTTCATTTGCGCCACCTACTTGAAGTGTACTGTTTTCTTTTCGCATCCCCCCTCCCTTGAGGGAGGGGGTTAGGGGGTGGGTGAAGTAACAATGTGGGCCTCTCCGTAACGAGTTCCCCCCCACCCTAACCCTCCCCCGCGAGGGGGGAGGGGACTAGGTTTCTTGTCGATTCAAGGGGTAGAAAACATTAGATACTTCCCTTGAAATAGGGGTTGGCATCGACATCAACGCTCTTCAGCCAGTTGACGATGGCAGTATCGTAGGCGCTGGTCAGGGCAAAGACCTTTACCGCCAACCGGAAGCGGGTCTTGAGGGTGGTGTTGCCGGTGGCCTTGATCTCGGCAAGCACCTGCGGGTAATCAGCCGGATCGACGATCACGGTGACATCCTGAAAGTTCTTGGCGCTTGAGCGCAACATGGTGGGGCCGCCGATGTCGATGTTTTCGATGGCCTCCCCCAGGGAGCAGGCCGGGTTGGCCACGGTTTTCTCAAAGGCGTAGAGATTGACCGCCACCAGATCGATGGGTTGCAAGCCATGCTCCTGCATCTGCCGTACATGGTCCGGATTGGTTTTCTGGGCGAGAATGCCGCCGTGCACCTTGGGGTGCAGGGTCTTGACCCGGCCATCGAGCATCTCCGGAAAGCCGGTGAATTCGGAAACATCCTTGACCTTGATGTTGTTGTCCCGCATCTTCTTGGCGGTGCCGCCGGTGGAGAGGATCTCGATCCCCAGTTGTTCAAGCTCGCGGGCAAACCCCTCGATCCCGGATTTGTCGGTGAGACTGATCAATGCCCTTTCTATCTTTTTCATGCTTTTCTCCTGAATGCCATATCAAAATTACTACCCTTCGACAGGCTCAGCACGAACGGACATTGCCTTAACGCATTGATATTCCGCTCGTGCTGAGCCTGTCGAAGCACCTGTTTGAAGCAAGGTTCGAGTTGCGACGACCCCGCAAACCTTGCACCGACACTGTAACGCAAAGAGGCGAAGACGCAAAGCAAACAGATGGGCAGGCGAAAAAAAGCCGTCCTTGCCGCATCCGAGCCTTATTCCTCTTTTTGGGTAAACCTCCTGATCAACCGCCGGTCCCGTTTGCCTGGCCGCCCTGGCGGCGCAGCGCCAACAACCCGCAAGAGCCGCCGGGTTTCCCTGGCCTCGGCGCGGGCAGCGATGCTTTCCACCGTTTCTTCGTAGAGGAGTTGCGCTTCCGGCGCGCCTCGCCGCTGGGAGCTGAGAGCCAGGACAACAATGACGTATTCCTCCTGCTCCTTCTGAATCCGCACTCCATCGCCCACAGCCACCAGCCGGGAGGGCTTCACTCGCAAACCGCCCACCTGCACCTTGCCCCCGGCCACCGCCTGGGAGGCCTGGGCGCGGGTCTTGAAAAAACGGGCGGCCCACAGCCATTTGTCCAGCCGGACCTGCGTCTCTGTCATCGTTAATTCCGCCTCCCCCATTGCCTTCAACCTACCACAGCTCAGGCCCTCGGGCCAAGCCCCATCCGCGGCCTGACGTGCTCCCTGTTTAGGATCCGTTCAGAAACGACATAGCCCCATTTATGTTGTCTTACTGTACGGCTCTTTATGCCATCTGGCTGCCCAAAACGGCCATGTTATTTTTTGACAATGGCTTACCGCTTTCCGCGCGCAAGCAAATGGTGTATATATCTGGGCACCATGAAGCTTAATACCGTCGGCATAAAAGATATCAGGTATCCGGTGCGGATACGCGAAAAATCCGGAGGCATGCAGGAGACCGTGGCCAGCATCAGCCTGCAGGTCAGCCTGCCAAGCCAGTATCGGGAATCCTGCGTCTCCACCTTCATCAAGGTCCTGAACACCTATCAAGACGAGATGAGCAACCGGATTTTTAGAAATCTGCTGGCCGAGGTGAAGGAAGAGTTGCGGGCGGAATCAGCTCACGTGGAGATGACCTTTCCCTATTTTCTGGAAAAAAAGGCGCCGGCCACCGGTACGCCCGGGCTCATGGAATATACATGCCGATTCACCGGCGGCATCGGCAAGGATGAGGATTTTATCCTCTCGGTCTGGGTGCCGGTAACCACCCTGTGCCCCTGCTCACGCGAGATCAGCGATTGCGGCGCCCACAACCAGCGGGGCGAGGTGAATCTCACTGTCAAATATTCGGGATTTATCTGGATGGAAGAGCTCATCGCCATGGCCGAGGCGGGCGGTTCCTGCGAGGTGTATTCCCTGCTGAAACGGCCGGATGAGAAGTACGTGACGGAAAAGGCCTACAACAACCCGATGTTTGTAGAAGACGCGGTGCGCAAAGTGGCGGAACAGGCCATGGCCCATCCGGCCATCACCTGGTTTTCCGTGAGCGTGGAAAGCTTTGAATCCATCCACAAGCATAGCGCCTATGCCTATGTGGACAGCGACGAGATCCGCTGAAGTAACCGATTGGCGGCACCGCATCTGCTTTGTCATCGGTCGGCTTGTGTGCAATAGCACACTTCGCAGACCTCTTCCGCGCATCTGCACCACTGCCAATCGGTTACTCTTCCTTGAGTTACCGAAAAATTTGGAAGGCCTTATCTCAGGCGGCCAGCCGCACCAGATTACGGCCTGAGTGCTTGGCCGCATACAGCGCCTTGTCCGCCCGGTTGATCAGCCCGTCCATGCTCTCCCCCGGCAGGCATCCGGCAATTCCGCAACTGATGGTGACGCCAATCGGCAGCTCCTCCACCCGTTGCCGCAGTTTTTCCGCTATGGCCACCGCATCCTGGGCCACGATCCCCGGGCAAAGCACCATGAACTCCTCGCCGCCCCACCGCCCCAGAGTATCCGTTTCCCGGATCTGCTTACCCACGGTGGCGGCAACCTCTTTTAAAACCTGGTCGCCGATGGAGTGGCCAAAGGTGTCGTTGACCTTCTTGAAGAAATCAAGATCAAAGAGGAGAATGGTCAGGGGGCTGCCATATCGGGCGGACCTGGCCATTTCCTGACGCAACGATTCCTCGATTTTACCGCGATTGCAAATGCCGGTCAGGGTATCGGTGGTGGCAAGGCGGGTGAGCGCCTCTTCCATCTTTTTGCGCTCGGTGAGATCATGCAGGGTTTCAATAACCGCGACAAGTTCCTTGTTGTGGTTATAGATAGGCACGGCATCGCAGGAGAGATAACGGCGCTCTCCCCCCACCGCGTCCAGCCATTCCTCTGCGTGGATGCCATCTTCCAGGAATTCGGATTTTTTTGCCGAGGCATACAGGGCGTCGAGATTGTGCCGGTCGGCGGAATCAATAACCAGATCGGCCAGGCACGGCCGTTTTTTCCCATAAAATGCCTGCCAGTGGTTTGAAGTTCCCACCATCCGTTCCGCGGGAATGCCGGTGAGCACCTCGCAGGCCCGGTTCCAGTCGGTGACCCGGTGCTGCGGGTCCAAAACAAAAATAGGCACTGCGGAGTAGCGGATCAGTTTCTCCGTGAGCAGTTTCTGATCCCGCAACAGGTCTTCCGCTGCTTTCCGCTTGCTGATGTCGCGGAATATTCCCCTGGTTGCAACCAGTTCGCCATCCTTGAAATCGGTGCTGATCTTTCCTTCCACCGGGATGCGGCATCCGCTCTTGGCGACAAAGACCACCTCGTAGGTGTGCGAGATCTTGCCCGCGGCTATATCGCGAAACAGAGTAGCACAATTCTCGCGGCACTCCGGGTCAAGGATATCGAAAACAGAAAGAGCGGCAATCTCGGCCTCATCATAGCCCAAGGTTTCCCGCCAGGCCCGGTTGACATAAAGAAATCGCCCTTCCCGGTCGATGCTCTGGATCAGATCATTGGCACAATCAAGAAAGGTCTGCGAAAAACGGCTCCCGGCAAGATAAGACATTGCCGCCCGTTGGTGGGGCACGGAATCATTTTCCGAAAAAGCACATGCCTCTCCCCTTTCCGTATCTTCCGCCGAATCCTGAAAACTCGAACTTTTCAAATCAGTGTCACCTTATATCCGCTCTGTTGTCCGTCATTCGTTACCGCACAATACCTGCGCGGTCTCATGTCGCAGTATCTTACAACCTTAAACCATTTGCTTAAACACTTTTTTTCTCGCATCCTGCTGTTTCCTCGCAACACTTGCCCAGGGACTCCGCGGAACGCCGCCCGTAAGGCCAAGGTCAACGCCCTACCACAGGAGGTTTCGCAGATGCTCAACCTGCAAACAGGTATCAGGCCAGGGACCACTGTTATCAATGACGTAATCCGCAAGGAGAGCCTTGTCCGCCAGGGGCATCTGCGTCTCCATGGCCTTTACGGCCTCAGCCTCGCTTATCCGGTCCCGTAGCATAAGACGGCGCAGACAGGTTTTCTCATCCGCATATGCCACCACAACCTGGGAAAAATCATGTTCCCAGCCCGCTTCATACAACAGGGGCACCTCGACCACGAAGCGAGTCTGTTTTCCGGAAGTGTGGCCGCTCTCCTTCTTGAGACAACCGGCTATCTCATCTCGCACCAAGGGATGAAGCAGGGCGTCGAGCCTCTGGCGGAATTCGCGGTCCTCAAAAAGAACCGTGCGCAACAAGGGCCGATCAATGCGTTGATCCGCCAAAAAAAATCTCTCGCCGAAAGCCGTGCGCACGGCCAACCAACCGGCAGCCCCTGGTTCAAGGAGCTGACGGCAGAGGGCATCGGCACTCAACCCCATGGCCCCGCCGATCTCACACAGATAGGCTGCCACGGAACTCTTGCCCGAGCCCATGCCCCCGGTAACGGCAACCACCGCTTTGCGCGCCTGCTGCACCACTGTCGCACCCTCACAAATAACTCAAATACTAACAAACGAAACGGCGATGACCAAGAAGAGAACTCGTTTCCCTAACGGCCCCTATACGCCGCCCGCCTGTCGCAACAACTCCAAGGCCTGCAGCATATCCGGCCAGAGCGGCGCGGTAAACCGTAAATCCTCTCCGGTTCTGGGATGGGAGAAGGCCAGGGTATGAGCGTGCAAACATTGGCGGGTTATCCCCAGCTCCTGATAACAGGGGTTTTTCCGGCCATAGACCGGATCACCGGCCACCGGATGGGACAGAGCGGCCATGTGCACCCGAATTTGATGGGTGCGCCCGGTTTCCAGGCCAAGTTCCAAAAGGGCCAACCCCTGGGCAAAGCGTTCCAGCACCCGCCAGTTGGTCACGGCCTCCCGGCCATCTTCCCGAATCGCCATTTTTTTCCGATGCACCGGATGACGGCCAATGGACAGCGCAACCCTGCCGGATTCACCAATGAGCCTGCCATCGACAAGGGCCTGATAAATCTTTGCCACCTCGCGCTCCTTGAACTGGGCGGCCAGGGTCTGGTGGGCATAATCCGTTTTGGCCACCACCATGACTCCGGAGGTGTCCTTGTCAAGCCGGTGGACGATCCCGGGACGCAACTCCCCATTTACCCCGGATAACCCCCCGCAATGATGGAGAAGGCCATGCACCAGGGTTGCCGTGCTGTGGCCGGCGGCCGGATGCACCACGACTCCGGGGGGCTTAATCAAGACGATGAGATCCTCGTCCTCGTGGAGAGTAATAAAATCGACCTGCTCTGGAATCAGGTGGGACGGGAGTTGCGGAGGGATCGTCACCGTAAGCGCGTCCCCAGCCTGGAGAATATGTTTGGCTTTCAGGGGAATCCCGTTCACCAATACCATTCCGCTCCGGATAAGCTGCTGAATCCGCGAACGGGTCAATCCTTCCCGCTCGAATCGGCTTGCCAGATACTGATCAAGACGCTGCCCCCCCCTTTCGATGGTAAAGAGGCTCTTCTCAATCATAGGATCCCGGGGAGAAAAAAGTGGCTTCATAAGAAAATAGGGGGAAACGTTTCAGCATACAAAAAAACACCCGTGCTACCGAATGATAGCACAGGCGGGAAGGTCAAAAGCAATTTACGGCAACACCATGGGCCAGGCAGGCCTGGATCAGGAAAAAATCTGCTCGATGTTCTTTTCCACCTGGGTCTCGGTTTCCCTGGCTTCGTTGGCAAGGGCTATTTCTTTCACCAGAAGGCTTTTGGCGGTGTCCATCATCTTGCGTTCGCCAAAGGAAAGATCCTTGTCCACTCGCAGGAGAAAAAGATCGCGCAGCACCGAGGCAATTTCGTAAACAGACCCGGTCTTGATTTTTTCCATGTACTCGCGATACCGCTGGTTCCACGGCTGGGAAACGATGGCCACATCCTTTTCATTCAGGATGTCGTAGATCTTGCTCACATCCTTGGAGCTGATGATATTTCTCAGCCCCACATTCTTGCACCCTGCGGTGGGGATCATGATCACCATGCTTGAATCGAGAATCTTCATCACATAAAAGGATTGCTGCTTGTCCCCGACCTGCCGCTGCTCGATGGACTCTATCTTGCCAACGCCATGGGCCGGATATACTGCCATATCACCAACGTTAAACACACGTGCCTCCCTTTCGCCGATTACGGAACACCCTGTTCCTTTTTCTACAAGGAAGCACTCCAACACCGGCGAAGAAATGAAGATTAGGAGGCACTATACCACAGATCTCGGGATTATCAATCCAAACTTGAAAAAACATGATATTACAAGGCGTTATACTACGACTACTCCGAATTGACACGGTTCATGGCAGCGGCGGCCCCTTGTTCCATGATAAGACGCACCCCGGTCTCAATGCGCGCAAGTTCTTCGCGCACCATCTCCGCTTCATCCTGCCCAAAGCGGGAAAGCACAAAATCACTCACCCGCTCCGCATTGTCCGGACGCCCGATGCCAACCCGCACCCGCACGAAATCATTGGTGCCAAGATGCTCGATCAGGGAGCGGATGCCGTTATGGCCGCCTGCCCCCCGGTTGAGCATGATCTTGGTCCGCCCCAGGGGCAGATCAAGATCGTCGTGGATCACGATGATCCGGCTGGGTTCAACCTGATAAAAGTCGGCAATCGCCCGTACCGCAACGCCGCTTCTGTTCATATAGGTCTGCGGCTTGACAAAAAGAACCGGATAGCCCCAGGAAAGATCCTTTGCCGCTTCCGCCTGCCATTTTGTTCCCTTGAAAACAAACCGGTATTTTTCCGCCAGATAATCGAGGAAAATAAAACCGATATTATGCCGGGTAGCAGCATATTCCTTGCCGGGATTTCCCAAGCCAACCACGACGTACACGATAGTGCCCTCTTTCCTCTTACGCCATCGGAACGCGCCTGCAGCCCAGCCCGATAAAAAAAGCCGAAAAAAGGAAGCTCCTCTCTTCGGCTTTGACAACGCTGTATTGAAGAAACGTATTTCCGGCGGCTACTCTGCAACGCCGGAGATGGAAACGCAAACAGCATCCGGGTCGGTCACCAGGGTTACACCCGCGGAAAGACCGAGTTCCTTGCAGGTCAGAGCCACGCCCCGATCCAGGGGAGCTACATCAACCTCGATAACATCGGGGATATCAAGCAGCTTGCCGGAGACAGTGATCTTGTTCTTGACGATGGTCATATCGCCGCCCAGGTCAACGCCCTTGGCTTTGCCGACATACTTGAGCGGCACCTTGAATACCATGGGCTTATCAAGGGAAACTTCATAGAAATCGGCATGCAGAACATTGTCCTGTACCGGATCCGTCTGAATCTCCCGGGTAATAACGTGGCGCACCGATTTCTTGCCGTCCTCATCAATCTCCAGATTGATGAAGGCATTTTTTCTGTGGATCGAGAGCAACCCCTGGGTGAGATCCTTGGTGTTGCATTCCAGGGAAATAGGAGCGCCCAGCGGACCATAAATAACAGCAGGGGTGTTCCCTGCCCTGCGCATTGTCCTTGCCGCACCTTTGCCAACAGTTTTCCGGACCCGCGCCGTCATAGCGATTTGTAACATTGAACTGACCTCCTCATGTACCGATTCTCATAACAAAAAACCAGCAACGGCCACAATAGCAGTGGCCTCCGGTTGTATAGATATCTCTGTCTTACTCACTAGACAAATAATGAACTGACAGAATCCTCACTGTGAATCCGCTTCACCGCCTCACCCAACAGCTTGCAGACGGAAAGCACCTTGATCTTCTTGCAATTCCGGGCGGCTTCGCTCAGGGGAATGCTGTCGGTGATGATCAGGGTTTTGATCTTCGACTTTTCCAGCCGCTCAATGGCCGGCCCGGAAAGCACGCCATGGGAACAACAGGCATACACATCCGTAGCGCCCGCATCGATGAGGGCATCGGCCCCGGCGCACAGGGTTCCGGCGGTATCGACCATGTCGTCCAGCAAAATCGCGGTCTTGCCGGAAACGTCGCCGATGACGTTCATCGCCTTGCATTCGTTGGCCCGCTCCCGCCGCTTGTCGACAATGGCCAGGCTGGCATTCAACCGCTTGGCGAATGCGCGGGTCCGCTCAACCCCGCCGGCATCCGGAGAAACCATGACCACGTCGTTGCTCAACTTCTGCGAGATGTAATCAAGCAGTACCGGGGCGGCAAACAGGTTGTCCACCGGGATGTTAAAAAATCCCTGAATCTGCCCGGCGTGGAGGTCCATGGTCAGAACCCGCCGCACCCCGACCACCATCATCATCTCGGCCACCACCTTGGCGGTGATGGGCACCCTGGGGGCAACCTTGCGATCCTGTCTGGCATAGCCATAATAGGGAAGCACCGCGGTAATCCGGCGGGCAGAGGCGCGCCGCATGGCGTCAACCATGATCACCAGCTCCATGAGATGGTCGTTCACGGGCGGGCAGGTCGGCTGGATGATAAACACATCGCGGCCGCGGACGTTTTCGCCGATCTCGACAAAGATTTCCCCATCGCTGAACCGGCGGACTTCCGCCTTGGACAGGGGCACCCCGAGATAGTTGCATATATCCCCAGCCAGGGCTGGGTTGGCGTTACCGGCAAAGACCTTCATATCTTTCATGCTGTTGCCTGCAGTTCGGGTTATCGTGTTTCCGCCGCTTCGACCCGCCTCACCCAGATATGCGCGCCAGAGAATAAGAAAATGGCTGGGGCGGCAGGATTCGAACCTGCGAGTGCAAGAGTCAAAGTCTTGTGTCTTACCGCTTGACGACGCCCCAACGCCTTAAAGCTTTTCCTGTGTGCTCAGTGGTCTTGCCAGAAAGACATTCCGGCCGTAACGCTGGGCAAAACGAGCAACGCTCTTCCGCGCTTGCGCCTCGTCTGCAAAAAGACCAAACACTGTGGGGCCGCTGCCGGACATCAATGCCCCGTGGGCGCCAGCAGCCAGAAGCTCATCTTTGATGCGGCCGAGCTCCGGATATTTCCCGATGGTCACGGCCTCTAAGTCGTTATATAAAGGAAGATTCCCCGGCCCGGCACATGCATCATTACCATGCACGAAGTCGCGGCCTAAGATATATGGATTGCCACCCGTTGTCAACGTAAAATTCTCATACACCCACTTGGTGGACACGGCAAATCCAGGGTTTACCAGAACGATCCATCCGAGAAAGGGAATATCCTCGGCCTGGATCTCGTCGCCGATCCCGGTGGCCCAGGCCGCGGTGCAATCATGCACAAAAAACGGCACGTCGGCTCCCAGCGGCCGCGCCAGGTCCGCAAGCTGGCGCAAGGAAAAAGGGAAACCGTGGAGTGTATTCAGGCCGCGCAGTACAGCGGCGGCATCACTGCTCCCTCCTCCCAGCCCCGCGGCAATGGGGACTTTTTTCTCCAGGACGATATGCACGCCCCCGCCTCTGCCATGGGCGGCGAAAAACCGTTTCGCGGCCCGATGGACAAGATTGCCTTCCCCGGCGGGCAGCTCGCTTCCCGGACACTCCACGGTGATGCCGGAATCCCGTGCGGCAAGACACAGACGATCTGCCAGGGTGATTTTGAGCATCCGGGTTTCCAGGTCGTGAAACCCGTCCGCCCGTTTGCCCTTGATGGCAAGGTAGAGATTTATTTTTGCCGGAGCCTCGCAGACAAGCTCCATTGCGCCATCATTTTTCATCTTCAGCACAGGCTCCGTACACCCTTTCCGGTCGCCACAAAAAAAGATCGCCTGATTTCAGCGGATTGAAACCCAGGCGATCTCGAATATTGGCGGCGGGAAAAGAATCAACTGTTGGCTTTCACATACCGCAGTTTCAAATCGGCGAGCACATGGCCAAGAAGCTCCTCCTCCTTGCCGGTCAGGTTCCCCTTGGTCTTGTCCTTGAGCAACTGCAGGGTGTCGATGGTATGCTTGGCCAAAACGAGATCCCTCCCGGTCTTGCCGGTTTCCGGGTCCTGGAGATCGCCCAGATGAAAAAGAGCCGAGGTATTCAACGACATGATCAGGGTGGTAAAGGTAACCTCCGGCAGCACACATTTTCCGCCCTGCCGGACATACCCCTCCGGACAGCACTCTTTCTCGTTTTTCTCGTTTTCAGTCATGGGCTATCCCAAAGGGCAAAAGGAAAAAACCAATCCGCTAGGCCCCTACCAACTCCGGCAACTCAAGAACCATGGCCTCGTTGATGTTCGGCAGGGAACGGACCTTGTCCAGCAGGGCGTCAGGAACCACCTCATCGGTGTTGAGCAGGATAACATTGAGGTTCATGTTCCCTTCCCGCTGCTTGCCGACGGTCATCCTGGCGATGTTCACCCCTGCACTGCCGAGGGTGGTGCCGAGCAGGCCGATCACCCCGGGCACATCGTTGTTCTGCACAAAGAGCATGGGCCCGGCGGGCAGGGCTTCCATGCGGAAGCCGTTGAGGCGCACCAGGCGCGGCTCGTTTTTGCCGAACACCGTTCCGGCCAGGACATTTTCGCCCTCGGTGGTTTTCACCCGGATGTTCACCAGATTGAGGAAGTCGTCGCTCTTGGTGGTCTTGGCCTCAACCACCCGGATGCCCCGTTCCTGGGCGATGATGGGAGCGTTGACATAATTGACCGCGTCTTTGAGGATCGGGGTAAACAACCCCTTCAGGAAGGCGACGGTGATCGGGCTGGTGATCATTTCGGAGAGATCGCCGCAGTATTCGATGGTGACTTCCTCAACCCCGCCCTTGGCGATCTGCATGTGGAAGGAACCCAGCATCTCGGCCAGGGTGATGTACGGGCCGACTTGGGAAAGAACCTCGGCGCTCACGGAAGGCACGTTGACCGCGTTGGTGATGGTGCCGCGGAGCAGATAGGCCGCAACCTGTTCGGCAATGGCCACGGCGACATTCTCCTGGGCCTCCGCCGTGGAAGCGCCCAGATGCGGGGTGCAGATGAAATTATCCAGGCTCAGCAGCTTGCAGTTTTCCTTGGTGGTGGGCTCCACCTCGAAGACATCCAGGCCAGCGCCGCGGATCTCTCCGTTTTTAAGAGCCTCGTACAAGGCCTCCTCATCAACCACGCCGCCGCGGGCGCAATCGAGGAAGACGCACTCTTTCTTCATCATCTTAAATTGCTCGGTGGAGAGCAGATGCTTGGTCTCCTTGGTGAGCGGCACATGCACGGAGATGAAATCGGCCCGCTTGCACAGCTCGTCCAGGCTCACCAGCTCCACGCCGATCTTCTCGACCAATTCCTTGGGCATATGGGGATCAAAGGCAATAACCTTCATCTTCAAGCCCTGGGCCCGCTCGGCAAAGATGCTGCCGATCCGGCCGATGCCGACAATACCCACGGTTTTGCCGGTTACTTCCCGGCCACCGAATTTTTTCTTCTCCCACTTGCCGTCTTTCATGGAGGCGGTGGCCTGGGGGATGTTCCTGGTCAGCGACATCATCATGGCAATGGCGTGTTCCGCCGCGGTGGTGGCGTTGCCGTCCGGGGCGTTCATCACGATGATCCCCTTCTTGCTCGCCGCGGGGATATTGACATTATCAAGACCGATACCGGCGCGCCCTACAACCTTCAGCTTTTCTCCCGCCGCGATGATCTCCTCGGTAACCTTGGAGGCGCTGCGGATGACCAGGGCGTCATATTCGGGAATAGTGGCTTTAAGCTCCTCCGGGGAAAGGCCTGTTTTCACATCAACCTCAAGCCCAGCCTCCTCGAGAATCTGAACACCAATGGGCGACAGGTTGTCACTGATCAGAACTTTCATTGTTTCTCCTTTATATAAGAAAAGCGGCCACGGTCATTTCCTGACCCTGGCAAATGGATAGCGCACGGACATTACAAGCAAAAAAAACCTGAGACAACCAGAATTTATGGCACTCTAAAAAGGCGAATATTATGTGATACGGGAAGTTTGTCAAGAATAAAACATGTACACCAGCCCTGGCTTGGCGCGCCTCTCCTAGTCTTTGAAACAGGCGGAAAAATCGGCCGGTCCCTCATCCGCGTCCCCCTCCCCTTCTGCCTCCGGCAGGTTCCGGTAATGCCGGGCCGTGGCGCAGGCTTCCCGAAGCTCCGCATATTTGCGGGCAAAGAGCCTTTCGGGAAATTCCGGCCTGTTCAGGTAGGTCACCATGTTGCTCATGATTTCCGTCACCATGCGTTCCACCAGCGGTGCCCGTTCGGTCTCGGCGATGAAGGTCCGCTCTTTGGTGACCGAAAACGTGAGCGACCCGGCCATCCTCTCGCGGACCTCTGCCTGCAGGGCGCTGTCCTCCTCAGCCACCCGGGAGAAAAACCCTTCGTCAACCGGCAGTTCCGCCTCACAGATAATCCGTATCAGCCAACGGTCTCCGACCATTCTTTTCGACTGGTCATAGACGGTCAGGG
Source organism: Desulfobulbaceae bacterium UBA2273 (assembly GCA_002347095.1). GTDB lineage: Bacteria > Desulfobacterota > Desulfobulbia > Desulfobulbales > Desulfurivibrionaceae > Thiovibrio > Thiovibrio ferrireducens. The sequence continues at coordinate 4,739 of DDWZ01000012.1, read as the reverse complement.
TCATGTTGTTTTCAAGTGTGCGTTGCTCAAGTATCTCCATGGCCAAAACTCCTCAACAGCTCAACCGTTTGGGCAAAATCCCTGTTTTGATATTTGCATATGCACGCAACAAGGCTTGCTCTCTTTCCTGGAAACGGGTATATAACATATCTTTTTACAAAGGGGCTAACTCCTTTATCATAAATACAGAAACAATGCCGGGAAATGGCCCGAACACAGCAGAGAGAAGCGGTGGCAAGCGAAAAACGCCCCACTGCCCCGGCCTTCCTGTCTTGCATGGCAACTCGATGGAACAGACCATGAGTATCGAGATCTACAACACCAAAACCGGCCGAAAATCCCCTTTTATTCCCCTGGAAGAGGGCAAGGTCAAGCTCTATGTCTGCGGCATCACCGCCTATGACTACTGCCATATAGGCCATGCCAGGTCGGCCCTGGTGTTCGACATGATCGTCCGCTACCTCCGCTACCGGGGTTACGATGTCACCTTTGTCCGCAATTTCACAGACATCGACGACAAGATCATCAAGCGGGCCCAGGAACAGAACACCACCTGCGAAGAGCTCTCCAGCCGCTTCATCGCCATGTTCCATGAAGACATGGCTTCTCTCAACATTCTCCCCCCCACCATCGAGCCCAAGGCCACCGAACATGTGACGGAGATCATCGAACTGATCGAAGATCTCATCCGCAAGGGACTTGCCTACCAGGTGGACACCGATGTCTACTACCGGGTGACCGGGTTCGGCGGCTACGGCTCCCTTTCCGGCCGCAACTTGGAAGACATGCAGGCAGGCGCCCGCATCTCGGTGAACGAGAAAAAAGAACACCCCATGGATTTCGCCCTCTGGAAAGGGAGCAAGCCTGGGGAACCCACCTGGGAAAGCCCTTGGGGCCCGGGCCGTCCCGGCTGGCACATCGAATGTTCGGCCATGAGCCGCAAGTACCTCGGCGACTCGCTTGATATCCACGGCGGCGGCAAGGACCTCGTCTTCCCCCACCATGAAAACGAAATGGCCCAGAGCGAAGGCGTCACCGGGGAAGAATTCGTCAAATACTGGGTGCACCACGGCTTTGTCACGATCAAGGACGAAAAAATGTCCAAGTCGCTTGGCAACTTCCTCACCATCCGGGAGGTGCTCGACAGGTTTTCCCCGGAATCCCTGCGGCTTTTCATCTTTTCCACCCACTACCGCAACCCGCTGGATTACTCGGAAGCGGCCATGCTCGATGCGGTGGCCGGGCTCAACCGTCTATACACCTGCCTGGCCGAGATCGAACAACTTCCCGCCACCGGCAACGATCAGGCAGCCTCCGCCGTCTCCAAACCGGACCGCGAGAAGATCGAAACCCTGGCCGAGCGGTTTCTCAAGGCCATGGACAACGACTTCAACTCGGCCCAAGCCTTGGGGCATCTCTTCGAAGGGGTGAAGCTGCTCAACAAAATCCGCCAGCATCTGCCTGGTAAACCGGCCAGATCCGACCTGCAACTGCTCAAAAACGGCGCCAATACCGTCAGGGAAATGGCCAACACCCTGGGGCTGCTCAGCGAAGAGCCGGTGCAATACATGCGCAAAGAGCAGGAAAAAATCCTCAAGACCCTTTCGATTACCCCCGAGGAGATCGAAAAAGCCATCGCGGACAGAACCGCTGCCCGTGAGGCAAAAAACTGGGGTCACGCCGACGAAATCCGCGACCGGCTTTTAGCCCAGGGCATCGAGCTGAAGGATGGCCCCACCGGAACCTCCTGGCAGGTTAAACTCCCGTAGGCTGTTTTTTTCCGCATATCTTTTTGATTCAGTAGTGCGTTCTGGACTATAATGGGTGAAACACCTTTTCTGCCTGTTTCCCCCGGTTGCGTCCTGGAGGTCCGCCATGAAACGAGAGCCTGCGGTTGCCCATCAGTTTTACCCCGGAGATCCCGCCACCCTCAGAAGCACCCTCGAACGCCTCATCCCTTCCACAGCAACCAAACAAAAAGCCCTGGCCGTGGTCTCGCCCCATGCCGGCTATATCTACTCCGGCTCCGTGGCAGGGGAAACCTTCGCCGCGGTGGAGATCCCCAAGGACATCGTGCTCCTGGGCCCCAACCACCACGGCTACGGCGCCCCGGTATCCCTGATGCACACGGGCTCCTGGAACATGCCCCTGGGCGAGATACAGATCAACACCGTCCTGGCCCAAACCCTCCTCGCCCAGACAGACCTCATCGAACCGGACACCCTGGCCCACCGGTTTGAACATTCCCTGGAGGTGCAGGTGCCGTTTTTGCAGTATTTCCGGCCGGACATGACCCTGACCCCCATGGTGATCTCCCATCTCTCCTTCAAGGCCTGTCAGGAAGTAGGCGAGACGCTCGCCGAAGCGATCCGGAAATACAACAAGCCCGTCCTCATCGTGGCCAGCTCGGACATGACCCATTACGAATCCAGAGAGTCCGCCACGGCAAAGGATTCCCTGGCCATCCACCGGCTTGAGGCCCTGGACCCAGAAGGGTTGTACAACACGGTGCTGGGCAAGGGCATCACCATGTGCGGGATCATGCCCACCACCATCGCCCTGGTCGCCGCCCTCCGGTTGGGGGCAACCCAGGCCAGGCTCATCCGGTACACCGACTCCGGCGAGGCCAGCGGCGACACCAACCAGGTAGTTGGCTACGCGGGCATGGTGATTTCCTGAACATAACGGTCCAGCAGCACCGCATCTGCTTTGTCATCGGCCTGCTCATGTGCAATAGCACACTTCGCAGACCTCTTTCGCGCATCTGCGGTGCTGCTGGACCGTTATGCCTTCTTGGTTATGCTTTTTTCCGGTCCCGACTTCTCAGTTGCTCATAAACAAACCTGCTAAAGAACCACAATTCTCCTTGACATAATCGCCCTGTTCCTCTATTTTTCGACGGTTCTTTGCCCGGCACATAGTGGGGGATCGTCTAATGGTAGGACTGCAGACTCTGACTCTGCCTATCGGGGTTCGAATCCCTGTCCCCCAGCCAGAAAATATCAAGGGTTTCCGTTCATCACGGAAACCCTTTTTTTATTCCGGTTGCGTCTAAACTTCTCGGCCTGGAAACAAAAAAGCCCCCGGCATAGGTCGGGAAAAAACCTATCCGGGGGCATTTCTCTCACTCAATCGAGTCCCTGCCTTTCCAATGGCTGAGTCATGCCTCAGCGAAGTTGCAGAGGCGCAAGATTGGTTGTCGGAGGCACTGGTGACGGCTTCGCTCCCCTGGCCTTTATTGCCTGCACAGGAGGGGCTTGCCTGCCCTTCACCTGCCCCACCGGAACCAAACGCCACTTCGTCCCCTCTTTTTGTGTTGAGCATTCACTCGTAAAGTTCAACACATCGTTGGTTGCGGTTATACATGCCGCAAACCCTTTGGGATTCCCAGGATTCGAGAAATAGGCGGTGAAATTCCCCTCGATGGGGTCGAAGAAAAATTTCGTGGCGGACAAAATATAACTGGCCCAGTTCATGTCATCCGCGCAGTCTTTCATCAGATATTGCATTCCGCCTGTGGTGTAGCCTCGATCAGTTGGAAATTTAACAAACATCATGCAGGCATTCCCAGCCACTAAATCCCCCCCCCGCGCGGAACCTGAAAACTTGATTCTGCGCGCCGGTGCACGGCACGAGCTTGTTTAGTTCGTTGGAATACGTGCATTGCAGAAGTGCCGGCGCCTGCAAACAGCGGGCATTGCTGCCCTCCCCAAACACGATATTGACCGGGACATCGAAATCCATGGTCGGGAGTGTGGGCACGGTTTCCCGCAACTTTCGTTCGGTCTCATCCTCGATCTTCTGCGACACCGCTTTCACAACCAGTGCATTCTTTGAGCCATCAACAAATTGCTCCATTTGCGTCTTGCCGGTGCTGTCCTTCTCCATAAGCTTTGCCAGGGTTGGGTAATCGGTTGTAAATTGGGTCTTGCGTTCATCGATGAACGCCTTGGCATCTACTCCGCCCAAGATCTCTTTGCGCTTGCCGGGGTTCTTGAAGTCGCTGGCCAGGTTGGCGGCGTATGTGGCCACATGCGCTTGCACTTCTTGCTGCGCCTGCACCCCGAGCATCTGCTGATTGAGTTCCGCCACCCGTCCGGTGATATTCGGCCCGGGGATTTCCCGCAGGGCTGTATTCGCCTCGGCCTTCACCGCCTCGGCCTGTTTCTTGCGCTGTTCCGCCGCCGCCTGTTCGGTGCGTTTTTTGTCCCGCTCGGACTCTTTTGTTGCTTTCTCTTTTTTCAGTGACTTGACCTGTCCGGAAACGAAGCTCCAGAGCTTTTTCAGCAGCTTTCCGATCTCGTTGGATATATCACGGATTCGGTCATCGAGCTTGCCGATCTCCGCACCCAAATCCTTAATCAGCTTGCCCGCCGCATTGACGGCCTGGTCCGCGGCCTGCACGGCATCCTTTGCCGATCTGACCTCGGCGGCATGGGTGGCCAAGGCCGGTCCCCAAGCAGCGACACGATCCACATGCAGCGCGGTGTAGGTTTTCTGCGCCTCATCGCTCAAGTTCTTGGCAGTCTCGGCTGCCCCATTTGCCACGGTTTCACCGACATCGGAGGCAATCGCGACGGTGCCATTGATCACACCCATGATTTCCTTGCTATAGCAGTCATTAAATTCGGGCGTGATGGGAAAGTCCGTGAGGCTCAAGTCCGTGATATTCGCGGTAAACCCTATGGGCCGCAGCGGGCAATCCGCAGGCACGTCGAGCTTCAGGCCATTGCCGCTGG
>DDWZ01000029.1 GCA_002347095.1 Desulfobulbaceae bacterium UBA2273 | reverse complement strand
GGGAGAGGGTTAGGGAGAGGGGGAAACAGGTAGTAGATCGGCAGGGTGCAACTTCACCCACCCCCTGCCCCCTCCCGTCGAGGGAGGGGGAATTCAATGTGGCAGAGTTTTGCCCGAGGCTCAAAGCGGCAGCTCCTCTTCGCGATGACTCTGCATCTGCTGCTGGTGATACATGGTCCGGTAAAAATCGCTGCTTGCCAGCAGCTCGGCATGGTTGCCCTGGGCCAGCAGCCGCCCTTCCTCCAGAACCATGATCCGGATCGCATCCCGCAAAGGGGCGATCCGGTGCGAGACGATGAGGCAGGTCCGCCCCGGCAGAAAATCGGCCAGGCCGGAGATGATCTCCTGCTCGGTTTCCAGATCCACGGCAGATAGGCTGTCGTCGATGATCAGCATGGGCCGGTCGAGAAGGATGGCCCGAGCCAAAGCGATGCGCTGGCGCTGACCGCCGGAGAGCTTGACGCCCCGCTCGCCGATCCGGGTCTGGTACCCTTCGCTGAAGCCGAGGATCTCCTCGTGGATGCGGCAGATTTTAGCGGCACCCTCGATCTGCTCTTGGCTGGCCGCCGGATTGCCGAAACCGATGTTCGCGGCCACGGTGTCGGAAAAAAGCAGCACATCCTGCGGCACATAGGCCACCCGTTCGCGCACCGACCCCAGAGACAACCGGTTAACATCAACGCCATTGAGAAAAATGGCGCCGTCCGCCACGGGATACTGCCGGGCCAGAAGATAGCACAGGGTGGATTTCCCTGAACCGCTCCTCCCGACCAGACCGACGATCTCCCCTGCCCGGATCGTACAACTGACCCCGGCCAGGGCCGGTTGCTCCTGGCCCTCGTATTGGAAATGGAGGGTCCGGAGGGTGATCTCCGTTTGCCCTGCGGGAAAAGCGAGGGGCTGGGGGGGATCGACCAGGGTGGGCTTGGCGTTCATGACCTCGTCCAACCGCCCCAACGAGGTGAGCCCGCGCTGGAAGAGATTGGCCACCCAGCCCACCGCCATCATGGGCCAGGTCAGGAGGTAGAGATAGGAGATAAAGGCGACAAAATCACCCACCGTGATGACGCTGCCGACCACCAACCGCCCGCCGAAAAAGATCACCAGCAGCAGACTGGTATTGCCCACCAGCCCGGAAATGGGAAACAGCGTGCCGTGCACCCTGGCCAGACGGAGGTTGTCCTGCTGATACTGGCGCCCGAGGCGGCCAAAGACCTCGGCCTGCGGCGCTTCCTGGGTGTAGGCCTTGAGCAGACGGATATTGGTGATGGTGTTGCGGGCAAATTCGGTGAGATGGGAAAACTGCTCCTGCACCTTCAAAAAACGGCGGTGCAGCCGGGCGGACAACACCCTGGTCAACACCGCCAGCAGGGGCATGGGAATGACGGCGATCAGGGTGAGCTGCGGGCTGATATAGGCCATGCAGGCCAGGGCGGCGATGCCCATGATCGCCGCGTCGGCGCAGGCGACCACGCCCATGCCCCCGGCCAACTGCACCGCGGCCAAATCATTGGTGGCCAGGGCCATGATCGCGCCCACCGGTTTCTTTTGAAAAAATGGCCGGTCCAGGGTGAGGAGATGGCGGAAAAAATCATCGCGCAGGTCGCGCTCCACCATCCGGGAAAATCCGAGAATCAGGTAGCGCCAGACAAACCGGCAGGAGGCAATGCCCACGGCAAGCGCGAAGATGGCAAAAGCGCTTTGCGCCAGGGCCGTCTGGCTGGCCGCTCCCTGGGACAAAAGATCCACCGCCCGTTTCACCAGCCGGGGGATGCCCAGTTGCAGAAGATCGACAATCAGCAGGGCGACAAGCCCGCCGACAAGGCGGAAGGAATACCGCCGGACAAAGGGGCGGATACGTTCCAGGGGGGAGGCGACCCTCGTCCCTGAAACATCGCTCTGCATCTCGCCCGGTCTCATTTGGAGTTCATCCGCCAGACCCCGTCCCAGGCAAGGGGCGGCTTGGCCAGCATTTCCCGGCAACGGGCGGCATAGCGGCCGGCCACCACATCGTCCGCCCCCATATCCTGGAAGGCTTCCCTGGCCTTGGCAACCTCGCCCTGGTAATACAGGGCAAGCGCCGCGGCAAAACGGTCACGCAGCGTCCGTCTCGTATCGCCCGGAGCAAGGGGCTCGAACACGGTGATGGGCTCCTTGCGCCCCACCACCCCAACCCTGGCGATCTCCCGCACTGTTATGCCCGCGGGCAACTGGCGGCAACACGATTCGGAGATGAGGATCTGGGTGTCGAATTCCTTGTTGACCCCCTCCAGCCGGGCCGCGACATTGGCGTTGTCGCCCAAGATACTGTAATCGAAGCGTTGGCTGGAGCCGAGATTGCCCACCACCACTGGCCCGGTGTTGATGCCGATCCGCATGAACAGGTCGCAGCCGAACCGCGCCTTGAAGTCCGGCCGCAGCTCGGCCAGCCGTTCCTGGCAGCGCAAGGCGGTCTGTACCACGCGGTTGGCATGATCGGCTTGGGAAAGCGGCGCGTTCCAAAAAGCGATGATGGCGTCCCCCTCATACTTGTCGATGGTTCCGCCCGAAGCCAGGATGATGTCGGTCATGGCGGAGAGATATTCGTTCAGGAGCAAGGTGAGGTGCTCCGGTTCCAACCGCTCGGACATCCCGGTGAATCCGGCCAGATCGGAAAAGAAGATGGAGAGCTCCCGTTTCTCGCCCCCCAACCGCAGCCGCTCGGGGTTTGCCACCAACTGGTCGATCACGGTGGGATGGAGATACTGGCTGAAGGCGCGCTTGATGTAGCGCTTTTTCCGCCCTTCGGTGGCGAAGTTGAACACCACTCCGCTGATCAGGGCAAGCAGCACCGCCGTGGCCTGGACAGCAACGGGCAGCCAGAGTCCTTGGCCATAGGCGATGAAACCTGCACCAAAAGGCAGAGGAAGCAGAAGGACAAAGGCCAGGGAAGAGTGCCAGGCATTGCGGCAAAACAGAATGGCCACCGAGGCCAGCATGCCGAACACCAGGGTCAGGAGTACAGCCAGCCAGAGGGGGCTGTCGCGGAGAAAATCGCGGGACAGAAGGTTGTCCAGCATGGTGGCGTGGATCTCCACCCCGGGATAGACCCCGTCGATGGGAATGGCCCGCAAATCGTACAGCCCGGGGGCGGTCATGCCCAGAAAAACATAGGTATCCTTGAACTCCGCCGGATCGATGACCGGGATTTCCCCGGCCGCAAGCTGCAGCTCGGATTGCACCACCGCAGCCAGGGAGAGCGTCGGAACAGTGCGAGACACCCCCCGGAAGTTGAGGATGGCCTGTCCGGTTTCATCGAGGGGCACACCGAGGTCCCCCACCTGGAGATGTTTTTTGCCAAGCGACAGGGGAACCGGGCCGGGGGCTCCGGCAAGATAGGCAGCCAGGCCCAGGGAGGGCACGGGCTGGCCGGAAAGATTGACAAAGAGGGGGGCTCTGCGAAAAACCCCGTCCGGATCGGGACGGGTGCTGATATTGGCCAACATTGCGCTGCTTGCGGCCAGTTCAGGCACCGGCATGGTCACCGACTGGGGCAGCACCGGCGCGCGGCTTCCGGCGAGCCACTGGGAAAAGCCGGAAATGGTGAGCACGGAAGGGGCTGAGCCATTCTCCGCCTGCCCCTGTCCGGGAGGCGCAAGGGTGCAACTGAGCACCACCGGCCCGTTTTCCCGCATGGCCAGGGCCAGGGCTTGATCATCGCCCACGCCGTGTACCGACGGTTCGCTGAACAGCATATCAAAGGCGACCACCCGAACCCCGGCCCGTTTGCAAAAGGCGAGGAGCGTGGCATACGCCTCCCTCGGCCAGGGCCAGGAGAGGTTGTTTTCCTTGCGGCCCCAGTCCAGGCTTTTCTGGTCAAGGGCGATGATCCGCAAGCGGCTGGTGGCCGCAGCCGGTTGGGCAAAATGGGCAACCCGCCACTGCCAGGCCGCATGCTCGAAACCGGTGAGCGCGCCCTGCTGCCAGAGAAAAAACGCCATCGCACAGACGATCAGCCCGAGGGTAAGCCCGGTACAACCTTTCTTGATCACGTCAGATGCTGCCCAGAAGGCGCTGGAACCGTTGCTGCCGCAGGGCCATGCCGGTTGGGGTCTTGACTCCGGCAAGCTGGGGTGCAAGGTCGGCCATCCGGTCCGCCGGGTCGGGATGGGTCTTGGCGAAATCAAGCCCCTGCGGGTTGAGCCGCTGCTTCATCTCGCCAAGCATCCCAACCAGGGCCCGCTGGTCATAGCCGGCCCGGCCGAGAATCTCCAGGGCCGCGACATCGGCCTCCCGTTCAAAGGCCCGGGAATAGCCGCTGTTGACCAGGGTTGCGGTGACATCGTGGATGGAATCCTCGAATATTCCGGTGAGTTGCGCCAGTTGCACCCCTCCGGCCTGCTTGGCCCCTTCCGTGGCCATGATGGAAAAAGCGCTGGTCAGCCTGCTGGTCTTGATGGCCTGCAGCCCGTGCTTTAGTTGAATATGGGCGATTTCATGGGCCAGCACCGCGGCCAGGGTGTCCTCGTCCTTACAGCAGCGCAGCATGCCCCGGCTGATAAAGATCAAGCCTCCCGGCGCGGCAAAGGCGTTGATCCCCTCATCCTCCAGGAGGACAAAATGATAGCCGCCGTAGGTTTCCGGCATGTCGGAGACCCTGGCCAGGGACTGGCCGACCAGATTGAGGTACTGCACGGTCTGGGGGTCGGTGCGGGGCTGGTATTTCCCCAGCAGGGTGGCGCCCACCGCGCGGCCCACATAGTATTCCTGCTCCGGAGTGATATCGGTGAAGGCCTTTTCCAGGGCCACGGCGGTTTTCTTGAGCGCGCCCACCTGGGACTCGCTGAGCCTAAACCCGCCCACCTGGACCGCTCCGAGGCCGTCAATCACATCGGTGGTCTTGCACCCGGCAACCAGCACCGGGCAAGCGCAAAGCAACACAACCGCGAGGAGAAAGGTTCGTTTATTTGCCATGGCCGGCGCCTCCCTCTGGGCTCTGCAAGCCGCCCTTGGCAAGGAATTCCCGCATGGCCTCGGGACTCACCTGAATCCGCTCCATCCAATCCACCGAGGCATAATCGAGATTCTTGCCCCTGGCCTTGTACTCGGCCTCCACCTGCGCATTGAAGCCCTTGCCGCCCAGGGCCAATTCATCCTCCGAGGCTCCACCCCCAAGCCGCTCTCCGGGCTTTAGGGTAATGGGCTTGGCGATGAGGCTGGCGCTGTGCATCCAGCCTTCCCGCCCTTGCCGTTGATCCCGCACCTTGAACCAAAGGCCTTGCTCCGCCAGCACGTTCACCCGCTCACCATAGCCGAGGGTGGCAATGATCTTCCCGAATGGCATGGGGGAAACCCTTACCGCGCCCTGCCGCACGGCGACGCTCCTCCAGCCCTGCCCGGCCCAAACAGCCGTGGCGGCAAGGGAGAGCACCAGAACCAATACTAGCTGTATCCGGAGGCCCATGATGTTTTTCCTGAAAAAATTTGCTGTTTTGAACAACGGCCACTGCTCATCCTAGCACAGGAAATTCCCCGAGACAATGGGACAGCAAGTCATTTTTTCCGGTTGAACCATGCCGGAACATATTCCTTTTTTCCGCTACACCACAGCTTGCAATCCACTCCCTGTTCCCCTAAACTATTTTTATTTCCTTACGCGAGGCACGCAGACTCATGCTCCGCGGCAAGGAACACACATGCTCCCGGCCCGCATGCCAAAATAGGGGTTGAAAACAATAATTATAATTACTATATAATGGGCAACTAAAATTGCCTCGTTGTCACAGACACCCGCAATCCTTTGTCCACAGGCCAATTCTATCCCCTCTCTGGAGCAGACCGATGAATTTTGCACATTTTTCCCTGGCCAAAAAACTGGCAGCGGGCTTTGGCTTGCTGGTTCTTCTTTCCACCATCGGCGCAAGCTTTGCCGTGTTCAAATCCTCGCAGATGGTGACCTCCGTCAAAGACCTGGAAAACACCCATCTTCCCTTGGCCTATCTGGGCGGCGACCTGGCCCTTTTGGTCAGCCGCCAGCAGCTTGCCGCGGCAAACTTCGTCATCCACAAGGACGCTGCCTACCGGGATCGCTTCGACAGCCTGGATAAAGAAGCGGACGAAACCTTTGGACGCGTCCGCACAACCATTCAGGCAGACGAAGAATTGGTGCAGGCTGGCTGGCTTGAGAAGATCGAGACCATCGTTCAGTTGCACGACACGCTGGCCCCGGCCGGCCGGGAGATGATGGACGCGGCCCAGGCGGAAAACCCTGCCCTGCTCTCGGAAAAGGCAGAAGCCGAGGAGGCGGCAGGGGACAAGATCCGCGAGGCCATCTCCGGATTCGGTGCAATCAACACCACCGAAGGGGAACATGTCGCCAACCAGGCCCTTACCGAAGGCCGCACGCTCCAGACCCTGATGATCCTCATTGCCATCGGCATCTTCATCGGCGGCTGCGCCCTGACCTTTGTCATCACCCGCGGCATCACCGTACCCCTGAGAAAAGCAATCAACGGGCTGACCGCGGGCGCCAATCATATCTCCGCCGCATCCGGGCAGGTGGCGAGCGCAGGCCAACAACTGGCGGAAGGCGCCACCGAACAGGCGGCCGCCCTTGAAGAAACCTCCGCCTCCATGGAAGAGATTTCCGCCATGACCAAAAACAGCTCGGACAACGCCCTTGAGGCCAACACGGTGATGAGCGAAGTAAACAGTGTCGCCAACCAGGCGGCCGCCTCCATGCAGCAACTCACCTCCGCCATGGGCGAAATCTCCGTCGCCAGCGAGAAGACTTCCAAAATCATCAAAACCATCGATGCAATCGCCTTCCAGACCAACTTGCTCGCCCTCAATGCCGCCGTGGAAGCGGCCCGCGCCGGCGAGGCCGGAGCCGGCTTTGCCGTGGTGGCCAACGAGGTTCGCAGCCTGGCCATGCGCGCCGCGGAGGCGGCTCGGGAAACCGCGGATCTCATCGAACAAACGGTACACAAGGTCCAAGAAGGCACGGTGCTCGTTCACAAGACCAACGATGAGTTCAGCAAGGTTTCCACCGGCACCGGCAAGGTTTCGGTGTTGATCAATGAAATTTCCTCCGCAACAAAAGAGCAGACCGAAGGGGTCGGCCAGATCAACAAGGCCCTGCAGGAAATGGACACCGTGGTGCAGAGCAATGCCGCCACCGCCGAGGAATCGGCTTCCGCCTCGGAGGAACTCTTTGCCGAAAGCAACACCCTGCTCGGCCATGTCCGCGAACTGCAAACCTTGATCACCGGGGAGGGCGGACCCAGTTCCGGCGCAATGGTTTCCCAGACGCCAAGCAACCCGGCGCGCGGCAAAAACACAGGGCTCAGGCCGGCAATGCAGCAAAAAAAATCACAGCCCCGCGCCATCTCGCACAGCGCAAAAAAGACGGCCAAAGAGGTAATCCCCTTTGACGAGGAAGAATTCGAGGATTTCTAAACCGGAATGAAATGGCGGGGCAACAACAGGCCCGTTACGGAAAAAAAAGCCACCGGCGCAACCGCGTCGATGGCTTTTTTTGTTGGCGATCCTACTTTAAAAACGAACAACAATAATCGGTAAGGCTTCGCACCTTCAAGCCGAACTTGGAGTGGGACGGCACCTCGAAGGATTCTCCGCCCTTGACCGTCTTCCACTCCGACGTCCCAGGCAGCAGAACCTCCAGTTCGCCGGCCATGATCTCCATGAGCTCCTTGTCCGCCGTGTTGAATTCATATTCTCCGGGCAGCATGACGCCCAGGGTCTTCTGGGAGCCGTCGGCAAACACCACCGTCCGGCTGGTGACCTTACCGTCAAAGTAGACATTGGCTTTTTTTACGATGGTGACATTGTTGAATTCAGGCATGGGTGTGTCCTCTCTTGTCTTGCGGTTTCTCAATAAAAAAATTCCCGTCCGGAGAGAAACGGGAAGATATGATGTTCCTTCCAACCTCCTAGCTTCTTTATAACCGGGCCGGACAAATTGCAAGATTTTGTTGCGCGCCCTTTCCCATGCCCCGGATAAGAAAAAAGGCCACCCGTGGGCAGCCTTTTTCGTATACGCCTTATGTGTTTACCGGATCACATGGTGCGGCACACCCTGCCGAACCCGCCCGGGATGGTGCCCGAGGCCCAGAATGCCGTGGCCTGCTTGAAATCCATAAACCAGTAGCCGCCGGGCTTGCGCTGGTCGGCTAAAAAGATAAAGGGCTGCTCCTTGGAAAAACAGGGATGGAGATGGACGCCCTTTGCATTAACCCGCGGCTCGAGGAGGGAGAAGCTCTCTTCCATGGTGGGCAGCCGCCAATCGGAGAAGCCGGCAAAACGCTGGTCATTCAATTCCGCCACATATTTCTGCACATTGCGGATGGTGGTGAGATCGCAGCCGCCCCGCTGCCACATGAGCCCGGTGGCCCCATCGGTAACGGTGAGGCCGTCGCCGTTGTCCACCAGCAGGTTGCGGAAATTCCCCATGGGGTTGCGGCGGCTGTCGTAACAGCCGATTCTCGCCGCAAGAGTCGCAGCCTCCAATTCGCTTACCACTCCACCCGCCGCCCGCAGACGGACCGTCTCCACCGTTGGCAAGGAATCACCCTTGCGCGGAAGCCCTGTCTCCATAATCTCCTGCGGTACGGAATTGTCCACCAGCGCAATCCGGGAGGAATCCTCGCTCTCGATGATTTTTTCCAGCAGCCATTGCTTGATTCCCTCGTCAATGGCGTAGCTCTGGTCCCGCATGTCCTTGCCCTGCCGGGACACGCAATTCTTCAGCATTTCCTGCGGGCAATCGATGTGGGCAAGAATCTTGGCATGCTTAACGCCCCGCTCCATTAGGCAGAGCTTGGCGGGAGAACTCCAGTTATCGATATAAAAATAATAGTGCAGCTCCGAATTGTTGCGAATCCGTTCCTGGTCCTTGCCTCCCCAGCTCTCGAACATGGCAAAGGTATCCGAGGGGGTAAGATCCCAGTCGATCGACACAGGCTGATCACCCATACCCAACTTTTCCGCTAATCCCATGGCACACCTCCTCAGTTTTATTGTCATCTTCTCTATGGAAACGATATAATGTATGCATAATTTTAAAAGTAATAATTATTACCAATAATAATTACTGGTTTCATTCCGGGCAAGAGGAAATACGCCATGCGCAAAGAAAAAATTATCACGGGCGCCGGATACCCGCTTCCCCTGGGCTCCTTTTTGAAGCCGGAAGGGGTTAATTTCGCCATATTTTCCCGCCATGCCGAGGCCGTTACCCTGGTCTTGTTCAAGTCCGGCGCCGAGGATCCCTGCGCCGAGATCCCCCTTGACCCGAAGATCAACCGGACCGGCAACATCTGGCATATCCTGCTCCACGATCTCGACACCAATCTGCGCTATGGCTACCGTATGTCCGGCCCATACGACCCCAAGGGGGCGGGCCATTTCTTCGCCACCGAAAACCTACTGCTCGACCCCTACGCCAAAGCCCTTACCGGCGGATCGGAGTGGGGGGTCGCTTACTGCCGCTCCGGCCTCTGCACCCCGCTGTCCACCTTTCAGCGGCGCTGCTGCATTATCGGCGACGAATTCGACTGGGAAGGCGACCGTCCCCTCAATATTCCCCTGGAAAAGAGCATCATCTACGAACTCCATGTCCGGGGCTTCACCCGGCACGAAAGCTCCGGCGCAGCCAATCCCGGCACCTACCGGGGAATAGTGGAAAAGATTCCCTATCTCAAGAAACTGGGCATTACCGCGGTGGAGCTTCTGCCGGTCACCGAGTTCAACGAGCATGAGATCACCAACGCCAACCCCTTCACCGGGGAGAGGCTGAAGAATTTCTGGGGCTACAGTCCCATCTCCTTTTTCGCGCCCAAGGCGGCTTACGCGGTCAACGGCCGCAACGGCAACCAGGTCCGGGAATTCAAGGAGATGGTCAAGGCGTTGCATAAGGCCGGGATCGAGGTGATCCTCGACGTGGTCTTCAACCACACGGCGGAGGGCGGCGGCAATGGGCCGGTGATCAGCTTCCGGGGGCTGGACAATGTCATCTACTATCTGCTGGACCCGCGGAGCCGGGAGTATCTCAATTTCTCCGGCTGCGGCAACACGGTGAACTGCAACCATCCCCTGGTGAGGCATCTTATCATGGACTGCCTGCGCTACTGGGTGATCGAGATGCATGTGGACGGCTTCCGCTTCGATCTGGCCAGCGTCCTGGGCCGCGACCAGCAGGGCAACGTGCTGAGCAACCCGCCCATGGTGGAGAAAATCGCTGAAGACCCCATCCTCGCCCACACCAAAATCATTGCCGAGGCCTGGGATGCCGCGGGTCTCTATCAGGTGGGGAGTTTTTCCACCAACCGGCGCTGGGCCGAATGGAACGGCCAGTTCCGCGATGATGTCCGCCGCTTCCTCTGCGGGCATGAGGGCATGGTCGCTCCGCTTGCCACCCGCATCGCGGGCAGCGCCGACCTCTACCAGGATGACGGCCGCTCCCCGCGCAACTCCATTAATTTCATCACCAGCCATGACGGCTTCACCCTCTACGACCTGGTCAGCTACAACAACAAACACAACCTGGCCAACGGCGAGGACAACCGGGACGGCGGCAATGACAATCTCAGTTGGAACAGCGGCAGCGAAGGACCAACGGACAACGCAACCATCACAGGGCTGCGCCTCCGGAGGATCAAGACCTTTGCCGCCATCCTCATGCTTTCGCAAGGGGTGCCCATGCTGGTGGCGGGCGATGAATTCGGCCGGACCCAGCAGGGCAACAACAATGCCTATTGCCATGATAACGAGATAAGCTGGCTCAATTGGGAATTGGCCAAACAGAACCACGGGCTGCTGCGCTTTTTTACCCGAATCATCGCTTTACGGAAAAGCCACCCCGTATTCCACCGCACCGATTTTTTCCCCGCCACGGAAGAGAACCCGGAAATCGAGTGGCAATCCACCACGCCGGGAAGACCGGACTGGTCGCCAACCTGCAAGACCCTGGCCTTTGTCCTGCACGGAACCACCGCCGGGGTGCGGCGCGACGACGATTTTTTCGTCATGCTCAACGGCGGGCACATTCCCGCCGACTTCATCATCCCGGCGCCGCCCGCAGGCCGATTCTGGCACGGGCTGATCGACACCTCCGCCGCATCCCCGAAAGATATCGTCAGTGAAACCAAGAGCCCGCCGGTGCGGGACGCCTCAATCACCGTGGCGAATCTGGCCGCGACAATCTTTATCTCCAAACCCTGCTGAGCCAGCCATGCAGCTCCTGTTCCTCGGCGATTCCCTTGTTGAATTTCACAACTGGCAGACCTGTTTTCCCGCGCATCGGGTGGTCAACGCCGGCAGGGCCGGAGAAACCGTAGCCGGCCTGCTCGCCAACCTTCCCCTGCATCTGCGCCGCTGCCCCGCCCCGGAACGCGTGGTTATCATGATCGGCACCAACAATCTGCTCAGGGAAGAGTATGGCTTTCTGCCCGAATACGCGGAGATCCTGGAAGTTCTGGGCAGCGCGCTCCCCTTGGCGCGAATTACCGTTACCAGCCTGCCGCCCATCCGGGCCGCCCATCTGGCGCCTTCCGTCGTACCCCGCCTGAACGAAGGGTTGCTCCGGCTCAGCCAACAGAAAAAAGTTGCGTTTCTGGACCTGTGCGCGGCCTTCAACACCGGGGCGCCGGACGCGGCTGCCTGCTTCGCCGAGGACGGAGTCCATTTCAGCGACCTGGGATACACCATCTGGTCTGCCTGGCTTGCCCGCGTTTTGTAGCATTTCCCCTTCCAATCTCCCGTTGCCGCACATTTTCGATGCACTATCAGACAAATTTGTTACAATGGGTCGCCGCGTACGGCATAATGTATACCAAACCGTAAGAAAGACCCGGGAGAAGCCATGCCTGAAAACAACCGCCAGCCCATTGACCTGGCCACCCTGTACGAAATAACCCGGGCGTTGGCCTCCTCGGACGACCTGCGCAAATGCTTGGAAGAAAGCCTCACCGTGCTTGCCGCCCGCACCAGCCTTGGAAACGGCGCGGTGACCATCGCCAATCCGCTCACCGGCCAGATCGAAACCGAGGTGGCCCCAAGCATGACCGCGGAAGCCCGGAAGCGCGGGATCTATAAATTCGGCGAGGGCATCACCGGGAGGGTGGTGGCCAGCGGCGCTCCCATCGTGGTGCCCCAGATCAGCCAGGAACCGCTCTTTTTAAACAAGACCCGGGCCAGGGGTGAAAAAAACCAGGAAGCCCTCTCCTTTCTCTGCGTGCCCATCAAGCACGGGGCCAGCACCATCGGCGCCCTGAGCGTGGACCGCAGCTACCACGAGGGGTTGGACTTTGAAAAGGATCTCCAGTTTCTCACCGTGCTCTCCGGCCTCATCGCCCAAACCGTGGTCCGCATCCAGGCGGTGAATCAGGAACGGGAGCGGCTGGTGCAGGAGAACACCCAGTTGCGGCGGGAGCTTTCGGAAAAATACCGGGTGGCCAGCATCGTTAGCAACTCAAACCGGATGCAGGAGGTGTTCGAGATGATCCACCGGGTGGCGGACTCCAACGCCACCATCCTGCTCCGCGGCGAATCCGGCACCGGCAAGACCATGGTGGCCAAGGCCGTGCACCACAACAGCAAGCGGGCCAAGGCCCCGTTCGTGGTGGTCAACTGCTCGGCCCTGCCGGAAACCCTGCTGGAGTCCGAACTGTTCGGCCACGAAAAAGGGGCCTTTACCGGGGCGCAGGCCGCCAAAAAGGGCCGTTTCGAATTGGCCGAAGGCGGCACCCTGTTTCTCGACGAAATCGGCGAACTGAGCCAGAGTGTGCAGGTCAAGCTGCTCAACGTGGTGCAGGACCGCGAATTCCAGCGGCTGGGCGGCATCGCCCCGATCAAATGCAATGTCCGGCTGATCACCGCCACCAACAAGGACCTGGAAAAGGCCGTGGAAGACGGTTCTTTCCGGGAAGACCTCTACTACCGGCTCAACGTCTTCCCCATCTACCTGCCCCCTCTGCGGGAACGGCGCACCGACATCATGCTCCTGGCCGACTTCTTCCTCCAAAAATACAACGAGGAAAACAACAAGCAGATCCGCCGCATCTCCACCCCGGCCATCGATCTCCTGGTCCAGTACCACTGGCCGGGCAATGTGCGGGAGCTGCAAAACTGCATCGAACGGGCGGTGCTGATCTGCGACGAGGACTCGATCAAGAGCTACCACCTGCCGCCGTCGCTGCAAACCTCCGATTCGGTGAGCGAACACGCCAACCCGGTTTCCTTTGCCGCGGCAGTGGACAATTTCGAGCGGGAGCTGATCATCGACAGCCTGAAGAAATGCCAGGGCAACCAGACCAAGGCCGCGCAACTGCTGGACACCAGCCTCAGGATCATCAACTACAAGATCGCCAAGCTCAACATCAATCCCCGCCAGTTCAAGCTCAATAAACCATAGAGGTGGGCCATGACCGTTCTCCTCCACCTCTGCTGCGGCCCCTGCACCATCTTTCCCCTCACCGCCCTGCGGGAACAGGGGTTTGCCGTGCAGGGCTATTTTCATAACCCCAATATCCATCCCTTCCGGGAGTTCAAGCAGCGGCTCGCCACCCTTGAGGATCTGGCGCGCCGGACCTCATTGCCCGTGGAGTACGAACGGGAATACGGCCTCAGGGAATACCTGCGCCGGGTGGTTTTCCACGAAGAGGATCGCTGCCCGCTCTGCTACCGGATGCGCCTTGCGGCGACGGCGAGAAAAGCCAGGGAGCTTGGAGCCGAGGCCTTCAGCACCACCCTGCTCTACAGCCGCTACCAGCGGCATGAAACCATCCGGGCCCTGGGCGAAGAGCTGGCAAGACAATTCGGGGTGCCGTTTTATTACGAGGATTTTCGGGTCGGCTGGCAAGAGGGGATCGACGCCAGCCTTGAGATGGGACTGTACCGCCAGCCTTACTGCGGCTGCATCTACAGCGAGCAGGAACGTTACGACAAGAAGTTCAGGAAGGGAAAAACCACAGCCTTGCTAACGGAGAGTGGGACAAGCAACGAGTAACCGTTCAGCAGTGCTGCAGATGCGCGAAAGAGGTCTGGCCGCTATACACATGGTATGCGGTCAGACCGATGACAAAGCAGATGCGGTGCTGCTGAATAGTTACTCCTTGGCAGTCCCGCCGCTGCTGCCGCCGCCGGGCAGAATGCCGAAGGCGGAGGTAAAGGACTGCCAGTCCGGCAGCGAGAGCGTGGGCACGAACCTGCGCCAGGTTTTCTCAATGCCCTTGCCGGACTTCAACTGGGCCAAGAGCTCGGTGGCCCGGGGCGTGATGCTGGCCTCGGGATAGGTGGCAAGCAGATACTCAAGCCGCCCTTGGGCCTGCTTGTCTTCATCGATGCGCAGATAGAACGAGGCAACGGAAAACTCGTGCTGGGCCAGAAAATCGCGGGCGGCCCGAATCCGGGCCGAAGCCTCCACGAAATAGGGCGACTGCGGGTAGGCGCGATTCAACCGCCCAAAGGCCTGCACCGCGTTCTGGGCGTTGCCAGGATCCCGGTCATTGGTCCCGATCTGGCTGTAGTAACACATGCCGATCTGGAACAAAACATAGGGCACCGCTTCGTTGGTCGGATGGTTGGCCTCGAACTCTTCGTACAGGATCTTGGCCTCATTGAACTTGTCCATGTAATAATTGGAATCGGCGGCCTTCAGTTCGGCCAGCAGCGCCACCTCGCTGAAGGGAAACCGGTCTTTTATCTCCACGAAACGCTTCAAGGCCGCGCTGTATTTCCCGCGGTTGAAGTCGGCCATCCCCTCCATGGCCAAGGCTTCCGGGGTTTCCTGCACAGTGGCGCCCTCGCCAAAACCAACCCAGCCCAACATGGTGTCAAGGGTCGCACAGCCGCTGAGCCCGGCGGCCGGGATACTCATGGCAAGAGCCAGAACACAGGTCCGAAAAAACCGACTATTCCGTTGTGAAAAAATCATGTCCCGCTCATCCATTTCAGCAAAAAGAGAAAAGGCCCGGCATACTCGAACCGGGCCCGAAAACCATCATGAATCACGCCGGAGACTAAAGAGCCTTTTCGATCATGGCCTTGAGCTGCTGCTTGCCCACCGCGCCGGTCACCTGGTCGGCAACCTCCCCCCCCTTGAAAAGAATCAGGGTGGGAATGGCCCGAATCCCGTATTTGCCGGGAGTAACAGGGTTATCATCGACATTCATCTTGCCGATCTTGACCTTGCCCTCGAACTCGGCGGCCAGCTCGTCGATAACCGGGCCGATCGCCTTGCAGGGTCCGCACCACGGCGCCCAAAAATCCAAGAGAAACGGAGTCTCGGACTGCAGGGCTTTTGCGCTGAAATCGCCGTCGGAAACCTGGATAACCTTGTCGCTCGCCATAATTTTCTCCTTTTATTTCATGGGGATAATTGTATTCAGAGTGTAATTACCTCATCTTACAAAGGGAACCGGGTGCTGACAAGGAAAATCTTGTGTGCTCCCGCCTCCCCCAGCGAGAGAAAAGGGCAAAAGCCGCACCTCCTTCTTGACAACCAACAGGCAGTCGCTATATGGTTATCACCATGCGTACACGAACCTGCCCCTTCTGCAAGGAAGATATCCATTTCCAGGCCCTGGTCTGCCGCTATTGCACCCGAGACCTGCCGCCCTTGCCGCAGCGCCACAGGAAAAACTCCCCTGGCTGGCTGGCGGCGATCGCCGCGGCGGGAATCATCGTCAGCGGCGCGACCTTTCTCGCCGTCGAGTTCCTGCGGGAACGGAAAAACTGGCTCACGGACCAGCCCCGGCGACCAGCACCGCAACCCCAGCCTGACTGACCAGCCCGGGCTGGGAGTACTCCATCTCCCGTAACGCGTCCGGCGCTTGCCTCAGAGTGGAGCGTCTTTCCTTCACCACAAACCCGCACTCGGCCAGATACCCCTCCGCCTCGCTCGGAGCATACACCGTGGCATGTTGATAGAACGGATGCCCTTCCTGCTTTTTTTGCCGGAGCATCCTCCCCCACGGGCTGTCGGCCACAATGAGACCCAGCACCAGATGCCCGCCGGGCTTGAGCACCCGTCGGCATTCGCGCAGCACCGGGCAGGGATCGGCCAGGAAGCAAAAGGTGAAAAGCAGCAGCACCGTCCGCAGGCTCTCTTCGGCGTAGGGCAGCGCCTCCCCCACCGCCTGACTCACCAGCACCCCCCGTTTTTTGGCAAACGCCAGCGGAGCAAGGGCCGGATCGATTCCGAACTCCACCCCCAGTGCCTCGGCAAAGCGGCCCGGACCGACGCCGACCTCCAGCTTCGGGCTCGCAAGCGGCGTTGTCAGTTCCTTTAGCGCGGCGCGCTCAATGGCAAAGAGCAGGCTCCCCTCAAACCAGGCGTCATACTCCTCGGCCCGCTCGTCAAAGACCTGGGCTGCCTGGTGCCAGAGCGTCTTTTTTCCCATCCTGCCCTCCCACTCCTTGAGCCTTTAGCCTTGAACCTTGGGCCTGCCCCTCTGGCCCGGTTGTTTCCTTTTCCGGAAATAATGGTTATGCTTACTTCCATCCGTTTCTGTTGAGCAAGAAAAAAAATCATCCCCTCCAACCCCCGGACACCCTTGCCCATGCTGGCTGAAAAAAAATCCCCCTTTCGGCAATCGCTCGTTACCCCCGCCCAATTCACCATCACCCTCGAACTGGTGCCCAGCCGGGGAGGACACAGCCGGGAACACGATCGCACCCTGGAACTTGCCGAAAAACTGGCCCGCGACCCGCGCATCCAGGCGGTGAGCATCACCGAAAACGCTGGCGGCCAGGCCGCCTTGTCGCCGGAGGTTCTGGGCCGCGAGATCCAGCAGATGGGCCTTGACGTCATTGTCCATTTTTCCAGCAAGGACAAGAACCGCAACCAGATGGAAAGCCTGCTCTTTGCCTGGGACCGCCTGGGCATCCGCGACCTGCTGGTGATCACCGGCGATTATCCGCAGGAAGGCTACCAGGGCTGCCCCAAACCGGTCTTTGACCTCGGCTCGGTGCATGTCCTGGACCTCATCTCCCGGATGAACAAGGGCAACTACGGCCCGGACCGGGGCAAGGGCGCGATCCAACCCACCTCGTTTCTCATGGGCGTGGCCCTCTCCCCCTTCAAGCGGCTGGAAGCGGAGCTGCTGATGCAGTACGCCAAGCTCCATCGCAAAGCCGAGCAAGGCGCGGACTACATCATCACCCAGGTCGGCTACGATGCCCGCAAATTCCACGAATTGCTCCAGTATGTCCAACAGAGCAACCTGAACCTGCCGGTGCTGGGCAATGTCTTTATCCCCAACCTCACGGTGGCCGCCCTGATGCACACCGGAAAAATCCCCGGCTGCATCATCACCGACAGGCTGTACGGTGAAATACGCCGCGAGGCAACAAGCCCGGACAAGGGCAAGCAGGCCCGGCTGCTGCGGGGGGCGAAGCTGCTGGCCATCCTCAAGGGGTTGGGCTATGCGGGCGCCCATCTCGGCGGGCCGGGGCTTACCTATGAAAACATCGACTATCTCCTCTCCACCGCCGATTCCCTTGCCGGGAACTGGCAGGATTTGGTCCCGGAGATGGATTACTGGCACCAGGACGGCTTTTATCTCTACACAAAGGATGCGGCGACCGGCCTCAACACGACGGAGCCCGCGCCCCGCGACGAGAGGCAAGCAGGGCTGCAGGTCAATTACCGGATGGCCCGGCTCGTCCACAACCTGGCATTCACCAAGGACGCACCCCTCTACCCGGCGTGCAAAAAAATCTGCCTTGCCCTGGAAGGCGGTGGGCTGGATAACGGACTCACCCACCTGGAACACGTGACCAAATTTCTCCTCTTCGGCTGCCAGAACTGCGGGGACTGCACCCTGGGCGACCTCGCCTTTGTCTGCCCGCAAGCCGGCTGCGCCAAATATCTGCTCAACGGCCCCTGCGGCGGCAGCCGCGACGGCTGGTGCGAGGTGTACCCCGGCAAGAAGCGCTGCCTCTACGTGCGGGTCTACGAACGCCTTGCCGCTCGCGGCCTGCCGGAATCCATGCAAAAGGGTTTTGTCCCCCCGCGCAACTGGGCGCTCAACAACACCTCCTCCTGGCTCAATTTTTTCCGGGGGCTGGACCACGCCGGGGAAGGCCAAAAATAGTCGCGCCAAAAAAATATTTCCCATCCATATAATTAGGATGTATATTTCTTCTTTTTTTTCGGATGGACGGCAAGCACATCAGAAGGAACACAACGCCATGACATACTCAGACGCATCACGCCCCAAGGACGAATGCGGCGTTTGCGGAATTTTCGGCCATGAGGACGCAGCCAAGCTCACCTACTTCGGCCTCTACGCCCTCCAGCATCGCGGCCAGGAGTCCGCGGGCATCGTGGCCAGCGACGGCAGCCAGGTCTCCCTGCACAAGGGCATGGGCTTGGTGCACGAGGTTTTCAGCGAGGCCACCCTGCAAGAGCTGAAAGGCCACCTCACCGTGGGGCATGTCCGCTACTCCACCACCGGCGCCTCCAACATCGTCAACGCCCAGCCCTTCACCGCCACCCACCAGGGCTGCACCGTGGCCGTGGCCCACAACGGCAATCTGGTCAATATCCGCTCCCTGCGCAACGAGCTGGAAAAAAAGGGCTCCATCTTCCAGTCCACCATGGACAGCGAGGTGGTGGTCCATCTGCTCGCCCGCTGCTCCCACCTTGGCCTTGAAAAAGCGCTCATCGACACCTTCGAGTCCATCAAGGGCGCCTACTCCATCCTGCTCATGACCGAGGACAAGCTCATCGCCGTGCGCGATCCCGGCGGTTTCAGGCCGCTGTGCCTGGGCAAACTCAACAACGGCGGCTTCATCATCGCCTCGGAAACCTGCGCCCTTGATCTGGTCGAGGCCCAGTATGTCCGCGACATCGAGCCCGGCGAAATCCTGATCATCGACCGCGAGGGCCAACGCTCCCTCCATCTTGAAACCAGCCAGCGCCGCAGTTTCTGCATCTTCGAGCAGGTCTATTTCGCCCGGCCCGACAGCGACATCTTCGGCAAGAACGTCTACCAGAGCCGCAAACGCATGGGCGAGATCCTGGCCCGGGAATGCAAGATCGAGGCGGATTTCGTCATGCCCTTTCCCGACTCCGGCAACTACGCGGCCATCGGCTTTTCCCAGGCCTCGGGCATCCCGCTCGAGATGGGGGTGATCCGCAACCACTACGTGGGCCGCACCTTTATCCAGCCCACCCAGTCCATGCGCGATTTTTCGGTGCGGGTCAAGCTGAACCCCATCCGCTCTTTTTTGAAAGACAAACGGGTCATCATCCTGGACGACTCCATCATCCGGGGCACCACCGGCCGCTCCAGGGTCAAATCCCTGCGCGAAGCCGGGGTCAAAGAGATCCACATGCTGATCAGTTGCCCGCCCACCCGCAACCCCTGCTATTACGGGATCGACTTTCCCTCGGGCGGCGAACTCATCGCCAACAAGAAAACCGTTGACGAAATCCGCGATTATCTGGGCCTTGACTCCCTGTATTACCTCAGCCTTGAGGGGTTACTGGAAGCATGCGGCGGCCCGCCGGAGAACTATTGCAAGGCCTGTTTCGACGGGGAATACCCTGTTGCGCCGGACAAGGATTTCTGCAAGCTTCTCCTCGGCACCAGGAACGCCTGCCAGTCCACGGGCAAAAAATAGGAATCCCCAGACCGATGAGCATTGAACAGGCCAAGGAAGTTCTCAGGATTGAGGCGGAAGGCATCACCGCCCTGCTTGAGCAGATCGACGCCGATTTTGAAAAAGCGGTGGCCATGATCATGGCCTGCCCGGCCCGGGTGGTGATTACCGGCATAGGCAAGTCAGGGATCATCGGCCAAAAGATCGCCGCCACCATGAACAGCACCGGCACCCCGGCCCTGTTTCTCCACCCGGTGGAAGCCATGCACGGCGACCTCGGCATGGTGGACCCCCAGGACGTCATCCTGGCCATCTCCTACAGCGGCGAAACCGCGGAACTTGCCCTCCTGATCCCCAACCTCAAAAAACGCGGGGCCAAGATCATTGCCATGACCGGCAACCCGAACTCCAGCCTAGCTTTGAGCGCGGACGCTGTACTCAAGGTCGCGGTGCCCCAGGAGGCCTGCCCCCTGGGGTTGGCCCCCACGGCCAGCACCACCGCCGCCCTGGCCATGGGCGACGCCCTGGCCGTGGTCCTTCTGAACCTCAAGCAGTTCAAGGAAAGCGATTTTAGGCGCAACCATCCGGCCGGCAGCCTTGGCGAACGCCTCAAGGTCAATGTCGCCGAGGTAATGCTCACCGGCGCGGCGATTCCCAAGGTTTCCCAAACCGCCAGCCTGCCGGAGGCCATTGCCGAACTGAACGCCAAGAACCTTGGCGCGGTCCTGATCATGCAGGAAGATGAAATCACCGGCATCCTCACCGATGGCGATCTTCGCCGTTTGCTGAGCCAGAAAGGCGGCAGCCTGAGCGGACTCCCCCTGGCGGAGGCCATGACCGCCAAGCCTAAAACCATTACCACGGAACTTCTCGCCGCCGACGCCCTCAGCATCATGCAGCGCCACGAAATCACCTTCCTGGCCGTGACCGATCACCGCGGCAAGCTGGCCGGCGTGCTCCATCTTCAGGATTTGCTGGGCAAGGGAGAGTTCCGGTTTCTGGTCTAGAGGAGGAAACCCCATCGACAGGGCTCTCCTGAGCTTGTCGATGGGCGCAGGGTGAACGGACATTCCTTCACTTCATGAGGCTCTTGCGAAATGACCGACATGTCATTCCCGAGTGCTGTTATCGGGAATCCATTGTTGTATATTTAGCATATTTAGCCTGTTATGGATTCCCGCCTCCGCGGGAATGACGGTGTTGGGGGTTGATTTGTCATTTTGCAAGAAGCCCCTCATTACATTAGATACTCCGCTCGTGCTGAGCTTGTCGAAGCACCTGTCTGAAGGAAATTCCATTTTTCGGGGAAACATCAACGCCTATTTTCGCCGAACCGACCCCCGAAAAACCGCTTATTCCGGTAGATATACCTATTGGGCGGGGCTATTTTTTATGCTAGAGTACGCGACGCTTTTTTGTTTCAATTGGGTCTCATCCCAGGACCAACCGGGAAAAAAATCAATCCGGCGCCCTTTGCCGGGTTTCATATCTTCATATGAGGCTTTGTTATGGCAATCTCCAGCAAGGATATCAATTCGGCCTTCAGCGCCGAGGTAACGGCGATTCCGGGAGGCGAATTCTTAAACCGCTGTTTTTCCTGCGGCGCCTGTAGCGGTATCTGCCCGGTAAGTCAGGCAATCCCCGACTTCGACCCCCGAAAGATCATCCACATGATCCGGATGGGGCTGAAAGACGCGCTGCTCAAATCCGATCTGCTCTGGTTCTGCTCCCGGTGCCGCAGTTGCATCTTTGTCTGCCCCCAGGACGTCCGTTTTGCCGAGATCATGGTCGCCCTGCGCCAGTTGGCCATGAAGGCAGGCTACATCACCGACCAAGACCTGCTGGACAAGGGCAAGGCCGCTTGGGTGGAACGCGACCTCTGCGTCTCCTGCCTCACCTGTGTCCGCGTCTGCCCGTGGCGGATTCCCAAGATCGACGACCAGGGCAAGGCTGTGATTGATCCCCAGGAATGTAGGGGGTGCGGCATCTGCCCCTCCGAATGCCCGGCCCAGGCCATCCGCTTAAACGAGTCCGAGGACGCGCGACTGATCGCCGCCTGCGGCGCAAATCAGTAGCACGGTGATTCCAATGCCCTTTACTCCAAATATCCAAGCATTCTGTTGCCATTATACCTCCCAGCAGACCCTGGCCGAAGGGCCGGAAGGGTTGCAGGCCGATGGTTTCCCCAAAAGCGTGACCATCCACCGCTTGGTCTGCACCGGCAAGCTCGAGGTCAGCACAATCCTCAAGGCTTTTGAAGACGGCGCGGACGGCGTGTATGTGGCCGGCTGCCCCCTGGACAAATGCCACAACCTCATGGGCAGCCAGCGGGCCGCCAAGCGGGTTGCGGCCATCAAGAAGGCCCTGGCCGAACTGGGAGTCGAACCGGAACGCATTGAGATGTATCACCTGGAACGCGGCTTCCACCCCGACTTTGTCAAGGCGGCCCAGGAGATGGACGAACGAATTACCACCATGGGCCCGAGCCCGTTTAAAGCTGAGTTGAGCAGCTTGCCTGCTCAAACGAAACTTATGCCCTCAGGGTGTCAGGGAGGCGCGAAATGATTATTGCCGAAAGAAAACCCATCAATGAAATCATGGACATGGTGAAGGATGCCAAGCGTATCCTGGTTCTGGGCTGCCGCGGCTGCGTCACCGTTTGTTCCGCCGGGGGCGAGCGCGAGGTGGAGATCCTGGCCTCCCTGATCCGTCTGGGCAAGCAGAAGGCAGGCCAGGAGGTTTCTACCATCGAGGCCACCCTGGTGCGCCAGTGCGACAAGGAATACATCGACTCCATCGACCAGTGGGACGGCCAGTACGACGCCATCGTTTCCATGGCCTGCGGGGTGGGGGTCAACTTCATCGCCAATCTGCGGCCCATGGCCAAGGTCTATCCGGGGGTGAACACCGTATCCTTCGGCGGCTCCGCCGAGCAGGGCGTGTGGAGCGAGCAATGCGCCGGTTGCGGCAACTGCGTCCTCCACCTCACCGGCGGCCTCTGCCCGGTGGCCCGTTGCGCCAAGAGCCTGATGAACGGCCCCTGCGGCGGTTCGGTGGGCGGACGCTGCGAGATCCACAAGGATGTTCCCTGCATCTGGCAGTCCATCCACGACAAACTGGTGCGCATCGACAACAAGGAAGGCCTTGCAGCCATCGCCCCGATCCGGGACTGGAGCACGGCAGGCCACGGCGGCCCCCGCAAGACGGTGCGCAACGACCTGACTGTCTGATCTGTTTTGATTCACTGACAAAAAAGGCGGAACGCTGATCAGCGTTCCGCCTTTTTTTTTATGGACTATGGACTAATGAAATCCAATGCCCCTCTGTTTTTTCATGTTTCCCTCACTGACCACCAGTGGTACTTCTTGAAATACAACAGGAGGTACAGACAATGTCAAAAGCACCTCGGATCATTCCCCTCTCGGACTTCCGTCAGGATGCAAGCGGCATCCTCAAGCGCATGACGGCTTCACACGATCCTCTATTCATCACCCAGCGTGGCCGTGCGACTGCCGTAATGGTCAGCATGAAAGAATACGAACACACCCAGCACGAGCTTGAAATTTTACGCTTACTGGCCCGTGGCGAAAAAGAAATCGAGGCCGGAACCGGTTTCGACCTGAAAACCATGTTGGTAGAAGCGGATGCCCTGTTGGCGGAACAACCGTGAAGATCGTTTTTAGCCCCATCAGCGCGCGATCAATTTCTTACACGCACTTGCCTACATCCGCCGCGACAAGCCGTCAGCGGCGGTTTCGTTTCGGAACAAGGCGGAAAAAGCACTCTCGCGACTCCAGGACTTCCCGGAGTCCGGACGCACTCTCCCGGAGTTCCCCGATATTCATTACCGAGAGGTGATTGTTCCCCCGTATCGCTTTTTCTACAGGGTTAAAGAGGATGTTGTCTGGATTGTAGCCCTGTGGCATGGCGCACAGTTGCCGGGCAACCCGGAAGCGGAGGCGGAGGACCAGTAAGGGGAGCGCCATAAAAACATGGGAGGATGGTTGGTGCAGGTCTTTTCGATGGGCGAGCCCAAAGGGACATCCTATTGCCCTTCTTGTCCATCTTGACTATTTTAGCCAAATTGGTTATTTTGGCTCTATTAGGAGGTGGTCTCATGGAAATTACAGCCACGGAATTAAAAAATAGGTTCGGGAAATACCTTGATATCTCAAGGGGAGAACCGGTGATTGTTGACAAAACCGGCAGAAAGACTGCGGTGTTGCTCTCTTATGAGGAATACAAGCGCCTCACTGAAATGGAAGACGCATACTGGGCACAGAAGGCTATCGCGGCAGAACAGGAAGGGTATGTCGGCACTGAAAAGAGTCTGGCATTTTTGAAAGAGAACCATGCTTAAGCTCGATCTGACCAAGAGAGCCTTGGGTTTTCTTGAACAGTTGCCACCAAAACAGTTCAGACAGGTGGCGAACAAGGTGTTCAGCTTGATGGAAAACCCGGAACCTCACGACTCAAAGGATCTCACTGGTTACCCCTTTCGTCGTGCCGATGTTGGAGAATATCGAATCGTATACCGGGTGGAAGGCGATATCTTGAAAGTTGCGCTCATCGGTAAACGCAATGATGATGACGTCTATAGGCAGATGAAGCGGACTTAGAGGACATGTGGGGATGATTTGAGTCCCCGCGCTTCTCCCCAAAAAAGAAAGGCCCCGTAACCGTTGTCGGTTACAGGGCCTTTTATAAATATGGTACCGAAGGCCGGACTCGAACCGGCATGGGTTGCCCCACAGACACCTCAAGCCTGCGTGTCTACCAATTCCACCACTTCGGCAATCCTTATTTTTTCAGATCAAACAACAACTGCTACTTGCCCTGCGCCGGAGCCATGGGCACATCTTTGTCCGCAGAAGGCAACGGAATCGGCGCGCTCTGGGGCTCGGCAATCGGGGCGACTTCCTTCATGACCGAGCCATCGCCGACCCTGGTTGACATATAGGCCAGGGAGATGGAGGTCAGCATGAATACAACCGCAGCCCAGGTGGTGATCTTGTTCAACAGCGGCAGGGGTCCTTCCGTGCCGAACACGGTCTGGCTGGAGCCGCCGAAGGCAGCGCCCATACTGGCGCCCTTGCCGTGCTGCAACAGCACGATCACGATGAGGAACAGGCAAACAACTACATGCACAATGGTCAGTAAAGTGGTCATGCTCTCTTGGTTACCGTTATTGCCGAAAGTGGATGATGCGTTCGAAGGAATCGGCCTTGAGCGATGCCCCGCCAACCAGGGCCCCGTCTATATCAGGCTGCCGCAACAGGGCATCCACGTTCCCCGAATTGACGCTGCCACCATACAGTATTCTCATTTGGTGGGCAATACTTTTCTCGTACATCGCACCCAGCAAATTCCGCACGAATTCATGGGCTTCCTGGGCCTGTTCTTCGCTGGCGGTTTTGCCGGTGCCGATGGCCCAGACCGGCTCATAGGCAAGGACCATGTTTGCAGGCTCGGCCACAACAATGCCGCTCAGCCCTGCCCGAACCTGCCGCTCAAGCACGGCCATGGTCTGGCCTGCTTCGCGCTCGGCCAGGGTTTCGCCAAAACAGAGAACCGGGGCAATCCCGTGCCGCATGGCCCCGGCCACCCGTTGGTTGATGAGCGCATCGGTCTCGCCGAAGATCTGCCGCCGCTCCGAATGGCCGATGATGGCCATGGTGCAGCCCAACTCCCGCAGCATACCGGGAGCGATCTCCCCGGTAAAAGCGCCCTGCTCTTCCCAGCAGACATTCTGGGCGGCCAGCCGGACCTCTGAGCCGTGCACCACCTCGGCCACCGTGGCCAGGGCGGTGAAGGGCGGGGCGATCATGACCTCCCGGCCGGTCAGCCCCTTGCAGGCGGAGACCACAGCAGCGGCAAGAGTTCTGGCCTCGGCAAGCGAGGTATACATCTTCCAGTTCCCGGCAATCAGGGGGATGCGCTCCATGAACTGCTCCTTATTCCGTTACTATCCCGCTCAAAAGGAAAAATGACGCATTGCTTCCGCACGGTAACTATTCGGCAGCGCCGCTTCGCTGCTGCGGCAGATGCGCGGAAGAGACCGATTCGCCATACTCCGGTATGCGAATCGGTTGATGACAAAGCAGATGCTGTGCTGCTGGATAGTTACCTTATTCTTTTGCTTCCAGGGCCTCGACTCCAGGCAGCTTCTTGCCTTCCATCAGCATGAGGAAGGCGCCGCCGCCCGTGGAGATGTAGGAGATGTTGCTCGATTCGCCGGCCTTGTGCACCGCCACATCGGTATCGCCCCCGCCGACAATGGTCAGGGCGTGGGAGCGGGCCACATGCTGCACCATGGCCATGGTCCCCCGGGAAAAGGCGTCCATCTCGAAAGCGCCCATGGGGCCATTCCAGATGATGGTCTTGGCGGTCTCCATGGCCTCGGAAAAAAGCACCGTGGTAGCCGGGCCGATGTCGAGCACCATCCAATCGGCCGGCACCTCCTGCACCGTTACCCGCTTGGATTCGGCCCGGGCCTCAAATCGGTCCGCCACGATGCAATCCACCGGCAGATAGAGCTTGACCCCAAGGCGCTTGGCCTTGTTGAGCAATTCCCGCGCCGTATCGAGCAGTTCATCTTCGACCTTGGACTTGCCCATGTCATGGCCGATGCTTTTCAAAAAGGTATTGGCCATGGCCCCGCCGATGATCATCTTATCCACCCGGTCCATGAGGTTGTCCAGGGCGCCGAGCTTGCTTGAGACCTTGGCCCCGCCCACGATGGCCACCAAGGGCCGCATGGGCTCGCTCACCGAGCGGTGGAAATAATCCATCTCCTTTTGCAGCAGGAACCCGGCCGCGCACTGCTCGACGAATTGGGTCACCCCCACCACCGAGGCATGGGCTCGATGCGCCACGGCAAAGGCATCGTTGATATAGATATCGCAGAGGCTGGCCAGTTGACTGGCAAAGCCGTCGTCATTCTGCTGTTCCTCCGCATGGAAGCGGAGATTTTCCAGGAGGACCACACTGCCGGGCTGCATGGCCTCGACAATGGCCTTGGTTTCCGGCCCGATACAATCCGGAGCCAGAACGACCTCCTTGTTCAGCAGCCGGGAAAGACGCTTGGCCGCAGGGGCCAGGCTGAACTGGGGTTTGCGCTCTCCCTTGGGCCGCCCCAGATGCGAGCAGATAATGACCTTGGCATTTTCATCCAGGGCGTAATTGAGGGTGGGCAACACCCCGCGAATCCGGATATCGTCGGTGATGTTCAGTTGTTCATCCAGGGGCACGTTGAAATCAACCCGGATGAGCAGCTTCTTTCCCTTGATGTCAAGATCCCGGATATTCTTCATGGGGGGTGTTCCTTTCGCAAAGTTTGTTAATGCAGTGCTGAAATTATCTTTTCCATGAGTATCGCATCTTCCAGCGGCGAGGCGTAGTAATTTTTCCTCAACCCCACCCGGCGAAAGCCGAACCGTTCATACAATGCCAGAGCCGGAAGATTGGCGGCGCGCAGTTCCAAAAAACAGCGCTCCACCCCCTGCGCCGCCAGATAGCGCAGGGTGTGCGCCACAAGCTGCGCCGCTATCCCCTGCCGCCGGTGTTCCCGGCCCACCGCGATTTTCAGCAGTTCACCCTCCCCAACGCAGCTCCGGCCACAAACAAAGCCGCACACCTGCCCGGAAGCGCTGGCTTCGGCGACAAACTGCCAGCCGCCCTCCTGATCCAGTTCGCCGGCCAGTTGCCCACCACTCCACGGCGCGGGATTTTGGGATTCGATGGCTGTCACCGCCCCAAGATCCTCGACGGCCATGGGGCGAACTATACAAGGGCACGATTCAAGGCGCGAAGCTGAAGGCGGGAGGATTTTCCCCTTGGGCCTTTCACCTTTCACCTTTTTCCTTTTCCCTGCCTTTCTAGATCATCTGCTCGGCGATGGAAACGGTCCGGTCGCCCAGCACGTTGGTATAACTGCCCAGTTCGTTGTCGTACCAGGCATACACCACCGCCTGGGTCACCGGCACTTCCAGGGTGGAGGGGCCGATATTGCATCCGAGCTTGGCCAGATTCACCTTGAGGCTGCCCGTGCGGGTGTGGGTCTCGGAGCCCTCGATAACCGCGGCGGCAAAAGGCAGACCGATGATATCCGTGGAAACGTGCTGCTCGTCGCTGTATTCCAGATACCGGGAGTTCTTGGCGTAATCCCGGTAGATGGAGTTCACCAGCTTCCGCTTGATGGGGTTTTCCATGCTCTCATCCTGGAGGTTGAGCACCAGGACAATCAGAGAGCCGGTATTGGTGGGAATCCGCACCGACTCGGCGATGAAGCCGATGCTCTTCATCTCCGGGATAACC
Source organism: Desulfobulbaceae bacterium UBA2273 (assembly GCA_002347095.1). Lineage (GTDB taxonomy): Bacteria > Desulfobacterota > Desulfobulbia > Desulfobulbales > Desulfurivibrionaceae > Thiovibrio > Thiovibrio ferrireducens. Next base: position 193,255 of record DDWZ01000029.1, on the reverse strand, counting down.
AGGGGCAGAGCCTTTGCCGCGCCGGTGGTGGTCAGGATGATATTATTGAAGATGCTGCGGCTTTTCCGCAGATCCGTGGCCCCGGCATTGGGCAACCGGTCAAGGACCTGCTGGCTGCCGGTGGCGGCATGAACCGTGACCATGGAGGCGCTCAAGAACCGGTCCGCGCCGAAATGATCCAGCATGGGCTTGATCATGTAGGAAAGGCAGGTGGTGGTGCAGGAGGCCGCGGAAATCAGGGTGTGCTGGGACGGGTTGAAATCGCCGTCGTTGATGCCCATTACCGTGGTGACCGCGTCAGCGGGCATTTCCACCCCTTTGTTCTTGATCTTGAAGGGGGCGGAGAGGAGCACTTTTTCGGCCCCGGCCTGCACATGGCCACGCAAGGCGCCCTTGGGACTGTCGGCGTCCGCGGTGGGATCGGTAAAGGCGCCGGTGGTGTCAACAACCAGACGCACTCCGTTCTCCTTCCACTGGATCCCGGCGGGATTCCTTGCCTCACGCAGGATCTTGACCGGTACGCCGTTGATGGTCATGGTGCCGTCCGCGTCGTTGAGGTTTTCAATAACCTGGGAGCCCTTGCAGCCATGGAGGTACATGCCGAGCCGCCCGTAGGAGCTGTCCCGGTCGATGGAGCTTGCTATATCCTGAAGCCCGGTGCCCACCTGCCGCCCCACGTTGACCACAATCTCGGAAAAATGCTTGCGGGAAACATGATGCCAGAGTGAAAGCTTACCGATCCGACCCAGGCCGTTAATGCCTAATTTCATGGGGATACATCTCCTTCTGCGCTTTAATTAAACAGGCACATCTTGTGCTGCGAAACAATCCGTGGATTATACGAAAGGGTCATGCTTCCGGCAAGGAAAACTTTACGGCCGCGCCCCCGAAGACATTGGTCGCATAGGTAAAACAACCTACTCGCTTTCCGGAGCCAGAGGCGGCCGGGCAATCTTGTGCAGAGGCTCCATGGGCGCTATCTCCCTGGCCAGCCCAGGGTCCATGTCCTGCAACTTCCGGGCGGTGACCAGCACCCGCCCCTCAAAGGAGCCCACCGCCTTATTGTACGATTCCACCGCCCGATCGAGCCCCTTACGCATGTCGTGAAAATGGTCGCCCAACACCCCGAGCCGCTCATAGAGGGTGCGCCCCAGCTCGCCGATGACCTGGGCGTGCTCGGCGATCTTTTCCTGCCGCCAGCCGTAGGAGACCGCCCGCATCAGGGCGATCAGCGTGGTGGGCGTGGCAAGGATGACCTTTTGCGCCACCCCGCATTCAATCAATTCAGGGTCCTGCTCCAAGGCCGCGCTGAAAAAATTCTCGCCGGGCAGGAAAAGAACCACGAACTCCGGCGTGGGCTGAAACTGCTCCCAATAGGATTTTCCGGCCAACTGGCCGAGATGGGTGCGCACCTGCCGGGCATGCTCCTTGAGCCGGGCCTGCCGGGTCTCGTCATCCCCCGCCTCCATGGCCTCTAGATAGGCGGACAGCGCGGTCTTGGAATCGACCACGATATTCTTGCCGTTGGGCAACCGGACGATCAGGTCCGGCCGCAGCCGGCCGGTCTCGGTGCCCACCGACCCCTGCTCGACAAAATCGCAATGCTCCACCATCCCGGCCATCTCGACCACCCGCCGCAGTTGCATCTCGCCCCACCGGCCGCGCACCGAGGGCTTGCGCAAGGCGTTGACCAGATTGGTCGTTTCCCCGTGGAGGCGGGCCTGGCTGGTGGCCAGGGACTTGACCTGCTCGGTCAGCCCGGCATACGCCTCGACCCGCTCTTTTTCCACCTGGCGGATCTGATCATCGACCTTTTTTAAGGATTCATGCATGGGCAACAGCAGCTCCTGAATGGAGCGTTTTCTGGTTTCCATGTCGGCCATGCCCCTTTCCTGGAACTTGGCCAGGGTCTGCTGGGCAAGCTCTAAAAAACGCTGGCTGTTGCTTTGAAAGATATCGGCGGAGATGGACTTGAAGGCGTTGGCCAGTTCCTGCCTGGCCTCCTGCAGAAGCGCTTGTTTTTCCTGGAGTTGCCGCTGCTCCACCTCAAGCCGCGCCGCAAGTTCCGCGACCCTGGCTTGCAGCAGCCCGTTTTCCCGCCGCAGTCCGGCCCGCTCTTCCTCTCCGGCGGCCAACCGCCTCTCCAAATCGACACGCTGACTCTCCCGAAGCTGCACCCGTTCTTCGGCCAGCCCGCGCTGTTCGGCCAAACGATTTCGCATGAGCAGCCACATCACTATGCCACCGCAGCACAATCCGGCCAATCCCGCCCCTGCCAGATAAAAAAGAAAGGATACATCCATCGGCACATTCCTCAAAAAATATGTGGGGTTCAGTCAAGCCGCCATTGCGGGGGGGTCCCTTTTTTGCGGGTCCATCGATCTTGACATTTCCAGGAAAACCATTCATTTTACAAAAAACGAAACACGCGGACTGCGTTGTTCTGCCCCACTGTAACACAGACACCAAAAGGGCTCACCTGTTGAGCCCTTTTCTTTTTTATTGTTACGCTATTTTGCAAGGAGAAGACCCCATGTTGAACGACGGCGAAAAAGGAGCTGTACTGCAACGCGACAAGGAAACCTATGCCATTGTCCCCCATCTCCCGCTCGGCCTCATTACCCCGGCGCAACTGCGAAAGATTGCCGACGTAGCGGAAAAATACAAGACAGCCGCCCTCAAGATCACCAGCGCGGCCCGCATTGCCATTGTCGGCCTCAAGGAGGAGGACATCGACAATGTTTGGCAGGATCTGGACATGAATCCCGGGGCAGCCATCGGCCTCTGCGTTCGCAGCATCAAGGCCTGCCCAGGCAACACCCTCTGCCGCCTTGGCCAGCAGGATGCCTTGGCCATGGGCATGGAACTCGACACCCGCTACCACGGCCTGGTGCTGCCCGGCAAGATGAAAATGGGGGTCTCCGGCTGTCCCAACCAGTGCGCCGAGACCTCGGTAAAGGATCTGGGGCTGGTGGGCAAGGCCAAGGGCTGGACCATCCTGGTCGGAGGCAACGCCGCCTCCAAGGCGAGGATCGGCGTCACCCTCTGCGAAAATCTTTCCAGTGAGGAAGCGCTGGCCACCTGCGCGCGGATCATGGCCTATTTCAAGGAAAACGCCAAAAAAGGCGAGCGGATGGGCCGGTTCCTGGACCGAATCGGCTTCGAGACCTTCCAGGCCGCCGTGCTGGCCGGATAATTTCTATTTTCGGGCCAGCCATGGGTTTGCCGCCCATGGCTGGCCGGCCCCGCACCCTTCTTTTCTCCCGCCAACCAATCACAAATACTATTGACAATCTTGAAGTATCGGCTATTTTGTTTGATTCAGTCTTGATTAGAGAATATGGGCCTATAGCTCAACTGGCTAGAGCCACCGGCTCATAACCGGTCGGTCCCTGGTTCGAATCCAGGTAGGCCCACCACAAAAAGCCGGAACAGACAGAGCAGGAATGCAGTGCACGCGCGACAGAAATCAATACATCCGGATATGTTTTGGCAAGGCCAAGGCAGGGTTCCGGACACAAGGTGCGACCACACACGGTTAGCGCCTTTTTTTTATTGTACGGCTATTTTTCAATAACGGCCTAGGCTACCCACGGACACCAACAAAGGATGCCGGAAGAAAAATTTTCCACAACAGCGCTTCTCTCGATCCTCGACTCCATTGCCCCGTTTGCCATGGCTGAACCATGGGACAACGTCGGACTCATGGTCGGGGATCCCGGCCAGCAGGTCAACGGGATCCTCATCGCCCTCGACCCAACAGAAGCGCTCATTCACGAAGCCCTCTCGCAGAACCTGAACACCATCCTCACCCACCACCCCCTGATCTTCCATCCCCTGAAAACAATCCGCTCCGACACCCCCATGGGCCGTATCCTGAAAACAGCCCTTGCCCATAACCTTTCCCTCATTGCCTGCCATACCAACCTCGATCTCATCGCCGCCGGGGTCAGCAACGCCCTGGCGGAAAAAATTGGCCTGCACGACACCAGGCCGCTCACCGGCCAAGAACCCGCCGCTGCAGACCAGAGCCCCGGCTTCGGCAAAATCGGCACCCTGTCCGCCCCCCTGCCCTCCAAAGAATTCCTGAGCCGCCTGCTGACCGGTCTCAATACCCCGGGCCTCCAGCTTGCCGGCCCCCTGCCGGAGACCGTCCACACCGTGGCCCTCTGCGGGGGAAGCGGTTCCGATCTGGCAGAAACCGCCTGGTCCATGGGAGCGCAAGTCTATATTACCGCCGAGGTGAAGCACAGCGTGGCCCGTTGGGCAGAGGAGGCAGGGTTTTGCGTAATTGACGCAGGCCATTACCCAACCGAAAAACTCATCGTCCCGATCCTGGCTGAGACGCTGAAAAAAACCTGCGCCGCCAGAGGATTCACCCCGGTAATCACCACCACCGCCCAACAGGACAATCCCATGCAATGGGTTGTCTCGGATGATAACAAACCCAGATTCTGTCAACCAATAGAACCATTGAGGAAGCACAATTGAAAGCAAACATCTCGCATCTCAGGGAACTCCAGGCCATTGACCAAAAAATCAGCACCCTGGACAAGGAAATCGCCGCCAGCGCCGCCGAAATTGACAGCCGGCGCGCCAGTCTCGTTGGCCACAAAGAAGCCATCGACCTGTTGACCGAGAAGATCGCCGCATGCGAACAGCAGCGCCGTGAACTCGAGGCCGAACTCGAAGACGAGCAGGTCCGGATCAAGGACCGGCAGGCCAAACTGATGAATGTCCAGACCAACCGCGAATACCAGAGCATTCTCAAGGAAACGGAAGACGGAAAAAAAACCAACACCCAACGGGAAGAGACCGTGGTTCAGCTCATGGAGCAGATCGAGGCCCTCAAGACCAAGATCGAGGAAGAGAGCAAGATCTGCGAGGAAGATGAAAAAATGCTTGCCGAGGACATCGCCGCGGTTGAGAAAAAGACCAGCCAATTCACCGCGGAAAAAAGCAAGATCCTGAAAAATCGCGAAAGCAAGGCCAACGCCGTAACCGCCAGTCTTCTCAAAAAATACACCTCCATCCGGGACAAACGCAACGGCCTGGCCATTGTCCCGGTTACCGGCGGCGTCTGCCGGGGTTGTTTCATGAACATCCCGCCGCAGCTCTATAATGATCTGATGAAGGAAGACAAGCTCATCTCCTGTCCCACCTGTCACCGCATCATGTTCCACCAGACCGAGACCGAGGAAGAGTAAGGCCTCCGGCCGGCACACGGAAATTCGGCAGGATTGCGGAAGGGCTTCTTGACCTTTTCCGATTCTGCTTGCAGTTGTAGCAGTGTAGGGAGTGGGCGCATGATCGCTGGCGGCTTTGGCCGCCAGAGGAAAGTCCGGACTCCGCAGGGCAAGGAGGTTCGTAACGCGAACTGGGGGCGACCCCGAGGAAAGTGCCACAGAAAACAAACCGCCGGGCAACCGGTAAGGGTGAAAAGGTGGGGTAAGAGCCCACCGCTTGCGTGGCGACACGCAAGGCACGGCAAACCCCTCCTGGAGCAAAACCAAATAGGGAAGCGTTTGAGGGCGGCCCGCCCGAAGCTTCCGGGTAGGTTGCAAGAGATGCCGGGCAACCGGCATCCATAGAGAAATGATCATGGCCCCTGCAAAGGGGTACAGAATCCGGCTTACAGCCCACTCCCTTTTTTTATTTTCACATGCAAAAAGCAACAGCCATCATTGCCGCGGGCGGCGCAGGGTTACGCATGGGAACCTCCACCCCCAAGCAGTTCAGCGAACTGCTTGGCGTCCCCATTCTGATCCACACCATCCGCGCCTTTTGCCAAGTCCCCGCCATCAATGCCATTGTCGTGGTGGTCCCGGCCCAACACCGGGAGCTGACCTGCGCCCTCCTCGCCCAATACCAGCTTGACGGCCGCTGCACCGTGGTGATTGGAGGCAAGCTGCGCCAGGATTCGGTGCGCATCGGCCTGGCCCAGGTGACGGATGACTCCTCCCTGGTGGCGGTGCACGACGGCGCCCGGCCCCTCATCACCCCCCAAGACATCCAACGTTGCCTCGCTGCGGCCGCAACCACAGGCAGTGCCATCATGGCCGTACCGGTGAAGGACACCCTCAAGGCCGTGGCTCCGGACACCGCCATCCGCCATACCGTGGAGCGGGAAGGACTCTGGCAGGCGCAAACCCCCCAGGTGGTCCGGACCGGTCTTTTGAAGGAGGCCTTTGCCAAGGCGGACCAGGACGGTTTTATCGGCACGGACGAGGCCTCGCTTCTTGAGCACGGCGGCTGGCCGGTCGTGGTGGTGGAAGGCTCGGAAACCAACCTTAAGATCACCCGCCCGGATGATCTGCGCATGGCGGAGGCCATCCTCATGAAACAACAGCCAGCCCAGCAACTGCGGATCGGCCATGGCTTTGACGCCCACCGGCTGGTCACGGGCAGAGCCCTGATCCTGGGCGGCATGGAAATCCCCCACGAACTGGGGCTCCTGGGCCATTCAGACGCCGATGTCCTCACCCACGCCCTGTGCGACGCCATCCTGGGCGCATGCGGCTGCGGCGACATCGGCCGCCATTTCCCGGACAGCGACCCGCAGTACAAGGGCATCTCCAGCATCAAGCTGCTTACCCATGTGGTCGGGTTGGCCGCGGAAAGACATTTCCGTCTGGTCAACGCAGACATCACCGTGGTGGCCCAACGCCCCAAGCTCGCCCCCCATTTCCCGGCCATGCAAAAGATCCTCGCCAAGGCCTGCCGGGTGGAGCCTGAGTCCATCAACCTCAAGGCCTCCACCACGGAACAGATGGGCTACACCGGCCGCGAGGAAGGAATCAGCGCCCACGCCGTGGTGTTGATGGCAAGCCAGCCCGCCTAACCCGCCTGGAGAGAGTAGGACGCCTCGATGGTGTGAAACGCGCCCTTGGCGGTCAGTTGGCTGGAGTAGAGATGAACCTCCGAGACCAAAAACGGCTCCGTGGCAAAGAGGGAGTTCCCGGCCAGAAAGCGGCCCAGCCTGGCAAGCGGGGTGTCGTGCAGCCTGGCCAGGGTGATATGCGGGGAATACTTGCGCCCCTCCGGTTCAAGCCCCATGCCGATAAGGCGGTTTTCAATCCTGTTGCGCAGCCCGCTCACCTGCTCCACCGGTGCAATCCCTGCCCAGAGCACCCTGGGCGTTTTCCGGGGCGGGAAAAACCCCAATCCCTTGATCTGCAAGGAAAAAGCATGCGCCTTGATGCTCCCGAGCCCCTCCTTGATATCCTGGAAGATGCCGCCGTCCACCTCGCCGATGAAGCGCAGGGTCAGGTGCATCTGTTCCGGTTGCACCCATCTGGCCCCGGGCACCCCGCCGCAGAGTCCCTGCAACCGGGCGATAATATCCGACGGCAGATCGATGGCGACAAACAATCGGTACATGCTGCATCTCCCAAGGCCCTAGGCAAGCGCCCCTGCTCATGCCTGTTGACAAGCGATCCGCGATGGAATAGTTTTGCGGTGCATTATTAATGCATTTATTGTGTGTCATTGTATAATTTTTTTCAGCCTTTTTCCATGGAGCAACCCCATGTTGAATGTTACGACCAGTGCAGTGCGGCGCCTCTGTGTTTCCATTGCCGGAGCCACGCCGGCAGAAACGCTTGCTCTGGCCAAAAATTCCGAAGCAGTCGCCGATGTCATCGAGATCCGGCTGGACAGCATGACAGAACCGGATATCCCGTTTTTCCTCGATGGCCTCAGCAAACCCCTGTTGTTCACCAATCGTCCCACCTGGGAAGGCGGCAACTGTGCGGACGAGGAAAAAGAGCGCATCGCCCTGCTCAAACAGGCGGCGCAAGCCGGGGCTGCCTATGTGGATATCGAGCTCAACGCCGATCCCACCCTGGCCACGGAGCTCATCGGGGCAGCCCGGGCCAACAACTGCAAAACCATCGTCTCCTGGCATGATTTCAAGTGCACCGCCTCCAGCCAGGCCCTGTCCGAAATCTTCCAGCGGCAATGCCGGAGCGGCGCGGACATCGGCAAGATCGTCACCACGGCCCGCTGCTTTCAGGATGTCTTCCGGGTGCTTGCCCTGCAAGAACAGGCCGCCGAGCTGGGCTTGCCCCTCATCGCCTTCTGCATGGGCACACCCGGCATGATCAGCCGGGTGGCCACCGCCGATCTCGGCGGCTACATGACTTACGCCGCCCCGGACAACGGCCCGGCCACCGCGCCCGGCCAACTGCCCGCCTCATCCCTGCGCCGCATCTTCACGGAACTTGAGCATGCACATTAACGGCGCCACCGAACTCTACGGCATCATGGGCAACCCGGTTACCCACAGCCTGAGCCCGGCCATGCACAATGGCGCCTTTGGTGCCCTGGGCTTGAACAAGGTCTACCTCCCCTTTGGGGTGCAGGATGTCGGCCAGGCCATGACCGGTCTGCGGGCCTTGGGCATCAAGGGGGTGAGCGTCACCATCCCCCACAAGCAGACGGTGATGGAGCATCTCGACTCCATCGATCCCGTGGCCAAGAAAATCGGCGCGGTGAACACCCTGGTCATCAGCAACGGGGCCATCCACGGCGCAAACACCGACTGGCTCGGGGCCAACCGGGCACTTTCCGAAAAGATCAGCCTGAAGGGCGCTTCGGTTCTGCTTCTCGGCGCTGGCGGTTCGGCACGGGCCATCGGTTTTGGTCTGCTCGAGGCCGGGGCCTCGCTCACCATTGCCAGCCGGACCCCGGAAAAAGGCCAAGCGCAGGCAAAGCTGCTCGGCTGCCCCTGGCTGCCCCTGGCCGAGGCCGCCACCTGCAAGGCTGATGCCCTGGTGAACGCCACCTCGCTGGGCATGGCCCCGCAACAGGACATGCTGCCCATTGCCCAAGAAGCTCTGGCCAACTTCCAAGTAGTCATGGACATCGTCTATGCCCCCCTGGAAACCCGCTTGCTGCAGGAAGCCAAACTGACGGGCTGCCAGACCATCAACGGCCTTGCCATGCTCCTCTATCAGGGCGCGGCCCAATTTGAACTCTGGACCGGCCTGCAGGCCCCGGTGGAAGTGATGCGTCAGAGCCTGCTCACCAGCTTAGGCTGCAACCCATAACGATTACCAGACCATGAAAGAAATCCGCCCCCTTGCCTCCATTAACACCACCCTCACCGTGCCCGGTTCAAAAAGCCTGACCCAGCGGGCTCTCATTGCCGCGGCCCTGGCGAACGGGGAAAGCATCCTGCACTACCCCCTGGCCAGCGAGGACACCGAATACACCTCCCACGCCTTGGCGGCCATGGGCATCAGCGTAACGCCCGGTCAGGATCAATGGCGGGTGCAGGGCAACGGCGGCGCCATCGCCACGCCGGAGCAAGAAATATTCCTGGGCAACAACGGCACCGCCACCCGTTTTCTCACCTCGGTGGCGGCCTTGGGGCACGGCCCCTTTACCATCAACGGCGACCAGCGCATGCATGAACGGCCGATCAAGCCCCTGATGGAGGCGCTATCCGGCTGGGGGGTTGCAATCCGCAGCGTCCATAACACGGGCTGCCCGCCGGTCGCCATCGCGGCCAACGGGATCAAGGGCGGCAAGACCCTGCTGCCGGAGGGCAAAAGCAGCCAATACCTCTCCTCCCTGCTGCTGGTCGCGCCCTATGCCGCGCAGCCCGCCGAACTCCTGGTGGCCGGGGAGGTTTTGTCCAAACCCTATGTCACCATGACCCTGGCCGTGATGAAAGATTTCGGCATTGAAGTAACGGCAAACCCGGAACTCAACCACTTTTCCATTCCCCAGGGGTGTTACCAGGCCAGGAACTATGCGGTGGAAGGCGATGCCTCCAGCGCCTCCTACTTCTGGGCCGCCGCCGCGGTGACCGGCGGCAGGGTGACCGTGGCCAACGTGCCCTCGCCATCGCTGCAGGGGGATGCGGTGCTGGTGGATATCCTGGCCCGGATGGGCTGCGGAGTGGAGCGAACCGGAGCGGGCATCACCGTGACCGGTTCCAGCGAGTTGCGCGGGGTGGAGGTGGACATGGGCGATTGCCCGGATGTGGTCCCGACCCTGGCGGTGGTTGCCGGTTTCGCCAAGGGGCGGACGGTGATCAAGAACATCGCCCATCTGCGGATCAAGGAATGCGACCGCCTCCATGTCATGGTCACGGAGCTGGCCAAGCTGGGGATCAGGGCAGAGGAACGGCCGGACGCCATGATCATCGAAGGCCGGGAGGGGAACGCCCCCCTGCATGGCGCGGAGATTGACACCTACAACGATCACCGCATCGCCATGAGCTTTGGCGTGGCCGGACTGAAGGTGCCTGGCGTCCGGATCCGGGGGGAAGGGTGCGTGGTCAAATCCTTTCCGGATTTCTGGGAACGGTTCGGATTGCTGTACCGGTAAAGCAGACTGATCGACGATCACCCATCAGCAGGGTTGCCGTTGCCGGTTCTTCCGCAACCCCGCCTAAACAGCAGCCTCACCCTTGGCGACAAAGGGCAGCGACTGCTGCGGGCTCTTGGCATAGGAGGCAACATCAAGCTGGGCCCCACGGTCGAGCATCTCCAGCAGCACATCCATTGCCACCGGTTTGCTGAACAGAAAGCCCTGCATCTGATCACAGCCGTGCCGGCAGAGAAAATGCAGTTGCTCCCCGGTTTCCACGCCCTCGGCCACCACCCGCATATTCAGGCTCTTGGCCATGGCGATGATGGCCGCGACAATGGCCACGTTATCGCCCCGCCCCATGATGTCGCGGACAAACCGCCGGTCTATCTTCAATTCGCCGATGGGCAGTTGCTTCAAGTAATAGAGCGAGGAATAGCCGGTGCCGAAATCATCGATGGAAATTCCCGCCCCCATTCCCCGAAGCTCGCCGAGCAGAACAATGGCCTTCTGCTCGTTTTCCATGACCGATCCCTCGGTAATCTCAAAAATCAGCCCTTCCGGCCCGATCCCGGCCGCTGACAGGGTAGCCCGGATCTTGCCCAGCAGATTGTCCTGCCGGAACTGACGGGGGGAGAGATTCACCGACATCTTGATCCCGTAGCCTTTGCCGAGGATCTCGCCAAGATCGGCGCAGGCCTGGGCAAGCACCCAATCGCCGATCTCCACGATAAGCCCGGTGTCTTCGGCCATGGGAATGAAATCCGCCGGGCTGATTATCTCCCCGTCGCCATGACGCCAGCGGATGAGCGCTTCCACCCCCACGATGCTGCCCGTGTTCAAATCCACCTTGGGCTGGTAAAGCAGAAAAAACTCCTTGCGATCCAAGGCCCTGCGCAGGCTGTTTTCAATGGCCAGCCACTCGGTGACCCGCTTGTTCATGGCCGGGGTGAAAATCCGATAGGTGTTCTTGCCGCTTTCCTTGGCGCGGTACATGGCAGTGTCCGCGTTCTTGATCAGGGTGTCCTGATCCTGCCCGTCCTCGGGATAGAAGGCGATGCCCAGGCTGACGGTGAGATAGAACTCCTGCCCCTGGATGCTGATCACCGGGGCCAGCCCTTCGATGATTCTCTGCGCGGCCAGGAGCACATCTTCTTCCTGCTCCACTCCCTGGAATAAAATGATGAACTCATCGCCGCCATAGCGGGCCACGCTGTCAATCTCCCGCAGACAACGGACAAGCCGAACCGCCACCTCCTTGAGCAGCAGGTCGCCGACCGTGTGTCCCAGGCTGTCGTTGATCCGCTTGAAATTGTCCAGATCGAGAAACAGGACCGCCACCTTGTTTTCATCCCGCCGGGCATGGGCCATGGCCACGCCGAGCCGGTCGTGGAACAGCACCCGGTTGGGCAGGCCGGTCAGGGCGTCGTGGTGCGCCTGATACCGCAACTGCTCTTCGTGCAGCTTGATTTCGGTCATGTCATGGAACACGCCGACATAGTTCACAATATTTCCCTGGACATCGCGGATGGAGGAAATGATCAGCCACTCGGGATAGATCTCTCCATCCTTGCGCCGGTTCCAGATCTCCCCTTGCCACTGCCCGGTTTCCACCAATCCGCGCCACATCTCGACAAAAAAACCTTCCCCGTGCCGGTCCGACTTGAGGATTCTGGGATTCTGCCCGATCACCTCCTGCGCCCCGTAACCGGTTATGTCCGTAAAAGCCCGGTTTATCCGCTGAATAACCCCGTCGGCATCGGTGATCACAATGCCCTCGATGCTGTTTTCAAAGACATTGTCCGACAGCACCAGTTGCTGGGTGGCGTGCTTCGCTTCGGTGATATCCTGGATAATGCCCATGAGATGAACGGCCCGGCCATGCTCGTCCCGCTTGACCTCGGCCTCGGTGTGCATATACCGCTCCGCGCCATCCGGGCGGATTATGCGAAACTCCAGATTGCCGAAGGAATCTCCGGCCAGCAAACCCTGCAGCCACGCCTGCACCTGAGTCCGCTCCTCGGGATGGACATAGCGGAGAAAGCCTTCATAGGTGTAGGTCCGGCTCTCCTTGCCCACCCCGAACAACCGGTAGGTCTGCTCGGAACAGACAAGATTGTTTTTCGTAACATCCCATTCCCAGTATCCGAGTCTGGCGATGCTCTGGGCTCTTGCCAGGCTTTTCTCGCTGCGCCGCAGACTTTCCTCGATGCGCCCCCGTTCGAGAATCTCCTGGTTGAGATCCTCATTGGTCTTGGCCAGATCCACCGTCCGCTCGACCACGAGCTCCTCAAGACTTTGCCGATATTTTTCCAGCTCCGCATAACTCTTGCTAAGCGCAGCCTTGGAAGAAGAAAGGGCCTGATTTGCCCCCTTCAGTTCCCGATGCGAAGCGGCAAAGGTAAAATGCAGCGCCAGAAAAGCGGCAATCCCCCCCGCAAGGGTCAAGACGATGCTTAAACCGATAAAAGCGTTGAATTCCTCGACAAACTGGGTCACTTCAATGGCCAGGGCAACCCGACCGACGGTTTCGCCCTTGAAATCCGGCAGAGCCAGCCTGGTATCAAAGACATACCAACGCCCTTGGATTTGCTGCGGAGCGAGATTTCCGCCGGAAAAACGAAAATCCTTGGGCAGGTGCCGAAAGACATTGTCGCAGCACTGGAGCAGGATCTGATCTCCCAGCTCCTGCAGCGGATAATGCGCCGAATGCTTCGCCCCTTTCCAGGTGGCCCGGTCAAACAGCATGGCCATCTGCGCCCCTTGCCCGGGCGCCATAAGCTCCGCAAGCCGCTCCGCCTTGAAGCCCAGGGAAACGCCGCCGAGATAGGTTTCCCCATCAAAAATGGGCTGGCTGATCTGGTAAAAAATCCCATCGCGCCCGGTTGCGTAACCGGCCAGAGGCTTGTGCCGGCGGTTGGTTTCTACAACCATGGGGTGGGAGGAAAGATCGTCGCCGTAGCGTTCCGGCTGCTGCACCCGCAGGAAGGAACGGTTGTCCGGCGTGTAAAAATGAAATTGCACCAGGGTGGGATTTTCGCGCTGCAAGACCTCGTACAGGGGAAGACACTGGGCCAGCAGCGCGGCGCGGTCTCCTGTGGCAAGGGCGGCGATAAGCTGGGGCCGGGTAACGGTGATGCTGTGGATCCGCAGCCGATACGGAGCAAAGGAGTGCTTGACTGTCAGATCGAACAGATTGTGTATATGCCGCTGCTCCGCGGCAATCCTTGCATCAAGGTCATGATGACGGGCTCTGATTCCCCAGAACAAAAATACTCCGGCCAGGCAGAAAATCGTCCCCACCACCATCGCGGTGGCTTTCCATTGTCTCAAAGAAGGCATGCGTGTGTTCTCGTAATCCGTTGAATGGTAAAAAGGCCGACATCTTGCCTCCCGGCGCTTTTCGCCATGCCTCTGCGCAGAGGAGTTTTTTGCATCCCGCCTCTCACTCGGCAAGCATCCCGGCGGCGCCGAGCAAGGCCCAGCCAAGCGCATCAGTCGCCTCCCCGCTGTACCCCGGATTCTGCCGCAGACCGGCATAGTGGGCCAAGAGGCGGACTGCCAGTTTTTTCCCCAATTGCACGCCCTCCTGGTCAAAGGAGTTGATGTTCCAGATAAACCCCTGGAACACCACCTTGGCCTCGTAGAGAGCCAAGAGCGCGCCCATGGTGTAGGGGGTCAGCCGGTCGGCCAGGAGCACGGCGCTGGGCCGGTTGCCGGCAAATCTCCGGTTGGGATTCTCGTGGGGCTGGCCGGTGGCCAGGGCAAGGGCCTGGGCCAAGAGGTTTGCCACCAGTTTTTCCTGGGAGGTAGTCTGCTCGATGAGCAGGTCGCGCCCATGCTGGCTGCGGCGAAATCCGATGAATTCGGCGGGCACGATGGCGGTTCCCTGATGGATCAGTTGATAAAAGGCGTGCTGACCATTGGTGCCCGGCTCCCCCCAGATGATGGGGCCGCTTTTCCAGGCAAGGGGCTTGCCCTGCCTGGTTACGGATTTGCCGTTGCTTTCCATGTCGCATTGCTGGAGATGGGCGGTGAACCGCACCAACGCCTGGCTGTACGGCAGGATGGCCAGGGTTTCGCAGCCGAGGAAATTATGGTTCCAGATGCCCAGCAGGGCCAGAAGCAGGGGCGGGTTGCGGAGGATGTCCGGCTCTTCCGCGGCCAGATCCATGGCGTGGGCGCCGCGAAGGATTTCCATAAGCTGCGGGTATCCCAAGCCAAAGCCGAGCATCACCGCGCCGACCATGGAGGTGGCGCTGTACCGCCCGCCGATGGAGTCGAACATGTAAAAAGAACGGAGATACCGGGCGGGGTTGTCCATGGGCGAGCCCTTGCCGGTAACCGCCAAAAAATGTCGGCTTGGCTCAAGCCCCGCCTCGGCAAAGGCCTTGCGCGCCAGCTCCTCGTTGGTCATGGTTTCGAGGGTGGAGCCACTTTTCGACACCACATTCACCAGGGTTCTGGCCAGATCCAGCCCGGCCAGGGTGGCGGCGGCGTCATCGGGGTCCACGTTGCTGACAAAATGCACCCTCCGGCCCGCAATCCTGTAGGCGGTCAGGGCGAGATACAAGGCCCGCGGACCAAGGTCCGAGCCGCCGATCCCAATCTGGATCAGATCGGTGAATGGCTCCCCGGCCGCATTGACAATGGCTCCAGAATCCAGGGCTGCGAGAAAATCGGCAAGCTTATCCAGCTCTGCCTTGGCCTGGGCCGAGGCCTCCGGCGCCGGAGTTACCGGCGCGAAGATGTCGCGACAGGCGGTGTGCAGTACCTGCCGCTCCTCGCTGGCGTACCCCTCGATCCGGTTCAGCACCGCGCCCTTTTTCATCAGCAGAAACTGGGGGATCGCCCCGCTCTCCTCGGCAAGCCGTTGCAAGGCGCAAAGCGCGGCGTCATCCACCCGCTGGGTGGCATACAAAAGGTCAATCCCGGCGGCATGGGCTGTGTACCCATGGATTCTTGCCGGCGAAAGGGCGCCGGGCGCGGTCAGGTCATAGGGCGACCTGGCAAGCGCATCAAGCTCCGCCCATGCGGCCATCGCATTGAAATCACGAGAAAAATACTGCGAAGACTCCGCTTGCTTCCCGCTTTCCCTTGACTGCGCCATAAAAAAAATCCCCATTCGCACCAGAATTTCATGGATATACGAACAAAAAATGTTAAAA
The DNA here is from genome assembly GCA_002347095.1 of Desulfobulbaceae bacterium UBA2273. Taxonomy (GTDB): domain Bacteria; phylum Desulfobacterota; class Desulfobulbia; order Desulfobulbales; family Desulfurivibrionaceae; genus Thiovibrio; species Thiovibrio ferrireducens. Next base: position 177,767 of record DDWZ01000029.1, on the reverse strand, counting down.
AATAAGATGTTATCTGCTACATAATAATGTTACTTACTTAGCACTGGATACATACTGTTCTCTTGAGACTGTATCTTATCATAACCGGGTCATATCATTGCATAAGACTTACACCGCATCACATTTTTTTTGCCGCGGCGCAACGGGCGAAAAAATTCGCCTTTCGCCAGCCCCACGCACCTTGCCTGTCCAATTTTCCTTTTTCACTCTAACCTCCAGGGAGTACGAGGCACGCCATGGAAACAGTTGCCGCTGAAAAGGAACTCTTTCGCTCCTGCGAGATCATTTTCGGGCCGGAGCTCACCATTTCCCGGGAATTCCTCGACTATCTCCAGCACTCAGGCATCAAGAGCGCGTACCGCAAGCGGGCCATGGAAACCCACCCGGACCGGGCCAGTCTGGAAAATGAGCGGGAGCAGCGGCAGCGCCACGACCTGTTCCATTCGGTGCAGGAGGCCTACGAAAACCTGATCACCTTTCTGGACGCCAAGGAAAGAGGATATTGCCTCCCTCCTCCTGCCCGGCAACCGCGGCCTCGGACTCAGCCCCCCCGCCCGGCGCCAGCCAAGCCCCACCGGCCCCAACAAGCAAAAACGACCCAGAGCGCCTCCCGCCCCCGCCCGCAGACCCAGGCCGGAGCCCGGACACACGCCGATTTTCGGGGCAGCGCCGCCCAGCCTTCCACCTTCTGGGACACGGAAAGCCTCTACCAGGGTCCCCTGCCGAACCGCCGCCTGCTTCTCGGCCATTTTCTCTACTATTCCGGCCTGATCAACTGGCGGACCATTATCCAAGCCCTCATCTGGCAACGTACCGAACGGCCGCGCCTGGGAGAAATCGGCCAGCGCTTCGGCCTGCTCAACGAGACGGATGTGGTCCATATCCTCCGCAATCGTCCGACCATGCAGCCATTCGGCCAGACAGCCATGGATCTCGGCCTCCTTTCCGAGCCGCAGCTTCAGATGCTCGTTTCCCACCAGAAGCGGCTGCAGAAAAAATTCGGTGAATTCTTCCTTGAAAAACAGATCCTCGAACCCCATGAGTTGCGCGCCCTGCTCCAGCAATATCAAGAACACAACGCCAGAATCTCCGGCCAGGCGTACGGCTCAGCCTTCCGGCGCTGAGGCCCTTTTTTTCCTGCATCCCCTCGTGACGGCGCCACGCCACCGGCCTGATTTGTCTCGCCGTTTACCCCTCGAGCCCACAACCGACGCCAATGTACAATAATCTCATCTACCTCCTGGTCGTCATCCTGATTCTCACCACCGGGTCGATTCCGGAACAGCCTCAGATCCCATGGCCTGTTGCCCTGTTGCTCTTTTGCGCCAAGCTCGTTCTGTTCAACCAACTGGCCCGTTATTTTTTCCGGCGCACCCCCGACACCAGCGCGGCCCGCTACCTTGCCGTGGAACAAAGGCTTTCCATCCTGGCCATTGTTTTTCTCTCCTTGGACATCTTCCTGCTGGAGGGGCGCTACTACCTGAGCCGGTTGCCGCTGGCCGAAGAACTCCCGGTTCTTGGCCATCTCTCCGGGGTCATGGTTTTCTTCGGCTACCTCTGCCTCCTCTGGCTGGCAGCACTTCCCAGCTACCAGAGGATCTTTGCCCGAAGCCTCACCGCCCGCTCATTTGTTGCGGCAAACCTCAAAATCAATTTCGCCATTCTGCTCCCATGGCTCATCATCTCCTCCCTGTTCGACCTGCTGCAACACGCCCCCTTTCCCTGGCTGAGAACCTTTCTCGCCTCACCCTGGGGCGAACCGGTTTTGATGCTGCTCTCTCTTTTCGGCCTGGTTTTTTTCCTTCCCCTGGCCATAGTCCGCCTGTGGGGCTGCACCCCGCTCCCGCCCGGACCGGCGCGACAGCGCATCGAAGAGTTCTGCCGCAGCCAGCGGTTGCGGTTTGCCGACATCCTGTTCTGGCCGCTTTTTGAGGGGCGCATGCTGACCGCCGGGGTCATGGGCCTCAGCGGCCGCTTCCGGTATCTCCTTGTCTCCCCCGCCCTGCTCGAAGCCACGACGCCGGAGGAGATGGAAGCCGTCATGGCCCATGAGCTTGGGCATGTCAAGCACTACCATCTCCAGCTCTATCTTTTTCTCTTTCTCGGCTTTGGCCTGCTGGCCCAGATAAGCTCCGCCCCGCTCCTCCTGCTCCTGCTCAGCTCGGACTTTTTTTATCAGTTGATCACCCTGACCGGCACGGCGCCGGAAACCATCCTGGCCCTGGCCAGCGCCGGCATCCTCTTCCTCATGATGCTTGTCTACTTCCGTTTCATCTTTGGTTTTTTCATGCGCAACTTTGAACGCCAAGCAGACCTCTATGCCTTGAGCGCCATGGGGCATGCCTCTCCTCTGATCCGGGTCTTCGAAAAAATCGCCCTGCTCGGCGGCAATATCCGCGATCTGCCCAGTTGGCACCATTTCGGCCTGGGGCAGCGCATCGATTACCTGCACCGCTGCGAAACCGCTCCAGCCGTAATATCCCGCCATCACCGCAAGGTCCGCCTGGCCTTGGTCTTCTATGCGGCAATCCTGCTGGCCGGCGGTTTCGCCGCCTGGCGCATGCCCCAAGATCTTCTCGGCGAAACCCCGAAAGCCAGATTCGCCGAGGCGCTTATCCGGCAAAAAATACAGGAACAGCCTGGCAACGGCCTCTGGTTCCAAGTCCTGGGCGATCTTCACTACAGCCGCAACCGGGAACCCGAGGCCCGCGACGCCTATGCGCAGGCGCTCCGCCTTTCCCCCGCCAACACGGAGGCGCTGAACAATCTGGCCTGGCTCCTGCTCACCGCCCAGGAACCGGGGCTGCGCGACCCGGAAAAAGCCCTGTTTTTGGCCCATAAAGCAGCCGCTGCGAACAGAACCCCGCATGTGCTCGACACCCTGGCCACCGCGTACTGGGCAACCGGCAATAGGGAAAAGGCGTTGGCCATTGAAGAGGAAGCCCTGACCCGCACAAAAACGCATCAGGCCTTCTACCGCAGCCAGATGGAAAAATTCCGCACGACCGAATATTCATCCTCCACCCTCTTCCCGGAACCCGGGCGGAATTCGGACCTTCCTTAGAGGAAACAGATGGCGACACAGGGTTTGGTTATCATCAACACGGGACACGGCAAGGGGAAAACCACGGCGGCCTTCGGGCTGGCGTTGCGGGCGGCGGGACAGGGGCTGAAGGTCTGCATTATTCAGTTCATCAAGGCACAGGCAAAAACCGGCGAGGCGCAGGCCTTGACCGGAGCCTTTCCCGGCCAGATTGAACTGCATCTCGCCGGCACCGGCTTTACCTGGCAGCAGGACAAGGAGGTCGTCAAACAGGCGGCCCTGGCAGGCTGGCAACTCGCCAGGGAAAAAATTCTGAGCGATGGATACGACCTGATCGTGCTCGACGAGCTGACCTATCTGCTCGGCTTCGGCATTCTCACGGAAGCGGAGGTCATCTCCCTGCTGCGGGAGCGACCGGAACGGCTGCATCTGGTCATTACCGGCCGCGATGCAACGCAGGGGCTCATGGAATACGCGGATCTGGTCACCGAGATGCGCGCGGTAAAACATCCCTTTCAGCAGGGGATCACAGCCCAGAAGGGGATTGAATTCTAAGGCAGGCGCGCCGCGTTCATCTGCCGCCCTGCCCGGCCCGGCCGGAAATACAGGAGAGATTCGTAAGGGTGTCCCCGCGTTGCAAGGCCTGGCCGATGGCCGCGCCAAAGGCGAAAGCCTCTTCCTGCTGCTCCCGGCTGTGTCCGTAGCGCGGATAATAGCGGCCAAGCCATGGGGACCGTTCCGGCACCCGGCCGGCAAGCTTCAGGAATACCCCGATGGTTCGCCAGGGCTCCTTGCTGGGATGGACAAAGATCATCCTTCCCACCACCTTGGCCCCGCACCGCGCAAGCTGAAAACGCAGGCTCAACCAGTGCATCCGCCAGTAGCCCCGGCAGGAAATCAGGGGCAGCACCTGCCGGCCCGCAAAAAGCCTTGCCCCATCGCGGTCGAGCAGGGAGAGAACCGGGCCGCTGGGATTATAGGACCAGGTGGGCCCGGCCAGCACGATCAGGTCATAGTCTTCCCAGCAGACGGGAGGCAGCGGCTGAATGGGCATCCTGACCCGCAGAAAGGTGAGGAGCATCATGACCAGGGTAGCCGGCACGGTGCCGATGGGGAATTTGCCCGGAACAAGGGGCTGCAGCCGCTCGCAGACCAGATGCACCCCCTGTCCCTCAAGACCTGCGCCGAGACGGTGCACCAGCCCGCTGGTCTGGGCGCTGAGCGAATAATAGAGGATGAGAACCTTCACCGGTTGGGAATCCGAGAGCTGATTTTTTTACGGCGCATTGCCCACGAGGCCGGGTTTTCTTCCACCGGGCCCGGCCTCGCCATTGCACTTTTTTTCATTACGACCCCGGACAATATCGGGTACAGTTCTTATACCATATATAATGCTATCCCTGAAGAGGGAAAGCTGCCCCAACAGGGGATAAACGAGCCTTCCCGCACACACGCCGAGCCCTTCACCCCGGATGTCCACCCATGCCTGAGACACACGAAATACTCATTGTCGGCGCCGGCCTTTCCGGCTTAAGCACCGCCCATTTCCTGCACACCAGCGCGCCGGACCTGGACATCCTCATGCTTGAACAGGATGGGCGCCCCGGCGGCGCGGTGCGCTCTTTCAAGGAAAACGGCTACCTGGCCGAGTGGGGCCCACACGGCTTTCTGGACAACAATCCGGCCAGCCGCGCCCTGCTCAGCGAAACCGGCCTGGACCGCATTGCCCAGAAAGCCCCCCTGGGTAGTTTTGTCCGCTATGTCTGCCACGACGGCAAGCTGGTGCAGTTGCCGCAAAAACCGCAGGCCCTGCTCGCGACCCCGCTCTTATCCCCCCTGGGAAAATTGCGCCTGTTGGGCGATCTTTTCAAAAAACCGCGCTCCGCCGAGCAGAGCGTGGGCCAGTGGGCGGCATACCGCTTCGGCGCCGAGATTCTGCCCCTGGTGGATGCCGCGATCACCGGCACCTTTGCCGGGGATTATGAGCGGATCAGCATCGATGCGGTGATGCCCGGGGTGCGGGCCCTGGAAAAGGAAGCCGGTTCGGTGCTCAAGGGACTGCTCCGAAAAAAGAAAGGCGCACAGGGCGCGACGCTGCCGGCCATGACCAGCTTTCCGCAAGGCATGGAACAGCTCATCACCACCCTGGCCGCCGGGCCGAACATCCACTACCACAGCCCGGTGCGGGCAATCACCCGCCAGGGTGAAGCATGGGAGTTGCACACCGAAACCGGAACCTACCGGGCAGCCACCGTCATTCTCGCCCTGCCGGTCAACCGGGCCTTGGCGCTGCTGGCCTCCCATGCCCCGCCCGTGTCCGCCATCCCCACGGCCCGGATCGCCACCGTGGCCCTGGGCTTCACCGACAAGGCGCAGGTGCCTTTCGGTTTCGGCTATCTGGCCCCGGAGCGGGAAAAACGCTTTGCCATGGGCGCGCTTTTTTCCACCCATATGTTTCCCGGCCGCGCCCCGCAGGGCAGAGTGCTGATGGAGGGTCTGCTCGGAGGCCGCCGCCACCCGGAACGGCTGGAATTGGACGACGAAGAACTGGTCAGCCGGATCTATGACGATCTCCGGCAACTGATCCATCTGCCCGAGCCCCCCTGTTTCCATCGGGTGCTGCGCGGCGACAGCGGCATCCCCCAACTGGAAATGGGCTATCCCGCGCTGCTGGCTTGGAAGGACACCATGGAGCAGCGCCTGGAAGGCCTGCATCTCTGCGGTTTTGGCTGGGAAGGAATCGGCATGAACGACATGATGAAGGCGGCCAAGACAGTGGCCGAGAGGATACTGCACCGGGTGGGCGGAAAGAGACAACAGCCCGAGGTCAAGCCGGTTTATTTTTAAGGGTCGGCAAGGAACCTCCCGTTACGACACTTTCGGCACGGGCTGTGCGGCCCCCCGTTCGCTTGACCAGGCGCGGGAATACTGCGCCATGGTTTTGTCGAAGCATTCCGGGCAGAACCCATGGGACACCCGCACCTCGGACTCGATCATCTGCTCGAGCCAATCCCCTTTGCATTTCACCCTGCGACACACACAGCAAACGGTTCGCATACCCCCCCCTTGTCGTGATTACCCAGGCCCCCGCCCCGGAATGGTTAGTGCGTCCTGCTTTCCCCTTATCCCTGATTTTTCAAACGCTCCACCAGATGCTCCACCTGCCCGCGGATGGAACCGCTGCGGACAATGGCTTCGGTAATGACCCGGATGGAATGCACCACCGTGGAATGATCGCGGTTAAACGCCTTGCCGATTTCGGACAGCGCCTCTTCGGTGAGCTTCCTGGCCAGGTACATGGAAACCTGCCGGGGAAAGGCGATGGTCTTTTTCCTTGCCTTTGACTGCATCTCTTCGATGGAAACATCAAACTGGCCGGCCACGAAATTCCGGATCAGCACGGAGGACAACTCCTGGCGCTGCCCGATGATCCCGGCGACGATCTCCTTGACCATATCCAGATCCGGCAGGGTCTTGTGCAGAGAGGCCTTGGCCTTCAGGCCGATGATGGCGCTTTCCACCCGCCGGATATCGCCCTGGATCCGGTCGGCCAGGAACTCGATGATCTCCCCGGTGAGGGTCAATTTGTTGTTGCGGGCCTTGCGCTCGATGATCAGGCAACGGGTCCGCCGGTCCGGAGGATTGATGGTGGTAATCAACCCGGAGGAGAGCCGGGAACGCACACCGTCATCGATGTCCGGGATATTGCGCGGGGAAACCGCCCCGGTGAAAATAACCTTTTTCCCGCAATCCATCAGGACATCAAGGGCCTCGGCCAGCTCGGCCTGGGTCTTGGTGCGGCCGGCCAGGGATTGCACATCCTCCATCAGCAGCACATCACACTGGTTGTGATATTTTTCCTTGAAATGATCCATGGTGTTATTCTTGATGCTGCGGACCATCTCGGAGGTGAGCTGCTGGGAGGTGACATAATGCAGCCGGGTTCCGGGGGAGTGGCTCGTTACATAGTGAGCCACCGCATGGGTCAGATGGCTTTTGCCCAAGCCCGTTCCCGCTTCGATAAACAGGCAGGGGCTCAAGGCGGAATCGCCGCCGGCCATGGCCTCGCAGGCCGCGTAGGCCATGGCGTTTGACTCGCCAACCATGAATTCGTCAAAGGTATACCGCGGATGCAGGGTGCGCACCGTGGAGCGGGCCACGGGCATGCTCGGCAACCGGAGCTGGCTCTGTTTCTTTTCCGGTTCCGGCAAGAGGGGTTGCTCTTTTTGCGCTGCGCCAACCGAAAGGCGCACCGCCCCGCCGGTAAAGCCGGCATCCTGCAAGGCGTTCTGAATATCGGTCAGATAGTTCTCCCTGACCCAGGAACAGAAATACGGATCAGGCCCAGCCAGTTCGACGCTCTGGGCATCGAATTGAACGCATTGCAAGGGTTCGATCCACAGCTTGAAGTCGCTGTCGGAAACTTTTTGGGACAAAACACTCTTAACTCGCTGCCAAAGCATCTTTTTCCCCTGGTTCAGTCACGAAAAAACAACCGATTAAAGCGAATTGAGACCGCTGAGATAATTTCTGCCCGTTTTTTTAAAGGAAAACCATCCCCCTGTCAAAACCGGTCTCACGGAATTTCTCACCCGTTGTCCGCCAAGTTTTCAACAGCCCATAACCCCAAGTAAACGGGCGAAAATCTCCTTAAAACCCTCTAAAAACCGGATATCTCGCCCATTTCCCCACCGAGGGCAAAAAACGCAAAATTCCATGTGGTTAGAACCGGAAGGGGAGGAGAAAATATCATTTCATTAACCGCTAAATCTTCATCATTTCTCTTCATAGCTCGATATTACTGCTATTATCTCGTTTTATCTTCTTTCCAGTTCAGGCTTTTTTTCACTATTCCCGGCATGCCCCTGTTCTGTCGTATTTTTCCCCTGGAAACATTTTTTTTGTGCTATACGTAAGAAAGTTTACCCCTCAGGAGACCTGCCATGGATCCAACCCAGCTCATCCCGACCCCAGACACCATCCCGGCGCCCTGGGAATTTTTCCAGCTCCTTCTTATCCTGACCTTTTTCGCCCATCTTGTGTTCATGAACGCCATGCTGGGCAGCGCCATGATCGCGCTGGTCAGGGAAATGCGGGCCAAGCCCGCCGACCCGCCCCCCTGCCGGGATATCGCATCCATCCTGCCATATACCATCGCCTTTGCCGTGAATTTCGGGGTGGCGCCCCTGCTTTTTCTCCAAGTGCTTTACGGCCATTTCATCTATACCAGCTCCATCCTCATGGGGGCGTACTGGCTTTCCATCATCGGGCTGCTCATTCTCGCCTACTACAGCGCCTATCTGTATAAGATGGGCGGCGACCTGCCACGGATCACCCGAATACGGGCACTGACCACGAGCATCCTGCTCCTGCTGATCATTGCCTTTCTCTTTGTCAACAATCTCACCCTGATGCAGACGCCCCAGAACTGGAACGCCTATTTTCAGAGGCCGGACGGCACCCTCCTCAACCTGGCCGACCCGACCCTGCTGGCCCGCTACCTCCATTTTGTCGTGGCCTCCGTGGCCATGGGCGGTCTTCTCCTGGCAATCCTCGCCCTTTTTCAACAAAAAAAAGGCGTGGTCGGGGCCGAAAACCGGTTGCGCGGTGGAATGCAATGGTTCACCTACGCCACAATGGTTGAAATCGGCATCGGCATCCCCTTTCTTTTTTCCCTGCCAAAAAATGTGCACCAACTCTTTGTCGGCGGTGCTCTCCTGCATACTACCCTGTTCACCGCCTCCCTAGTCACGGCCTTTTTCGCTCTTTACTACGGCGCCAAGGAGCGGGTCTGGCCGGCCACTGCCGCCATGGGGACAACCATCCTCCTCATGGTCCTGGTGCGGGATCTGGCCAGGCAGGCCTATCTGGCCCCCTATTTCCATCCCGCCGACCTGCAGATCGTGCCGCAGTGGTCGCCAATGCTACTCTTCCTGGCCATTCTGGTTATCGGGGTTGCGGTGGTCGTCTACATGCTGAAACTCGCGGCTCGGGTGCCTAGGGAGGTGCGCTGATGAACTATCCGGTCTGGCAGTTGGATTTCTCCGGCGGCGGCCTGCTCATCGCCCTGATCGCCGTGCTTCATGTATACATCTCCCATTTCGCCATCGGCGGCGGCCTCTTTCTGGTGCTCACCGAGATGAAGGGCTACCGGGAAGGCTCGCAACCCATCCTTGACTACACCCGGCAACACACCAAGTTTTTCCTGCTCCTCACCCTGGTGCTCGGCGCCATAACCGGGGTGGGCATCTGGTTCACCATCGCCCTCATCGCCCCGGCCGCCACCTCCATTCTCATCCATAACTTTGTCTTCGGCTGGGCCATCGAGTGGGTATTTTTTCTCGGGGAGATCGTGTCCATCCTCATCTACTACCAGACCTTCGGCCGCATGGAGCGGCGCAGCCATCTGCTCATCGGCTGGCTCTACTTCATCTTCGCCTGGCTCTCCCTCTTTGCCATCAACGGGATCATCGGTTTCATGCTCACCCCGGGCGAATGGCTGGCCACCGGCAACTTCTGGGACGGCATCTTCAATCCCGCCTTCTGGCCAGCCCTTTTCTTCCGCACCTTCCTCTGCCTCATGCTGGCGGGGCTGTATGGCTTTCTCACCTCCACCGCGATCAAGGAAGAAGCCTTCCGGTTGCGCATGGTCCGCTACTGCGCCGCCTGGCTCCTTGCCCCCTTCCTGCTGTTCCTGGCCTCGGCCTGGTGGTACGTCCAAGCCCTGCCCGAGCCGCAACGGGCCTGGATTGCAAACTTCAGCCCGGAACTGGCCCCCTTTCTCACCGTCTTTCTCTGGGCTTCGGTGCTTCTTTTCCTTGGCGGCCTGATCATGGTGATCCGGCTGCCGAAAACAGCCACCCGCTCCCTGGCCGTGGTGCTGCTGCTTCTCGGCATCACCTACATGGGCGCTTTTGAGTACATCCGGGAGGGCAGCCGACGGCCCTTTACCCTGTACGGCCACATCTACGCCAACTCCATCCTGGTCAAGGATCTCGGCGCGGTCCAGGCCAAGGGCATCCTCGCCTCAGCCAAATGGACCGGCAAGGAGATCACCGCGGAAAACCGGCTGGTGGTTGGCCGGCAGCTCTTCAACATCATGTGCTCCCCCTGCCATTCCGTGGGCGGCCCCATGCGGGACATCAAAAAGATGAGCGCCAAGTACGAATCGGTCTATGCCATGGAGGCGGAGATCAGCGGTCAAGGGCGGCTGATCCGCTGCATGCCGCCTTTTGCAGGCAACCTCCAAGAGCGGCACGCCCTGGCCGCCTATATTATTGAAGGGCTGCACAACAGAAAGGAGCAGACGACGCCTCCCCCGCAACTGTCTGCCCCGCCGCTGGCCCCGCTGCCCTTTGACCCGGAGCAGGACGGCTACGTCCTTATTGCCTGGAACAGCCTTGGCATGCACAGCATCAGCGATGCGGACGGCACTTTCAGCCTCATGCCCCCGGCAAACGATCTTTTTGCCCAGCTTATCAAGCGCGGGCCAATCCCGGAAGTGGTCACCGAGGGAGTGGCGCTTTCCTTCCGCGTGGAACAGGGCTTTGAAAAACCCGCCGCACAGGTGGGGTTCTGGAAAGACCTGCCCGCCCTGTTCGGCCGCAGCCTGCCCGACAATATCGGCCTTTCCGGCCAGGGGCTTTCCGGCGTTATGCAGCGCAAGCAAGGGGGCAGATCCTTTGTCGCGGAGAAGGTTCCGGTGGTCCCCTATCCCGCTCAGGGGGGATACCAGCCCTATCCGAGCTTTACCATCGAGGCCAGGGACAAGACCACCAACACCCTGCTTGCCGCCACCCGCATGGTGGCCCCGGTTGCAACCGAGATGGGCTGCAAGACTTGCCATGGCGGAGGGTGGCGCAGGGGAAACACCGGAATCTCAACCGCCGCGGCGCAAGACATCCTGACCATGCATGACCGGTTTCACAAAACCAAACTTGCAGCCCAGGTCAAGGCAGGCAAGCCCGTCCTCTGCCAGAGCTGCCATCCGGACCCGATACTGAACGGACCCGGCAAAGCAGGGCTTCTCAACCTCTCCGCCTCCATCCACGGCTTCCACGCCAACTTTCTCGGCGGCCGGGGCGCCGAAGCCTGCGCGCTCTGCCACCCGAGCAGCCCGCAGGGAGCCACCCGTTTCCTCCGCGGCATCCACCATGAGGCCGGACTTGACTGCACCACCTGCCACGGCGCCCTGGAAGACCACGCCCTGGCCCTGCTTTTGGCGGAAAAACAGGCGGGAAAACCCGGAGCCCAGCGGCTCATGCAGCACCTCACCCCACAGGGAGCAACACCCCTTGCCGGGATTCAGCCGCGCACTCCGTGGCTGCAGCAACCGGATTGCCTGACCTGCCATGTCAACTTCGGACCGCCGGAGACGGACAGCGCCTTCAATGTCTGGACCACCGGGGCCGACGCCCTGTACCGCAACCGGCACGACGATGCGGGCAGCATCCATTGCGCCGGTTGCCACGGCAGCCCCCATGCCGAGTATCCCGCCACCAACCCCTACGAAAGGGAGCGGGACAACTTCGCTCCCCGGCAGTATCAGTCCAATCCCTACCCGCTGGGCGCCAACCGCAACTGCAAGCTCTGCCATACCGTGGACATGGACACGGACCTGCACCACCCAAATTCCCTGAACATGATGCGGAACACCAGGGAATAGCAGCAATCGCATTTCCGGTTGTTACGCCGTCCCGCTCTCTTGTCAAAGGAGCGGGACGGCGCCATTTCCGCACTTCCTTGCGCCCAACCCCGCATACCACTCCTCCCCGCCTGCACATGGGCTTCACCCATAAAGTTTGGGCTGCATAATTTTATTCTGTGCACTAAAAAAGATATTGACTTCTTAACCGCCCTTTTTTATTATTGCCCCTCAGCAATAATAATTGAAACACAGCCCCACGGAGAACACCCATGCCCACAATTCTGCTCCGCCAAATGCAGAAAGATCAATCCGGCTTCATCACCGCGGTCAAGGTCGGCGGCGAACTTGGCCGGCGTATCCGCGACATGGGCATTGTCCCCGGCACCCGCATCACCATCATGGGCCGGGCACCCCTCTACGATCCGGTGGCGATCAGAATCATGGGCGGCACCCTGACTCTGCGTAACAGCGAAGCAGATTACATCGAGGTGGACGTCGCCAACCCCGAGGAGAAGCTGTAATGGCAACGATCACCATCGCCCTGGCCGGCAATCCCAACGCGGGCAAAACCACCCTCTTCAACACTCTCACCGGCTCCCGCCAGCATGTGGGCAACTATCCCGGGGTCACCGTGGAAAAAAAAGAGGGCGGGTACACCTTCCCCTCCGGTGAACACGCCTCCATCATCGACCTGCCCGGCACCTATTCTCTCACCGCCTATTCGGTGGAAGAGGTGGTGGCCCGCGATTATCTGGTCCAGGAAAAGCCCGATGTGGTCATCAATATCACCGACGCCTCCAACCTGGAACGCAATCTCTACCTTTCCACCCAGTTTCTTGAACTGGGCGTGCCCATGGTCATCGCCCTCAACATGATCGACGTGGCCCAGGATCGCGGCATCAGCCTTGATGCGCAAAAGCTCGCCGAGCTTCTCAAGGTGCCGGTCATCCCCATTATCGCCCGTTCCGGCAAGGGCACCGCCGAACTGATGGGGGCCGCCCTTGCGCTGGCCAAGGAAAACAAGCCTTGGGATCCTCTGTACATCTCGTACGGAGAAGACGTTGACCTCGCCCTGCAGACCATGGCGCAACGCATCACCGCAACCTCGTTCATGACCGAGAACTATGCCCCGCGTTGGCTGGCGCTCAAGTACCTGGAAGGCGACAGCCAGATCCGGGAAAAAGGGCGCGCACACAATCCGGCCGTGGACGCGGAGCTCCAGGAGATTGTGGAGAGAGTCTCCGCCCACCTGCACAAAACCATGGAGACCTATCCGGAGGCCATCATTGCCGACCACCGTTACGGCTACATCAAATCCGTACTCCGCCAGGAGGTGATCACCCATACCTTCGACATCGACCGGCTCCACGCCTCGGACCGGATCGACAAGGTCCTGACCAACCGCTTCCTGGGACCGCTCATCATGCTGGGTGTTCTGCTGGGCCTCTATAAATTCACCTTCACCTTCAGCGAACTACCCGTTGCCTGGCTTGAGACCTTTTTCGGCTGGGCGGGCGATAACCTGAGCAGCTTGCTGCCGGACGGCCACCTCAAGTCCATGCTCATCTCCGGGGTCATCGACGGGATGGGCGGGGTGCTGGGCTTTGTGCCGCTGATCATGTTCATGTTTTTCGGCATCGCCATCCTTGAGGATTCCGGCTACCTGGCCAGGGTCGCCTTCATGATGGACCGGGTTTTCCGGATCTTCGGGCTGCACGGCAGTTCGGTCATGGCCTACATCGTCTCCGGCGGTATTGCCGGCGGCTGCGCCGTGCCCGGGGTCATGGCGGCCCGCACCCTGCGCTCCCCCCGCGAACGGCTGGCCACCCTGCTCACCGTCTCCTTCATGAATTGCGGGGCCAAGCTGCCGGTGCTCGCCCTGCTCACCGCCACCTTCTTTTCCAACAACCAGGCCCAGCTCATGTTCCTGCTGACTTTGCTGGCCTGGGGCGTGGCGCTCACCGCGGCCAAAATTCTGCGGCTCACCGTGTTGCGGGGCGACTCCACCCCCTTTGTCATGGAGCTGCCGCCCTACCGCTTTCCCACCTTCCAGGGGTTGTTCATCCACACCTGGGAACGGACCTGGCAGTATATCAAAAAGGCGGGCACCACCATCCTGACTATCTCCATCCTGATCTGGGCCATGATGACCTTCCCGGGGCTGCCGGCCTCGGAAGAAGAGAACTTCGCCCGGCAGCGCCAGGAAGTAGAGTCTTTGTCCGCCCAGACGCCGGAGGAGGCCCTGCAACGGGAAGAGAAGCTGGCCGCCATCGACAGCGACCGGGCGGGCAGCGGTCTGCGCCACTCCCTGGCCGGCCGGCTCGGCACAGCCATGGAATCCGTGAGTTGGCTGCCCGGTTTTGACTGGCGGACCAATATCGCCCTGGTCGGCGGGTTTGCCGCCAAGGAGGTCATCGTCGCCACTCTGGGCACGGCATACTCCCTGGGCGAAACCGACCCGGAAAATACCGCCTCCCTTTCCGAAACCCTGGCCAAGGATACGCACTGGAACCCGTTGGTGGCCATGGCCCTCATCGTTTTCGTCATGTTTTACGCGCCCTGCTTTGTCACGGTGGTGTGCATCTCCCGCGAGTCCGGCTCCTGGAAATGGGGGCTTTTCTCCATCTGCTTCAACACCGGTTTCGCCTTTTTGTTGGCCACCCTGGTCTATCAGGGTGGCCGGGCGCTGGGATTTGCCGGCTGAGCCAAAACGAGACCAAGGAGGGACGCCATGTGGCAGAACATTATCATTTTTTTGATCATCGCAGCCTGCGTGTTTTTTATCGGCCGCCGCATCCGCCGCCAGCTTGACGGAAGCAAAACCGGCTGCGGCTGCTCGTGCAGCGGCTGCGACAATCCCTCCGCAAAAACAAAGGATTGCCAGACAAAAAACACGCCCCCCTTGCATTAAGACAACAAATAGTCTATATCGGCTATACCTATCCAACCCAATAGCCGAGAAGGGGGGGTTTTCCCGTGGACATTCATCGTCTCGAGGTCTTTTGCAAGGTCGTTGAGCTGAAGAGTTTTACCAAGGCAGCCGAGGCCAGTTTTCTTTCCCAGCCCACGGTGAGCGAACACATCCGCAGCCTGGAAGAGCTGCTCGAAGAGCGGCTGGTGGATCGGTTGGGCCGCGAGGCCCTGCCCACTCAGGCAGGGCAGATCCTTTACAAATACGCGAAAAAAATCATCCGCCTCCGCCAGGAGGCCATGCAGGCCATGGCCGGTTATCGCGGCGAGATGGCCGGCCATCTCGCCCTCGGGGCCAGCACCATCCCCGGCGCCTATGTCCTGCCGCAACGGATCGGCGGTTTCAAAAAACTCCATCCCGCCATCCAGATCACCCTTTCCATCGGCAACTCGCGCACCGTGGCGGACGGGGTTCTGGCCGGCGACACCGAGTTCGGCGTGGTGGGAGCCCGCTGGAGCGATCCGGCCCTGGAATGGCGGGAAATCCTCGACGATGAGCTGGTCCTGGCCGTGTATCCGAGCCATCCCTTTGCCAAAAAAACAGCGGTGGAGCCCGCGCAATTGCTCACCGAGCCGATGATCATCCGGGAACGGGACTCCGGCACCCGCAGGGTGGTGACCCAGTTGCTCGAAAAACACCTGGATCTTTCCCGGTTGCGGATCGTGGCCGAGATGGGCAGCACCGAGGCGGTCCGCCAGGGCGTCAAGGCAGAGGTCGGCATCGCCATCCTCTCCCGCCGGGCCGTGGCCGAGGATATCGAACGCGGCTCCCTGGTGGCTGTGGACGTGAGCGCCATCCGCCTCTCGCGCCCATTTTACCTGATCACCCGGAAAAACCGGCAGCCCTCTCCCATCTGCAGCACCTTTCTCGCTTTCTTGCAACACGGGCCGGATTGATTCGCCGTCCTTGACTTGGATCAAGGCCTTTCGTCGCTTTCCGCGCTATTCTCTGCTCAAAATCATACGTTGAGGTGAGCCATGGAGTGGGACAAGGATGCGGAGCAGGCGGTGGGCACGGTGCCTTTTTTCGTTCGCACGCGGGTAAAAAAAAGGGTGGAAACCGAGGCGCGGCAAGCCGGAGCCGCCAGGATAACGATGGAACATGTCACGGCCTGCAAGCAACGCTCCCTGCATCACCAGGAAAACGAAGTGCAGGGTTTTACCGTGGAATCCTGTTTCGGCCAGAGCGGCTGCCCCAACCGCATCGACACCGGGGAGAACCTGAGCAAACGGCTGGAATCCCTGCTACGCGCGCACAATCTCAAGGAATTCATGCAAGGCCGGGTGTCCGACCCGCTCAAGCTGCACCACGAATTCCGGGTTACCTTGGCCGACTGCCCCAACGGTTGCTCCCGCCCCCAGATTGTCGATATCGGCCTGATCAGCGCCGCCCTCCCTGCACGAAGCGACTCCCCCTGCTCGGAATGCGGGGCCTGCCTTGATGCCTGCCGGGAAAAGGGAATCACCCTCGCTGAACCGGAACCCGGACCGCAATTCGATTGGCGGCGCTGCCTGGCCTGCGGCCAATGCGCCCGGGTCTGCCCGACCGGCGCCATCGCCCAGGGACTCAGCGGCTACCGCATCCTGCTGGGCGGCAAACTGGGCCGCCACCCGCAGCTTGGCCGGGAACTTTCCGGGATCTTTTCCGCGGAAACCACCCTGGCGATCATCGATGCCTGCCTCGCCCATTTCAAGGCGGAGAACAGGCACGGTGAGCGGTTCGGCGAAGTGCTCAACCGCACCGGCCTCGATTTCCTGGCCGCCTATGCCCACAGGAGCGCTTGAATTTTCGCAAAAAAATTCAGCAGGAAGCGGATGATAAACTTGTTGCCGAACAGGACAATGTGCGGTATAAATCCCATCTCATTTATGCGCCCGTAGCTCAGCTGGATAGAGTGTCGGACTACGAATCCGCAGGTCGCACGTTCGAATCGTGCCGGGCGCACCAGAAATACCAAGGGTTTCAGTCAATCAGACTGAAACCCTTTTTTTATTTCTTGTATTTTTGCTCCAATTTTGCTCCACTCGATAATAAATCGACGGAGGAAAGAAAAATGGCATCTATCAGAAAGCGAGGCCCCTACCAATGGGAAGCCAGGGTACGGAAGAAAGGGCGCCCAATCCAATGCAAAACATGTGAAACCAGAAAAGAGGCCGAAGACTGGGCTAAAGGCATCGAGACAGAGATGAGGCAGGGCATCTTTGTCTGCAGGAAAGAGGCGGAAAGCACCACCCTGGCCGAAGCGCTTGATCGCTATGCCAAGGAAGTTACTGTCGACAAAAAAGGCGCACCGCAGGAATTGCGACGCATCGAATCCTGGAAGCGCCACCCCCTTTCCCATAGATTCCTAGCCACCCTCCGGGGCGTTGATTTCGCTCAATATCGCGATGACCGGCAGACACAAGGCAAATCTCCCAGCACAGTCAGGCTTGAGCTCGCCATAATCTCCCACCTGTTCAACGTCGCCCACAAGGAATGGGGAATGGAGAGCCTTGCAAACCCTGTGCAGGCGATCAGACTGCCTTCGGCCGGGAGAGCGAGAGACAGACGGTTGCAAGAAGGTGAAGAGACACGACTACTCGACGTTGCTAAGATATCGAAAAGCAATGAGATTGGGAGCATCATCATTATTGCCCTGGAAACTGGAGCTCGCCGTTCGGAACTTGTGTCCATGCAATGGGAACACATCAATTTGACAGCCAAGACATGGCATATCCCGGAAACGAAAAACGGGGATGCACGGACAGTACCGCTGTCATCGAGGGCGACAGCAGCTTTGCAAGGATTGCCCCGCAGGATCGACGGGCGAGTATGGGGAATAAGACATGCCGACGGTATTACCCAGGCCTTTAACCGAGTATGCAAGCAAGCCGGAATAGAGGCGCTACGCTTCCACGATTTGCGCCACGAAGCCACAAGCCGCTTTTTTG
The DNA here is from genome assembly GCA_002347095.1 of Desulfobulbaceae bacterium UBA2273. GTDB lineage: Bacteria > Desulfobacterota > Desulfobulbia > Desulfobulbales > Desulfurivibrionaceae > Thiovibrio > Thiovibrio ferrireducens. The sequence goes on along the minus strand of DDWZ01000029.1, from coordinate 160,176 downwards.
AACTCGGCACCCTGGGGATAATGGAAGTGTCCAGCATCACAGGTCACAAGGATCTCAAAATGTTGAAGCGGTATACCCACCTCCGGGCCGAGGATCTGGCGGCGAAGCTGGGATAAAACTAGACTTGCGTCAGGCGACAGGCTGTGTTATATTTTTGTATAATTCACGCAAGGAGATGCGCTATGCACACAACCTGTTTACGTAAAGTTGGCGGCTCGGTGATGTTGGCGGTTCCGCCCGCCATCCTTGAAATACTGCATTTGCAGGCAGGGACCACTGTCGGAGTTGCTATTGATGACGGTCGCCTGGTGGTTGAACCTCAACGCCATCGCTATACGCTGAAAGAACTTCTAGCCCAATGTGATCCCAAAGCGAAAATCAGTGACGAAGATCAGCAATGGATTGATGCGAAACTGGTCGGAGGAGAGTTGCTTTGAAACGAGGGGAAATCTATCTAGTGTCGCTTGACCCCACTTCCGGTCGCGAGCAACAAGGTACACGGCCTGTTTTGGTCGTTTCACCAACCCCTTTCAATCGGGTGACAAGAATCCCGATAGTGTTGCCGATTACAAGCGGAGGCGATTTTGCCAGAACGAAAGGCTTTGCCGTTTCACTGTCGGGAGCTGGCACGGAAACAACAGGCGTTATCCGTTGCGATCAACCCCGTGCCCTTGATTTGAGCGCACGGCATGCACGCAAACTTGAAAGCGTTCCGGATCCGATCATGAATGAAGTGCTTGCCAAATTGATTCCAATTTTTGAATAATCGAGATACTTCGCGCTATGCGCGCTTGCAAGGCCGGTACAGGTTCGCCTTGCCGGCCTTTTTGCTTTTGAAAGGGGAATGCGCCCCAAGGGCAAAAGGGGCTTGAGATGCCCTAAGAGCCGTTTTCCTCTTCGAGCCAATTTCCCCCTGCCCTCCAACCAGTGGCGACCTACACGCGGCCCTGATGGCCACGAGCGGACGCTTCCTTCTGCCACCTTCCCCGGCCGGCTGCGCCGGGCAACAGGACCTTCGGTCTTTTTACGTAAATATCACAAAAAAATGAGTTGATACGGAAATGGCCCACCTATACGAACATTGCTACGACTGTGAGCGCTGGATCGGAAGAGATTGGGAGGAAGTCCACTTGTGGCTTGATGAATTTTTCGCAGAATTCGGCCCGCTGCACCGCTGTCACCGGCACCATATTGAGGGGATCGAGGAAATTCGGCAAAAATTGGGTGATGAAGCCGCACTTGCAGCCAAGATTCATATTCTCGTGGATTGCTGGGGGCTACCCAGCAAGGCCGACTATGAAAATCGTTTCGTCAATCAGCTCGGCCAAGAAGAAGACTCGACTTGGGAAGAAGCATGGAAGATGATTCAAGAGATCCGGAATGAGCGTGATGTCGGGCGGAAAAATGACCCGCAACCACACGCGGTATAACAGTTTGGCAAAAGAGAGGATCTTGTAAAAGGATGGCGTACCTGTACGAACACTGCGCCGACTGTAGGCGACTTCTGGGCAATGAGTGGAAGGAAGTCCACAAATGGCTCGATGCGCTCTACAAAGAGTACGGTCAATCTCACCGATGCCATCGGCATCACGCAGAAGAAATTGAAGAGGTCCGGAAGATGTGGGGCGATGAAGCTGCCATAGCCGCCAAAATTCATATCATCGTGGACTGCTGGGGCATCCCTTCACAGGCCAACTATGAAAGTGGCCAAGTCAATGTGAATGGCTTTACGCCGGAATCGACAGAGACCGACGTCGCCTTGCTGCTTTCGGATCTGCGAATCGGTGGGGAGCACGCGGTAAAGGCGCACATGCAGAGCAAGGGGATTGAGACGCGATAGTGGCGGGCACGGCGAAACACTACGGGAAAGCTCCTGTTCCCACCGCTACCTGCTGACGATTTTCCTTGTACAACGCCACGGTATGTTGCTACAGTCTGCCTGTCAGGATGATGCAACATTTCCACCAGTGCTGCCCTGTCTTCTTCTGTCTTACCAGCAAAAACAGCCTGTGATCCTGGCAGGATATCCATGACATAAGGTTACTATGCAGAATTTACAGATTCTTTGTATTAGCCATAATTCTGTCTAATATAATGTTGGGCTACGAATTAACCTTATTCGAGATAAATACATTATGGGTATAAAAGATTTTTTCATCGGTGACGACATGGCAAAATTGGAATATCTCGAAGAAGAAAGGAAAAAGATTTGGGCGAAAATCGTAGAGATTGAATCCGATTTGCAAAAAAAGACAGCCGATTATGAAAATGAGGCTAAGCAATCTTCGAAAAAAGCTTCAGAATTTAGAAACCGTAGCGAAGCGTCACAACAAGCTGCTTCAGAATATTTAGCCACAATAAAAACAGCTTATGATGAAATTAATAGATATATTGAATCTGCAAAATCATTAAATTCTACTATTTCTGAAATTGAAACAAACTGCACAAACAAATTAGAATCAACAAAATCAAGTTACGATGAAATCGTAGGTTTAGAAACAACAATACGAGAGAAAATTGCAAATTTAGAAGAAATATTTAAAGATCACCCAAATTTAAATACCGAAATTGAGCAATTAGAAAAGATATTTACGGAAGGCGAAGACCTACAAAGTAAAATAAACACACTACACAAGTCTTCGCTGACCAGAAAAAAAGAAATTGACCAACTTTATTATGACATACTTGGATATACAGAAAAAGACGAACAGGGAGAAGAGACTCACGTAGAAGGCCTGAAAGATACACTTGAAAGTTCATTTGAAGAAATTGAACAAAACATAGTTGGTTTTGGAAAAGAACTTGATGAATTTAAGGAAAACAAAAAAACTGAAGTAATTGATTTTATTGCAACTTGGACAAATAAAATAGAAGCAATAAACAATAAAATTACAGAATTACTGCCCAATGCCTTAACCGCTGGCCTGAGCCACGCATATTCAGTTAAAAAAGAAGCAGAAGAGTCTGAAAGAAATAGGCACACTGATAGCTTCCATAAATCAATATTCTTTCTAGTAGTTATCTCATTAATTCCTTTTGTTGTAAACATTGTCCTATGGAGACAAGGGAAAGGCTTAGAAGAACTTATTCTTGATATGCCAAGACTTGTTTTGGCGATTATGCCCCTATATGTTCCATTATTATGGTTGGCATATACTGCTAATAAAAAATCAAACCTATCTAAGAGATTGGCTGAAGAATATACACACAAAGAAGTTCTCAGCAAAACCTTTGAAGGATTGTCACGGCAAATTAACGAAATAGATGATCAAGAGATATCATCAGAATTACGAGTAAAATTAATATATAACATCCTAAATGTTAGTTCTGAAAATCCAGGCAAATTAATTACTGACTACAACAAAGCAGACCATCCTCTCATTGATGCATTGGACAAGAGTGTTCAATTGGCTACTGCTGTGGATAAACTGTCGGGCATTCCTGGATTTTCAAAGATTAGTAGGATGATTGAGAGGAAGTCAAAACAAATACTTGAAGAAAAAGCTTCAAAAGCCGAACAAGGCCTTTCTTCTCTTGAAAAAGACCAAGAAGTAATTGAAAAAGAAAAAGACGAAACTGTTTAATTACAAATAAAGCCCAACCAACCAATTAACGCAGACGGGAAGAATGTTTGCGGCCTAGCGGTATAGGTTTGTGGCCCGCTGGTTATTGGAAAAACGTTAACCTACAAATAAAAACAGTGGAGACCATAATGCAGCGATACAGAGACACTGATCATGATTCCGGTGTGCATAGTTTTGAAATTAACGATAATTCAATAATCATAAAGTTCTCTGGAACGTCCCGCACCTACACATACAGCTATGTTTCCGCAGGACAACAGCATATTGAAAACATGAAACGCCTGGCGTTGGCCGGTGACGGACTTAACGCTTACATAAATAAAAATGTAAAAAATAAATTTGTTCGTTAATCTTCAACTGATATCTTCTCATTTTGCAAATTACGCCGCTCAATAAGGATGTTGTGATTTTTTTAAAAAAGGTCAAATTCTTCAGGGTTAAGGCCGTGGGTTGCCATCACACAACATCTGGCGAGGGCTATTTCATCAAAAGATTTTTTGGGGTCTTCCATATCTGTTGTGATTTTTGTACTAAACATTTTCATTCTCCGTATGAATAAAAAAAATCTATATCACAGGCGACACAAAATATTCCGACATTGGCCTTGACTAGGCATCATAAAAGAGTAAAAAAATGAGTGTTTGGTGCAAAACAGTGCCACAAGATAAGGAGAGGGCTAAGGGAAATGGCTGAGACAGGAAATATTGCCCGAATGGCAGAAATCGTGTCGGATGAGATTTTTGGAGTGTTTGGGTGGCAACGAACTGGCCCAGTTAATGAAAATTGGACCTGCGTGATACCTGAACACAACCGAAAAACCCACCCTGCTGACGTCGTATTTTGGTACCTAGACCCATATTCAACTAAACGAATCTACGTAACCGTCGATCTCAAAAGCTACGCGCAAGGCTCCATCAACACTTCTTCTATTAATGAAGCATTACGGAATTTGGCCAAAACCACTGAATGTACCCAATTGTCCGATGCGTGGAGACATCTGTTCCACCATCGGGACATGGCCTTTCAGCCAGTGAGCCTTCTCTTTGTGTATAACCACGATGGTGCATATGACAAATCATTTATAAGTTTGCTCGCCCAAGTCACCAGCAATTCTCATCAGTTAAGGGCAGGAAATCGTATGCATGTATTAGGCCCGCGTGATGTGTGTTATCTCAAGAGCATTGCTAATGATATTAAAGGACTTCGCGGAACACCGGGAGATAACGGTAGTTTCCTGCTTCCACAGCCAAATGACTGTTCTTTTTTTTATCCCGATCTTTATCGGCATAAAGCCGTAAGGAGTTGGGGGCACCCAGCCACCTTAGAGACCTTGTCCGGCCCGTGGCAAATACTGAAATATCGACATCAACAATCCAGCACAACTGGATACATGGTTTATTACCGCGGAACTGGTTCAACCCGTGATGAATTCTTATATTTAATCGACTTTTTTTTCCATTATCAATTACTTCAGGATACGAGTGGCATTCAAATTCGTGCAATGTTTGCCGCGAATGAGGCAGCTGTGAATTTTGAAAAAGCAAAGGAAGAGTACGCGCGGGCACGGGAAGGAGAGGAGTCACTGCTTGAACGATTGTCCCTTGTTTCATTTCGTACTCTTACAACAGTTTTCACACAGTTTTCACCTATCGAAATTGGAATGAGCTATGACTAGACTACAAGACCGTTCATTGTATTTTGCAACAGATAAAGATTTGTTCGACTTAATGACGTCCGCGAAGAAACGCATCTCAATAGATGTCATTCTTGAACTGACACGTGACAGAGGCATTTTCCTGTCGCAAGAGAATTCGCGAGAAGATTTAGTCAATTATGTTTGCCTCCTACCACACGATTATCATGATTTACAATTGTTATTAGAGCAAACTGAGTCTCCCTCAAGGAAGGAGAAGACGACATTTGCAACTATTGACGAAAATGTTTCCATGGAAAAACTTCGAACTGCAATCCGTGAAGTCGAACAGGAACGAGCAGAAAGATGCGGAGAAGTTTACATATCTTCAGTACAAGATGATGGCCATTTTGAGCTTGAGGTAGGATATACAAATGTTGATTACGGAAAAACCAGATTACGTCAGAAATTATTTCGTGAAGCGAAAATAGAATTTGAACTTGAAGAGAACAATGCAACAATTCGATTTCCAGATAATGACAAGAGCAGGGAGATTATTGATGCTGTGGTGGCTAAACTTTCGCAATCTACCAATGAAAGTCTTATTCCACGGAAGATTGATCTCTCTATGTTAACTTCCGCACAACATAGGACTCTTTTTTTTACTGAAATGATTAAGTGTATCGATGGATATAGTCTTGCCGATGTAACGAAAGTTGACGTTGATCGGCGGTTAACACCCGGTTTACTCTCCTCTGATCTAGATAACGAAGATGACTCGGATGAATATACAACTGTTGAAAGCGACGAGATGCTTGGCATTGTGCAGCGAGCGCTACTGCAAGGTGAAGGACTGCTTCAATCACCTGAGTATCAGAGCCTTCGTGACAGAGGATTTTACATATGCAACATCGTATGGCTGGCGCAACAATCTACACCATCAGGAAGCAGAGTTGAATTCTCGGCTTCTCTTAGCGATCCAGAGACTGGCACGGGCTTTCGATATGCCGTCAGAGGGATTTATAGGCGAAAGGCAGATGGCAACTTAACAAAAACAGCGAGGCCAGTTGAGGTGCCGGAGCAACGAGTTCTTCATCGATTACTTGAAGCTGCAGCATGGGAAGCCGTATCGCGCGCACAACAGATACAATCGGAAGGTACTATTGGCGAAGAATCATGAATCGTTTTCGTTGGCTGCAAATTGAGTGGGGACAAACGCGATTTTCTTCCATTGCGGAGTTGATGCTGCGCTCAGAATACCTCAGAGGCTCTACATTAGGGTTTAGACTGGAAAAGAATAGAAATGATGAAATTATAGGACGTTTTATTGAACATCGTCAGATCATTGACGAAATTAGGGATCCATTTGGGCAACTCATATCTTCAACTCGTGACATCTTTGATGTGGTCAGATTTCGATTAACAAAACAATTTCCAGAGCTAGAGCTTCAGGATGCACCTCGACACTTCTCGACATTCGCAACCAAATTGGCTGAATGTGCCAACTTTAATATTTCTATTACCCCTTTCAGGGTTAACATAGAGCGCTGGGCGGAAGGTATTAAACAAGAATTAGGTGCAACAATAGTTACTGCTGTAACAAGTTCTACTTTTCCGCTTGGCAATGAAGCAGTTGCACGTTTTTCTGTTGGGGGGCCAACGGATGTACGACAACAACTTCATCATTTTGCGATTATAAATGCACAATATTGGGATAAGGCAAGGCTTAAAACTGTTATTGATGGCAAAGTTTCAGAGTATGAAATTTCGTCTCGCGGTACTGTTTGTTTTCGAAAAGGTCTGAACGAAAATTTATTACGAGTACTACGCAGCAAGATTTCTACAGTTGTTCCCAATGGATAAATATTGTGTACCTGCATCAGCCAACAATCGGGTTAACCTGACCGCGGGAAGTTCGGCGGCGCTATGCGGAAAAGTCATTGGCGCGGTCAGGTTACCCGTACGTTAGCCCGCAATGACCACTAAGAGGCATCACCCAAAATGCACCGGCCCATGAACTTGGTCAAATCCAAGAAACGCGTCGCTGACCACGGGGAGGTATTCACCCCCGCGTGGATGGTCGAGGCGATGCTCGACCTCGTCAAAGGAGAGACCGAGCGGATTGACTCCCGCTTCCTGGAGCCGGCCTGCGGGAGCGGGCACTTCCTCACCCAGGTGCTGCGGCGCAAGCTCGCCGCCGTCGAACTCAAGTTTGGGAAGTCTGGCTTTGAAAAGCGGCACTACGCCCTTTTCGCTCTGATGTGCACCTATGGGATCGAGCTCCTGATGGACAACATTGACGAGTGCCGCGCAAACATGCTGGAAATCTTCGCCGACTACTTGAATCTTGAGGGGTCGGACGAACTCTATCAGGTCGCTTCCTATGTGCTTTCGCAGAATCTTGTCCATGGTGACGCCCTGACGATGCGCACCACGGGCGGCGAACCGATCACTTTCGCCGAGTGGGGCTACCTCGGAAAGGGGAAGTTTCAGCGTCGTGACTTTCGCCTGGACGTGCTCACCCAGATGTCAGCCTATATGGAGAAAAACCCGCTCATCGCGTGCCTCGGCAAACACGCAATTTTCAAGCCGGTCCAAACCTACCCGCCGATGACGGTGAATGACCTTGCCGCCGTCCTTGACGATACTCCAAAGGAGACGACATGAACGGTCAGGCTCGATTTTCGCTCCCCAGCCGCAACCCGGATGTGTTGACCTGCATCGCGAACCTCTCGAACGACGAGGTCTTCACGCCGCCCGAGTTCGCCAATCGGATGCTGGATACCCTCGCCGAGGCATGGGCGGCCAGCCACAACGGGGCGAGCATCTGGGCGGACAAGACTGTGAAATTCCTCGACCCGTTCACAAAGTCCGGCGTGTTTTTACGTGAAATTACCAGTCGCTTGACCAAGGGCCTCACGGACGAAATACCGAACCTCGAAGAACGGGTCAATCACATCCTGACCAGGCAAGTGTTCGGCATCGGCATTACGCATCTTACAAGCCTACTTGCACGCCGGAGTTTGTATTGCACCAAATATGCCAATGGTTCACATTCCATTGCCAAGGATTTTGACAGTGAGGCTGGCAATATCTGGTTTGAGCGCGTCGAGCACATTTGGGCCAATGGCAAATGCACGTTTTGCGGGGCAAGCCAGACGGAGCTGGACCGGGGCGAAGGGTTGGAAACCCACGCCTACGCATTTATTCACACTGACAACATCAAGACTCGGGTAGCCGAGTTGTTTGGAGGCGATATGCAATTCGACGTCATCATAGGCAACCCGCCGTATCAGCTCAACACTGACGGTTTCGGCACGCAGGCACGCCCCATCTACCAGCAGTTCGTCCAGCAAGCCAAGGCGCTTGATCCCCGTTTCCTTTGCATGATTATTCCGGCACGATGGTTCTCGGGCGGCATGGGGCTTGACGAGTTCCGCGAGTCGATGCTTACCGACAATCGCCTGCGTTCAATTGACGACTTTCTCAGCGCATCGGACGTCTTCCCGGGGGTAGGCCTCAAGGGCGGCGTTTGTTACTTCCTCTGGGATCGAGACAATCCCGGCCAGTGCCGCGTCACCACTCATTTCAAGGACTGGCCTGACTCGACGGCCAGTCGCCAGCTCCTTGAAGAGGGTGCTGATGTGTTCATCCGCTTCAACGATGGGTTGTCTATCCTCAAGAAGGTAATTGCTGTCGAAACGGGTGGCGGCAAGTCTCTGGAGCTGCCCAAGGAAAAGAAATTCATGAAGCTGGTCAGCTCGATCGGCGCATTTGGACTCGAAAGCACCTTCAAGGGCAAAGAGAAGAAGTCAGAAAATGACCTAAAGGTCTACAGAAATGGTGGGATCGGGTACGTCGCAAGATCAGAAATTGCGAAGGAACGAGCGGTATTCGACAAGTGGAAAATCTTCATTGGCCGCGCTGCTCCCGGTACAGGCAACAAAGACACCTACCCACACAAGATCATCAGCACTCCATTCATCGGAGAGCCTGGAAGCATCTCATCGTGGACGTACATGTATATCGGCCCGTTCGACTCTAAGAGTGAGGCAGAAAGCGCCTTGTCCTACCTCTCCTGTCGGCTGACGCGTCTCCTGATTCTCCTGCACAAGCCATCCCAAGACACAACGCGCAAGGTCTACACCTTCGTGCCAACCCAGGAGTGGACGAGGCGATGGACGGACGAGGATCTCTACGCAAAATATGGCATCTCAGCCAGTGAGATCGAGTTTATCGAGAAGGTTGTCCGTCCGATGGACTTTCAGTGGAACCTTTTAGGATGACCAAGGCCATCGAAGAATTACTTTGCGTCGGTTCCGACAAAACAGGACACTGGGAAGTTATCAATGCGTAAACCTACCATCGAGGAAATCCTCGCACCCAAGCCGGAAGCCCGGCCGCGCATCTACGCCTACTCCATTGAAGACACGGCGCACAAGAGCCTCCTAAAAGTTGGGCAGACAACGCGCGACGTGAAGCAACGCATCGCCGAGCAGCTCAAGACCGCCGCCATCAAGAACTATAAGATCGAGCTGGACGAATCCGCCGAACGCGACGAAGGCACGCTCTTCACCGATCATCACGTGCGCGCGGCGCTCGCCAGGAAGGGCTTCGAGAACGTCGAGCTGGAATGGATGCGCTGTTCGGTCGCCGATGTGCGGACCGTGCTCACCGAACTCCGCACCGGCCAACAACTCACCGGCACCCATCATAAGACCTTCCCGATGCGCCGGGAGCAAACTGAGGCCGTTGGCAAAACACACGACTACTTCCATTCGATCTGGTCGGAGGACATGCACGCGACCCCGCGTTTCCTCTGGAACGCCAAGATGCGCTTCGGCAAGACCTTCACCGCGTACCAACTGGCCAGGAAGCTCGAAGCCAAGCGGGTGCTGGTGGTGACCTTCAAGCCCGCGGTCGAGGATGCGTGGCAGACGGATCTTGAATCACACGCGGACTTCGATGGCTGGCAGTACCTTTCCCGAAAATCCGATACGGACCCCACCCAGATCGATTCCACGAAGCCGGTGGTCTATTTCGGCTCCTTCCAGGATCTCCTCGGTCGCGACGATGTAGGAAACATCAAGCCCAAGAATGAATGGCTCCACTTGGTGAATTGGGACCTCGTGGTCTTCGACGAATACCACTTCGGCGCGTGGCGGGAGACCGCCAAGGAACTTTTCGAAGGCGAGGAAGATGCTGTCGCCAAAAAGGAGGCCAAGCTCGAATATACCGCCGGATTGGAGGGAGTGAACGAAGACCTCAGCGTGCTTTCGGAAAAGGAGACCGAATTTCTGCCGATCACGACCAAGGCCTACCTCTACCTCTCTGGCACACCGTTCAAGGCCCTGGCCACGGGCGAGTTCATCGAGGAACAGATCTTCAACTGGACCTATACCGACGAACAGCGCGCCAAGGAGGAATTCGCCGCGAAGAACCCCGGCAAGTGGAACCCCTACGGCGCGCTGCCGCAGATGCGGTTGTTGACCTATCAGATGCCGGACGAGCTGCTGGCGATCGCGAGCGCCGGGGAGTTCGACGAGTTCGACCTCAACGAGTTTTTCGCGGCCTCCGGCACCGGTAAAAACGCGTGGTTCAAGCACAAGAGCGATGTGCAAAAGTGGCTGGATATCATCCGGGGCTCGTATACTCCACAGGTAGTTGAGCATCTCAAGACGGGTACGAGGCCGCCGTTCCCCTATTCGGATGTTCGCCTGCTGCCCTACCTGCAACACTCGTTCTGGTTTCTGCCGAACGTTGCCGCCTGTCACGCGATGGCGAATCTGCTGGCGGAGAAGCACAACACGTTCTGGCGTGGTTATGAGGTCATCGTCGCGGCCGGTGCTTCGGCGGGTATCGGGCTGGAGGCGTTGCCGCCCGTGCGTTCGGCCATTGGAAGCGGATTCGAGACCAAGACAATCACGCTTTCGTGCGGCAAGCTCACGACCGGCGTGACCGTGCCGCAGTGGTCTTCCATCCTGATGCTCCGCAATCTCAAATCGCCCGAGACCTACTTTCAGGCCGCGTTCCGGGTGCAGTCGCCCTGGTCCATCAAGAACCCCAACGGCGACAATCCGAACGAAGAGGAAATCCTCAAACCGGCCTGCTTCGTATTCGACTTCGCGCCCACCCGTGCGCTGCGCCAGCTCTCCGAATACGGGATCGGACTTTCGCCAAACGAACGGAATCCGGAGAACGCCGTCAAGGATCTCGTGTCGTTCCTGCCCGTGCTCGCCTACGACGGCGCCAACATGACGCAGATTGACGCGGGCGGCATCCTCGACATCGCGATGGCGGGCACCTCGGCCACGCTCTTGGCCCGCAAGTGGGAGTCCGCGCTACTGGTGAATGTGGACAACGACACCCTGCGCCGCGTCTTGGACAATCCCGAGGCGATGGCCGCCGTGGAGCGCATCGAGGGCTGGCGCGCGCTGGGTGACAACATCATTGAGTTGATCATCAACAAGAGCGACAAGGTCAAGGACCTCAAGAAGAAGGCCAAGGATGGAGACCTGACGGCGAAGGAAAAGAAGCAACTGACCGACGAGGAGAAGGAGTACAAGTCCAAGCGCAAGCTCGTCCAAGAGAAGCTGATCAAATTTGCCACACGCATTCCCGCGTTCATGTACCTGACCGACTTCCGCGAGAACACCCTCCAGGACGTCATCACCAAGCTTGAGCCTGACTTGTTCCTGGCGGTCACCGGCCTGACGGTGAAGGACTTCCATCTGCTGGTGCATCTGAATGTATTCAACACCGTGCAGATGAACCAGGCTGTCTTCGCCTTCCGCCGCTACGAAGACGCCTCGCTCCGCTATACGGGAATAGAGAGCCACGAGGGCCTGACCCACTACGGGCTTTACGACACTGTTGTTGCGCGGGAGTGAGGACGAAACTGTTGGCTAATAACCGGCTGCAGCGGGTGGTTCGCTGCGCTGGCAGCCGCTGAACCGCAACGTTCGCTTCCAAAATGCTTCCCAAACAATCCTTACGGACACTCCTGGCAATCAAAAAATTTTAGCCTGAGCTAACAGAAGAAAGAGCAATCAACCACCAGGGGAGGGGTAGTGATTGAGGGGTAACTTTGGCTCTACCGGCTGAAGAGACCTTTCTTCGGCATCGCTTCGGCTATCTGGACTGGCAGGTTGATGATGCGTTTGATCAAGCGTCGCAAGACCTCTTGGATCATACCGTGTGTCTCGCTCAGAATCTTTTTTTCCATTTTTAGCAAGTCCATCTCGATTCCCTTTTTCATTGTCTGTAACCCAGGATCGATCGTTTTGAAAATCTCCTCCGGCCGGAGAGCTGCAGACATCTTGACCAGAAGACTTAGGTTCCCGAGAGTTCTTTTTATCTCCGTCAAGTCTTGCCGGAGTCCCAGGATCTCCTGTCTCGCCAGCTCGATTTCCAGCAATATCTGGGGCTTCGGGGGTGGTGGCAGTTGCTGAACCTGAGCAAGTTTCGATTCCATCGATTACGCCCTCCCGCCGCAGGTCAAAATTTCTTGAGTTTTGCTCATCGATCCCCAGACCATTGCGTGCATCTGTCGGCAGAAGCAATTCAGCTCCTGTTCCGAGCGGAACCAGATAGAGTTCATGCAACCCGCGCAGGCCACATCTGGGCGCGGCTGGCGGTCCGCCGGCGTCGAGCCGATGACTTCGAGGTTGGGGTTTTCGGTCTGCTGCTGTTCGTTCATATTCTTGCCTCCATACTTTTTGTATTTCTGTATTGTTGCCAGAAATAGAAATGCCGCGTCGGGCGGCTTCCAGAGCTGCCGCAATCTGAAAATCACGGCTGCCAGATAGTTCAACTCTTGTCCATCCTTTCTCCATTGCCAGATCTAGCATGCCGCGGATTTTGGCGTCAGTTGCTCGGCCGACACAGGTGATCGAGGACCCACGATCAACAAATGCCGGAGCTCCATTTTGCCACCGATAGAGCTGGCCGCCGCCCGACGCTGGCTCGTATCGCATAAAAATGATGAGTGAAAACTCTCGTCCGCTGTTTTTTCGGCGGATCTCTGGACCACCGGAATAATCTGGTGCAGGTTGGGGGTGGTGGCCGGTGAGTATTGGCATGTCCCGATGCGGGTCGTATTGCAGGCCGCGACCGAGGAGTCCTTGGGCGGTGTAGGACTTCCCTAGGCTAGATCCTTTATAGAAAATCGGCTTGCCGGATTTGTCTTGGTGGCCAGCGCGGGAAAAGGAAAAGCCCGATAATTTTCCCGTGCTGGCTATGTTCGGTTTCACGGTGATGCCGTGGGCTTCCAGGAGCGAAACAAAGTTCGGGGCGGTGACTTTAGAGAGGATGATCTGGTCGATGACGTCTTGAATGACCAGCTTTGCCGGCTTTTCACCCATGCGCAGGGCTTTTTCGAGTTCTTTTTTGGAAAGTTTACGTTTCTCCGTCGGCTTTAGGTCGGGGCCTTTAGTGATTCTGAGTTGGAAATCTTTTTCAAGTTGCTGGATGACCCGCGTCGAGATCAAATTTTCTTGTCGGCCATAGTAAATTTCACCATTCAAATCGATTCGGGATGCAATAATATGCACATGTTGGCCATCTTCATCATCGTGCAATACATAGCAACGTTGATGAAGATCTTTAAAACCCATACGCACCATGTATGCATCGCACATTTTTACCCATTGCCCAGTTGAAACTAGATCTCCTTTCGGGAGGCGTAGGGTTGAATGCCATACAGGTTTTTTGATATCAGGCCGCAGGCGACGAGAGGCACAGAATTCTGCAGCCAAAGAGCGCGGATCATGCCCAACCATGTCCCCCCCGATCAAGAATCCAGCAGGTTTGCCCGCGCGTCGATCTTTTGGGTCGCGTTCGAATGAATACTCCAGAACACCCAGAAAGCCAGCGCCTCTGCTGATCTTATCCATGCCTTTCATTGAACTTCTTCATCGAATTGAGTTTTCAGCCCGAGTAATTTGATTCTGAATTCAGCCAACTCGGCCCGAATATCTTCGATATCGGCCAACCCTGACAGGCCACCTTCTTGCCACAACGTATTGAGATTGTGAGCAATCTGATTGAGATTCGCGGCAGACCGCGCAAGCTCTTGATATGCCTGGATGTTGATGGACGGCACTTGGGGAGGCATGCGACTTAAAACGACAGCCCGCACGTAAGCTGCTGGGCTTCTAGCCCGGCTTCGAATTTCTGAATATTCTTCGTCAGTTAAAAAAACAGATATTTTATTCCGCCGCAGTTGGTAGGCTGGCCGCGGGAGTGGGCCATGGCGCCTTTTAGATTTCTGGTCATGAGCATCGGTTGCTTGCATGGTACCTCCTAATTCATTTCAATCGACCAAAGGGAGCCCCCTGCAGAAGCAGGGGCAAGGGAGAAACTATCTGTAAGATAGTTAGCCCTTGCTCCCTACCACTATGTGATCAACTCCCGCCCGAGCCACCTGGTAGCAAGACAAGCGCTGACGGGAGAACGAGAAATACTTTGTTGATCCTGGGAATATTCACTGGACATGCTCTTTTATTTTATCAGGCAGCCACTCCTTGAGAGAAAACAGTATGGAGGGCTTGTCCAGGGAGAAATCGCGCCTGATTAAAGGATGTAAATCTGCCCGGAAATTGTTGATCACCTTGGCCTGGATAGGCTTGGATAGGGCTTGGAACTCATTCCAGGCTCGCTCAACTTCATCTTTTCTGTTCTGCTTTTCGGCAGCCAGCCTGGCGGCCAGCGCCTGTGCCTCCCTGGCTTTTTTTTCCTTCGCTGCCTTTGCATCCTTCCACTCCTGAAGTTCGCGCCTTTCATCCTGGGTTAGGCCTCCCCTGCTGAGAATGTGCCTTTTCAGCCCTTGCCTATTCTTCACCCTCCCCCGTTGGTCAGCAAGCCAGACATATTCTTCCACCTCTTCCTCCATCTGGGGGGGAGGGGGGAAGGGATCTATGTGTTGTACTGTTTTACTTTCATGGCCCCCAGGTGGCCCCCAGGTGGCTCCTGCGTGGCCCTCCACCTGGCCTTCCAGGTGGCCCTTGTCGAGGGGCACCACTTCGTAAATTGCTGAATCTGTGAGCTTTAAAACAGTCCCCCAGGTGGCTCCTTTGGTGGCCATAGAGGTGGTCACAAATCCCCATCGGATCAGCTGATCTTTGCAAACCCTGTACTGGCGCGGGGTTGCGCCAATCGCCGCCGCGTCTCCCCTGCCAGTCAAGGCTTCCCCGACTTGCAGCTCGACTCCGCTCCCTGGATCCCTCCCTGCAGAAAATCGCGCCCTGGTGGCCAGCAAGGTGAGTAGGGAAAGGGCATGAGGATGACGCAGGAGAAGGGCCAAAGCCTCCCCCCTGCGGTGCAGTTTCAACCAGCCGCCTCCACTCATCTCTTATATCTTCCCAGGACCTGTTCTTCTTTTTTGGGCCTGCCAGGACCTGATTTTTTTTGTTCAGGCTGGAAATCTTCGCCTGCCAAAGCGCAAAGCCAGGATTCAACATCCCGCCGTACCCAGGCCCAGCGCCGACCGATGCGGATCGGCACCGGAATCGCCCGGGGCCAATTCCGGCGGGAAATATGACTCCGGATTGCGGCCTCCGAAACGGCGAGGGCGCGGGCTAAATCGGCGACATGGATCACTAACTGTTGCATTTTCTATAACCTCCTGATATTATGATGCTAATCGATTAATCATGATTAGCATCATGCCACAATGGCGTGGTGCATAACAGGCCCCAAACAACCCAAAAAAAAGAATCCCCTTTAGGCCGGTTTGGGGAGTGTGATCATGAAAAAAATACGTAAGATCAAGGGAGAACGAGCTACTGCTATTGCTGAACTAGTTCGTGAGATCACAAAAAAATCTGGAAAAACTCAAAGCGAGTTGGAAGAAATCTTTGGCCTGGACAGCAAATCGGACGGATCAGGAAGGCATTGGAGAAAACTCCTCTGCGGGGCCGCGCCAATCAAAGGGACCATGATCCTCGATGCCATAGAAAAAGGATGGGCAAGAGAAGAGTGGGGCGAAGCACTGTTTTATTCCTTGCTGGAGTCAGATCAGCAACATCGCCAAAACACTGCCGCCCAGAAAATAGAGAAACATTTGCGTAAAATTGTGCAAATTCTGGTCTTGGAAATGCCTGGGGACGAGACCGATCATCTTTATATGTGTGCGCAGCTTGGTCAGCGGCTAGCAGAGATCTACGTTGAGGGGTGGCGAACCAACTGCTCGACCTGGGGCGAGGAGACTGAAGTGGAAAATTCCATCACGGAGGCGAAGCGCGAGGCTGAGCGGTTGCTCCAATTTTGCTCCACCGAGAACGGAAAAGAACGATTAATCGTGAATAATTATACTTAGTCAATTAGCTGAAATAAAAAGACAAATTTTGACAAACAGCGATGAACTGTGACTAAAAAAACGGACTACGAATCCGCAGGTCGCACGTTCGAATCGTGCCGGGCGCACCAGCAATAGCAAGGGCTTGGAGTCAATCCAAGCCCTTTTTCTTTTCCCCCGTAGGGCCTCACGCCATTCGCAAAAAAAATACTAAATAATCAGCTAGTTACCATCTGCAAGAAAAGTCACCCGACTCAAAAAAAGCTATATTTTTTTGTCCAACGTGTCCACATGTTGTCCAAATGTTGATTGCTGTTGAAAATCAACCGATGCCGCTACATTTTTACTTTGTCCAAATTTTGTCCATTCTGATTTCTCACTGCTAGCAAAGAACTCCGCTTGTTCGCCCCGTTACAAATTTCAAATATTTTTTCGCAGATCCATTCTTCTCATAATTCGCGCTCATCATATTGATTTGTCGCAAATATACCCTCACAATTTTTTTTTGTAATTTCTGTATCGTATATATGACATAGAAATTACAAACGATTACAGGTAGTTACATTATTTTTCCCCTGTACATGGTTGTTTGAAGGTGGTAAAAGTTGATCATGCTTCACACAACCAGCAGGAGGACAATATGACAGAAGAAAAAATGAAAAAAATGTACAGCCTTAAAGAAGTTGCGGAATTGACCCAAACAAAACCCCAGACTTGGAGAGTTTGGGTCATGCGCGGCAAGTCGCCGATTTTATATGTAAAAATGGGAAAGATTATCCGTTTCCCGGCGACAGAAGTGGAGCGCCTGCTGGCGGGGAGACCTGCAACTCGACGTGTTGGCCGACCATCAAAAGAAGAACTGGCTGCCCGAGAAAGAGAAAAGCGATTTGAGTTTGAGGAGGCGAATAATGATGCAGCCTAACAAAAAAGCGGGGATTGCCGATGTTACGAGCACCGACAACCCCCTAGCCACCAAACATACGCATGGGAGCGATTTCGATGGGTTACACATCATACAGTAAACCTGTATCTTTTGCGAGGGGGGCGGTCACATGATCATTAGAGCTCCCCGACTCAACAATAATTTTTACATTTTGGATAAGCAAATAAGCGAAGATTCTCGCCTTTCCTGGGCTGCGCGAGGCATGTTGATTTACCTCCTTGGCAAGCCAGATGATTGGCGTGTGCAAATTGGACATTTAGTCAAGCAGACATCTAATTCATGCAGGAAAACGGGTAGAGATGGGATCTATGTCCTAATCGAAGAGTTAATGGAAGTTGGTTATGTTACCCGAATGCAAAATCGCGAGGATGGCAAATTTCAATCCACTGATTACATCGTGCACGAAACTACACAAAAACAAGAAGATGATCCGCATCCGGATTTGCCGGATACGGTTTCGCCGGATACGGCAAATCCTCCACAAGTAAGTACTGATATTTCACCTAAAACTGAAAAAACCACCAACCACCAAGCCCCATCCCCAGAAGCCCTTGATCTTGCTCGCCAGCTACTAGTGGCCACGTTGGATGGTGGAGGCCTTGTTAAAAATCCTAGAGGATGGGTGCTTGCCGTCGCGTCACGATTGGATGCACAAGGCGGGCTTGCGGCAGAAGACACAGCGCTGCTTTCTATCTCAGCCAACCAAAAAGCTAAAAATCATCTACCACCTCATTCTAATATCTCTCCCCCCAAGGCTATTCCTGCTGAAGTGGTTTCCCCCACCTTGGAAAAAATAAAATCGACCTTGTCGGAAAAATTAAGTGAAGCAGATCAAAAACTGTGGATCGAACCTCTTATCTGCATTCTTGATGAGGAGGCAAGCGGAAAATTAATTTTGGCAGGGCCTGACCCGTATTTTTGTTCCTGGTTCCGAGATAATTTTTTGGCTGAAATTAAGGCTATTTTGCCCAAAAGGATTGTGACGGTTGAGGCTGTGGGCAGCATAGCGTTAAAGGCAGCATAATAATGAGAGGCTTAAAACGAACATCGAGTGGAGAGATTTCATGGCCAAAGACCAGCAATCCGACGCATCTAGTCCTGCACATTATTCCACCAGCAATTTTGCGTGGAATAATGTGGCGTGTGGTCCTGGTAAGAGTCTTTTGAACGACAGTGAAAAAGTTTCTTATCAGGATGAGCGTCAGCTCAAACACGCCTCAGTTAACTTGGACAATTCCAACCACCAAGGGAACCATGATCAGCTCAAAAAAGAGGAATCTTTTAAACTGATCATCAAAGCACGGGAGCTTGTTAAAACTTGGAAAACGCCGTCACTGGTCACCATGCAACAATATCAGCCTGCCGTGAAAAGACTTCGGCAAAGCAAAAAATGGCCTGAAGACTATGCCCAAACAAAAGATGGGTTTTACTATTATCGCGCCGCCTTGGTTGCCAATGCTCTTTCTGTTCTGCAAAAAACATTAGTGATTATCAACCAGTTGCAAAAAAAAGACGACCCGGCATGGATCAGCGCAACAACCACTCTTGTAGGCCCACTCAAGATTTTGTCTCGTTACCCTCCCGATCAGGAAAAAACACATCTGGGACTAGAGATCAAAAGTCTGTGGCAAGGAGCAAACAAAAATCCGCGTTCGAATGCAAAACGCAAAGGGATCGGCACGCTCCCTCCGAACTGGCGCGCTGATTTCTGGAAAAATTTTCCGGAAAATTCTCCACATCGGCTTGCGCTAGCCATCCTGAGCACAACAGGCTGCAGGCCGAGCGAGTTGAGCAAGGGCGTACAAGTGAAACTCGACGAACACGGCAATCTCAAGGTAAGCATCAGAGGGACCAAAACCCACGACTGCCGTTATGGGCAAGAATACCGTGAACTGACCATCATGGTTGAAAGTAAGGAAGCCCTGTTTTTACAAAATAGCGTCATAGCAAACGCTGAACCCCTGCATGTTACCATCAAAAACCCAAAGGCCTTATCGGAGGCGGTACGGCGGAATTCAAAAAAACTCTGGCCCAGAAGAAAATACGTGGTTTCCCCATACAGCTTCCGGCACCAATTTGCAGCTGATCTCAAAAATGACCTCTATCCTGAAGAGATCGCTATGGCCATGGGGCATTCAGTTTGCAAAACTCAGCAGCACTATGGCACGCGCAATCAAGGGAAATCAGGAGTACCGTTAATCATGGTTACTGCAGAAAAGAACCTTTTTCAAGAAAAGGACCACAGTATCAACTGTAAAATTGTGAGAACAGAATTGGGAGGGTGACGATCTCCAACATGGGCTGAAACAACAAAAAGGAGAGATAAAGATGACGAACTCAGCGAAGAAAATTGGCACAGCAGAAATATTCCAACTTATGGATGAGAAGGCGAAAAAATACGGAGGAAGGCTCCCCCCCGAGGCCTTTGAGACGAAGGAAGAACTCTATTCCTTTTTTCAAGCACTTCACGATGAACTTATCGAAATCATTGCACCAACAATCGTCGAATAGCCCCTCCGCAACCAGGGCCATCCTGCCTGGAAGAAAATTCCCCATACAAAAGCACCATCGCAAACCAACCGTGCATGGATGATGATAAATCTGCATAACTTTTTCTGATGAACATTTTTTTCGTTAGCTCGGGCTAAGGTTTTTTATTAGCCTAGACCGTTATCTGTTGACGGCCTAGGCTAAGGCTAACGGTCTAGGCTAGCACAAAGATAACATGTGGATATAAAACAAGATATTTCTGTAAAATCGATTAAAATAGAAAAAATGATCATCCACAAAACCGAAAAATTTAAGCGTATCTTGGCGATCGGCGATATCCACGGCTGCGGCCGTCATTTGCAGCGCCTGCTCGATGTCGTCAAGCCGACCCATGAGGACCTGATCGTCACAATGGGCGACTACATCGACCGCGGCCCGGACTCAAAAGACGTGATCGATACCCTTCTTGCCCTGCACCAGGACCCGGAAATCAATATCGTTTCCTTATGCGGGAATCATGACGCGATGCTACTCCAGTGCCTCGATGACACCACCACCGAAGAATATTATCCATCCGCCGATGGTCTCGACAAGGAGACCGGCAAGGACTGGAAGATCGTGAGCAGGCAGCCGCCCATCCAGCTTTGGTTCGGCAACCAGGCTTTGTCCACTCACCGATCCTATTGCCATCCTTTTTCAGACCATGAGGCGCGCCTGGGCGATCTTGACGCCAATGTCCGTCTCTGCAACCCCAGACTTTATCGGAAAACCTTACGGGATCTCATGGCCGAGATCATCCCCCAGGAGCATATCAATTTTCTGCAATTGGGATGTGCCGATGCCTGTGAGACAGACGATTTTATCTTTGTACATGGAGGTCTTTGCCCTGATCTGCCCCTGGCTGACCAGCCTCTATTCGCACTCCACTGGAAGCGATTCGACAAAGATTGCAAGCCGCATGTATCGGGGAAAAAAGTGATCTGCGGCCACACTCCCCAGCCGGATCTGTTAGTGCATGATCTTGGCCATACGGTCTGTCTCGATACCGGCGCCTACATGGCCAAAGGCTTCCTCACTTGTATGAACGTTATGAATGGCCAGTGCTGGCAGATTGACAACGATCTACAGTTGATCCAGCTGCCGGTTGTCCACTATGGCGGCAAGATGCCATTCGTGCGGATATCTGAGTTGCCGGACGGCGAACGTCAAGCATTCAAAAGCTGGCTCATAGGCCGCAGCGCCCCTTCACCTGCGGGCGAGGAGAAAGACTACTGCGCCTGGCCGAATGACTACAGGCAATGGTGGTGGCGGAAACGATGAAACTCCAAATCCTCACAGACCTGCATATCGAGTTCGGGCCCTTCGAGCCGCCCGAGACCGATGCCGACCTGGTAATCCTGGCCGGCGACACAGATCTCAAGACCCGAGGGATCACCTGGGCAAAGGAGGCCTTCGCCGGCAAGCCGGTGATCTACGTCCCGGGCAACCATGAATACTACGGCGAGACCTACCAAAAGTTGAAGGCCGAGATGCAGGAGGAGGCGGACGGCTCGAATGTCCACGTCCTCGATTTCGGCAAATATGAGCAGGATGGCGTGGTGATCCTGGGCGCCACTCTGTGGACGGACTTTCACCTGCTGGGCAGCCAGGCGATTGCCATGCTGACAGTTGAGTCCGGCATGAACGATTTCAAAAAAATCCGAACACTGCCGTCATATAAAAAGTTCAGAGCGCTCGACGCCCTACAGGCTCATTCCAAAGAAAAAGCCTGGCTTTCAAAGGAGATCGAGGCCGCTGCGGGGAAAAAGCTCGTGGTGGTCACCCACCACTTGCCATCGCTCAAGTCGATTCCGGATCAATGGAAGAACGATTATCTCAGCGCTGGCTATGCGTCCAACCTTGACGACCTGGTTGCACGATCCGGAGCGGCCCTATGGATTCATGGCCACACGCATACCGCGTGTGACTATATGATTGGCGAGACTCGGGTGCTGTGTAATCCCCGCGGATATATCGGCCGGGAGGATAGCGGATACGACCCGGCATTGGTGGTGGAGATCTGAGCCATGCCATCCCATCAAGAAATTGACCAGCGCAGCCTGGCTCTGCATCGGTTGATCGCCGAGAAGATACGACAAGATCCAAGCCTGTTCGAGAAGCCGAGAGAAACCCTTGGCCGGTGGCGCAAAACCGTCTGCACCAATTCCCAGCCTTACCTTGAAGAATGGCAGCGACTTGTGGATATGGGCATAGAGGAATGCCTTACCGTGGCCACGGAGGACTCGGAACGAGCAAATGCGATGCGCCAGGCCTCACCATTCTGTCGAATTCTGACCAATGAGGAACGATGGGAATTCTTGCTGGAGTGGGACAAGAGCCATGGGGCCAGTGACCAAGAGATCAAGGAACGGCGCCAGAAGATGATCGAGGATCAAGACCTGCTGGAAAAAAACAATTATTTTGTGAAATAATCCATGCCCGATCTGACCCAACATAGTGCCACTTGCCAGAAACTTCTCGGCAAGGCCTTCAAGGAGGTCCACGCCTTCCTGGACCATTTTTTCCCGCAATACGGAATGAACCACCGCCAGATCCTGCATCATCGCCTAGGGATAGATTTGACCGCTGCTCAATTCGGAGAAGAAACCCGGATCGCGGCCGAACTCCATATCATCGATGACCTGCTGCCGGGAGTAGAGTTTGATCAGGACTGGCAAACACTGAGGGGCCAGATCCCCGCAACCTGGCTCCCATACGGAGAGCCGCTGTTTGTGGACTTGACCCTGTACGACGAGCTCGCCCAGGAGCTGCTGAACATCTACGGCGAGGACCTGGTCCGGACTGTGGAAAACGGGAAAAGTAGAATCCTTTATGAAATGCACGAGACCGCTCATGGCTTGCACAAAATTGAGCTGGTCGATAAGCGTCGCATGTTTGAGTTTGAAGCCCTTTGCGAAAAAGGGCTCCGAAAGGATTTCAAAAAGGGCCGGCAATGATCAAGGGCTAGGTCTGGAAGGAAAGCTATGGCATACTTTCACGAACATTGCGCAGATTGTCAGAAACTGCTGGGCCGCGAGTGGCGCGAAGTCCATCAATGGCTCGATGCCCTTTTTAAGGAGTACGGCCAAGACCACCGCTGCCACCGGCACCATGTTGAGTGGATTGAAGAGATCCGTCGCATGTGGGGCGATGAGGCTGCGGTCGCAGCCAAGATCCATATACTCGTGGACTGCTGGGGCATTCCTTCGCGAGCCGACTATGAGAATGAGTGGGTAAACGTGAACGGTTTCACCGAAGAATCAACTGAAGCCGAGGCAAAGATGATGCTGCAGGAGATCGGGAAAAAATAAAGGCCCCTTTCGGGGCCCAGCATAAGCTGCCGTGGCCGATTCAAATGGGGTTCAACTACGGCGGCCATCGAATTCATTCATGGCCGCAGCATAACATTTGTTGTCTAACTTAAGTCCTGATTAATAATGATAATATAGCATGGACCAAGCAAAAAATTGCTTGATGACGCGGCACCAATCGTGGAGACATTAACTTATGTTGAATGTGATTAAATTTCAAAACAGCAAGGAAGGGTTCGAGGCTCCCCTTTGGGTGAAAGAATCTCTGGAAAATTTGGGCCGCTTTATCCCCATACTTTCTGAGGTTAGAAATTTAGTGCAGCGATTGAACCGTTCAGGAATGTGCGAAGCAAGGCTGGCTGAGTTGCTAAAACACCATGCTGACGATTTCTATGGTGCTTGGATGGCTTCTTCCACCGAGGTTACGCGGGCGATTGGCACCCAATCCACTCTGGAGCTTTTACGACTTTTTCGCACTTTCCATTTTATAACGTGGCCGACCGAAGGTTTGACAATACTGGAAGATCTCCCAGAAAAACTCAAAATTTTCCGAGGTGAATCCCCGTCGTTGGTAGCGTCTGGCGTTGAAGGCTTATCGTGGACACTCAATGAAGGAACTGCCGAATTTTACAAAAACAGGCACCACGATGGCATATTGCTTGAGGGAGTGGTTGACGTGAAAGATGTACTTGTCATTTTCATGGAAGAAGCAGAAGTTGTGGTGACACGAGGGGCGGTCAGAGTTGAACGCGCAGCAACCTGATAATGAACAAGGGCGCGCCCAGGCAAATAGCGTTCAGCGTAATTTTTTTATCCCTCTCGCAAGTTTCCCTGCATGATGTCTTGGTCTCAGCCTGAATACAGCAACGATCAAACCCGGGACACGAAATGGCACAGAGGAAGACATGTGGATAAAGGTGCCACTATCTTTCAAATTACGCTAACACCAAGATATGCCTTGCGGAAAGCGGGGACTCAAAATTGGATAACCACCATATCTGAGCCTCACCCAAAAACGTTTCGACGGTCACTCCTTGTCTCTTAGGTATGTCACCTCAAACGCCTTACATGGCCTATACTGCTGTAGGCGGTTGGCGAAGGTGAAAGCTTCATTCATTTCATAATGCTGAAAGATATCCAAACCCCGATCCAAAAGAATCTTCCACCCGTGGTCGGTCACGATATGCCGAGCATGGATGGTGCCGGTGTTATCAAACTCCCAGGTGAAGTCGATGCCTACCATTCCGGAAGACTCCTTGATTTTCTCAAGGTGATTTCGCTGTAGCTCTCCCTTGAATTCGTCTTCAGTCGTTATCAGGTGCACAGCCACTTCCTCTTCCCTTGGCTTGTGCTTCACAACCGTTTCCAGGAATTCCATGAAGTTTCTTAGCTGATAGAAAAGGCGGACATAGGGGTCGGTGACAGTGATTTTGCTCGGTCCTGACAGATACGGACCAAACAAGGAATCATAGGAGATGCCGCGCTGATTCTCCTGAAAGGTTAAGTGCTGTTCCTTGAGGGTCTGCGCCGGTGCGGGAGCGGATGACTCTTCCTGGGTGGCGCTCAAGGCTGCCGTTGGCACATCCCCTCCCTTGCTATCCTCTGTGCTGCTGCCGTCAGCTACCGTCTTGTGGTAATAGTGGAAATACTCTTCCTCTTCGAGCGTTTTTACCGGATTGGCCTTGCCTGAAGCTGCATCCAGGTAGGTGAAGCATACATTGGGGTAGGTGGAATCGATGCGCATCAATTGGTCCTTGACACGTTTACGACCTTCAATGGCGACCTTGAGCAGTTCCTCGGTCTCTTCTTTTGAAGCCCCGCCCTGGGGAAAAAGGATCTTCATCAACCCGGAGAAGGTTTTATTGATGCCATCCCGGTCGCGGGTGGAAATATCTGAGGAGAGGGAAAATTGCTCCTTGTAGCGATCCGAATAATCGTGATTGCGCATAGAACGCAGAATTTCGGCAAGGTAATCCACTACGAAGCCATAGCCATCGGAGAACATCTCCCCTCGGATGATATCCACCTCCCAGCCAGGGATATAGAAATGGATCCGGTCAAGGAAGGCAGAATCGTAAAATTTCTCGGGCAGCTCCTCGAACAGATTTGAGTGCTTGAGCATATAAGGCACAGTATGCTGGGTATTACCGACAAAGACCATCGATGCCTCTGCCCCCAACGTCTCCACACCCCGAGAGAAGGATTTGTTGGCCATATAGTTCTTCATGATGTCGACCAGGGCATTATCAATCCGTTTCTTCTTCCCTGCGAATTCATCAAATGCCACTGCATCCCAGTAGCCGACCAGACCTATCTTCCCGTTAGAATTATTGACAAAGAGTTTAGGGACGGTAACTTCTCCCCCTGAAATTAAAATGCCATGGGGAGAAAATTCGGAATAGATATGCGACTTGCCAGTCCCCTTCGGGCCAAGCTCAATAAGGTTGTAATTCCTTTCGCAATAAGGGATCAGACGGATCAACTGCAGCAGTTTGCTTCGCTTGCCGAACATCTCCGGATTGAAGCCAATGCTCTGGATAAGCAGATCGATCCACTCGTCGGTGGTGAACTTCTTCCGGGCCTCTACATAGCCATCGAAATCAAAGTGGGATAACTGGATCGGCTTCAGAGATGACAAGATCCATGGGCAGGCCCGCTTGTCCTCGGTAAACTCGTACTCGATATCCGCGATAGACCAGACTCCACTCACCAGCAGTTTGGGGTGGGCCTTGACCGTGCCGGAATCGACCAGCACCTTCTTGATGCCGAGGTTGGAAAACTCCGCCTCATAGACATCGTCCTTGTCATTGAGGGCCACGCTGATCTTGTCGATGACCTTGTAACGCCCCTTCTCTTTAATATTGGAGCGGATCAGCCCAGCTTCATTGCGGTGTACATAGTGCTTGCCCAGGATCTCCTTAACGGTCTCTATGCCGGTCTGGATTGTCGCCTCGTCGCTGGTTGCGCAGTATTGCCCCAGAAGGTATTCAAGAACATAGGTCGGGACAATCGCGTTGCCTTTGACGGTCTTGACAAGATCCTTGCGAACAACCAGCCCCTGGAAATGTGTGTTGATTTTCTGGTCAAGCTCGTTCATCGGTCGCCTGTCCTTTAAAAGTCAAAATCACTGGTAAATGAACGCCGCATCTGATATCGGAGCAACTTATACTCCTTGTAATGTGAAGTCCCGGCATGCTTTTCCTCCAACTTCAAGATGACCTCCTGGCCATTCGCTTCGTCGGCCTTACGGGTGAGAACGAAGCGCACTTGCAGCTCCCGTTCCCTCGGGTTGTCCGAAGTCAGATCGAAAGTCAGGTCATGACTGTCGGAGATCAGGTCGCCTTCCTCGGTGTAGATGCCGGCCCGAAGTACTCTTGGTTGCACCTTGTCAGTGACCGGCCCGGCCTGGTAAAGCGCCACGGCCAGTTGGCCTGAGGTGATCACCGAGCTTGCACCCCGGAGAATGTCCACCTCTACGGTTGAGACATCGCTCTGCCGTTTCTTGTTGATTTTAAGCACCGGAATTACTACTTCCTGCAATGATGCGCCACCGTGAACATAGCGACTGCCGGAGCCCTTAAGACGCAGACGATTGATCGATTTGGGGATCTGCACCTCCACGTCTCCAACCAGGCCTAGCTCTGCTGGAGTAAACTTGCGCAGACTGGGAAGCTCTTTCAGCCCTTTGCCGAGCACGAAGCGGCGGTCCCGGAACAGAATCAATTCACCCTCGGCATCGACCCCGGAGAAGTCACTCTCCTCAATGGCGCGGTTCTGGTAGATGAAGCCATGGTCCGATGTCACAACGAAGTTGTACAAATTGGCATTATTCAGCTTCTTGATCAAACGGATCAGCTCCTGTAGCGTCTCTTCCACCGCTTCAAAAACCCGCTCTTCTGACTCCCGCTTGTCGCCAGTGCCATCAATGCGGTTGTGGTAGATATAGATCACATCGTGATCACGCACCAGCGCCCGGCAGTCATCCCCCTTTAACGCCATTAGCTCTTCGGCCTTACACGCTGTTGCCCTCTGAGTTTTGGCCTGACAGAGAATCTTGATGCGATTGGGGGTCCCCTGCGAACTCTGACCATCCACCAGCACAGTGCCGGTTTCGTTATCCGCAATCGCCAGTTCTTTGTTGGGCAGAAGCGCTGCCATACCAAGTTGAGTGTAGCTGGGCAGCATTGCCAGTGAGGCCTCCAGCTCCGCACTGTAGCGGTCCTCCTGGCGGATAAGGCCGAGCAATTCGTCGCCGATCTCATAGCGCATGCCATCAGAGATGATCACGCAAACCTTGTTATCCTTCTTAAGAAATGGCCGAACGCAGTGTTCGAAAAAGGTTCTCTGTAAAGGAATAGGCGTGGCATCCCATTTGTTGGCCTTGTCCACAAATGATTGCCAGTGGTCGTTGACCTTCAGGAGATAGTTGTTGGAGTATAGGTTCTCGATTTGGTCGGTCAACGCGCCCATTAACGACGCCTGCCCCGAGATCCGCACATGGTACGTGAACTTGCGGTAAAGCTGATCCAGCTGACACCAGAAGCGGGTATAGCGCTGCACCCCATCCACCAAGCTGTCCATGTCAAGTTTCGCCTCGCTCATGGCATTGACAAATTGCGCCGCGAAGTCGACCGCTTCATACAGATGCCGGTATTCCCGGTACCAGTGGCCCTGCCGCCGTTGACGCACCCAGAGCGCCACGTCTCCGCTGGATACCGTCCGCGATACCACGGCCCGAACAAGGTCACTAATTATCTTCAGGTCAATCAGGCGAAAGTAATCTAGTTCGATCAGCTCACGAAAATCACGCTTGGCCAAATCTTGCTCGATATTCAACACCTCCGCGCATTCATCAGAGAGGGTTTCGAATCCAGCCTCAAACTGACGGCTATCCTTCCAGCGCTTGAGGAACACCAGCGCATCGCTGGTCAGCCGCACCTGGCCATCAGTGCCCATGGCATAACAGGATTTGAACAGATCGATACCAAAATCGCGAATGGCCGGCTCGTCTGACTTGTATCCATAGCAGCGGGTCATTTGTTCCCACAGGAAACCATCCAGCCCGCAGCGCCCAATCAGCTTGACCTTGTCGTCGCGGCCATCGGCCAACTCCTGCAGCAAGCTTTCCGTCACAGCATCCATGCGTGGTTCGCTGCCCGCACATACCGCCAGCATTTTGAGGCGGATCATGCCTTGCGTGTCGTCTTTCTTGAGCAGCCGCTTCAAGCCCTCCTTCCGTTTCATCGCCCGGTAAAACTCAGCATGTGCCTGCACCACCTCAGCAAAATCCAGGGTGAGCTCCAGCTCCGAGAGCCAGATTCCCACCTGGTCGGTGCGAAACTCACCTTGGCCCAGTTGCACATCCAGCAACCAGTTATCAAGATCCGCAGGCTGCGGCCCTTCGCGGTAGAGCAGAAACTTCTGCTCCGGTTGTTCGCGCAGAATGCGATATTTGAGGCAGTATTCGTTGTTGGAGACTTCCAGCTTTTCAATGCCGGGTAGCGATAGGGCCTCGAAGTCGTCACGCAGCTCGTGCTTGACGTCGTACCAGAAGACGATGCGGTGGCGGTCAAAGAGATTGATCAGGGCCTGGGCTATGCGTTCGTTCATGCATGCCCCCCCATGGTTCCCAATTTTGAAAAGTTGTGATGAATCATAGCGATGATATTGTCCAACCGGCGCAATAGATCGTCATACGTCATGATGTCGACAATATTGGCGTATTTTCGCTTAATAATTTCAAAATCGAACTTTTGTCTATCATCAAAATCTTTATCTCGCCCGAGAATGAGCATTGCTTTTGGATTGGTAATCCTGATATCGAAGCCAGAGGGCAATTCGGCCTTGCGCTTTTCCTGAATGACACGCTCACCGGCTCGCCCCCATTTACTCAGGTGGAAGAGATACTTCTCAACCTGCATGACAGCCTCTGACAGCTCGCCATTTGGGGTATAATTACCGCGAGATCCTGGATTTCTAGAAAGCAGCTGATGTGGACGCGGCCGCTTAACTTCAATGACATCCACATTGCCATTCGCATCGACCAACAGCAGGTCTATGAAACGGTCAGTTGCTTTAGCAGAGGCAGAATAAAAATCCTTGATATGAACGTTTTCGAGAACCGCCACATACTTGGGAAATATGAGCAGCAGGAATTCCACAATCTGCCGTTGCCAGTCTTTCTCCTTGAAGGCATCCGGCGTGGCCTCAACCTCTCGCAGCATTGCCAGAATCTCATCTCGAACATACTCGAACTTTTTCGGTTCGTAGTCCTTGATGAAATCAATTTTCGAGCGATTCCGAATTGACTTTTTCTGGTTGAGATAGCTGTCCAGCTTGATTTGAGCATCCGACATGGTACCCAGGTAATCTTTCAAAACTCCGGTTACTCTGGCTCTCGCATAATGCGTTAATTCCGTGGTGGTTGGGAAGTTTGCCAATAGTTCATCAAAAGATTCTAGCGGAATTGCGACATCCGCATTGCCACCTACCACGATAGGCTCATCAACAAGCGCATCGATTCTGCCAAAAATGGAAATGTCTCTATTGGCAATGAATATCTTGTGAGTAAGTGGCATCTGCTTACAAAGTAACAGGTCTTGCTTGAGACCAAGAATACGGCGGCTGATTCGGAAATAATCGCCTTCGGCTATGCCAAAGACAAAGGTCCGCTCGCCTTCATCGAACTCATTCGATTCAACTTGTTCAACCAAGTCTGTGCTTTCAAAGGTGAACACTTTTCTTATTGTGGCTCTACCTTCTGTTTCTAGCTTGCGCACAACATAAAGAGGGTCTCGAATATCGCTAGGCTGGTATTTGAGCAGAAGTCGATCTTGCTCTGCGATGAACTTAATAGCCTTACTCATCGGCAGCATCCAGGCCGACGATTTTCTTCAAGGCCGCGCCAAGTTTGGGGTAGTTGACCTTCACTCCATCGTCGAGATTGATCTCCACCTGTTCGGTGGCCAGCGGGTAGAGCACCTCGCGCTCGTACTCCTCCATCTCGGCGATCATCTTGTTGCTCTTTTCGATCTCCTTCAGGGCCTTGGTCTTCTCGCCCTGGGATGCGCTGGCGCTGATACTCACCGATTCCAGATGGTTCTTGTGGGAGGTGAGCTTGGTGCGGAACTCGCGCAGGTAGTCGTTGAGCACCACGCTGACCGTGTCCGGGCGGTAGCGGTGCATGTAGATCAGGGCGTTGAAGCTGCCCTTAGGGCTGGAGAACAGCCAGTAGATGGGGCGCTTCTTGTAGCGCTTCACATGGTCGCTGTAGAAATCCTTGAGGAAATAATCGCGGATGTCGCGGGGTTTGCCATTCTTACCCAGTGCCTTCTCGATGAATTGGAGGTTCTCCGCGTAGTGTTCCTCGCCAAAGGCCACGCGAAGGAACTTGCGGAAGCGCTCGGCGATGTCGTCGGTGAACCAGTCCCCGTCAAGCATGGGAATGACGTTGTCATCATCGGCCGGAAAGCTGGGCTCCGGAACCCGTTTCAGATAGTCCGCGATGGTCTCGCCATGGTTGGCCAGGATCAGCCCCGGCTTGTCCAGCGCGTAGCGGCCGAACATGCAGCCCACGGCATAGGAAACCAGCTCCCGCATGGTATCGGAGAGCAGCAGTGCCTCCAGCTCATCTGCGCTGTTTTCGTGGCCGTAACGATAGTAAGGATTGCTGTCTAGAGTGACTTCAGCAGCATTCACTTCAGATGAAACTATTTCGTTCAAGTCGAATGAGTCAATGAAACGTTTCTTGTTTCGTTTTTCTAATTCAATAGCAATGCTGAACTCTTCTGACCATTCATCTCGCAACCGTTTGTAGACAGACGATAATCTCTCACCGTTCAAGTATTTTTCAATCAAGCTGTTCCTTAAAAAATCCCAAGACCTTTCCATGGAATCCCAGGATTTTTTGGACAAAGCAATTAGTGCATCCACGTCTTCTTCAAGTTCACGCAAATCATGAATTACTGGCTCTGGCAATGTGCTTACATTTCCAGGCTGTAAATTCAGAGTCGGATTCATAAATTTAAGGATATATTGGGCCACGCCTGAGCAAAAATAGCCGATATACTTCTTGAGATTTCCATTTTTTGGAAATGCGGAACATCCGGCGTAGTCAAAGAGATGGCCTGCAGGAGTATATCTGGCACCAAAGTAAGAAGAACTAATAAAAGTCCAAGTGATACCTTCTCGAAGCATATAATCGAGATTCTGTATATACCTTGACCAATGCCCCCCATTGTTCCTGATTACTGCATATTCTTTTATTTCCCTACCATTGTTGGCCCAATTAACGACATTATCAAAATTACCGTACCACTTCCTAAATTCGCCCCCCTTGTTATATGGGTACCATTTAGGGGTATCACACTCGGTTTCTTCCAAAGCCTCAGCACCAAAGCCAACATTTGAGAAGCTTGGTTCAAACCAGAATTTTACAAACCTGCTATTGTCACCTGTATTCTGGCCAGATTTCGCATCCACATAATTCCTTAAAAGGTCATCCTTCTCATACTGTTCTATTAGCTTCTCTGGCATATCATAGGAAATTGGGCAACCCGGAATTTTCTTATAATTAGCGGCAGAGGCTCGGAAGAACCAATCACATTCCGGGTTATTAATAGCTTCCAGCGTTTTCGGGGCCTGATTTTCAGAACCTCTAAAGTTCGACAATCGAATGTAGCCACCTTTAAAGTCAGGACGATGTGTGTTTTCAATTGTAAATGTGCAGATTGGCACTGTCGCACCATCGAAACCTGAATACTCCAATTGCACGAGAGAAGTAATCGTCTTTTGATTAATCAAGAAACTGCGCAGTTTTTCGTAGGACGAAATGAACATCCAAACGAATGGTGACATAAACCCTAGCTGCCCTTTCGGCAACGATAGTTCCGTATTGCGAACGAAGAATGCAGAAAATAGATCGGACTTCACATCGGCATAGTTGTCTTTCAGCCATCCAGCTAACCGGCCGTTCATGTTCCTACCACCCATATAAGGCGGATTGGCAATCACCACATGGTATTTCGGGCTCAAGTAATCGGCCTGCCGCAGGGCTTGCAGAACCTTCTGATGAGTCATACTGATAAACAGCTGCCCCGAGACGTTTTTTGACTCCAGAATCCTGAGCATGCCGTCCACGTCGGTGACATCGGGGCGGATCAGGGAGCCAAAGTTGTTGGCCTCTTCGAACTGGCGCAGGGTGGTTTGCAACGGGGCAATGAACAAATCGCGCCCGACAAAGTCCATGTAGATCTTCAGCTCACCCTCGTCGAACCGGACGTTCTCCAGCACGCAGATGTTCGGCTTGACACCCTTGTTGAAGAACCGGCGCTGTTTGGCGCGGGCCTTCATGGTCAGAGCGAAGGCGGCCAGCTCCCCGGCGCGTTCATCGATCTCGATGCCGTAGAGGTTATTTGTGAGGATCTTCTCAGGGATCTCGGCAGGTTCGTAGCCTTCCTCCTCGTAAATGGCGTAGAGCAGGTCAAAAGCATAGGTGAGCATGTGGCCGGAGCCGCAGGCCGGGTCGCAGATCCTGATCTCTTCCGGCTTTCCGATGCGCAGGAAGTCCGTCTCGGCCTGTTCGGGCTTGATGTAGTAGTCCATCTGCTCAACCAGCTTCGAGCCAGAGCGATTGAGCAGCCACAGACGGCCGAGGGAGTTTTCCACCAGGTAGCGGACGATCCAGTGCGGGGTGAAGAGCTGGGTGGCGGCGGGGATGTTTTCGGGCGTGATCTTCTTGTTCTTCTTCAGGCCGTCGAACACCTCATCCTTCTTCTCAGAGATGTAGAACTGGTAGAGCCAACCGATCACCTCGACATCTTCGCAGGCATCCGGCGTCATCGCCTCACGGGTATAGGCTAGGATGGAGTTGCCTGAGAGCAGATCGTCGGGCATCAGCAGTTCGGTGTAATCGTCGATCCGCCCGAACAGGAAAGGCATGGCCCGGTTCCAATCGTTGCAGGCGGCCACCAACAACAAACGGTAGACTTCTCCTTGCGGATCATGGCTCGGTGCTTTACCGTTCAGCAGGGCAAAAATCTGCTGCCTGGTCATCTCGGGCACCATCTCTTCGTCGATATGGCCCATCTTGGCCTCGGCCAGGATCTCCGGCTGGAACTGCCCATCGGCAGGCGAGACCACGCCGATGCGGGTGTAGCGATTCACATCCATGAAGCGCAGGGCGCAGAGGCGGTTGAACCAGATGTAGGCCACCCGTTCGATGACCTGCTCCTTACCATGCTGTTGGATCACCTCTTCGAGCTTCTTGATCGCTTCCACGCTTTCACGCCGCGCCGCACTACCTTCAGCCAACACCAGCGCCAGCTTGGTGGAAACCTGTTCGATCAGGGTCCGCCGAGCGAGCTGGGCGAATTTTTTGAGTTTGGAGGTTTCCATTACCAAGATCCTTTATCCGTGGAATACACGGCAAGCCGATTAATTCGTTATGAGCCTGTTATGAGTCGGCTCAAAACCTATGCGCTCCGCTCATAAATCGAACCCTTTCAAGAGCTGTTCCCCAATCGCCTTTTCCACCGGCAGTTGCGAAGCATTTCAACCTGGTCCCGACTTGGTCCCTGGTTCGGGTGTGAATTCACTGGTGCTGATCATCGCGACCGATTTATACACGGCCCCATGCACGCGTGTATAGAATCAAAACACGGCGTGTATAGACTATTGGTGCCGTGTATAGGTCGCATATCGTCGCTCGCCGTTTTTCTTGATTGTCCCTTGGTCTTTAAGGCGCTTGAGAAGGTGGTAGGCCTGGGGTGGCGTCAAATGGCAAAGATCCGCCACATCGGCCCGCTTAATTGATCCGTGCTTGTCGATATAGCTAAGCACCATTTGTTCCTGCTGGATGGGATTAAAACCGGCCTGCCGGATGTACTCCGATTTCTTTCCAGCCCTCAGGTAGAGAGCCACACTGAGAGTGTACGTTCGGCCTCGTCCGGTTCCATGCGATTCGAGAAAGCCGGTTTCAACCAGCTTTTCGAGGGTCGCCCGGACAAAGGCCTCTGACTTCTGCACCGAGGGGACAAGGTCGAGGGTGGTCAATCGCCGTTCTCCGCGCAGGCGGGAGAGGATAATCAGGGAATCAATCGGCATATTGCCGAGTTTGTCGGCATGCTCCACCACCATCTTGAGAAATTCGAGGTCAGCGGCGGTATTAGCCATGTGCACGCTAACGGTGAAGGCGTTGGACATGGAGTAATCCGGGGCAGGCCGACCATAGCGTAGCATGCCTTCATAGATGCGGTCGATGCCGCGCCCGGTGCGCTCGGCCAAACCAATGCGCTTAATCACATCGGCCAACAGTGGGTTACGTGAGCGCGGATCAGCAACGAGGAGATTTTCCAAGGTCACGCCATCGACGAAGCCGCCGGGGTTGCTGATAGAAAGGCCGTCATCGCCGATCTTAACATGCACGGCTCCCAGACGGCTGAAATCCCGATGCACCAACGCATTGACAAAGGCCTCGCGGAAGGCGCGGCGGTCATAGTTGGGAATGGGTACCCGGAAAAGCCCTACCTGGATCTCTTCCTCCTCCACCCGCGCCTTGAAAAGAAGCTCGACCTCCTCAAAGGTTTCCAGCAGCGGCTTTCGATAAAATTCATTGACCTTGACATCGGTTCCCTGAAGCACCTGAAAGGCAACCTCATAGGCAGGAATGTGCTGACGGAGCAATTCTTCCGTTCCAAGCATCAGGAGGCCGGCCACGGTCGGGCAGCGTTGTCCATTGTGCTCCTTACACAGACCAAGGGCGCCATCCAGTTCGTTGTCCGCCAGTGCCAGCAAAGACTGGTCGCCGCCGTACTTCTTGATGGCGTTGCGAATACGCAGCCGCTGCAAGGGATCGAGCAGATCAACGGCGACACCCTCCACCGGCATGGCGGAGGGGTCAACCAGGCCGAGTGAGGATTGGCGCTGGATGAACTCATGGGGGTAAAAAGGAACAGCTTCCGGCGTCCCATCCAGTTTCAAGCGGCGGCGAAGCAAAAGGCCCTCGGAGGTGGAGACCAGTTGCCGGGCCTTGGGTACGAAAATTCGGGCAATGTGATGGCCTTGCACCGTAATGGGTTCTACCCTGACGGAGATGGCGGGGTTGGTTCGATTGGCGATTAGGGCGGGCAACCCGGCAAGGCTTGCGTGATTGACGTGCAGGCCGGTGATGGCGCCATCGTCCTCAACGCCGAGCAGCAGGTCGCCACCCTCGGTATTGGCCAAGGCAACCACGGCCGCAATCAGCTCGCGGTCGGGCAGACATTTGAGATCACTCTTGAACTCCAGCACAAGGCTTTCGCCTTGCTGGATACGCTCAAGAATCTGGTGTTCGTTCTCGTTCATCACTAAGTCCTAGATTTGGATTCGTTTGCCCTTGCGGATTTCGTCCAGCAGCGCCTTTTTCATGGATTGTAGGTAACGATCCACATCGGTCTCGTCGGCCAGCCAAGCCTTATCAAAGGCGACAGGAACAGCCCGGGTGGACACATATTCAATGGCAGGTTCCTTAGTCTCTGTCGTGACTGATGTCTCAGGAGAGAAGCCGGAAGCTTTTTTATCTTTGGGGGATGTCTTAGGCTGCGGTGTAGGTTGTGCCCAAGAAGCCATTTGCGACAGTAGGCGCTGATAGTCAGATTCCTCAAAACGGCGCAGGGTATCACA
The DNA here is from genome assembly GCA_002347095.1 of Desulfobulbaceae bacterium UBA2273. Lineage (GTDB taxonomy): Bacteria > Desulfobacterota > Desulfobulbia > Desulfobulbales > Desulfurivibrionaceae > Thiovibrio > Thiovibrio ferrireducens. Next base: position 124,220 of record DDWZ01000029.1, on the reverse strand, counting down.
AATGACGGCGATCAATTTCTGATTTTCAATAGCAGTAGCAAACTCATTGAACGGCCGGGTAATCTGCTCCTGCTGATCGCCGCTCAGGGAGTTAAATTCAGCCATCCCGCACAGGCGGTCTTTGAGAGCGGCAACGGTTTCCTTGGCCTTATCGATCTCTGCTGCAACGTGAGTCTCAACCTTTGTCTGCAGGGTGCTGACCAGGGTCTTCACCTGCTGCATACGGTTGCCCTGGTAGCACTGCGGATCGTTTAAGGTCTGGATGACCTGAGAGCTTTCCTCTCCTGCAAGGTAGGAAAAATTGGGCTCTTGCGCTTGGACAAATTTCCGGGCCTCGTCAAAGATCCCCTTCAATGGGCCACTCATAAACTTACGAATCGGATCAATGACTTTTTCCTTCATATCAAGGAGAGCATCTTCCTGGCGCAGTAACTCGGTCAGATACCAGGTATAGGGTTTGCCGATGATCTCCTTCAGCCCCTCAATCACCGGGTTCAAGGCAGCCAAGAAGGGATATTGCGTTGACTGAGCGGCGAGGGGGGTGAGCTGATGCAAGAGCTCCTGTAGGGCCTTGCCGGTCTCCTTTCCTAGGGCTTTGGCCTCATTGGCTTGGGGAGGAGAATCAAAAAAATCCTGATAAAACTCCTTGAGACCACGTACCTGTGAGGCGGTAAAATCGACCTGGGGTTCGAGGACGACATTGCCATGACCGTGGGTATTGCGCAAAGCGCGTTCGAGATCCTCATCCTCAAGGATGTTGCCGTCCGTCCGCACCTCCACTTTGCCCCGGGCGCAGAGTTTGGCCAGGATGCAAAGGATGGCTGCGTAATACCAGCCGTAAGGTTTGCGCTCCATCTTTTCAAGTAGCATCTTCAGGGTGGTACGGACACCACCACGGCTGTTGCTCTGGATAAAAGCGAGCATCTCCTGCTCGGACTCCATAAGAGACGAGACCCCCTCAAGTGTCCCCTGCCGGTCGCTCAAGATAACCTTGATCAACTCTTCCTTGTAGGTTATCCCCTTCAGCATTCGCAGGTTTGGATAGGCCCGGGTCACCAGCTCAGAAAATCCTCGGTTGATGCGATTTTGCGGGTCTTCACCACTGATCTCGATTTCTTTGCCAGCCACATAGAGCCTTGCCTTGCCCAACAAACGATGGATAAGTCGTTGCAGGTCCGCATAACGCTCTTGATTTTGCGATCCTTTGTCGACCAGTATCCGCTTGACAGCCTCCTGCTGGGTCGTGGAAATATTTTGGCGGATAAACTTTTCTGTTCGCTTGTACATCAGGATGTCACGGACGAGTCGATCATCCGGCGGCATCACTACCAGCAATTCATCCCGACCGAACGAGTGCATGAGGAGCGAGGCCTGATTATCGGCGAACTCATGAAAGGGGGTGACAACATCGATCGCCAACTCATTTTCCCGCCCATGGAGCCGATCATCGAGTTTCCGAGAGTAAGGGAAGTCCTGACCGTTCTCTTCATAACGAATTTTGCGGTTCTTGATAACATGATCGAAAATGATCTTTTCAAGCTCACTCGCAACATCGGTTGACTCTACCTCGGTATTTTTAATCTCCTGTTCGACATCTTTCTCTTCATCGGTCAGATATTCGTACAGATCGCCATTGCGCTGGATAAAGGTCTGCTGCTCAAGAAGATTCAGGGCTTCTTCAATCTTTTTCTTCAGCCCTGGCAGGTCCTGGCCGAAGCTTTCCAACATGAGGACACAGAGGTTGCGGATCGTCGGCTTGAATTCTTTGACATACTTGACGAGAAAGAGAGCCTTGAGCAGCTTGATGGCAAAAGTATTGGTCAGTAGCCGTTCGGCATCCAGAACGGCCTTTTGGGTCTGCGCCTTCAAAGCAGTTTGAATTCCTTCAAACATCAGATCAAATGTCGCCAATTGGCCCAGCTCGTAGGCACTAATTTGAACGGCAACCTGCTGGAAGACCCCCAGCATGGAGCGCTCACCAACCGAGCTATGTTTGCCTTCGAAGGCGTTGTGTCGGGACAAATTTTCAATGGCCGACTGGAAAAGCTCAAACTGATAAGGGACAAAAGGATAGCTGCGGATGAACTCGTCCCGATCCTTGTAAACCTTGTATTCCCGCGAGCCATCGGTAAAGTTGAACAGTGTCCCAAAGTTGTTTTCCTGGCGATGGAAGAGATCGGAAACCAACTCGGCCCCATCCTCTGTTTTGGCCAAGAGCCTCTTCTGGATTACTTCCGCAACATCGGTGCTGGTCAGCAACATTTTGTTGGCAAAGCGGGCCATGATTTTAGAAAAGTCATTGCTCTGCTGACGGTTCATCTCACCAAGAACCGTGGACATATCATTCTGCGAAGTCACAATCACCCACGCCCGCCCCCGACATTTGGTTGCCAGACTTTCGGCGATGGTTTGCAGATTGGTCATCAACTTCACATTCTCGGCAATATACTGCCCGACCTCGTCAACAAAGAAATTCAAACGAAAAGTTGGCGATTGTCTGTCGAGATAGGCCATGACTTGATCGGCAAAATCTTCGATGGAAACCTTGTATTGACTGCGGTATTTGTCGAGAATTCCCTGTGCGGACGATTCCGGGCTATTGGTCACCTTGGCGTAGGCCTTGGCGATGTTTTGTGCTTCCAGCAGGGCTTGTTCTCTTCCCTTGCGCCACTCTCTTCCGGACAAGTCTTGGTAAGCAGCCTTGAATTGATCGTAGATGCCTCGGCTGTCGAGATCGCGCTCAAAGTGAGCAATGTGGCCCTGTTTACCGTAGTAGCCGCACATCTCATCGAACACTTTGACAAAGACGGCGAGCAACGCATCGATTTGTGTTTTGCTGATGACATCGGCTTTTTGATCGATGTTAAACAGGATGCTCTTGGAAGGGATGGCGACGGCTCTTTTGAGGTCGCCGCGCAAGATTTCATTGTCGCTGCACTTAGGCAGGAACAGCTCAAGGGCCGAAGTCCCATCAATCTCACGATTTTCAAGCAGGAGGGCCAGTATCTTCAGCAGATGCGATTTGCCAGAGCCAAAGAAGCCGGAAATCCAAACGCCGTTAGCGTTCGCATAGTTGTTATAAGCGTCGAGAAAGGATTCGAGGCGTTTGGAGACCTCGTTGGTCAGGACGTACTCCTCAAGTTCAAGGCGCAGGCTTGCCTCATCATCGGCTTTGATGACTCCCTCAATCAGGCGATCTACTGGCTTATTGAAAATACTCTTGAGAGTCATCATGTATTCCTTTTTACGCTTCACAGTGAAAAATATTGAAAGCCCGATAGTACTTGTCGTCTTGCAACCTATTAAAAAGATCGAGCGAGGCCCCAGATTCCAGAGAATGCGTATAAGCGCCGGGGAAAAACATAACGGTTGGTTTATCCTTTGCCGTGCTTTGTAGATTATTCAGCACATTGTGAGATCGGATATAGGGGAAGACCTCTCCCACTCCTGCCAGGAAAAGCACGTCAAATTCATTGGTGACAAGCTTGGCGGCGATAGCAGGGACCAAGTGCGCCTCAGGATCTAAGACCCCCTGCAACAATTCCTTAAACTCCTCCTTGGACACGGAAGATTCCATTTCCAATATCTGTACCCAGATCCCCCGCTCCTTGAGAATCTCAATGGAAAGATCGTAGAGGTTAAGTTCCAATATCCGGATACCGGCTTGCTCTAGCCGATTTACAAGCTGCCGTTGAAGCCTTTCGACATCAACGGAGACATCAACATCGTATGGGCAGATAAAGAAAGGAACCTCATTGCCAAGCCCTTGTTTCTGCAAAAAACGTTGACCGGAAAGGACAGTCAGCAGATGCGCAAAGCTTTCTTGTATATTTGACTTGGTAATAGAGGATGTCATTTTTTCCACCCGGCCAATTCGGACTCAAAAAATGGAAAGAAGGAAACATCCTGGCGGCTGCCAGGAGGGATTGCCTCCAAGAGCCGAGGACTTAACATGACCGTATTGATTGTGTTGTTTGCGGTCAATAGGCCAGCTTCCCGTAATATTTTGAACAACACTTGGCGGAGCTTATTTCTGGTCACTAGCTGTATTGCCTCCAATTCAGGATGCCATTCTGATTTCCGATGAAAAAAGGAATCGAATTCTTCGTAGTGCAGATCGGCCTTCAGGCCGAGATAGCGCTCTCGGATAATCTCGACGGCAAACTCGGCAATAAACTTATAGCTCCGGCAAACAGAGATCCACAAGAGATATCCTTGCTCCTGGGCGGTACCATGAACCAGCAATTCCAGTTCGCTGGGATTGAGACTTTTCAGTCTGGAAATAATCTCACGACAGACACGCTGCGAGGAAGAAATCGTCCTCGTCTGCAACAGGTTCTCCGCAAGAACCTTGTCGCGAATAGCATCCCAATCCCTTAGCTCTAAAAACAACATGGCCAGTTTCGTCGATTCACGGCTGAATAATCCACCAGTCGTGAACGACATTTTATATTTTTCCACTACAGCCCCATAAAATCATCTAGTGACTTTCCATGCGCATTAGCCAGAATTGTATCTGATGCGCACTTCAGTACCTTATTTCACATCAACGTCGAACTGTTCCGGTTCGACCCCAGGCTCCAAAGTTATGGTCTCACCCCGAGGCCCTCTAAACACAGTCTCACCGGTCAATTTCTTGTACCCTTTCCACTCACCACCGTCACTCTCTTTGCACACGACTTCGCCGGTAAGTTTTTTATAACAGTTCAGCTTGGTCTCAGCATGCGCCGAGGTCCATGCACCGATTGTCAAAAACAAAATCACGGCAAAATATTTCTTCATGTCTCGCCTCAAAGTGAGATCCCGATGTTCTGCTGGCCAACCTCTCACTTGATGACTTTTTAATATTGCTCCAGAGAACCAGAAGCCACCACAAAAGCTAGCCTATCTATCCAACAAATGCCCCACAAAAGTCAATACCGGGAAAATACGTGGCATCCAAGCACAATAGCATTTCATTGCGCTATTGTGCTGAAAACATCCTACCCCCACACCTAGGACAACTGGTGTCCTACATCAAAAAAAAATCCCTGAATGTCCACATTCCGCCAATCAGCCAACCCATCACCGTTCTTCCCACGATGACACGCCCGATCTTATCCAGTATATTGGACCAATGAATCCATCATCCAGCCCAACTATTTCGGCAGTCTATACCTTCAACCGCAAGGGCAAACTGAAACGCCCTCTCTTTGCATGTAGCGTCTCGGCAGGGTTTCCAAGCCCGGCGGACGACTACATTGAGGGAAGGCTCGACCTCAATGAACTCATGGTGGCTAACCCCACCGCCACTTTCTTTGTCCGTGTGGCCGGCGACTCCATGATCGGTGCCGGCATCCATCACAACGACATCCTGGTGGTGGACCGGTCTCTTGAGCCAACCAGCGGCAAGGTGGTGATCGCAGTGGTCAATAATGAACTGACCGTGAAACGCCTAATCAAAAACGGTGAAAACATCTACCTGAAAGCCGAAAGCCCTGACTATTCCGATATCCATATGACAGAAGGAAGCACCTGCGAAATCTGGGGTGTGGTCGCCTTCGTGATCCACGCCCTGTAGGCTTGCCCATGTCATCTATCTTTGCCCTGCTCGACTGTAACAATTTCTACGTCTCCTGCGAACGGCTCTTCAACCCCAGGCTCGAAGGTCGGCCGGTGGTGGTGCTTTCCAACAACGACGGCTGCATCATCGCCCGGTCCAACGAGGCCAAGGCCCTGGGCATCAAGATGGGCGAGCCCTTCTTCAAATGCTGCGGCCTGATCGCAGCCCACCAAGTCCAGGTTTTTTCCTCCAACTACCCCCTGTATGGCGATCTTTCCCAACGAGTCATGGATGTGCTCTGCCAGCTTGAGCCCGAGGTGGAAGTGTATTCCATCGACGAGGCCTTTGTACGCATACCTCAGGCCAAAGAAGAGGCACTGCTTGAGAATGGCCGCCATCTCCGCGCCACGGTTAAGAAGCAGGTCGGCATCCCGGTGTCCATCGGCTTTGGCTCCACCAAGACCCTGGCCAAAATCGCCAACCGGATCGCCAAGAAGCGTCCAGAGCATGGCGGAGTGTTTGCCCTGCCGGATCAGGGGCTCGATGCCCTGTTGGCCACCATCGATGTGGGGGATGTCTGGGGTATTGGCCCACGCCAGAGCCAGAAGCTCTTTGCCTGCGGTATCCGCACCGCCCTTGACCTGAAGAACGGCAATGACACCTGGTTGCGCAAACACCTGACAGTGACCGGCCTACGCACCGCCATGGAGCTGCGCGGGATTTCCTGCCTGCCGCTGGAGGATATACCTCCGCCCAGAAAGTCCATCACCAGCTCCCGATCATTCGGTCAGCCAGTCACTGACCTCGCCTGGCTCCGGGAAGCGCTTTCCTCCTATATTGCCATTGCCGCCGAAAAGCTGCGGGCAGAGGAGATGAAAACCAGGTGTGTCCAGGTGTATCTCACCACCAACCGGTTCCGGGAAGGAGATCCGCAGTACGCCAACAGCAAGACCGTTACCCTGCCAATCCACACTTCTTCAACGCTGGAGCTGATCCACTATGGCGCCGAGGCATTGCGGCAGCTCTTCCGTCCCGGCTATGCCTACCAGAAGGTCGGAGTGGTATTTATGGATCTGGTTTCAGCCAGCCACGCGCAGGGCCATCTTTTCTATGCCCCGCCAAAGGGGCAGGAATCGCTCATGCGCGCCGTAGACAAGATTAACCGAAGGTGGGGCAGAGATACCCTGCACAGTGCCGCAGCGGGATTCTTACGGCCCTGGAAACATAAACAAGGAAGGAAGTCGCCATCCTACACGACCTCTTGGAATGAACTGCCGGTGGTGAGCGCTCCCTCCATTGTTAAAACGACAGGGAGGGCTGCGTAGCAGATTGACATTGAACCAGTGGACATTGACCGATACGGCCGCACCGTGGGGATTGTCAGGGCAGTTGGCGCCGTGATCAACGGTGAGATGGTAAAAAACGGATATGCCTGGGTGTATGAGCAGTATTGCCGACGTGTGGAATGCAGAGACTGGAAGGCCGAGCAGGCGCAAGCCGTGAAAACTCGCTGGGGGCTTTGGCAAGATCCAGCCCCTACCCCGCCCTGGGAGTGGAGAAAAAGAAAACGATAGGGCCAAGACTTGGGACTGAAAGCACCTTTGTTTTGGCGATAAGACCTTTTTAGCCAAACATGCTTAACTTGCGCCAGCAAGAGCTAGCCCCTCATCGAGTCTACATTTCAACTCCGGTTCCAAGTCGGGCAGACGTGCTGCCACAGTGGCCAAGTCTGAGGGGTGATAGACGACTTGGCACTTGCAAAGATAGATCAGCAATTCAGCCGTTTCGGTGGGGTAACGCGTCACTATGTCGCTTTTGCGTAACTCGAAAAGCATATGGCTGTGTTCGATTCGAATAGGCGGGAAATGAACAGCCAACAAGACAGCCACGGGGAACAATTCATCAAGGAGCGGCAACCAATCCAGCATATTTCGGATTTCCCCAACGTCTAGTGCAGAGGGGACAGCCTGTTGGCGCGCCTGCCAGTAACGGTACAACCAGCTATCCCACAGTTGTTGCTTGGTCGCTGCATTCATCTGACGAAGGAAGTAACCGAGTTGAGAAGTGAAATTAATTCGGTCTTCGAGTGAGCCGTGTTGGAAGAATTCTGGCAGTAACTGCTTCATCGGGTCGGAAACATGAAACACCGCGAGCATAGCGTAGAACTCAACGAAACGGTTACGCCGGCGAGCAGGGAAATCTACGTCGAGTCGCGCAAGTGCAGCAATAAACGCCGGCAAAAGGGCGTCCACCAGCGCTGGATACAAACGACCCCAGGTCAGGAAGCCATCCCAAGCCTGACGAAACTTTTGACTATCAGCGTCGCTGAACAATGGAACGATATTCTCCCGCGTCCAGACCTCGCTGAGGCCGAACAAAAACGCTGTCTGACTGGCGAGCACACTGCGGCCCAATCCGCCATTTGATGTCGGATCTTGTATCACATCGGTAAACCACTTCCGATAGTTGTCGGGTAAAGTTCGTTCTGGTCCTGACTTGCCGTGCATAAGCAAAGAAAGGCCATTAATCCAAAATTCGACGATTACACCAGCTGGCCGATTAATTGCACACGACAACCAGTCGTCCATATCCTCGTCTTCCTCCTTGGCTTCTATGGCTAGCCACACGGGCAACGCGACATTATTTGCCTGTACCAACAAATCGAGTGCGAAAGGTTTTCCTCCGTCCCTGACGAGGGCGAAAAGCAGATTGGCCACATCATACAGGTGCTCGACATGCAACTTCTGGTTAGCAGTCATTGCCAGCACCGCACGCCAGTCGTCATCGGTTAGTTCACTTTCCTGCCATCCTCTGATTACAGCAGGCCAAAGATCGGATGTCCAAAGAAATTTCGCTGCTAACTCCTTCGCGAGTGCGAATGCCCAAAAGGGTTGAAACTTGCAAGCCTCCTTAATCGCGGCGATTAGGCCAACTCGGTCAGGTTCATGTAAACTGTTCCCTTTTCCTTTGAACGTCAGAAAGTCGTCGAGCTGCTCCCCTGGTTCCCTAGCTAGAAGCTGATCGACTGTCCAAGGGCTTTGGGAGCCTGTCCACTCCGCCGAACCACTCCAGTGCAAGAGGTCAAGATGATCAGAAGGTCCCCAGTCGGGATATTCTGCTTTTATTGGAGCCAATGCAGCCTCGGCCAGAGGGCAATCTGGTCTCGCCTGAATCAGCCACGAGAGCCAGTCAAAATGTGAACGAGCAGTCCGAATGTCTGCAGGATAATAATCACTCGCTGGCAACTTATGCGCACACACCATATCCACGACGGCCTGACGTGCAGTTGCGCTTGCGGAAGGATAATTCAATGCCATCGAGCGATAAACCTCGTGATGTTCCGCAATACTATGCAGGCCTAAGCGCTCCATCAACCAATTAAGACGCTCATCCGCAGTTTTTTCTGTATGAACTGTGATAGCGTGAACGGCAAGGCGACGCAGTATGGACACATCAGATATCACCAGTCTTTCGATCCACGCATCGAGTAATGCTGGAGAATCGACAGCAAGCCATTCCAAGCTATCCCGCGCCACGTCAATCAATACGTCAATGGCTTTTGGGTAACAATCCTGCTCATGCGGTTCAATGGCAGAGCGATTATAAGTATTGGGGTCCCACTCGCGTGATCCCTTGTCCCATGCCATGAGATCATAGTGAATTTCCTCAAACCGATTGATGCTGCCAGACAGAAGGGACTGAACGACCAAAGCTATGTGCGGCTTCAAGTGCTTGGCCCAGACTTCGTTTAACGACCAATGATCGGCGCGTAGCGGACAGTCAGCCACCAGGCGTCGGCCATGCTCGGCATCTTCCTGATCGTGCCAGAAGCCTGGTTTAACAGTAAGGTCGTGCCCGCTCATAAAGAGGAACACCTTCAGTGTGAGATGAACAAATCCAAAGGCAGCGCAACGTTCTGCCAACCACATTAAAACGTGATGATCTGGTTGGTATGGCGCGCAGGCAAGTAGGATCGTGATCCAACGCTTGAAGGTCGATTCCTCCAGTATCTTTTCCGTCGTGGCTCCTAGCTCACGGCTAATGTTCCACCAGAACACAGGATTCAGCCGCAGGCCGTGAGCCGCGATCAGACCAAACATCGCTTCCGGATGCTCAATTGTAAAATTTTGAGCAAGCCAACCAGCCAGCAGGTTGTCTCGCTCACTCAGTTTGCCGATGCCAAAAAGCGCGTCAAGATGCTTGTGTGCATTTAGCCACCTCGGCCATTCGGCATCCCTCGCTACATTGGTAAGAAAACGCGTGGTGTGAACTTCGCGGAGTGCTTGTTCAACTTCTCCAATGGCTTCTTCGTCGGCAGGCGGAACACGCCCCCCGATCTCGGCCAGCCGTGTTTGCCAATCCAACACGCCCCGAATGACTCGGTCGGTAAGTTGCTGAACGCCGTCATAGAGTTCTTTGTAAGCATCGTCACCGGTACCCTTATTGAAGCGGATAGGTTTGATGCCCAGGAGTTCCCAACTCCCCTCCTCATCTGTGAGAACAAAACGGCCAGCAACGCGATCGGCCGGCAATGCACGAGCGAGATAGTTCATAACTACATCGTTGTGACTATAGCCCACAAACAACACAGTGTACCGGCGAAAGACATCGACCAGGAAACGCCGAGCCCAGCCTTCGGTCAAATAGGCTCGGCCGAAGTCAGCATCGGTCAGTACCATCTCACTGGAGCGTACCAGTGAACCATGAACATGAACAATTCCGTTGAACTCACACCCGAGCGGCAAAGCCGGCGCCCGGTACACATCGGGCAAATTTTCGAACAAGGTTTTGGCTGCGATCTCGAAGTGCTGATCGAAGTTCGTTGTCACTAAGCGAACGCGTTCGCCAGCGCGGAACAATCGAAGTAAATTGTGATGCAGATCGTTAGGCGCACTGCCCGTGGGAGACAGTAACTGTGCGGCGCGTTGGTGTACAGCCACATTTCTGTGATGAAGTTCCCCCAGAAACCGATCCAGGGGCTCAACTGCCACTTGCCCGGTTCCCATGGCGATGTCATTAGCAAGCTTCTTAAAGCTAGCCAAATTCGACGGTGACCCGGCCGAAACTCCCGCTCCAGCAAAGACCACGAGATTGTCATCTCGCAACGCATCCAAAATACAGTCGTCGAAATCAATGGGGCCAATTTTTGTCATTACTATCGCTTTTTTTATTTGTCGCTGACGTGAGCATTACCCGGAGCAGCCTTTTTCGGCGATCGGGTGTCCGCACCTGTTGGACGATCATTTTTTCTTGGCAAGGCTCGTCTTTTTTTCGCCATTTTCAGCGCAGGTCCAAAAGTTCAATTTTAGCTTACATATAAAGAAAAAAGAAATTATTCTTAATCCCCCAGAGTGGTTGCTAGAGAATCAAAATTTGTGCGAGGCCTGCTGATCACCCAAGTTTCACAGCCAGATCCTCGGCTCGAAGGTGAGTATACCGCTTCAGCATCTTTAGATCCTTATGGCCGGTGATGGCCGACACTTCCATAATATTCAGCCCTTTTTCAAAAAAACGACTGGTGGCTTCGTGGCGCAGGTCGTGAAAATGAAGATTCTCAATCTGGGCTCGCACGCAAACTCTTTCGAAAGCCTGGGTGATCCCTTGCTCTCGGCAAAACCTCCACACGTTGCCATCAATTATCCTAGTAAGTCGCTGCAAAACCTCTATAGCCTTCATAGAAAGTGGTACTGTCCGCGGGGTGCCATTTTTTGTTTCCGGGATATGCCAAGTTTTTCGGGCCAGGTTGATATATTCCCAGCGCATAGCCGCGATCTCGCCCCGTCGCGCGGCCGTTTCTAAGGCTATGTCGATCATCGGTCCGATTTCACAAGACTTTGACTTGCTCGCAGCGTTTCGCAGCCGATCCGCCTCATCACCCTGCAACCTTCGATCTCGCTCTATCGATGGCTTCGGCATACGGATTAGCTGAACAGGATTAACCAGGCTTTCCATACCCCATTCTTTCCTGGCAATGGTGAACAGGTGAGAGATGATGGCAAGCTCCAGCCGAATCGTATTGGAAGCCTTCCCCGCGAACAATCTTTCGTCACGATATTTTGCCAAATCGGAGCCCCGAAGAGAAGCGAGAGATCTTAGCGCGAGAGGATGGTTCTTCCATATCTTGATGCGCTGTAGCTCTTGTGCATGACCTTTTTTCTCTGGCGAAATCTCCCTGGCATATCGCTCAAGAGCCTCTTCGAGGATCGTTTGTTCAGCTTCTTTTGAGCAAATAAAAGTTCCTTGTTCCATTGCTGCCAACGTTTTCCGTACCCACTTTTCGGCTGCTTCCCGACTCGAAAGGGTTTTGGTTTGAGAAGGAAAGCCTTTTTTTGTAATTCTTGCACGAAATTGCAGTGGACCACGCTTGTCGATCGATGCCATCCTTGAAAACCTCTTTCAAATTGTCAGGGTGTCCACATTTAGTCCAATAATTGTTTTATACTTTATCAAATTGTGTAAAATCAGCAAGTTATTTGTTTAGAATACCGGACTACGAATCCGCAGGTCGCACGTTCGAATCGTGCCGGGCGCACCAGAAACAGCAAGGGCTTAGAGGATATCCTCTAAGCCCTTTTTTCATTCCAGGCCGCCGCGGCTATCCGTATTTTTAACGTATTGACTCGGCTTCCAGCCTTTTGTTATGGTGTTGCCCAAGCCGCCTTTCCCCCATTTCCGTTCAGCCGGGGAATACGATGAACGGCTTGACCACGAATCGATCCCGTTCCCGGGGAGGAGCGCCATGCAGTGCTGGGATTTTCACAACTGCGGAGAAAAGAAAAAAAATTGCCCGGCCTTCCCGGTTTCGGGAAAAAACTGCGCCTTGCTGGCCGGCACCATCGGCTCCGGCCAGCCCCTGTTTACCTTTGCCCAAAAAAGTGAACGGTGTCTGCGCTGCTCCTTCTTCCACAGCGAACACTACGCCGAGGAGTTTGACGGCAAAATCGATTTCGAGCCGTTTTAGCGAGAAAACCATAATTCGGGCCGGAGAGCGCGGAAATACCATGATTTCAGCAGGGGTGGCGTATCCCGTATTTTTTTTGTTTTCGATCCCTCCAGGCCATCCATGTTAAAAAAAATGTGCAAATCCAAGCAAATGCGGTTAAACTAGGAATCATTGACGAAATTGCGCCATAATCGTACTTCCCTGCAGCCGCGCACACCGCCCCATCTGCCCCGATACACCAGGAGACTCTTTCCATGCGCTTCCCCTCCAGCAGACGCTCATTCCTCAAGGCCTCGCTGCTGACCACCCTTGCTTTTCTCCATCCTGAAAAGACATGGGCCAATTTTTCTCCAGCAAATCAGCCTTCTGGCCGGTTGAACCTCTACAACATCCATACCGGCGAAAAAATCAACACCACCTATCGCGACCCGGATGGCCAGTACAATCCGCAAGCCATCCAGGAACTGAACTGGCTGTTGCGCTGCCACCATACAAACGAGCAGCATCCCATTGACATCCAAACCCTGGATTTTCTCGACCTGGTGAACACCCGATTGGGGCGCAACAACGAGATCCACATCATCTCGGGCTACCGTTCGCCGAAATACAACAACATCCTCATCAGCCGGGGCCACAAGGTGGCGAAACACAGCCTGCATCTCGAAGGCCGCGCCTTGGACATCCGCATCCCCGGCACCCGCCTGGCCGAACTCCAACGCACCGCCCTCTCGCTTCGCATCGGCGGCGTGGGCTATTACCCCAGCGGAGACTTCGTCCATATCGATTCAGGAACCTTCCGCACTTGGTAGTCAGGGCGAAAAACCCATCTGCTCCCATGTCTCCGGCCTCGCACTTCTTCCGCTTTTTCTGCTGCGCCCTTATCATTGCCCTGTTTCCGGTTTCGGCAATGGCAGCGCCCGAAGCGCCCTCGGCAAGGGGAGAGCTTTGCTTGTTGCCCGGGCTGGAAAAGGCCCTGGCCCAGCATCACCAGCTTGCCGCGCAAGGCGGCTGGCCGCAGGTTCCTGGCGGCCCCACCCTGCACGAAGGCGACATGGATGTCCGCACCCCCCTCCTGCGGCAACGCCTTGTCGCGAGCGGAGACCTGGCTGCGCCAAGGGAAGAGGAATATTTTTTCCTTTTCGACAAAACTCTCCGGGAGGCGGTGCAGAGGTTTCAGTCCCGCCATGGCCTCATTACCGATGGCGTTGTCGGAACCAAAACCCTGACCGAACTGAATGTCCCGGTCAGCGAACGCATCCGGCAACTCGCCGCAAGCCTCGAACGCTGCCAGCCGCTGCCGTCCCTTCTGGAGCCGCGCCATATCCTGGTCAATATCGCCGATTTCACCCTCAAGCTGTACGAGGATGGCGAACTCCGGCTCTCCATGCCCGTGATTGTCGGCAAGACCTACCGGCAAACCCCGGTGTTCAACGGGCGCATCTCTTCCCTGGTGCTCAATCCGACCTGGGAGGTGCCGCACTCCATCGCCACCAAGGATCTTCTGCCGAAGATCAAAAAAAATCCAGGCTATCTCCGCAAGTCCGATATCCGGGTATTTCTCGGCTGGAACCCCAGCACGGAGATCGACTCGGCCGGGGTCGACTGGACCAGCCTTTCCCCTTCGCGCTTTCCCTACCGGCTGCGCCAGGAACCCGGCCCGGCCAATGCCCTTGGCCGGGTGAAGTTCCTCTTTCCCAATCCCTACGATGTCTACCTGCACGACACCCCTTCCCGGGATCTGTTCCAGAAGGACGACCGCACCTTCAGCTCCGGCTGCATCCGTTTGGCAAGGCCCCTGGATCTGGCGGTCTATCTCCTCCAGGGCACCCCTCTGGGTTCCATGGAAGCCCTGACCGCGGCGATCGCCAGCGACAAGACGCAGAGCATACCCATCCCCTCGCCCATCGCCGTATATATGGCCTACATGACCGCCTGGGTTGATCGTGACGGCACGGTCCAGTTTCGGCGGGATATCTACAACCGCGATCCGGCTCCGCAACGCTAAGGGTGGGGGAGGAAATCAGCCCCTGCTTGAGATGACGATTCCCAGCACAATGAGGGTCAGGCCAGCCACCTTGTACAGGGTGACCTGTTCGTTGAGCAGGATCGCCGAGGCCAGAAACACCAGGACAAAGTTGAGGCCCATGAAGGGATAGGCATAGCTGAGATCAAAGGCGGTCATGGCGGCCATCCAGCAGAGCGAGGCCAGAAAGGCCGCGACAAAGCCGCTCATGATGAAGGGGTCGAAAAACAGCTTGAGCAGAAAAATAAGTTTGGGGAGCATCTCGCCGGGCAGGCTCCCGTGAAACGGCACCCGCCACTTGATGATCAACTGGCCGTAAACCGTAAAGAGTATGGTGCCGAAGATGTACAGATGTGCCATCAGTTTTTCCCGCTCCATTCCGTGATTTTCTCGCAGACCGTGTCAATCTCTGCCGTGGTAATGCCATAATACAGCGGCAAACGGATCAGCCGTTCGCTCTGGCTGGTGGTATGGATATCCCTGCCGGAAAAACGCCCGTATTTCAACCCGGCCGGCGCGCTGTGCAGCGGCACATAGTGGAACACCGCCCAGATCACATACTGCTTGAAAAGATCAAGCAGCGCGGTGCGCTCCTCCAGATCCTTGACCTTGAGATAAAACATGTGGGCGTTATGCTGGCAGGTTTCCGTAATCACCGGGAGTTCGATGACTCCGGCAGCAGCCAGGGAGCCCAGCTTGTCGCGGTAGGCCAGCCAGCTTTTGAGCCGATCACCATTGATGGCTTCCGCCATCTCCAACTGCCCCCAGAGGTAGGCGGCCTGGAGCTCGCAAGGCAGGTAGCTGCTGCCGATGTCCACCCAACTGTACTTGTCCACCATGCCGCGGAAAAACTGGCTGCGGTTGGTGCCTTTCTCGCGGATGATCTCGGCCCGCTCGGTAAAGCGCCCGTCGTTGATGATCAGCAAGCCGCCCTCGCCGCCGCTGGTGTAATTCTTGGTCTCATGGAAGCTGTAGGCGCCGAGATGGCCGATGGTGCCAAGCGGCCTGCCCTTGTAGCGGCTCATCATGCCCTGGGCCGCATCCTCGATGACAAAAAGGCCATACTTCTCGGCCAGGGTCATGATGGTGTCCATCTCGCAGCCCACCCCGGCATAATGCACCGGCACAATGGCCTTGGTTTGCGGGGTGATCGCCGCCTCGATCCGGGTTTCATCGATGTTCATGGTGTCCGGGCGGATGTCCACGAAGACGATGCGCGCCCCGCGCAAGGCAAAGGCATTGGCGGTGCTGACAAAAGTATAGCTGGGCATGATCACCTCATCCCCGGGTTGGATGCCGATGAGGATCGCGGCCATCTCCAGGGCATGGGTGCAGGAGGGGGTGAGCAGGGTTTTTCGGCAGCCGAGCTGCTCTTCGAACCAGCGCTGGCACCGCTTGCCGAACGGGCCATCGCCGGAAATCTGCGGGCTCTTCATCGCCTCGAGAACGTACTGCTCTTCGTTGCCGGTATGCGGGGGCTTGTTGAAGGGGATCATCGTTGCACGCCTTTCATGAATTTCGGGGCATTGACGCCCTCGTTGAACAGCAGATCCACAATGGACACCCCGTGCGCAAAGGGCGGGAAGAGCTGGGTGTATTCGGGGTAGCCGCTGTAGTCCATCCATTCGACCCCGATCCCCGCCTCGGCGAAAATCGCGGCGTCGAGATAGTCCTTGGCTGCCGGGCCGCTCAGATAGGTGGTCGCGCCCAGGGTCTTGCATAACTCCAGGAGGCGTTCGCTTTTCCCCGGCGCCAGGGTGAATTCGCTGGAGCAGCGGATGGTGGTGGTGATCCCCAGCAGCCCGTTGATGGCCTGGATGAATTTGCGGTTTATCGCGCTGAGAGAGGTTTCGGTTGCGCCCAGATACAGCTCCTCGAAAACATCCTTGTACTCCTTGAAATGGCCGGCCTTGGCGTAGTTCTGGGCCAGCATCTTCCAGTGCTGCTTGTGCCAGGCCGGATTGGCGATCCTGGTCTCCAGGATCGTCTGGGACAACGATTCCACCCGCACCGGAATAGTGATCCACTCCAGGCCTTTTTGGGTCTTGATCTTGTTGCGGTTGCGCCAGTCGTTCTTGGTGTACTGCATGTCGTCGTAGAGCACGAACTCGTCGACGCTGCCGATGATGTCGAAATATCCCTTCCAGGGGATATAATTGGACTGGAGAATGGCGACCTTCTTCATGACCTGGGCTCGATATTGACAACTTCCTGAATGATATACAGCGGCCGCCCTTTGACCTCGTCGAAGATCTTACCGATGTACAAGCCCAGAATCCCCAAAATGCCGAAAAGAAGACCGAACATGAAAAACATCGAAACCATCAGGCTGGTCCAACCCTCGGCGATGTCGCCGTAAAGGAAATAGCTCAACACCAGCCACACGGCGTAGAGCATGCTGCCCAGGGCAATGAAAAAGCCGAACTGGATGAAGAGCCGCAGCGGTTTGTTGGAGTGGGCCACGATGGAATCGATGGCCAGATTGACCAGCTTGCTGAAGTTGTAGGAGGATTTGCCGTACAACCGGTCATCGTGCTCCACCGGGATCTGAGTCCTCTTGAAACCGGCGATCTTGACAAACAGCGGAAAAGAACGGTTCTGCTCCCGAAAGCGGTTGACGGTTTCAATCACCTGGCGCGAAAAGATGCCGAAATTGGCAATGGTCTTGTCATGCTCCGTGTCGGTGAAATACTCCAGCACCCAGTAAAACAGCCGGGAGGAGAGCCTCTTGAAAAAGCTGTCCTGCCGCTCCACCCTCTGCCCGAAAACGATGTCGTATCCCTCCCGTGCCTTGGCGTAGAGCTTACCGATCTCCTCGGGCTTGTCCTGCAGGTCGCAATCCATCACCACCACCCAATCGCCCTGGGCATAGTCGAGCCCGGCGGTGATGGCGTAATGCTGGCCGAAATTCCGGGAAAGATTGATCCCCTTGATTCTGGGGTCCTGGCGGGCAAGCGCCTGGATATGCTCCCACGAACCCTGCGGGCAGGCATCATTGACCAGAATGATCTCAAAATCGTCGGCAATGGGGGCAAGGGTTGCGGCAACCCTTTCGCAGAGCGCGCCCAAACACTCCCGGCAGCCATACACCGGGGATACCACACTGATCTTTACCGGCCTGTCCATGGGAGTTCCTCTTTTTCGTTGACTCGTGCCGCTCTAACAGGATGTTGAAAAAAGCCGTCCTGGCTTTCTTCAACCACGATCCATCAGTGGATCGCACACAGGGGGTCGAAAAACGAGTTTTTCAACACCCTGCTAAAAACCACGGTCATTCGCCCTCTCTGCAGGCGCGCCCTTTCTCGGCGATGCCGGGAAGGGGATTCTCAGCAAAGACAAACACCGTGTAGTTGCCCTGGGGAAAGGATTCGACGGGCTGGGGCAGGGAAAGGGTTTCACACCCATCCTCCCAGTTTTCGAGCTTTTCACTGGGCACCAGAAAGAAAACCTTGCCGTCGGCATAGCCCTTTTCGTACCAGCGGTCGCTGGAGAGCCACAGACACAGGCCGACTCCGCGCGTGTCGATATCAAGGGGCCGGATGCTCACCTCGCCCTTGCTCAGCACGGTGTAAACGTGCGAATCCCAGTACGGGGCATATCCGGAGACCAGCCCGCGTTTTTTGAGAACCGTGATCAAATCGGCGCGGGATTGGGCCATCTCCCGCCAGCCCTCTGGGGAGATATTGTTCCAGGTGGAAGCAATTGCGAGTAACAAGGCCACGGCCAGCGCCGCCTTGGCGATCTGGGGGAAAAAACGCCACACCACCACCGGGCAGACCAGAACCATCATCAAATAAGGAATGATATACCTGATGTTGTTGCGGGCGGCGTACGCATTTTCGTGCAGGGTGCTCACCGAGTATAAAAAGAAGATCAGGGCAAAGCCGAGGTAGGAAAGAGCCACGAAAAATCTTTGCCCCTGCTCCAGGCGGGAAAAATTTCTCTTGGCATAGTAGGCGGGCAACACCAGGGCCAGGGGGTAGAACCCCAACCGCAACAGGGAAACCACCCCTTCCACGGAGGCCAGTTCCACCTTGTCCTGCCACTCCGCGCCGATGAAGTGCAACAGCCCCAGCACCGAATAGGCGGCATGGAAAGGCAGTTCCTGGAGCGGGACCAGCAGCGCATGATTGGCGCCTTCGGCATGGAGAACCTCGGCGAGCAACACCTTATAGCAGAAGACCCCCAGCACGAACACCCCGGCAATGGCTCCCGCCGGAAGGCTCTTGGCAGAAAGCGCTGCCCGCCAATCACCGTATTCGCCCCTGCGCAGCGCCTCCCGCTCCGCATACACAAGGAGCAGGAAAGCGCCACAAAACGGCGCGACGTAGTAGATCATAAACCGCACCGGATTTTCGAGCACCACAAGATAGAGAAGAACGAGCAGAAGGCCGAACAAGGCCCGCCTCGCATTCTTTCCGGAATCCGGCCGGTCGGCGCGGAGCCACAGGAGCAGAAAGGAAATGATGAAGGCAAAGTACCAGGTGTAGGCGGCCTCGCCGTAAACCTCCCGCAGATACAGGGGCGAATACCCCAGGCCGATAATGATGCAGCCCATCAGCGCCGCTGTTTTCGACAGTCCCAGATCCCTCAGGAGCAAGGCGAGCACCGCCATGGTAATCAGAACCACGATGGCAACGGAAACGCCATGGGCAAAAAAGCTGTTTTCCCCGGCCATGACCCACGGGATCAGCAGCAGATGCTTGTAAAACACCCAGAGATCATCGTTGACATACCACCAGTTTTTTGGAAAAAGCTCTCCGGCCCGGACAATTTCTTCCGCCAGGATATTGGCAATGGCGGCGTCGGAATTGAAGAACGCTCGGTACGAGCAGAAGATGTACACGCCAAGAGCGGCAAGGGTGGCGGCGAGCAGAAGTGCCGCGCCGCGAAAAAGCCATTTCTGCATGGGGGAAGTTGGCACGATAGTCACTGCGCTCTTTGGGTCCGTAGTCGGCAGGAGGAAAACAGGGGTCACGCCCAGTGGAAGATTCCGGGGGAACAGACACCGACCGTCACCTGCTTTGGCAGCGGCGTCGCGCCCCTTGAAAAAATACCTGCCCCAGGCTGGATCGTCGCGAAATAATACAAAAAATTCTCCGCCACTGTCAAGGGGAATCAGCAGGCAGCCAAAGGCCTGCCGCACCAAGAATTCGCTGGGCCGAACCAGGCCTCGGGCAAACGCCAGCGATTGCGGCGCAATGGCTGTTTCCCCCACAAAAACACCCATATTCGTATCGTTCTCGCGCAACTGCCATTGTCATTTTGCGCCATCTCCAGTATAATACGCGGTTTACGCCAACCGGCGCCCCTCATCCCCGCCGAGGGTCCCGGAACCACCCATGCCTTATTCATCGCACCCAAGGAACCACCATGATCAGCGCAGTCAATATCGCCCTCTCCTACGGAAAGAGGATTATCTTCAAGGACGTCAACATCAAGTTCACCCCGGGCAACTGCTACGGGCTCATCGGCGCCAACGGCTCCGGCAAATCCACCTTCCTCAAGATCCTGGCCGGAGAAAAAGAGGCGGACAAGGGCGAGATCGTGGTCGGCCCCAAGGAGCGGATCGCCATGCTCCGCCAGGACCATTTCGCCTTTGACGAGGAAAGCGTGTTCGATACGGTGGTCATGGGGCATCGCCGGCTCTACGAACTGATGCACGAACGCGACGCCCTCTACGCCAAAGCAGAGCTCACCGAGGCCGACGGCATCCGGGCCGGGGACATCGAGGCGGAGTTCGCCGAGATGAACGGCTACGAGGTGGAATCCGAGGCGGCCGTGCTGCTCAAGGGTCTCGGCATCCCCGAGGAGTTCCGCGACAAGAAGATGAAGGAGCTGGAAGGCGGCGACAAGGTGCGGGTCCTCCTCGCCCAGGCCCTGTTCGGCAACCCGGACGTGCTGCTGCTGGACGAGCCCACCAACCATCTGGACCTCAAGTCCATCGCCTGGCTGGAGGATTTTCTCTTCCGCTTCCAGAACACGGTGATCATCGTCTCCCATGACCGCCACTTCTTAAACCAGGCCTGCACCCATATCGCGGACATCGACTTTGGCGAGATCCGGGTCTACGTGGGCAACTACGATTTCTGGTACCAGGCAAGCCAGCTCTTCTTCAAACAAAAGCAGGACGAAAACAAGAAGACCGCGGCCAAGGCCAAGGAACTCACCGACTTTATCCAGCGCTTTTCCTCCAACGCCTCCAAGGCCAAGCAGGCCACCTCGCGCAAGAAGCTGCTGGACAAGCTCACCATCGAGGACATGCCCGCCTCGTCGCGCAAATACCCCTTCGTGGTCTTCAAGCCCGAACGGCCCTGCGGCGACATCATCCTGGAGGTCACGGGGTTGGGCAAGGAGATCGACGGGGTCACGGTATTAAACGACTTCTCCCTCACGGTGCACAAGGGCGACAAGATCGCCTTCATCGGCCTCAACTCCGTGGCCAAGACCACCCTTTTTGAGATCATCACCGAAGGGATGCCCCCGGATCGCGGCAGCTTCCGCTGGGGGATCACCATGTCCACCGCCTATTTCCCCAAGGAAAACAGCAGTTATTTCGACAAGGATATGACCCTGGTGGATTGGCTGAGCCAGTACACCCCGCCCAACGAGGGGGAGAGCTTTGCCCGTGGATTTTTGGGCAAGATGCTTTTCTCCGGGGAAGAAGCCCTGAAAAAAACCAGCGTGCTCTCGGGCGGCGAGCGGGTGCGGTGCATGCTCTCCCGGATGATGCTCACCGGGGCCAATGCCCTGATCCTGGACGAGCCCACCAACCATCTGGACCTGGAATCGATCACCGCCTTAAACAACGGGCTCATCGCCTTCCCGGAGGTGATCCTCTTCGCCTCCCACGATCACCAGATGGTGGCCTCCACCGCCAACCGGATCATCGAGATCCTGCCGGGCGGGATCATCGACAAGCGGATGGATTTTGACGATTACCTGGAAAGCGCGGAGGTGATGGAGCTGCGGGAATCGCTGAGCAATGGCGAGGCGGCGTTGAGCCTGTAGTCGCGGCAATCCCGCCGGGTTTCGGAAAGGCTGCGGAAAAAGCGGCACTGCTGGGACGAAAGCCGAGGGTGCAAATCCCCGGCAGCCCATGGCGGAGATGTTACGAAAAACAACTCGCGGCGCGAACGGCCCGGTCGCCGCTTTTTCCTCCCGGCTTCATGTCCGATGGCAACTGCGACAGAGGAAGCTGCCACGGTTGTCCATGGCGAGCGCCATGCCGCTGTGCGGTTCAAAGCCGTGACAGGTGGCGCATGTAATGATTTTCCCCTCGTAGAGCACCAGTTCGGGGGGCAGACTGCTCACCGGAAGCAATCCCTTGTTGCGGGCGGCCAAGTCGGCATAGGAGACACTGACGATATGGCCGCCACACTCGGCCAGAAGGCAGAAACTCGCATGCGAGCCACCGGCGTTCTCATGACAGGTGAGACAGTCTGCCGAAACCGGATCGAGCTTTATGGGAGCGCCCTTCAGGGAGGGTGCCACCCGCGTCTTCGCCGCAGAAAGAGTGGCGGCGATCAGCAGCAGGGGAAAAGCAAGAGCGACAATACGCCGGAAACCCATATGCTTCCCCCCCTTGGAAGTGAGGTGACAGGAAATCGCTTTCCTGGTTGCCCAAAAAATCCGGACTTCCGCCCGAATTTCTTTTTTTACTCTGGCAACGACACGGCTCGTTAGCAATCCGCTTTCCGCACACCACGCGCTCCATGGCCGGGGCTGTGCGGAAAAAAGAAAAAAACTATTTCCCGGCGCCCTGCACCGCCTCCCGGGCCAGTTGACTGATGCGCCCCCAATCCCCCTGGGCCACAGCCTCAGACGGGGCCACCCAGGAGCCACCCACGCAGGCCACATTGCCCAAGGCCAGATAGTCGCGATAATTCCCCAGACCAATCCCGCCGGTGGGGCAAAAAAACACCTTGGGAAACGGCCCTCCAATGGCCTTGAGCATGGGGATGCCGCCCGCCGCTTCGGCGGGAAAAAACTTAAAATGGTCGTAGCCCCGCTGCAACCCGGCCATCAGTTCGGAAACCGTGGCAATGCCGGGGATCAGTCCAATATCCCCCTGATTGGCCGCATCCAGCAGCTCCGGGGTAAGCCCAGGGCTGATGGCAAAAACCGCCCCGGCCTCGCTCACCGCCGCCAAATCCTCGGCAGAGGCCACGGTCCCAGCCCCCACCACCGCCTCCGGCACCGCACGGGCAATCTCCCGGATAGCCTCAACAGCGACAGGGGTCCGCAGGGTAATCTCCAGCACCCTGATCCCGCCAGCCACCAGAGCGCGGGCCAGCGGCACCGCATGGGCAAGGTCCTTGATCACCATGACCGGCACCACCGGCCCCTGGGCAAAAACCTCACCAGGGGCCATCTTCCAGTTTCTTGTCAGCGTCATTTTTTATTCCCTCGCAACATCTCGTTGAGACTATCAAAATTCACAAAGACCCCGGATCGCAGTACAGTACGCTCTCGCTGGAAGTATTTCCCTCCATCAAGACAGGTCGTAGCGTTGCCCCCGCATATTCGTCTCTATTTTCCTCTGTAAAATTTATCCCCTTTTGCTTCTCCAAATAATCTTTTGTCTCTTTTAGTGGTTTTGCAATTACGACAGCAACAAATGTGCCCCACCCGCAGTCCTGTTCTCCATTAGCACCACATACACCAATTTGAATAGCCCTGGCCGGAAGACCCATTACTTGGCTTTTTATCGAGTAAACCCAAGATGTTTTTTCTTTCTTCTTTGGCTCACCCTCTGCGATCAATCTGTCAATCACCCCATACAAATCTTTGCTCATTTCACACTTATCAAAACCATAAAACGCGTGAGGACTTATTGACACAGGATCATTTTCGCTTTTTTTACTGAAACCGTTTTGTACATAAGTGAAAGCAAGGAATATGGTCAGAACAAAAAAACAGACCAAAAGAACCTGTTTCATCCGCAATCTCTCCATCGCTATGGATAAACGGGAAGATCCACTACCTGCTACGTTTCCCCCGCAAGATTCACCTTACACTTCTCCTTCACATAGGTGAACAACGAACTCGCCCCTTCCTCGGCCCCCAGCATATCGCTGCGCAGGGCAGCAAAGATCTGCCTGCCCACCCCGCACCGCTGTTCGCCAAGCTCGGCCTCAACATACTCCCGCTTGGCAAGCTCCGCTGCATCCACCAGCAACTCCAGAACCCCGGCGCCCACATCGAGCCGGATCAGATCCCCGTCTTGCACCTTGGCCAGCAAACCGCCGCACAACGCCTCCGGGGTCACATGGATGGCGGCCGGCACCTTACCGGATGCCCCGGAGAGCCTGCCGTCGGTGACCATGGCCACCCGATAACCTCGGCCCATGACCACAGCCAGGGGGGTGATCAGCTTGTGCAGCTCGGGCATGCCCGTGGCCTGGGGGCCTTGAAAGCGGATGACCGCCACGAGATCCCGGTCCAGCGTGCCTGCCTGGAAGGCCTCTTCCAACGCGGCCTGGGTGTGGAAGACCATGGCCGGGGCCTCGATTGTAGTGGCTGCCCCGTCCGCCAGGGCCGAAACCTTAATCACCGCGCGGCCGAGATTGCCGGACAATGCCTTGAGCCCGCCGGAGGGAGAAAAGGGCTGGGCCAGCGGGGCGATGACCTCTTTCTCCCGCGATTCCTTGGGCTCCTCGGACCAGCGGATCTTGCCCTCCTCCAAAGTGGGGCTCTGGGTGTAGCGTTCAAGCCCCTCCCCGGCCACGGTCATTACCTCGTTGTGCAGGAAGCCGCCCTCCAGCAGCTCGCGGATCAGCACCGCCATGCCGCCCGCAGCCTGGAAGCTGTTGATGTCGCCGGGGCCGTTGGGGTAGATCCGCACCAGCAGGGGCACCGCATCGGAGATCTCGGAGAAATCGTCCCAGTTGATCCGGATGCCTGCGGCCCTGGCAATGGCCACCAGATGCATGGTCTGGTTGGTGGAGCCGCCGGTGGCCACCAGCCCGACGATGCCGTTGACCACGGACCGTTCGCTGACCACCTTTCCAAGGGGGGTATAGTTTTCGCCCAAATGGGTCAGCTCGCACACCCTGGCCGAAGCCGCATTGGTCAGCGCTTCGCGCAGGGGATCGTCCGGGTTGACAAAGGAGGCGCCGGGCAGGTGCAACCCCATGATCTCGGCGATCAACTGGTTGCTGTTGGCCGTGCCGTAAAAGGTGCAGGTTCCTGCCCCGTGGTAGGAGGCGCATTCCACCGCCAGCATCTCCTCCTTGCTGATCTTGCCCTGGGCGAACTGCTCCCGGGCTAAAGCCTTCTCCCGATTGGGCAGCCCGGTGCGCATGGGCCCGCCCGGCACCAGGATCATGGGCAGGTGGCCGAACTGCAACCCCCCCATCAGCAGGCCGGGCATGATCTTGTCGCAGATCCCCAGGAGCAGGGCGCCGTCAAAGACGTTGTGGGACAAACCGATCACCGTGGACATGGCGATGACGTCCCGGCTGATCAGGCTGAGATCCATGCCCGGCTCGCCCTGCGTGACCCCGTCGCACATGGCGGGGACGCCTGCGGCCACCTGGGCCGTGCCGCCCGCCGCAGCCACCGCCTTCTTGATCATGGCCGGGTAGTGCTCATAGGTGTGGTGGGCCGAGAGCATGTCGTTGTACGAGGTGATGATCCCGATATTGGGGCCCTGCCCACCGCGCATGGCCTGGCATTCCCCGCCCTGGCAGACCGCCAGGCCATGGGCCAGATTGCTGCTCGGCAGCCGGTGGCGAAACGGCCCGGCCACCCTGGCTTCCTCGATATGGCGCAGATATCCCTCACGATTGGTCCGGCTGCGCTCGATAATCCGTTGGGTGACTTTTTCAACAACGCTGTTCATGGCTGTTCCTTTATTATGGACACCAGAAAACCGTGACCGGCGAAATGGTCTGATTCAGCACCGCCCGGATGGGCATCTGGGCGATCGGCCCCTCGGTGAGCGCCTTTTCATACACCGCCCGCTTTTCCGACCCGACGAGATGCAGGATAATCTGCCGGCTTTGCAACAGGGTGGGCAGGGTCAGGGTCATCCGTTCATGGGGCGCGGCCGGCGGGGTGATCGCCATGCAGAGTTGGCCGGAGTCCAGGGCCAGCGCGCTTTTCAGACGCACCGCCTCCGGAAACAGCGAGGCGGTATGGCCGTCGTTGCCCATGCCCAGGATGAGGGCATCAAAAGGCCGGGGCACTTCGGCAAGATGGTCGGCACACTCGCTTTCCCCCTCGGCCGCCGTGGCTGCTCCGGTTTTGAGCCCCACGAAACGGGCCAACGCCGCCCGGTTCTGCAAAAGATGGCTCCGCACCAGACGTTCATTGCTGGCCGCATCGCTCGGCTCGACCCAGCGTTCGTCCGCCAGGGTGATCGTCACATCTTCCCAGTCAAGCGGCAGATCCGAAAGGGCAGCAAAAAACGGCACCGGGGTGGAGCCGCCGGACACTGCCAGACTGGCTCTTTCCCGCGCCCTGATTCCGGTCCGCAGCAGCTCGGCAACCTGGGCGGCCAGCACCGCCACCAGCGTGGCGGAATCCTTGAACTCCTTAAATTCAGGCATGATCTGCTCCCTTAATTATCATGACCATTCCACCGGCAACCCCAAAAAACTGTTTCATTTTTTAAGGACCTTGCAACGTGCTGCAAACTGGTGCTTCGACAGGCTCAGCACGAACGGAAGGCCACTGTATTACGACGATATCCGTTCGTGCTGAGCCTGTCGAAGCACTAATCCAGAAAAAAACCAACACACGCTCGAAAAAGTAACCGGTCAACCGTGACACAGATGCTAGAAATAGGAAGAGGCGTGCGAAGTGTGCTGTTGCACATAAGCCGGCCGATGACAAAGCAGATGCGGTGCTGCTGACCGTTTACTCATCCCAGGCTCTCCCATCCCTGGCCATCAACGCCACCGAGGCCACCGGCCCCCAGGTGCCTGCCGGATAGGGCATGGGTGCATCGTTGCTCGCCTGCCAGGCATCCTGAATGGAATCCACCCAGGTCCAGGCCTGCTCCACCTCGTCCCGCCGGACAAAGAGGGACTGGCTTCCCTCCATGGCGGCCAGAAGCAGACGCTCGTAAGCATCGGCGACATGCACCGACTGGAAGGCCTCGGAAAAACTCAAGTCCAGGGTGGTCCGCTGCAGCTTGACCCCCGAGCCGATGCCCGGCACCTTGTTCAGCATCTCGATCTCCACCCCCTCGTTGGGCTGGAGGCGGATGATCAGCTTGTTGGAAGGCAGGTTCTTGTAGCTTTCCCGGAAGATATTGTGGGGCAGCCTTTTAAAATAGATCACCACCTCGGAGAGCTTCTTGGTCATGCGCTTACCGGTGCGCAGATAAAAAGGCACCCCGGCCCAGCGCCAGTTGTCGATATCCACCCGCAGGGCGACAAAGGTTTCCGTGAAACTCCGCGGGTTGCCCCCCTCCTCCTCGTGGTAGCCCGGCACCGGCCCGCCCTTGAGAAACCCGCCGCTGTACTGGCCCCGGACGGTCTTTTCCTCGACGTTATCTCTGGTGATGGGGCGCAGCGCCTTGAGCACCTTGAGCTTTTCGTTGCGGATGCTCTCGCTGCCCAGGGTGACCGGCGGCTCCATGGCCACCAGGGAAAGGATCTGCAACAGGTGGTTCTGCACCATGTCGCGGAGCTGGCCGGACTTGTCGAAATAGCCCCAGCGGCCCTCGATGCCCACCTCCTCGGCCACGGTGATCTGCACATGGTCGATGGTGGTGTTGTCCCAGTTGGTGGTGAAGATGGAGTTGGCAAAACGCAGCGCCACCAGATTGAGCACGGTTTCCTTGCCCAGGTAATGGTCGATGCGGTAGACCTGCTTTTCCTGGAAGAACTCGGCCACTGCGTCGTTGATCACCTTTGAGGAGGCAAGGTCCGTGCCCAGCGGTTTTTCCAACACAACTCGGGTTTGCTCCGTGATCAATCCGGCCTGGGACAGGCCCTTGCAGATATCGCCATAGATGGAGGGCGGCACCGCGCAGTAGTTGACCATGACCCGTTTGGCCGGGTCGATGATCTCACAGAGCTTGCGGTACTGGTCGTGGCTGGCAAGATCGAGCTGCACATACCGCAGACGCCCGGCAAACCGCTCCCAGACCGCGTTGTCCACCTCCTCCTTCATGAAGGTCGCCAAACTTTCCCTGGCCAGGGTGACATACTCGTCAGCGGTCATCTCCCGCCGCGCCACCCCGACAATCCGCAGGTCCGGCTCCAGAAGCCCGGCTTTGTCCAACTGGTAGAGCGAGGGCACCAGCTTGCGGGTGGCCAGATCGCCATGGGCTCCGAACAAGACAAAATCACATGGTTGCATCTTTTTCTCCCTAATCTTCTCGGCCCTATGAAGGGAAACATTTTGCGCATCCCGCAGCTTCTCTCAAAAGGCTACGGCTGTTTCAAAAATGAAGTCAAGGAAAATGTGGGGCTTCCCTCAAGCATCGGCGTCTTTCCGCACGGCAGAAGCCGGAGAGCCATTGCAGGCCCGCGAATAAAATCCTTCCCAAACCGGCAACGGTTCCCGTATATAGACTCCATGCACACCACCGACCCGCGCCCCGGCTTTGCCCAGCGAATGACCAAGGAAGAAATCAACGTCTGCCCCATCCGCAGGTGGGAGGGGGTGGTTCGCGTGGTTCGCACGAAAGAGGAGTTAAGCCAGGCAATCCAAGCCCTGGCAACGGAAACCATCCTCGGCTTTGACACGGAAACCCGGCCCGCCTACCACAAGGGGGAAAGCTACCTGCCCTCGCTCCTGCAACTGGCCGGGGAAAAAGAGGTCTACCTTTTTCAGTTGAGGCATCTCGGCTTGCCCGCTCCCTTAAGGGAAATCCTGGCCAACCCCAAGGTGGTCAAGGCAGGGGTTGCCCTGGCCTATGATCTTCAGGAACTGCACAAACTGGCGCGATTCAAGCCGGCGGGTTTCGTGGATCTCGGCACCCTCGCCAAGAAGGCGGAGATAAAAAACCACGGGTTGCGGGGACTGGCCGCGGTGCTGCTGGGATTTCGCATCGCCAAGGGGGCGCAGACCTCGAACTGGGCCAGGGATGTCCTGGCCCCGGCCCAGATCCAGTATGCGGCCACCGACGCCTGGGTAGGAAGGGAGTTGTATCTGAAGCTCCGGCCGGACGGGGAGGTTTCCTGCCGCTAGAGTCTTCCTGGATGCAGGGCGCAATCAGAAATCGAACAGCTCGCCCAGCAGGCTCTTGTGCTTCTGTTTTTTGTGGTACCCGTGGCCATGCTGGTCGTAGCCGCCCTGATGCTGCGGCGCAGCCTGAGGCGGGTGCGAGGCCGGAGCCGCGGTGCGCTCGATGATCTTGTCCAACTCTCCCCTATCCAGCCATATGCCGCGGCATTGCGGGCAATAATCGATCTCCACTCCCTGCCGATCCGTCATCATCAGGTCCACCTGCGTACATACCGGGCATTTCATTGGTTCTCTCCTTGGTTATTTTTCTTCGTCTTTTTCCGTGTCCGAGTCCTTGCTCGATTCGGCACCTTCTTTTTTATCCTGATCCCCGTCACCGTTGACCGCCTTACCGATCTCCGAAACCACGTCCTGCTTCGTTTTTTCCGCCGCCTCGGTGGCCAGATCCTTCACCTGATCGCAACCGCTCAGCCCCACGGCCAAGAGAAGCAAG
The DNA here is from genome assembly GCA_002347095.1 of Desulfobulbaceae bacterium UBA2273. Taxonomy (GTDB): domain Bacteria; phylum Desulfobacterota; class Desulfobulbia; order Desulfobulbales; family Desulfurivibrionaceae; genus Thiovibrio; species Thiovibrio ferrireducens. Next base: position 95,071 of record DDWZ01000029.1, on the reverse strand, counting down.
AGAGCGGTGATTGCTTGAAGCTGCTTCATTGTCTGATTCCTTCTTTGGTTGTTGCGTAATGAGCCATTAGACACGGACCGTTTTTTTGTGTTTCACCAACTCTTTTCAATCTCTTCAACACAAAAATACACACCCGACGAGCCTGGCTGGCCTCAGACGTCTAGGAGGAGGAGGAGGGGGGGAGAGTTGTGCCTGGAGTTACGAGTCGTTAGCACCTTTCAGCCAGTTACAATCTCAACCCCTCCGCGTTTTAGTGGCAGGCGTCAACTGGTTCCTGCCCCTACTGACGATTGCGTTTGCAATGACCAGTCAACTCTACTCACGGACTCTCTTGAGAGTCCCATTGTTGAGCATTGCATGAAACTGGGCAAGCAGAACCTGTTCTTCTTTGTCTATGTGGCCATCGTCGTGTGCGTGGTCCATGATCTGCTGATATTCGCTCGGCGTGATCTCAAGATCACTGATGGCGTGGTTGATGAGTTCTTTCAGGCTGGTTGCGGAGCTGCTTGGCTTTTTCATTGATGTTCTCCTTGGTTTGGTGTGATTGGTTGTTTGTGCAAGGTATCGATTCCATATGCCGCAGGCATCTCACCCCATGGTTTTGCGCGCCTCTTTTTGTGCCAATACAGATAACCGGCCAGCAGCAGCACACAGCCGCCAATCATCCAGACACTTGCCTGCCGCGACAGGCTCATGATCAACTGCTGGTTGTCGCCGATGGCGTACCCTATCCAGGCCAGTACCGCGCACCAGATCGTAGCGCCCAGGCTGGTATACAAAGCAAACCTGAACTGATTCATCCTGCCAAGCCCCGCAGGGATGGAAATCAGTTGCCGGATGACCGGCAGCAGCCTGCCGATGAAGGTGGAAATTTCGCCATGCCGCCGGAAAAAATCCTCGGTTTTTTCGAGTTTTTCCTCGGCAAGGCCGACAAACTTGCCATACTGGAGCAACAGGGGCCGTCCCAGATACAGGGCGCCATAGTAATTCGCGTAGGCGCCTGCCAGCGAACCGAGCCTCCGGCCAGCACCACCAGCCAGGGATTCATCCGGCCTTGGAAGACCAGATACCCGGCAGGGGGCATGACCAATTCACTGGGAAAAGGGAGTGCGGAACTTTCAACCATTATCAACAGAAAGATGCCGGGGTACCCCAAGACGCTTATGGTTTCCACCAGCCAAACGGTTATACTTTCAAACAGCCCTCTTCTCCCTCGTGGCCAACTGCGAACATGACTTCATGAAGCGGGGCTGAAACCGCCGATAACTTAATACCATAAGCGGGTCGTGCCGGTTCTTGCCGAAAACGATCCGGAATGCTCGGCAGAGGGCTTTTCTTCATGCCAACTCTCTCTTCCTCTCCGTGAGCGGAACAATCACGCCCGCCCAGTTCCTGCTTTTCTCCACACCATTTTTTCGATTTCAATAATCACGAAAACCACCAGCCCCGCCGCCACGGTTCTCCCCCAAACAGCCGGACCAACCGGGGCGCTCTGGAAGAGCCGGTTCATCACCGGCAGATAGGTGTAGGCAATCTGCACCAGGGACATGGTGACTACGCCGGCAAGTACCCAGAAATTCGAGAAAAACCCGAGCTGAAAAACGGACTTATCCAGGGAGCGGCAGTTGAACAGATAGAACAGCTCCACCATGACAAAGGCGTTGACTGCGGCGGTGCGCGCCTGGGCAAGGGTGGCGCCGCCGGAGAGTTCCCAGGAAAAGATCCCGAAGGCCGCGCCCAGCATCAAGAAGCTCACCAGGGTGATCCGAAAAACCATGCCGCGGCTGAGGATCGGCGAGTTGGGTTGCCGAGGCGGCCGCAGCATGATGCCAGGCTCCTTGGGCTCAAAGGCCAAGGCCAACCCGAGAAACCCGGCGGTGGTCATATTGACCCAGAGGATCTGCACCGGCAGGATGGGCAGGGTGACGCCGAGGAAGATGGCGGTCAGGATGACCAGCCCTTCGCCCAGGTTGGTGGGCAGGGTCCAGGTAATAAACTTGACCAGGTTGTCGAACACCCCCCGCCCCTCTTCCACCGCCGACTCGATGGAGCTGAAATTGTCGTCGGTGAGCACCATGTCCGCCGCTTCCTTGGCGACCTCGGTGCCGGTGATGCCCATGGCCACGCCGATATCCGCCCGCTTCAGGGCCGGGGCGTCATTGACCCCGTCGCCGGTCATGGCCACCACCTGCCCCCTGGCCTGGAGCGCCTCCACCAGGCGAAGCTTCTGTTCCGGGGTCGCCCTGGCAAAGACCACGGTGTCTTCGGCCCGGTCGATGAATTCGCTGTCCGAGAGCTTTTCCAGCTCCGCGCCGGTGAGTACCGGAACCCCGTTCCCCTGCGTTGAACCCAGGTTGTAGAGCCCGACCTTTCTGGCAATGGCGGCGGCGGTCACCGGATGATCGCCGGTGATCATCTTGACCCGGATCCCCGCACCCTGGCAGATCTTGACCGCGGCCACCGCTTCCGGCCGCGGCGGATCGATCATCCCCTGCAAGCCGAAAAAGACCGACCCGTCGGTCAGATCGCCATGGTGGATCTCCGAGGCCGCAGGGGGCATCTCCTTGCCGGCCATGGCCAGCACCCTTAAGCCCTTGGCAGCCATGTTCTCCACCGCGGACTGAACCTCGGCAACCCGCAGGGGAACCGGATTGCCCAATCCGTCAAGCTGGCTTGCGCATCTGGCCAGAACCGCCTCCACCGCGCCTTTGAGATAGACCCGCCTGGTCGCCGCGCCGGGTCCGGCCCCATGCAGGCTGGCCATGTATTGATGTTCCGATTCAAAGGGCACCGTATCCAAACGGGGGCTTGCGGCCACGGTTTCCTGGCCGAGGCCGCCTTTGCGGGCCGAGGTCAGCAGCGCCCCCTCGGTGGGGTCGCCATGCACCTGCCAGACCCCCTCCTCTTCGACAAGCTGGCTGTCATTGCAGAGAAGACCGGCCCGCAAACATTCCAGCAATGCAGGAGATGTGCTGGCTGTGCCGCCTCCAGCCGATTCCGGCGCCTCAATCCTGCCCTGCATGGGGTTGTAGCCGGTGCCGGTCACTGCGTACGACATGCCGCCTGCCACGATCTCCTGCACGGTCATCTGGTTTTCGGTGAGGGTGCCGGTTTTGTCGGTGCAAATCACCGTGGTGGATCCCAGGGTCTCCACCGCGGGCAGCTTGCGGATAATGGCCCGTTTTTGAGCCATGCGCGACACGCCTATGGCCAGGGTGATCGTTACCGCAGCGGGCAGACCTTCGGGAATGGCGCCAACGGCAAGGGCCACCGCAGCCATGAATATGTCGACAAAGGCCTGGCCCCGGAGAAGCCCGATCATAATGGTCAAAACGGCCAACCCCAGGATCACGTAGAGCAGAACGTTGCTGAATTCACTGATCTTGCGGGTGAGCGGGGTAGCCAGCGCCTCGGCCGTTGAAATCAACTGGGAGATCCGCCCCACCTCGGTTGCATCCCCGGTGGCCGTGACAATGCCCCAGCCCTGACCGTAGGTGACCAGGGTCGAGGCATAGGCCATGTTCCGCCGGTCGGCCAGGACGGTGTCGCGGCCATGAAGCCCATGATCCTTGACCACGGGCGCCGACTCGCCGGTAAGCGCCGCTTCGGCGACCTGCAGGTCACGCACCTGAAACAGCCGCAGGTCAGCGGGAACCTTGTCGCCGCTTTGCAGGAAAACGATGTCGCCCACCACCAGTTCCGTGGCCGGAATGCGCCGTTTCTCCCCCTGCCGCAGAACCGTAGCCTCGGTGGTCATGGTCCGGGCCAACGCGGCCAGGGCATTGACCGCCTTGGCCTCCTGGAGGTAGCCGATAACGGCGTTGACCAGCACCACCCCGAAGATGACCCCGGAATCCACCCACTCCCCAAGAACTGCGGTGACCAGGCCGGAAACGATGAGGATATAGATCAGGGGCTGATGGAACTGGAGCAGAAACCGGATCAACGGCCCCTGTCCTTTCTGGGCGGTGATGGCATTGGGGCCGAACGCTTCCAGCCGGTGCTCGACCTCGAACCGGTCAAGCCCCCGCTCCCGGTCCGACTCCAGCAGCGCCGCAACTTCGTCGATGGGCAGGTGGTGCCAGTGGCGGGCGATCAAATTCACATCTTCCATGGTCTCTCCTCTCTATTGCTACGGCCGGGGCCGATATCCCGGCCGGCCTGATTTGTTTCCCCGCATAAAAGATACCGCAGGAAAATAGTTTGAACAATTAGAAAATATGATTATAACAGTTCGAAATAAACGAATCGGAGGCTCCCTTGGAATGGCTCAACTACCACCATCTTTTCTACTTCTGGACCGTAATGCGCGAAGGCAGCCTGACCGCGGCCAGCGCCCGTCTCAGTCTGGCTCCCTCCACGGTCAGCGCCCAGTTGGGGAAACTGGAAGAATCCCTGGGCGGCAAGCTCTTTCAGCGGGCGGGACGCAACCTGGAGCCCACCGACCTGGGACGCCTGGTGTTCCGCTATGCCGATGAGATCTTTTCCCTGGGCAGGGAGATGATGGACACCATCCGGGGCAGACCCACGGCAGGCCCCCTGTCCCTCAAGGCCGGGGTGGTGGACGTGCTGCCCAAGCTCATTGTCCGCAGGCTGCTGGAACCGGCCCTGCAACTGTCGGAGCGGGTGAAGCTGGTTTGCCTTGAAGACAAGGAGGACGCCCTGCTGGCCGAACTGGCCATGCACTCTTTGGATGTGGTGCTGAGCGATGCGCCCTTGCGGGCGGGCTTGAGCGTCAAGGCCTACAGCCATCTGCTCGGCGAGTGCGGCATCACCTTTTTCGCGGTGGAAACGCTGGCCGGACCGCTGCGGGGAAAATTTCCCCTTTCGCTTCATGAGGCGCCCATGCTGCTGCCCATGGAGATGACCGCACTCCGGGGCGGGCTGGAGCGGTGGTTTGCCTCCCTCTCCATCCGGCCGTCCATTGCCGGGGAGTTCGACGACAACGCCCTGCTCAATGTCTTCGGCCAGGAGGGCGACGGCATCTTTGTGGCGCCCACGGTCATTGAACCCGAAGTGCTGCGCCAGCACAAGGTGCAGGTAGTCGGCCGGACCCAGGCGGTCAAGGAGCGCTACTACGCCATATCGGTGGAGCGGATCATCAAGCATCCGGCCGTGGCCGCCATCCTGGAGGCAGCCCGCCACAACCTGTTCATGACGAAATAAGCAGCTCCCCGAACTGAGCCAGGCTCTTGCTCCGCTTGAGCTGCCGGGCCAAGGGCGCCACCTCGGGGTCGTGGACATGGCAAAGTACCTCCTTCATCTTGCAGAGGATCTGGTGCTCGCCGCAGAACAGCGCCTGGTAGCGGCCCAGCAGCGCTTGCAGATAGTCGCGCAGCTCGGCAACCTTGGCGGCAGGGATCGATCCCTCCGGATATCTTCCCCGCAACCGCTCAAACAGCAGGGGATCGGCAATGGCGCCCCTGCCCAGCATCAGCCCGGCGGCCCCGGTTTCGGCCAGAACCCGCTGGCCAATGGCCGCGGTGAAGATATCTCCGTTGGCGATGACCGGCAATGGGGTCTGGCGCACCACTTCAGCGGTGATTGCGTGGTCTGCCGGGCCGGCGTACATCTGTTTCACGGTGCGTGGGTGGACCACGAGAAAATCGATGCCGCTTTCGGCAAAAATGGTGAGCAGGGAAAAGATCTGGGCCGGGTCGTCAAAGCCGGAGCGCACCTTGACGGAAAAACTGCCCCGGATTTCTTGGCGCAAAGCCGCGAGCATCCGCGCCAGGGCAATAGGCTCGCGCAGCAGGGCGCCGCCCGCGGTCTGGCTGGTCATCCTGCCATAGGGGCAGCCGAGATTGATGTTGAGGTGTTCGGCCCCCAACTCCTGCACGGTATTGGCCGCGGCCAGCAACGCCTCGGTGTCGGTGCCGATGAGCTGCACCACCAGCGGCACCCCGCCGTGAGTGCCGGCCACTTCCTGCCGGTCGTTGGCGGTGATATTCTTCTTGGTGCTGGCCTTGACCCGGACAAATTCTGTAAAAACCACATCCGGGCGGACCCGCTCAATGAACAGAGCGCGCAGGGCCCGGTTGGTCAACCCCTGCATCGGGGCCAGCATCAGGGGCAGGCTTCCCTCCGCCCATGGCAGTTTGGTATTGGCATGCATCTCGCCCATCAACAATGACCCCCACAGTGTAAAAATCTCAGAATCTCGGTGCATACCCTGTCGGGGTCTGGCCGTCAAGACCGGCCTTGCCCTGGGCGCCGCCGAGATCATCCGTGGCAGCATGAATAAAAAATCCCTGCCCGGGCATGACCGGACAGGGATTTTCGCTATCGCCAAGGTCGTTACTGCTATTTCTTATACCAGCGCCCGTTTGCATCCTGCAGCCAATGGGTGGGCAGGGCAATCTCCGTAATCTGCTGGGCCCGCCGCCGTCCTACCAGATCGGCGGTGGTGCCCTGCTGCTTGGCAATGGCCTGGTAAACCTGCAGGCGGTCATCGTTTTCCGCCTGCACCAGCTCCGCCTTTTCCTTGGTTGCCCCAACAAACTGCAGATAGCCCAGATTGTCTTCGCCGATTACGCCCTTGTCCTTCAGGCCCACGATCTCCGGCAGCCTTGCGGCCATGCGTTCCTTGATGCCGTTGGCAGCGGCGCTTGCCACGGAGCAGAAAACCAGGAGAAAAATCAAACCCGAGAGCAGGGAAAAAACCCGTTGTCTTTGCATCTTCATCACCACTGTGTCTATTTTTTTATTTCTGCTGCTCCGTGGCAGCCTTGTCCAGATCGCCGAAGAAATCATCCAGGGCCCGATCCACCTTGATGTTGACATCGATGGTGATGTGGATGGGTTTTATCTCGATGGGCGCCACCTGCACCGCATGGCGGGTGCAGCCCGACAGCAGCAAAAGGGCCAACGCCCCCAGCAGTGCCAATCTTCTTTTTCTCTTCATCACTACTCCTCTTGCCTCACTGGGTCATTTTATACAACTTCTGCATGCCGCCACCGTATTCCAGGATCTTCTCAAATGGCAACCGCAGGTTCAGATCAAGACGAATGGGATGGGTGACTCCCCCGGCTTCCCCTTCCGGCAGACGGGTGAAGCTGCCGAGCTGGCTATTGTATCTGAAAGGTATAGGCTGGGCCGGCTGACCGTCAAGTTTTATTTGCAGCAGCAGCGCATCACCCTCGCTGTTCAGCCGCACCTTGGCCCAATTGTAACGGAAATTTTTCAGGGCCTCACCGGCAAAATCAAGCTGGGAAAACTGCGGCGTCTCCTTGGGAATCCCGGCGGTCAACAGACCGCTATCCCTCATTCGGATAGTGCCGCCCTCACCTGGGGGGGAATTGAGAAAACCATCGGCAAACCGCACCCTGCCGTCGACAATCGAAAGAGGAATCCTGCCGTTCAGGGTGCCTTCCCCCTCCGCCCCCTCCATGCCAAACTGGGCAAGGAGGCTGGCAAGACTCAGGCGGTCACAGAATAAGGTCAGCGCATAATCGTTGCGGGCTGTGCTCAATCGCACTCCCCTGGAGGAAACATGGCCGCCGCACCAGGCAAAGCGGCCGCTCTCCAGCAGGAGAGCGGTGGGGGATTCTATCTGGAAGGCAAATTTCCCATCGGTTAGGGCAAGATCACCAACCTTGGCTGCGGCAAAGGTAAGGGGCTGGGCCGGCAGGCTCTTTTTCAGGAAAAGATCAGGCATTACCAGCGAAAGGCTGAGGCCGGAAACCGCAATCCCACGCTTGGGCAGTTCCAGGCGCGCATTGTCAAGCTGCAGACGCAGGTTCCCGCTCTGTCCGCCCTTTTTGAAGGATCCCCCAGCCTGTAGTCCGAACTCGCCGGCAAGGGTTATCTCCTGTTTTGCCTTGACAAACCTCCCAAGATTAAAGGCCGCGAACTTCTGCCGGGGTGCGGAAAGGCGCAGGGCGCCGTGCAGTCCGTCCACGATCGAGCTGGACACCTCTCCCGTGATCTTGATGGCAACCCCGTCCAAGGCCTTGCTTGTGTGGCTACCGGCAAAGCCAATACCCTCTGCCTGCTGCTCTGTTGCAAGCACCAGCCCGCCCAGATCCTGACCGTTGAGTCTGATCCTGGCAAGCTGCACCTTCCCCGCTGCCGCTCCCCCCTTTTCTCCCCCGGGCAGCGGCAGGGTTGCGGCAACCCCTGTCAGGCGCAGCTCCGTCTGACCATCCCGCACCGTCACCTCAGGCACATGCAGCTCCGCCTGCCCCCTCTTGCCTTGGGAACCCCCCGGCATAACCGCAGCAATGTTGAGCTCCGGCAGCAGCAGTTCCCCCCCCTTATCCTGGCGCAGGACAAGGGAGGAGATGCTTGCCGCGAGCGTAAGCGCTGCGGACACCTCCTTTTTCAGCTCCAGGCCGAAGGCTTTACAGGCAAGGGGGGGACGGGGGGTTTTGCCTGCCTGCGAAGCTCCCTTGAGAGAAAAATACCACCCAGACTGCTTGCTGAATCCTGCCTCAAACGCCCCTTTTGCGTGGATTCCCTCCTCTTTTTGCCCCGCAGGCCGCACGGAAAGAAGTAGAGAACCGGCGCCACTGCCTCCGTCACCGGTAAGCACGCCTGCCCCCGCAAGCTCGGCAACGGTCAACTCAACCGGGGAGTGCACCACCAAGCCATTGCTTGTAAAGTGAAATTTGTCCTCGGCCGCGGCGAGCGAAAAAACAAAAGGCGGCTCCTCTTCCCCGCCTGCTCCCCCTGCTCCATTGATCCGCCAGATGTTGCCCTCACCCCTGAGGACGAATCGTTCAATCGCGCAATGCAGCTCAAAAAACCTGACCGCCAGCGGCTTCAACCCGAGCCTGCCCTCCGCGGCAAATTGCAGACTCCCCGCGAGATCCTGTCCCAGAACACCCGCCAGGGAGGCAAGCGGGAAATCCCTGGCTCCCACCTTGAAGCTGAGCACCCCCTCCGCCACTTCTGCCGTCAGGGCGAGGGCAAGCTCCTGGTCTTCCGGATAGAGGGTGAGCGAACCAGCCAGCGGCGCACTGCCATCTCCCATCCCCGGGCGGTTTCCCTGGACAAACTGCAGTTGAAAAGGCAATTGCGCCATGCGACCGCGCACCCCGCTGCGGAGCAAGCCGTTCTTGACCGTGAGCTGCCCGATGGTGCCGGGCAGGGAATAATCCGTCTCTCCCGATTTCTTCCCTGCCCCCGCTTCGTTTCCGGAAAACCCCTCAAGGACAAAGCGGCCATCCCGCCACTCCCCTTGCACCACCACCCCCTCCAGGGCCAGACGGTCTATATGGCGGGAAAAAAGGCCGGGCAGGGAATAGTTGAGCTGCAGGGAATCGAGGCGCAGTGCCGGCTTCCCGGGGTTCCCCAGAACAATCGCCTCAAGAGCGGCCCCGGAAATTCCGACCCGGCGCACCGTGCAGGAAAAAGGCTGACCCGGCAGGGATCTGGCCACCAGATACTCTATGCTTTTTTCCACCAGCACAGGGAGGCTCAGCCACAGCAGAGCCCCAAGCGCCAGCAGCGCCACAGCCCCTCCGCCTAAAGCCCAACCAAGCCGTTTCACCATACAACTCCTTTCCGGTTCGCCCAGAGTCAAAAACCCCATCCTGCCAAAAGGCAAGTGTAACAGAAAAGGCGGCCTGCTCCCGTCATTTTTCCCCCCCCTCCTCTTTCCCAAGACCCGCACCGGTGAGAGTCGGAGATCAGCCCCCACTACAAGGGAGCAAAAAGGAAATAGCCGCGCGCTCTTTCCGCCTTGGCAGATTTTTATCGAAGAGGAGAATCCCAACTGTCTCGATTTTTCCGTGTGCCGAGGCAAATGGGTAGCATTGCCCGCGGCCAGCGTCCCCCGCTTAAAGGAACTGCGCCGGAAAGCCTGGCCATTCCAACATTTTTCAAGTATTGACAATCTCTTAGGCGTATGGGATGTTTTTATGATTGCTGGGGGATGACCGTGCTTCCCCGGTTTGGCCGGCAATGGGTACGCTCTCCCCAAAATTTCCGGGAGGCTGGCTTGACTTCTTGACCATTCCGTCCTGCGCCGCAATTGCAACCACGGGTTTGCGCCCATCATTCCCACCTGAATATTCAATACTTGTAAGGAGCTACGATGAACACTTTTACCAATCGGATAATTCGCGCGGCGAAATTGGATGCCCACCTCTATGAAGAGGTCGAAGCGGACAAAGGCACCATGCGCCAGGCCATGGCGGTGGTGGTGCTTTCCAGCCTCGCCGCGGGGATAGGCAGTATTTCCAACCTGGGGATCGCCGGGGTTTTGCTCGGGACGGTGGGCGCCCTTGGCGGCTGGTATGTATGGGCCTATCTCGCCTACTTCATCGGCACCAAATTCCTGCCGGAACCGCAAACCGAAGCCGATCTTGGCCAATTGCTGCGCACCACCGGCTTTTCCAGCTCTCCCGGCCTGATCCGGATATTGGGGCTCATCCCGGGGCTGGGCACGCTGGTTTTCACCGTGGCTTCCATCTGGATGCTGGTGGCCATGGTAATCGCGGTCCGGCAGGCCCTTGATTACACCGCCACCTGGCGGGCCGTGGTAGTATGCGCCATCGGTTGGATCATTCAGACCCTGATCCTGGTGCTGCTGTTTTCCTTGCTGGGTGGCCCCCCGGCCCTCTGATGCCGGGGCAAGAAAATAATCACCCCGGACAGCGCGAAAATTCACCCAGCCGCAGGGGCTTGCGCCAGGAAGCCCCTTTTTTTTTTAACACGGAACCAAAAACCCATGACACCACCGGCCAAAAGCGATACCAAAAACCGGCTGCTTCCAGAGGCCCAGCGGGCACAGGAACAGCGGGCCCAGACCTACCGGGAAAAAGCGCTCAAGATGTATCCCTGGATCTGCGGCAGGTGCGGCCGGGAATTCACCGGCAAAGCCTTGCGCGACCTCACGGTCCACCATAAGGACCACAACCACGAAAACAATCCGCCCGACGGCAGCAACTGGGAGCTGTTGTGCATCTACTGCCACGACAACGAGCACGACCGCCAGAGCGTGGCCGACGCCTATGGCGCGCTGAAACCGGGAGAAAAACAGGATTCGATTGCCACCTCGAACCCCTTTGCCGCCCTCGGGGCATTGCTACAGGAGAAAAAATGACGAATACATCCGTTCGGCCTGAGCCTGCCGAAGGCCCGTTGTAGCAATGGAACTGCGGTTCGACAGGGTTCTCCTGAGCAAAGTCGAAGGGCTCACCGCGAACGGAAATTAGCCCTCGACCAGCAACAAACCCGTGCCGGCGCCGGCAGCCTCGGAGCCGACCCCCTTGTGGATGACCAACTGCTTCCCCTCCTGCTGCCCGGCCTGATAGGGATCTCCATACACCCGGGGTCCGGCATGCTGCACGGTGCGTAGACGGGGATAACGCGCCCGGTAGTAGCGGATCAGCCCCGGATCCGAGGCGCAGATCAGGCTGCTTTCGGTTTCATTGCCGGTGACGCCCATGGCCTCTTGATCCTGGCGGCGAAGCTTTTCCCGAAAGCCGTTGAGCACCCCCAGCCAATAGGAATTCTTCTCCCTGGACGCAGCCCCCGTATTTTTCCGGTATTCCTGCCAGAGATACCCCAGTCGCCTGACGAGAAAATGATAGACGTGATCGGCCACGGCCAGGTTTTCCTTGGCGCCGGTCAGCTCGATCACCCGCAGGGTTTCGCCGCTTTTCGCCTCGAATTGCCGGGCGATGACCACGTTGACATAGAAAAAATCTTTAAGAAGCGCGGCAATGGCCCGCTGGTGGGCGGAGATCCGCTTGGTTCCCGGCTTGAGGATCAGGTAATCGTAATCCGTGGCCTGGCGGTCGAGCCGTTCCAGGTTGTACCGGCGCAGAATGGTGTTGGCCTTGGCCATGGCCAGGGCAGCCTCATGCTCGTTGGCGCTCTGGGCCAGGGCGAAGAGCTTCTCCACCCTGGCCAGCATGGTTCCGGACTTTTGCCCCGCCCCGGTGAGCAGCCGCGGGATTGCTCCCTGGGCGGTGCGAAATTCAGGATGCACCCCCAGACGGTCGCACGCCTCCTGAAAGGCCGGGCCGTGGGGAAGCTCATCCCCCCTCCCCAGGTGCTCGACATACTGGTGGCTCATCTCATGCTTCAACACCTCCAGCACCACATCCCAGGAATGATCCCGGATCAGCCAGGAAGCGAGGCTGAGGGTGTCCAGCCCCGGCGACCAGGACCCGGCCCGGCTCTGGCCCTCCCGGATCTCAAAGAGCGGCGGCCGGAGCTGCACCCGGTACAGCCAGCAGAGATGGCGGTATTCCTGGGCCAACTGCCTGCGCCAGGTCTCCATGAGTCGGCTTTCGTTTTCGCTCACCCGCACTCTCTTCTTGCCTCGTTGTCCGGCTGTTTTTTTACAGAAACTTCCCTCCCTCGGAGTCTACGCTTACCTGACGGGAGGGGCTGGGGGTGGGTGAAGGTGCCGACCTGCCGATTACCTGGCTGTTCCCCCTCTCCCTAGCCCTCCCCCCCAAGGGGGAGGGAACTTTTTCTACCCTTTAGCCCTTGTATCCGACATCCACCGGCAGATCCGGCTGGCGGGCCGAGGCCACGGCCAGTTCATCGCAACGCTCGTTAAAGGGATTGCCATTGTGCCCCTTGACCCAATTGAAGGTGATGTCCAGCCCCTCGACGAGGTCCAGCAACTGGCCCCAGAGATCGGGATTCACCGCAGGCTGCCTGTCCGCCTTGACCCAGCCCCGTTTCCGCCACCCCTTGGCCCACCCTTTGCTGATCCCGTTCACCACATAGCTGGAATCGGAATACAGGGCCACCGGTTTGTCGCGGTGCTCCAGCTCGCGCAGGGCCACGATGCAGCCCATCAACTCCATCCGGTTATTGGTGGTCAAGCGAAAGCCGCCGGACAGCTCCTTGCGCTGACCGTTGTAGATCTGCACGATGCCGTACCCGCCCGGCCCAGGATTGTAGCGGGCGCCGCCATCGGTGTAGATGCAGACCACGCCCTCCTTGGGGGAGGTGTCCGATCCTGCCGCAGGCCCGGATGTAACCGTGCTTTTGGCGCTACTTGGCCTGCCCTGGCCCGAGGTGGGATTCTGCAGCCAGGCCTCGGCCTCGGCCCGGGTGACAAAGCCCTTGAATCGGGCGCCCTGAAAGCCGGTGACCTGGGCCTGGGCCTTGGGCCAGTTATCGTAGATGCCAGGCACTCGCCCGGCCAGGATTGCGTAGAATTTCTTTGCTGCCATGTTTGGGTTGTCCTTTTTTTGATTCCGCCCAAAAATCCGGGGAATATAACTATGACCTTTCTGCCGTTCTCTCTTTCTTCTTTTGCGTGCCCAAAAGAAGAAACAAGAAAAAGGCACCCCAACCAGTCCTGGCCCTGCGGGCTTCCCTTACTTCTCGCCGAGGGCGGGACGCGGAAAAACTCGGGCTTCGCCCTCAAACAGTTTCCGCGTCTTTTCCGCCCCCGTCTGCGAGGCGCGGCAGGACAAATGGGGGAGGGAAGGAAAAATCCCATTGACACGCCGCCGAGCACCGGAGAGGCTGCCGAAAAAGGGCTTTGCACTGTTTGAGGCGTTAGCCGAGTTTGCAAAGCCCCGGCAGCATCGAGGAGTACCCCATGCGGGGCATAAACTCCGGGCATCCCGCCTTCGGCGGGACAAGGGACACGGGTGCCCTTTCTTTGGTTCGTTTCTTTGGGTAAGCAAAGAAATGAACATACTGATTTCTTGCCGCATTCCATAATTTCAACTATGTTGCCCAAGCAAGAATACACCATCGCCACACAGCAGCAAATGGCGATGCTCCCATTACCTTCGCAACCAGGTGAAAAGAATGAAACTCTTTGTTACGCCCCAAGGCGACCGTTGGCTCTGCTCCGAATGTGAAGAGGAGTTCGCCGAGACCATCACCAAAGAGGGGTGGCGGGTGGCCTTTTCAAAAATCGACCCCATGCTCCGCTGCTCCGAATGCAAACACGGCGACATCGAAATATTTGATTGATCCCGCTCTCCTTGAAAAAATTCAAGAAGATATATATCGAGATCACCAACCGCTGCAATCTTGCCTGCAGCTTCTGCCTCCGGAGCGACCGGGCCAAAGCCTTCATGCGGCCGGAGGATTTCCGCGCCATCCTCGGGACAATAGGGGGGTACACCGACTACCTTGCCCTGCATGTCCTGGGCGAACCGTTATTGCATCCGGAACTCGCTGAAATCCTCGCTCTCTGCCAGGAACACGGTCTCAAGGTCAATCTGACCACCAACGGCATCCTGCTGTCCCAGCGCCGGGAACTTTTACTGGCCAGCCCTGCCCTGCGCCAGGTCAACATCTCGCTGCACAGCTTCAGCGAACAGGATGGCGACCCAACCATTTCCGGATATCTCCCAGAAATACTGAGTTTTATCCGGGAAGCCGAGGCAACCGGGCTGCTGATCAGCCTGCGGCTCTGGAATCTGCCGCCCAAAAGCACCAATCTTCCCTCCCCCAACGAGACCATCCTGAAGACGCTCGAGGATTTTTTCGGGTTGCCCGAACCGCTTGCCGACAGACTCACCCCAGGCCACGGCCTCACCCTGGCCGCCAAGGTTTTCCTGAGCCAGAACCCCCGCTTCACCTGGCCCCATGGACCGGCCCCGGATCTGGGCGACAAGGGAACCTGCCGGGGGCTCAAGGATCATGTCGCCATCCTGGTGGACGGCACCGTGGTGCCCTGCTGCCTCGATGCCCAGGCGGATATCCCCCTGGGCAACATCCACGCGCAATCCCTTGCAGAAATCTGCGCCAACCCCCGCGCCGAGGCCATGCGCACCGGCTTTTCCCAGCGCCGCCTTACAGAATCCCTCTGCCGCCGCTGCACCTTCCGGCAATCCTTCTAAATCTTACCAGCCAACTGGCCGCAGGCCGCGGAGATATCCGCGCCCCGGCTCTGCCGGATAAAGGTGTTGAACCCCGCCTCGCGCAGTACCTTCTGGAAGGCCAGGGTCTGCGCTCCGTCCGGGCAGGAGAATTCCGTATCCCCGGAGCCGTTGTAGGGCAGCAGGTTGATCCGGCTGGGGATACCCTGCAGCTTCTCCGCCAGCAGGTGCGCATCGGCCAAGGAGTCATTGATCCCCTTGAGCATGATGTACTCGAATAAAATCACCTTCTTTTTCCCCAGCGGATACCTGCGGCAGGCCGCGAGCAGCGCTTCCAGCCCATGGGTTTTGTTCACCGGCATCAGACTGCTGCGGACCGCGTCATCGGCACTGTGCAGCGACACGGCGAGATTGACCCGGATATCCCGGCCCAGATCGTCCATGCGCGGGACAAGGCCGCAGGTGGAGACCGTTATCCGCCGCTCGGAAAAGCCGAGGCCATGATCGTCCATGAGGATCTTGAGCGCAGTCAACAGGTTGTCGTAATTGGCCAGGGGCTCGCCCATGCCCATGAACACCAGATTGTTGAGCAGCTCCCGAGGCGTGGCCCGCTCGATCCCGCCCGCAACCATATGGGTCATCACGGCCAGCACCTGGCCCACGATCTCGGCGGGGCGCAGGTTGCGGACAAAGCCCAACCCCCCGGTGAGGCAGAAGCGGCAGCCCATGGCGCAGCCCGCCTGAGAGGAAACGCACAGGGTATGGCGGCCGTCCTCGGGGATGAGCACGCTCTCGATCATGGCGTTGTCTTCGAGCCGGAAGGCGAATTTTTCGGTGGTGTCCGCCGATTTTTCCACGGCAACCGGGGAAAGGCTGCTCATGGCGGCATGCTCGGCCAGGAGGGTTGTCACCTCCCGGCTGATCCCGAGTTGGGAAAAATCAAGAACCCCGGGACGGTGCAGCCGGGCAAAGATCTGCTTGGCCCGCTTGCCGGGCAGCCCCAGCCCCGCGACAAACTCGACCAGCCGCTCCAGGCTGAGATCGCGCAGATCGGTTGGCCCGCCCTGCGGCGAGCTAGTATCCTGCCTGTGCGCACTCTGTTCTTTGTGTTCCATATCCATGCCCCCTCTGTACCATATTTCCCTCCCTGTTTCAAAAAATGATGCCCTCGCAAAAAATGGCGCACACTTACCGAGACGCCCCCTGCTCGAAAACCCTTGACGCAGCCGGGCAAATAAATCAAATATACATTTAACTTATTTTAAAGGACCTATCCCGTGCGAAAACAACGAAGCGACGGCCAGGAAACCCGCCAGAATCTGCTGATGGCCGCAGGCGAAATCTTTGCCGCCAAAGGCTTCCGAGAGACGACCATCGCCGAGATCTGCAAGCAGGCAGAAGCCAACACCGCCGCGGTCAGCTACCATTTCGGCAGCAAGGAGGCCCTGTACGTGGAGAGCTGGCGCTATGCCTTCACCCGCTCCTTGAGCATCTATCCCCCGGACGGCGGCATTCCGGCCGAGGCCCCGGCGGAAGAACGTCTGCACGGGCGGATCCGTGCGATCATGCGGCGGATCACCGACCCGCAAAGCCATGATTTCGACATCTTCCACAAGGAGATGGCAAACCCCACCGGTCTCCTGGCCACGGCCACGCAGGAATCGATGGAGCAGATATTCAAAGGCCTCACGCTCCTGGTCTGCGAATTGCTGGACAAAAAACCCGACTCCCAGGAAGTGCAGCTCTGCGCCATGTCCATCCGGGCCCAGTGTTTCGGCCCCTTGCTCCACGCCCGGTGCCGCAAGAGTGTGCAGGGGCTGCCCACCACCGGCTTTGAATCCCTGCTCGAAAATGTGGAACAACTGGCGGACCATGTCACCCGCTTCAGCCTGGCTGGAATCCGTGCGCTCCGCCACCACCATCCGCAACAATCCCACACAGAGGTTGGCCCATGAAACACCCCGGCAAAAAAGCCCTTATCGCCCTCGTCGCCGTGCTGCTTCTCGTCGGCCTGGCCGCCTGGCAGCTTACCCGGAGCCAGGGAAATAGCCTTGCCTACCGGACCGCCGAGCTCAAGCGCGGGGATCTGGTGGTTACCATCAACGCCACCGGCACCGTGGAACCGGAAGAGGTCATCGACGTCGGCGCCCAGGTAGCCGGACGGATCGTCTCCTTTGGCAAGGACGCCAAGGACAAAACCGTGGACTACGGCTCGCTGGTTGAGGCGGGCACGGTGCTGGCCCGGATCGACGACTCGCTTTACGCAGCCGACGTGGCCCAGGCCGAAGCCCAGCTCCTCTCGAACAAGGCCGGATTGCAAAAGGCCAAGGCGGATCTTTTCCGAACCGAACAGGAATGGAAACGGGCCCAACAGCTCGGCCCCTCCCAAGCCTTGTCGCAATCCAGTTATGAGGGGTACGAAGCGGCGCAGAAAACCGCGCTGGCCCAGGTGGCGGTAAGCGAGGCCTCAATCCGCCAGGCCGAGGCGGCGCTCAAGCGCGCCCAACGCAACCTCGGCTACTGCACCATCACCTCGCCGGTTAAGGGCATCATCGTCGACCGGCGAGTCAACATCGGCCAGACCGTGGTGGCGAGCCTCAATGCGCCGAGCCTCTTCCTGCTGGCCAAGGATCTTACCCGCATCCAGGTCTGGGTGGCGGTGAACGAGGCGGATATCGGCAAAATCCACCCCGGCCAGCCCGTGACCTTCACGGTGGACGCCTTCCCCAATGAAACCTTCCGGGGCGAGGTGGGCAAGATCCGGCTCAACGCCGCCATGACCCAGAACGTGGTGACCTACACGGTGGAGATATCCACCGATAACGCTGATGGCCGGCTCCTGCCCTATCTCACCGCCAATGTTCTGTTCCAATTGCAAAAGCTGGAGAATGTACTCCAGGCGCCCAACGCGGCCCTGCGCTGGAACCCGCCTGCCAAGGAGGGCGAGAGCGAGGGCCGCACGAAAAAAGAAGGCAAGGGGCCAGACTCGACAAAAGGCCCGGCCGGCGGCAGCCTCTGGGTGCTGGACGAGAAACAGAACCCCCGCAGGATCGAGGTCCAAACCGGGCCCAGCGACGGCATCAACACCGCGGTGGAGAGCACGGAGCTGCGCGAGGGGATGCAGGTTATCACCGGGATACGGATGTCCGAGGCCGACAAGAACGGGAGCGCGGGCGGCAGCCCCTTCACCCCCAAGTTCGGCGCCGGGAAGAAAAACAGCGGGGCCAAATAGGGCTGCCATGGAACTCATTACCCTGCGCGGGATCGAAAAGACCTACCAGATGGGCGACATCGCGGTGCCCGTGCTGAAAGGCATCTCTTTAGCCATCCGGCAGGGGGAGCTGGTCGCGCTCACCGGGTCGTCCGGCTCCGGCAAATCCACCCTGATGAATATCCTGGGCTGCCTGGACCGGCCGAGCGCGGGCGAATACTGGCTGGAAGGCCAGGAGGTCTCCCAGCTTTCCGCCGACGAGCGGGCCCTGCTTCGCAACCGCAAGCTGGGCTTTGTCTTCCAGAGCTTCAACCTGCTGGCCAGAACCAGCGCCATCGAAAACGTGGCCATGCCGCTCTCCTATGGAGCCGAGCACTTGAGCGAACGCGAGGCCAGGGAGCGGGCCGCGGAGATGCTGAGCCGGGTGGGGCTGGCCGACCGGCTGGACCATCATCCCGCCCAACTTTCCGGCGGCCAGCAGCAGCGGGTGGCCATCGCCCGGGCCCTGATCAACCGCCCGCCGGTGCTCTTTGCTGATGAGCCCACCGGCAACCTGGATTCCAAAACCAGCGAAGAGGTGCTGCAGATGTTCGAGCGGCTCCACACCGAGGACCATATCACCATCATCATGGTGACCCATGACCCCAAGGTGGCGGGACACGCCAACCGGGTGATCCGCATGGACGACGGGGTGATCCAGGGCGATGCCCCCCCTGCAGCCGAGTCAAAACCGAAAACCACGGCAGGCGCACCATGATGATGTATACCACCGCCCGCACCGCCTTCCGCACCTTGCGCCGCAATCCCATGCGGGCCATGCTCACCACCTTGGGCATCGTCATCGGCGTGGGCGCGGTCATCGCCATGATGGAGATCGGCGCCGGCGCCTCGGGCGCGCTGAAAAAAACCATTGCCAGCATGGGGGCCAATGTTTTGGTGATCCGGCCCGGCACCGCCTCCAGCGGCGGAGTCTCCTTCGGCGCGGGCACCACCACCACCCTGACCCCGGAAGATTGCCAGGCCATCTTACGGGAATGCCCGGCCGTACGCAACGCCGCGCCCATGGTCCGGGCCCGCACCCAGGTGGTGTACGGCAACCGCAACTGGGTACCCAACGCCATCTACGGCACGACCCCGGCCTATCTCGACGTGCAGGACTGGTCCATCCTGGCCGAAGGCGAGCCCTTCAACGACCGGGATGTCTTAAACGGCAACCGGGTTTGCATTCTAGGCCAAAGCCTGGTCCGGGAACTGTTCGATGGTGAATCCGCGGTGGGCAAGGAGATCCGGATCAAAAACATCGCCTTTCGGGTGGTCGGCGTGCTGAGCCCCAAGGGCGCCAACATGATGGGCTTCGACCAGGACGATGTCATCCTCGCGCCCTGGACCACCATCAAATACCGGGTCACCGGCGCGAGCGCCTCCACCGCCAATCAGAGCGCCTCGGTTGCCAGCGACTCGGTGAATACCCTGTCCAATCTCTATCCCACGGCCCAGCGCAGCCTCTATCCGGAACGTTCCGCTGTCCAGCAGGCCAACAACCCCATGCCGGTGCGCTTTGCCAATATCGACCAGATCATGCTCGCAGCCAACAGCTCGGCGGAGATTCCCCTGGCCATTGAGCAGATCTCCGGGGTGCTCCGGGAACGGCACCGCATCCGCGCCGACGCCCCGGATGATTTCAACCTCCGCGACATGGCCGAACTGACTCGCACCCTCTCCACCACAACCAAACTGATGACCAACCTGCTCCTGGCCGTGGCCATGATTTCCCTGGTCGTGGGCGGGGTGGGGATCATGAACATCATGCTCGTTTCGGTTACCGAACGGACGCGGGAGATCGGGCTGCGCATGGCTGTCGGCGCCCGGGGCCGCGACATTCTCCGCCAGTTTTTGGTGGAGGCGGTGGTCCTCTGCCTCACCGGCGGGGCCATGGGCATCGTCCTCGGACACGGCGGCTCCCTGCTGGTCCGGTTCCTGCTCAAGTGGCCGGTGGAGACCTCGCCCGCGGCCATTGCCACCGCGGTGCTGGTTTCGGCCGGGGTGGGAATCATCTTCGGATTCTATCCGGCCTGGAAGGCCTCGCGGCTCGATCCCATCGAGGCCCTGCGTTATGAATAATTGTTTAGCAGCACCGCATCTGCGTTGTTATCAGCCTGCTCATGTGCACTAGCACACATCGCAGGCTTCTGCCTAGCAGCTACGGCACTGCTAAACAATTACCGTTCGGGGTTTAGCCTTATTTCCCTACTCCGAGCTGACCGTTATTGTGTAAATAATGACCGGGCCAACCTCCCGGCACATCTTTATTATAAGGAGCATCCCCATGATCCCCAAACCATACCGAACCTCCCTGGCCCTCTGCCTCTGCCTGCCCCTCCTGGCCAGTTGCATGGTTGGCCCTGATTTTCAACGCCCGGAGGCCAAGGTCTCCTCCCAGTGGCTGGGGCAAGCGCCCACCGTTCCTACCGACGCAGAGGGTGCGCCCACAGCGGAACAAAACCTGGCCCAATGGTGGACGATCTTCAACGATCCCCAGCTCACCTCCCTGGTGGAGCGGGGCATGCAGGCCAATCTGGACCTGCGCATGGCCCAAAGCCGCATCCGCCAAGCGCGCGCCTCCATGGGCATCGCCGGGGCGGACCTCGGCCCGACCGTGAACACCAATGCCTCGCTTACCCGCAGCCGGACTCCGGCATCTTCGACCCGGAGCGAGGTGACGACCTCCAATCTCTACCAGGCAGGATTTGATGCCGGGTGGGAGATCGATCTCTTCGGCGGCTTGCGGCGCGGAGTTGAAGCAGCGGGCGCGGATCTCGACGCGGCCATGGAAAACCGCAACGACCTGCTGGTGAGCCTGAGCGCCGAGGTGGCCAGCAACTACCTGAACCTGCGCTCCTTGCAGCAGCGGCTCGCCATTGCCCGCGAGAATCTCAAGGCCCAGGCCCACACCGCCGACCTGACCCGCCAGCGTTTCAACGTGGGCTTTGCCAGCAAGCTCGATGTGGTGCGGGCGGAAGCCCTGGCCGCCACCACGGCCGGACAGATCCCGCTGCTGGAGGCGCAGGTTCGGCAAACCATTTACAGCCTCAGCCTGCTGTTGGGCGGCGAACCGTCCGCCCTCTTGGCGGAACTGACCCCGGAGGCACCGTTGCCAGCGGCCCAGGCCACGGTGCCCGTGGGGCTGCCTTCGGACCTGCTCCTGCGCAGGCCCGACATCCGCAGGGCGATTGCGAAGATCCATGCAGCCACCGCCCGGATCGGGGTGGCCAAGGCCGATCTCTTTCCCAAATTCACCATCTCCGGAGCCTTCGGCTACCAGAATACCAATTCCAATGCACTCTTCAACACCGCCAGCAGCTTCTGGTCCCTCGGCCCGGCCCTGAACTGGCCGCTCTTTGACATGGGCCGCACCCGCTCCAATCTGGAGCTGAAAAAAGCCCTCCAGGAAGAAGAGCTTCTGGCCTATGAACAGACAGTGCTCAATGCCCTGCGGGAGGTGGAAAACGCCCTGATCGCCTCGACCAAGGAGGAAGAGCATCGCCAAGCCATGGCCCAGGCCGTGGCAGCCAACCGTACCGCGGTGGAACTGGCCACCTCCCTCTATACCGCGGGGCAAAACGATTTCCTCGCCGTGCTGGACGCCCAGCGTTCTCTCTATACCGCCGAGGATGCCCTGGCCCAGTCCAGCCGCACCGTTTCCACCAATCTCGTTGCCCTGTATAAGGCGCTGGGCGGCGGCTGGCAAACGGAAGAGGCGACCCCTCGACAGGCTCAGGGCGAACGGGAAACTGATTGATTCTCAGCCGCCAACACTGCACCCCCGAGTCTTTCGATGAATTATCCGCTCGTCCTGAGCCTGTCGAAGGACTGCTGTAACCAAATCAGGGGCTTGTCACACATGACCAAGCAATGATGCAAAGAAAAACCTCGGTGCGCATCCAGCCCCAACAGGCCGGCCAGCCGCTCCTCGATTTCGTCAGCCAACGCTTCACCTACCGGAGCCGGGAGGAATGGCAGGCGGAGCTGGCAGCCCACCGTTTTCTGCTCAACGGTGCCGAGGCGCGGGGGGGCACCATCCTGGCCCCCGGCGACCTGCTCGTCTACCTGATGCCCGCCCTGGTGGAACCCCCGGTTGACCCCAACTACACCGTGCTCCACGAGGATGACGACCTGCTGGTGATCAACAAGCCCGCTCCCCTGCCCTGCCATCCCGGCGGCCGCTTCTTCGCCCACACCCTCTGGGCCCTGCTCAAGGAACATCATAATCTTGCCGACCCAAGGTTCATCAACCGGCTGGACCGGGAGACCTCCGGCCTCGTGCTGGTGGCAAAGAGCAAGGCTGCGGCCCGTCTGTGCCAGGATCAGTTTGCCCAGCACCGGGTGGAGAAGATCTATCAGGTGGTGGTGGAAGGGGTTTTCCCGGACACGCCACGCACGGTGGAGGCCACGGGCTGGCTGGGGGGGGACCCGGAGAGCGCGATCCGCAAAAAGATGCGGTTCTATCCGGAGCAATGCGCTGTGCCGCCCGGCGCCGTGGCATCCAGCACCCAGTTCCGGCGCATCTGGAGCGCAAACGACACCAACCTGAGCCTGCTGGAAGCACGGCCGCACACCGGCCGCTGCCATCAGATCCGCGCCACCCTGTTGCACCTGGGCTTTCCGGTGGTGGGCGACAAGCTCTATGGGGTGGACGAGCAGCTTTTCCTCCGTTTCCAGGAAGACCGGCTGAGCGAGGCCGACCACGCCCTCCTCCGTCTGCCCCGCCAGGCGCTGCACGCATCGAGCCTTCGCCTCAGCCATCCGGCAACAGGCAAGGAGCTGAAATTTTTCGCCCCCTTGCCGCTGGCAGTTCAGGGATTGCTGGAATAGATATCGGTTTACTTTTCCAGTGATATTCCATACCCTATCAGACAATATCGCTCTCTGCGAAAACCAACCGCACGAAAATCGGGGAGTGTCCCTGATTTCCCTGGCATTGAACTAAGGAGCAAACCATGACCATCATCGAATCCGTACTGCTCAGCGCATTGCCGATCTTTCTTATGACAGGCAGCGTTGCCGGCTTGCTTGCCGGTGCCATTTTGATTTTACGACCGCACTGGTTGCTGCGCGCGGGCCCGATTGCCAACCGCTGGATTTCCACGGGTTCCTTCGACAGAATGTTAAACATCCCCATCAATGCTGATTCTTGGTTTTACCGTTATCGCCGCGCCAGCGGTTTAGTTACGTCAGCGGGGGCGATGTATGTCCTGTATTTTTTCAGCGTACAGATTGATACAACCAGCGCCGGTTCAGGGTACGGTGGAATGTTCTTTGAGACAATGGTATTGATCGCGCTATTGGGCGCGGCGCTTGCCTTGTTCGTCAGCCTGATCGTGCTGTTTCGCCCAAGCCTGTTGCGCAAATTTGAATCCGCCGCCAATGAATGGATTTCATTGCGTGACGCGCTGAAACCACTGGAGATTTTGCATAACAACGTGGATGAATTTACTTTCCGCCACACCCAGCAAGTGGGCGTGATCTTGGTGCTCTGCAGTGTGTATACGTTGGTGGTCCTCACCTTCTTGGCAAGGTGAGAAAAGAAAAGCAGAAATCAGGGACACGCCCCTGGTTTCTGCTTCCCCTCTCTTCTTGATGCCTTCCCGCCGGACCGGGGATGATAAAAATAGGGGGTCCGGCGCAATCCAGACCCGCCTCAAAACTAACTGGCCAACGAGGCAGCAGCGGTGACCGGCGAAGTCCGCAACGCTGTTTTCGCTTTCTTCTGGGCCTTCTGGGCATACATCCGGGTGTCGGCCAACGCCAGCAGATGCGCCATGGTCTCGCCCTCGGCCCACTGGGCCAGGCCGTAGCTGAAGGCCAGCGCATACCCCTTGCTCCAACTACTGTTCACCTGGGCCACCCGCGCCTCGATGCGCTCGACCAAACGCACCGCCTCCCCTTCCGTGCAATGGGACAGAATGAGCAGAAACTCGTCGCCCCCCATCCGGCAGGCATAATCACTGGCACGCATCTCCCGGATCAGTTGGCCGGCAAAGGCCTTGAGTATACTGTCGCCCTCGGCGTGGCCGAAGGTATCGTTGATCTGCTTTAGGCCATCCAGGTCGAGGTAACAGATGGTGAGCGGATTCAGCTCCCGCCGGGTGGCGCTCAGGTGCTTCTGGAGCAGGGCCAGGGCCGCCCGCCGGTTAAAAAGATCGGTCAGTTCATCAATGGCGACCTGGCGCTCCAGCTCCGCCTCCTTGGCCTTCAGCTCCCTAAAAATAAGCTGATAGGGCGAGCGAATGCCGGTCTGCACGATGGCCCGATAAATCATATAAAAGGAGACGATTTTGAAGTAGTGGCCCACCATATTGGAGAAGCCGTAATTGCTGATGTAAAAAGTAAAGGCTAGTTCCGACAGGATGGTACACACGAGGGAGATCATGAGGTAGCCGAAGACCTGGGGAGAAAAAAGCTGCCGGTGCCGGTAGGCCAACCAGGTGGCCATGCCGAGAATGGCGCAGATAACGAATTCACTCCAGATCTTAAAAGGTGTCTGCCCAACCCCTTCGATGAAGCAAATTGGAAATATCCGCCACTGGAAAATCGAAAACAGAATCAGGCCGGTGACCACCGCATAACCGGCCTCGAGCACATAGGGCCGTAAATTTATCCGCTTCGGGGTCAGGGAAAAAGCCACCAACAGGGTGAGGCTTTCCAGAAAACGGGTGGCGACCCACAACTGATTGGCATAGAAATCATAATCGGTAAAAATCTGCATCCCTTTGTAAGAAAGGGTGTGCATGAGGTCGAGAAACCCGATGAAGAGGTAGGCAATTCCCAGGAGATAGAGATAGGAATCCGCCAGATGTTCCCGGGAATTCCAGGCGATGATGAAGATGGTAAAGGCAATGACGATGCTGAAGATCTCCACCAGGCTGTGGAAGAGGAGATAATTGCGGAGGCCCATATAATAGAGGGCGGCAAATCCCACCCCCATGAGAAGAAGCAGTAGCGAGCGGGTGAGCGTACCGTCCGCCGATGGCCGCTCAAGACGTGTCTGTTGTTCCCTCTCCATCATGCGCCTCTGCCTGTTTGCCCCCTCGGCATCCCACCACTTATATTGTAACGAAGCACACGCCGAACCACAAGTGCAACCCCGCGCCGTTCGCGGAAACAACAAAAGATGGAGGAGGGGAGAAGAAATCGTCTTTTGGGGGGCTTATAAAAAAACCGAATCGCGCCCGAACTACTTTTTAACCTAGCCGGAATGCTTTGGGTACAACCTTTTTTCTAATTTTCCCAGATACCGGACCGCTTCGTTCTTTTTTCGTTGCGACAAAAGGACGCACCCCTCTTCCCTGAGATGGATGGCGCGTCAACATCTGTGGTAAACTGAATTAAAAATTTGCTTACAATCGTTGCGCAAGAGCCAAAGGTAAACTTCGCGCCCCAGAGACGCCAGGCAAGCAGGCTCACAAAAGGAGATGCCATGAAAACGAGCAGGTTATTCGAACCACTCTCCATCGGAAATCTCCACTTGAAAAACAGAATCGCCCTGGCCCCCATGACCAGATCCCGGGCCGGGTCGGCGCGGGTGCCCAATGCATTGATGGCCGAGTATTATCACCAGCGCTCCTCAGCCGGACTGCTCATCACCGAGGCCACCGTGGTGTCCGAGCAGGGCATCGGCTGGCACGATACACCGGGCATCTACACCGAGGAGATGGTTGCAGGCTGGCGGAAAGTCACCGGCACGATCAAACCCACCGGCGCGCACATGTTTCTGCAGCTCTGGCATTGCGGCAGGGCGTCGCACAGCGATTTCCATGCTGGCGCGCTGCCGGTTTCCGCCTCGGCGGTGCAGCTCAACGGTGATTATATCCACACCCCGCTTGGCAAGAAGCAATACGAAATTCCCCGCGCCCTGACGGTTGGGGAAATCAAGGCGATCGTGGCTGATTACCGCCAAGCCGCGCTCAATGCCAAGGAGGCAGGGTTTTCCGGGGTTGAGGTGCACGGGGCCAACGGGTATCTGATCAATCAATTCCTCGATCCGAAAACCAATCTCCGCACGGACCAATACGGCGGCAGCCTTGAAAACCGTTTCCGTTTTTATAAAGAGGTGGTCGAGGCGGTGCTTGAGGTCTGGGCCCCGGAGCAGGTAGGCGCGCGCATCTCGCCCAACGGGGTTTTCAACGATATGGGCAGCGACGACTTCCGGGAAACGTATCTGTTCGCGGCCAAGGAACTCAACACATTCAACCTCGGCTATCTCCATGTCATGGACGGGCTGGCCTTTGGCTTTCACGGCAAGGGCGAGCCCATGACCCTGGCGGAATTCAGGCCGCTTTTCCAGGGCAGGATCATCGGCAACTGCGGCTACACCAAGGAAGCGGCTGAGCAGCGATTAGCCGAAGGAACCGCGGACATGATCGCCTTTGGCCGCCCTTTTATCACCAACCCCGACCTGCCCGAACGCTTCAAGAACAATTACCCCCTCAACCCTGCCGAGGATATGTCGCTGTGGTATACCCCGGGCGCAAAGGGATATACGGATTACCTGCCGTATGCCCCTTCTGCTTCCGTGTGAGGCTGAGAAAAAAGGGGGCCGGTTTGTTTTTTCCTTTGCGGCCGACTTAAAAAATCAAGAACTAGCACAAGGAGGGGGCATGAAAAAATCGATCGCAATTTCCACCGCATTGAGCATCCTCGCAGTAACTGTGTCTGGATGCGTCCTGGAAACCGTAACCATCAAACCTGACTCTAAGAGATTTTATTTTCCCACGTCCAAATCGGGCCACGCAACCATGCCGGCATCTCCCATAGGCATCCCCTGCCCCAGCGCCTGTTTCGCAACCATGGGAACCAGTTGCACCGTGCAATTGCCAGCGGACGATTCAACGATAGTCGGCTTTTCCCACAACTATGACCACGGCACCGAGCCTTGCCGATGCTGGGAATATGCAAACTGCGCATACAGAGGCTATGTGGGTTTTAATTTGTCAGCGCTACAAGGAAAAGGCATTGGCTCCGCGAATCTCAAATGGGATTCTTCGACACAAAAGAGTTACGGGGATACCGCCTCAAATGAAGGCACCTGCGTGGCAAAAGTTTTTATTGCCCTTGAGCCCTGGCAAACGAACACAACAACTCAAGGCGAGAACTTGAATGTTGACTGGCCAACGGGAAACATCAATGTCAGTTCGACCGTCCGGGATTGGATGTCCGGCGCTCGCCCCAATCATGGCTTCTTTTTTGTAGGCCCGGATGAAAACCTCGACGTGAAAAATAACGATAAGTGCCTGACAATCATGGAGAACTTACGCCTGGAGGTGTTGGTTTCAGAAAAGAAATAATCCACGCACAAAGGGACCGGCTCCATTAACCTTCTGAGGATACGCACATGAAAAAACATGCAGCCATTGTTTTCCTGGCACTGATCGTTTTCGCCTGCCCGCCAAGCCAAGCACGGGCAGAAAGCTCATGGCTTGAGAAAGGGGCCGGTGTTTTAAACACCCTGAATGCGGGAAGCGGGGCACCGACAGGGGCGCACCCCAGCAACGCCGAGATTGGCGACGCCTTCAAAAAAGCCTTGAGCATCGGCACGCAAAATGTCGTTGGCAAGCTGGGCGCCACGGATGGTTTTAATGCCGACCCAGCCATCCACATCCCGCTGCCCGGCGAATTGCAAACGGTGAAAAAGATGCTCGCCACGGTTGGGATGTCGCAATCGGTTGACGATCTCGAACTCAAGTTGAACCGGGCGGCAGAGGCGGCAACGCCGAAAGCCAAGGCGCTTTTTCTACAGGCCATCAAGGAGATGAGCTTTGGGGATGTGAAGAAAATTTATGCCGGCCCGGAAGATTCCGCCACCCGCTATTTCCAGGGCAAGATGACCCCCGCTTTACAAAAGGAAATGTTGCCCATCGTTGAAAAAAGCCTGTCCCAGGTGGGGGCAATCCAAGCGTACGATACAGTTATGGGCCAATATAAAGCCTTGCCCTTTGTCCCGGATGTGAAAGCCAATCTGACCGGCCATGTCCTCCAAAAAGCGATGGACGGGATATTCTTTTATATCGCCAAGGAAGAGGCCGGTATTCGCAACGACCCGGCAAAACAGACGACTGCCTTATTAAAAAAGGTTTTTGGCGCCAAATAGAAGCAGGGATTTCCCCATGGCAAAACATGTGTGCCCCTGGTGGATGGCCTATGCCTTTGACAATCCGTTGCGGCGGATCTTTCACAGGCCGGAGGAGATGTTTGCCCCGTATCTCAAGGAAGGGATGACAGCCATCGACCTCGGCTGCGGCATGGGGTATTTCTCCATCTCCATGGCCAGGATGGTTGGCGAAAGCGGAAAGGTGCTCTCCGTTGATCTGCAACAGCAGATGCTGGATACCCTGATGCAGCGGGCCGCAAAAGCAGGGGTCGCCAGCCGCATCACCCCCTTGCTCTGCGATGCGAGCACTATCTGCCACCACGACGAAGTTGATTTCGCCCTGGCGTTCTGGATGGCGCACGAAACTCCGGATGAATTCAACTTTCTCACGCAGGTCCAGGCGATCCTCAAAAAATCGGGCAAGCTCCTCCTGGCCGAGCCCAAGCTCCATGTCACCGGAGGTGAATTCCAAAAAACGCTGCGCATCGCCCATGAAGCAGGGTTCAAACATCTTGGTTCGCCTCTCATCTCCTTGAGCCATGCGGCTCTGTTTGCAAAGCAATGATATACACCAAACCCTGTCCCCCTTTCCCGGCTTAGCCCAGGCGAAGGACCAACCGGCGACACATTCCTGGTATTCCGGTCGCCTCCCACGATTCCTTCCTGATCAACCTCGCCTCGCCCAATCCGGAAACAACGGCTTCTTCCATTCTTCCCATTCTCCTTATCTGTCGCGCCCCTTCCGTTTCTCTCCGCTCAACAGTTTCTGACGCGAAACCGGTCATTTTTTGATGGGACGGAATCCAGCTCCACGGGCGGCCGGCGGACCACCTCTCGCCAACAGCCGCGGTTGGCGCGGGGTTGTGCGAACAATCTCCCCGGCGATTGCAATGGCATGGGAATTGCTGAGCGACAGGGGGAGAGTTGAGGTTTTGTTTCCGGAGACAGGAACAATCACACTGAATTTTTTTTTCAAGAGGCACACATAGAAATGATGCGATTAGAAAACGGTGGACGACGTTGGGCGGGACTACTTGCCGGGGGGCTGTTCCTGACCACGGCGGCATGGACGCAGGCCATTGCTGCGGGAAGTGAACTCCTTCCCGGAGACTGCATAAAATGCCATGACCAGGCGCCCCTGGATATTGCCAAGGCCGGGGGAGCGCACAAGGAAAAAGTAAGTTGCGTGGACTGCCATGTCAGCCATCCTCCCAAATCAAAGGATATCATCCCGAAATGCAGTACCTGCCATGCCGATACCCCCCACTTCAAGTTGCAAGGGTGTGTCGGCTGCCACAGCAACCCGCATACTCCGCTGGTGGTGACGATTCCCTCGGGAATTACCGAGCCGTGCCTGAGTTGTCATAGCAAGCAAATGACCGAGTTGCAGCAGGAGGTCAGCAAGCACACCGCCGTGGCCTGCTCCACCTGCCACCGGGAACGGCACGGCCTTATCCCCAACTGCACCGACTGCCATTCGCCCCATGCCGAAGGGCAGGTGCAGAAAGATTGCCTTACCTGCCACAAGGCCCACATGCCGAAAAACGTCACCTACCCGGCAGATATATCCTCCAAGAATTGCGCGGGCTGCCATGCCGCGGCCTATGAAACACTCAAAAAGAGCACGGCCAAGCATGCCAAGCTGGAATGCGCCACCTGTCATCAGGAGAAGCATAGGATGATCCCGCAATGCCAGGGCTGCCATGGCGCAAAACCGCACGCCGCGGCCATGCACCAGACTTTCCCGCAGTGCAGTCAATGCCATGGGACAGCCCATGACCTGCACAAATAATAATTCGTCACCCATGCGGGGCATGATTGAAACCTGCCCCGCATGGGTGGTCTTGCCAGTAGAGGGGTTTTAATACAATCTTCAGAGGAGGAATGCATGGATTTCACCATCGTTAAACCGGACCAAACCCTTGATGTGAAGGGCATGTGTTGCCCTATGCCGCTGCTTAAAACCAAAAAGGCCATTGAGTCCATCGGTTCGGGCCAGATTCTGGAAGTTCACGGCACCGACCCCGGATCCAAAAATGACCTCCCCAACTGGTGTGCGCGCTGCGGCCATGAATTTTTAGGCAACAAGGAAAATGAAGGGGTTTTCACTTTTTATATCAAAAAGGGGTAGACGCCCCCTGTTGTAGCTTGAGGCACAATACCGAAAACACATCGGGCCTGAAAGCATGGGGGCAGGTGGTGGTTCGTCCATTTTCCCGCCGGGGGATTTTCATCCTGCCGGACGGGAAAACATCGAATGTCCGAATGCCGCGCCTGCCCCTCTTTCCCCTCCCCACAGGAAGGTCCTGCCCCTCGTCCTCCCGCCCGGATCACTCCGTCCTCCCCCAATCCGAACAAGCATCACACAGCGGACCACGATCATCGCCGCCAACCTCCGGCAGAAGCGGTAGCGCCTGCCAGCGGCAACGATCTCCGCATCAATGATTGAACCGGAAATGCTGCGCTGCGCTTTCCTTCGTGCTGCTTCCCTTCCTGGAAACTCTCCCTGCGCCCCCTTCAACTCCGGTAACTGCAGGAGAAGCGTGACGTTTTATTTTGACTTCTCTTTTTTTTTCAACGATTGTTTAGATACTGTTCGGATTCCATCAAGACAAACAACCCGATTTTCCAAGGAAAGGAGTTGAACACCATGAAACTCTCGCTTCGGACAAGGGTAATGGGTATCCCGCTGGCGCTGGTGGCTGCGGCCATCACATCATTGGTGGCGGTGTCCTTGTGGGTGGTGAACACCATGTGGCAAGCCGAGTTGCAGACCCTTGCCAAAAGCCAGGCAGGACTCACGGAAAAAAGCCTTGAAAGCCTCAAGAAGCAGTCCCTTGTTTTAGCGGGCTTCTCCGCCCAGGTTCCCGGCGTGCAGGAGGCCTATGCGCTGGCCCGGCAAGGCAATGAGACCGAAGGCCGTGGGATGCTGCGCAAAAGTTTTGACCCCATCCATGCCGAACTCGCCAAAACCCTCGGTCTCAAGACCGTGGAAATTCATTTTCACCTCCCCCCGGCCAAGAGCTTTCTCCGCATCTGGCGCAAGCCAGGCGACCGGGACGGCGGCGATGATCTTTCCGCCTTCCGCAAGACCATTCTCAAGGCCAACAACGAAAAAACCCAGGTCTCCGGCCTCGAAGTGGGCGACCAGGGGTTTGCCATCCGCGGCGTCATTCCGATTACCGGTCCCAACGGCGAACATCTCGGCTCCGTGGAAGGCTTGATGCCCATGGGCAAGGTGTTTGAAACCTCCAAGGCCCTTGAGACAGACAATGTGGCCATTTACCTGCTTTCCTCCCAATTGGAATTCGCGAAAAAAGCCAAGGAGATGAATCCCCCCATTGTGGGCGACATGGCAAGGATATTCAGTTCCGCCGCCACCGAAACCGACCCGTTTATCACGGAAAAAATACTCCAAAACGCGAAAACGGAAATCAGCATGGAGGAAAACGGCGGACGGCTCATAACCGCCATGCCCATTCTCGATTTCGCCAACGAAACCAAGGGGGTTCTGGTGTATGTCCGGGACGCCAGCTCCCTGGTCAATAAGATCCGCTATCTGCAATGGGGCTTAACCCTCGGCGGGATTGCCCTGGTGGCGCTGCTCTCGGTGCTGCTCTTTTTCTCCTCGGGCACAATCACCCGCCGTCTCAATCAAACCATCGACACCTTGGGCGAGGCCGGAGGCAACATGCTCTCCGCCGCCCAGGAGATCAACAGCACCAGCCATCAACTGGCCGAAGGCGCTTCAGAGCAGGCTGCCTCGCTGGAGGAAACCTCCTCATCCCTTGAAGAAATGGCCTCGATGACCCTCCGCAATTCAGACAACGCCAGCCAGACGGAAACCCTGATGAAGGAGGCCAGCCGGACCATCACCGAGGCCGGGGAATCCATGCAGCGTCTTACCGGTTCCATGCAGGAAATCTCCAAGGCCAGCGAGCAGACATCCAAGATCATCAAAACCATCGACGAAATTGCCTTCCAAACCAATCTCCTGGCGCTTAATGCGGCGGTGGAAGCGGCACGGGCCGGCGAGGCCGGGGCCGGGTTCGCCGTTGTTGCGGACGAGGTAAGAAATCTCGCCATGCGCGCGGCGGAAGCAGCAAAAAATACCGCCACCCTCATCGAAGGGACTGTTGACAAGGTCCAGACGGGATCGGGACTCGTTTCCAAAACCAATCAATCCTTTGCCGAGGTTTCCGAGGCTTCTGGCCGCATCAACCTTTTGATCAGCGAAATTGCCTCGGCCTCGAAAGAACAGGCCCATGGCATCAACCAAATCAACAAGGCAATCGGGCATATCGACTCCGTCACCCAACAAAATGCCGCCAGCGCCGAGGAATCCGCCTCTTCTTCCGAAGTGCTGAGTGCACAGGCAGGCCGCGTGCAGGAGATTGTCGGTGGCCTTGCCGCCCTGGTTTCCGGAGAGGAGAGTCTTCAATCCGCAGGAAGGGGAGAAGGAAGGCCGACGGCCTCCTTGCCGCGGCCGCCCAACAAACAAAAACTGCTTGACCGTGCAGAGGCGAAACCCGCACCGGCGCCGGCAAATAAACCTTCTTCCGTCAAGGCCCTTCCCCCGCGGAAGGAAACGGATGATGAATTCGAGGATTTTTAAGGGACGCTGGGTTGGTTTTTTCGCCAAAGCCCTTGCCGCGAGGCAAGGGCTTTTTTTCAGTTGTTCCGTGACGACCCAGCATATATCCCGTGAGCCGCGCCCCGTTTTCACGGAATGGAGGAATGAGCCGTGCCCCGATTCGGTGCCCACATGTCCATCAGCGGCGGGATAGCCCTGGCCTTCGACCGGTTGGCCCAGGTGGAAGGCCAGGCGTTGCAGATTTTCACCGCCAACCAGCGGCAATGGCAGCCCAAGACGCCGAATCTTGTCGAGATTGAGGCCTTCAAGGCCAGGCGGCGGCAAACTCCTGGTATTCCGGTCGCCTCCCACGATTCCTACCTGATCAACCTCGCCTCGCCCAATCCGGAAACAACGGGCAAGTCCATCGCCGCCTTCCGCGACGAGCTGCGCCGTTGCGCTGCCCTGGAAATCGAATATCTGGTTGCGCATCCCGGCTCCCATCTCGGCGAGGGGGTCGAAGCGGGGTTGCGCAGATTCACCGCCAACCTGGACCGGGCTCTAGCCGAGGCTGGCACCGGCCAGCAGGTCATGGTGCTGCTTGAGACCACCGCCGGCCAGGGCACCAATCTGGGGGCGAGCTTCGAGGAACTGGCCACGATCATCGCCAATTCCACCCATCCGGCGCAGTTGGGGGTCTGCTACGACACATGCCACACCTTTGCGGCCGGCTACGATATTCGCACCCCAAAGAAATATGCCGAAACCATGGCCAGATTCGACCAGGTGCTCGGCCTGGAGCGGCTTAAGTTTTTCCATCTCAACGACGCCGGCAAGGGGTTGGGCAGCCGGATCGACCGCCACGCCCATATCGGCCAAGGAGAGATCACCGTGGAGGGATTCCGCAACCTGGTCAACGACCCACGCTTCAGCAGCCATCCCATGGTCCTGGAAACCCCCAAGTCGGAGGATCTCCACGAAGACCGGGCGAATCTGCAACTGCTGCGGAGTCTTGTCAGGCAAGAGCCTTTGTAGGAGGGGGCGAAACGGGAAAGGGACAACAAAAAAGGGGGAAATACGGCAGTGGCCTTCTTCCGCCGCCATTTCCCCCTGCCGGAGAAGGCTAGAACAAGTAGATGAGATACAGTGCCGCGGTAACGCAGATGAAAATGACGCCTACCTTGGCGGCAACATCCGGTTCATCGTGTCCGTATCCGTGCGGGTCGTCGTGGTGTTCGTCATGTCCACTCATCGTGCATTCCTCCTCGGGGGTGTTTTTTATTTCTTCGGCAACGGAAAGCCGCTGCTGATACGTTGTACAAGTACACTGCTCGCAACTTATAGTCTTTGCCGACTTTTTCAAGCATTAAATCGCGCCTAAGCCTTGCCGATGCCGCTCCCCGTCCTTTGCCGGGCTCTCTGACCTTAAGGCTTTTCTTTCCGGTTGTTGCCTGATAGCATGGAGTATGTGGCCGGACAGCTATTTTTCCCCTAAAAAATCGACGCTGCTTCCATTTTCCATTCCTCAAACCACAGGAGACAACAATGAAGCGAAATCTCTGTATTGGCATGATCATGACGGGACTGATTCTCTGGGGCTGCGCCCAGGAGGAAAAACAAGCCGAGACGCCACCCCCGGCGACAATGCCCACGGTCGAGCAGGCCATGGACAAGGCGAAAGAAACCGCCGGGACGGTTCGCGAGCAGGCGGAGAAAACGGCCGAGACGGTTGCGGAAAAGGCCGAGCAACAGATCGCCACAGTGGAGAAAAAAGCCGCCCCCGTTGTGGAAAAGGTTGCAGAGACGGCAGCCCAGGTCAAGGAGGCGGTAGTCAAGCCTGCCACCACGGTGGAAAGCATTGTGATCGACAACAAGAATGGCCAGGTCATTCTCCCGCACAAAAAACACGCCGAGGCTTACGGCTGCGTTGTCTGCCATGGCGACAAGAAACCCGGGCCGCACAAGCTGGGAAAAGATGCGGCCCATGCCCTGTGCCAGGGCTGCCATAAGGAAAAAAAGGCAGGCCCCACCGGTTGCACCCAGTGCCATCAAAAAAAGGCCAAAGCCCTCGAAGGCTGTTGATCCTTTGTCAATTTCGGCAACGGAGCGGGTCCTGGGCCACCGGGACTCGCTCCCCGTGCCGGGTGGGCCTGCATCCCTGCCCTAGCAATGCTTTCTTCGCAACAGGGATGTGGCAATTTTTTCCGGCAGCGTTATGATGGTCCTGCACTTTGGCGCTGCGCCGATCGTATATTTCCACCGGGCAGCCGGACTCCCTTCGCAACCAGCACAACACACAGGACCGCACCATGAATAAGATCACCCAGTATTTCCTGCAGGGCCTCCTTTTTCTCGTGCCGGTGGCGGCCACGCTCTATATGATTTATATCATTTTTTCCAAGATCGACGGGTTCTTCTCCTTTGATGTGCCCGGGATCGGGTTTCTGGTTACCATCGGACTCATCCTTGCCGTGGGGTTCGTGAGCTCCAACCTGCTGGCCAACAGCATCATGCTCCGCGTGGATCGGATGTTCGCCCGAATGCCGCTGGTGACCATGCTCTATACCTCCATCAAGGACCTGATCGACGCCTTTGTCGGCGACAAGAAAAGCTTCAACAAGCCGGTCCTCGTCGCCCTTGATGCGGACAGCCGGATCAGCGTGCTGGGCTTCATCACCCGGGAAGACCTCAATACCCTCGGCATTGCCGACAGCGTCGCCGTTTACCTGCCCCAGTCGTACAATTTTGCCGCCAACCTCATCATCGTCGACCGGAGCAGAGTCTCCCTCCTCACCGCCAATCCGAAAGAGGTCATGAAGTTCATCGTCTCCGGCGGGGTTTCCGCTTAAGAACCAGGATTTTTTGGGGACTGCCAACCTGAAGCCGACAGGAGCTGAGCGCATGTGCCAGTTCTGCACCCAGCATGGGGAAGGGAAAAAGTGGTACGAGAACATGGCCAACTACACGGCCGAAGTGTTCCATCAGGTCAATTCCGAGCACAACCTCGTCCGCTTCCTGCGCGGTTTTGCCAAGTCGCTGCGGGATGACGTTGCCACCGCTGCCCGCTGGCAACGCCGCTTCCCGCGCATCTACCGCTTCATCGCCTATCCCATCCTCTCCCGCACGATGCAAAAAACCCACTTCGGCCAGATCGTGCCGCTGGAGGATGTGGAAGCGATTCTCTCGCAGGTGGAGCACATCGTCCGGCTACCCTGCGTCTGCCGGAAGGTCACCCTCGGCGCCGAAAAGCGCTACTGCTTCGGGGTGGGCATGGACCTTACCCCGATCCTCGCCCAAGCGCCGGATTTCGCCGCCTTCGAGCACTGGAGCCGGGAACAGGCCATCAGCTTCATCCGCCAGCTCGACCAGGAGGGCAAGACCCACAGCGTCTGGACCTTCAACACCCCCTTCATCGGCGCGATCTGCAACTGCGACCAGGATTGCATGGCCTATCGGGCTCAGATCACCCTGGGGGTGACGCGCACCATGTGGAAAGCGGAATACGTGGCCGAAATCGACCCGCTCGCCTGCACCGGCTGCAACCTCTGCCGCCCACGCTGTTTTTTTGACGCCATCGGCTTTGACCGCGACAACACGAAATGTCACATCGATGTTGCCGCCTGCCATGGCTGCGGGGTCTGCCGCCCCGTTTGCCAGCATGGGGCCATCCGCCTCATCGACCGCGCGGCCGTGCCCGCAGCGGCGGCGAATTGGTAGAGGACGGAGGAAAACGGCGGAAAAATGTGTCGCTCCCCGAAAAAATGCATGCTGCAACGGACCGGATTTGGCAACAACCCCATGGCCAAAAACTAGCATTTGCCTTACGCATCCTGAAGGTATAGGCTGAATGTATACCGTGGCTGCAAACTCCCCTCGGTGAATTCAGCAAAAAAAGCACGGAAATTGCCCGGGCTCTTGCCATGGATACCCTGCCCATGATGCTCAACCACCTCTTGCAACGAAAATTTGTGGTGTGCAACAAGGGGTTTACCCTTATCGAACTTCTGATCGTTATTGCAATCATTGCAACCTTGGCGGGAATTGCCACCCCTTTGTTTTCCAGCTATATTGATCGGGTGAAAAATCAAAAAGCCATGGTTGAAATTCGCATGCTTTCCCGTGAGATTTCATTCTTTCATAATGACAATAACCGTTACCCGGTCAACCTGGCTGAAATTGGCCTCGGCTCTCTGCGCGATCCCTGGGGCAACCCCTATCAATACCTGCCAATTGCCGGCACCCCTAAAGGAAAACTTCGCAAGGATCATTCCATGGTGCCGGTGAATCAGTATTATGATCTGTACAGCATGGGGAAAGATGGCAAAAGCCAGGCCCCGTTTACCGCGGCGGCCAGCAGGGATGACATTGTCCTCGCCAATGATGGTGCATATATCGGACCTGTTTCACAATACTAACGGGATGGAATATGAAGCTTTCCAAACTTGACTCCACTTTTTTGAAAAGCAAAATAGCCCGCAGGATTTTCTTTCTCTTTATTGGCTGTGCATTGCTGCCGCTTACCGTATTGACATCCCTCACCTTCATTCATGTCACAAAACAGATTAAAATTCAGAGCCTTGAACGGTTGCAACAGTCGGCTAAAACCCATGGCCTGAGCATATATGAACGTTTCTTGTCCATGGAAAGCGACATGCAGTTCATGGCCATGACCCTGATGCAAAACAAAACACAACAATCTTTTTCCGCTTTTTTTGACGCACTGTTCCATGAAAGGCTCAGCCAACGATATGAAGCGCTCTTCCTTTTGAAAGATGGAGCTGACCCGCAACGGCTCTTTGGCAATGCCCCTTTCACCCTTGAATCAACCGGAGATTTGTTGGCAAGAAACGGCAAAAACAAAATTCTGGCCAAAAAGCAAAAAACCGGGCTGGCCGAAATGTACCTGGTTGTCCCCTTGGACACCTTTGCGCCACACAAATCTGTGCTGATCGCCCGGATCAACACCACCTATCTCTGGGGAATCGGCTACGAAAACATCCTGCCTCCGATGACGGAACTGTGCATTCTCGACCATGGCCGAGATATCCTTGCCAGCTCCTTTCCGACAAGTCCGCAGCTCCTTCAGGAACTCGCCTTTCGAACAGGAGGCGGCAAAGAAAGACGGTTCGAATACACGGCCGACGACGAAAATCCATTTCTTGTCAGCTTCTGGCCCCTGTACCTGCAAGGAAGATTCAATGCCCCAAACCTTACCGTGGTTCTCAGGCAGGCACGGGCGGATGTGCTTGCCCCGTTGCAGGATTTCAAGATAATATTTCCGCTGGTCGTGCTTTTATCGCTCTGGATCGTTCTGCTGCTCAGCATGGTGTTCATCAGAAGGTATATGGTTCCGGTTGAGAAACTGAAAGAGGCAACCGTTCAAATCGCCGAAAGGAATTTTACCCACGAGCTCGATATTCAGAGCGGGGATGAATTTGAAACCCTGGCCCACTCCTTCAACACGATGGGCCGCCGGCTGGACAGTCAATTCAACACCCTGGAAACCATTTCCGATATCAGCCGAACCATTCTCTCTTCCCTGAGCACAAGCAGGATCATCGAGACAGCGCTGAGTCGTCTTTCCCAATTTCTCCATAGCGAAGCCAGCCAACTCATCCTTTTCAAAGACCAGCAGTCAGGCCAGGCAAGCGCCTTTACCTACTCCGGGGAGGCACAACTCTCCCGTGAGGAAGAGATCGTTGATATCTCGCACGCCGAAAAAATGCCGCTCGTCAAAAAGCCGCACCTTCTTCGCACCGACCACGCCTCTTCCCCCCGCTATCTGACAACTTTTTTCGGCAAACCCCTGCCGACCATTCTCCAGCTTCCCCTGGTAACCAATGGCGAGCTCAGAGGCATGGTCAATCTGAGCTTCAACCCCCAGCGAGGATTGAGCGATGACGATTGCAACCACGCCCGGCAGTTAGCCGACCAGATAACCATTGCCCTGGAGAATGCCAACCTTATCGAGACTCTTGAGAAACTCAACTGGGGCGCCCTCCAAGCCTTGGCCCGCACGGTTGATGCGAAATCACCCTGGACAGCCGGCCATTCTGAACGCGTAACCGACCTCGCCATCAAAATTGCTAAAATCATGGGCTGCAGCAAAAAAGAAATCAGCGCTCTCCATCAAGCAGCCCTGGTGCATGACATTGGCAAAATCGCCATTCCGAGCACAATTCTCGACAAACCGGGAAAACTTACCGACGAGGAGTTTGAGCACGTCAAGAATCACCCCCTTATCGGGGCTCGCATCCTGCAGCCGATTTCCGGATTTGCCGAGGCCATGCACATTGTTCTCCAACACCATGAACGCTGCGACGGCTCGGGATACCCCCTTGGCTTAAACGGTGAGGCGATCAACCTTGGAGCAAAGATTATTGCCGTGGCCGATACCTATGACGCCCTCATTTCAGAGCGGCCTTATCGGGATGGCTGGGTACAGGACAAGGTGCTTGAGCTTCTTCAGACGGAAAGCGAAGGCAAGTTGGACCCGCAGGTCGTCAAGGCCTGCCTGTTTGCCGTACGGCAATGACACAGGTGCAACCATGAAATCCTCTAAAAACAAGGGCTTCACCAAACCGATGCTGTATGTTGCAGCAGCAATCTGTCTTGGCCTCGTCCTCTTTTTTGTTTTTTGGGCCCCAAAAACGCAGCACCTCCCGCCGAATATTTTGGGGGAATGGTATTCCGATGACCCCCGCTACCAAACCTGCTTCGTGACCATCAACGCGGACTCTTTTATCATTGGCGGCGCCGATGGCAATATCTATCCCTACCGCATCAAGTCAATCACCGCGGAAGACACGGCCGACAGCAAGGACCGCTTGTACACCCTGCTCTGTGAAGATCCGGAAGGATTGGAATTGGCGTTCCGCCTCTATTACGATGCGGAGAGAGGGATGCTTTCTTATAAAAACCAGCGGAACATTATCTGGCTCAAAGCCAAAAAAAATTAATCCGGCAGGAGCAGCGACGCGCTTGTCCTCCTGCCGGACACCCACCGGGAAAAGATCGCCGGTGTCCCACTGCCCCGATATTTGCAGATACTTCAAGAGCAGAGGCCTAATCCCCTTCAAGCCCCAGCGCCTTGCGCTTGCCGGTGATCCGCTGGTCCAAAAGCTCGGCCGCCTTGAGCGGGTCGGGCTCAACCACGAAGCTGGCCCCAACCAAGCCTTCCAGTCCGTTCAGGGCCAGATCGGTGACCACCTTGGAGCCGAGGATGTTGGGCGGCAGCCCCAGATGGGTATAGATGCCGCAGGCCACCGCATACAGGCCGATGGCCGCCGCTTTTTCCGAATACCACTCGGGCGAGGAGGCGCACACCGGCAGATCGGAGATATCAACCCCCAATTCGTTGGCGATCAAGGCGCAAAGCTGGATGATCCGCGAGTTGTCCACGCAACTGCCCATGTGCAGAACCGGCGGGATGCCTAGAGAGCCGCACACCGCTTTCAGCCCCGGCCCGGCCATGGAAATCGCCTCGGGCATCAGCAAGCCGGCCTTGCCCGCGGCGGTGGTCACGCAGCCGGTGACCAGAACCATGATGTCTCTCTCGATCAATGCCTTGGCCAGGCCGACGTTGCAGGAATCCTGCTGGAATTTCGGGTTGTTGCAGCCGACGATACCGACAAAGCCGCGCACCTTGCCCGCCTTTACCGCATCGAGCAGCGGGGTGAGGCTGCCGCCCAAGGCGGCAAGGATCGCCTCATTGCTGAAACCGGTCATGATATCCACCGGCTCTCCCGGAATCTCCACCCGGTTGGGGTCGCGCTTGCTGAAGCCATCCACCGCGATCCCGACGATCTCCTTGGCCTGGGCCAGGGCGGTTTCCGGGTGGACGCTGAAATGGATGGCCCCGGTGAACTTGGCCTTGTCGGCGGTGGTGATGAACTTGGTATGGTAGCAGGCGGCCGCCGGGATCAGGCTGGGCATGATACACTGGTAATCGACGACGATGGCCTCCACCGCCCCGGTGACCACGGCCAGCTCGGTCATCAGGTGGTTGCCGGCCATGGGGATGCCCCGACGGGCCAGGATCTCGTTGCCAGTGCAGCAGAGCCCGGCGATATTAATGCCGGTGGCGCCTGCTGCCTTGGCTCGGGCCAGCAAGGCCGGATCCTGGGCGGCGGCGACGATCATCTCGCTCACCACCGGATTGTGGCCATGAACCAGGATGTTCACCTGGTCCTTCCGGATCACCCCCAGATTCACCTTCGCCATCTTGGGGGTGGGGGTGCCGAAGATCACGTCGGAGAGTTCGGTGCCGATCATCGAACCGGCCCAGCCGTCGGCCAGGGCGGTGCGGGCCGCGTGGATCAAGGTGTTGGGGGCGTCGTTGTCGCAGCCCATGTGGGTGCGGTGCATCATCTCGGCAATCTCCCGGTCCACCCCGCGCGGGGTCATGCCGAGCTGCTTCCAGATTGCCCGCCGCTTGGCCGGCACCCGGCACACAAAGGAAACCTCTTTCTTGCGGCTGCCGAAGTCGCCGTAGAAGACATCCAGAAGATCGCGGGCGATCTCCATGACCGCGCGCCCCTCTGTTTTCACCCCGACTTCCCCGGCAATGCGGATGAGCTTTGCCTCATCCCGGATCCGGTAATCCGTGGTGGCGCCCTCGACAATCGCTTCCAGCACCTCAACCAGATCGCGGCCGTGATCGGAGTGGCCGGCAGCGCCTCCGGCGATGAAACGGCCGAAGTTCCTGGCCACGATCACATCCGCATCGGCCCCGCAGACGCCGCGCTTCATCTTGTCGCTGATCCGGCACGGCCCCATGACGCAGTTGCGACAGGTGGTGCCAAGCTCGCAGAATTTGCAGTGCGGGGTCTGCTGTTCCAGCCGGTCCCAGGCCGTTTCCACCCCGTCGCGCTCGGCCTTGGCAAGCATTTGCCTGGCGTCGGGCCAGATGGATTTCTCCTCGATCGATCGCTTTTCCCGTGCCATCTTGCGTCCTCCTTTGCGGTCACCGGTTGTTCTTGGGCAGGCTATACTCCTCGGAAAAGAGGTTCTGTGAACTTTCCGGCATTTTTCTTATATTTTTCAAAGTAGCGTGAACATGCTGGTCCGATACCTGGCAGTATCCTATCACCCCTGGGGAAGATTTTTCAATACTGCACAGTACACCAGGAAAACTTCCTCC
Source organism: Desulfobulbaceae bacterium UBA2273 (assembly GCA_002347095.1). Lineage (GTDB taxonomy): Bacteria > Desulfobacterota > Desulfobulbia > Desulfobulbales > Desulfurivibrionaceae > Thiovibrio > Thiovibrio ferrireducens. The sequence goes on along the minus strand of DDWZ01000029.1, from coordinate 53,241 downwards.
TTTCCTGACTGGCCTTGCCAAGGTCTTGAGGAACATGGGGTTTCGGTCTGTTCCGGCGGAAGCGAGACTAAAAAAAGAAGGAAAGGGTCAGGGACCCGAAGGTGTGATTGCCGTGTTGCTCGTCGTATTCCTTGGTGCGGAGCACCTGGGTCCAGGTCAGCTTGAACTGCTGGAAATAGACGGCGGCCCCGCCTGCCAGATCGACGACAAATGGTCGCTTGTCAACGCTGTGGCTGTGGGCAAAGGTATTGCCGTCCAGAAAGATGTCCTGGAGCACCGCGCGGCCGTTCACCGCGGCAAAAAAATAACCGCCTCGCTGCTGCCTTGCGGAAAAACTGGTGTTGCCTGCCGGGCGGATCAGGCTTACGCCGAAGTCGTCGGGCAGGTTCCAGCCCAAACGGGTTTCAAAGCCGGTGTTGGCATAGGTGTAGACATTGCCCAGGGCGCAGCCGAGGTGGGTGATGGCATCGATGGCAAAGGTATCCCGGCTGACGAAGGGGGCGTGGTGCCATTTGCGTTCGTAAATCGCGGCCAACCCCGGCTCGTTTTTTAACTGGTGATCCCAGCCGTTTGGTTCTTGATTGCCGGTAAGATCGTGCACCGTTTTCTGCGTCTCCTCGGCAAAGGAGCCCGGCCCGACCATGCCCAGTTGCAGTTCGATGGTATCCATTTGCTTATTGCTTCTGGTATGAAATGCCGCGGCAAAATAGGTCCAGCCCGCATAGGGGCGATCATCGCTGATCAGGTCGCTGCGGGAGATGTCGCTCGGGGTGTAAATGTCCTGGCCAAGGGAGAATTCCACCTTGCGCTTCAAGGCCGGGTCCGGATCGTTGATAAAGGGCAGCCGGTAAACGTACTCAAGACTCCATTCCGGCAGCTTGCCGCTCTCCACAAAGCTGACCAGGTCCGGCGAGATGAGGGAGATTTTGACGCCGTTGGTGTAATTGCGGTCCGTGCCGGTAAAGAGGTCGTTTTCAAAGTAGACATTCACGGTCCACGGCAACCGCGGTTCTTCCGCGGCCAGGGAGGATGTTGCCGGGGCGAGGCAGAAAAGGCCAAGAAGCAGCCCGGGAAGGCAGGTCCGGAGACCGGGACGGGTAAAACCTGTGGGTATCAGCATATCTTCTTTCTCCATCCTTCCGTTTTCCGGCCGGAAGATTGCCGTTTGTCGCCCATTATGGGATACCCCATCTTTCTCTCACTAAACCGCCCAGCCTCAACGCCAGTTGCCCTGGGGCTCGGGCGCGCTTCTGATCCGCTCCAGTTGATCGGCAAGATCGCGCAGCTCCCGCTGCCAGTACTCGCGGGTACCGAAATCAGGCGCCACCCTGCTCAACCCCTCCTCGGCCACCTGATACCCGCACCAGGCCATGTAGTGGATAAAGCGCATGGCCCTCAACGGCTCGATCAGCCGCAGGCTCCGCCGGTCGAAATCCCGGAAGGTCTCGTAGCCTTCGAGAAAAAGGTCGATCTCGGCAAAGGTCTCTTCCCGGTAGCCGGGTAGCAGCATCCAGAAATCCTGCACCGGCGGGCCGAGGGCCATGTCGTCGAAATCAATGACATAAAAGGATTCGCCCGGGCGGTAGATGAGGTTGGAAAAATGGCAGTCGCCGTGGATGCGGATCATCTCGGTGTTGGCGAACAGCGGGCTGATTTCATCGATCAGCACTTTCGCCAGCTCAGCGAATTGCGGAGCAAGGTCCGCGGGCAGGAACTTCCCGGCCAGAAGATAATCCACCTGCTGCCGGGTTGATTTTTGCGGGGTCATGGTGATCCGCCCCTCCGGAATCCGGCTCGCGCCCACGGCATGGATCCGTCCGAGCAGACGGCCGATTTCCAGCCACTGCTCCTCGCTGTATTCATCCAGGCTGCGGCCGCCGCACTTGGGAAAGACGGTGAAATACATCCCCTCATGCTCGCCGAGGCTGCCGTTGCCCTGCAAAACAAGCGGGGCGATAACGGGAATCTCCCGACCGGCAAGCTCCAGCAAAAACTCATGCTCGTCCTGGAGCGCAGCCCGGGCCCAGCGCCCGGGCCGGTAGAACTTGACCACCAGCCCTTCGCCGTTCTCGCCCTCCAGCTCGTAAACCCGGTTGATGTAGCTGGCCAGGGGCCGGCAAAGATTGGTGCAACGGATATCCAGCCCCTTTTCCACCAACCCGAGGACCATGTCCGGGGTCAGATGGTGAAAAGCGGAATGCGCATGGGGCGCGACAGTGCGGTTCATGATATTTCAATCTCGTTCTTCATTATGAGGTAACTATTCAGCGCGATGCCGAAAAATACAATGTTCCCTGGACGATAACGGTTCCGCAGTGCCGCAGATGCTAGGAAGAGGTCTGCGAAATGTGCTGTTGCACATGAGCAGGCCGATGACAAAGCAGATGCGGTGCTGCGGAACCGTTATCAGCCGAGAGCCACGTCAAGAACCATCATCACCGCGAAACCCACCAGGGTCGCCATGGTGACCATGTCGATATGCTTCGGATTCTGCTGCGATTCCGGGATAAGCTCTTCCACCACGACAAAGATCATGGCTCCCGCGGCAAAACAGAGGGCGTAGGGGAGAACGGACTGCATGCTCAGGACGAAATAGGCGCCCAACACTCCGGCCACCGGCTCCACCAACCCGGAGGCTTGCCCGAGCAAGAAGCTTTTTCCCCGGCTCAAGCCCTCGCGGCGCAGGGGCATGGATACCGCCGCGCCCTCGGGAAAATTCTGCAAGCCGATGCCGATGGCCAGGGCAATGGCGCCGCCCAGGCTTGCCGAAGGGATATTGGCGGCCACTGCGCCAAAGGCCACGCCCACGGCCAGCCCCTCGGGGATGTTGTGCAGGGTAATGGCCAGCACCAGCAACGTGCTGCGCTGCCAGGAGGTTTTCACCCCCTCGCTCTTGCTGATATCCAGGCCGGGATGGAGATGGGGCAGGAAACGGTCAATGAGCCGCATGAACAACCCCCCGGCCAAAAACCCGAGGGCCGCGGTGCGCCAGGGGACGAACCCCATCTGGCCGGCCATCTCAATGCCCGGGGCGAGCAGCGACCAGAAACTCGCGGCGATCATCACCCCGGCGGCAAAGCCGAGCATGGAATCCATGAGCTTCTGGTTCACGGTTCGATGCATGAACACCAGGGCCGCGCCCGCAGCGGTCACGCCCCAGGTAAAAATGGTGGCCAGCAGGGCCTGGAGAACCGGGTTCAATTCCTGAAAAAAAATCACCATGGTGGGAACCTGCCGCCTGTGTCGTCTGGAGCTGTCCTGATAAACCGTATGTGCCATTGTATGCCAGAAACAGCAAAAAGTATATGCGGGAAATGGGGCGGGAACGTTGCACGGCTCTTGTCGCAATCTCTTCTTTCCTTTCCCCCTCCGTCTCCGTTGTGACTAAAGTCACACCGCCCAATGACCTCGGTCATTGTTCCCCTCTTCCTCCTCTTGCTAAGAAAGAGCAAGGCATTGTGCCTGCGCGCTGTTTTTCAATCTTCATAAGGAGGAGAGAGATGAAAAAAATGTACACGGTTTTTGCGGCAACCGCCTTCTGTTCATGCCTCGCGGCTGGACTGGCCTTGCCGGACAAAGCCAACGCCGGACCATCCATTGATTTCGGCGATGATGGCGGCTACCTGCAACTTGATGTAAAATTCCAAGGTATGCTGGATCACACGAATTTTGGTTCCGGCGCTGATGGCCAGGCGAGCCGCTGGGATGCTGATCTCCGCAGGGCAAGGCTCGTCTTCACCGGCATGTTTGACGACACCTGGGGCGCCAAGTTCCAGACCTGCGCCGGCACCAGCGCCACCCGTAATTTCGGAGGTGGCGGCTATGAACTCTCTAAAAATAACAGCAAGACCAATTCCCAGATCCGGCTGACCGACGGCTATCTCATCGGGATGTTCAACGATCAGCTCAACATCAAGGCCGGTCTGACCAAAATTCCCCTGACCCGCGCCAATCTGGACGAATGTTTTGCCCCGTTGAGCCACGAACGCTCGTCCTTTGTCTATTCGCCCTATGGCACGGACGCCACCAAAAACAGCCGGGACATGGGCGTTGTGGCCACCGGCGCTTTTATTGATAATCACCTGAAATACTTCGCCGGGATCATGGAAGGCAGGGAGGGCGCGGCCACTTTCTACAACCCGTTCCAGGACAAGACCTATACCACCAGCGCCGAACCCAGCAGCAATCTGGAATATGTGGCCCGGCTCCACTATTCCTTTCTGGATCCCGAGACCAGCGCCAGCGCCGGAGGGTACAAGGGGACCTATCTGGGGAAAAAAGGCAAGGTCTTGACCCTGGGTGTCGCTGGGGCGTACGAAAAGGATGCCGCCTACAAGAACACATCACCAGCCGGAGCGATGGGTACGGACAACTTCTTTTTGCCTGCGATTACCGGCGATGAGACGGTGGATTACAGCGCCTGGACCGCGGATCTTTTCTTTGAATACCCCTTTGCCAACGGAGGCGTTCTCACCGCCACCGCCCTCTATCTTGACGTCGATTTTGACGATGCCTACAAGACCGCTCGCGCACCTGGCGATCTGGGAACCATAGTGGGTGGAGCCACCGGCCAAAGGGACGGTTACTATGTTAAACTCGGCTACGTTCTTCCCCTCACCGTGGGTTCAAAAGGAAAAGTCCAGCCTTTTGCGCGCTATGAAGATTGGAACGTAGCCAATCTTTTGAACGTCGACGATCAGGGCGTGCAACAGTGGGGGCTTGGGGCGAACTACTTTGTGAGAGGGGATGACAAAATCCGTTTCACCCTCGAGTACTACCGCACCGAGTATGACAAACCCACGAACCTTGCTGATTACATCGACTTCCTCACCCCGACCGTCGGCACGACAACCAGCTACGACACCGTGGCGGCCATGTTCATGGTTTCATTTTAACCCGGCATGATTTTTTTGCAGGCCTTCTTGTCCCCAAGGCGGGAAGGCCTGTTTTCCCCAAGGTTGACGCTGGGGGAATGATACCAACACGGCAGAACACCCCATCAGGAGAAAAAATGAAAAAAACAATCCTCTTCATCCTGTTTGGCCTGATCGCAAGCAGCCCCGCCTTTGCCGAAGAGCTGGTCGTGCATCTTACCTCCGGTAATGCGGTGGTGATCCAATACACGGGAACCATTCAGGGAGTAGCCCTCCAAGGGAAAACCGATGCCATAGCAAGCCTGGACATGCCGGCCACACCCAAGCCTGCGGTCAAGGCCCAACAACCTGTTGTGGAAAAGCAGACTTCTTCGCCTCAACCGGAACAGGTTGAAGCCAAAAACGGGAAAGAACGATGGTTTCGCTTCAAGTGGGCGGAGCCGAAAGGCGAGGATTAGAAGCCTGCCGGAAATGCGCAGCCTCGTTGCACAAAAGCTATTCTGGGCGACGGCCCTTTGTAGAGCATCACCTGTCTCCTTATCTCCTTCCCGGCTGGCCTCCCGCGGCCAGCCGGGGCTTTTTCCCCACAAAGAAAAAGAATCAGCGGATTCCCCTTTGAAATCTACGGCTCTGGAACCACGCCCCCGATCAGAAAGGATCGCCCAGATTCTGCAATCTGGCAGGATCTTTCAGCATGATACGCGACCCTCTTCCCGCACTCTCCGTTTCCAGAAGCCCCTCGTTTTTCAATTTGGTCAGACTGCGGGAGACCACCTCGCGACAGGTTCCCAAGCGGCAGGCCAGTTCGTTCTGGGAAAGGCTGCACACCGGAATCTTGTCCTTCCCCGGCTGCGAATTGGCAAGGAGTATCTTGATCAGCCGCTCCTGCACATTCTTAAAGGTGAAATCCTCCAGCAGGGTCGCATAGCCGGCCAGTTTCGAAGAAATACAGGTGATAAAATGCAGGGCGAGCTCATGATGCTGGGCCAAGATCCAGTCCAGATCCTTCCGCGGCAGACAGAAAATCAGGCAGTCATCCTGGGCCAGGGCATTGGCAAAAGATCTGCCGGCAAAGAGGTTGGCCAGACAAAAAACCTTCCCTGCGTCGACATGCCAGAGGGTAACCTTGCGGCCGTTGATATCGCTTTTATAGATCTCCACCGAGCCCATCTCGACAATATAGAGATACTCGACGGCGTCGTCCTGATAGAAAACATGCTGACCGCTGCGGAATTTCTTTTTCCGGCAACGGGCCAGCAAATCTTTCAGCACATCCTCCGGGATGCCGGAAAAAACAGGGATCGCTCGCAGAAAATTATAATCCGGACCGTTGACCATTGCGTATCCTCCTGAATGCGCTTCAGCGTGTATTCTGACAATAGTTACTCGTTTTTATGAAAAAAACTCACAAAAAAATATTTTTCCCGGATCCGGCAGAGCCAACACAGGAGAATCGCCCATGAAAAAACGAGAAGACGGGCGTTACGAAAAATTCCCGCGGTTCACCCCGTGCCAGGAGATGTATGTGTTCCACAATGAGGTCGGCAGGGTTCTCGACATCAGCATGAACGGCGTAACATTCACATACATTGCCGACAATCGTCCTCCCAAGGATTTCCCGTCCGAAGGGATGCTCTTTACGACCGGCGGCATGTATATCCATGACATTCCCTTTGCGCGCATCAGTGATCACGTGCATGGCTGTTTTTTTTCAGACGGCTACTGTATCAGGGAAAGACGGATCCGCTTCGGTGCGCTTTCGCCCGAACTGGTCAGAAAACTGGAAGGCTTTATCCTGGAAAACGCGCACATTCCGCAACGTTCATACGCTGCGCGGCACCTGGCGTACACGCCCGATTATGTTACCACCGGAGGAGCAACCCATTGTACCCCCCCTGCAAGAGCGGAGGGCGGAGCATAACTCGAACGTACAGTTGGCTCGAGGCAGCGCATTTTCGCAAGGATGATTCGTCGGCCATGCCTCCAAAACCCTTATCCCCAAATGATTGCCCCGTTACGGAGAAAAAATAATGCTGCTCACCTCCTTTACCGTGGAATTTTCCCCCGCCGGGTGCTGCCGAAACAAAGGGCCATCCCTGCGTTGCCTTGCCCTGCTCGATCAAAACGTGAGCGAAGCCCTTCCTTACCTGAATGCCGTTCTGGGCGGATACACCTATATCAAGGAGCCCCCCTCGCTTGCCTTCCATTATTCCCGGGGCATCCTCGTCACCGTGGATGCGGACAGCATCGCCATCAATTGCACAAAGAACCCGACAGAAGCTGAGGAAATCCTCGCCTGGCTCCAAAGGGAAATCAACACGGCCTGGGAAAAACGGGAAGAGATTACCCCCAAATATACTGCTGCGCCGTGGCCAACGCCTGCGGACATCCTAAGACTGCTGCCCAAGACAGATTGCGGCCAATGCGGGCTTGCGACCTGCATTGCCTTCGCCTCCACGGCGGCCGAGGGCGGCAAGGTTGCGAAAGATTGTCCGGTTCTGCCGTCCAATGCGCAAAAAGAGCTTACCGCCTACCTGAGCCGCTTTCATTTTGATAGGCAATGACCGATCAACCTGCCGTACAGGGAAAAGGATGACCATCCTTGAAAAATCAGAGCCTCGCCGTGAAAAACATACCTCTAAAACATGAGGCGAACGCCTGGTCCCATTACTGGCGCACAACGCCTGCCGCGTCACGCGGCTGCCTGCCGGACCTGCCCGGCGTTGCAGCCAATCATCTTCAGGAAATATGGCGACAATTCTTTGTCTCCCTTCCCCGGTCCGCACGACTGCTGGACCTGGGCACCGGCGGCGGGGCCGTGCTTACCGAGGCGCAAGCCGTCCGGCCCGATCTGCAATTATCCGGAGTCGATTACGCAGCCGTGCTTCCCAAACTGGACACGGCCATCACCCTCTATCCCGAAACCAGGATTGAACAGCTTCCCTTTGCCGACGGCAGTTTTGAGGTTATTACCAGCCAGTTCGCCCTTGAGTACGGGAATGTTTCGGCTGCCATACAGGAAGTATCCCGGGTTTCGACCTTTGAGGGAAAGTATTTGTTTATCTGCCATCACGCCGACGGAGTGATCGTCCGGGATAATCTCGCCCGGCTCAAAGCCCTCCGTGAAACCCTCTCCCCGGCCGGTCTGTTCTCCACCGCCGTTTTGGCCCTTCGCCGGCGAAAAAAATCAACCCCAGAAACATGGCAACGACTCGCCCGGATATTCGCCACCCTCCAGCGCAAGCATCCAGATCAATCCATTGTGAAGGAGGTGGCCGCCGATATCGCCCGCATCATGGCCGAGCCGGACAGTCTGGAAAAACTCCTGGCCTTGCGCCGTGCATTGGAAATGGAAGACCAGCGGATCATGGCCTTGAAAAAAGCGGCCTTGACTGAAAACCAAGCCAGAGTTTTGGCCGAGGTGCTCTCCGCGAAACAACAGGCGTTGCATTGGGAAGTTGTGCATGTGCCGGGAGCCGACGCACCCTTTGCCTGGCGGATAAGCAACCTCTCCCGGTCGTCCCTGCCTGCAAGCCCCGGCAGATAAATATCTTTTGATTTTATCCGCCTATGCGGATATGCTAAATTCAAATTTCTCGCCCCTTAATGGCTCTGAACACAAATGCCCATCGGGAGCTCCATGCGGACAACAGCACAATTTTTCAAAGCCCTCTCCGAGGAGCCCCGCTTGCGGATTCTGGCCCTGCTCCTGAACGGCGAACTCTGCGTGTGCGACCTGATGGCCGTGCTCCAGTTGCCGCAATCGACAATCTCCCGCCATCTCGCCTATCTGCGCAATACGGGCTGGGTAAAAGGCAGGCGCCGCGGAGTCTGGATGTATTACCGGCTGGCCGAGATGCCGACGCCTTTTGCCCAGGAACTGGTCGCGTTGCTCGGCAAGCGATTGCGCGAGTTGCCGGACACCCTCCAGGACTATGCGGCCCTGGAGGCGTTTCGCCGCACCAAGAAACCCTGCGCCTGATTTTTTTCCGCACTCATCCGCCTATGCGGCTAAAAAAGGAAATCACCCGGCAGCCAGTGCTGCACGTGAGACAGGAGAATCCCCATGAAAATTCAAGTGTTGGGCCCTGGCTGCCCTAAATGCCGCGAGGTGGAACGCCTCATGCAGACCGTGTTGAACGAGACCGGGACGCAGGCCACCATCGAAAAAGTGACGGATTTTGAACAGATCGCCACGTTTGGCGTCTTCTCAACCCCGGCGGTGGTCATCGACGGCACGGTGAAATGTGTGGGCAAGGTTCCCGCTAAAAAGGAAGTCCTCGCCTGGCTCGGCTACGAGAACAGCACCCCTCCGGAGCCCCCCGCTCCGGAAACAGGCAAAAAACTCTCCTTCCTCGACCAGTACCTCACCCTCTGGATCTTCCTGGCCATGTTCATCGGGGTGATGGGAGGCTATCTCTATCCGCCGGTCACCGAGATCATCAACTCCTTTCAAGTCGGCGCCACCAACATCCCCATCGCCATCGGCCTGATCCTCATGATGTACCCGCCCCTGGCCAAGGTGCGCTACGAAAAGCTGCACGAGGTTTTCCGCGACTTCAGGGTGCTGGCCCTTTCCCTGGTGCAGAACTGGCTTATCGGCCCGCTCCTCATGTTTCTCCTGGCCGTCACCTTTCTTGCCGGCCACCACGAATACATGGTGGGGCTCATCCTCATCGGCCTGGCCCGCTGCATCGCCATGGTCATTGTCTGGAACGATCTGGCCAGCGGCGACACCGAATACTGCGCCGGGCTGGTGGCCTTCAACTCCATCTTCCAGGTGCTCTTCTTCTCAATCTACGCCTGGTTTTTCATCTCCGTGCTGCCGGGCTGGCTGGGGCTGACCGGCGCGGTGGTGGACATCTCCATGGCACAGATCGCCGAGTCGGTCTTCATCTATCTCGGCATCCCCTTTCTCGCCGGGATGCTGACCCGCTTTATCGGGGTAAAACTCAAGGGCGAAGCCTGGTACCAGGAAAAGCTGATTCCCAAGATCAGCCCCTTCACCCTGATCTTCCTGCTCTTCACCATCATGGTGATGTTTTCCCTCAAGGGCGAATACATCGTGCAATTGCCCTTTGACGTGATTCGCATCGCCATCCCGCTCACCATCTACTTTCTGGTCATGTTCCTGGTTTCCTTTTTCATGTCCATGAAGGTGGGGGCCACCTACGAGCAGTCCGCCACCCTCTCCTTCACCGCCGCTTCCAATAACTTTGAGCTGGCCATCGCCGTGGCCATCGCCGTGTTCGGCATCAACTCCGGCGTCGCCTTTGCCGCGGTGATCGGGCCGCTGGTCGAAGTGCCGGTGCTCATCGGGTTGGTCAACGTGGCGCTTTGGTTCCGGAAGAAATATTTCCCCTTTACCAAGGAAACCCTGGCCGGAGTCTGCCATGTTTCCTGCAAACCGTGAGGCCGGTCTGATCGCCGCCACCAAGGAGAAAAAACAGATGCAAACGAGACATTGGCCATGGACGGCGGGATTGTTCCTGCTCCTGTGCTTCAGTCCGGCACAGGCCGCTTCCCTTGACGACTATCTGGCAGGTTTCTCCTACCAGGAACGCAAGGAGATGAAGATCGACAGCAAGGAACTGGTGGAACTGCTCAAGAAAGGAGAAGCCCAGCTCATCGATATCCGCTTCCCCGAGGAATTCGCCGCTTGGCACATGAACTTCGCCAAGAACATCCCGCTTAACGAACTGCCGGCCCGGCTGGGCGAACTGGACAAGAGCAAGCTCATCGTCACCGCCTGCCCCCACTACGATCGCTCCAGCATGGCCCGGCTCTATCTCACCACCAAAGGATACCGGGCCAGATACCTCAACGACGGCCTGCTCGGGCTTGCCGAATTGCTGCGGGGAGACAAAGCACGCGATTTCGTCAATGCCACGACACGCTGAAGCAGGGAGCACCGTTTTCATGCACGAAGAAAAAACCATAATCCACAAGGAGAACAGATGAAAATTTTTATCCGCTTCGCATTCTTACTGGCCGCCATTCTGGGTCTACAGGTTTCCGATGGCCTGGCTGGCGGCGGCTCGCTGGCCATCCCGGTGCCCGGCATGGTCACCATGGTTGACTTGGGCGCCACCACCTGCATCCCCTGCAAGATGATGGCCCCCATCCTGGAAGAGCTGAAAACAGAGTACAAGGACAAGGCCGCCATTGTCTTTATCGATGTCTGGAAGATGCCGGAGCAATCAAAAAAATACAAGGTGAGCATGATCCCCACCCAGGTGTTTTTTGACCAAAACGGCACGGAGGTGTACCGCCATGTCGGCTTCATGGACAAACAAGCCATCGTGGCTCAGCTTGCCAAAATGGGCGTTGCCCAACCCGGTGGCGGAGGCGACAAGTAATGGATGCCCTTTTTCTCCAGGTCAATGCCTGGATGGGCGCGGGCCTGGCCCTGGCCGCCCTGGGCTGTTTTCTCTGGGGCATGATCAGCGTCTTGCTCAGCCCCTGCCACCTGGCTTCCATCCCTCTGGTGGTGGCCTATGTGGGCGGCCAGGAACAACTGGTCAAGGGCAGGCAGGCCGTGCACTACGCGGTGCTGTTCAGCACCGGCCTTTTTTTAACCATCGTCCTGGTGGGGGTGATCTGCGCCCTGCTCGGCAGGATGCTGGGCGATGTGGGGCCGTACTGGACCATGGCCGTGGGGGTGATTCTTATCTGGGTGGCCGTTGACATGCTGGGCATTGCCAAGTGCTCCATGCCAAGCGGGCTCATGGCGAAACTACAGGTGAAGGGCGCATGGGGCGCTTTTGTGCTGGGTCTGGCCTACGGCGTGCTCTCCGGCTCCTGCACCTTCGGCTTCATCGCCCCCATCCTGGCCATCATCACGGTCCAGCAGCAGGTGCTGACCGGGGTTGTGTTCATCCTTCTGTTTGCCGTGGGCCATTGCCTGCCCATTGCCGTGGCAGGCAGTTCAACCGCCACGGTGAAACGGCTGCTGGCCAGCTCCTCCTTCGGGGAGGCCAGCGGATGGTTCCGTAAGGGGGCCGGGGTGCTGATCGGTGGGCTTGGAGTATATTTCCTGGTCAGACCCTTTGTGTAACATCAGAACAATTGCTCTTTGTGTTACAATGAGTTCCTGGAGCCCAATTTTCCTTCTCTCTCAACGATGCGAAAGGCGGAAAAACCATGACCATAAAAGACCTGCGGCTCTTCCAGACAGCCACGCCGTTCCCCAAAGCCGACGTTGTGGTCCAGCCGGAGGCGACATTCATGGTCGATCGCCTGTGGAAAATCAGTTGGCTGAACAAAAGGGCTGAACAACTTCTTCATCTTTCGGCGCACGCCACTATCGGGCAGGACTTCAACGCGATATTCAGCGAACAACGTTTCGGCGGACTCCATGCCATCCAGCGCTCCCTTGCCAGGGGGCACAGTATATCCAAATACCAGACTGTTTTTTTCGACCCGGCCAATGGATCGCCGACGGCCGTGCGGGTAACTGCCCAGGCTATTCCCGATGCGGAAGGCAATTTTTCCGGCGCCGTTGTCTCCCTTCGGGACACTTCGGACTCCGCGCAAAGTTTTTCCCTGGTCCTCAAGAATATCGCCGATGGTGTCTTCACGGTGGACAAGAACCTGCTCATCACCTCGTTCAACCCTGCCGCACAACGAATTTTGGGTTGGACAGAGGCAGAGGTGCTCGGCACCCCCTGCCTGAAAATATTCGGCGGCAGCCTCTGCGGTGCCGAGTGTATTCTGGGGCAAAGCATTCAGCACGACAATCCCATTGTCGGCCGGCTCGTTTTTCCCAAGGATAAACATGGCCGGACCATCCCGATCAGCATCAGCGCTGCGGCCCTGATGAACCCGGACGGTGAAGTCATCGGCGGGGTCGGCACCTTTCGGGACATGACCCAGATCATGACCACAGACCTGATCCTGGAGAGTGTCGCCGATGGGGTGTTCACGGTGGACCGCAATTGGCGGATCACCTCGTTTAACCGGGCCGCGGAAATAATCACCGGCTGGAAGCGGCATGACGCCGTGGGAAAATTATGCGCCGAGGTTTTTCAGTCCGACGTCTGCGGCCAGGAATGCCCCATAGCCCAGAGCCTCTATGCAGGCAAAGCGGTGGCCAACCGCACCGTCCACATCCGCGACACCCTGGGGAAAAATATCCCCATCAGCGTCAGTGCTTCGCCCCTGGTGGACCATGAAGGCACCATCATCGGCGGGGTGGAAACCTTCCGCGACCTGAGCCTTGTTACAATCCTGCGCAAACAGATAGCGCAACGCTACTCTTTTGACGAGATCATCAGCAAGAATGCCAAGATGCAAAACATCTTCAGCATCCTGCCGGAAATCGCCCACAGCGACAGTAATGTCCTGGTCCTGGGAGAATCCGGCACCGGCAAGGAAATACTGGCGAGAGCAATTCACAATGCCAGCACCAGAAAAGACCAGCCTTTCGTGGCGGTCAGTTGCGGGGCCTTGCCGGAAACCCTTCTGGAGTCGGAACTCTTTGGGTACAAAGCTGGAGCGTTCACCGATGCAAGGCAAGACAAACAGGGGCGCTTTGCCGCCGCCGAGAAAGGCACTCTTTTCCTCGACGAAATCGGCGACATCTCGCTTGGCGTCCAGGTGAAACTGCTGCGGGTGCTCCAGGAAAAGCGATATGAACCGCTGGGTTCGAACAAAACCATCGAGGCGGATGCCCGGATTATCGCCGCCACCAACAGGGATCTTCACGACCAGGTGCAGAAGGGTCTTTTCCGGGAAGATCTTTTCTACCGACTCAACGTAGTCCGGATCACCCTGCCGCCCCTGCGGGAACGCAAAGAGGACATCCCCCTGCTGGTGCAGCATATGATCACCCTGTTCTCCGCCAAAACAGGAAAAGACATCGCGGAAATTTCGGACGCAGCCCTGGCGCTGCTCCTGCAATATGATTTTCCAGGCAATATCAGGGAACTCAAAAATATCATCGAGTATGCCTTCATCCTCTGCCCCGGCGGGCTTATCCAACCGGCCCATCTTCCCGATCCGTTTGCGCAACGGAAGGATGACAACTCTCTCCTCCATGACCATCCTGCCGGAGCCCCCTTGACGCTTGAAGAAATGGCTTGCCAGACCATCCTGCGTTCCCTTGAGCGGCACAAATGGAAAAAGATGGCGGTCTGCCGCGAACTGGCCATATCCAAGGACACCCTGCGCCGTAAAATCGCGCAATACCAGCTTAGCGACCCGGCGGAGGAAGATCGCGCCGGCCCATTGAGCCCCACCCACACAACGGAGGAATTACATGGAACCAAACAGCATCAAACCTGACAAGACCTTGGACTGCAAAGGAATGAGTTGCCCCATGCCGTTGCTCAAAACCAAGAAGGCAATTGACGCGATCAATTCCGGAGAGATCCTGGAAATCTTAGGCACTGATCCGGGCTCAAAAAATGACCTGCCCGGTTGGTGCAAACGAGCGGGGCACGAATTTTTAGGCGAGGTCGAAGATGCGGGGTTTATCAGGTTTTACATCAAGAAAGGGTAGGTGCGATTATCAGGCGCAATTTCAATTCCAAATCATTCGGTATTATTTCGCCGTTCGTTGCGTGCTCTGCTTTTTTGATTTGGAATTAGATACATCCCCACGCAAAAAACGGGCTGACATCCAGCGTATCCTGTCTGCGGGGTTACTCCGGGGCTAACTGCAGCAAGACCTCAATTTCCGTGCCCAAGGATTCCGGACTGCGACCTGCGGTCAGGGTAAGCGCATTTTTCCGGCAAAATTCCAGACACAGCCCGCAGCCGCTGCAGCGACCCCAATCGAACTGCAGCCGTTTCAGCTCGTATTCCCTGGTGTTCTTAAGCGCCCCGGTGGGGCACATCCCGGCGCATCCGCCGCAGAAGTTGCATTCCGTATTCACCGTAAGCGTGAAAAAGAGAGGCAGCAGGGCCAGCCGGACGGTTTCGTCGCTGGAGCCCGCCAGGGTTTGACGGAGTAAAGCCAAACGAGGCGGCTGATGCTTGTGGGCATGCTTTTCCCGGGGGTTCGGCTCCGCCTGCAGGGTGGTAATGGTCTCAGAAGCGGCATGGATGGAAAGATCCCAGAAGGCGCGGAAAAAAGAGCGTCTGCTCGCTGATGCCGCCGGCCCGATCTCTTCTTCCTCCGTAACCAACCTGATGCGAGAGGTGAGGCCGTCATGCCCCAGCTTGCGGTCAAGGGCCTGGAGGCGTCGAGCCAGAATCTCCGGGACAAACGAACCCCGGCAATCACCGCACCGGGCAAGGTACAGGCAAACAGTTTCCCTCGACCGGGCGGCAAAGGCGACCAGATGCTCCTCGGAAAGTGCGCCCAAGCAGGGAAGAATAATCTCCTCGCCGGTGCGGATCCCTTTTTCACAGCAAAGGAAAACCGCTTTCCCAGCAGCCAGCTTGGCTGGGAGTGCGGCCAGGCGGGAGTCGCACCCGACCAGCGCCTCGACCGGGCAGACGGCGGTGCAGGCCAGACAGCCCACGCAGCGCTTCAGGTCCAGACGCACCCCGCTCCCTGCTTCCGGGATGATGGCCTGGACCGGGCACTCGTCAAGACAGCGGCTGCAACCATTGCCTTGCAGCCGGTTGCGCAGACAGCGGCGGGAGATGAATTCAAGAGCAGGCGGTTCGCTGCTGCGAAAACGCTCAGTCAGGCGGTCGGCTAGGCTCATGGGGCTTGGGCTGCTGCTGATTTCTGGAGCCGTTGCTGCTCCGCGCCGATGAAGCCGACCAGGCATTCTCCCAGGTCGCGGTAAAAAGCAAGGGTAGCCTGCTCCTTGAGGATATTGCCGAGAATAGGCGCCCACGAGGCGAGCAACCTGTTGAAAAACCGGGCACGGAGCGCGAAAAAATCGGCACGCTCCGCTTGGTTCGATTCGTTGATGGCCTGGGCGATCTTGCCTTCGAGAAAGCTCATGAACTCAAGCTCGATGGCAATATGATCAGGCGGCTCGTCACCTTCGTGCTTTACCCCTGAATCCGCATAGAACTTCAGGACTTCCATGGTCGAATCGCCCATCAATTTCCTTTCCTGCTCCAGATACACCGAGCCATACGGATGGGCCGGAGCGCCGAAGGGCCCCAAAAACAGAGCGGAATACTCGACCAACAGTTCTTCCTGGCTGTTTTCCGCAAGGGACTGCGCCATCCGTCGGCAGGCTTGCGCCACCGCCGGCAGCGAAATTTCCTGCATCAGCCCTGCCAGATTGGCGCAGAGGTTCTCCTCGAGAAACATCTCCCGGTCCGGTTGATAGAAACAGGCGGCAAGCAACCGGTAGGCATCGCTTTGGCGCTGGGCGGCTTGCATGAGTTCGGTGGTCATAGTGTTTCCTTAAAAAGAGTATACTGCGAAGTCTTTTGCAAAAAGAGAAAAACACCCTTCGACAGGCTCAGGGCGAACGGTAGCCATCTTAAAATCATTATAGTTTCTTCCGTTCATGCTGAGCCTGTCGAAGCACAACAAAGCATTTTACAAGAGCCTCAACGAAAAACCCTGCTAAAAAAGGGGGCGGAATGCCTGAGCACCCGCCCCCTAAACTTCCGGCTATCCTTTGCTCAGACTACTTGGCCGCGCTGTAGCTCCGGATGTAATAGACATTGGGCTTGGTGCCTTTTTCGGGCTTGAGAACCGTGCCCTTGTACTTCTTGAGCAGTTGGGCAACCTCGCTGTTCTTGTCTTGGAGATCGCCGAAGGTTCTGGCCTTAGCCGGACAAGCAGCCACACAGTTGGGCAACAAACCCTTTTTCACCCGGTGCTCGCAGAAGATGCACTTTTCGGTGATGCCGTTGCGCCGCACATCCTGATAGTCCGGATGGTCGTACTTGGTCCGGTGGGGCGGGTTGTCGGTCTTGGCCGCCATTTCCGCCGGAGAGGTGGTGCAGCCGGGGATCATCTCCGTCTTGTCTGCATAAAAGGGTTCATAGGGCTTACCCTCCTCGTTGTAGCTGATAACGCTGGTCTCTCCGCCCTTGACCTCCATCTTGGAATAGGGACATGCCTCCTGACAGGCGCGGCAACCGATGCAGCGCTCGTCGTTGTGCATGGTGATGCCGTCCTTGGTCTTGTACATCGCCTTGGGGGTCACCGGGCAGGCCTTGACACAGGGCGCGTTGCTGCAGTGGTTGCATTGCACCGGTATGGACGTGTATTTGGTCGTGGGAAACTTGCCGCTGGTCTCGCTCTTGTAGTCGACCCAGTTATGGGCCTGCCCCAAGCTTCTGCCTGCGGTGTTGTTCTCGCTTTTGCAGGCCAGGGCGCAGGCCCCGCACCCAGCACATTTCTGAAGATCTATTACCATCGCATATTGCGTCATTTATCATTTCCTCCTGTGAAAATGCTTACACCCTTCGGGTATAAGTTTCGTTTGAGCAGGCAAGCTGCTCAACTCAGCTTTAGGCCTTCTGAATTTTTACGCCGGTGAAGCCGCCGTTTCTTGCGGTGGCGCCGCTGAGCCGGTCGTAATCATCGGGCATAAGTTCGTTGTTGTTCGCACCTCTCGGGATCGCCTTGGCATAGTCCTTGGCGGCGGTCCGGCCATAGGCCCAGTGCCCCTGACCATAGCATTTGGCGATGGTGCCGGGTCGCACCCCTTCCCACAATTTTGCCTTGACCGTGATACTGGCGGTGGTCGAGGTGAGCTTGACCATGTCGCCGGTTTTGATGCCGAGCTTCTTGCCGTCCGCGGGGTTGATTTTCACGACATCTTCCCAGCTCTCATCGCCCACATCCAACTTCTTGAACTCATGGTACCAGACGGTGTTCTGGCTCCGGCCCTCGCGGTTGAGCCGCGACTTGTAGTCGATGAAGGTAAAGGGGTATTCCTTTTCGCTGCCGTGGCGTTTGGGCGATTCGTAGTGCGGCACGAAGACCAGTTCGCCCTGGGCTTCGTAGCCGCTGGCCTTGAGAACCTCGTCCACCGTGGTCTTGTTCTTTTCCGCGAACAAGCCCAGGGTCTTCTTCAGGGTCTCGCTGTAGAACTCGAACTTCTTGGTTTCGGTCTTGAACTTGCCCCAGTTCTTCTTGTAGGCATAGGTTTCGGTGTTGTAGATGCCCTTCTTCTTGAAATCCTCCCAACCGGAGAGCTGGTCGCCCTTCATCTTGTCCTTGCCGTCCCAGACCTTGTGACTGGAGATCTTGGCGGCGATTTCGATGAATTCGGCGGCGTTGGCGGGTTTTTTCTTGGTTTCCGGGTCTTCGAGGGAGGCATAGTAGTCGAAGAGATTGGCAAAGCCCCTGGCCTTGAGCTTCTCGGCCAGCAGCCACATCATCTCGGTCTCCTCGGGTTTGGCCTGACCCAGCGGTTTGACGACCGGCTGCTGGATGGACATATGGCCATGGAGGTTCGCCATGTTGGTGATGATCGAAAGCTTCTCGGTCGGGGCAAAGGTGGCCGGCAGAACGATGTCGGCAAACTGGCTCATCTCCGAGGCGTTGGTGACCAGATGGGCGAAAAAAGGCAGCGCGGACAGGGCCTTTTCCCAGCGCTGGGCGCCGGTGCCGGAGAAGGCAAAGTTGGTCCAGGTGCTGATGCACACCTTGATCGCCCCCGGATCCTTCAACATGCCGTTGGCCACGTTGTTGGTGACCACGTTCGCCTTGGCGCTCTCGGTCACCTTGCCGTCTTTCTCCTTTTTGTCGATGCCGCCCATGATGGCGGGCATGTCCTTGGCGCCGCGACCGTCGATTTTCTTAGCCTTGCCGGATTTTTTCGCCAGATCGTCCAGGTACTTGTCGATGGAGGGGAATTTATCCGTCGGCGCGCTTGAACTCTGCATGACGCCACCCTCGGTCTCGATTGAGCCGAGGATGCCGTTTAAGGCGTACACCGCCATGGAGGCATAGGTGCCGCGCGGGGTCATGGCCACACCCGGCCCCATGAAAACAGCACAGGCAGAGCCGGCCTTGCCCATGGTTCGGGCAACGCGGACGATTTGCTTTTCCGGGATCAGGGTGATCTTGGCGGCCCAGGCCGGGGTCTTGTCCTTCAGCTCAAGGTTCCACCATTTGACCACGCCGTGGGTCTGTTTCTCCTCAAAGGCGGCCTCGTCCACGGTGGCGCCGACCTTGAAAAGGTTCTTGCCGTCCTTGAATTCGCCGACGAACTCCTTGCTCCACATGCCTTCGCTCAGAAGCACATGGGCGATGGCCGCGGCCAGGGCGCCGTCCTCGCCGGGCTTGATCGGCAGCCACTCATTGGCCTTGGCGGCCGAGGCGGAGAGGCGCGGATCAACCGCGATGACCGTACCCCGGTCCAAGATATCGCCGAACTTATTGATGGTGTTAGGTACCTGCCGGTTGGAGGAAAGCGGATCACAGCCCCAAACCACCAGGCATTTGGTCTTGGCCATATCATAATCGCGGTAGCCGAAGAACCCTTGAGTGTAGCCGGGACCCATCTTCTCCGCCTCGGCGCAGATGGCGCTGTGCGAGATGGCATTGGGGCTGCCGAAGATCTTCGGCATGGTGCCGTAGCAGAGTTCCTGGGAGGTAGGGGAGTAACGGCCGCGCATATAGAGGAGCTTTTCCGGCTCTCCGGCTTTGCGCAGTTCCATCATCTTATCGGCGATGGTATCCAGAGCCTCGTCCCAGGTGATGGGCACGAACTTGGGGTCGATGCCGCGGCCCTTGGCCGGGTTGGTCCGCTTCATCGGAGTCAGAACCCGGTCCGGATCGTAGGTCTGTTGGAGCATCAGGTGGCCGCGGGGGCATACATACCCATTGTTCGCCTTGCTGAGCTGGTTGCCGCGCACCTTCACAGCGCGGCCGTCCTGAATAAAGAACTCCACCGGACACCAAGCCGTGCAGCCCTGACAGGTGGAGGGCATCCATGCGCCGGGCTTCTCCCCGATGGCTCCCTGCGGCGCTTCGGCCAGGGCGTTCAGGGTGGACCCCTTGAAAGCGGCAGCCGCCAGACCGGTTGCCGCGCTCAGTTTGAGAAAATCCCTTCTTTTGATCTTCATGCGTTTTTCTCCTTTGTGTGCTTCAGGCTATGCTACCCGTGTTGCCTCTGAGTAATGCGTTCTATTTCAATGGCAAGACCGGCCTTGACGACCCCGCCGTGGATGACCTTGGTGAAGATGCCTTCCTTGGGCATGATGCAGTCCCCGGTGGCCCTCTTGATGGCGCAACCGGCATTGTGGCATTCCTTGCCGATCTGGGTGACTTCGAGCACCACCTGGCCGTCGATCACCAACCGGTCGCCGATGGCAAGGGCCATCAAATCCAAGCCCCGGGAGACGATGTTTTCGGCAAAAACCCCGTGCTTCAGGTGGGGCATCTTTTTCTTCACCGCATCGATGCTTTCCCCGGCCAGCAGGGAAACCTGCCGGTGCCAGATCCCGGCATGGGCATCCCCGGTGATTCCCCAGTTTTCCTCCAGGAGAATCTCGGAAACCTCTTTTTTCACCATGCCTTTTTTTTCGCTGATACAAACCGCTTCCACCACGCCCATGAGCACCTCTCGTGTATTGATGAAACGGCCTTTGACCACAGGCCGGGAGCACAAAAAAAGCCGGAACACCTCCGATTACAGATTAGGATAGGGGAAGCGGAAAAGGAAAACAAGCGGGGATTTTTTGATTTCTTTGTAGGGATTTTCCCGACAACCGTCTGTCAGGAAAACGGGCTATTTTGCGGAACGTTTTTGGCGGGAAACAAACTCAACCAGCTCGGCCCTGGTTTCCAGGCCAAGCTTGGCCATGGCTCTGGAACGATAGGTGGCCACGGTTTTTTCACTCAAGAAATGCTGCTCGGCGATCTCTCTGCTCGTGAACCCCATGGCCACCGCAAGCATGACCTGCTGCTCCCGGTTACTGAGCGAGAGCCAGAGCATCTCCTCGGGGGAGGCTGTTCCCTTGTCCTGCTCGGCCAGGATATCCGGCATCATGGCGGGATGGATGTATATCTGCCCCCGCATCACCGAACGGATTGCGTAGAGCAGATCGACATCCAGACATTTTTTGAGAATAAAGCCTTTGGCACCCTTGGCCACGGCTTCCTTGAGATACTGATGGTCCTCATGCATGGTCAGCATGAGGACGCAGGTCTTCTGCCCCTGCCGCAAGATCTCCGGCAGGAGCAGGAGCCCGCTGGTTCCCGGCAGGGAGATATCGAGGAGCACGATGTCCGGTTGCAGTTCCTTGGTAAGCGCCAAGGCCTTGGGCCCCGAATCGGCCGTACCCGCCACCTCCATGTCCGGTTCGGCATTGAGCAGCAGGCTCAAACCGGAGAGAAGCACCGGATGATCATCGACCACCAAAATCCGGATCAGTTCATTGTTCATGGCAGACCCCCGCCTTGGCAGGCATTTCAAAAACCAGCATGGCGCCCTCGCCCGGACTGCTTTCAACCCGGAAAGACCCTTGCAGCAACTGAGTCCGCTCCCGCATTCCCAGCACCCCGAGCTTGGTCTTGGAATCGACCAACTCCGGCACGAAACCGATTCCGTTATCCTCGATTACGCCCCGGATTTTTTCCCCGCGCCATTCCAGAAGCACGCTCACCGCAGTGGCCCGGGCATGCCGCGCCACATTGGCGAGGGCTTCCTGAATAATCCGATAAACGCACGTTTCCGTGCAACCATCCGCCCTCTTCTCGGCAAAGCCGATGATGGTCAGCTCCACCGGGATGGAGTGGCGGCTGATGAACCCCCGAACCAGCATCTCCACCGCCGGAACCAGGCCGAGATCGTCCAGTACGCTGGGCCGCAGCGCCACTGCCAGATCATGGATCGCCTCCATCTCCTCGGTTATGGCCTTTCGCAACCGGCCGATGCTCTGGCGGATTTCGTTCTCGTTTTTTGCGTTTTCCAGCATCTTGAGATCAACCATGACCGAAGCCAGCGCCTGGCCGGTCTGGTCGTGGAGTTCGCGGGCGATCCGTTTTCTTTCCCCCTCCTGACCGGCCATGACCCGATGCAGGAAATCCCGTTGGAGATGCTCCTTTTCCAAGCGGGCCTTATCCGCACTGGCCAAGGAAAACACCATGGCGTTGAAGCCTTCCATGAGTTTGCCAAGTTCATCCTGGCTTTCCGTCGGAGCCGGATTCATGGAATAATCCCCCCGCCGCACGGCCCGGGTGGCTTCGAGCAGCCTGGTTACGGGCTTGGTGATAATCCAGGTCAGTCCCAGGGACAAGAGCACCCCGAATATTGCAACCAGCAAGGTGGTCCGGGCAAGGGAGCCGGTGATCGCCCCAATCTGGCGGCGCAGGCTGTCGCCCTTCACTCCGACCACCACCGCACCCTCGTTGCCGTTGCTAATGCCCGCCGCCGCCTCCCAAATATTTCCCTCATTGGTGCGGAGCAGTTTCGGCTCTGATCCCTGCGGCAAAAGGCCGGGGGGAGTTTTCAGCAGATCAGCAGGAAACCCGCCCCCAAAGGTGTGGGCCACCACCTGCCCATGGGTGTTGCGGACAAAAACATAGCGCAGGTCCGGACGATTCTGCACCGTGTTCCTGAGCATCTGAGTCAAGCCGTAGACATCGTTGATTAGCAGATAATCGTGGGTTTGATAGGAAAGTTCCGTGGCCACGAAGCGGCTCTCTTCCCGGAGGAAGGCATCGAAGTTCTCGCTGAGCGCCACCTGCACCTTATAAATGGTGACCGCGCCAAAGAGCAGGATCAGAGTCAGGGCCAAACCAAGAATCTTCAGCTTCAGCGGCACGCTGAGCAGAACGGCCCTGGCTTTATACGCGGCTTGCCGGAAAAACGCGGTCACAGGAAGCAGGGCAACAGCCACGGGAGTCTCCTTAAAATCCATACAACCCTGGCGCGGGCTCCACGAAACGTTCCACCCCAAGCACGGCCAGGGCTTTTTCACCTTCCACATCATGATGCAGACCGAGGAGCAGCTCCTTCAACAAGGCTTTCTTTTCCTGGGAAATGCTGCGCGGCACCACCACCGGGGGGATGCCGAAATCGCGCGATTCCCAGATCACCTTGGTCTGCCTGGCAATTTCCGGATTGCGCCTGCTGGCGAATTCATAGACCAGACTGTCCACCGAAGCGCCATCCGCGATGCCTTCCATCACCGCAGCCATGGAACGGTCGTGGCTGTAAGTGAAAATCGTCCGACCGAAAAAGGTTTCCGGCTGCTGCCCCATGCCCTGCAACAGCGAGAGGGGGTAGAGATAGCCGGTGTTGGAAAGCGGATCGGTAAAAGCAAACACCTTACCGCGCAGGTCGGGAAATTCCCGGACCGGGGAAGCGGCAGGCACGATGATAAAGGCCCGGTAGGTGGTCTTGCCGTTGATCCGCGGGACAACCAGCAGCGACATCGCCTCTTTCCGGGCGCCTTCAACATAAGCCCCGGTGCAGATGAAGCCGAGATCCACCACGTTTCTGGCCAGCAGGTCGTTCAGCTCCTGGTAGGTTTTGCGCTGCACCAGGATTGCCGGTTTGCCCATTTTGCGGCCCAGATAATCGATGAGCGGCTGGTAGGAAAGCGCCGTGCCCTGAGGAGAAAGAATGGCCCCCACCCCGATCCGCAGCGCTTGCGAATCCGGCTCGACTTGCCCCGCCGGGAGCTGCTGGAGGTTGTCCAGCCGGACCAGGCGCTCCTGCTCCACCTTTTCCTGCTGCCCACCTTCGCAGCCGATCAGTAGAAAAAAAAGAAGCCCCATACACATGGCCTTGCGCCAGACACAGCCAGACTTTTTTTGCGTGAACACGGTCATGACAGAATATATCACACTGGGTTTATGGTTTTTTCATCAAAAAACACCCTGCCGCATATCATTCCAGAATAAACCCGGCCACCGGCAGCCCTTTTCCCCAGGCCTGCCAGGCGCCGCCGTGGATGTCCAGGGTACGGGCCGCGCTGTCGTAGGTGGCCTCGATGTTGGTTTCCAGGCTGCAGCGGCGATCGTAGTTGGTGTGGCTAAAAACAAGCCGGTAGACCGTACCGCTTTGAGGACTCGCCTGCTCGACATAGGCGACATGACCGGTGGGCATCTTGCGCCGGGTATTGGCAGCAAGGATGAGGATACTGCCGGACCGGGGAGTAAGCGAGGTGTTGCCGCGTGCTTTTTCACAGGCAAACCAGGTGAGGGGGCCGTTTTCGTGACCCAGGCGGCAACTGTCGATCCCGCTCCGGCAGCGGGCAAAGGGGAGGCTCTGGGGCTCGCAGCGTCGCGCCTTTGCCTGTTTGCCACCTCCGTTTCCGGGCCGCAACTGAAAGCACTCCGGGGTAGCACGCCCCCGGCTCACTAGGGAGGCGATGAATTCCTCCGGCCCGGAATCCTGCTCAGAGAGCGGCTCGCGTGGCGGGACCAGGGGGAGACTGCTCTGGGTTGGGGCGGCAGCAGAAACCCTTGTCTCCCGCGCCGTTTCCCGGCCCTCGGGAAGATCTGCCACAGATTCGTGGTGAGCGCAGCCGGAAACACACAGGGCCATAACAAAGATTTTTCCGGCCAGCCGGAGTGTGCCTTGCTGCATGGGAACTCCATTATTTTCTTCTCTGATTGCTCTAAGGGCGCTGCGCCCGGATCCTTTTCGAAATCAGAGCTACAACATCCGCGACGATATTTGCCAAATCCGGCCCTTGGGACTCAAAATTTTCAACCTTTCCCTGTATATTCTCGAAACCCATCAACCAGCTTCCGGAAGGAGTTGGGCTTGTACTTCTCAAAACTCTCCTGATCCACATACACGAAACCGTACCTCACCTGCTTTTGCGCCTGATTGATGTCCTCGCACCACTGGCGAAGTCTTGCCATTTTGAGCGGTACATCCAGGTCTTCCTGCCCTTTGGTTTCGACAATGAAAATCTCCTTGGCAGACAGCTTCACCAAAAAATCCGGGTAGTAGTTGGAGATATCCCCGTCCGCATTCACGTAATCCAGCTTGAAATGAACGGCCAGATAATTTTTGGCGTAGGATATCACATCATCGCAGCCTTCGAGAAACCCGGCGAAAAGCAGCTCAAAATGACTGTCGCCGATGATCTTGTTGAAAATGCTTTTCTTCGGGACAAGATAGCCCTGATCCTTCGCCACAAAAGGTCGGGTTTGCCGCAGCTTGATCGTGTCCCGTATCTCGGCGTCTCCCTTATCTCGCACGGTGAGCGCGTTAATGGCCTTCTTGAAGCTTTCAAATAAAATTTTGGTGGCGGCCAGCTCCGACAAATTCCGCAGGGTATTCGGGTCTTCCAGTTCCACCTGCCGGTCGAACAACTCATCCCGCACAAAGACCTTGATCTTGCCGTACAGCACATCATAGCCGCTCACCAGGCGCAGGTCTTTCATGAGGGCTCGGGCAAAATAGCCGATCACACTGCGATAATCGGCAATCCCCGCCGTCTCGAGGATGGTGGTATGCGTCACCTCGCCGGTGGTGATATCCTTAAAGACAATCTCCCGCTGCTCCTCTTCGCTGAACTGCTGATAGGTCACCCGCCCAGCGCCCAAGGCACCCAACTCCAGATGCTCCAGATTTTTGTATTCCCGGTACACGCGCGGCGTCAGCACCGGAATTTCTATATCCAGGGCCTCGATATCCTTCTTCTCGTTGTCCGTGTCTATCTCCACCACCAGCGGCGTCTTGGGTCCGGTGCCCTCGCCCATAGGTTTGCGCTCCAGCACCACGCCCTCGGCCTGAATGGACTCGACAAAATCCATGAAGGCGTCGGTGCCCACCACGCTGACGTATTCCTCGATGCCACCGGCGTACATCTTGCGCAGGCCGCGCCCCAAGGTCTGCTCGGGCAGGATGTTGCTCTTGGCCGCATAGGCGCGCAGGCCCACAATGGTGGTGACATTTTTCACGTCCCAACCCTCTTTCAGCATCAGTACCGAGACGATGGCTTTATAGGGGCTCTCCAGGCTGTCGATCTCGTTTGCCTGTCGGCGCAGGAGTTCCAATTCCTCCTTCTTTTTCCCGGAGGCGGCCTCGGAAATCTCGCCGTTGTCCTTGGTGTGGATCACCAGCACTGCGTCCTTCCCGGCTAATTCAGGATAGTTTCCCTTCAGGTACTCAGCCACGTCGTCGCAATTCTTGGTGTCATCGGTCATCACGAACAAGATGGCCTTCTTGCCCAGCTTTTCATGCTCGGCATACGCCTTACGCCACTCCACCACGCCCAAATTGATGTAGTCGGCATACTTCTCGGTGTACTTGGCGCTTTGACGCTCCGTGAGTTTGGCGCGACTGGCAGCATCGGGAACCACCGGATGTTTGACCACGTTTTGGGAGATCGCTTCAACCAGCGGATAATCGGCTATGGTTTGCACAAAGATCGCGCCGTTATTGTGTTTGGGCGTGGCGGTCACATCCACCTGGAGGCTCAAGGCATCGCCCTTTTGCAGCAAGCGGTTGTGGATATCCTCGATGGACTTGAACCAGGCCAGTTTTTTGTCGTGAATATGATGGGCCTCGTCGTTGAGGACCATCAGCTCATCGATGTCCCGCACGATCATACCCAAATCCACCTTGGAATCGGTGGTTGCCCCGCTGGGCCGCTTGCCCAGAAAATAATCCATGGTGTTGTCGTCATCGGGCGAGGGCGGGATGTCTTCGCCCGCGTACACGCGATGGATATTGGTCAGGAAGATATTGCCCACCGGGCGGGTGATGCGCACCTCATCCTGCACATGCAGGGTAAGCTGAAAATCATCCCGCCAATTCCGCCCATCCACCCCATTGTCCGGCAGCACCGGGTCTTCGAAGAAAATTCTCAGCCCCTGGAAATCCTTGTAGATGCGGTCCAGCACGATGATGTTGGGCGTGATCACCAGGAAATTGCGGGCAAGGGCGGATCCCGGCTCGTAGAGCTTGTGGAAAAAACTCCAGGCCAGCACCAGGCTCATCACCTTGGTTTTGCCCGCACCGGTGGCCATCTTGACCACGAAACGCCGCCAGGTCTCGTCAAACATACCGGTGGATACCGCGCCGGTATGATCGAAACGCATCAGGTCGTACTTGTCCTTGACCCCCACTACATCATAGAGATAGATGATGGTTTCCAGCGCCTCACGCTGGGCAAAATAATATTGAAATTCGACCAGACCCTCTCCCCCGGCCCCTCTCCCAGAGGGCGAGGGGAGATAAGGAGCAGGCAGCAGATGCGGAGTCTTGAACCACCAGGCAAGCAGGCTGCGGCTGGTTTCCGTGGCCCCTGTATAGCCGCTGTCCCGCCATGCCTTTACCTGTTTACGCAGTTCCGGCACCAGAGGCGGCAGGAGCTTTTCAAAACTTGATGCCCGCAGGGCCTCGTCCGCCGGGAACCAGCGGATGGCTGGGTCGAGGATGGCGTGTGGAGAGGCTAGGAAATCCTTATGAAGGGCCATTACTAACGCTCCTTATGGGCCGTGTCGTGGTGACGGGTTTTGCTTCTAAATTGTAACGCTATGATTTTTATGGATTATCTTTTCGTCCTTGCTTAAAAGGCAAGCAGTGCCTAAAAAGAACTCCCTGAGGCAGACCCCGCATATCTGGGCTTTACTTACCCATATCGCATTTATATGGGTAAAATTATTAATTTTTTACCCATATATTTAACATAGAGGTACAGCGGACCCACATGCTGTTCAGGGGGAAACCAACGCCTTAAGGAGCGCCTTGTTGACATAGTAAATCTCCCGCCCCGCCTTGACGGGGTGCAACAGGCCAATCCGTGCGAGTTCCCGCAGATAAAAGGAGGCTGTCTTGCGCTGGGCAATGCCCGCCTCCTCAAGAAAGCGAATCTTGCGATACGGCAGACGGAACAGGATTTCCAGCAAATCCTTGGAGTACACCTTGGGCAACTCCTGCCTCACCCGCTCGGCGCTCTCCAGCATCAGGCGCCGGACGGCGAGGATTTGTTCCCGCGTTCTGGCCGCCATTTGTTCCACCGCTTCCAGCATGTACAGCAGCCACGGTTCCCACTCCCCTGATTCCGTTACCCTCCGTAACTTCAGATAGTAGTCGCCTTTGTGGTCGATGATATAGCGGCTGAGATACAGTACCGGAATGTCCAGCAAGCCGCGCTCAACCAGATACAGGATGTTCAGGATACGCCCGGTTCTGCCATTGCCGTCGGTGAAGGGGTGGATTGCCTCGAACTGGTAGTGCATCACCGCCAGCTTGACCAGCGGATCAAGATCGTCTTGGGCATGGATGAACTTTTCCAGGTTGGCCAGCTTATCGCGGATGACCGCTTCCCCTTCGGGCGGGGAGTAGATTGTCTCGCCGCGCGGGTTCGCCAGCTTGGTGCCAGGCGTGACCCGGATACCGGCGGAGGTTTCCTTGATGATCCGGTACATCTCAACAAAAAGGTTGGTGGCCAGCGGTCGGTTGCCGGAGGTAATGGCGCTGTACCCGTGCCACAGCGCCTCCTGATAGCGCAGGACCTCTTTGGTGTGTGGGTCCGTTCGCTGGCCTTCGCTGGCAAAGGCCAAGTACAACTCGTCGTTGGTGGTGACGACATTCTCGATTTCCGAGGAGAGCTTGGCTTCCTGCAAGCCGATGGTCTTGATCAGAATGGACTGGTTGGGGATCAGTTCCCCCGCACCTTTCAGTTCAGCAAGGGCCTTGTTGGCGGCAATGGCTTTCTTGAGCACCGCCTTGGATTCCAACTCACCGGACGGCGGCAGGGGCGGCAAATCGTTATAAGGCTTGAGCGGGTCGAAGGAACTCACACCTGCACCTCAATAATCGTCATGGTGTCGTTGCCGAAGATATCCACCACCTTGACCGCGATCTTGCGCCGGCCCGGCAGCACCTCCTGGGCCACGCTGATCAGCTCCAGTCCCCGGTCCTTCTTGGTGCGGAAAGACTGCCACTCGTTCTCAAACACATAGTCGCCGGTCCAGACCTCTTCAAAACTCCCCTCGCCCGCAGGCGGGAGAGGGGCCGGGGGAGAGGGCAACGCCACCGGCACCCGGATGATCTCCCGCTTGCTCTCGAAATCAAAATCCACCGACCAGTAATCGATCCAGTCGGTCCAGACCTTGGTCAGCGGCTCGCGGCTGACGATGCCGTCCTTGTCGCGGCTCACCTTAACGATCTGGCCCTTTTCCACCACGATCTTCGATTGCTTGTCCTTCAAGCTCGCCTCGGCGGCGGCGATGGAATCCTGGGAATAGAAGACCGAAAAATCGGTCAGCTCCACGGCCACCGTCTTCTTCTTGATGATCGGCTTGACCTCGATGAACGAGACATCGTGGAACACCACCTGATTCTTGTCCACCGCCCGCTTGTCGAAAACATCGGCGGGGATATATTTGGGCGCGATGTCGATACCCTTGGCTTTTGCCTCGTCCAGCACATTGGGGAACAAGCCCATCTCAAATTCAAAGCCCAGGATGTCCACCTTGGTGATATGCTGCTTGCGGCACTCCAGGATGATCTCTTCCACGAACAGCCGGGTGACGGGCAGATTCACCGGCCCCACAGCCACCAGCCGCCCCGCCTTCTTGCCGTGGAAGGTGGCAAAGCCGGTGGTGGGCTCGGCCCGGTAGGCGCGGAGGATGAGGTCGAGGAAAGCCGCCTCCTTTTCCTCCAGTTGCTGCTGCCGTTCGATATCGCGGAGGTTGGGGTTGACGCCGATATAGTGCTGGCGCTCGTACTTGCCCAGGTTGAGGATCTCGAAGGCGCGGTAGGGTTGGTGGTCTTTCTTGAGCTGGCGCTGGACGCCTATCAGACGTTTGCGGGTGGTGTGGATGGCGAATTTGCCCAGGTCGGTGGCGATCCACTTGCGGCCCAACCGCTCGGCCACGGCGGCGGTGGTGCCGGAGCCGCAGAAGAAGTCGGCGACCAGATCGCCTTCGTTGGAGGAGGCCTTGATGATCCGTTCGAGCAGGGCTCCAGGTTTTTGTGTAGGATAGCCCAATCGTTCCTCGGCTTGAGAATTGAGCAAGGAAATATCAGCCCAAAAATTTCCGACAACTTTTCCCTGATCGTCCTCTGGTCTCAATTTTCTGAAAGGTTTGCCATTTGATGTCCATCCTAAATTTCCTTCAGTGTCTAGTTTCTCCAGATTTTCACGCTTAAGTCGCCAACCGCTTATGGGTGGAGTATACCCCTTGTACTCATAGACAAGAGTTGGTCGTGGCCCCATTGAGGAGGAGCTAACTATCGGGCCGTCGTAGTAACGACCTTTCTCGTCTTTGTATTTATATTTTTCATCAAGCTCTTTTTGCGTAAGCGGTTCTCGAATTTCAGACAAGTTGAGTTTTGCATTTGGTGACATGGCGTAATAGAAAATCGTATCTGTAAATACGCTCAATTTTGGAGAGTAATATTGTGAACCTTTTGGATTTGTTGATCGAACCCAAGTGATTTCATTACGCATGTTGTCCTTGCCGAAAACCTCATCTAACACAAGCCGCATAAAGCTATTCACCCGCCAATCACAATGCACATAAATACTGCCATCCTCGGCCAACAAATCCCGCATCAGCACCAACCGTTCATAGATCATGCTAATGAAGGAATCCGCCCCCTTGCCCCAGGTGTCGCGGTAGGCCAGCTCTTCCAACACATTGGCCCGCTTGGTGAAGGTGTCGCCGCCGATCTCGATGTCCATGGAAAAATCCGCGCCCACGTCAAAGGGCGGGTCGATGTAGATCAGCTTAAGGCCGCCCTGGGCCTCGATCTCCTCCCGCAGGGGGCCGTTTTTCAGGGAAGAGAGGATGAGTTTGTTGTCGCCCCATATCAGCTTGTTGGTCCAGCCCTTGAGCTGGCGGCCCCGGCTGTCGGTATCAAACAGGCCGAGTTGCAGGGAGGCGGGTTTCTCGGCGCGGGGCTCATCCACCTGTTCGATCACCTGGAAGGGCAGCACCACGTTGCAGACCTCGCTGGTCTTGCCGTTCCAGACCAGCTCCACCTCCCGCTTGTCCTCGAAGAGCAGAAAACGGTACTTGTCCGGCAAGGGCTTGCCCGCCTCCAAATAGCGGATGATTTCCTGCTGTTCCTGTTCGGTCAGCCTGGCCATGCAACTTCTCCTTGCGGAATAATGAATGATGGACTCGCAAAAAGTCAAAATTTGCTTCAAGCAGGTGCTTCGACAGGCTCAGCACGAACGGAATACAATCCATTAAGACAATATCCGTTCGCCCTGAGCCTGTCGAAGGGCCGTTGTTACGAATCCATCAATAACAGACGATACGTTTTCCTTGTCCTTCACTGTCAAAGCCCACACGGCAACCACAACAGTGCTGACGGAGACAAAGGAGGAACAAACAGCCCTGAGTATAGCATCGCTCCATCCGTCATACAAGCGACATGCCGGAGAAGCAAGAGAATAGGGTTGCGCCCCCTCGGCCATCATGCTATAAATGCCGCTTTTTCGTGGAGATACCCCCCATCATGATTCACCTCACCAACATCAGCAAACAGCATGGCTCCCAGATCCTCTTCGCCAATGCCAGCTTTCAGATCCTCCCCGGCGTGCGCACCGGCCTGGTCGGCCCCAACGGCGCGGGCAAGTCCACCATTTTCCGCTTGATCACCGGCGAGGAAGAACCGGACAAGGGCGAGATTTCCTGCGCCAAGAAAACGGTGATCGGCTATTTTTCCCAGGAAGTGGGCGAGATGTCCGGCCGTTCGGCCCTGGAGGAAACCATGGCCGCGGTGGGCGAGGTGGTGCGCTTGGGCGAGGAGCTTAAAGTTATGGAAGCAGCCATGGCCCTGCCCATGGAGGACGAGGCCATGGCCGCGTTGCTGGAGCGTTACGGTGATGCCATGGAGGAGTTCGAGCATCGCGGCGGCTACGATCTGGAATCCCGGGCTCAGGCGGTGCTCACCGGGCTGGGCATCGGGCCGGAGGATTTCAACCGGCCGGTGGAATCGTTCAGCGGCGGCTGGAAGATGCGCATCGCCCTGGCCCGCATCCTGACCATGAACCCCGATGTTCTGCTGCTGGACGAGCCCACCAACCATCTGGACGTGGAGTCCATCGTCTGGCTGGAGGAGTGGCTGGCCAAGGAGTTCAAGGGCGCGGTGCTCATGACCTGCCATGACCGCGACTTCATGAACCGGCTGGTTTCCAGGATCATCGAGGTGGCCAACTGCACCATCACCACCTACAGCGGCAATTACGATTTTTACCTGCGCGAGCGGGAGATCCGGCGGGAACAGTTGGCCGCCAGCTTCCGCCGCCAGCAGGAAATGATGGCCAAGGAGGAGGATTTCATCGCCCGCTTCGCGGCCCGCGCCTCCCACGCCTCCCAGGTGCAATCCCGGATCAAAAAGCTGGACAAGATCGAGCGCATCGAGCTGCCCCCGGAACAGCGGGTGATCAGCTTCGAATTTGGTGAGCCGCCCCGCAGCGGCGACGACGTGGTGCGCATGGAGAATCTGGCCAAGAGCTGGCCGCGGGACGATGGCGGAGAAAGGCCGGTGTTTTCCGGCATCTCCGGGGTGATCCAGCGGGGGGAAAAAGTGGCGGTGGTCGGGGTCAACGGCGCGGGCAAATCAACCTTCTTGAAGGTCCTGGCCGGGCAGACCGAGCCCACCTCGGGCACTGTCACCATCGGGGCCAACGTCGGCCTCGGCTATTTTTCCCAGCATGCCATGGATGTGCTGGTTCCGGAGCGAACCGTCTTCGACACCGTGCAGGACGCCCTGCCCCAGGCCAACATCGGCACCATCCGCAACCTCTGCGCCGCTTTTCTCTTTACGGGCGACACGGTGGACAAGCAGATCAAGCTGCTTTCCGGCGGGGAAAAGAGCCGGGTGGTGCTGGCCACCATGCTGGCCCGGCCGCTCAATTTCCTGATCCTGGACGAGCCCACCAACCATCTGGACATCCAATCGCGGGAGATCTTGCTGGGGGCGCTGCAGAAATTCACCGGCACCGTGGTGCTGGTCAGCCATGACCGGCATTTTCTCCGCTCGCTGGTCAATCGGGTCATGGAGGTGGATCACGGGGAGATGCGGTCCTACGGGGGGGATTACGAATACTACCTGCGCAAGTCCGGGCATCTGCCCGGTTGATCAGGAGATGAGTCCTTTCTGGCGGGCGGCCCGTTCGAATTTCAAGATGATTTGAGCCAGTTGCCGCTCATCGGCAGGGGTCGGCGCAAAGCGAATGCCATAACTCGCCAGCTTCGTTGTGCCGTTGTCGGCTTTCCGGACAATGCTTGCCCACTCGAACCTGAGCTGAAAGCGCTCCACTGTTCCCTGGGGCGCAAATTCGCTGGCCGGCACCGCATGGTTGAGCTGGAGGCAGACCGCCCGAATCTCCCAGGGCACGACAACCGGGGTTGCCTGCGGCAACCGGACAAGGACCCCCTTGCCGCTGAGGTCTTCGATCCGGCCGGAAAGGATCCATTTGCCCACGGTCTGGAAGATGGCGACACTATCGGCGGTCGGCACCACCCGGTAGGCATGCCGCCGCTGGATGACCATAATCTCCGCGGGAAGAGCGACCTCCAGGTACTCGTCATTACAGCGCAGAATCCTGCTCTTGCCGATGATGTTGCGCCCGAGCACGCAACGGAACTGAAACTCCACCGGATTGGCGGTGAATTTCGCGGCCTTATCCCGTTTGGCCAGGATCAGGCGTGAAGGCGAGGCCTTGACGACCCAAGCATCGCAGCGATGCCCCTGCTGAACAATGCTCAAGGGTTTGCGCCGCTCGAGCATCTGCTCGAAGATGCGGCTGACCGCGCCCGGCTCCCGGACAATCTCAACATCAGAATCTTCCATCCTCTCCATAACCCCCTGCGACTCAGGCTCCCTCAAGAAACAAACCGGATGCGGGTTTCAAGGATACTTTCTTTGCCATGCCCGGTCAACACCACCCTGTCATCCGGGAGCGAAAATCCTTTTTTTCGCTTGCTTTTTCCTGCTGCTTTCGCCGACAATACAAGCACGCCCCGATGGCCGCTTTTCACCCACTTACAGTTCCCCACAACTGCGCAGCGGCGAAGCCTCATCGGGGCTTTCTCATGCCCCCGGTTAACTGTGCTCGCGGGTCTTGCGGAAGACGATCTCCGGAAACAGCTCCGCCACCCTGCCCAGCCGCCACTCGCTTTCCGCCAGATAGGCCAGATGCCCCTCTGCGTCCAGGGCCAGATGGGCCTGATTCTTACTCCTGAACTCATCGAGCTTCTTGCGGTCCTCGCAGTCGATCCAGCGGGCCGTGGCGTAGCTCACCTGCTCGTACACCGCATCCACCCCGTATTCCGCCTTCAAACGGGCCATGGTCACCTCGAACTGTAGCACGCCCACCGCGCCCAGGATGTAATCGCTGCCCATCAGCGGCCGGAAAAGCTGCACTGCCCCTTCTTCGGCCAACTGCACCAACCCCTTGTTTAACTGCTTGATCTTGAGCGGATTTTTGATCAATACCCGCCGGAAATGCTCGGGCGCAAAGTTGGGGATGCCGGTGAACTTGAGGGGTTCCTTGTCGGAAAAGGTATCGCCGATCTTGATGGTCCCATGGTTGTGGATGCCGATGATGTCGCCGGGCCACGCCTCCTCCACGTTGGTGCGATCCTGGGCCATGAAGATGGTGGCGTTGGCCAGGGCGACCTCCTTGCCCAGCCGGTGGTGCATGACCTTCATCCCCCGGGTGAACTTGCCCGAGCAGATGCGGAAAAAGGCGATCCGATCGCGGTGGGCCGGGTTCATGTTGGCCTGGATCTTAAAGGTGAAGCCGGAAAACGCTTCTTCGTCCGGAGAAACCATGCGGGTGGTGGTGGCGCGGGGGCCGGGCGACGGAGCCAGCTCGACAAAGGCGTCCAGCAGCTCGCGCACCCCGAAGTTGTTCACCGCGCTGCCGAAAAACACCGGAGACTGGCTGGCCTTGAGATATTCGGCATGGTCAAAGGGGCTGGCCGCCCCGGCCAGGAGTTCGAGATCCTCGCGGAGCCTCTCCGCCTGACTGCCCAGCATCTGGTCCAGCAGCGGGTCGTTCAGGTCCTTGACCACGATCCCGTCCTGGGGCCTGCGGTCCTTGCTGGGGGTAAAGAGGTTCAGCTCCTGGCGCATGATATTGTAGACCCCCTTGAAACTCTTGCCCATGCCGATGGGCCAAGTCAGCGGGGTGCACTCGATCTGCAGCTTCTCCTCGATCTCGCTCAGGATATCGAGGGGCTCAAGGCCCTCGCGGTCCAGCTTGTTGATGAAGGTGATCACCGGGGTATTGCGCATCCGGCAGACCTCCATGAGCTTCTCGGTCTGGGCCTCGACCCCCTTGGCGCTATCGATGACCATGAGCGCGCTGTCCACCGCGGTGAGCACCCGGTAGGTGTCCTCGGAAAAGTCCTTATGGCCCGGGGTATCGAGCAGGTTGACCTCGAAATCCCGGTAGTCGAACTGCATCACCGAGGTGGTCACCGAGATGCCGCGCTCCTTCTCGATACTCATCCAGTCGCTGACCGCGTGGTTATCGGTCTTGCGCGACTTGACCGCCCCGGCCATCTGGATGGCCCCGCCGAAGAGCAGGAGCTTTTCGGTGAGGGTGGTCTTACCGGCGTCGGGATGGCTGATGATGCCGAAGGTGCGGCGCCGCTTGATTTCTTTTTCCAATATGCTGCTCATCTGATCCTGTTTCCTCTCTGCTTTCCGGGCCGGAGTACGTAATCCTCCACCCGCAACAGAAAAACGTGGCTAAACCTCTGGACTGTAAACGTTCAGCAGTGCCGCAGATGCGCGAAAGAGGCCTGCGAGCTATAGCCTGCCTATGTAAGCAGGCCGATGACAAAGCAGATGCGGTGCTGCTGAACGTTTACCGGAGACGGCCCACGGAACAGCGTATATACTCCAAAAAACGCAGTTTGTCAGCAAGTTCCACAAAGCAGGCATGGGGACAGCCTCCGAACCATTTTCTGCGGCCGTCGGCCTGATCTGATGCGCCTTGATTTGATGCTGACCGCCTGGGACAAGGTTTCCGTCAAGATAATCGGCTTCGAGCTGGGGACGAGACTACCTGGTCAAACCCTTTGAACGCTGCGGCTCGGTCGTCGCTCTGCCCCCGAAGGAGCACCAGGTTCTGGCCTGCTTGGTGGTTGCCCGCCGAACAAATCATTGCTATGATGTGAGAATGGCTCGAAGTGTGCCACTTCAGCTCAGGGAGCGCGACAATGTTTCTTTGCAGTTACAAAAATCTTTCGGTGACACGAGTCGGCGTACGCAACGACCCTGGCCCGCAATGGGGCGCACGGTTTGATTTGGATCAGGATCTTCGACCGCTGTTCCCCTATGTCAACGGGCAGTTCAGCGGCGCGAAACTGCGGGACCAACCGGAGCGCATTCAATTCGTGCTGGATGGCGTAGGCTGCACGCTCTATAACACCGAGGTGGTTGCCGCGCCGTTTGGCGACCAAAAGCAGGCGCAGCGCTTCGTTGACCGGATAGTCGCCACCCTAAACGAACTTTACGAAAGGCGAGACTCCCTGCGGCCAAGCTATCGCAAGGCGAAAGAGCTCCCGGTGCTTGCCCTGTACCGGCTGCTGCCGAAGACCAACTGCCGGGAATGCGGCCTACCAAGCTGCTTGGCATTTGCCGGCGCATTAAGCAGGGGCGCAACCTCGCCGGACCGCTGCCGCGGCATCAGCAACCCGCTCAGCCACCACGCCGTATATCCCGTTTACGACCGGGACGGCAACCTCGCCTCGACCCTGGAAATAGAGCTGCCTCTGCCCCCCGACAAACAAGGGGGAACGCCTCCGTTGACCGCAGGTGGTGTCACAGGGATATCGCTGACGCCGCGCGAAATCGAGGTGCTCCGCCTCCTGGCCAGAGGCGCCACCAACCCGCAGATATCGGCCGCCCTCGCCGTCAGCCGCCATACCGTCAAGAGCCATGTCACCCACATCCTGGACAAGCTTGGCGTCCAAGACCGGACTGCGGCCGCAGTCTGGGCCTCCCGCCAGAACCTCGCCTGATTTCCCTCTGTTTTTCCCGGAAAAACGCCCGATATCCCCCAGGTGGGCGATGTCGCCGGAGCAAAAAGATGTTCCGATGCCAGGGTCAGATCCATCCCGGAAAAGGCTGGGGTGATAAAAAAGGGGAACGCAGATGGCCGGGATCAAAACACCGCTGGAGCTCTACAAGCTGTTAAAAAAAACGAATTGCGGCCAATGCCGGGTGCCGTCCTGTATGGCGTTTGCCGTGGCCGTCATCCAAGGGCAAAAACAACTCCACGACTGCCCTGAACTCAATAGCCAGGTGTTGGCGCAGTTCGGCGGCGACCACGCCCCTCGCACCAGCCGGTCGGATGTTCAACCCGAGGTGATCAGCGAGTTGCAGCGGCAGGTGGCGGCAATCGATTTTACCACGGCTGCCGCCCGGATTGGGGCGGGGCTGACACATGGCCGGCTGGCCATACCCTGTCTTGGCAGGGATTTCCTGGTGCAGCCAGACAGTACCATGGTCTCGGAATGCCACGCGAACAACTGGGTGCTGGTGCCGCTACTGCACTATATCATCCATTGCCAGGGGAGCGACTGCCGGGACGAATGGGTTCCCTTTGGCGAACTGCGGGGCACTGCGGATTGGCGCCGGTTCTTTGCCCACCGCTGTGAAGAGGACTTGCGTCAACTCGTGGACGCCCATCCGGACCTGGTGTTCGAGCTGCTGACGATTTTCGGGGCACAACCCGTGCAAGGCTTTCCCTCGGCGGATCACGCCCTAGTCATTTCCCCGTTGCCAAAGGTGCCCCTTCTTCTCTGTTACTGGCAACCGGAAGAGGGGTTCGATTCCAAGCTGCAGATCCTGTTCGACCGCTCAGCGGAAAGCAACGCCACCCCGGAGGCCCTCTACCTTTTAAGCCGGGGCATTGTCGAGATGTTCCGGCAACTGATTATCCGGCACAGCAAGGACGGAAAGCTGTTTTGACGCCAGGGTGAAGTGCCGCGCGGCACAAGGAAAGCAGTCTGCGCTCCGCCGTCATTTCCCGGTGGGCATCAATGCAGGCACCGCACTGGAGGCAGGAGCGGTCTTCCGCCTCGGCCATGACGAACGCAACCCGTTCTTCCTCGCCCCCCATGGCCTTGGGACGAATTTCCTTTATGCATCACCGCCTGCCGTGTATACTTTTTTTATTTCTTCTCCTTCTTTCTTCGTGGTGATCCCTTGTCCGTAAGCAAAAAAATGCCAACCCGAAAACCCAGCAGCGCCGCCCACCGGGCCAAGACCGCTGCCCCTGCTCGTCCGTCCAGCGACAAAAAAAAATCATCGCCAGAAAAATCCTTTGCCAAAAAGGAACACCACCCTGCCACTGCTCCGTCCCGCGCCCGCGCCTTTACCGGCTTCAAGAAAACACATGCGGAGAATTTCGAAGAGGAACCATCCCGGACCCCTGCCAGGGCATCCGGCCGCCCGGCGCACGGCAAGAAAGAATCCTCGCCGGAAAAGCCCTTCGAGAGAAAGGGTCGCAGGCCTGCGGCAGCTTCCCCTCGCGGCCGTTCCGTCACCACCGCCAAAAGGCCGCGGACGGATACCTCGGAGGAGGAATCGTTCTGGGCCCCTGCCGCACCAACCGACCGATCCTTTGCCAGCTTCCTCAAGCCGCTCATTCCCCACATGGCTTCTCCGGACGCCCAAACAATCCTGCACAGCTCTCCTTTGGCCCATCTCGATTATTCCGTGGAGTTGCAGGTAAAAGACCAGGGGTTGCTGGCCTTCTGGAAGCAGCACCGGCTGCCCGGCCTGCCGGAGCAGGTGATCCGTTCCCCCAAGGCCAGAGGCTACCGCACCACCTCAAAACGCAAGGGATTCCTCCACGGCTCCACCCTGTATCTGCTCTTGGGAGACAAAGCCGCCTTGCCCAAGAACCGCCAGTATTTCACCGCCTCGCCCCTGGAGCCCACAGAACACGAGGTCATCTACCGTTTTCTCCAGCAAAAACTCAGCGAACCCGCCTTTCGGCTGATCGCCGGCCATCTGAACTATCTCATCATCCGCGGCAACTACACGGAACAGGCGGTGATCTTCAATGTGGACCTGATGAACGGGCCGCTGGTCCGCAAGATGAAGCTGCTGAGCGGTCATCTCCAGAAGCTTCCCGTCGCGGTCACCGCGGCCTTTGTCTATCTCGATCCCAGCCAGTCCGACTATTATCTGGAGAGCAAACGCCCGGCGGAGACCCTCCACTTCAAGAAGCTCTTCGGCCCGGACCAGTTGGGAGCCACCTACCACGGCTGCCGCTACCAGTTCCATCCCACCTCGTTTTCCCAGATCAACGAATCCATGGTGGAAACCATGCTGGCTCGGGCACGGGAGCTGCTGGCCCCGGCCCCGGGTCAGTCGCTCCTCGACCTCTACTGCGGCTACGGATTGTTCAGCCATTTTCTCGCCCCAAACTATCGGCAGGTGCTGGCCGTTGATGGCGAAGGCCCTTCCATCCGGGCAGCCGAGGCCAACAGCCGCTTGAACCAGAAGCGGGGCGGCCATGCCAAATTCCTCGCCCACCGGATCACGGTGGGGTATCTGGAAAAAACCCTGCCGCCCCCAGCCCCGGGCGAGGTGATTCTCCTCGATCCGCCGCGCCAGGGTACGCTACCGGGGGTGATCGCGGCCCTGGCCCGCAGAAAGCCGGAAAAGGTGCTCCATATCTTCTGCGGGGTGGACCAGATCCCCCCCTCCCTCAGGGAGTGGCAGGCCAGCGGCTACCAGGCGCGACGCATCGCCCCCCTGGACATGTTTCCAGGCTCGGCCAATCTGGAAATCCTGATTCTGCTGGAACCGAAAGCGTGAATCGCGTGAAGGAAGACCGAAGGCTGAAGACTGAAGACCGAAGGCTAAAGACTGACAACTGAAACATCTCAACTATCATTTGTCCCGAGAACCTTCAGCCTTCAGTCTTCAGCCTATCTCAAAGAGAGACATCCCATGGCGAAGAGCGTCTATATCGTGGCAATCGGACCCCAGAGCGGCAAATCGGTGGTCGCCTTGGGCATCATGGAGTTGCTCGCCCGCCGCATCCGCAGGGTCGGCTACTTCCGTCCCATCATTCCCTCCCATGCTGTGGTGGACAACAATCTGCAATTGATCCGGACCCGCTACCGGCTGCCATTCGCCTACGACGAGATGTTCGCCCTGTCCCACGACGAGGCCCAGCATCTTGAGGCCGAAGGGCACACCGACCAGGTGCTCAAGCTCATCCTCGACAAGTACAAGCATCTTGAGGCCAAATGCGATTTTATCCTCTGCGAGGGCACCGATTTCAGCGGGCTTTCCCTGCCCTTTGAATTCGAGTTCAACGCCGAGGTGGTCAACAATCTGGGCAGTCCCATCCTGCTGCTTTTAAACAGCCATAACAAATCCCCGGAGGATACCCTCGACGCCCTGCATGTGGCCCAGGAATCCTTCCTCAAGAAGGGCTGCACCATCCTGGCCAGCGTGGTCAACAGGGTCGATCCGTTTCTCATGGAGACGGTGCGGGAAAAACTTACGGAATGCGGCGCGGAATGCGGGCCGGTCTATGTCCTGCCGGAGGAGCCGTTTTTAGGCAAACCCACCGTGGGGGAAATCGCCCGGGCGCTGGACGCGAGGGTCATCATGGGCGACCCGGAGGAAATGAACCGGGGGGTGACTGATTTCAAGGTGGCGGCCATGAGTCTGCCGCATTTTCTCGATCATATCGTGGAGGGCGACCTGATCATCGCTCCGGGCGACCGTTCGGATATCATCCTTGGCAGCCTGGCCGCCAACTTCTCTTCCACCTACCCGAGCATCGCCGGACTCCTGCTTTCCGGCGGCTTTGTCCCGCACAAGCAAATCACCCTGCTCCTTGAGGGCTTGAGCTATAAGGTAACCGTCCCCATCGTCAGTGTGCAGACCGATACCTTTACCACGGCCATCAACGCCAGCGGTGTGCCCCCCATGCTCACTCCGGAAAACAACCGCAAGATCGCCACCGCCCTGGGTCTTTTTGAAACGCACGTCAATCTGCCCGAGCTGGAAAGCCGCATCTCCTTTGTCAAATCCACCCGGGTCACCCCGATCATGTTCGAATACAACCTGGTGGAGATGGCACAAAAGCACCGGCAGCACATCGTGTTGCCCGAAGGCGCGGAGGAAAGGGTTTTGCGTGCCAGTGAAATGCTCATGCGGCGCGGAGTGGCCGACCTCACCCTGCTGGGCGACCCCGCCGAGATCCGGGGCGCGGCCAGCAATTTCGGTCTTGACCTTACCGGCGTCGAAATTATCGATCCGGCCACCTCCCCCTTGCGCCAGGACTTTGCCCAGACCTACTTTGCGCTCCGCAAGCACAAGGGGATTACCGAAAAGACCGCCTTTGACACAGTGGCCGACGTCAACTACTTCGGCACCATGATGATCCACAAGGGTCTGGCGGACGGCATGGTTTCCGGGGCGATACACACCACCGGCGACACCATCCGCCCGGCCCTGCAGATCATCCGCACCCAGCCGGGAGTTTCCATTGTTTCCAGCGTGTTCTTGATGTGTCTGGCCGATAGGGTTCTGGTCTACGGCGACTGCGCGGTGAACCCCGATCCCAACGCCCAGGAGCTGGCGGAGATCGCCATCAGTTCGGCGCAAACCGCCAAGCTCTACGGCATTGACCCGCTGGTGGCCATGTGCTCCTATGCCACGGGCACCTCGGGAAAAGGCGCCGATGTGGACAAGGTACGCGAGGCGACCAGGATCGCCAAGGAACTCCGGCCCGACCTCAAGATCGAGGGGCCGATCCAGTACGACGCAGCCGTGGACGCCGGGGTGGCGAAAACCAAGCTGCCGGAAAGCCAGGTGGCGGGCAAGGCCACGGTGTTCATCTTCCCGGATCTCAACACCGGCAACAACCTGTACAAGGCGGTGCAACGCTCGGCCAATGCCGTGGCCATCGGCCCGGTGCTCCAGGGGTTGAACAAGCCGGTCAACGACCTGAGCCGGGGCTGCACCGTGCCGGACATCGTCAACACCGTGGCGATCACCGCCATCCAGGCCCAGGCCGCCCGTAACTGAGGCGCAGCACCGCATCTGCTTTGTCATCGGTCGGCTCGTGTGCACTAGCACACTTCGCCGGCCTCTTTCGCGCATCTGCGGCACTGCGCCACAGTTACTGACTGTTGGTTGGAATGTTTCAGTCTGTTTTTGGGTTTTAGCTGAATAGTTACCGAGGAATAATCCATGAAGGTTCTGGTGCTCAACTCCGGCAGCTCTTCCATCAAATACCAGTTGTTCGACATGCGGGACGAATCGGTGCTGGCCGGTGGAAGCATCGAACAGATCGGCGAACCGGGCAGTCACCTCAGCCATTCTCTGAGAACGGGCCAGATCGAGATGGCGAAAACGGTCCGGACTCTCCCGGTTCCCGATCACCGCCAGGGATTTCAGCTCATCGCCTCGGTCCTGCGGGAAACCGGAGCGCTGACCGACACCGGAGAACTCAAGGGCATCGGTCACCGGGTCGTGCATGGCGGCGAACAATTCAAGGAACCCACCCGGGTTACCCCCGAGGTGCTGGCCGCGATCCGGTCCTTGATCCCCCTGGCGCCGCTGCACAATCCGGCCAACCTCCTCGGCATGGAGGTGGCCATGGAGAGCGCTCCCGCAGTGCCCCAGGTCGCGGTGTTCGATACCGCCTTCCACCAAACCATTCCGCCACACGCCTACCGCTACGCCATCCCCAAAAGGCTCTACGAGGCGCATCAGGTCCGGCGCTACGGTTTCCACGGCACCTCGCACCGCTATGTGGCGAAAAAGGCGGCGGAGTTTTTACACAAACCGCTGGAAACCCTCAATCTGATCAGCCTGCATCTGGGCAACGGAGCCAGCGCCGCCGCCATCCAACAGGGGAAATGCATCGACACCTCCATGGGCCTCACCCCCCTTGAAGGGCTGATCATGGGGACCCGTTGCGGGGATCTCGACCCGGCGATCATCTTTTATCTGGCGCGGGAAACACAGCTTTCCTGCGAAGAGATCGAATCGATCCTCAACAAGGAGAGCGGCCTCAAGGGGATTTGCGGGGTCAACGACATGCGTTCGGTGGGTGAGCTTGCGGCAGGAGGCGATCCGGAAGCACGGCTTGCCATTGCCATGTACTGTTACCGGATCAAAAAATACATCGGCGCCTACCATGCGGTGCTGGGGGGGCTAGACGGACTGATCTTCACCGGCGGCATCGGGGAACACGCCGATTTTATCCGGGCAGGATGCTGCGAAGGTCTTGACCATCTGGGACTTGCGATGAATAATGGGAAAAACCTCGGACACCAAGAAGGGTGTTCCGCTCTGGAAAGCGGAACGGGCCGGGTGAAAATCCTGGTTATCCCCACCAACGAAGAATTGGAGATTGCCGAACAGACCGTCGCCTGTCTGGAGGCTGACTAGTCAGGAGCGCACATCATGTTTACCGAAACACTGCCAAAAACGATCATCTCCCTGCTGTGCGGCTGCCTGCTGCTGAGCCTGGCCGCCTGCAGCCTTAATGAAAAAAGCGTCCGCTCCTCCTGGGAAAATGGGGTGCTGCGGGTGGGAGTCACACCGAATTATCCCTGCCTCATCCACAAATCCCCTGAAACCGGCCTGATTTCCGGGTTTGAAGCCGACGCCGCCGCGCTGCTTGCCCAACGGCTGCACAGCAGACTCCAGTTTGTCGAGCTGGAATGGGGAGAGCAGATCCCCGCCCTGGAACGCAAGGAGGTTGACATTATCATGTCCGCAATGTCCATCACCGAGATGCGCAAGCTCCGGGTGGCCTTCAGCGAACCATACCTCACCATCAGCCAGATGGCCCTGACCACCAAGGACGCCGAAGGGAAATTCCCCTCCGCCCAAGAAATTCTCGCCACCCGCGATGCCATCGGGGTGGAAAAGGGCACCACCGGGGATGTCTTTGTTCAGCGCTATTGCCCGACAGCGGAACCGTTTTTTTTCTCCTCTCCCGATGCCGCGGTGCAAGCCCTCCGTGACAAGCGCATCGATCTTTTCATCGACGATGAACCGGTCCTCGGGGCCTATGCCGCCGAATACGGCGGTGAAGGGCTGGTCCTGCTCAAGACCCGTTTGACCAGCGAAGAACTTGCCTGGGCGGTCCACCGCGCTGATCCGGCCTTGCTCAAGGCGGTGAACTCCGCACTGGAGAGCTGGAAAGATGACGGCACCCTCCAGCGGCTTCTCAAGAAGTGGCTGCCCAAATGAAGCCTGGCGCCCCAGCCGGCCACACCTTCAGGCTTGCTGGGCCTTGCGCCACCCGGCGCCCTTAAGGCGCGCGATCCGCTGGATATTCCAGCTCTGGATGGCCTGCAGATATTGGCGCTGGTCCTCCCGCAGGAGGGCCATGATCTTTTCCTTCTCTTCCCGGATCTCCTCCCGTTCGCCGGGATACATCTCCAGCCAGCAGGCATAGCCCCGGTCAAAAAGGAATTCCGGGCAAACCGCCTCCGGCTCCACCTGCAATTTCGCCGTGAGCAGCATGGTGGCGAGGATCATGTCGTACTCAACCACCCAGCCGTTGTCGTTGAGCATGGAACGCGCATCAAACCCGACATCTCCGGGGCAATTCGGGCAAAAGACCCGCTGGATCACCCCCGAGTGCAACAGGTTGTCGCGGAGATGAAACTGGACGATTGCGGCACCGCACTCACAGGTTTTTCGCACATCAACGCACATACCACGCCCCTTTTCTTCTTTGTCGTATTTTTTCCGAAGGCTCAAATAGCCACCGCCCAACCAGACCCTGTTTTCAGAACCTTCTCGGCAGGGGGGAAGAATCCTTGCGGCCATCGAGCATCTTCTGGAACTGCAACCGTTCAGCCCGCGCATCCTGAAGCTCGAGCTGGATCGCCGCCTGCTCCTCCGGCGCTGCCGAAAGCAGAAGCTTTTCCAGCCGTTCAACCTGCTGCTGCGTCCGGTACAGTTCCCGAGCCAGATCCCGTAAAGACATGTTTTTACCTGTGTGGATTGTGTTTCCGCAGTGCCCTGAAAGCGCTCAGGGCAACACCATTGAGAGCCGCCCTGTCCGTCATGATCAGCT
This sequence comes from Desulfobulbaceae bacterium UBA2273, assembly GCA_002347095.1. Taxonomy (GTDB): domain Bacteria; phylum Desulfobacterota; class Desulfobulbia; order Desulfobulbales; family Desulfurivibrionaceae; genus Thiovibrio; species Thiovibrio ferrireducens. The sequence continues at coordinate 8,509 of DDWZ01000029.1, read as the reverse complement.
TGACCGGAATGGACGAGAGAATCCCGGCCATCCGCCCTTTGCCGGTGAACCGCTTCATGAATTGCAACTGATCAAAGACGGGAAGAAGCCTGGGCAGCATGCCGCCACCCAAATAGAGCCCCCCGGAACAGAGGAACTTGAGGGCCATGTTCCCGGCCTCGGCCGCCAGGACAGCGAAAAAAATCTCCAGGGTCAGACGCGCCGCCTCCCCGCCTTTTTCCTGGGCCTGGGCCACGAGAACCGGGGTCATGTCCGCGGCGCCAGCCAGCGCTTCTTGAAAGTCCCGGGGCACCTGCATCCCTGCCCCCTGGGTCAGGTAACGATAGATATTCGGCATCCCTTTTCCGGAACAGATCAGCTCATAGCTTACATGGCCGTGTTCCGCCCGCAAAAAGGAAAGCAAGCCCTCTTCCATCTCCGAGGTCGGCGCAAAATCGACATGCCCTCCTTCGGAGGGATGGGCGGTGTACCCTGCGCCATTCCAGCAGAGATAGGCCTCGCCAAGCCCTGTCCCAGGGGCAAGGACCGCCACGCTGCCGTGGGGATCCACCGTCCCGCCATTGATTACCAGCAGGTCTTCCGGCGGTAAAATTGTCACCGCTTCGGCCACCGCCACCAGATCGTTCAGCACGATAACTTCGGCAAGCCGGAACTGCTCCCGCAAGAGTTCCGGATCAATGAGCCAGCCCAGATTGGTCATCCTGACCCGCTGGCCGCTTACAACCGGACCGGCAACGCCAAAGGCGGCCGCCTGGGGATGCTGTTCGGAGCCGTGCAGAAACGCAGCGACTATTTCGGAAAAATCCCCATACGCGCTGTTGGCAAAACGCTGTTCCCTGAGCAGGACATACCCGTCGTCCGTGGCGGCATACATTGCCAGGATAGTTTTTGTCCCGCCAAGATCTCCTGCAAGAAAATACGCCATTCCCCCTCCTGGGCACGGTGCAGCCCCTGTTGCGGCCAGGGCCGGCCTGCGATACGGCTCCGCCCTAACAGAAGAGGCCGTACCCATATCGGGTGCGGCCTCTTGCAAAAAACTCAAACCCAGGGCCTTGCCGGACAAGGCAAGCGCCCGCCTCCTCTACCTGTCGGAAGCCTTCCCCCCTTCAACCAGCCGGGTCAGATGCCCGATATTGTCGCGAAGCATCAGAGTTTGGGAGGTAACCGCCTCGGAGGCTGCGGCCAGTTCCTCGGCATTGGCCGCCATCTGCTGGGTCCCGGTGTCCATCTCGGTCACGGCCTTGTTGATCTGGAGAACCCCCTGGGTCTGCTCATGGGAGGCGGTGGAGATCTCTTCCACCAGAATCGCCACCTTCCGCGAGCCGTCCACCACATCCTTGGATTCCGCCACCACCTCGTTCACCTTTTGCAACCCGTCATTGACATTGCCAATGGCCCGTTCAATCAGGTCGCTGGAGTTTCTTGCCGATTGAGCGGTACGCTGGGCAAGATTGCGCACCTCATCGGCAACCACGGCAAAACCCGCGCCCTGCTCCCCGGCCCTGGCGGCTTCCACCGCCGCATTCAAGGCGAGAAGATTGGTCTGGAAGGCGATCGCCTCGATCTCCCGAATGATTGAAGCGATTGCGTCACTGTCCTTTTTGATGTTCTGCATGGAGAGCTGCATGGCCGCCACATTGACGTTGGCCCTGGAGCCAATCGCCTCATTCTGCTTCATCGAAGAGTTGGCCTCGGCGGAGTTGGTGTCATTCTGCTGCACCATGGCCGTGATCTCTTCAAGGGAGGCGCTGGTTTCCTCAAGGGAGGCCGCCATCTCCGAAGCCATTTCCGCCACCGTTTGAGAGGTGCTGGCCGTGGCCTGAGCCTCCTCGGAAATACGGTCGGCGCTCTCGTCCAGATCACGGACAATGGTATTGATGGACCGGACAAGCATCTGTACGACAAAAAAGGCGAACAGGCCAACGACCACAAGAGAGATAGCCCCGCCAACGATAAAGAACATCCCGAACATCTTCACCTCGGCCATGGCCTTTTCCTTGGTGATCTCCTGGCCGCCGCGAAGCTCGTCAACCGCAGCCTTGGTGCTTTGCATCAGGCTGTAATATTTCTCAAAAAACTCCCCGTCAAAGGCTTCCAAGGCGGTGGCCTCATCCCCGTTTTCCAGGGAAGGCAGGATCTTTGTTTTGATGATTTCGTCCATCACCGGCCAGGAGGCGGCCAGTTCGTCATAGGAGGCTACGGTTGCCGGAGCCTGTTCCACGGCATGGCACGATCCGCAGTACATTTTTTTACCGGCGGGCTTGGTAATGCTTTCCCGCATTTCCTCAATTGCCTCGTTAAACTTGGCGGAGGTGGTTTTCAGGCCGCTCAGGCTTTCCGGATCGTACTCCATGATCTGGCCCTTGAGGATGCTGTTGAGGAGATTGAGGTTGAGACGAATCCGGGCGACCTTGTCGATGTAGTCCATCTTGAGTTCGATGCCGGTGTACATATCCCCGCCGATCTGCACCCTGTGGATAATGAACTGGGCGATCACGACGCTGGACACCATGGACAACGCGACAAAACCGACCAGAAGAAAAAGTTTTATCCGCAGACTCAAGTTTTCAAACCACTCTCTCATAACGCCCCCTTTCATGCGTCTTTCGTTAACTCCATCGCAACTGATCTGTGTATTATATCGTATACTCTTGCTTTTTTTACCACATATTTTTCCCAAGTATTTTCCGTTGGTTGTCGGAAACAGCGGTGGTCAAACCACCAACAAAAAAGGGGCGCGGCAGCCTTTTTGTTGGAAGACACGGAAGGCATTGCTTAAGTATAATTTTTTATACTACACCGAGCCCTCGCCTCGGACAGTTGTTCCCCTTGCCCAAATTTCAGTCCTCACGCCAAAAAAACTCCCTCCACATGCTGGTACAAAAAAAACAGCCCCATATAATCGAGCGAAACAACTGCATAAAATAAAAAACAGCTCCTTTGCCCCCGTTACAAGTGTTAAAAAATTTGTACTTTCCCCTTCTTTCGCTTCCTTGCTTGATCCCCCGGAAAGCCCCATGAATCCAGCAAAAATCGATAAAAAAACAAAAAACAAAACAGTGGCATGCTTGTTGCTTTTACACAAGATCAGTAAAACAACTCTTATCTCCTTTCTCCTTAAAAGAAGATCGACTTTCCCGCGAAGTCGATCTTCTTTTTTTTGCGCAGAGCAAAGCGTCCGGAAAGCCAACGTCATTTTCTGCCCGCCCCTGTTTTTTGCTGTTTGCACTTCCCGCTAAAGCCAGATATAGTACGACCCCTGCGGCAGTCGGCGCCTTGCCCGCCAATACAGACCCCGTAGCCAACCCCCCCGAACCCGGCAAGGGGGTTCGGTTTATCGCATCCTCTTCCGCGCCGGCCTGTCACACAATTCTCAGTCTCGTACGGGACGGCGGCATTCCGCTCACGCTGCCCTCCATCTTCCCTGTTCTTTCATTTTACAAAACCGTTCGACACAACGAGCCTACGATGACCTATTCCCTTGGGGCAATCCCCAGTACAACCCCTTTCGTTCTCGCGCCCATGGCCGGCGCCACCGACCTGCCCTTCCGTCTGCTCTGCAAAGAATATGGGGCAGGTCTTTGCTATTCCGAGATGATCGACTGCCATGGCCTGGTGTCGCAGAACCGCGACTGCCTGGAGCTGCTCCTCACCAACGCCGCGGAACAACCGGTGGTCATGCAGCTTTACGGCAGCGATCCCGCCGCCATGGGAGAAGCCGCGGCGATCCTGAGCGAACACCCCTTTGCCGGAATCGACATCAACATGGGTTGCCCCATGGAAAAAGTCGTCCAGACAGGCGCCGGAGCCGCTTTGATGAAAAACCCGCGCCTTGCGGCACAGATCATCACCGCCGTCTGCAAAAACGCAAAAAAACCGGTAAGCGTCAAGATACGCTCGGGCTGGAACCAGCACACCATTACCGCCCCGGAGATTGCCAAAATAGCGGAAGGCGCCGGCGCGCACGCCATTGCCATCCATGCCCGCACCTGGAGCGACGGATTCACCGGCCCCATTGACCACGAGGTCATGCGCCAAGTCATGAAAAGCGTTGCCATCCCGGTTTTTGCCAACGGCGACATCACCTCCCATGAGCAGGGGGTGGCCCTGCTTAAAAAAATCGGCTGCGCCGGCGTGATGATCGGCCGGGCCGCCCTGGGCGCGCCTTGGATCTTTTCCGGCGCCGTGAACCAGCATCCTTCCATGGCCTACAGAATCAGAGCCCTGTTGCGCCATCTTGAACTGGCCGAGATCCACCTTGCCCCGGAACCGAATCTCTCTAAAATCAGAAACCACGCCTGGAAATACTTTCGCGGCACAACCAATGGCGGAGCCATCCGCAGACAGATCGACGCCGCCACCACCTACCCTGCGCTGAAGGCCTTGGTCCACACCCTGGCCGAACGGGTATTACAACCCTCTGCCTGAAGCGCTGCGGGGATGCGATTGCACGAAAACAGCCATGGACTCAAGCCATGTATTACGGCACCGCCTTTTACAAGCGTGATGATTTGGTGGAGTGTGGCGGAGCTGGTGTCTACCCGCGAGGACCGACTTCTTCAGGCCTGACTATAGAGAGAATATTGATTCCGGCCCGCTTGCTTGGCCTGATACATGGCGCTGTCGGCTTTCTTGAGAATGGTGTCGATATCCGCACCATGATCTGGATAGAGGGAGATCCCGATACTGCTGGTGATACGTAACGAGTGTCCCTCAAGAACAAAGGCGTTCCGGAAAACATCGATAATTTTTTTGGCAACCCGCAGTCCATTTTGGTCGTTTTTTTGGTCGGAAAGCACAAAAACGAATTCATCCCCGCCGAAACGGCCAACGGTGTCCCCTTTCCGAAGGATTTCCGTCATTTTTTCCGCAACAGCTTGCAGCAACTTATCCCCGATATGATGACCGAGGGTATCATTGACCTCTTTGAATTTGTCAAGGTCGAGCATCATGAGGGCCACCTTCATTCCGTTTCTGTCGGCCTGGCTCATCGCCATATTAAAACGATCGATAACAAGCATGCGATTCGGCAGGCCGGTCAGATGGTCATGATAGGCGAGACTCAGAATCTCCCGCTCCAGTTCTTTCTGGGTCGTGATGTCCTCAATGGCAAGAAGGATGACCCGCTTCTTGCCCTTTTCTCGTTTAATTTGCCGGGCATTCAAAAGCATTATGCGCCTGCCGATGGTGGAAAAAACATGTTCAACCTCATAGTCGTCAAAGGTCGTCCTTTCGGGAAGGATGGTTTCCAGGAGTTCGCGCAGCTTGGGGATATCCCACTGTTTGTTGCCCAGGTCATAGATAAGCTGCCCCACGGTCTCTTCGGGCTTTACCTTGAAAACCTTATAGAACGAACGGCTGGCCGAGACCACCCTGAGGTCTTGATCCAGGGCAACTAACGGCTCGCGCACGGTGTTGATGATGCTCTCGGCGAATTCACTGGCTTCATCTGCTTTTTCCTTAATGATGGCCAGTTTTTTCCGGGTCTTTTCCAGACCGGCTTCTATCTTCTTCCGCGCGGTGATGTCCTCAATGGCAAGGAGGATGATCCGCTCCTCCCCCTTTCCTCGCTGAATTTGCCGGGCATTCAAAAGCATTATGCGCCTGCCGATGGCGGAAAAAACGTGTTCAACCTCATAGTCGTCAAAGGTTGTCTTTTGGGGAAGGATGGTTTCCAGGAGTTCGCGCAGCTTGGGGATATCCCACTGTTTGTTGCCCAGGTCATAGATAAGCTGCCCCACGGTCTCTTCGGGCTTTACCTTGAAAACCTTATAGAACGAACGGCTGGCCGAGACCACCCGGAGGTCTTGATCCAGGACAACTAACGGCTCGCGTACGGTATTGATGATGCTCTCGGCGAATTCCCCGGATCGTGTCGTGCGCTTTCCGCTGACCATGAACTCCCTCTCACTTCTTGTTGATATGATCATTGCGGCAAAAGAGGATTCGTACATTTTTCACAGGAGCACGAATACGGGGGAAGATCACTCCCAGACAGGCCAGGAGCAGCGCCGGAACTCAACGGGTCTTGGCCTCAGGCATTTCCAAAACCAGGAGTTCCAAGCGATTCCGAAGGATTTGGGCCGCTATCTCACCGAACCGACCAACAATCCAGAGCTGCCAAAAATGATCAGCGGCAGGCGCCCACGCTATTTCCTGGACATGAACCAGCCCAGGAGCAGGCCAGCGATGAAAGTGCCACCGATGGCATAATATGGCTTTACATGAATGAACTCGTCAGCGGTCTGGACCTTGTCCAGGAATTGGGCTTCAAGATCGCCGTACTCGCCCCGGACTGCTTCCAGGCGTTTCTTCAGTGCGGTTCTGGCTGAGCTGATCCGGTCGTCGAGTTCGCCGGAAGTAGCCTCCACAAGCGCATGGGCATGGTCGATGATGTAGTGCATTTCCTGACTCATTGGTTTGTAGTTTTTGTGTGTGGTTGCCATATCGCACATCCTCATCAGGTTAAATTTTGCTTTGCTCTCGGGCTGTGGATCAGTTGCAGAAATTTTCCCTCCTGAAAAGCCGGCGCTCACCTCCCCACGCGGATAGTGGAGAGGTAACTGGAAATCCCAAAAACGTTCAGGAGCCACAAAACCACGGCAATGATCACAACGGCATTCAGAATCGACTTTATGGATCTCGCCATTGGGATAAATCGGTTGATGAGCCACAGAATAACACCAACCACGACCAGGACCACGACCACTTGAATTAACGGCATGAGTTCACACCCCTCCTTTTTTGTGCTTTTGGAAACAAAAACCCTCAGCGATCCGCTTTCAAAAAGCGTCTGAACACTCTTCTGCAAGCGACATCAGGCGCTGCGGTTCTCTAAAACCGCCCCAGCAACATCAGGATGAGCAAAATCAAAAGGATCAAGCCAATCCCACCGCTCGGATAGTAACCCCACTCTCGGCTGTGAGGCCACCTGGGCATTGCACCCACCAGCATCAGAATCAAAACAACGAGCAAAATCGTTCCAAGCATAATGTTCCTCCTTTTTATTGGACAAGCCAACGGCCAAATTGTTACCTCCGCTTCAGAGCCAGTCTTACCGGGTACGAAAAAATGGTCCGCATCACTCAACGCTGTCAGAACAGAGACAAGATTCCATTACCAACTCCCCTCTGGCTCAAGAATCCGTAAGTCGCGATCAGGCTGACAAGAAATACTCATCAAAATCTACGAGGCTCTGATGCACATGGCAGCAGTAATAATTTCCTTCAAAAAAGCATTTAGCCGGGGATTTAATCATGCCCTTCACTTTGTGCAACCTGCCTTCCGTCTGGTTCTTGGTGCTGGATTTCATGATATTTCTCCGAGTGGGTCCCGGGTTGCGAAATGTTGCGATGACATCGATCTTTTCCGTCATTAAACTGCCGCCTGTGCCCCAGCCTGTATAGGCTTCTTCCTTCTGCGGCAGCGGGGAAAAAAGGTTCCCGGAGAATGGGTCTCCGAGAACCCACGGTTCCTCATGTTCTTGTCATGTTATGCCCTGTCAGTGCTGCAGCGCGGTTTATCCTGTTCTGAGTTCTTGCGACTGCACCCTTACTTACCGTTTCCGCCCTTGCGGCCCGGGTCCCCAGGAATCCCGCCTCGTTCGTCATTCGACCGGCTTTGATTACCCTGGTTCGAGCGGCCAGGGTCACAATCCTCTGACCCGTTGCCCACGCCCTGGTTGCAAGGCTTCTTGTGCTTCTTCTCATTATCCTTGCAGTATTTATGGCAGTATTTCTTGCAGAAATTTTCATCTATCACCGGAGGTACGAGGGTGCTGCAACCGAAGACATCGGTGCCGGTCATTGTCACTCCGGCTTTGGCAAAGACTTGCCCGATCAGGCTTCCGCCGGTGAAGGTGCTGGCCGCCCCAGCAAGAACAGTCCCTTTGAGGTTCGAAGCCGACATGGTCACGGCGTCGGCGACCCACCAATACACATTGCATGGTTGGCCACCGTTAGCCATCGCCACTGTGAAGCCGGTGCCTGTCAGTGCGCCGCTCCCCAAGGTTCCGATTTTGAAAATCCAGACCGCATTCGGGTCGCCCTGGGCATCGAGGGTCAGTGTCCCGTTTGTTGTCGTGGACGCGCCCCCGACACAATAGACACCGGGCGCAAGCACCAGGCCCGCAAGGTCGCCCGTCAAAGTAAACTCGCACAGTTCAAGGGCGAGTGTGTCGTAGGCAATGAGGAAGTCCTCGTAAGCCGCAACGGCGATAGGGTCGCCAGCCGGGAAAACCGTCCCGAGAACCGTGCTCGTGGTTACAGTGACCGCGCCGGGAGAACCCACGTCTCCCATAACAGTGGAGTTGGTAAGGGTTACCGCCGTGCCGCCCAACACCGCGAAGCTATCTGCCGTATCCAGATCAGGCACTGTTTGCGCCATTGCCGTGTGAAACGGCACCGCGGCAAAAAGCGCGCCGAAAAAAACCATAGCGGCGAGCTGTGCGGTAAACTTGGTAAACCTACGCGTTCTACTCATTTGTTGAGGGTGTAAAAAGGATTGTGTA
>DDWZ01000014.1 GCA_002347095.1 Desulfobulbaceae bacterium UBA2273 | reverse complement strand
GGAAGGGTTTTTTTTTGCCCGAATTCCGCTGTTCCTCCCTTGTTTTCCGCGTTCCCCTTCCATTTCCCGGCATGATTTCAAATTTTTTAAAAAATCTGATACGCTGTATGTGTTGGAGAGGGAGAGTGAAGAATATTCTCCAGCTCAATGAGAGTATTCTTTAATCCCCGCTCTTTCCTGTGTAGCTTTTGCGGCTACTTGCTTGATATTCCAATGAATTTTTTTTGGGCATGTTCCTTGCTTTACCCATGCTTAGCGTCTCAGGGCGACGGCTTGGCAGCGTCAGGTCTTTCCCTGATTTTTTTACACAATGTATCCGGGGTGGGATACGCAAGACGAGGAGAAGCAAGATGAAAAAAATAGCGCTGTTTACCCTCATTCTTTTGCTGTGTGGTGGGCTTGTCTGGGCCAAGGAGTATGAGATCCAGAAAAAGGCGGGGGACCTGAGTGTCGTGGTGAAAATGCAGAGAAATCCCGCGGTGATGGGCGAGAACGGGATCACCGTAACCGTGAAGGATCCAACGGGTAAGGAGATCACCGATGCCGGGGTGAAGGTGGAGTATTCCATGCCCGCCATGCCGGGAATGCCACCGATGAATTACGGATCGGTTCTTGCCGTGCAGAAGAATACCTATCAGGGAAAACTGAATTTTTCCATGGCCGGTCCTTGGAATATCGTGGTGAAAATCCTGCGCTCCGGCAAGACCGTGTCCACCAAGTTCAGCCTGGATGTGCAGTAGCCTCCGGGCGAAGGAGGAACGCGCATGGGAGCTGATTCCAGGGTAAGGGAAAAGGTTTTCGCTCTGTTTGCCGCAGGGTTTTTGCTGTTTTTCCAGCCGGTTGCGATTCGGGCCGGGGAATTGCAGTTGCAGGGCCTCATTGACGAGGCCCTGCAAGCCAGCCCCGGGATCCAGGCGGCCCGCGCAAAAGCGGCGGCTTCCGGCTTTCGGGTCCCCCAGTCGATGAGCCTGCCGGACCCCATGCTCATGGTCGGCTACCAGAATGAAGGCACCAGCCGGTTCACCTTTAATGAATCGGCCGATTCCCAGTACCTTTTCTCCGCCTCCCAGCTCTTCTTTTTTCCGGGCAAACGTGGTTTGAAGGGCGAGGCTGCGACCAGGGAGGCGGAAAGCCTTTCCGCCTCGGCCAAGGCGGTGCAGTTGCGGACCATAGCCACGATCAAGGAACTCTACTATGATCTGTTCCTTGCCCATCAGAGCCTGGATCTGATCAGGGAGAAAACCGTTCTCTTCGGCAGGATCGAGGATGCCGCCCTGGCCCGATATGCCGCTGGGGGCGGCATGCAGCAGGATGTCCTCCTGGCGCAGACCGAGAAGTACATGCTGCTGGAACGGGAAACGATGCTGCGGCAGAGGATCCAAACCCTGGAAGCGTTGCTGAACGCCACAGTGGGGAGGGACCAGGCCGCGCCTCTGGACAGACCTGCCCCGCCCTCCTTTGCCCCATATCCCCACGCCCTGCCCGAACTGATTGCCGCGGCCTACGAGAATTCTCCGGAGGTCAAGGCCCAGGAAAAGATGGTGGCCTCCTCCAGCGCCAAGGTGCGGGCGGCGGAAAGGGAGTTTTATCCGGACATTACCGTTACCGGCAATTATGGCCTGAAAGGTCCGGCCTACGATGACATGGATATGTGGAGTCTGACCACCGCGATCAACGTCCCCCTCTATTACACCAGCAAACAGCGACCAGCGGTGCAGGAAGCCGAGGCTTCCTTGAGTGAGGCGAAAAATGAGCTGCAAACCGTGCGGTTGCGGCTTTCTTCCGCGATCCGGGAGAACCATGCCATGCTGCAGACCACGGAGCGCTTGATGGAACTCTACCGCCAAGGCCTCACCCCGAAGATCCATCAGGACTTCCAGTCGGCCCTGGCCTCGTACGCCACGGGCAAGACCGATGCCTTGAGCGTGATCTCCCGGCTGAAAACCATTACCGAGATTGAGACCTCCTATTGGGGGCAACTGGTGGAGAGGGAGAAGGCCCTGGCCAGGCTGGAGGCCTTACTGGGGACGAGCGATTCCCGCATGGAGGAAAAGCGGCGATGAACACGAAGAACAGCATGCTCATGGTGGTCCTTTTTCTTTTCATCGCGGGCGTCCTTTTTCTCGGGCTTACCAACAGGGGCGGCGGGGTGTTTCGTGAAAAGGGTCAGGAGCCCGCAGCACGGGAGGTTCCGTCGGAGCATCAGGGGCAAGGCGCCCCCCCTGTCCTGTCCCAGGCAGCAGAGCCGGACTCCGAGGGAATGCAAAACGCTGCGGCTTTTCCGGAAGAACCTTCGACCATCGAGATCCCCGAGGAGGGGCAGCGGCTCATCGGGGTAAAAACCACCGCGGTTGCGGTGAAAACCCTGGACAGGATCATCCGGACCGTGGGCCGCGTCGAGTATGACGAACGAAGAATCGCCACGGTCAACACCAAGATCGCGGGCTGGATCGAGCACCTCCGGGTCAACTACACGGGCAGGTATGTGAAAAAAGGCGAAGTGCTTGCCGAAATCTACAGTCCGGAGCTGGTTGCCGGCCAGCAGGAATATCTCAACATCCTCAAGTGGTCGCGTTCGGGTGCCGAGCCTGCCGAAGCAGGGGACTCCTCCGCCCTGAGCCGGATGCTGGCGCAGGATGCCGAAGCCATGCGGAAGGCCGCCCTCCAGCGGTTGCGATTTTTTGACCTCACCGCGGCGCAGATCCGCACGATCGAGGAGACCGGGGTTCCCCTGCGGACCCTGGCCGTATTCAGCCCGGTGAGCGGGTATGTGGTGCAAAAATCCGTGGTGCAGGGGATGAAGGTGCAGCCCGGCGAGAAGCTTTTTGACCTGGTGGATACAGCCACGGTCTGGCTGGTGGCCGATATCTACGAACACGAACTTGCCCAGATCAAAACCGGACAACAGGCGGAGATCACCGTGGCCTCCTTGCCGGGCAGGACGTTTGCCGCCGCCATCGAGTATGTGTCGCCGATTCTTGCCGGGGAAACCAGAACGGCCAAGGTTCGTTTCACCTTGCACAACCAGGACGGAGCGCTGAAGCCCCAGATGTTCGCCAACGTGGCCCTGAAGATAGATCTGGGCGCCAGGCTCGTGGTGCCGGACGGGGCAGTGATCAACACCGGGGTCCGGCAGCTCGTTTATGTGGACAAGGGCGAGGGCTACTTTGAGCCGCGCGAGGTCAGCGTCGGCGTTAAGGCCGAGGGGATGTCGGAAATCCTGGGCGGGTTGCAGGCCGGGGAAAAAGTGACTTCGGCCGCCACCTTCCTCATTGATTCCGAAGCGCGTCTCAAGGGGGTGGTGAAGGAATGATAGCCCGCGTCATCGATTTCAGCGCCCGCAACCGGTTTCTTGTTTTTCTGCTGGTGTTCGCCCTTGTGTCCTGGGGGATCTGGGCAATCCGCAACACGCCGCTGGATGCGATTCCGGATCTAAGCGACACCCAGGTCATCATCTTCACCGAATGGGAAGGGCGCAGCCCGGACCTCATTGAGGACCAGATCACCTATCCGATCACCTCGACCCTTCTTGCCGCGCCCAAGGTGCAGGTGGTGCGGGGCTTCTCTTTTTTGGGCGCCTCCTTTGTCTATGCCATTTTTCAGGAAGGAACCGACATCTACTGGGCCAGAAGCCGGGTGCTGGAATACCTCCAGGCGGTGAAGGACAAGCTTCCCGCCGGGGTGAATCCCGTTCTGGGCCCGGACGCCACCAGCGTGGGCTGGGGCTTTTCCTATGCCCTGGTGGACGAGACCGGCCGGCAGAACCTCGCCGAACTCCGTTCGCTCCAGGACTGGAACATCAAGCTGGCCCTGGAAAGCGTGCCGGGGGTCTCGCAGGTGGCGAGCATCGGCGGTTTTGTCCGCCAGTATCAGGTGAGCATCGATCCCAACCGGCTTCAGGCCTACAACCTGCCCATCACCTCGGTGATGGAGGCGATCCGCCAGAGCAACAAAGATGTGGAGGGACGGGTGCTTGAGTTTTCCGGGGTCGAGTATATGGTGCGCGGCCGCGGATATCTCAAGGGGCTCGCTGATCTGGAAAACATCGCGGTGGGCGGCAACGGCGTGGGCACCCCGGTATTGCTCAAGGATGTCGCCGCCATCCAGCTCGGCCCGGAGATCAGGCGCGGCCTCGCCGAACTGGACGGGCGAGGTGAGGTGGCCGGCGGCATCGTGGTGGTCCGGTTCGGCGAGAATGTTCTCACGGTTCTTGACCGGGTCAAGGAAAAGATCCGCGAGAGCATCGAACCCAGCCTGCCCGAAGGGGTGAAGATCGTCACCACCTATGACCGCTCGGATCTTATTCACCGGGCCATCGATACCCTGACCGAAGAGCTGCTCAAGATCTCCCTGGCGGTGAGTGTGGTCTGCCTGGTCTTCCTCTTCCATTTGCCCAGCGCCCTGGTGGTTATCTTCACCCTGCCCGTGGCGATCATCGTTTCCTTCATCTGCATGTACTATCTGGGGGTTACGGCCAACATCATGAGCCTGAGCGGCATCGCCATCGCCATTGGGGCCATGGTGGACGCCTCGATCATCATGGTGGAGAACGCCCATAAAAAACTGGAGGAGTGGGAGCACGGTGGCCGCCAGGGCAGCCGGGCCGAGGTGATCATTGAGGCGGCCAAGGAGGTGGGGCCGTCGCTGTTCTTCTCCCTGCTGGTGATCACCGTGGCCTTTTTGCCGGTTTTCACCCTGCAGGCGCAGGCCGGGCGGCTGTTCAAGCCCCTGGCCTATACCAAGACCTTTGCCATGCTCTTCTCGGCCTTTCTCGCCATCACCCTGACCCCGGTCTTGATGACCCTGTTCATCCGGGGCAAGATCATGTCCGAGGAGAAAAATCCGGTCAGCCTCTTTCTCCATCGGCTGTACGAGCCCATCGTCCGCTTTGTCCTCCGCTTCAAACGGTCGGTCATCGTTGGGGCGCTCATCGTCATGGTGGTGAGCGTCTACCCGTTCCTCAAGCTCGGCTCCGAATTCATGCCGCCGCTGTATGAGGGCGCGCTCTTCTATATGCCGGTAACCTCGCCGGGCGCGTCCATCTCGGAGGTATCGAAGCTTTTGCAGCTCCAGGACAAGATCCTCAAGGAGATTCCCGAGGTGGCCCAGGTCTTCGGCAAGGCCGGCAGGGCGGAAACCGCTACGGACCCGGCGCCCCTTGAGATGTTTGAAACCGTGATCAACCTCAAGCCCGAATCGCAATGGCGGCCTGGCGTGACGGTGGAAAGTCTGAAAAACGAGATGAACGACGCCCTTTCCATTCCCGGGGTGGCCAACTCCTTTACCATGCCGATCAAGGCCCGGATCGACATGCTCGCCACCGGTATCCGAACTCCGGTGGGGATCAAGGTCATGGGGCCGCGTCTTGAGGAGCTGGAACGGCTGGGCACTGCCATCGAGGCGCGGCTGGCAGGAATCTCGGGCCTCCGCAGCGTCTACGCCGAGCGGGTGACCACCGGCTATTTTCTCGATTTCACCATCAACCGGGAGGAGGTGGCCCGCTACGGCTTGTCCGTGGATGCGGTGCAGGAGGTTGTCCAGTCGGCCATCGGCGGGATGAACCTCACCGTGACCGTGGAAGGCAGGGAGCGCTATCCGGTGAATGTTCGCTATGCCCGGGAGTTGCGGGGCGACGTGGAACAGTTGAAAAGGGTGCTGGTCCCGGTACCCGCCTCCATGGCCGCGCCGACTCCGGGCAACATGTCTTCGGGCCAGTCGGCTTCCCCCCCCACCGGCGAGCTTCTCCAGGTTCCACTGGGCGCACTGGCAGACATCCAGATCGTCAAGGGTCCGCCCATGATCAAGAGCGAGGCCGGTCTCCTGGCCTCGTATGTGTACATCGATTTTTCCGGCCGGGACGTGGGCGGTTTCGTGGATGAAGCAAAAAAACGGGTCGCCTCGCTGGAGATCCCCCAGGGCTATCGCCTGGAGTGGAGCGGGGAATACGAGCATCTGGTCAAGACCCACCAACGGCTGAAGCTCGTTATTCCGCTCACCCTGCTGGTCATCATCGTGCTCATCTTTTTCAACACCAAGTCCTGGGTGAGGACGGCGATTGTCCTTTTGGCCGTGCCCTTTTCCCTGGTCGGCTCCTTCTGGCTTTTATACATTTTGGGCTACAACATGAGCATCGCGGTCTGGGTGGGGATCATCGCCTTGGCCGGGATCGACGCGGAGACCGGGGTGGTCATGCTCCTCTATCTCGACCTTGCCTGCGACAAATGGCAGAAGGCGGGGAAAATGCGGAACATCGATGATCTGCAAGAGGCGATCATGTACGGGGCGGTGAAAAGGATTCGTCCCAAGCTCATGCTGGTGGGAACCACACTGCTCGGGCTGGTGCCCATCATGTTCAGCACCGGCACCGGCGCCGATGTGATGAAACGAATCGCCGCGCCCATGGTGGGAGGAATCGGCACCTCAACCATCCTCGAACTGCTCATCTATCCGGCGATCTATATGCTCTGGAAGCAGAGGGATTTCAAAAAGGCTTCGGCCGAAATCCGGTAAATGAGGCCTTCGCTCCTTCCGCGCCGAAGGACTTCCCGGCCCAGCCGCCGCTTTTTTTCATGGAAAACTTAGCGGTTCTGCTTTACGCTAGCCCGGAGACGTTTTTTCCTTTTTTCATCTTTTCGGCACGGCAGGTTCATGGCAGGCTCCCTGATTCCCCAAGCGGTTCTTGATACAAGCACGCTCCTTGAAAGCAGGCCGGAAGGCATGGCCCTGGTCGATACCGAGGCGCGGTTTGTCTATGTGAACCCCGCCTATGTCCGGTTGCTGAAAGAGGTCTTCAACCTGACCGTGGGGCCCGGCTCGCGCCACCAGTATGTATTGCCCAACAGCCAGCGGGCTTGGGCCAGCGACCTGTATCAGCGGGCGCTTTCCGGCAAGAAGTTCACCGTGGATTTCAGCCGGACCTGCCCGGAGGGCGGGGTCTGCACCTTTGAACGCTCCTTTAGTCCGGTGTATCACAATGGCAGGCTGGCCGGGTTTTCCGAGGTGATCCGGGATGTGACCGTGGAGCGGAGAAGGGAGGCTGACTTGCGCCGGGCCTATGATACCCTGGAGAAGCAGATTGCCTCGCGCACCAGCAGCTATCAGGAATACAACGCCATCCTGGCCCAGGAGATCATCGAACGGCAGCAGGCCGAGGAGGATCTGCTCGAAAGCGGGGAGCGGTTGTCGCAGATCCTGCAGGCCAGTTCCATCCCCACCTTTGTTATTGATGAAAATCATACCATCACCCACTGGAATAAGGCCTGCGCCGTGATGACCGGGCTGGCTGCCGCGGATATGGTCGGCACCCAGAACCAGTGGAAGGCCTTTTACCTGTATCAGCGGCCCATTCTCGCCGATCTGGTGCTGGATGCCGTCAGCGAGGCGCATATCGCCAAGTTTTACACCGGCAAGTACCGGCCTTCCTCTCTGGTCAAGGGCGCCTACGAGGTGGAGGATTTTTTCGATTTCGGCCATGAGAGCAAGTGGCTGTTTTTCACCGCCGCGCCGATCAAGAATCTGGCCGGGGAGACCATCGGCGCCATCGAGACCCTGCAGGACGTGACGGACCGCAAGCGGATGGAGGCGGAAGTCCGGCGGATGAATGACGCCCTGGAGGCGCGGGTCGAGGAACGGACCAACCAACTGAGCCGCACCTACGAACAGTTGCTCCATGCCGAGAAATTCAGCGCGGTGGGCAAGCTGGCCGCTTCCATTGCCCATGAATTCGGCAATCCGATCATCGGCATCCGCAATTTTCTGCTGGGGCTGCGCTCGGTGCCCCTTGAGAAGGGTGACGCAGAGATGCTGGATCTGGCCATTGGCGAATGCGCGCGGGTCAAGGATTTGATCAGCACCCTGCAGGACTTCAACCGGCCCACCACCGGCAAGGTCGCCCCGGTTGATCTGCACCGGATCATCGAGGAGCTGCTGCTGCTCGGCAAAAAGAAGCTCAGCGATCGGCACATTATGGTGCAACGGCGTTTTGCCCGGGATCTCCCCACAATTCAGGCGGTGCCGGACCAGATCAAGCAGGTGCTGCTCAACGTGATCGGCAACGCCGAAGAGGCCATCCCCAAAACCGGGGGAACCATCACCATCACCACCGAGGTGAGCGGCGAGAATGTCCGGGTTCTCATCCAGGATACGGGCAAGGGCATCCGGCAGAAGGACATGGCCTTGATCTTTGAGCCGTTTTTCTCAACCAAGCCGGCGGTGGAAGGCACTGGCTTGGGGCTGTCCGTGAGCTACGGCATTGTCAAGCGGCATGGCGGCGATATCACGGCCAAGAGCGGGCGCGGCAAAGGGGCGCTCTTTGTCGTCACCCTGCCCATCGATGGAGTTCCCGGGGAAGGGGGTTCGCTGCCGATCTTTAAGTGATTGTCTGATTATCAATCAATCTCAATAGCGAGAGGAATACGCTTGCGCCTTCTGTTCATTTCTTTGCTTGCCCAAAGAAACGAACCAAAGAAAGGGCACCCGTGTCACTGGTCCCGCCGTTGGCGGGATGCCCGGAGTTTATGCCCCGCATGGGGTGCTCAAACAGTGCAACCTCCCTTTTCGGCAGCTTTTGCGGTGCTCGGCTGCGTGCCAATGGGGAGTTTCTGAGTGTCGCCTCGGCCCTTTATTTGCTCCCGCAGCCCCCGTCGCAGCCGCAGCCGCTGTCCGACCCACCCGCACCTTTCGTAAACCAGCCCTGAATCATCCTATGCATCGGCTTGATTGACAGCGCCAGAATCAGCAGGGCCGCAGCCAACTGGACCGGATAGGGCAGAAGCTCGCCCGCCTGACCGACCATGGCCTTGGCGGAGATGCCCAGGGTTGCGTAGATCGCATCAAGAGCCAAGCCGAAGAGCACGGCGGTTATTGCGATGCACGCCAGATATACCCCGGTGGCGCGGCGTCCCAGCAGGCCCACCAGCACCGAGATGGTGGCCATGTTGGTGGCCGGACCCACCAGCATGAAGACCAGGGCGGCGCCGGGGCTGACACCCTTGAGGATCATGGCGGCGGCAATGGGGGTGGAGGCGGTGGCGCAGATGTACAGCGGGATGCCGAAGGCGAGCATCAGGAGCATGGCCGCAAGCCCGCCGCCAAGATAGGCGGTGATCAAGTCGTCCGGCACCAGGGCGGAGATCAGCCCGGCCAGCAGCAAGCCGATGAAAAACCAGCCGGCCAGATCCCCCCAGAGTTCGCCAAAAGCATAGCGCATTCCGGCCCGGATCTTTTCACGCAGGGTGTGGTGATTGGCGTGTTCCGCGGGCGGACAGTCCACCCCGCTGCAACAGCCGTCCACCGCGCAGGAAAGATCGGCGGCCATGGCCAACTGGGGTCTGGGCGGGTTGAAGGTGTTTTCAATGGACCCGGCAATGAGGGCGGAGACAAAGGCGGCCACGGGGCGGGCTGCGGTCATGATCGGATCGAGCAGGGCATAGCTGACGCTGATGGAGTCGATACCCGACTCCGGGGTGGAGATGAGAAAGGCGGTGGTGGCGCCGTTGTTGGCCCCCTGTTTTTTCAGGGTTGCCGCCGCGGGCAGCACCCCGCAGGAGCACAGGGGCAGGGGAACCCCGAACAGGGCCGCCTTGAACACCGAGCTGTAGCGGCCTTGCCCCAGGTGGCGGGCCACATAGGCGGGGGAGAGAAAGACTTTGAGCAGGCCGCCGACCAGGATGCCGAACAGGATGTAAGGGGCGGCGTCCAGGAGGAGCTCCCAGGATTCGGCGAGAATTTCGTACAGAAGGTGCATGGTTTTTTACTCCCTGATGTGATCCAGCGCCACGAGGACAAGCTGGCTGACATGTGCGTCGGTGAGCCGGTAATAGAGCACCGGTCCTTCGCGCCGATTGGCCACCAGGGCCATCTGCCGAAGCAGCCGCAACTGGTGGCTTACCGCTGATTCGCTTACCCCGAGAAAGGCGGCCAGATCGCAGACGCACATCTCCTCCTGGTGCAAGGCCAAAAGAATCCTCAGCCTGGTCGGGTCGGCACAGGCCTTGAAGAATTGCGCGAGCTTGTCGATCTCGGCCGGAGGCAGGGCGCTTTTCCGGGCTTTTTCCACCTGCTGTTCGTGGACAATCCGGCATTGGCAGCGATCAATGGGCATGGGGGTTCCTCTTTGTATGTGAACAGTTGCTCAGATGATAAAATGATTGGGGGCTGCTGTCAAGCACGGAAACGAAGCGCGTTTTTTGGCAAACCGGAGGCGAAAATATGATCGGCTGTAGGCGAAAAGCCGGTTGGCGATCAGCGCAATTCCTGTTACCATGCCGGTTCAGGGAAAAAACCTATACAAAAAATACGGAGCAGAGATGAAACGTTTTAGATATCAGATGAAAGACGACAAAGAACTGTGGGTCTGCGAGAATTGCAAAAAAGCGCATGCAGAGCTTATCTTGCTGAAATCCTGGAAACTCATCGACAAAAAAGACGACGAGTCCGCCTGCGAATACTGTTCCACTTCCTTTTTTGTTCCCGAACCGCCCGCCGACCTGTGCGCGCATCCGTGAGGTGACAAGAAGCAGTTGCTCGCATCCTCGGTTTTTTCGGGTTTCTCCGTTGCCTTGAAAAGGCAGGCAGCGCAGGGGGCCGGTGACTCAAGGCAGTGGTGCGTTCGGGGAGCTGTTTTCCAGCGGCTCTCGATCAGCCGGCAAAAAAAGAATGGCGGTCAACGACGGCCCTCCCATGGGGTAAGGGGGCGTTAATTGGTCGTCTTTTTTCGTGATAGCGGATACAATTTTGCGCCAGTAACACAGCAAGGAGCGGCACATGCACAATATGATCAACTGGCTCGTGGAGAGCATCGGGGCCATGGGGTATCCGGGGATTTTTATTTTGATGGCCATGGAGAGTTCGGTGATCCCGGTGCCCAGCGAACTGGTCATGCCTCCGGCCGGGTATCTTGTGCAGGCAGGGAAAATGGACATGCTGACCGTTATTCTCTGCGGCACCTTCGGCAGCCTTTTCGGCGCGTATCTCAATTACTTCGCCTCCCATTATTTGGGCAGGCCGCTTCTTTTGAAGTATGGCAAGTATGTCTGGATCACCGAGGAGAAGTTTGCCAAGGTCGAGTGTTTCTTCCTCAGGCACGGCGAGATCTCGACCTTCATCGGCCGCCTCCTGCCGGTGGTCCGCCACCTCATTTCGCTTCCGGCCGGGCTGGCCGGGATGAACCACCTGAAGTTCTCCCTCTATACCCTGCTCGGTGCGGGGATCTGGGTAACGGTCCTCACCTGGATCGGCTATTTCATCGGCAGCAATCAGGAGCTGATCATGAAATACTCGCAGCAGGCCATTATCGGGGTGCTGATCCTTTCCGCCCTGCTCATCTTCGTCTACGTCAAGCTGCAGCCCAAAAAGTGTGAAAAGCGGAGTTGATAAAGCAGGCAGCCGACAGGCTGCCCACTTTTCTGTTTTTGTTGCGGTTAAACCCCATTGTCACGCAGCCGAGCACCGGAGAGGCTGCCGAAAAAGGGCTTTGCACTGTCTGAGGCGAAAGCCGAGTTTGCAAAGCCCCGGCAGCATCGAGGAGTACCCCATGCGGGGCATAAACTCCGGGTATCCCGCCTGCGGCGGGACAAGGGACACAGGGTGCCCTTTCTTTTGGTTCGTTTTCTTTGGGCAAGCAAAGAAAATGAACAGAAGAGCGAAGCGAAATGCGAGTCAGTACGCTTGCTTCCGAGACCCCGGCTTTCACCGGGGTAACCATCATCGAATATTTTAGATTCTAACGCCCCTTGACGAACATCCCCGCATAGGGCCAGTCCGCAATCCCCCCTTCCAATATCTGCAGCCGATTCTCAGACACCCCTTTGCTCTGCAAATATTCGTAGCTGTTTTTTGCTCCGCTTTTGCCCCGGGGGCAGAGCACCACCACCGGCGCCTTGCTCCCATTGATGGCCGGCAGCGCCTTGTTCAGGCGGGCTTTTTCCTCGTCGCTTTTGGCGGGGAAGGCGTTGGTTTCGATGGAGCCGGGCAGATGCTGCTTGGCAAAGTCGGCGGCAGGCTGGATATCCACCAGAATTACCTCCTGTTTTGCATCCAGCATTTTCTTGAGGTTTGCCGGGGCGATGTAGTTGGTTGCCAGGGCGGGAGCGGCAGCCAGCAGGGTAAAGGCCAGGGACAGTGCGATTCGTTTGAGCATGGGTATTCCTCCGTGTTGGTTATGAATGTGGGGCAATTTAAGGATATACTTGTACCAGCAGGGAGGAGGGGTTGACCAATAGGTAATAACGAAAGAACTATTTGTTATTTATCGGGAAGAATGATGATGCAGGCAGGCACTGGGGTGTTTGGCGCAGGAAACTATGGATGAATCTCCGTATTTTTTCTGGATTGTGGTTGGTGTTGAGGTTTGCTAGGGTGATTCTTCGGTGGGGGGCTGATCAGGAGATTTTTGGTGAATATCCGAAACTCTGACCTGACTCCATGATTTACCCCTGAAGGAGAAAAAATGGGGAGTGCCCGAATTTTTCTCCTGGCATAGCAAAATACTTCAACGGACGTCGAGAACTGCGGCGCTTGACGCGGAAAGTTCATTGGCAACGTCCGCTGAGTTTAGCGTTAAGGCAGAGGTTTTTGAAAAAACGATGAAGCACAAGGAAAGCCTTATGAAGAGATATCTTTCAGTAATTTTTGGTTGTTTCCTGATCGGAAGCATTTCCGGTTGTGCAACCATGACCATCGAAGGAGATGGTCAGAAAACGCCGATGTCGGAGCATGGCACCCATACGGTCCATGGCTCCTATTACAACTTCGTCTGGTCGGAACCTCCGGTAGAAAAGTGCGATAACGGGCAAGGCCTCTACCGGGTGCGTGTCCATACCAATGCACTCTATTCGTTGGTGTCCATCGTATCTTTGGGCCTCTATGTGCCTCAGGCCGCCGAATGGTGGTGTGACGGCACACCGGCTCAGGATGAGGAAGAGGAATTATACAAGCCAGCCAAGTAAAACTACGATTCAAGAGGTGCGAACATGGCTCAAACCCGCAATTTAATCATTGGCTGCGACGGCACCTGGAATGACACCGACTCCACCATCACCAACGTGGCAAAGATATTGAACGCCTGTGCCGCGAAAAATCAGGTAACCCACTATGAAGAGGGCGTCGGCACCGCGTACTGGGAGGCCCTGCCTGGCGGCATTTACGGCAAAGGGTTGGACAGGCAGATTCTCGGCGCCTATCGCTTTCTGCGGCGGCGCTTTGCGGACTCGGATTGGCAGAGAGAGGAAAACAAGGTTTTTATCTTCGGTTTCAGCAGAGGTGCCTATGCTGCAAGGCGACTGGCAGGCCTCATTTCCCGCTGCGGCGTGCCGATAAAGGCCGCCGATGTTGATTTGGCCTGGCAGCTTTATTTGCGGCGCGATACGGTCAGCTCCGAAAAATTAAAAGAGGAAGGCAGGCTCTTCGATATCCCGGTCGAAATGCTCGGGGTTTGGGACACGGTGAAAACCACCACCGATGAGGATTTCAGCGATCTGGCCCTTCCGTCTTGCGTTGTCAAGGGCTATCACGCCATGGCCATCGACGAGAAACGTAGGTTCTTCCCGGTGCTCAAATGGGATGTGGATGACCGGATCAACCAGATATGGTTTTCAGGCGTGCATTCGGATGTGGGAGGCGGCTACGCCGATTGCCGGCAGTCGGACATTGCCTTGCGGTGGATGATCGACCGGGCTTATGAACACGGCGTGCGGTTCAAGGCCAGCGCCGTAAACGGTCTGAACAAGGACTACACTTCGGGAACCCTGCACGATTCTTTTGATGGAATATGGGAGACCTTCGGCACCAGCGCGCGCCAGATCGGCGATTCGGAAAAGATTCACGTATCCACCAGAGAAAGGGTGCAAAAGGTGGCGGAGTACAGACCGGTCAATCTGCCTGAAAACCCGACTTACGAAACATGAGCAGCGGTTGCTGCACCTTGCCCCCAAGACAATGGGAAAGACAGCAAATGGGTCAAGTCTTTGCTTATCTGTATTCAGGGGACATAATACTGATTTCCGGTCAAGCCCGATATTTTGATTTTTTTCCGCAACCTTATTAGCTGCGTAGCCGTGTAGGTTGGGTAGAGCTTTGCGAAACCCAACGATTTTTGCCGGCAAGCAGAGCATGATGGTGTTTTGCTCAACATTCGTACATGTTGGGTTTCGTTCCTGTACCCAACCTACCAAAGCTTCCTCTACTTTTTCATTGCCGCAGGTCCTCAAGCTGAAAAGCTAAGGGCGTGGCGACCTTATCCAGCAGCTCTTGGCAGTATGAGCAGTTGCAACAGTTCTTGTCGCAACTACTCAGCTTGGTCAAAAAATCCGCAGGCAACTCCTCATTGGCCACATAGAGCTGCTTGGCCAGCCACTCCATGGTATCCATCAACTCCAGCAGGTTCCCCGCATACCTCCGCTCCGCATACCCCCGCACCACCCGTTGCAAGAAGGCGGGGCCTAGCGTTCTGCCGCAGAGCTTGATTACCTCCACCATCCCCTCATACTGCTGCAGATCCTCGGGCCGGATAAAGGGCGATTTGAACAGCTTTGCAGGATGCGCCCCGAGTTCCCGGATGCAGCCGAGTTCCTGGTTGGTGGCCCGGGTTTCGTTGGCGATGCACCCCGTATTGGCAAAGGCGATTTGGGCGTCGTGGGCCAGCTTGAAGGGGCAGCGGTCCAGGCAACCCTCGTTGGCCAGCAGGGTCAGCTTGATTTCTGGGTAGTGTCGGCGGCACTGCTGGGAGATATCCGCAAGTTCCGGCAGGTTGCGGTTCAGGGCGCGGTCCAGATTGATTTTGGTCGGGGGCTTGAAACCGGTTTCGGCAATGGCTTCAAGGCAAGCCCGCACCTTGGCAAAGGAATCGAGCATGCAGTTGACTCCGGGCACTGCCTCAAGCTGGGAGCAGGTCTCGGGGCTGGTGTCGGAGAGCGCCTGCAGGAGGTAGAAATCGACAATGGTGATGCCGTGGAGCACGTCTGCCGCAAGCAGGGTGTCCAGCGCCCGGATGATGGTGTGCAGAGCCGCCTTGTCGGTATAGAGGCTGGGGTGGTGGAAGCGGCTGTTGAGGAGTCCGTATTTTTTGGGGCCGGGCAGCCTGGCGAGAGCCGCGACCAGATCTCCAAACTCCGGCACGGTGCTGGACCGATGGCGGCCGTCCGGGATGTTTTTCAGAAAAAGGCTGAAGTGGACGGAATACAGCGAGGGCTGGAATTCGGCAAGAAATTCCACATACTTCGGGTCTGGCACTGGGACATCGAGGAGGAGCATGACAGCGGTTCCGGGTGAAATGGCCTCTGGCAATCAGGTCTTGTGTCACAGTGTACACCATTGCCGGAGATCAAGCCAGCAGCAGGATAATCCCTTTTTTTCGGATCAGGCGCGGCAGCATGGATAAGTGGGCAGCACCACCGGAATGCCGGCCACTTCATGCAGCAGCGCCTCCATGCCGAACACCTCACGGATGGCGGGAGCGGTGAAGACTGACCGGTCTCCCCAAGCGTATAGTCCGCCTTCCTTAAGCAGTAAAAACCGGTCGGAGAAACGGAGGGCTATCCCCAGGTCATGCAGTACGCTCACCGTGACCAAGTCAAGTTCCCGGGTGATTTTTTTAAGCAGGGACATGAGTTCCATCTGATTTTTGATGTCCAGATGATTGATGGGTTCGTCCAGAAACAGGATGCGCGGTTCCTGGGCCAGGGCCCGGGCAATGGCCACTTTTTGGAATTCGCCGCCGCTCAGTTCCTGGGTCGAGCGCATGGCAAGATGTTCAATACCGAGCAGCATCAGCACTCGTTCCACCGCCGCGGAGTCGCGGGCCGATATCCGCCAACCAAGACTGGGGGTGCGGCCAAGCAGCACGGCGTCGAAGACAGAGCAGGAGATAGCGTTGGCTTTCTGCGGCAGGTAGCCGATCTGTCTGGCCCGTTCCGTGCCGCGCATTCCGGTCAGCGCCAGCCCGGCCACCAGCACCTCTCCGTGTTCCGGACGGAGGAGGCCGGTCATGGCCCTGATCAGGGTGGATTTACCCGAGCCGTTGACGCCGAGCAGCGAGACGAGCTCACCGGGACGCAGGGTGAAATGGATATCGCGCAGGATTTTCCGTCCTTTGAGCGAGAGGCTGAGACCGTTGACTTCCAGCATGGATTATGACCTTCTTGTTTTGGCCAGCAGCGCTAAAAACAACGGCGCTCCGGCCAGGGAGGTGATGATGCCCACCGGCAGGGTCACCGGCTGCATGACGGTTCGCGCAAGAATGTCGGAAGTCAGCAGCAGCAGGGCGCCGAACAGGGCGGAACAGGGCAGGAGAAAGCGGTGATCGTTGCCCACCAGAAAGCGCGCGGTGTGCGGGGCCAGCAGACCCACGAAACCTATCACTCCCAGAAAAGCGGTGGATACCGCCACCATCAGCGAGCCGGCAGCAAGACTGATTACCCGCAACCGGATTACCCGCACTCCCAGGCTTTCCGCCACCTCTTCCCCCCACTGGAGGGCGTTGTGGCTCCAGCCGGAAACACCGAACCAGGCGAAGGCAACGCAAACGGCGGAGAGTATGGCCCCGTTTTCCCGCCAGCCTGCCTTGCCAAGATCGCCGAAGGTCCAGAACACCGTGGCCGCCACCTGCATGTCGCTGGCAAAGTATTGTAGCAGCATGGTTGCCGCGCCAAAGAAGGCGGAGAGCGCCACTCCGGCGAGAATCACCCCTTCGGCGCTGATTCGGCGCAGGCTGGAAAGTCCTAGGATGAAGGCCACCGCCAGCATGGCTCCGCAGAAGGAAGAGATCACCACCAGATAGGGCGAGGCAATGGTCACCGCCTCCTTGCCGATGGCGTGGGTCTGGCCTGCCCCGAAGACAATTATGGCAAAGGCGGCCCCAAAAGCGGCTCCCTGGGAGACCCCGGTGGTAAAAGGCGAGGCCAGGGGGTTGCGCAGGATGTCCTGCATCACCGCTCCGGCCACCCCCAGCCCGGCTCCGGCCAGAATCGCCCCGGCGGTTCTGGGCAGACGGATGGACCAGAGCACATGCTGAATGGTTCCTCCCTCCCGGTGCAGCAGGGCATCGAGTATCTGGCCGGGTCCGATGGTCAGTGCGCCCACGCTGACCGAAAACAGGGCGACCCCGGCCAAGGTCAGCAGCAAGCCCAGACCTATTGCCAGCTTGCGGGCCGTGGCCCGGCGGTATTGGCCGCGGATGTCCATCTTAACGCACCATGATTCCGCCGGAGCCAAACTCGGCCCGGCCAAACCCGTGCAACTCCGCCTTGAGACGGCCATAGCCAGCCACGCCGGTGAAGAAGCGGAAGATTTCGTCTGCCTTGGCCGCCGGATCGACATCGGTAAAGCGATCCGGGTACAGGGTTTTGCCCATAAAAAAGCTGTTGGCCAGGGCGGTTTCCAGGTTGGTGTGATAATAGTTGTAGGGCGGCACCACAAAAATCTTTCCCGACCGCATTGCCTTGAGACCCCGGTACACGTCCGGATTGCGCCGGTATTCATCCTCCACCATGGCCAACCCGCCGGCATCGAGGAAGATTATCTCCGGGTCCCAGCGCAGCAACTGCTCGGGGTCTATGAAGGCATGCCCCTTGCGTTTTAGTCCATCGGCTACGTTGCGGCCGTTGATCCAAACCAGCGGCGCGTAGGCCGATTCGGTGCTGGTGATGCCGTGCCGCCCTTTGAAGCCGATGGCTCCTACATACGCCAGGGGGCGGTTTCGTCCCGTCACTGTCCGGGTTTGCAGATCGCTTTCGCAGCCGTGCAGGAAATCACTCAGTTCCATGGCCCGCTTTTCCCGCCCCATGACCCGTCCCAGCAGGCGGAACGATGCACGCATCTGGTTCAGATCCAGGGCAGTGGTGGCGCCCGGATGCAGCACCACTACCGGAACGCCGGTTTTTTGCTGGATGGTCTTCACCTGGGCGAAATCGATTCCCACGGCAAGGATTACGTCCGGCATCACTGCCATGATTCGTTCGAAGTCCGGCAGCTTGCCCGGCCCTCCCTCGCCGATGGCGGGCAACGAGGCGGCCCGGTCCGCCACCGCCAGGCTGTATGGCCGGCCCGCCGAGTCCGGAGTCTTTTTTTGCTCAATGGCCTCCACCCCCACCACCGCGTCCAATCCCTGCATGTAGACCACAAAACGCATGGCCCCGCCCAGGGGGACGATGCGTTTCACCTGGGCCGGAATGTTGACCTTGCGTCCGGCCATGTCGGTGATGGTCACCGTCCCTGCGGCTCGTGCCGTCGCGGACGAAGACACTGAACCCAGTATGGCCAGGGCCAGGATGCCCATTCTGATATTTTTCAGCCAACCTGCCATGCCATTACCCCTTCCTCTGTGCGCGTGGTATGCTGAACCACTCCGTTCCATTGTTTTCTGTCAAGCAGCCCACGCAACGCCTGTTTGTCCGGGGTTGCCCCAGCGACCTCAATATGGCCGGCCACATCTTCCATGGCTTCGTCCATGGTTCCCTCCCAGTCCCAGGAGATTTCCTGATAAGCAAGAAACGGTTCCCTGCCTGCTTGCCGCACCATGGCATGCATGGCCGCCATCCCAGGCGGTGGAGCAAAGGCGAGGCCGTGCATTGTGAAAGCCTCTTCCAGCAGAGGGTTGTCGCGCATTTTTCCCCAACCGGTAAAGACGCACCATCCGTGGGAGCATTGTTCCATCTTGGCAAGGTCTGCTTCGTTCCTCACCGCGGCGGACATGGAGGTCCAGGCCAGGTCAAAGGCGTCCGCGAAACCAAGCTCGCTCGGCTCCGCCTCCTGCCAGCTCAGGCAATGGGTTTGCACATTGCGAATCCGGAAGCGGGCCGCTTCGGCATGGAGCCGGTCCAGCATGGCGGCGGAAAAATCGAGGCCCACCACCTTGGCCGCGTTCCTGGCCAAGGGCAGGGTGAAACAGCCGGTTCCGCAGCCGATGTCCAGGATTGCAGCCCCGGCGAAGCCCACCCCCCACTCCTGAAGCAGAGTCAGCACCCGTTTGGTCCTGGCCATGCTTTGCAGATCAAAGGGGAGCGGATACCGCCGTGCCTTTATCTCCCAAAAGGCCTGGCCTCGGTTCTGACCGTGCGTGCGGGCGCAGGCTGCGTTCATGCTCACCACCCCCGCGAGTAATCGGCAAAGCAGTCCAGGCAGACCTTCTTGCCGCCTTGGAGGCGAGCGGTGTGCTCGGCGCAGCTCTCGCCACACTGCTCACAGACAACGCTGGCAAAAAGGCGCGCTCGCACCGGCGGGGCATGGACCGGTTCCTTGCAGTCGAAGAGCTCCGCAAGCTGGGCGCTGAGGATGAGTTGCTGCATGGCCTCTCGGTCCACTCCCTCCCTGGCGAATGGTCTCTTGAAAACCAGTCGCACCCCGGAGTTCCTGGCGCGGCAGAAGAAAGTGAAGGCCATCTTGCCGGTGTTCCTGAGAATCAGGTTGCCCTTGCCGATGCTGCATCCGGTGAGCACCTGCACCGCGTCCACCCCGCAGGCGTCGTTTTCGGCGATGCAGACCACTTCCTCATCTCTGGCAAAGGTGATCCCGAGCTTTTCCTTGGCAGCCTCGCAGGCTCTGACCCCGATGGCCAGACCAGGACAGGCATGGCCGTGAAATTCCACACAACGTTCCCAAGCGGTTAATGGTTCGGACATATATTTTCTCCTTTGGTCTCATAGGTTGTTTCCGGGGGTGCTCCGCACGGCCATTCTTTCATGCGGCCAGCCACTCCGGTTCGAGGCCGGCACAGGACGGACAGCGGATGTGGTTCTCCACCTCGACAAGCCTATCTATATCTTGCGCCAGACATTCTGGACATCGGACTGGACGCTTTGCCGCATCCAACTGAACAACCCGGCAACGGATCTCGCTGAATTGGCAGAAACTGGCCGGGTCAGCGGTGACGATGGTGGAGATCAGTTCATTGATCCCATCTTGATACATGAGGACAATCTCCGGGTCGCCGTCGTCCAGTTTGCCCTCAAGCCCCTTGAGAGCTGGGGACAGGGTGGTTAGCCGTTTGAGAAAAACCATCTTGAGCGCGGTGCCGGTGAGGTGATGCAAAAACAGTATGTCCCAAGACCTGGGTCCGGCAGGTCTGGTCACGCTTCCCTGTTCCGGACAACGGGCCAGCCTCCGCAGGGCAGTCAGAATGTCCTCATGGCCACAGGCGGCGATGCGCACCTGATCGAGCCCGTCGAACCAGTCATGGGCGTAACGGCCCAGACGCCAGCCCAAGGCAAGCTCCGGGCTCAAATGGATATTTTTCCGGGCCAGCATGGCAAGTTCAAGGGGGACGAGCATGGTTTTCTCCTTCCGGGCAAGACGATTTAATATTGCAGGGAAACGCTCAGCATGGCGGCAAAGGGCGCGCCGGGATAATAGGTGGCCACCCCGTCCCTGGTGTCGTCGGAGGCGTTGATCACCGAGACGTACTTCTTGTCGAAGACATTGGCGAGATCGAGGGAGACTTTCATCGACTCCGCCGCGAGCACCTTCGGCATGGTGTAGCTCATCCGCAAGTCCGCCACCGCCGAGGACCCCACCTTGCCAGCGTGTTCGACATCGGCATAACGGGTTCCCAGGTAGCGCAGCATGGGCACGATCTCGAAGTTGCCGGGATGGTAGATCAGTCCGGCCTTCACCAGCCACTCCGGGGTGTCCACCACCTGGTTGCCGTCGGCGGCCAGGCGGCTTCCCGCATAGGTCAGATCGCCGTCATAGGTGAGCTTCGTCCAGGTCGGATTAACAAAGACCGTGATCTCCTTGTCGAGATAGGCGTTCATTTCAAGATCCAGGCCGTAGCCGGTGGCGCGGCCGATGTTCTGCTGGTAGTTCAGGTTGACCCTGGGATCGTAAATGGTGGTGAGCAGGTTCCGGTGCTTGCCGTAAAAGAGGGTGGGCGCCACCTCGAACCAGCCGCCGCTGTACCGCATCCCCAGATCGACGGTGTCGGAGCGCTCCATGGCGTAGCCGTCGAAGAGCTGCTGGAGGTTGATCCCCTGAGCCTGGAAGGCGGCGCGGTTGCTGTTGTACAACGAAACCAGCGGGAGGTAGGAGTAAGGGCGGATGAAGTTCCTGCCGTAGCTGGCGTTGGCTTGGAACGAGTCGCTGAAATGGTATGCCCCGCCGATGGAGGGCAGCCACATGTCGTAATCGGTCTCCTGGCGGTCCAGATCAGCCGTCCGCACCAGGGCGTAGCCAGGGGCCGGCCCGGTGGTGTAGCCATCGCTGGCCGGGTCCTGGTAATGGAAGTACTTGAGTCCGGTCTGCCAGTCCCACGGCCCCTGATTGCCGGCAATCTTCACGTAGGGGCTGTTGATGTATCCGGTGCCGCTGGTGCCGAATACCCCGTAGCCCTGGTAAGCAAGGCCTGTGGGGCTGATGCCGTAGGTCTGGGTGAAGATGTTCATCTCGGAGTTTTCAAAATGGTACCCGGCGGTGGTCTTGATGCCGTCGTTTTCAAATATCGCCTCGCCGATCAGACCGAACCGCTCGATGTCGCGGGTACGCTTCTGCACCTTGCCGCCGCTGGAAGTGGTTCCTTGCAGAATCTCGGTGTCCTCCTTGGCATAGTAAGGTTTGAGGGAGAGGGTCAATTCCCTGCTCGGCTTGACGGTCAGCACGGAGAATAGATCGTCGTTCTGGTAGGCGCCCCGGTTGTAGTCGTAGTAATAGATGTCCTGGGCCGCTGCTCCGGTGGGGGCGGCATTGTAGTCCTTGTCGTAGTTCTCTTTCAGATTGCCGATGTCGGTGGCGGTGAGCGGCCGGTAGAGGTGCTGATCCAGATCATTGTGGTTGACCCAGAGTTTGACCTCGAACCGTTCGCTCACGGGCTGTACCACGGCCAGATTGGCGTTCTTCCTCGGCCCGAGCGAGCCGGGGCCGCGCCACTTATCCGCGTCGGTGTAGGAAGCCGAGGCGGAGGCGCGGGTCTCCGTCGGAGAGAGCGAGCCGGTATCAAGGCGGAAAAAGGTGCGGGAGTACTCGTTTGACCCGAATGACTGGCCGAAGCGGAAGCCCGCCTTTTCGTGGGGCCAGTCGGGCAGCAGCGAGAGAGCGCCGCCGCGCGCGCCGACGCCGGTGCCGATGTCGCCTGGCACCGCGCCTTTATAGACAGAGATGCCGCGCATGTTCTCCATGTCGTAGAGGTAGTCGCGGGGGCCGATGGGGTTGCCGCCGTAGTTGGGCACCCCTTCCACGGTCAGGGCGCCCAAGGAGCTCCGTACCCCCCGGATGCGGACGTTGTTCATCTCCGCGCCCAGGCCGTTGCTGTCCGGGCTTTCCACATTGAGGCCGGGCAGGATGTCCAGTGCCCCATACACACTGGTGGTCGCCTTGGCGCCTTGAAGTTCGATGCCCTTGGCCGTGACCTCGCTGCCGGTATAGACCGACTCGCTGGCCTGCCTGGTTGGCGCGATGATCTTTTCCGCAGAGACCGGGATCTCCGGCAATACCTCGTCCATTTTCGCGGCAGGTGTTGCCGATTCAGATGCTATGACCATGGAGGCGAACAGTATTTGATTGCCGATGAGTGTGGCTACCATGGCCTTTTTGAGATGGTGCATGTCTTCTCCTATACTCTGTGTGGGTATAAATAATGAAAACTGCCTCAATTTTTTTCTCGAATTGGTTCGTGTTAAGTTGTTGCCGTTGTTGAGTGAAACGATGCGGTCATTTTTGCTCAGTGCAGAGTGAAAACAAGCTCCACAATCAAAGAGAGTGGTTCCGAAAAAACCTCGGGAGGCAAGGAGGGAAACGGTTCTGCTCCACGCACCGCGGACAATGCCGCTTCATTCAGAGCGCGATGCTGGCTGGGCGTAACAAGCTCAATTGCCTCCAGGTGGCCGTTGTCCTGAATGACGAATCGCACCTGTATTCGCCCTTCCTGACCATGTTTACGGGCAAACAGGGGATAGCGTTTGTTCCCTTCGACCCGTGACCGCACCATCTGGAGATACTGTTTCCGGCTGTCGGCAAGCTGCTGATCCTCCCGGGCATAGAGGGTGAGGTAGTATGTTTCCTGGGCATATGCCGTTAGAGAAAAAACCATCAGCAATGCTCCGAGCCAGACCGGCAGGGCAAGTCTCCGCAGCATGTCGCTTGTTATAAAATTGTATTTTGTATTCACTCAGTGTCACTAAATTTATATTGGTGCTACTTAACTGGTTGGATACCATTCTCGCCTCCTTTCTGTCAAGAGGGGAAAGATGCAAAAAAAATGGTATCGAAAGAGGGAGGATGCGTGGACGATTCCGACAATAGCCTGGATTTTTCACCCCCATTCCGGTTAAGCTGGAGTAAGGCTGGCCGTAGGGGCCGCTATCCTTGCAAGACGGAGGGGCAATGCAGAGTGGGAACTGGGAAGAGGCGTATTTGGCGCAGAGTCAGGATGCCGCGGTGGGAAGGATGTTTCGCGGGATCATCCATAACCTCGGCGGGATCATCCAGGTTTTTTCCCTGCACACGGATCTTTCCGGCATGATGCTGGACAAGGCCATGGCGGTGCTGGAGCAGATGCGTCAGGCCGGCCCATCGCCGGAGGTGGATGCCCTGCATGATCTTCTTTCCCGGCGGGCGGATTCGCTTTCCCAGATGCAGGAAAAAGTGCGGCAGAGCCAGCAGATTTTACAGCGGACCTTGATTCTGCCGGAATTCCGGCAGTTGCCCGGCACCGTTCCCTATACGATCAATTCCGTGATCGAGACCGAGGTGGAGTTTATGACCGCCGATGCGACCTTCAAGCACAAGGTGCAAAAAAACATGATCCTGGCCGAGGCCCCCGCCCTGACGCGTTTTCAACTGGAACTGCACCAGATCATGCATATTCTGCTGGCCAACGGACTGGAAGCCGTGCAGGGAATGGAAAAGGCGGAGATCACGGTCGAATCGGCCAGAGAAGGCGAGGGCGTCGTCGTGCGGGTGCGGGACAACGGCCCCGGCCTGAGCCCCGAGGCGGCGGCGCATCTCTACGAGCCGTTTCATTCCAGCAAAGAAGGGCATCTCGGCCTCGGGCTGTATCTGGCCAAAAAGATCATTACCCGCTGCGGTGGTGAGATTTCCTGTGAGTCCAGCCCCGGCAGCACCAGCTTCCGGCTGTTTATTC
The DNA here is from genome assembly GCA_002347095.1 of Desulfobulbaceae bacterium UBA2273. Classification (GTDB taxonomy): domain Bacteria; phylum Desulfobacterota; class Desulfobulbia; order Desulfobulbales; family Desulfurivibrionaceae; genus Thiovibrio; species Thiovibrio ferrireducens. Next base: position 65,842 of record DDWZ01000014.1, on the reverse strand, counting down.
CCCCGGAGGCCATGCAGGCATGAAACAGCCCAGCGGAAAAAACACCAGCAGCGGCGAGCCCGGTACCCTGTTTGTGGTGGCCACCCCCATCGGCAATCTGGAGGATATTACCCTGAGGGCCCTGCGCATCCTGCGAGAGGTGGACCTGATCGCCGCCGAGGATACCCGGCACACCAGAAAGCTCCTCACCCATTTCGATATCCACACCCCGCTGATCAGCTACTACAAGGAAAAGGAGGCGAGCCGCGCCCAGGAAATTGCGGCCCGGCTGCTTTCCGGCCATCAGGTGGCCCTGGTTTCCGATGCCGGAACGCCGGGTATCTCCGATCCTGGCGGGATTCTGGTGCACAGCGCCCAGGCCCATGGCATTTCCGTGGTGCCGGTCCCCGGGGTTTCCGCCCTGGCCACCCTGCTCAGCGTTGCCGGGTTGACCGAGCCTGCCCATCTTTTTTTGGGGTTTCTCCCGGCCAAGGGGACGGAGCGGCGCAAACTCCTGCGGGGTCTCAAAAACGATGTCCATCCTCTGGTCTTTTATGAGTCGCCCCGGCGGATCATCGCCAGCCTTGGCGATTGCCTGGCCGAGCTCGGCGACCGGCGCGCGGTGATCGGCAGGGAACTGACCAAGGTGCATGAGGAAATTAGCTCCGGCGAGCTGGCGCAGCTTCTGGACGGGTACAAGGTCCGGGAGGCGATCAAGGGGGGATTCGTGGTGCTCGTTGAAGGCGTGCGTGCCTCCGCCTCGCAGCGGCCGGATAATCTTGAGGATTTGCTGCGCTGGTATCGGGGGCAGGACGGGGTCAGCCTGAAAGACGCGGTGGCGAATATTGCCAAGGATCTGGATCTGTCCCGCTCCGAGGTGTATCAGAAGGCCTTGGCCGTGTGGAAGGAAGCGGAGTGAAGAAGAAAGACGGCGGATCAGCCCAATGGCAGGAGTAGCGCAGATGTGGCAGAAAATAATCTATCTCGCCGCGGCCGGGGCCTGCGGCACCGTGGCCCGGTACGCTCTGTCCGGCCTGGTGCAGCGGGTGGCCGGGAGCGGTTTTCCCTGGGGCACTGTTTCGGTGAATGGTTTGGGCTGCCTGCTCTTTGGGGCGATCTGGACCCTGACCAGCGAGCGTTTCGTTGGCAGCGGCGAGCTGCGGATTATCCTGCTCACCGGCTTTATGGGCGCCTTTACCACTTTTTCCACCTTTGTCGCTGAAAGCGGACATCTTTTCGCAGACGGCGAGTATGTATACGGGATGGGCAATATCCTGCTGCAGAACGGGGTGGGGTTGGTGCTGTTTTTTCTGGGGATGGCGTTGGGCCGATTGATGTAAGAAATCTGCTTAGCAGAAGCCAGAGGGATATGCTTTTTTCTTCTGTTCATTTCTTTGCTTGCCCAAAGAAACGAACCAAAGAAAGGGCACCCTGTGTCCCTTGTCCCGCCGTTGGCGGGAGGCCCTGTGCTCCTCGATGCTGCCGGGGCTTTGCAAACTCGGCTGCGCCTCAAACAGTGCAAAGCCCTTTTTCGGCAGCCTCTCCGGTGCTCGGCTGCGGGCCAATGGGATTTTGACTGCATATGAGGCACAGAACTTGATTGAGATTGCCTGCTAATCACAAAAAGGAGACATGACCATGGAACTCCCCTCGGAAGCGGAGCTGCTCCGCATCTTTATCGGCGAAACCTCCAAGCTCGGTCAGCGGCCGCTGTACGAACTCATTGTCGAAGAGGCCCGGAAGCGCGGGCTGGCCGGGGCCACGGTCACCCGGGGGATCATGGGGTTCGGCAGGAACAGCCGCATCCACACGGCCAAGATCCTGCGGCTTTCCGAAGACCTGCCGCTGGTCATCGAGATCGTCGACAGTCCTGAGCGGATCGCCGCCTTTCTCCCGGAGCTGGACGCCATGATCGGCGAGGGGATGGTCACCCTGGAAAAGGTCCGGGTGATCTCGTATCGGAGCAAGGAAACGAAGTGATGCGTTAAGGAGTTCAGCCCGAGGGGAGGGAAGAAATGCTTCGCCAGGTTGATCATGCAGCATTGCTGGAGTTCGTGCTCAAGCGGCGCAAGGCCACGGGCGGCTACGGCGCCACCCCGCGGCTGCCCGCCACCATCCAGGACACCTTTCAGGCGGTGGCCATCCGCCTGGTCCTGGGAGAAGAGATACCTACTCCCCAATCCGAACCCGCCCTGGCCGAATACCTTGCCCGGATGCTGGCCGTGCCCTGGCTGGGGATCGACACCACCTTCCGTCTGCTGTTCACCTGCCAGATCTGCGGGCTCGACCTGGATGCTCCGCGGCTGCGCTCCCATCTTGTCGCCTCCCTGAACCGGGATGCTTCCCTGGCCGGTGTCTATTATGTGCGCCGGATAGCCCGGGAGGTTCTTGGGGATGAGTCGAGCTTTCGCGGCTCCGGACGGTCGTTGCTGCTGCCTGCCCCTTGCGCGGTGGGGGATGTGGCCCGATATTTGTTCGTGAAAAAGATGGATGGCCAACCGGCCGCGGGTGCGGGGGAACTGGCCGGGTGGCTTCAGCGCTCGCAGAACGGCGACGGCGGGTTCGGGTTTTTTCCGGGGACCACCTCGTTCATTGAGAACTGCCACGCCGCTCTTGCTGGTTTAAGCCTTCTGGGCGCAAGGCCCCTTGATCCGGGCAATCTCAGGGCGTTTCTCCTCAGTTGCCAGACCGGCAGAGGCGGGTTTGGACGGAGTCCCAAGGCCGCGCCGTTCCTTGACGCCTCCTGGCATGGCATTGCCAGTCTTCGTCTGCTTGAGGAGATGGAAAAGCGGCCTGCGGGGGGCGTGCCGGATATTTCAAGCCAGCTCAGCCGGTTGGTTCTTTTCGTTTAAGCGTGTTTGCTCTTTGCGGCGGTGGTGTTTGCGGCCTTCACGATGATCGGAGCACGTTGTATTTTCCCTCCTTTGGTAAAAGGGGAGGCGAAAAAGGCGGTCGCCTGGGGTGGCTTAAAAGAGGAAGTTCAGGATATACGTGCTTGCCGTGAACAGCAGGCACACCACCAGAATCCATTTGATGAATCCCGCGGGCACGAATTTTTGCAGCCGCGCCCCGCAGTACATGCCGGCGAAGCCGCCGATCCCGAAGAGGAAGCCCAACAGCCAATCCGGGGCAATGACCATGCCGGGGTAGTGGGGCGCCAGCAGTTGGTAAAAGATCACCCCGGCCACCGAGGTGACAAAGGTTCCCATCAATGCGGCCCCGGCCACGGTATAGACCGGCAGGCCGAAGAAGCTGACCAAAAACGGGGCAATGATCGCCCCCCCGCCGATGCCATACACCCCGCCAACCATACCGACAACAAGGCTCAAGGCCATGAGGCCCACACCGTTGACCGTGAAGGTTTCCCCGTAAAAATCGTAAACGAGCCGGGTCGGGGTCCATTGCCGGACCGTGACGCAGGACAGGTGCTCGCAGGAGTCGGCTTTGCTTACGGCAGCCTGGGCTTGTTGCTTGTGCCGCTGCTGGAAACGCTCTTCGGTCGTGGGCATGTTCCCATTTTTTTTGGTAAACGCCAGATCCTTAAGCAGCCTTCCGCCCATATAGAGCAGGACCAGCCCGGCAAAGAGCTTGAAGTTTTTCGGGTCGGGCAGGTATTTGATCCGGACGATGGCCCCGACCAGCACGCCGGGCAGGGTGCCGATGATCACGATCCAGGTAAGGGGCCAGAGCATGCGCCCTTCCTTGATGTAACGGTACACGCCGCTGGGGATGGCCACGATATTGAACAATTGGTTGGTGGAGCTGACCGCCGGAGTGGTGAAGCCGAGCACGCTGACCTGAAAGGGCAGCAGGAGGAAGGCCCCGCTCACTCCGCCCATGGAGGTGAACAGGGAGATGGCAAAGGCGACCAGCGGCGGCACCAGCGGGTTGACCTCGATACCGGCGACAGGAAAATACATCAGCGGTTCTCCTTTGCAGGAAGGCTTTTCAGTGTTGCGTCCACCACCTGGCGGACCTCGGCCAGGCATCAGCGGCCGGCGGGGTTTTTCTCCGCGCACCGGCAGCAGCCATTTTTCTTTTCGGCTACAATGCGCTCCATGATCAGCGAGCGGCCATTTTTCACGACATCCTGACGCAGATCCTCTTCGGTGTAACCAAAACAGTAACAGATCAGGCGCGGCATGAAAATCCTCCTGCGGGATATGGGGTAAGCCGTGGCGGCAGCCGCCGGTCATCCGGGCAGGATGATTTTTTTCTATACCCCCCGGCGGAGCATTTGTCCAGCCGGGAGCGGATGCGACAATTGTTGCCGGAAGAGCATAAAAAAAAACCCCATCCGGAACCTCGCTCCGGATGGGGGTTGCAGCATAGCCAAAAAAAATCAATACACCCAGCGGCCTTTGGTGTAGCGAAAAATCTCCGTGACCTGGATTTCGCTGGCTTGGGTGCCGGGGTGTTCCTTCATTTTTTGCAGGGTATCCCCTTCTTTCTCCATCACTTTCTGGGGATAGCGGAGAATTCCCACATAGGGTGTGGCCTTGGAATCGGTGCCGCGGACTTCCCGTATGCAGTCCGGCCCATAACAAATATAGCGGCCGACCACCCGGTCGTTAGCTGCTGCTTCGGGTTTCACGCCCTGGAGATTCTGCTGGTTGACCTGCTCAAGCCGTGCCATCCAGTTTCTGCTGAAGCCCTCGAAGCTTGTCAGAATGGCAGGCGGCACAACTTCTCCGGCCAGGGCCGGGCTCTGAACAAACAACGGCAACAGCAGGGCCGTGAAAATAAAAATCAGCCAAAGCGGTTGCCGTCCTGGCAGGCAGAAGTGTTTCATGGATATTTTCCGTGAGGGGACAGCCTCGTTGGCTGCCCCTTACTTGTTGAGTGTCCGGTTATTGCACAAGCTTGAACTCAACCCGCCGGTTGAGTTCCCGGCCGCTTTCCGTTTTGTTGTCGGCCATGGGCTGTGTTTCGCCAAGGCCAACTGTGCTGAGTTTAGCCGCATTGACGCCTTTTTTCACCAAGTAATCATAGACCGCCTTGGCCCGGCGCTCAGAAAGATTCTGGTTGTATGCGTCGGTGCCCATGGAGCAGGTGTGACCTTCGATCACCACTTTGAGATCCGGCTGTTCCTTCAGAATGCTTTGAGCCACATCCAGCACCGGCATGAATTCCGGCTTGATGACGGCCTTGTCAAAATCAAAGTTGATCCCGCGCAAGACAACGCGTTCTGCCGGTACTGGTTCTGCCGGTACTGGTTTGGCTGCCGGGACTTTTTCCAGGGCTCCCTTTTCCAGGAATACCCTTTCCAGGAAACTGGTCAGTTCCTTGCCGGAAGCCAGGGTGTCCGCTGTGGTGGCAAATCCGCAGCCGCCGGCCTTGGCTATGCCTTCCAGGGCTGCCTTGCCTTTCGGGTTGTTGCCGATCAGCACAGTGTAGATGCAGATTCTGTCGCCATAGGCATTTTTAAGTTCCGCCGCAGCTTTGACGGGATCTGCGGTATTGGTGTCCAGGCCGTCACTGACCAGAATCACGGCAATACGGCCCTTGCTGTTTTTCAGAGCATCGATCCCGCCGGTGAGGGGCTTGGCCAGGGGAGTGAGCCCCCCTATTTTGGTGGCAATGACCGTTTTGGCAAAGTCAGCGGCGTTGTGGGTTTTCACGCCATAGACGAGATTGCTGTCCCGGAGGTTCGGACCGGTTGACGGGCCGAAGACGATCAGGCCGGAATCCAGTTTCAGGCCTGCAATGGCGCTGTTCATGCGGAGAAGGAGATTTTGCGCCGTGCTGAATTTTTGTACCCCTTCATAGCCGTCGAACATGGTCGAAGAGGCGTCCAGCATAAACAGGGCCGTATCCACTTTCTGCACATAGCCCTGCCCGAGTTTGGCGGCAAGATCTCCGCCGTCGTGGGGGAGATTTGCCTGTTTCGTTCCGCAAGCAGCAAGAAGACCGAGCCCCATCAGGCACAACAGTATTTTCCATCTTTGCATAATAGCTCCTCCTTGTGTTAGGTGTTTGAGGGTAAACTTTAGTATCGCCTGGCACGGTGGAAAAAGACAAGCAAAATAACAGGATGCACTCATGAGGAGAGAGGTGAACCGCTTCATCTCCTGCATGGCGGGGGCGCCGGGAATCGTCTGGCAGAGCGCCGCGCCATCCCGGAACGTGTTCTGGTCGAGCCAACGAGTCTGTAGAAAAACTCGATTTCAAATGGTTCGCCGAATGAGGGCGGATTTATTTTTTCGCCGCTTCCGATCTGGCTTTCCGGTTTATCTGTTCTGTTTCCAGCTTCTTTCTTGGCTGCTCCTGCCCTCCGGCTCCATTACTTTGCCAGAATCCGCTTTGTTGTCAAACAGTTTCAGCTTTTCCCTGCTGATCACGTAAAAAGTGGCCCGTATCGCGCCACTTTTTTTAGGTTATGGACGATACAGAACAGATTCCACTGGATGTTCACCTTTCTCTTGCCCCGCAAGGTGAAACGATCCAGGCCCATGATGTGGCAGATATTGGCAAAAGGCGGCTCCGCGATGGCTACACGCATGCTGTACAGGGCACGGCCTGCGGTGGAGTCGATCTTTCGCTTCATCTTTTCTGTGAATGTTTCCTTTCCCTTGGCGGACCGGCCATGGAAATAAGCCACCTGCCTGATTTTCGTCCGCTCGGGATGCCGCAGGCATTGCGTGCGGAGCTTGCAGGGTACACAAGCCGATTCCGGCCCCTTGAATTTGGTAGCCAGAAAATTTCTGACCGCGACATTGTTGCCGCTGCGGTACAACCGTTTTCCTGCCGGGCAGAGACAGTAGCTCAGATCCTCGGGGAAAACAAAATCGGCGGTTGAAAACAAGCCGCTACTTCTTCCCGCGAGTTTCGTCCGCTCTTTCCGGTGGCGCTCCCTGTACCGGTCCGCACCCGCAAAACAGGGGTCGCGTTTGCGAAAAAGGTTGTCCGCCACGTAGGCGTCCACCTCCTCGTCAGACAGCATCTTCATGTTCTCTTCCGTGTGAAATCCGCTGTCCGCCGAGAGCTTGGTTTTCGTGAAAACATCCTCATCCTTGCCGATGGCCTGAAAGTTCTCCCTGGCTCCGTCCACCATGGGCTTCAGCAGATCATGCTCCTGGGCCTCGCCGAACGCCTCGGCATGCACGATGATCTGGTGCTTGCCGTCCACGGTGGTCACCCCGTCATAGCCCTGGATCACGCCATGGGAGGTCTTCATCTTGGCGGATTCGTTGTCCGTGATATTGCTCTTCTTCGGCTTGCCGGTTTTGCCCGGTTTGTCGTCGTTGTCTTTCAACCACTCCCTGATTTTGCTGGCCCGCTTGCGCAGGGTTTCCACATACTGCTCTTCCCTGGCAACGATATCCTTGTCCGTCTGCTTCCGGTCATGTTCCCGGTGGGTGGTGATGATGTGGGCTATGGCCTTCTCCAGCTTGGCTGCTTTTTTCTCGAAATCCGCCCTGGTGCCGCTCCATTCCTTACTGGCATTCGAAGGCATCTTGCAGCCGTCGATGGCGAACATCTCCTTACCGATCAACCCCAGATCGTCGCAGACCAGCAGCACATCCCGGAACAGATGGATGATCTCCTTGTCCATGGAGGAGATGAAATCGGCAATGGTGGTGAAATGGGGCCGGGTGTCTGCGGACAGGGCCATGAAGATCACGTTTTCCCGGCAGGCCTGCTCGATCTTCCGGCTGGAGACAATGCCCCGCGAGTAGGCGTAGAGCACGATCTTCAAAAGAATCCGGGGATCGTAGGCCGTGGCGCCGGTCTGGTCGTTGCCGAAGCGGGCGTCGAACAGGGAAAGGTCAAGCTCATGATTGATGAGGTGGTCCAGGGAGTATTCGAAGGTGCCGGGCAGAATCTGCTTGGCGAAGTGAACGGGGATGAACTTGCCCTGAGCGTACGAGTAAGGTTTGTAGCGGGCCATGATGCAATATCCTTGTGCTGTAGTTAAGCGGCTTTGTTCCGGGATATTGCAGTCATTGTACAGTGCTTAGATGTATAAATAAAGTCGAAATTACAATGAGTTGAGTTTTTATACAGGCTCAACGCTCTCGTTCAGCCGTCAGCTCGCGGATGCAGGCGATCGGCCCGCCGCAGGCGGTTGTTTACCGCGGAACAATGCCGGTGGCGGAGTTTCGGTTTTTTGGTGGAGATCGCCCATGGGCACAGAACTCTTGGTCGTTGCCGCAGGTCAATCCGCTTGTTATTCGCGTTGGGCAAGCCAGATCATATGTCTGCTGCCGCCCTTGCGTCCCCGCGCCCGGACCGCGACCTCTTCCACCGTGAATCCTGCCTGGCGCAGCAGTTTGGAAAAGGCGGGGTCGGAAGTGGCGGACCAGATGGCCAGGATGCCCGAGGGTTTCAGGGCGGCACGGGCGGCGATCAAGCCCCCCCTGGTATAGAGCCAGTCGTTGCCGGAGCGGGTCAATCCCTCGGGTCCGTTATCCACATCGAGCAGGATGGCATCGTACCCCTGCTGTTCCGTTTTTAAAATTTCGGCGACATCAATCACCCGCAGCGAAACCCGACCGTCATCCAGGGGGTTCCCGGCCAGGCCGGCAAGAACCCCCCTGTTCCAGGCCACCACCGCCGGGAGCAGTTCGGCCACCACCACTTCGGCTTGGGCGTTGAGCCGCGACAATGCCGCCGCCGCGGTATAGCCCATGCCCAGACCGCCGATCAGGACCCTGGGGGAGGGGAGCCCGGCAAGCCGTGCGCAGGCAAGTTCGGCCAAGGCATCCTCCGAGCCATGAACCCGGCTGTTCATCAGTTCATCGCCATCCACCCGGATGGAAAACTCGGCGCCCCGTCTATATAGGTGCAGCGTTTCGGCGCCTCCGGGCACCGGGGCGCTATCCAGCAACTGCCAAGGGATCATGATGGCCTCACGATTTTACCAGTTCTCGCCGAGCAGTTCGAAGTGCGCTTGGGCGTGGGCGCAGGCGGGGCATTCGGCCAGCGCCTCGGTGCCATGGTGCAGATAGCCGCAGTTCCGGCAGCGCCAGACCACCGGGGTGTCCCGTTTGAAAACCCGTCCTCCCAGAATGTTGGCGGCCAGTTCCAGATAGCGTTTTTCGTGTTGTTTTTCCGCCACGGCAATGGCCATGAAGATATCGGCGATTTCGATGAAGCCCTCGTCCTTGGCCACGGTGGCAAAGCCGGGATACATGATGGAGTATTCATGCTTTTCTCCGGCCGCCGCTTCCTTCAGATTGTCCAGGGTGGGACCGATCATCCCGGCGGGGAAAGCGGCGCTGACCATCACCTCGCCGCCCTGCAGCATCTTGAAGAGCCGCTTGGCATGCTCCTTTTCCTGATTGGCAGTCTCCTCAAAGATGTCGGCAATCTGCACAAAGCCGTCCTTTTTTGCCTTGGAGGCAAAGTAGGTGTAGCGGTTGCGCGCCTGGGATTCGCCGGCAAAGGCGGTGAGGATGTTCTTTTCAGTCTGTGAGCCCGGTAGTTTCGCCATGGTGTTTTTCCTTTTTCTTGAATTGTGTTTAAGCAAATGGGGGGTGCGGGCACTCCGTCCGCTGTTCCGGCGCCCGCACCAGGATATCAATCTGACGCTTGCTGTTTTATTTTCCCGGCCAGGAGCCGGGCAAACCGTTATGTCACCATCAAACAAGGTCGAAGCGGTCCAGGTTCATGACCTTGTTCCAGGCTGCGACGAAGTCGCGCACGAACTTTTCCTTCGCATCGTCCTGGGCATAGACCTCGGCCAGGGCGCGCAACTGCGAGTTGGAGCCGAAAACCAGATCCACGCGGGTACCGGTCCACTTGAGTTCGCCGCTCACGCGATCACGGCCTTCGAACACCTCTTGGTCTGCCGGGGTTGCCTTCCAGGTTGTGCCCATGTCGAGCAGATTCACGAAGAAGTCATTGGTGAGCGTCTCCGGCCGCTTGGTGAAGACCCCGTGCCGAGTCTGTCCGAAGTTGGCATGCAAGACGCGCATGCCGCCGACAAGAACCGTCATCTCAGGAGCGGTCAGGGTCAGCAGTTGCGCCCGGTCAACCAGCATCTCCTCCGCCGATACAGCGTATTTGGTTTTCTGGTAGTTGCGGAACCCGTCTGCTTTCGGCTCAAGCACACCGAATGACTTCACATCGGTCTGCTCCTGCAACGCATCCGTACGTCCCGGGACGAAAGGCACCTCCACTGCGTGCCCGCCAGCCTTGGCCGCCGCTTCGACCGCCGCGCAGCCGCCCAGGACGATCAAGTCGGCAAGCGAAACCTTCTTCTTGCCTGACTGCGCGCCGTTGAACTCCTTCTGGATTTGCGCAAGGGCTTGCAGCACAGTCGCAAGTTGCTCAGGCTGGTTGACCTCCCAATCCTTTTGCGGGGCAAGACGAATGCGTGCCCCGTTGGCGCCGCCGCGCTTATCGGAATCTCGGAACGTGGCTGCCGACGCCCAGGCGGTGGAAACCAGTTGGGAGACTGACAGGCCCGAGGCAAGGATCTTGACCTTGAGGTCCGCGATGTCCTTGGCGTCGATCAGCTCATGATCGACCGCGGGCACCGGATCTTGCCAGATCAGTTCCTCCGCCGGGACCTCCGGGCCGAGATAGCGCGAACGCGGTCCCATGTCGCGGTGGGTCAGTTTGAACCACGCCCGGGCAAAGGCATCCGCGAATTCCTCGGGATTTTCGTGGAACCGTTTCGAGATTGGCTTGTAGATCGGATCCATCCGTAGAGAGAGGTCCGCCGTGGTCATCATGGTTGAAACCCGCTTTGACGGATCGTGAGCAGCGGGCGCGAGATCCTTTTCATCCGGATTGACCGGGACCCACTGGTATGCACCGGCGGGGCTTTTTACCAAATTCCAATCATAGCCGAACAGCAGATCGAAATAGCCCATATCCCATTGGGTCGGATTCGCCGTCCACGCGCCCTCGAGACCGCTGCTGATCGTATCTCCGCCTTTGCCGCTGCCAAAGCTGCTCTTCCAGCCGAGTCCCTGCTCTTCGATGGAGGCGGCTTCTGGTTCCGGACCCACATGCGACGCCGGGCCAGCGCCGTGACATTTGCCAAAGGTGTGGCCGCCGGCGATGAGGGCCACGGTCTCTTCATCGTTCATGGCCATGCGAGCGAAGGTGGTGCGAACGTCGCCGCCGGAGGCGAGCACATTCGGTTCGCCGTCCGGCCCTTCCGGGTTCACGTAGATCAGGCCCATCTGCACGGCCGCCAGGGGGTTTTCCAGATCCCGGTCGCCGCTGTAACGGCTCTTGGGTTTGTCGCTGGTAGCCAGCCATTCCTCTTCGGAACCCCAGTAGACATCCTCTTCCGGCTCCCAGATGTCCTCGCGGCCGCCGCCGAAGCCGAAGGTCTTGAAGCCCATGGATTCAAGGGCGCAATTGCCGGCGAGGATCATCAGGTCGGCCCAGGAGATCTTGTTGCCGTATTTCTGCTTGATCGGCCAAAGCAGACGGCGCGCCTTGTCCAGGTTCACGTTGTCCGGCCAACTGTTGAGGGGCGCAAAGCGCTGGTTACCCGAACCGCCTCCGCCGCGGCCGTCGCCCATGCGGTAGGTGCCGGCGCTGTGCCATGCCATCCGGATGAAGAGCCCGCCGTAATGGCCCCAGTCGGCAGGCCACCACTCTTGCGAGTCGGTCATCAGCCCGTACAGATCTTTTTTTACGGCGGCCAGATCGAGCTTCTTGAATTCTTCCGCGTAGTTGAAATCCTCGCCCAGGGGATTGGATTTGGCGGAATGCTGGTGCAGAATATGAAGGTTCAACTGGTTCGGCCACCAGTCCCGGGTGGACATGCCGCCGCCGGCTATTTGTCTGCTGGTTTTGCCTGTTACCGGGCACTTGCTGTTTTCGCTCATCTTCGTTCTCCTGTGAGGTGAAGGGTGCAAAGCTAACAAAGGGGTTGCAGGGCTTGGCTACGTTCTTTTGCGGCATAACCGGCGCGTCAAAATTTCCGCGCGCCATCTTGATACATTGGACTTCCTTATTAATAAGATATCGAGTTGATCAATTTGATAATTCCCTTAATGGCTGAGATGCAAGAAGCATTATTATGATCTTGTACTATTTAAGAATTATTCTTATTAAAGGCAACAAAAAAACGACTTTAGTGTTTTTTTTCTTTTTTGAGGCATGCGGTGCAGATTCCCTCGGCCACGATATTCCTCGTCTGGATAGCGCCCCATGCTTCCAACTCCGGGGGCAGAAGCATGGTGTCAAACGATTTCCAGGTGAAATCCTCGATTGTCTGGCATTTTTTACAGATCAGATGATGATGGGCCCCGTAGTCCGATTCAAACCGGGTGAGTCCTTCGGATGTCTGGATGCGGTTTGTCATTCCGGCTTCTTCCAGCAAGGCAAGGGTCCGGTAGACGGTATCCAGTGAGATGGTGGGGATGCGTTTCCGCACTCGCAAAAAAAGAGCTTCGACGGTGGGATGATCCTTGGAGGTGAGCAGCTCGCGATAGATTTCCAGCCGCTGGTGGGTCATTTTAAGCCCCTTTTTCCGGCAGAACTTTTCAAAATTGGTAAACCGAGAATGCAGGGATTGTTCATCCTGGTCGAGCATGGAGATACCTCTCTCGGGGAAAAGACTTCGAGAATTTAGTTTAGTATAATTGTTGCCCTTCTCTTGGTCAAGGGCGTTGCACCTTGGCCTGTAGCCAAGCGAAATGGTTTTTCTCCGCGGCACGATCCGGAAAAAACGAATAATCGAGTGATCTAAAGACGATATCGTCTTCTTCCGCTCGGCTCGTTTATTTCGCTTTGCGGATGTCCGATCTGAATACTACAGTATGAGGAGAAGCAGAGGGCGTGTTAGGCAAGGCGAATTGGTCCTGCCAACGTGTTGCGGCCAACACAGTAGGGCGAAACAATGAAAAAGGTGATTACTTCCGAAAAAACCGCGATCAAGCTCTGGCTCGACGACATGGACTCCGGCGCCCTGGCCCAGGTTAAAAATCTGGCCAATCTGCCTTTTGTTTTCAGGCATGTTGCCGTGATGCCCGATGCCCATCAAGGGTATGGCATGCCCATCGGCGGGGTCATGGCCTCGGAAGAGATGGTCATCCCCAATGCGGTTGGCGTTGATATCGGCTGCGGCATGTGCGCCGTGCGCACCTCCCTTACCACCCTGTCCACGGAAAAATTGAAAGCAGTCCTGGCTGAGATCAGACGGACCATCCCCCTTGGCTTCAAGCACCATAACACGGCGCAGGACCGCAGGCTCATGCCCAAGTCCGAGATACCCCTGGAGGAACTGACGGTTATCGCCCGGGAATACAGCAGCGCCCTCACCCAGCTTGGCACCCTGGGCGGCGGCAACCATTTCATCGAAATCCAGAAGGGCAATGACGGCCATGTCTGGCTGATGGTGCATTCCGGCAGCCGCAACCTCGGCTTTAAGGTTGCCAACTATTACAATCGCTTGGCCATGGAGCTGAACAGGAAGTGGGGCTCCAAGATTCCGCCGAACTGGCAATTGGCCTTTTTGCCCATCAACAGCCCGGCCGGGCAGATCTATTTGCATGAAATGCGCTTCTGCGTCGAGTTCGCCTATGCCAACCGGAAGATGATGATGGAGCGGGTCAAGGATGCCATCCTCTCCGTGGTGCAGCCGGTAACCTTTGAGCCGATGATCAATATCGCCCATAATTACGCCGCCATGGAGGAGCATTTCGGTAAAAATGTCATAGTCCATCGCAAGGGTGCGACCCGGGCCCAGGCAGGGGAGATCGGCATTGTCCCGGGCTCCCAGGGCACGCCCAGCTATATCGTGCGGGGCAAGGGCAACAAGGAGAGCTTCGAGTCGTGCGCCCACGGCGCGGGCAGAAAGATGGGCCGCAAGCAGGCCCAGCGGCAGTTGGATCTGGCTCAGGAAAAAAAGCGTTTGGACGAGCAGGGGATTATCCATGCCATCCGCTCGGTCAGCGATCTGGAAGAAGCGGCCGGCGCCTACAAGGACATCGACGAGGTTATCGACAATCAGCTCGATCTGGTGGAGGTGTTGGTGGAATTGCGCCCCCTGGCGGTGGTTAAGGGGTAAGCCGATCGAGTTTCCTTTTTCTTCTGCATGATCCTTTCCAGCTCGCCGCCGTCGACGATCTCCTGCCGGATCAGAATACTGGCCAGGGTGTCGATCTGCCGCCAGTTGGCTTCCACCAGTTCCCCGGCTTTTCGCGTGGCCTTGTCGATCCAGAGGCGAACCTGGCGCTCCACCACCTCCCGGAAAAACTCTTTGTTCACGTTGCGGCTCAGGGTGTCGGTGTGGACAAATCCCAGCTCCTCATCCATGCCTAAATTGGCGATGGCGGTGTAGGCCTGGTGCGTCGCCTCCTCAAGATCGCCGGCCGCGCCGGTGTCCATGCCCTTGGCCCCGAATTTTTTCATGCTCGCCGTTCTGCCGGCCATGAGCACGCAGATGTTGTTGAATACCTCTTCTTTCGAGAGGTTGCTGGGGAAATCCTCGATGCTGTACGAGATGAAGCCCAAAACCCGCAAGCGCGGGGCAATGGTCACCTGCTCGATTTTGGTGTTTGGCAGCAGCAGATAGGAGAGCACCGCATGCCCGGCCTCGTGGAAGGCGGTCAGGCGCAGGTCTTCCTCCAGGTTGCGGATCTGGGTTTTTTCCAGTTTCGAGCCGTACTTGATGATGTTGATCTGCTCGATGAGGATCTCCTCGGTGATGCACTTCAGTCCGTGGCGGATGGCGTGGAGCGAGGCCTCCTTGCCGATGCGCTGCAGCTCGTAGCCGTTCATTCCCGAAATGTAGCGCACCACCTTGTCCACATCGATCTTGCCGTTGTTGGGCTTTTTCAGGATCTGTTCGATGAAGAAGCGCCGCGCTTCCCGGTCCAGCTCCGGCGCCTCGACAAAGGTGTCGATGCGGTCAGGTTCGATGAGCAGTGGCGGGACCTCCTCGCGGCTCACCGCCGTGATCACGGTGAACACCGATTCCTCCGGATCGTCGGAAAGGGCGTCGATCTCAAGAGCGATCTGGTCGGAGGGCACGCTGGTCAGCACCCCTTCCAGCAAAGCCTTGATGTCGATGCCGTCCAAAAAAACGATGCTGGGTGCGTATTCCCGCGCCTTGAGATAGACCAGCCTGAGGTATTCGGAGTCAAACAGTTCGGTGCGGGAAACATAGATATAGGGCCGGCCGGCCTCCCGGGCAAAGGCTTTGCCCAGCAAGGTTTTCCCCACCCCCGGCGGTCCGTGGAGCAACATGCCCTTGGGCATGCTGATGGAGAATTTTTTCACCAGCTCAGGTTTTCTCAGGGTGTTGATGATCTGCTTCAGAGTGGTTTTGGTCTGGCGGTTGCCGGCAATGTTTTCAAAGCCAATCTCGGAAAATTCGATGGCCGGGCGTTCGCCGCGCAACAGCCCCTTGCTCACGGGCAGCGCCCGAATTTCCGCCCGGCTCAGGCTGAAAATGAGGCGGTCTCTCTGCTGGTATTCCTTCCAGGTCAGCTCCACGGTTTGGTTGTTCTTGTAGATCTGGGGCAGGAGCTGCTCGCCTGCCTCCGAGAGCTTGCGCAGCGAGGCCTCGGCCTTTTTCGTTACCTTGAAGGCAATCCGGGCCGGGGCGGCTGGCAAATGTCGCAGTGACCGGGTGATCTTGAAAAGCACCTCGTCGGGCAGCTTCTGCTTCACCTTTTTGGCGGTAATCGCCGGGCCAAGGGCAAGCACCAGAAGGGTGACCAGATCCGTGAGCTCCGGGAATTCAAGCTCAATGCCCTTTTCCCTGAAATGACCGCCCAATCGCAACAGGGAATCGGTGCCGATGCGGACCATGGCCTTGGTGCCCAGCCGATTGAAAAGGATGATGTAGTTCTGGGCCAGGGTGGCCAGGAGCTTCGGGGTGATCGCCTCCTGAATCACCTCGCCTGCCACCTTTTTTTCCTTGGCGATTGTTTCCATGATCAGCCCCTGGGCCCTGGCCTTGCTGCGCCGGAAGGCGGCCTGGAACTCCTTGCTCTGGTACAGCACGCTGCCCAGGGTGGAGGTGAAGATGAAGATCACCTCCCGGCAGTTGATGCCGCTGTCCGGGTCCTCCTTGCTGATCAGGTCGAGCAGCGCCATCTGCATCTGGTTGCTCGCCATTTCGATGGATTCAAAGAGGATGATGGCGCGGGGGGTGGCGCGGAGAAAGCGGATCAGTTCGCCTTCCTTGATTTCCTCGCCCACCACCTGGGGCGCGAGGAGCTGGTCAGCGTTTTCCGCTTCGCTGTAGCGTTCGAGGTCAAAATGTTTGAAGCCCTCATACTCCTTGAGCATGGAGCAGAGCACCCGGGCCAGATAGATTTTGCCCACGCCCGGGGGGCCGAGGAAGGTGAAAATCGCCTTGGGCGGCGCCTCCTTGGGCGGGCGGAATGCCATGTGGATGAAGGCGTCCACCACCTCGTCGACGGCATCGTCCTGGTCGAGAACGGTCTTTTTCAGTGCCCGGCGGATGGCCTCGAACTGCTTGAGCTGGTTTTTTGGGGGGATGGAACGTGGCAAGAGCTTTCTCCCTCAATGGTTTTCAAGCGGGTTCTTCCTTGCGGCCTGCCAAAGAGGCAAGGCCAGGTGCGCGCCAACGAGGCGAGTCGGCAAGAAAAAACGGATGCTCTCCTTACTCTAGGGAAAAAGGGGGCTGGGAGTCAACTGGTTCCGCTCTTTTCCCTGCACCAGGTCGATGATGGTTCCCTTCGGCGTAGCACATTGTGACGCAGTGCACGTATTGTTTGACATGTGCCATGATAATTTTTTATTATTTCAGTGTGATAATTTGTTTTCCGGCCTAACAATAAAAACCTTGCAAGGGGGGGCGGCAATGGCGAAAAAAAACGAGGGGAGTTTGTTGGACTCATGTTTTGTGCAACGGGAAATAGGGGTGAAGGCTTTTCACGCCCTGGGAACAAAAAGCGAGATGATTGCGGCGAAATTGAATCTACTGGATGAGGAAATCGCTCATTTGCTTGAAAAACGCGAACAACTCAAGGATGAATGGGGAAACGCCCACAAAGCGTTTGAAGAGGATCTCAAGAAAATCAATACGGTTATTGAGAAGAACAAGAAAAAAATACTAGGTTTGGAGTCCGGAACACAGGCAACGTCCGGATTGAGTTCCGACGATGCTGTGTACCTCATCGACCGGTTGGGGAGCGCATCCGAAGAGACACTCCGTCTGGGCGCCGGTGATCGCAAGCGTATTACTTCCATCATGGCGCAGCTTGAAAATACCTTTCTGGAGAATCGGGGCCTGGGAAATATCCCTATTCCCGTGCCGTCCATTCCTGGGGATTGCTCCGGATGCAAGGGAGGGTGCAAGGATTCATGCTACGGCGGGTGCTCCGATGGTTGCCTGAACAGTTGCGGCGGCGCCTGTATGGGTGGTTGCAAAGACGGCTGTTTCAACAGTTGCGGCGGCGGATGCATGGGAGGGTGTCAGAACCAGTGCATGGGCTGCACCGGAACGTGCATGGGGGGCTGCACCGGCGGATGTCTTGGGCCGATCAAGGCTGGACGGTAGGGCAACAACTATGGAACACGCATATGGCGTCATCAATGAGATTGTCCGGCGGAATCGTGGAAACGATGAGATCGAGTTTAATTTGACCTTTCTGGTAACCGAAGACTGCAATCTTCGATGCATCTACTGTTTTGAACCGAATAAACGTCCGAAAAAAATGAGCTTCGACGTTGCCCGGCAGGCAATCGATACATATCTGGACCGCGAAGAAGGCCCCCCAACGGTGAGCATTGATTTCTGCGGGGGGGAACCGCTTCTTGAGTTTGACTTGATCAAAAAGGTTTTTGAGTATTGTCACTCGCGGACGTGGAAAAAAAGATACAGGATGTCTCTGGGGACCAATGGCACTGTTTTGACCGAAGCCATGAAGGAGTGGTTTTTGACGCATCCCTGTTTCCAGTTGAGTCTGAGCCTGGATGGGACCAAAGAGGTTCATGACCATAACCGTTCCAACTCCTATGACAGGGTAATACGGCATGTCGATTTTTTTAGAAGATATGATCAAACGGTTAAAATGACAATTTCGCCGTTTACCATCCCTCGACTGGCGGATTCCATTGTGCATATCCATGAGCTTGGCTTAAAGCCGGAAGCGAATGTCGTTTTTGAAAACATATGGGGTACGCCCGAAGAAAAGTCCCAATTGCTTCGGGTTTATGCCCGCGAGTTGGACAAACTTGTGGCGTTTTATGTTGCCCATCCTGAGTTGCCGGCGCCAAAATTGGTCGGGCACCGGATTGAAACACTCTGCGCGGAACAGGAGTATGGCCTGGAAGAAAAATATTGCGGCGCAGGGAAGTACATGACCGCAATAATGCCTGACGGCAAAGAATATCCTTGCCACCGTTTCAGCCCTCTCGGCTCTTCCGCGCCAACGCAACACATTGAATTTGACAAGCAGATCAAGGGTCCGTCAAAATGCATCCAGTGTGGAGTGCGGCGTCTTTGTCATTCCTGTCTCGGCGCCAACCACGAAATATGCAATTCGGTTGATATCCGGACAGTGGCGCATTGTGAGTTCGTAAAGCTGGAGATCCTTGCCTCGGCGAAGCTTGCAGCCCGTCGGCTGGAGCCGTTTTTGCAAAATTTTACGCTGGAGGGGGAAATCGACGAGGATACTGCTTTGCGGGTTGCATATGTGAAAAATTTTGTGCGCTCAATCGATTGGGTTCAGGACAATGTCCACCTGGAAGAATCAGTATGTGCTTGACTGAGAAGTCTCCGGGCAAGCGCGAAGAACCTGGGCGCTTATTTTACAGGCACCAGGTCGATGATGGTCACCTCCGGCGGAGCCAGGAAGCGGATGGGCGGCCCCCAGGTGCCGGTGCCGGGACTCGGGTAGAGAAAGCCGCTGGCAAGGCGCGTGAGTCGGCCGGCTTTGTGGGGATACAGGAACCAGGTGAGCAGGTTGAAGGGAAAAATCTGGCCCTTGTGGGTGTGGCCGGAAAGCTGGAGATCGAAAAGACCCAGGCTTGCCGGGTTAAGATCCGGGCGGTGTTTGAGCAGGATGGTGAAATTTTCTCTGGGTTGGGCGGAAAGAAGATCGCCTTCCGGCTTGGCCGGTTTTTTGTCAAAGAGTGTGACGGTCGGATCGTCCACCCCGACGAACGTGATGCCTCCGGCCACTACTGCCTGGTCGCGCAGCAGGGTGAAGCCCGATTTTTCGGTAAAGTCCAGGGCATCCTGCAACCCGGCGTAAAATTCATGGTTGCCGGTAATGGCAAATTTGCCCAAGGGCGGCCTGATTGCCGCCAGCAATGCAGCCTCCGCGCCGGGGTGGTTGAGCTGGCCGTCAAGCAGGTCGCCTGTCGAAACCAGAATATCGGGCTGCGCTTCCTGTATTCGGGCGAGAATCCGGCTGAGCCTGTCCTCCCGCACGATAAGGCCAAGATGCACATCCGAAATCTGGGCAATGCGTATCTTGCCTGGGATCTGAGCAATCTTGGGACTGGCGATTTCGATCCGTTGCAGGCGGATGTCCTTTGCCTCGAAAATCCCGTAGCCGTAAATCGCAACCACCAGCATCGCCTGTATGGCAAAGATCCGGCGCGGCGACAGAGTTGAGTGGAAAAGCTTTTGTTTCAGGATTTTTTCCGTTGCCTGCACGGCAAAGCGGGCTGCATCAATCGCTGCGGAAAGGGTCAGGAAGAGAAAAAGCAATCCCATCCAACTGAAGCTGGCATAGGCCCAGAAACGGGCTCCTGTTTCAATCCCCGCCCGTTCGGCCACCCGGACCATAATCGGCGCCGCGATCATGACCGCCATGAACAGGGCTATGCCGCGCGTGGTCTTTTTGCCGGGCTGAAAGGCCAAGCCGATCTTGCGCAAGGCATAGTAGTGGACGAGAGGATAAATGGAAAGATACAGAAGCAGGAAACGGAGCATGCTATTTTTCATCCCCCAGATTGATTTGAACAAGCGGAGTCAGGAGATGTTGATTATAAACATTCCCAACGGGCAAGGCAATTTTTCCCTGATTGAAGCAGCGTATTTCACTTGGCAGATCACGGCATCATTAGGTAGAGTAAATGGGCGGCCATCATCCGTTCCCGGACCGGGTCAGCCCGGCGACCACCCCGGTGACGGCTTATCACATAACAGGATAACCCCATGCAAGAAAACTCGCCATCGCCGATGGTGCTGCGGTATTTTCTGATTCTCTTCCTCGCCTCGATCCTCTTGGTCGGGTGGCTGTTCCGGCCTTTTTTGTCGATCCTGATCCTCTCCTATCTGCTGACCAGCGTTTTTCTGCCGACCTACAAACTGCTCAACCGCAAACTCTCGGATTTTTTCGCCTCGTTTTTGACCTGCGTCCTGGTGATGCTGCTGGTTTTCATTCCTCTGGTCTTTTTTACCACCGCGTTGGTCCAGGAGGCCCAGCATCTGTATGAATGGGGCCGGGGGTCGGGTGTCAATCTCGCCCTCAAGCTCCGCGCCTTCCAAGAAAGCTCGCTGTTTTTTGGCCTGCAGGAGATCGCCGCCATCCTGGGTTTTCCCCTGGAAGCGGAAGACGTCACCCGGGCGTTCGCCGACCTGGTCCGGTCGGTCGGGCTTTTCTTTTACAGCCATGCGGGCAACTGGGCCGGCAATATCATGATGTTTCTTTTCAACTTCTCGCTGATGCTTCTCACCATCTTCTTCCTGTTGATCGAGCAGGACCGGTTGCTCAGCTATATTCTGCGGCTCTCTCCCCTGCCCGAGGATCAGGGCCGGCGCCTGTTCGCCAAGTTCGACGAAATCACTGGCGCGGTGCTGATCGGCAACGGGATCTGCTCGATAATCCAGGGGGTGCTGGGCGGCATCATCTTTGCCGTGTTTTCCTTGGGGCCGCCGGTGCTCTGGGGGCTGATCATGGCGGTGCTGGCTTTTCTGCCCATCGTCGGCATCGGCCTGGTGCTGGTGCCCGCCGCCCTGGTCCTCGCTTTTAAGGGCAATATGGCCGGCGCAATTATCCTCACGGCTCTGTATGGGGTTATCACGATCATCATTGAGTACTTCATGAAGGCGAAGATGGTGGGCGATCGGGTCAGGATGCACATTCTGCTGGCTTTTCTCGGCATGATCGGAGGATTGAGCGCCTTCGGCCTTCTCGGCATCATCTACGGCCCTTTGATCATTACCGCCTTCCAGACCTTGGCGGAATTTTATCTCTCCAGCTACGAGCGCTATGTGAAAAATCTCAACGCGGATTGATTCCTCTCCCCCTCGGACCCTGATTTCGCGGCCTGCGGTTTACTGCCGGAGAGAAGAATACAAGCTGTTCCTGATCAGAGGGAAGGCGCAGAAGGGAACGACAGGGGACGTTTGAGAAGATCCGCGTGCAGGACTCGGAGTATGTTTTTCATCCCGGTTTGACGTGGACAAGGTGCTGCCGGAGAAAACCGGCAACACCCGTGGTCCGCGCGATTTCTCCCGGCAGCCTGAACAGGCCTCATTTGCGGCCGGTTACCTCGGCATTCTCGATGATGACGCCGTAGCGGTATCCCGCGCCGAAGTCACGGTTGCGGGAAAGATTTCCTGTGATGGTGACCACCTCCCCGACTTCAGGCAGCGAATCGGTGGTGACTACCAGGTCGTTGGTTCCGGCCGCCTGGTTGCCGGTGCCGTCTTGCAGATGCAGCCAGTTCTTGCCCAGGATGCCGCGGTTGACCTTGACCACCTTGGCTTGCACCACCACCGGCTTATTCTCCAGGGAATCTTTTTTTTCAAAAATCTCGCCAATGGTTTGCGCATTGGCCCCCCCGGCCTTGCTCACCGTGATTGCCGCAACCGGAGCGGCAACAACGGCGGGTTTCGCACCAACGGCGGCTCCGGCGGATGCAAGCCCCGGCGAAAAAACAATGCTGTCGAATGACCGATTCAGCGAGGCGCTTTTGAAATTGCTCATCGCCATGCCCGGTTGGCAAGCGATATCACTGCCCACCGAGATCGCGCTCTGGGGCAGGGCCACCCAGGTTGTGACGCCGTTCTTGTCCACCAGGGCATAGGTATACCCGCCGCTGTTCATGGTTTCAACCACCTTGCCCGAGACCTTTTGCGCCGTCGGGCTGCTACTCCCCCCCATTCCCGCCCCGTCGCCGTTGGCCGAAAAAGCGGAGGCCTGCGGGAGGTTCCACAGGAGCAGGGAAGCGGCGAGCGCCAGACCGAGGCGAAATGTCATTTTCTTGCGTGCATGCATGGGGTGAGACCTCTTCAAATATTTCAGGGGAAGCCGTGCCGATGGCAATTTGAGCCAATCCGGCAGGTGATTTTTTTAACTGTACGATGTTTTTCAAAAGTTGCTCATAATAACGTCAGGCCCTGGCCACATTTTTCATGGATCTGGCCGTTTTTTGCCGTTGGCCGGGGGATAAAAGCGCCATTCCTTGTTGACGATAAGCCGAGCCCCGCGCCGGAAGTTGAAAAATGACCAGGCCCAACGCATGGTTACGGAAAGACGGTTTTCAAAACCGATCAGATAGTAGATGTGGACAACAAGCCAGGTGGCCCAGGCAAAAAAACCGCCGAAACGGAGGCGGCCGATCTCAACGATCGCTTTGCTGCGGCCGATGGTGGCGAGTTGGCCCTTGTCGTGATATTGGAACGGCTGCCGCGTAAGCCCTGCGATTTCGCGGAGAATGTTTTCGGCAATGGCGCGACCCTGTTGGAGCGCCACCGGAGCAAGTCCCGGCAGCGGAGTGGAACGGCCGTGGCTGAAGCAGGCCTGGTCGCCTGCCGCAAAGATCTCGGGATGATTCGGAAGGCTGAGGTCTGGTTCCACCACGATGCGGCCCAGCCGATCGGTTGCCACCCCAAGTTGCCGGCCGAGGCTCGCAGCCGTGACGCCGGCGGCCCAGAGAATGGTGGATGTTTCCACTCGCTCCCGCCCGACCTGAACTCCGTCGCGGTCCATGCCGGTAACCGGGCTGGAGGTCCAGACCTGCACGCCGAGCTGCTCCAGGTCGCGCGTCGCTTCGCCTGCCAGGGCATCGCCGAAGGAGGGCAGGATGCGCGGCCCGGCCTCGATGAGGATGATGCGAGCCAGCTTGGGGTTGATGTTGCGGAAGTCCTGCGCCAGGGTGTAGCGACTCATCTCGCCGATGGCGCCGGCCAGTTCCACGCCGGTGGGGCCGCCGCCGACGATGACGAAGGTGAGGTGCCGACGTTGTTCGGTCGGATTTGCCGTGCGCTCAGCCGCCTCGAAAGCGGTGAGCACCCGCCGTCGAATCTCGGTGGCCTGCTCGATGGTTTTGAGCCCCGGGGCAAACTCTTCCCACTCTTCATGGCCGAAATAGGAGTGGCGGGCGCCGCAGGCGAGGAGCAGGTAGTCATAGGGCAGTGTGCACTCCTTGGCGACCATCTGGCGAGCGACCAGATCGATGGCTGTAACCTCGTCTTGCAGCACCGTGATATTGCGGTATTTGGCGAGGATGTGCCGGATCGGCGCCGCAATCTCCGCCGGACTCAGGGCAGCCATTGCCACTTGGTAGAGCAGGGGCTGGAAGAGGTGATGGTTGTGGCGGTCCACCAGCGTGACCCGGACACTTGCCTGGTTGCCGAGCACCTTTGCGGCATTGAGGCCGGCAAAGCCGCCGCCGACAATGACGACATGTTTTGTGGGAGTTGTCATTTTTTATCTTTGGAAGTCGATCAACTTGAACAGGGTGAGCGTGACCTTGCCCTTGGTGCCTGGGGCATTGAGCAGGTGCCAGGCCGTGTACTGCTCGGCATAGAGGGTGGCGGAGGTCATGCCGTCGAGCGCCACCACCACTTGCAGGCCGCGCAGGGCTGCGCCGGTGGCGGTATGCAGCACCGCGCCTTCCGCCGCGGTGCCGACGATGACCACGGTTTTGATCGCCCGGTCGTGCAGAATCTTTTCCAGCTTTGTATTATAAAATTTGTCCACCCCGGACTGGACGATGGGCGCATCCCCCACCGGCTGCACGCCGGGAAGGATGGTCTGCGGGCTGCCCTTGGAGGTAAGGCTGTAGACCACTCCTGCGCCCTTGGCCTTTGCCCGTTCGAGAAAATCCTTGATCCGTGGGACCGAATCCGGGCAGCGGGGCCGGCGTTCGGCATTGCAGGTCCATTCTTCGATGTCGAGAATCAGCAGGGCGCTGCTTGTGGGGTCGAGGTGCACCGGTTGTACCGCCACCACCGGCGGGGGAGTGATCTCGCTCCAGATATCCAGGAGGTTTTTTTCCTCTGCCATGGCAAGTGACGCTGGAAATGGCAGGAGGCAAAGGAGAAGGGCGACGAGCAGCAGGGAGGGCAAACGCATTCTGTTGTAATGTGTCATTTTTGCCTTTTCGTACAGGGGTATTTGGCTGGGCGGGTAATTCGGGTTACAATCGGCCAGGGCATTTATGCACCCAAACATTCTAAAGGAGTATCCCATATTCCCAGGCTGATCGTCAACCCAAGGGAAAGAAGGGGGACCGTATTGCTGCAACACCTGCTGCGCAGCGCATCTTCCCTTGCCAATTCCGCAAACGGTCATCCTCGACCGTCTGGGGATTATGCTTGTCAAGAAGCGACAAACAGGCTAAATATAACCGCTTTTCAACGATGTTTTTTGCGGCGCACCACTGCAATGGTGTAGATCCCAACCAAGGTGACGGGCCTGTGAAAGAAGTTCAGGATCATTACTTCAAAAAGGCCAAGAAGGAAGGCTATCCCGCCCGCTCGGTGTATAAGCTGGAAGAGGCCCAACTCAAGCACGGGCTGCTGAAAAAGGGCGACTCGGTGCTCGACTTGGGCTGTCAACCCGGCAGTTGGTCCATGTACGCGGCCCAGGCTGTCGGCCCGCAGGGGCTGGTGGTTGGGGTTGACCTTAACTTCGGGCAGATCAACACCAAGGGCCACAGCGGTAAGTTCACCTTTCTGCACGGCGACATCACTTCCGTCGAGGTGCTGGATAAGGTGCGCGATATCTGTCCGGAGTTCGCGGTGATCCTAAGCGACATGGCCCCGCGCACCACCGGCAACAAATGGGCGGATCAGCAGCATTCGCTGGATCTTTCCCGGCGGGTGCTGGAAATTGCCCAGGAGATGTTGCGTGTGGGCGGCAATTTTTATTGCAAGGTGTTTGAGGGCGAGGATTTCAAAGCCTTTGTGGACGAGGTTCGCCCCCATTTCAATTTGACCAAGATCGTGAAGCCGAAAAGCTCCCGTCCGGAAAGCCGTGAGGTTTTTGTGCTGGGGATGGGATTTAAGAAAATGCAGAATGAAGAATGAAAAATGCAGAGTGAGCAGTTTATGGAGTCTGGAAGGGACATCCATGGTGTTCTCTGCTGACCAGGGTCACATCCCACTTTTCATTTTTCACTTTTAATTTTTAATTTTCAGGAGAAAAATTATGTCCGGACATTCAAAATGGGCTAATACCAAACATCGCAAAGGCGCGCAGGACGCCAAGCGCGGCAAGATGTTCACCAAGCTTGCCAAGGAAATTGCCGTGGCTGCCCGCATGGGCGGCGGCGATCCCGAGGCCAATCCCCGGTTGCGCGCTGGCATTATCTCGGCCCGGGCCGTGAACATGCCCAAGGATAATATCGACCGGGCCATCAAGAAGGGTATCGGCGGGCTCGAAGGAGCGAACTACGAGGAGATCACCTACGAAGGCTACGGTCCCGGCGGGGTGGCGGTGCTTGTTGACTGCCTCACCGACAACCGGAACCGGACCGTTGGCGAGGTGCGCTTCTTCTTCGGCAAGTCCGGCGGCAACATGGGCGAGACCGGCTGCGTTTCCTATATGTTTGACAAGAAAGGCTCCATCGTCGTGGAAAAGGGAGCGATGGACGAGGAAAAGCTGCTGGAACTGGCCTTGGAGGCCGGGGCAGAGGATGTGATCGAGGATGGCGATATCTTCGAGGTGCTGACCGCGCCCGAGGATTTCAACACGGTGCGGGAGGCTCTGGAAAAGGCGGGAGTCGCTTTTGTCGAGGCCTCCATCTCCATGGTTCCCAAGAACACCGTTGAGGTTGCCGAGGAGAAGACTGCCATTTCATTGATGAAGCTCATCGACAACCTGGAGGATTTCGACGACGTGCAGAAGGTGCATGCCAATTTCGATATCCCCGATGAGTTGATGGAAAAGATTTCCTAGGATATGACTTCGGGCAAAGCCAAGGCAGGGGCTCAAGCCGTCCGCATCCTCGGGATCGATCCCGGTTCGCGCGCCACCGGCTACGGGGTGATCGATTGCCAGGGCCACGCCTTGACCTTTGTCACCTGCGGAGTGATCCGGACCTCGGAAAAAAAGCCGTTTCCCGAGCGGCTTGAAGAGATCTACGACGGCATCCGCGAGGTTATTGCTGCTTACAAACCGCAACTGGCAGGGATAGAGGATATCTTCACCGCCATCAATCCCCGCTCGGCCTTAAAGCTCGGTCATGCCAGGGGGGTGTTGATCCTGGCCGCCAGGCAGCATGGGTTGCTCCTGGAGGAGTACAGCCCCACCGTGGTGAAACAAGCGGTGGCCGGATATGGCCAGGCCCCGAAAGAGCAGGTGCAGCACATGGTCCGGGTTCTGCTCAAGCTTGTCGCCTCGCCCAGCCAGGACGCGGCCGACGCCCTGGCCGTGGCCATCTGCCGGGCCAATCACAGGTAAGCGTCCACCAGCACCACATCTGCTTTGTCATCGGCCTGCTCATGTGCAATAGCACACTTCGCAGACCTCTTTCGCGCATCTGTGGCACTGGTGAACGCTTACCTACGAAAATTGATTAAGCGAATCGGTCCGTTTTGCTGGCCGGTTATGTAGCCAACAGGCTTTTTGCTTCTCTTCTTGCTAAAATTCTTCCATAATAGATCCCGTAATGATTGTTGAAATCGCATACTGCCGCGATTTCAACGGTTGTAAATTTGTAGCCATTTGATTTAGTGTCACTGACATGTGGGATCTTTCCCTTTTTGCGAGTCTATCATGATTGCCTGCCTGCGAGGAATGCTGTTTAAAAAACTACCCGAATCCCTCATCGTCGACGTGGGCGGGGTGGGGTACGAGGTTTTCTTTCCCCAGAGCGGGCAGGCACGGTTGCCGGGGGTGGGGGAGGAGGTTTTTCTCCACATCCAGACGGTGGTGCGTGAGGACGCCTTCAACCTCTTTGGCTTTCTCGAGCCCATGGAAAAGGAGATGTTCCAGTTGCTGAACACTGTTTCCGGGATTGGGCCCAAGCTGGCCATGCATATTCTTGCCGGGATCTCGCCGGCGGATTTGGCTCGCGCCATTCTGCACGACGATCTTGCCCGCCTCACCCGGCTGCCCGGGGTGGGCAAGAAAACCGCGGAGCGGCTCTGTCTGGAATTGAAAGACAAGGTGCAGTTCGTGCCCGAGGCATTGTCCGCCTCTTCTCCCGCCCTTACCCTGCCGGGAGAGGACGAGCGGGTGCACGACGCGATTTCCGCCCTGCTCAATCTCGGCTACCCCGCAGCCCGGGCCAGGGAGGCGCTGGCTTTGGTGCGGCAGCAGGCCGGGGCAGAGGGCTTTGCTGCCCTGCGGCTTGAAGAATTGCTCCGGCAAACCTTGAGGGCCCTGGTGTGAATCACGAAGAACGATTGGTTTCCCCGGTGGCCGAGCAGATCGAGCCGGTTGATCATGCGCTGCGGCCCAAACTGCTTGACCAGTACATCGGTCAGGAGCAACTGAAGAGCAATCTCTCCATTGCGATCAAGGCCGCGCAGGCCAGGGGCGAGGCCCTGGACCATGTGCTTTTCCATGGCTTCCCAGGTCTGGGTAAGACCACCCTCGCCTACGTCATCGCCAACGAGATGGGCGCCAACATCCGGGTTACCTCCGGTCCGGTGATCGAGCGGCCCGGCGATCTGGCCGCCATCCTCACCAGCCTCCAGGAAGGCGATGTGCTCTTCATCGACGAGATCCACCGCCTCAACCATGTGGTGGAGGAGATTCTTTACCCGGCCATGGAGGATTATCAGTTGGATCTGGTCATCGGCCAGGGCCCTGGCGCACGCAGCGTCAAGATGGACCTGCCGCGCTTCACCCTGGTGGGGGCGACAACCCGCACCGGCCTGCTGACTCCGCCGTTGCGGGATCGGTTCGGTATGGTGCTGCGCCTTGATTTTTATGCACCCGACGAGCTGGTGACCATTGTCAAACGGTCAGCCTCCCTGCTGGGCGTGCCCATGGACGAGGGCGGCGCCCTGGAGATAGGCCGCCGTTCCCGGGGCACCCCGAGGATAGCCAACCGGCTGCTCAAGCGGCTGCGGGATTTCGCCGAGGTCAAGGGTCAGGGCAGCATCACGGCCAAGGTGGCGGACGAGGCCCTGAACATGCTGGGCGTGGACCAGGAAGGGCTCGACGAGATGGACCGGCGGATTTTGCTCACCATCATCGACAAGTTCCAGGGCGGTCCCATCGGCTTGGAAACCTTGGCCACCATGGCCTGCGAGGAGAAGACCACCCTGGAGGATGTCTACGAGCCCTTTCTCATCCAAATGGGCCTTTTGATGCGCACCCCCAGGGGCAGGATGGCGACCCAGGCGGCGTATGCCCATTTCGGTAGGCCTTTTACCCGCAGGCAGGATGCGGACCCGTGCAACGGCGAAGCCGCCACGCTGCCTTTTTAGGGGCAGGGACGGGAAACAAAGGAGGGGAACGTATGATCGGAAAAAAGATAACAGTCCGCGACATCATCGACATGAAGAGCGCGGCTGATAAAATTGTCATGCTGACGGCCTATGATGCCGGATTTGGCCGTTTTTTGGACCGCAACGGGGTCGAGATCGTCCTGGTCGGTGATTCCCTGGGCATGGTGGTCCTTGGCTACGAGTCCACGGTGCCGGTGACCATGGAGGAGATGCTGCATCATTCCCGGGCGGTAAAGCACGGGGTGGAACGGGCTCTGCTGGTGAGCGACATGCCTTTTCTCTCCTACCAAGTCGATGCCGGTTCGGCCATTGCCAACGGTGGCCGGTTCCTTAAGGAAGCGGGTTGCGATGCGGTAAAAGTCGAGGGCGGCCTGGAGATCTGCGAGACCGTGGCCGCCATGGTCCGAGCCGGAATCCCGGTGATGGGTCATATCGGCCTTACCCCGCAGACCGCCGGAGCACTGGGCGGCTACAAGGTGCAGGGTAAGGACGGAGAATCGGCCCGACGTTTGTTGGCCGAGGCCAAGGGGCTGGCCGAGGCCGGGGCCTTTGCCCTGGTGCTGGAGTGTATCCCCGACAAGCTGGCCGGGGCCATCACCGCAAGCATCGGTATCCCCACCATCGGCATCGGCGCCGGACCGCAGTGCGACGGCCAGGTGCTGGTGAGCCACGATCTCTTGGGCATGTTCGAGAAATTCGTGCCCAGTTTCGTGAAGCGGTACGCGGATCTGGCCCCCCAGATCGCGGGGGGTATCGTCGCGTTCCGGGACGAGGTCAAGTCTGGCGCGTATCCGGACGCGGAACACAGCTTTGTCATGCAGGGTGAGGTGGCGGATTTGCTCAACCAGGGCCAGGGATGACCTGGTTTTTTGCCGATATTTTCGGCCTGTTTTTAGAGTTACTATTTGACGGGGTGGGGTGCGAATATGACGGATTCTTTAAATCGTAGGCAATCGGTTCGGGTCACGGACAGGGTGATGTTGGCGGTTCATCCGGTTTCCGCGGAAAAAATACAGGCTGTTTCCAGGGATTTTCAGCAGGGAATCTCGCCTTACAATCAGGAAGGCCTTACCGATATCCAGATGTTCATCGGCGCCCAGAGCGCTTTGGCCAAACTGCGGGAGCGGGATGCGGATCTGGCTGATTTTTTGCAGCATCTGGACAACAAGATGAACATGATGCTGAAGCAGGTAAAAGGGGGAGAGAGCCCCCTGGATGCCCTGGTCATGCGCAAGGCCAATATCAGCGCCAACGGCATTGCTTTTTACACGGATTCTCCTTTACGGTTGGACGAGATCGTGGAGATCCATGTCGTTCTGCTTCCGGCCTACATCTATGTGTATTCCTTCGGCAAGGTCATTGCCTGTGATCCGGCCCCGGAGGAAGAAGAGTCCGGCTGCAAATTTCGGGTCGCCCTGGAGTTTGTTTTCCTGCTTGATGAAGACCGGGAAAAGATCATCCAGCATACTTTCAAGCAACAAAGCTTGGCCCTGCGCAACCGCAGGCTCAATCCCTGATGGCGTCGCAGGCTCGTGTACCAGCATCTGACGATTTTTGCTTAGCCATCCCCAACGTTGAGTGTTTTCTGAACCATGCGCGAGATTAACAGCAGCGAGATCCGCCAGGCCGTCCGCGACCTGGCCATTGCCGCAGCCCATGACCTGGAGCCTGATATTCTGGAGGCCCTGCTTGCCGCGCGGGACCGGGAAACCGGGGAACTTGCCGGGAATATCCTGGAGGTTCTCGTCGCCAACGCAAATATCGCCAGCCGGGATCGGATTCCGGTGTGCCAGGACACCGGCACCGGCATCCTTTTCCTTGAGCTCGGCCAGGAAGTCCACATTCGCGGCGACCTGCAGGAGGCGTTGCAGGAGGGGGTACGGCTTGGTTATGAAGAGGGGTATCTGCGCAAATCGGTGTGCGACCCCCTGACCCGCAAGAATACCGGGACCAATACCCCGGCCGTGGTCCATATCGAATTGGCTCCGGGCGACCGGATTACCATCCGTTTTCTGCCCAAGGGGTGCGGCAGCGAGAACATGAGCAGTCTGGTTATGCTGCCGCCTGCCGCCGGAACGGAAGGGGTGGTTCGCCATGTGATCGACCGGGTGTTGGCTGCGGGCTCGAACCCCTGTCCGCCGATGATTGTCGGGGTTGGTTTGGGCGGTTCTTTTGAAAAGGCGGCCCTGCTGGCAAAAAAGGCCCTGCTGCGGCCGGTTGGCGAAAAAAGTGGGCGCGAGGATGTGGCTGTGCTTGAAGAGCGGCTGTTGCGGGAGATCAATGATCAGGGCCAGGGGGTTCACGGTTTTGGCGGGATCACCACGGCCCTGGCCGTGCATATGGAGGTTTTTCCCTGCCATATCGCCAGTCTGCCGGTGGGAATCAATATCCAGTGCCATGCCCATCGGCATAAGGAAATTGTCTTGTGAAAACGGAATCTGCTTTTTTTGAGAATCTCCTCGAGGTCGCTCTGCCCTTTACCCCCGAGGTCCTGGCCTCGCTTAAGGCCGGCCAATTGGTAAGCCTGAGCGGGACGCTGTACACCGGCCGGGATCAGACCCATCGCCGGCTCTGCGCCCTGCTGGATGAGGGAAAGGATTTGCCGGTGGATCTTGCCGGTCAGCTTCTTTACTATGTTGGTCCGAGTCCGGCCCGGCCGGGGCGGGTAATCGGCGCGGCCGGGCCCACCACCAGCTATCGGATGGACAGCTACACTCCGCGCCTGCTCGCTTTGGGGTTAGCTGCGACCATGGGCAAGGGCGCCCGTTGTGCCGAGGTGCGTCAGGCCATGCTTGAGCATGGCGCGGTCTATCTTGCTGCCATTGGCGGGGCCGGGGCGTTTTTGTCCAAATGTATCAAAAAAGCCGAACTGGTTGCCTTTGCTGATGCGGGGCCGGAAGCCCTGTTCCGGTTCGAGGTGGAAAAATTCCCGGCCGTGGTGATCAACGACCTGGAGGGGCGTGATTACTATGCGTTGGTTGCCGCGGCAAGCCGTTGTGGAAAATGACCGGACCATTTCCGCAGGCAAGGCGGCTGCGTCGCTAATAAAAAAAGGAGAGGGCTGAGCCTCTCCTTTTTTTATGGTCAATGGTCAGCCATCAAGGCTGAGTCATCTGGTTTCTTCGTCTTTACTTCTTGCCGAAAACGTTCAAGCCTTTGAGCAGCGTGAGCGCGGTGCTTAACTGCTGATCCTTGCTTATGTCCTCAGCCTCTTGCTTTTCCTTGCTTACCGGGGTTTTCACCTTGGTTTTCGGCTTTTCCTCGGGTTTGGGCTTCTCCTCTTTCTGGGTGACATCGTCATTCAGGCCATTGCCGATGTGATGCTTCAGATCTTTTTCCCGCAGGTATTTCGGTTTTTTCTCCTGCTCATCATCTTTTTCATCCTGTTCGACGGTAAGCGATGCGGGAGAAGGGACAATGATATCCGGAGTAATACCCGTTGCCTGAATGGAGCGGCCGCTGGGGGTATAGTATCTGGCCGTGGTCAATCGAAGACCTGCCCCGCTGTCCATGGGGATGATGGTCTGTACCGAGCCCTTGCCAAAGGTCTGGGCGCCGATGATTACCGCTTTTTTGTGATCCTGCAAGGCGCCGGCCACGATCTCCGAGGCGCTGGCGCTGCCTTCGTTCACCAGCACCACCACGGGAAATTTATACTTGGCGTTGTTGTCGCGGGCGTAGAACATGGAGTTTTGCTCCTTGATCCTTCCCTTGGTGGAAACAATCACGCCCTCGTCGATGAAGATGTCGGCAATCTTCACGGACTGGTCAAGAAGGCCGCCCGGGTTATTGCGAAGATCCACGATAAGCCCTTTTATCTTTCCTTGCTTTTCCAGGTCGGAGAGCGCCTTTTTGAAATCAGTCGTGGTCTGCGCCTGGAAGTTGATGATGCGGATGTAAGGGTATCCCGGCTCCAGCAGTTTCGATTTTACGCTGTGGATGGGAATGATGTCGCGGATTAGCGTGATTTCCTTGAGGTCGGGCCAGCCCTTGCGATGAATGGAGATGGTCACTTCCGAGCCTTTGGGGCCGCGCAGCCGCTTTACCGCCTCCATGAGACTCATGTCCTGGGTCGGTTCCTCGCCGATCTTGACGATCTTGTCTCCCGCCTTGAGCCCTTTGGCAAAGGCCGGGGTTCCTTCGATGGGAGAGACAACCGTGAGGATGTTGTCCTTCATCGTTATTTCAATGCCGATGCCGGTGAAGCTGCCTTGGGTTTCGACCTGCAATTCTTTAAAGTCTTCGGGCTTCATATACGAAGAATGGGGATCCAGGGTGGTGAGCATGCCCTTGATCGCCCCTTCAATGGCTTTCTGGCTGTCCACTTCCTCGACATAATTTTCTTGAACCAGGCTGAGTATCTTGGAAAAGGCCTCAAGGCTTTCGTAAGTGTCCTGGGTTGTGGCGGTGACTGTTGAGTAATTCCAGGCCAGCAGAGAACCGGCCAGGACACAGAGGGAGACCGCAATGTTTTTGATAACTGACCGTTTTGTCGAGCTTTTCATGGGTGGTCCTTAACCGGAAAATTCCAAAGTGGTGTTTGATTGTTATGTGCGATGGTGACACGAACTTGTATGTTAGCAGGTTTTATGCCGGAAAACAATGATTTATCTTGATTGTTAGGCGAATATCACCGTGGTGTTTTGGAGGTTGCCTTGATGGTCAGTTTGCCGTTGTTTATCCACTGCAGGGGATTTTCCGGCTTGGTCCCGTGGCGGATCTCGAAATGCAGCCCCTCGCCAAGCAATCCTTCCTGGTCGCTCATGACCCCAACCACTTCACCCTTGGTAACCGTGTCGCCCTCTTCCTTGAAGAATTTCGCCGCCCGGGAAACAAGGCTGAGATATTGCTGGCCGTGGTCAATGATGAGCAGGTTGCCGTAGCCGCGCAGGAATTTGGCGTAGATTACCTTGCCGTCGTAGATGGCGGTGATTTCGGTGCCAGGCGCTGTCTTGATGTCGATGCCGTTGGCAAAGGTGGTGATGCCGAATTTTTTCTGGACGCTCTTGCCGAACAGCGTTGTCACCGTGCCCGGTACCGGCGGGGGGAGACGGCCTTTCTGGGTGGCAAAGCCTTTGGTGTTCGAAGGGGTTGGCTTCCGGACGGTTTTCTGGCCGGATTCCTTGGCGCGAACTTCCTTCTGGCGGGCCTCTTTGGCTGCTTCGGCCTTGAGCAGCTCAAGGGTGTTGGTCAGCCTGTCCGCGGCGCCTTCGAGTTCTTGCAGCGCCAGTTGGTACAGTTTTTTCTCGGTTTTTACCTTTTGCAGCAACCGCATGCGCTCATTGCGGGTGGTGGCCAGTTGTTCTTCCTGTCCCTTGACCTTGGTGATGGTTTCAAGCAGAGCCTGTTTTTCCTGCTGCAGGCCGAGCCGCGTTTTTTCCAGGGTCTCGACTTTTTCCCGGTATTGGCGGATGACTTCCTGGTCGCGCTTGAGCAACGCATCGAAATACTCGCGAAAGGCAAGAAGATCCGGCAGTTTGCTGGTGGAAAAGAGGACATTCATCATGCCGATCTCACCCATCCGGTAAAAGGAATTGAGGCGTTTTTTGATATGAACCTTTGCCTGCTCCTTGGCGGTTATGGCCTGGGCGGCTTCGCTCTGTTTTTGTGCGATCTGCTCCTCGTGTTTGTTCAGATCTTTCTTGAGATGGCTCAACTTGTCGCCTTCGCTTTGGATGTGGCCATTTAAGCGCTCAAGCTCGGTGAGAAGGGAGTTTTCTTTTTTATTGGTGGTCTGCACCCGGGATTTTTGGTCTTCGATGCCTTTCTTCAGGCGCTGGATCCTTTTTTGTTCCTCAAGGATCTTGGCGTTTACCGGAGCCGGTTCCGCGGCGAAACATGGGCGCTGGCCGCCCAGGCAAATGGCAAGGAGCAGCACGCAGAGGGAGAAGTATGGGCGGCGAAAAATGGAAGTCATGCGTCAGATGCGGATAAATCTGCGGATTGAAAAAAGACTGCCGCCCGTGCAAAGAACGACGCTGGCCAGCAGGATCGCGGCGGTGAGCTCCGGGGGGAAGAAAGCGAAGTCGAAAAGGTTGAGAAATCCCGGGCCGCTGAAACGGCTGGCAATCCATTGATAGAGGAGGTACAGCGCTCCAAGCCCCAGGCTTGAGCCTAAAAACCCCTGCAGCATGCCTTCGAGCAGGAGCGGCAGGCGGATATAGGCGCTGGTGGCGCCAAGCAGCCTGAGGATCTCAAGCTCGCCCTGCCTGGATACCACGGTGAGGCGAAGGGTGTATGAAATGATAAAGGTCATGCTGATAATGAGCAGGACCCCGCTTAACAGGACGACGACCTGAAGAAGGTTGGTGAAATCGCCGAAACGACGGAGCCAGTCGCTGCCGGACTGGACTTTGGCCGCGTGGGGCAAGGTCAGGAGGAAGTCGGAAAACTGGCTGATTTTGGTGAGGTCTTGGAGGTTCTTGAGGGGGTACACCTCGATGGAAGGCGGCAGAAAATCGGGGCCAAGGTCGTTGAGAACATCCTTTTCTTTATCGAGTTGGGCGCTGAGCCGGGAAAATGCCTCGGTGCGGGAGACAAAAATAATTTTTTCCACCGGGCCGAAATCGCGGATCTTTTTTTCGATTTCCGGCCGTTTCTGTTCGGGAATCTCCTGGTCCAGATAGACAATGAGGCGGAGATCGTCGCCCAATCGGGCGCTGGCCCGGAGCATGTTGGTGTAAATAAGAAAGAAAAAGGCAAAGAGCAGCACGGAGAGGGTCACGGTCAGCAGGGTCATGACCTGCGTTCCCCAGGTTTGCCGGAGGTTTTTTCCTGTTTGGCGCACAATGTAGGCCAGAAAATGCATCGTCTGGTGCTCCTTGGAAGGGAAAGCGGTTTCGTCCGTAAGGCTGGATTCTCGCGGCGGTTACGCTTCAAAAAGTTCGATTTGCCGCGGCGCACGGTTGGGGTGGGCTGACAGATGCCCCTTGCGGAGATCCATAACCCGGTGCTCGGTTTCCGCGTAGATCGACTTGTCATGGGTGGCGACAACGATGGTCGAGCCATTTTTTTCGTTCAGGTGGCGAAAGAGATTGATGACCAGCTCCGTCGCGGCTGGGTCAAGGTTGCCGGTCGGTTCGTCGGCCAGCAGCAGGCTCGGTCCGTTGGCAGCGGCCCGGGCCAGGGCCACTCGTTGCTGTTCTCCGCGGGAGAGTTCGCCCGTGAGTTTGTCCCGTTTGTCGGAGAGGTTGAGCAGGGCCAGCAGCTCATCGACCCTGGCGTGGATCGCCTTGGTGCTTGCGTACGTCACCTCCATGGCCATGGCAATGTTCTGGAGAACGGTTTGTTTCTCCAGCAGCCGGAAATCCTGATAGGCGATGCCGATTTTTTGACGCATGCGCTGGATGCCTGCGGGGCTGATCCGGGAAAGGTCGCGGCCGGCCACCTCAATGAGGCCCCGGGTGGGAGTTTCAAGGCGGCAGATCAGCTTGATCAGGGTTGTTTTTCCCGCGCCGCTCATGCCGGTGAGAAAAAAGATTTCTCCCTTGTAAATCCGCAGGGAAACGTCTTCCAGGGCGACAATGTCGGGAGGGTAGATCTTGGCGACGTTCACCAGTTCGACCAGGGGTTTGTCAGTGCTTGCGTCTCTCGGCATGTGAAAAACCTTTTTTGATCCGACGGGGGAGACCCTCCGGATGACGGCTAGGCCATAATAATACATAACAATTCAATAATTATTGATAAAATATAGCATGTGAAAAAAAATTGACACTTTTTTTCTGAATAATGTATACAAAAGAACATAAGCTCTGAAATTTATTAAAAGAAAACGATAAATTCATGAAGGTGGTATGACGCACAATCCCCTGCTCCTCCTGCTTCTTGACTCTTCCGGCCGTTCTTCCGAGCTGGCCAAGGCTCTTCAGGGAAAAGCGCTGCCCCTGATCATTCTCCGCTCCGAGGCGGAAGCCCGGCGCTGGCTTGAGGCAAATCAGTGCCAGGCGATTCTTTTGGCGGTCTCTTCGCTTCAGCCCCATGGTGTTTTCCTTGCCGAACTCCAGGAGCTGGCCTCCCAGGCGGCGATTCTCGTGGCGGCAAGCACGCCGTCGGTCAATGACGCAGTTGCCGCCTTGCAGGCAGGAGCTGTCGATTATCTTGAAGCGCCGGTGAGCGAAAGTCGCCTTGACGAAGCCCTTGATAAGGCCGGGGTAAGCCGCCTGCTTCCTCCGGCCGCTCAGTCCCAGGCAAAAATCCAGAAAGGCTGCGCCGCCATTATCGGTACCAGCAGCGCCATGCGGCATGTCTTTTCCCTGATCAATAAAGTCTGCGATGCGGAAACCACCGTTTTGGTGCGGGGCGAATCCGGCACCGGCAAAGAACTCATCGCCCAGGCCCTCCATTATGAGGGGGTGCGCGGCACCGGTCCTTTTGTCCCGGTAAATTGCGGGGCCATCCCTGGAGAGTTGCTGGAAAGCGAGTTGTTCGGCCATGAAAAAGGGGCGTTTACCCACGCGATCCGGACCCGGCTTGGGCGCTTTGAACTGGCCAACGGGGGCACGGTTTTTCTCGATGAGATCTCGGAGATGAGTCCCATGCTCCAGGTGAAACTGCTGCGGGTTCTCCAGGAAAAAGAATTTGAGCGCATCGGCGGCACAAAAACCATCAGCTCGGATTTCCGGGTGGTTGCCGCGACCAACAGGGATCTTGAGCAGGAGGTCGAGGCCGGACGTTTCCGGGAAGATCTCTATTACCGCCTCAATGTAATCCCCATCGAAGCGCCCCCCCTGCGGGAGCGGCGCCAGGATATTCCCCTGCTGGTCGAGCATTTCGTGGCCAGGTTCAACCGGCTCCGGAAGAAAAAAATCAAGGGGATGTCCGACGAGGTCATGGCCAGGCTTGCGCGCTACGCATGGCCGGGCAATGTCCGGGAGCTTGAAAACATGCTGGAGCGCATGGTGATCCTCGCCGGCGGTGATGTGCTTTCCGTGGCTGATCTGCCGGAACGGTTGCTTGAGGCCGGGGCCGCCCCGGTTGAGCGGCTCGAAGCGCTTCCCGAGCAGGGTTTTTTCTTAAATGAGGTGTTGTCTGATTTTGAGAAACGCTTGATCCTGCAAGCCCTTGAGCAGACCGACTGGGTCAAGAACAGGGCTGCCAAGCTGTTGAATGTGAACCGGACTACCCTTATTGAGAAGATGAAACGATTCAAGTTGGTTTCCTCTTCTGCCGAGGCGTAGGAAAAGGGTGCGTCCCTTTTTGTCCGGCGCAAGGACTGGTGAGCGACAACAGCGCTTGCCCTCGACTCCCGTGAAAGAAATCATGAAAAACATCCAGTTCTCCCATGCTCTTCATGTCCTGCCGCTCTCCATGCTTTTTTGCGTCACCCTTGTCTGCGGAGGAATTCAGCCTCAACCAGCTTGGGCCAAGGAGGTTGCCCCGCCTCCGGCGCCGCCAGCGCAGGCAGTGCCCGTCGAGACTCCGGCTCAGGTCTGGCAGGAGGCTGAAGATGCGGTAAAGGGGGGGGATCAGGAAAAGGCGGCTGCGGCGTATCTGCGGTACTACGAAAAATTCCGTGAAGCGGAGCGGGCCGAGGAGGCGCTCTGGCTGGCGGCGCAAAATCTCAAACAGATGACGGAAAAAAGCGCCACCCCCCAGTGGAGCAGGGTTCGTGATGTTTTCCGGAGGTACGGCGCCGATTTTCCAAAGTCCACACGAGCGGCCCAAGCGTATTTCGAGGTCGGCTACGCCCATTACCGCATGCGGTTTTACCGCGAGGCGCTCATCTACTTCAAGCTCTTCCTCAAGCGCTATCCAGAATCTCCCCTGCTGGACCAGGTGCGTTTGGCGCAGGCGGATACCCTTTTTGCCGTGGGTAGGGCGGCCGAAGCCTTGGATATCTATAAACAGGTCGCCGAATCCGGGCAGGAGGAGATCAAGGCCAAAGCCCTGATGGGGTTGGGGGAGCTCATGTCCGCCAACAAGGATCCTGTCGGGGCCTTGCAGACCTTTGCCACGCTTTTTGAAAAATATCCCGACTATCATCACCGGAATCCGGAACTGCTGCGCAAGCTTGGTTTCGTCTATCTGCGGGTGGGCAATGAGGAGGACGCCCGGAAATCGCTGTTCCATTATCTGAATCTGGCCGAGAACCCTGCCGACCGCGGGGAGATTTTTTTCGAGTTGGGCGAGAGTTATCTGCGGGGAGGGGATGGGCTTACAGCCCTGAAACTCTATGAGCGGATCCTCGACGATGAAACCCGGGAAGATCGAATCGCCGTGCTGGCACGATTTAGGCGGGCTGAATATATGGACAGCCCCGAGCGGAGAACGATCAAGGGGCAACAGGCCTCCGACCTCAAGGACCCCGAGGGGGACAAGCCGTTTCTGGCCGTGATCAAGGCGTATCCGGACGAGCCCATTACCCAGGATGCCCGCCGCGCCCTGTTTATCCGCTATCAGGCCCGTGAAGACGCCGGATCGGCGGCGGATCTCGGCCGGAGCTATCTGCACCATGACAAGCCGGGGCAAGCTGCCGGGAAAAAGGAAAATTTTTCCGGCAAAATTTTGCTCTATCTGGGGGAGGGATATCTGGCGCGGAAGGAATACGACAAGCTCTATCAGTTGTATCTTGCCGAACACCATCATGTCCGCGCCTTGGAGAACGGGCGCTTTCTCTATCTGGTCGGGCAGGCCCTTGAGTCGTTGTCCCTGCTTGATCAGGCCTCCGTGGTCTATTTCCGCGCCCAGGGTTTGGCCCTGTCCGACGAGGACAAGGCCGATCTCTATAGCCGCAGAACCGAGGTCTATCTGCTCCAGAAAAACCTGGCCGCCGCCAACAGGGTGCTCTGCTATGTGCAGAACATCTATAAGGATACGGAATATCTCGGGGAGTTCGATTACCTTGCCGGCAAGCTCAGTGAGCTCCAGGGGAAGAAAAAGGAGGCCCTTGCGCACTATACCAAGGCAACCGAGGCTGCGCCTGTTCCGGCAAAAATAAAGGTGTATGCGGAGGCGCGTCTGCGGATGCTGGCCAGCCTCGGCCAGTATGCCGAGGGGATTGATTTTCTTGCGCGCGCCCGAAAGAGGCAATGGCTGGGGGCGGAATCCCTGCAAGGCTGGTACAGGGAGTTCGGCGACGGGTTGCTCGGGCAAGAAAAGGTCAAGGCGGCCATTGCCGCCTACCTGTCCGGCGTTAACGGAGACATGCCCAAGGAAACCAAGGCGGCCCAGCAGATTCATCTGCAACTGGGGGATCTGTTTCGCAAGGCCAGGGAAATGGAAAAGGGGCGTGGGCATCTCCAGAAGGCGCAGGCCGGTCCGGACGAACTGTTGAGAAAAAAGGCGAAAAGTACCCTGAACCAGATCGAAATCGATCTGGGGAAAAAACCGAGAAGGGTTGCCCGGTGAACGCGAAGACGGTGCAATACCGTTTAGGCCGGAGCATGTGATGGCGCAGGCGACCTTTGACACCCCGGAGCATTTGCGGGAATTCTTTTTTGCCATGATCGAAAGCCTGCCGGGCGGGATTCTGCTTGCTGACCGGCAGGGAAACCTGCTGGCGGTAAACCGGAAGGGGTCCCAGCTTCTCGGCCTTGCCGGGGCCTCCCTCCAGAACAGAACCTGCTGGGGACTCCTTGCCCAAAGATTCGGCCTGACCCATGAGCTTGCGGCGTTAAGTCTGTCCGGGGGGCGGCTGCTCTGCGAGGTGTCGGCTTCTCCAGGCGGGGAAGAAAAGCGCTGCCTTCTCATCAGCCGCAACGATTTGCAAAGCCCGTTTCTGCATGTGGCCGGATTCTTTCTTTCCCTGGAGGATGTGACCTTTCCGGCGCTGATAGAGGTGCATCACGACCGGAGCAAACGGTTTGCCGCCATGCAGGAGATGGCCGAAGCCATGGGGCAGGAATTGAAGAACCCCTTGGGCAGTCTTGAGCTGTATGCCTCGATTCTCAAGCGGGAGCTGGCGGGAGACCCCGACAACGAAAGGGTTGCCGGCAGGATGCTTGGGGCGGTGCGAACCATGCATCATCTGCTGGATAATTTCATGACCTTCTCCAGATTTCCGCTCCCGCGGATGACCGAGCTGGACATGGTTGCGGTGCTCGGAAAAAGCATGGAAACTCTCCGTGAAATGGCCGGAGAGCATGGTATACTCATGGAGGCCAGGATTGAGGCGAAACAGGCCTTTCTCCTTGGGGATCAAGCCCTGTTGGCGCAGCTTCTGCTCAACCTCGGCCTGAATGCCATTGAAAGCATGCCGGTGGGCGGGACAATCTCCTTGAATCTGCGGACGCTGCCGCCGGACAGCGAGCACGGCGGTCTGGTGGAGATCCGGGTGCAGGATAGCGGGGAGGGGATTGCCCCGGAAAACCTGCGGAAAATTTTTGATCCGTTTTTCTCGACCAAGGGCAGGAATCGCGGCTTGGGGCTGGCCATCAGCCATGCCATTGCCGAGGCGCATCACGGCTTGATCGAGGTGGAAAGCGAACCGGGCCGGGGGGCAACCTTCAGAGTGCTGTTGCCGGCGGAGTCCGGGACGGTACAAGAAATCAGCCGAAAATAAAGATACCAGAGCCGATGTCTGAACAGACGCATACCATACTGATTGTGGATGATGAGCAGAACATGCGGGTTGCCCTTTTTGAGGCGCTGAGCCGCAATGGGCACGATGTCGCGGTCGCGGAAAATGGTCAGATGGCCCTGGAGATGATCGCCAAGCATCCGCCGGATTTGGTGGTTACGGATATAAAGATGCCGGGCATGGACGGGCTTGAGCTCTTGCGGCAGGTAAAGGCGCTGCGTCCCGAACTGCCGGTGGTGATCATGACGGGTTTCGCCACGGTGGATACGGCGGTGGAGGCCATGAAGCAGGGGGCATTCGATTATCTTTTGAAGCCCTTTCCCGTGGAGGTCATCGAGGAGACGGTGGCCAGGGTCTTCGCCCTTGGGAGCAAGTTGCCGCAACCAAGCACCAAGCCGGTGGGGCACAAGACAGGGGAGGTGGCGTCCCTTGAAAAACCCATTATCGGGAAAAGCCCCAAGCTGTTACAGCTCATGGCCCGGGCTAAAAGCGTGGCCTCCAGCAAGGCCACGGTGCTCATCCTCGGTGAATCCGGCACGGGCAAGGAGGTCTTCGCCCGGTTTATCCATAATGAAAGCGACCGGCGAAACGGGCCGTTCGTGGCCTTGAACTGTGCCGCCCTGCCGGAAGGACTCTTGGAGAGCGAGCTGTTCGGCCATGAGAAAGGGGCCTTCACCGGGGCCATCGTTACCAAAAAAGGCAAATTCGAGCTGGCCGACACAGGCACCTTGCTGCTGGACGAGATCGGCGAGATCCCCTTGCACCTCCAGGCCAAACTCCTGCGGGTTCTCCAGGAGGAAGAGGTGGACCGGCTGGGGGGCAGGGCTCCCTGCAAGATTGATGTGCATGTGCTGGCCACCACCAATCGAGACCTGGAGCAGGCGGTCAAGGAAGGCTCCTTCCGGCAGGATCTCTACTACCGCCTGAACGTGATCCCTCTCAAACTGCCTCCCCTGCGCGAGCGGAGGGAGGATGTCGGTTTGCTGGTCGATTTTTTCATCCGGAAATATGCGGTGCAATACGGCAAGCCGGAGAAGAAGCCTTCCGCCGCGGTGTGGGCCAGGCTCGCCGACTATGACTGGCCGGGAAACGTGCGGGAGATGGAGAACCTGATCGAGCGGGCCATGCTTCTTTCCCAGGGTTCTGAGTTGGAGCTGTGGGATTTCTGGGATGATGTCGAGCCGCCCACCCGAATCGATGCCCCGGCGGTTGAAGCTTCCCCGCCTTCCGGCCATTTCGCGGTGGCGTTGGCCAATACCTCCGCGGCCATGGAAATCGGAACGCAGACCTTGCGCGAGGTAGAGCGTCAAATGATCCTGCAGGCTTTGCAGGCAAACGACAATAATCGGACACATGCGGCCGAGATTCTCGGGATCAGTGTCCGCACCCTGCGCAATAAATTGCATGAGTACCGTTCCCAGGGCATAATCGATTAACCCCCTTGCTGTTGATCTGCAGGGCCAGCATTGTTGACGGGGATCCGCTTTTTTGTCCTTTCATTTCAGTATGTTGCAAATTTATTTGTGCGCTTCCCAGATTTTTGCCCTTCCGCCGGACCCCTCCTTCCTTTTTGTAAAAATGGTTATTTTTGGCAATGTTTTGCTCTTGCGGAGGTCAAACGCTTGAGGCTGGCATTGTTTTTGCAAAGAAATATGGCAGGTTGATTGGCCCAGAAAAGGAGGAAGCCATGCCCATAAATACATTGTTCGACGGCAATATTGAAACCATGCGGCAGGCGCTCAGCTTGCGCCAGGAGCGGCAAGGGCTTATCCAGTCCAATGTCGCAAACTATGAAACCCCGGGGTATATGGGGCAGGATTTTAATTTTGCCAAGGTCATGCAGAGCGTGATGAGCGGCCAGGGGGAATTGGCGCGCACCAATAAGGGACACCTGCAGCTTGACGCCATGGAAGCCAGCAAAACCAGGGAGTTCGCCAGCGAGAAAAGGCCGGTGGACCTGGATCAGGAGATGGTGAGGATGGCTGAAAACCAGTTGATGTATCAGGCGATCGCCAAAATCATCGGCAAAAAATTCGATGGCTTGCGCTATGCCATTGACGAGGGAGGAAAATAATAGATGGATACCTTAACCGCCATGCAGATCAGTGGCTCCGCCCTCAAGGCGGAGAGAACCCGGCTCAACATCGCGGCCATGAATCTGGCCAATGCCAACACCACCCGGACCATGGAAGGCGGTCCGTACAAGGCGAAATCCGTGGTTTTCGCGGCCACGCCCGTGGAGGGCGTCAGTTTTCAGGATGCGCTCAATTCAACCACCGAGCGTCTCCGCAAGGTTGAGGTGGTGCAGATCTCGGAGGACAAGGCGCCGTTCAAGGAGGTGTATGACCCAACCCATCCGGACGCCGACGCCAACGGGGTGGTTCGCTTCCCGAACGTCAACGTGGCGGAGCAGATGGTGGACATGATGAGCGCCAAGCGGGCCTATGAGGCCAACGTGACGGCTCTGGATGCTGTCAAAAGTATGGCGCTCAAGGCCCTGGAAATCGGCAGGTAGTCGCCGGCTCGCCAGGGGGGTGGTTTTTCTC
Source organism: Desulfobulbaceae bacterium UBA2273 (assembly GCA_002347095.1). Taxonomy (GTDB): domain Bacteria; phylum Desulfobacterota; class Desulfobulbia; order Desulfobulbales; family Desulfurivibrionaceae; genus Thiovibrio; species Thiovibrio ferrireducens. The sequence continues at coordinate 22,260 of DDWZ01000014.1, read as the reverse complement.
GGGTAAACCATGAGTAATTGGAGGTATTATAGATGAATAAGATAGCCATGCAACCGGTCGCCCTGCCCGGAGCATCACAGATGAAAGCCCCGGGAGTTGCCGGGGCTGCGGATACGGGTTTTTCCGAAATCCTCAGCCGGTCCATCGCCGAGGTGAACGGCCAGAGCCAGGAATCCGACCTGCTGGTGAAAGGGCTTGCCGCCGGCGAGCACGCCAATATCCATGAAACCATGATCGCCATGGAGAAATCGGGCATTTCCTTCCGGATGATGACCAAGGTGCAGCAGAAGGTCATCGATGCGTACCGTGAGATCATGAGGATGCAGATTTAGTACCAGCGAAACTCTTAGGGAAAGGAACAGAACATGGCTACCCCAAAAGAAATTCTTGAGCAGATTGCTTCCATTGCCAAGGGCCTGAGCATGACCCAGAAAATCCTCGGCCTCGTGGTGATTGCCGTGGTGGTTGGCGGGTTGTTGACCCTGACCACCACAGGCAAGGAAACCTCCTACAAGGTTCTCTTCTCCGGGATGAATCAGGAGGATGCCGGCGAGGTGGTGGCGAAACTCAAGGAGCAGCGCATCCCGTACAAATTGTCCGAGGATGGCGCGGCCATCCTGGTTCCGGCCACGCAGGTGTACGAGGTCAGGTTGAGCCTGGCCGGCGAGGGATTGCCCCGGGGCGGCGGTGTCGGTTTTGAGATCTTCAACGAGACGAGCTTCGGGCAAACCGATTTTGTGCAGCGGCTCAATTACCAGCGAGCCTTGCAGGGAGAACTGGCGAGAACCATCCGGAATTTCCAGCAGGTCACCGAGGCCAGGGTTCATATCGCCACCCCCAAGGAGTCGGTGTTCATCGAGGACGAAAAGCCTCCCACCGCCTCGGTCAGCGTCAAGCTGCGCGGACGGGAAAAACTCAACCAGCATGAGATCCAGAGCATTGTCAACCTGGTGGCCAGCGCGGTTCCGGGGCTTACCACGGAAAATATTACCCTGGTGGATACCGCCGGCCGTCTACTCTACCGGAAACAGGCCGAGGGCGAGGGGATTCTTACCGGGAATCAGTTGGAGTACCAGATAAAGATTGAAGACACCATGCGGCAGAAGGTGGAAACCATGCTCGAGGAGGTGGTTGGCGTCAATCGGGCCAGGGCCCGGGTTACCGCGGAAATAGATTTCAACAAGGTTGAACGGACCGAGGAAATCTTTGATCCCGAGGCGCAGGTGGTGCGCAGCGAGCAGATGCTCACGGAAAACGATCAGCGCGGCGGCGCCAATCCCGAAGGAATCCCGGGGGTCAAGGGCGAGCTTGCCACCTTTGCCGAGGAGGGGGAGGCCGGCGCGGGAAGCGGGGCTGGGTACAATCGCAACAATGTTACCCGCAATTACGAAATCAGCAAGCAGACCAAGCACACCCAGGATAAGGGCGGGGCTGTCAAAAGATTGTCCATTGCCGTAATGGTCGATGGTTCCTACGAAAAGAGCGTTGACAAGGATGGGAAGACAAGTCTAAAATACCAGCCTCGCAGCCCTGAAGAAATGCAGAATTTGGACAAGTTGGTTAAAAATGCCATTGGCTATAACGAAGAGCGGGGCGACCAGGTGGAAGTGGCGAGTCTGCCCTTTGCCCTCTCCTCTGTTCCCGAGCCGGAGCCGGATCCCATGGAAAAATGGCGGGCAATGACGGAATGGCTGGCCATGCCGCTGGTCTATCTGCTGGTCGCGGTTCTGGTGATCCTCTTTGTTGTCAAGCCGTTCCTGAAGCTTCTCGCCTCCAAGCAGTTGGAGAGCCGCGCCGGCGGCATCGCTCCCCGGGCCGGCGGGCATGGTCCTGCCATCGGTGGAATTGCCGCCGAGGAAGAAGAGGATCTTTCCCTTGCCCCACGGGGGCTCACCGACCAGGAGCGGATCTACCGCCTGGCCCAAAGCGACCCTGACCGGGCCGCGGATCTGGTACGCCGTTGGCTGCGTGAAGAGGCCTAGTCCATGAGCAAGCCTGATAAAAAGAGCGGTGAATCCCTCACCGGCCCGGAGAAAGCGGCGGTCTTTCTGCTCACCGTGGGCGAGGATTTTGCCGCCCAGGTCTTCCAGCGGCTCGATCCCGAGGATATCAAGCATGTCGGCCGGCAGATGGCCAGGATCGACAAGGTCGACAAGGAAGACCTGACCGCCCTGGTCAATGAATTCAAGGCCGACACCGGCGACACCGACATCTTCCTTTCCGGCAACGAGATGCTGGAAAGCGCTCTGAAACGGGCGCTCTCCAGCGACAAGGCCAGCGAGATCCTTGAGGAGATCCGTTCGGATTGGAAGCTCACTCTTTTTCAGAAGGCGCGCAAGCTCGAACCCAAGGTGCTGGTCAACTTCCTGCGCAACGAACATCCCCAGACCGTGGCCCTGGTCCTCTCCGTGCTGGAGCCGACCCAGGCTGCCCAGATCCTCATGGAGTTCAACGAGGATATTCAGGTGGAAGTCATGATGCGCATGGCGGAACTCGATAAGGTAAGCCCTGAGATTCTCGTGGATGTGGACCGGGTACTGCAGGAAGAATTGCTCTCCGTTGAAGGCATGGAGGGCCAGCGTCTCGGCGGAGTGGAGGCCGTGGCCGAAATCCTGAACAATGCCGATCGCGGCCTGGAGGCCTCTATCCTTGAAGGTATTGAAGAGCAGCGCGAAAATCTGGCCGATGAAATCCGTCGGCTCATGTTCGTCTTTGAAGATCTCCTCAGCGTCGATGACCGGGGTATCCAGGCTATTCTCAAGGAGGTCAGCACCGACGACTTGAAGCTGGCGCTCAAGCTTGCTTCCGACGACCTCAAGGCCAAGATCTTTGGCTGCATGTCTTCCCGGGCCGTGGAAATGCTCAAGGAAGACATGGAGATCATGGGGCCGACCCGGGTAAAGGATGTAGAGGGCGCCCAGCAGGCAATAATCAAGATCGCCAAGCGTTTGGAGCAGGAAGGCAAGATCCAGCTCATGAGCGGCGGCGGCGGCGAGGACGAATTTGTCTAAGGTACTTAAACTACAGCAGAATCGTGAGGTGCAGTCCGCGCCAAGCATGGATACGGAGGAGTTCCTCTCCTTTGAGGACTTCTGGCAGGTCAAGCCCGGCAGCGCTGAAGCCAAGAGGCTTGAAAAGCACAAGTCGCCGCGGGAAATCGCCATGGAGGAAGCAGCGGAGATTCTTCGCCAGGCCGGGGATCAGGCGGAAACCCTCAGGCAGGAAGCCTACGCCGAAGGGTTTGCCAAGGGAGAAGCCGAAGGCAAGGCGGCCGGGTTGGCTCAGTATGAGCAGCAGCGGGAAGAACTGGCCGCGCTGTTGCGCGCCCTGGAAGGAGAACGGGAGGCTGTTCTGAGGCAGCATGAGGAAAGCATGCTCGCCCTGATCACCGCCATGGTGGATCGGCTGGTTTACCACGAGATATCGGTGAATCCCCTGGTTATCCAGGCCTGTTTGAAAAAGGCCATGGAGTTTGTGGTGGAAAACTCCACGGTGCAGATCCATCTCCATGGTGATGATTTCTCCCGGCTGAAAAAGGCGAGTCTGGAGGATTCCCGGCTGATCGAAGGCAAGAACCGGATCCAGCTTGTCGAGGATCCCAACATTGCGGTGGGGGGGTGTTTTTTGAAAACGGATTTCGGCGAGATCGACGCCACCCTGGAAAACAGCAAGACACGGTTGTATGCCGCGGTTGAGCAAGCCTTTATCGCGGCCATGGCTGCGGATAATACGGTGAGTCAAGAAGGCTGAAGGCTGAAGGCATAAAGACTAAAAAAAACTTTAGTCTTCAGCCTGAACAACTACAAATGGTAATAATCCCATGAACCTTTCCCATTGCCTCCAGGTTGCCCAAGATACCTCGCTCGTGAGCGTGGGCGGCCGGGTGAATCAGGTCATCGGCATGGTTCTGGAGAGCCTGGGGCCCGGAATTCCGGTGGGCAGCATCTGCGAGGTTTCGGTTTTCAAGGGCGCGAGCACGGTGCTGGCCGAGGTTGTTGGCTTTCGCGAAGGCCGGGTGCTGCTCATGCCCCTGGGCGAGATGCGCGGGGTTGAGCCGGGCAGCGCTATCCGGCTGGTGGGCGGGCAGGCCGGGGTGCCGGTGGCCGAATCCCTGCTGGGCCGGGTTATCGATGGTCTGGGCAATCCCATGGACGGCAAGGGGCCCCTGCAGCCGGAGACCCAGTATCCCCTCTACGCCGAGCCCCTTAATCCCATGGAGCGGGAGCGTATTTTCGAGCCGGTGGATGTGGGGGTTCGGGCGATCAACGGGTTGCTGACCCTGGGCAAGGGCCAGCGCATCGGGATTCTTGCCGGGTCCGGGGTGGGGAAGTCCACTCTGCTCGGCATGATCGCCCGGCATACCGCAGCCGACATCAGCGTCATCGCCTTGATCGGCGAGCGCGGCCGCGAGTTGAAGGACTTTATCGAGCGGGATCTCGGCCCCGAGGGGCTGGCCCGTTCCGTGGTCGTGGTGGCCACTTCCGATCAGCCGCCCCTGGTGCGGATGCGCGGAGCCTATCTGGCCACGGCCATTTCCGAGTTTTTCCGGGACAAAGGCCGCGATGTGATCCTGATGATGGATTCCATCACCCGTTTTGCCATGTCCAGCCGGGAGGTCGGCCTGGCCATCGGCGAGCCGCCCACCTCCCGCGGCTATACCCCTTCGGTGTTCGGACAGCTTCCCAAGCTGCTGGAGCGGGCCGGAACCTGCATGGGCAAGGGGAGCATCACCGGCATCTACACGGTGCTGGTGGAGGGCGACGACATGAACGAGCCCATCGCCGACGCAGTGCGCTCCATTGTGGACGGCCATATTGTCCTGAGCCGCGATCTGGCGAGCCAGGGGCATTACCCGTCCATCGAGGTCATGAACAGCGTCAGCCGGTGCATGACCGATGTGGTATCCAGGGATCAGGTGCTCGTCGCCCGCAGATTTTTGGAGGTCATGGCCACCTATCGCCGCTCGGAGGATCTGATCAATATCGGCGCCTATGCCAAGGGCAGCAATCCGAAAATCGACAACGCCATTGCCATGATCGACCGGTTGAACGGCTATCTCAAGCAGCAAGTGGAAGAAAAGGTTTCCTTTGCTGAAAGCGGCCGTCAGTTGGCGGAGATTTTTGCCGGCGACGGCCAGAGCGTTCTTCCGGGCGCGATAAAATAATGAGAGGGCGAAATGGCGTATCATTTCAAGCTTGAAACGATTCTCGGGCTGCGGCGTAATCTGGAAGAGCTTGCCCAGCAGAAACTGGCCAGGGAGCTTGCCCTGCTTGCGGCGGAAAAGCTGCGGCTTGCCGCGTTGCAGCAGGAGCGGAAGGAACTGATTGCCGAGTTTGAGGAAGAAAAGCACCGGAAAATGTCTGCCCCGGTCTTTGCTTTTTATGTGGAAGGGATCTTCCGCAAGGAGCAGGAGGTCGAGGCCGGTTTTGCCCGGGTGGAAGCCGGACAAGTGGCTGTTGTCCGGGCCAGGGAAGAGCTTGCCGCCAAAATGCGGGATAAAAAGGTGATGGAAAAGGCCAGGGAACGGGATTATCAGAAATTTCTCCTGGCCGCATTGAAGAAGGAGCAGAACGAGGCGGACGAGCAGATGGTGCTTCGTTTCGGACGCAAGGGAAATCTCCACTGAGCAGGGAAGGGGCGTTATCGACCCCGGATGGAATCATGAAAAAACGCAATTGCTGCTACCTCATATCAATTCTCGTCGTGTTGTTGACCCTGGTGGTGACCATTCCCGCCTTTACCCAGGAGGATAAATCTCCGGTCAAGCTCACGCCCCAGGAAATTTCCGTTTCCGTCCAACTGAAGGAGCGTGAAGACGCCGTGGCGGCAAAGGAAAAGGCCTTGGCCGCAAAAGAGAAGGAACTCGCTGCCTTGGCCAAGGAAGTGGACGAGAAGTACACCCAGCTCAATGCCCTGCAGGAAGACCTCAAGGGTCAGCTTGGCGGGACAGGCAAGACCCGGGATCAGCAGTTTAAGAATCTGGTCAAGATATACAGCGCCATAAGCCCGTCCAAGGTGGCCCCTCTGCTTGACAAAATGGAGGATGATGAGGTGGTGGAAATTCTGAAAGCCATGAAGGCGGAGGTGGTGGCAAAGATTATCCCCAAGCTGACCCAGGACAAGGCGGTGCGGGTGAGCAGACTTCTCGGCTTGCCCTGAGCCGCGTTGTTTAATTTTGGTTTTGTAGCCCCTTCGGCGTTTGGCCGGAGGGGCTTTTTTTTGTCTGGAAAGTTGGCGGAGAACAACCTGCCTTGGCGGCTCTTGCAAAAGCCCTGAGCCTGTCGCAGGGTTCTTTTCTCTGGCAGAGTTGCATCATCCTCATCCTCCCCTTGCAAGTGGCGAGGGAACCGTGTCATTTGCCCTTTTTTTCATCTCCCGGCAATTCTTGCCCAACCCAGCTCTCTTGTCCCCTGGTCTGTTTTGTCTGGAGGAATTCTTTTCCTCTCTTGCGGCAACAAGGGGTCATTCTTGGGGAATATCTGCGTTTTTGAAATTCTTTTAACGTGCTGATTCTTCGTTGTTATATTCATTTCGTTGATTGTGTTGTTTCGGCATGGCACACCTTTTGCTTTGGTTGATTGTCAAGCGTGCTCCATACCATGCACGAAGGAAGATCAATTTTATCAGCGAGGAAATTCCGTGGACGCACTCATGATTCCCATTGTGCCGGCCCCCAAGTCCCAGATAACGGCGGCGGTGGAAGTGAAAACCCCCGCCGGCAAGAAAGCCGGGTCGAACTTTTCCGACTATATGGAAAAAAAGATGGCCACCGAACGGAGGGGCAAAAGCAACCTTCTCGGCATGCAGAAAACCAAGGCCGCCCTTGCCTCCGCCGCTGATCGGAAGGCGGAGGCCGCTACTTCGGCAAAAAAAGAAGGGTCTGAGGAAGCAACAACCATGGCCGCTCTGTTGGGGCTGTTTGTCCAGGATCTCCAGAAGAGTGCGGCCGATCAAAAAATGGGGCCTGGCGAGTGGAAATTTCCGGTGCCTGATCCCGACCTTCTCCAGAAGATCGCCAAGGATGCGGGCATGAACGAAAGCCAGTTAAACGCGCTCATGGAAAAAATGAAGGGCCAGGACGGCACGTTGTCCTTGGTCGATTTCCTTGATTCATTTTCCCGCCATTTTCAGGCTTTGCAGGAGGAAGTGCCCGTGACCGCACCGGAAACGGATCTGCCGCTTCTTCAGAGCTTTCTTGAGCGTCTTGGCGTGCCAGTCCCCGAGGTGAGCAAGATCAGCGATGCGTCGGTGCGGGGAGACAATACCCTTGATCTGCAAAAATTTCTTGCCGGCCTGCAGGGGTTGGAAGGGGACGGAATTACCGATATCACCGCGGTTGAAGCGGCGGAATTGCAGGATCTTCTTGCCAATGCCGGGGTCTCCCAGCAGTTGCAACGCGCCCTGTTGCCCGAACGCTTGCCGGTTGTTGAAGGTCTGGTTGAATCCGGCCCGCCGGTAACCCTTACCCTGGACCGGTTGAAAAACATGCTGGAGCAGGCAATTGGCGAGGTGAAGGCCAACAAGCTGCAAGCGGATCCGATTGCCTTTCTTGCCGATCTTCAGGAGGTGTTGACCCGGTCCGGTTTTGAAACCAAGGGGCCGAGTCTTTCTTCCGCTGTTCAAGGGACGCTGGTTTCGGTTTTTGAAAAGCTCATGGAAAGCGTTGATCTTTCCAAGGTCAAGGTGCAACAGGGAGCTGCCGCGGATGCGGCGCAGGAAAAGAAGCTGGCCCAGGCCGAGGATCTTATGGCCACCGAAAATGCGGATGGTGCGCCGCTTCTTGACGGGGAAACCGCGGAGCTTTTTTCCGCCATGGGCAGGGACGGGCAGGGGGCGCAAAACGGTAAGAACGCCTTTGCCAGCGGGGAACTTTTTGTCGAAAGCAGCTCCGTCTTTCAAGCCGAAGGCGGTGCGGCTGCCAAGGGCGAGGCTGTGGGCCAGGCTGCTGTTTCAAGCCAGGCGGCACGGCCTTTCGTGCATGTTCCCAATATGCCCCACACCCTCCAGCAGCAGAGTTTCACCCAGCTTTCCCAGGGGGTTTTACAGGGGTTGCGCAACCAGGAGCATCATCTGGTTCTCAAGCTCTATCCCAAGGAATTGGGCGAAGTCAAGGTGGAGATGACGGTGCGCGACAACCAAGTGGCTGTTTCCTTCAGCATGGAAAATTCCAAGGTGAAGGCGGTGCTTGAAAGCAACCTGGAGCAATTCAGGGAAAACATGGAAAAGCAGGGGTTTGCCCTTGGCGAATGCATGGTGTCCTTGAACAAGGATAGCGACAGCAATGAAGCCTGGCAGCAGTTTCAGGCCGCTTCGCTGGAAAAAGGAGCTGGTCAGCGGAGGACAACCTTGGCGGACCTGCCCGAGAATATTCTCTACCAGCGGGCGCAGCCCGAAAATGGCCGTGAAAACGGTGTTGATCTGTTTGCCTGAAAACAAGAGAGGAAAAGAGCATGACTACCACAGCAAGCACCAGCGCAACCCTGCCGCTTCAGGACACCACGACCCTGTCCACCGTGGGCAAGAGCACCCTGGATCGTGACGATTTCATGACCCTGTTCATTACCCAGATGCAGCATCAGGATCCGCTGGAGCCCATGGACAGCACGGACATGGCCTCGCAGCTCGCCCAGTTTTCCAACATGGAAGCCACCATGAAGATGTCCGATAACCTGGAAAAACTCCTTGGCTACCAGGTGTCGCAGAACAATCTCCAGCTTCTGACCCTGATCGGCAAAGAGGTGCAGGGGGCCGGAAACACCATGGGCGTGGTGGAAGGCAAGGTTTCGACCACGCAATATACCCTGGCCGATGCCGCCGAATCCTGCAGGATTGAAATTTATGACTCGGCGGGCCGCATGGCGGACACCGTTGAGCTTGGCTATGCCGCATCGGGCGTGCATGATTTGACCTGGGATGCGACAACCCCCAGCGGGACCGTGGTCGCCGATGGATTGTACACCTACAACGTGGTTGCCATCAATGCCTTGGGGCAGAAAGTAGATGTTGATTACCGTTCAACCGGCCTGGTTACCGGAGTGAATTTTGACGGAGCCACGGCCCAGGTAACCGTGGATAAATCGATACCCATGAACGTGGCGGATATCTTGGTGGTGAAGTGAGACCCATGAACATTACAGCACAAGAAAACAGGAGGTAGCATAATGGGCGTTTCAAGTTCGTTGTACGCAAGTATCAGTGGTCTCAGCACCATGGGCAACGCCATGAGCGTTTTGGGTGATAACGTTTCCAACGTCAACACCATCGCCTTTAAATCGAGCCGGGCGACCTTTCAGGATGTATTGTCCCAGTCCGTGGCCACCGCAGCGGGCGCAGCCCAGGTCGGACGCGGTGTGACCATGACCACCATCGACGGCATCTTTGCCCAGGGCTCCTTTGAGTCCACCTCCACGGCCACCGATCTGGCCATCGGCGGCCAGGGTTTCTTCATGCTCCGGGCCGCGGGCAGCGCCGAGGCGGACATGTATACCCGGGCCGGGGAATTCCGTTTCGACAAGGAAGGCTTCCTGGTCAACCCCACCGGCAATTTTGTCCAGGGTTGGACCCTGGATACCACCTCCGGCGAGCGGCAGGGCACCATCGGCGATATCAACCTCGGCAAAACCACCCCTCCGGTTTCAACCACCGGTATCCAGGTTATTGCCAACGTGGATTCGCGCAAGAACAACGAAACCACCGAGCAGCGTCTGTTCGACGCCTGGAATGGCACCAACCCTTCCCTGCCCGTGCCCACTTCGCCAATCGATGCCAATGCCTATGAGTACACCACCGCCATCAAGGTGTATGACTCCGTGGGTGCGAGCCATGACCTCACCGTGTATTTCGACCGTACCACCAAGGACAACCAGTGGGAGTTCCTGGTCACCTGCGAGCCCAGCGAAGACCAGCGAGTGCTGAGCACCGGCCGTGACACCACCGGCGCCCTGGACGGCACCAATGACGAGGCTTCCATCTACACCCCCGATACCGCCTACAACTACCAGAATCACAAGGGGGCCGGCGCCCTGCTCTATGGAGTGATCGATTTCTCCACCTCCGGCGCCATCAGCAATATGAGGGCCTGGAACGTGCCGCCAGACGGCGAAGTGGACCCGGCCCAGAGCACCAATCTGCTTACCTTGGGCAATACTGACCAGTACTACTCCTTTGCCGCGAATTTCACCGGCGCCCCCACCAATCAGATGATAGAGCTTAATCTCGGCGCCCGGTACAGCGGTCAGGCCACCGCCGTCAGTCAGGTATTGGTCAGCGGCAGTGCAGCCTATGCCACCGCCGGAACCTCAACGCCCATCACCAAGGAAACCCTTTGGAATACGGTGTATGACTCCACCGGCACCCTGGTTGATACGATTACTCCGGCGGTGGTGACCTTTGCCGGGTATGATAACAGCGGAGTCGCAGTGAGCGGCACCTATACCCTCGCGGCAACCGACAAGGTACAGGATCTGCTCAATGCGCTGGATGCCACCTTTAAGGTTACTTCCACCATCGACGCCGCAGGGAAAATAAAGATGACCGATGCCACCGGCGGCGCCAGCGGCCTGGCTGTCACCACCTTTACCTTCAGTGCCGGGGTGAATCCCTTCGGCGCCAGCAATGCCACCACCAACACCTTTAATGTCACCACCGCGAAGCAGCAGGTGGTTTCCACGGCTCGGGGCACCACAACCTTTCCCGGCACGACGCCGATCAATGCCAGCACCCCCTTGACCAGCGTGTTCGACAGTGCGGGGGTTGCCCTTACCGCCACGGATGCCCTGGTTTTTGTCGGAGCACGGGGAGACAACACCCCGGTGAATGCAACCTTTACGGCCGGCACCGATTTCGGTTCGCCGCTCACGGCGCCCAATAACCCTCCCACCATGCAGGATCTGCTTTCCTGGCTGGAAGAGCAGTTTGACGCCGAAGCCTCCATCGATGGCGCAGGGCGTCTGGTGCTCACCGACCGGGTGGCCGATGATGTTGCGGCCGCCGGGTATCACAGCCAACTGGAAATTACCTCGATAACAAATGCTTTGCCTGGTGATTCCTCTCCTTTCGGCGCCGGCCTCTTCACCACCATTGCCGCCGATGCCAGCGGCGAGGATGGCAGTCTGATCGGGGATACCATGAGCATCAATTTCAGCACCGAGGCGTTGTCCACCACCCAGTACGCCAACAGCTCAACCACCATCTTCCAGGATCAAAACGGATTTGCCGCGGGCTTTTTGCAGTCGGTTTCCGTGGATACCAAGGGGATCATCACCGGCAACTATTCCAACGGACAGGTGCTGCAACGGGCCCAGGTGGCTCTGGCCAGCTTCAATAACCTGGCCGGGCTCAGCAAGGAGGGCGGCAATATTTTCCGGGAAACCAGCGAGTCCGGCGCGCCCATCACCGGTCCGCCGGCAACCAACGGCCTGGGCACGATCTCGCCCAACTCGCTGGAGCAGTCCAACGTGGATCTCGGCGCGGAGTTCGTCAAGCTGATCACCACCCAGCGCGGCTTCCAGGCCAACTCCAAGATCATCACCACCACTGACGAGATGCTGGCCGATCTGATCAACATCAAGCGGTAAGCCTCTCAGCCCAGGTCTCCTACCTGATCCGGCGGTTCGGAACATTCCGAGCCGCCGGATTTTTTTGAACTCCTCGACGGTTTTTTCGTTATCTTTCTGACAGGGAAAACATTTTCTGGTATGTTATCCGCCAGGTATCAGGGGGGAAAACCCGCATCTAAAGGAACCAGAAGCGAAAAAAATATCCGGAAACGTTGTGAAGATTTTAAAGAATCTTTTTGATATCAGTAAAAGCCGGACAGTCGAGATTGAAGCGGCTGATCGGGATTTTTTTAACAACCTCTCCGGACGGCAGTGGCTGAAACGCTTCCGGATCGGTTGCGCCTGCCGATTTCCGGCCAGGGCGATCGCCGCGTTGAGCATGGAAAAGGGAAAGCTGTTGCGACTTTGCAAACCGGGCGTCATGGCACGGGTGATTAATGCCTGCCCACTGATATCAACGAATTCCCCGAAATTCACCGGATTATCCAAAACCCAACGGCCGGCGGCAGTCAATGATCCATGAATACTGGCAGAGAGTCTGGAAGCTCGCTGGCGGCTGGCCTGCGGCATTGGCGATCACCATCCTCTGGTATGGTTTGCTCCAGGGAGTGAATTGGTTCTGTTTTGAAGTGGTGGTTGCACCCGGAGCCATTGCCAAGGATCTTGCCGCGCATCTGCTACTCGGTGCGTTTTTTTACGCCATGGCCCGGGGGGCGGGCTGGTTTTTCGCCTCAATCGCCATCCTGCTGACCCTTCTCCATTGCGGTAATGCGGCCAAGGTGGCGATCCTCGGCGGTCCGGTAATGCCCGACGATTTCTGGGCCTTGCCCAACCTGCTCATGCTGCTGCACGGCTGGCCCTTGGCCATGACGGTTGCCTGTGGCGCCATCGGGGCTGTCATCCTGCTCGGCATGCCGAATCCGCGCAAAAAACGGGCACTGATAGCCGCAAGCCTCATCGCCTGCGGTGTAACCGCTCTGATCCGTTGGCCGGCGGCGATAATCATGACCATGGACAACACCTTGGGCAACAGCGTCTGGGATCAGCGGGGCAACTTCGAACAACGGGGCATCCTGATCCACCTGACCCAGGAAACCGCGCGTTTCCTTGCCAGGACGGGGCGTCCTCCCACAAGGGCCGAGGTGGAGGCGGCAGCTTCGCTTCTTAATGCAAAAAAAATCCGTCCAGGCAATGGCGTCCAGCAAACAAAGATGCGGGCGCCACAGCGTAATGTCCATATCATAGTCTTGGAATCATTTTGGGATCCGATGCAGCTTGTGAACGCCGGTTTGTCCGATGACCCTCTGGATTCACGGTTTCGCGCCCTGTGGCAGGCAGCAGGCAGGCCGCAAACGTTGTCTCCGGTTTTCGGCGGCTACACCGCGAATGCGGAATTCGAGGCGCTTTGCGGTTTTCCAGTTGTTGACGATGCGGTGTTCTTTGAGGGACGGCTTCGCCAAAACGCTCCCTGCCTGCCTCGCCATCTCGCTGAATCGGGGTACGCCACGATAGCCTCCCACCCGAATATCGCCGCGTTCTGGAACAGAATCCATGCCTATCGGCGCATGGGATTTCAGCGATATTTATCTCAGGACGACTTCGTCCAAGATGACATGAATCGGGAATTTTTGAGCGATGTTTCCCTGTATCGCCAGGTGCTCGAACGCTTCCAGCCCTTGCAGGAAAACAATATTCCGGTGATGAACTATATCCTGACCTTCTTCGGCCATCTGGATTACCCCCTTGGCCCAGGCCGACCTCGGATGATCACAGCGGAGAGCGCCGAACCGATGGTCGAGGAGTACGCAAATGTCGTGTATTATAAGTCCCGGGAGCTCATGGATTTTATCGAGATTTTGCAGCAGGTTGATCCGGAAGGTCTGATCGTCATCTTTGGCGACCACCTGCCTTTTCTGGGTAACAACTTCGGCGGCTACGCGGAATCCGGCCTGCTCGCCACGGAACGTGGAGACTTCACCGGCGCCATGTTCAAAACCCTTACAGCAACGCCTCTGATCATAATAAACGGCACGGCAGGCCCACTGTCAACCGGCGACTTGGCTATGTATCGTTTGCCGGACCTTATCTTGACCCTGCTCCATGACGACCGGCCATCGATTATGGCTTTGTCCCGAACTCCGCCGGGAGTCAATATCCGGCCTCTGCCGGGTATGCAGTTTGTTGCTTACGGCGATGATGGCGTGGCCACTTGCCGGGGAAGCGACAACGAGGCTGCTTGGTGCGGGGATGTTGCTCGCTGGCTTGGAGCCTTGGAAACGCTTAGCCGGGACATCTATTCGGGCCAAACGTATCTCCTCGGCACTGCCGAACAGGGCGAAATTTGTAGAGCTCTGTAATTCCTCTTCCCCTTGAGAAGGAGGAACGGGCAGTTTTGATGTCTCCCCCCCCCGGGGGATTTTTCTGAAGGCCGGAAAGGACTATCGGATCATCTGGATCAATTTTTCATACATCTCGTCGGCGGTGGAAAGGCTTTTGGCGTTGGCCTGGAAGGCCCGCTGGGTGGTGATGACATCCACCATCTCCCTGCCGAGATCCACATTGGACATCTCCAGGGTGTAGTTGGTGGCGGTGCCGAAGGACGGCTGGCCGGCGGTGCCGATCATCGCCATGCCTGCTTCATCCGTGGCAACGAAGTTGTTGCCGCCCACGGAGCGCAATCCTTGCAGGTTCATGAAGTTGGCCAGCACCAGTTGGGCCTGTTTGATGTTCTGGCCGTTGGAATACTGCCCCGTGATAAAGCCCTGGCTGTCCACGCTGATGTCCTGGAGCCTGCCTTTGCCGTATCCGTTCTGGCTTTGATACAGTATCGAGGAAGGGGTCGCGTAGTTGGTGGTGGTCAACCCCGCGCTTTGATACCGGTCTTCGAGTTCAACGGTGAAGGTGGAATTCTGGTTGCCGAAGATCTGGGCAATGGTCGGGTCGGTGAGCGGGGTGGCCCCGCCGGCGTTGGCATGGGTGATCGAGGAGATTGCCAGTTGGCTGTCTCCCACTTGGGTGTCGGTGAGGGTGAGTCGGCCGTTGGTTATTCCCGCTGTGCAGGCAAACTGGGCCTCCAGCCCAGCAAGGAAATCCGCGACTGTCTGGGAAGAATTCACCATGTAGGTGTATGAGGCCGCGGTTCCGTCTCCGGTGGTACCCTGAAGGGTGATCGTGTCACCGGCCTGCACGGTGTTGCCGAGGCTGTCCGAAACCGTGTTCCAGGTGGAGGTGGCGCTGATGAGCCCTGAGGTGGTGGCGGAGCTGAAGGCCGGGGCGGGGCTGACCACCGCCAGTGGCTTGGGAGTATTGCCAAAGCTCAGGGTTGAGGAGTTGTTGACCGGGGTGCCGGTAAAGTTGAAGTCGAAGCTGTAGTAGGATTCGCCCCTGGCAAGGGTCAGCAGGTTGGTGACACCGGCCGGATCAACGTTGCCGTCGGGCGGCACGTTCCAGCACTGGATGTTGTTCAGGTCGCCGTTGCTTGAGAAGGAGAGCACTCCGTAGAGCAGGGCACCAGCCCCCTTGTCCGTTGCGCTGTCGTACCGGGTGCCGCCGGTGCTCAGCCGCTGATCCAAAGTGGGGTTGCAGGTGACGAGAAACTCCTGTTCGTTGGGATTTGCGGTTGTATCGAAATAGACGGTCAGATCGTAGGTGGTCGAGGGAGTCGAGAATGGAATGGTTTCATCGGCCGGGCCGTATATCTTCAGCGCGGTTTTAAAGTCGTAGTTGCTCGCGGCAATGGGTTGGGCGGTGTCGGTCCCGTTCCAACTGTCAAACAGGGTGATCGGGCTGGCGGTTGGCTCCTGCAAGGCCGGGTTGTTCTGGATGTTCAGCATCAGTTGCACCTGGCTGGTCGCCGATTGGGGCGCAATGCTCTTGACCAGGATATCGCCGACCGTGGTAGGCGAGCCGCTGGAGGCGCTCAGGTTATAGCCCTGCACGAACTGGCCGGTCTGGGTGGTCAGATTGTAGGCGTTGGGCTCGGCGCCCAGGTGATTCACCAGATCGAAGTTTCCGGAACGGGTGTAGGTGTTTGCCATGGTGGCGTCGGGAGGGCGCACCATGAAAAAACCCGGGCCGCTGAGCGCCATGTCCGTGGCCTTGCCGGTGGTTCCAAGCATGCCGTCGCTAAAGGAGGTCCCGATGTTGCCAAGCTGGACGCCGTGTCCCACGGAGATGGAGCCGAGGGTGGTTTCAAAGATGTCGGAGAACTGGGTTTGGCTTGTCTTGAAGGAGTTGGTGTTGACATTGGCGACATTGTTTGCCGTGACGTTGAGCTTCTGGCTCATGGCGTTTACACCGCTTATGCCGTTGTAGAAAGATGCCAGTAAATCCATGGTGCGCCTCGCATGATGTTTTGGGTATGGAGCTGCCGCTTTGTTGTAAAGCAAAACTCGTGCCAAAAGGCATGGCGAGGCGACTTCGGTGTAAGTAGAGTGAGTTCGCTAGTGCTTCATAACTCGTGAAAACGCCCCTCCCCTTGCGGGAGGGGGTTGTTGCAACGTGCTGATATACTGGCAAGTTCCCCCTATCCCTCACCGTCCCCCGCAGGGGGGAGGGGATTAATGGAGTGTCGGTAAAAAGTTGCAAGGTGCCAGGTTGTTCGTGGTTGGCGCAAGGGAATCGCTTGTTCCGGGGCCGGGAAAATTTTTCCGAAACCGGAACAGGGAGGCAATGTTGTCCTATTGCAGAAACGCATCGAAGATGGCGAAAGCCTTTTGCACTGCGGGCACTTCGGCATCGAGCAACAGGTAAGACTTGCCCGCGATCTCCTGGGCCACCAGTTCGTTGCTTGCGGGCAACAGGCCGCCCAGGGGCAGGTCGGTGGATTGCACCGCCTCGTCGATCTTGGCCAGCAATTCCTCGCTGGCCGGTTCCGGCACCCGATTGACGATGAGGCATTTTTTCTTGATCGTGACCCCCAAAGGGCCGGTGAGTTCGGCAATGCGTTTGGCGGTCATGATTCCCCGGGCCGAGGGGTCGGAGACCACGATTAGGTAGTCGATATCCCTAAGGTTCATGCGGCTGAGGTGCTCCATGCCCGCCTCGTTGTCCACCACGATGTACTTATAATTGTCGGCCAGATGATCCATGGTCATGGCCAGGTGCTGGTTGGCCGCGCAGTAGCAGCCCGGGCCGTCGGGCTGGCCCATGGCCATGAGGTCGAAGCCGGCGGCTTCCACCAGGGCTTGGTGCACTTTCATCTCCATGTACTGGTCCCGGGTCATGTTGGGTGGCATGTCGCCCTTGAGTTCCTTTCTGATCTGGCCGATGGTGGTGCCAAGTTCCAACCCCAGCAATTCGTTGAGATTGGCGTTGGCATCGGCGTCCACGGCGAGGATGGGGGTCATGTTCCGTTCGGTGAGGTATTTGATGAGCAGGGCCGAGATGGTGGTCTTGCCGACCCCGCCCTTGCCGGCCAGGGCGATAATTTTAGGCATGTGATTTCTCCAGTGGGGAATTCTTTTAACGCAAAGGCGCAGAGACGCAGAGATGCAGAGAGAACTACAGGGAAAAGAAAACTTAGCGCCTTTGCGCCTCTGCGTTAATCTTCTTCATTTTTGATGAATCAACCCAATATAGGAATCAGGCCGGGGAATGTCAAACCCAAAGCCGGTCGGCAGGGCGAACCGCCCGGAATCCCGGCGATTTTACCTTGCAACTTGCGGGCGAGCTGGTATGTTTATCCGCTTAATTTCAACACTCAGCACTCGGCCCTTAGCACTCTGCACTAAGTTAACATATGGAGATCACCCATGGATTACCGGGCGACATTGAACCTGCCCCAAACCGATTTCAAGATGAAGGCCAACCTCTCCCAGAGGGAGCCGGAGTTCCTCAAGGTCTGGGAGGAGTCCAATCTCTACGCCAAGGTGCAGGAGCAGACCGCGTCCAGGCCCCTCTACATCCTGCACGACGGCCCTCCTTATGCCAACGGTCATATCCACATGGGCCACGCCTTGAACAAGATCTTGAAGGACATCATCCTCAAGGCCAAGCGCATGGCGGGCTTTCATTGCCCCTATGTGCCGGGCTGGGACTGCCACGGTCTGCCCATCGAGCTCAATGTGGACAAGGATCTTGGCCCGAAAAAAAAGGAGATCGGCAAGCTCGCCTTTCGGGGCGCCTGCCGGAATTACGCCGGGAAATGGATCAAGCGGCAAAAGGATGAGTTCAAGCGCCTCGGGGTGTTGGGCGACTGGGATGCCCCGTATCTGACCATTGATTACAAGTACGAGGCGAGTATTGCCCGGGAGTTCAACCGGTTTCTCCTCTCCGGCGCGGTGACCCGCAGCAAGAAGCCGGTGCATTGGTGTTCCTCCTGCCGGACCGCACTGGCCGAGGCCGAGGTGGAGTATTACGACCATACCTCGCCGTCTATCTATGTGAAGTTTCCGGTGGCCGAGGATCTGGGCGATGCTATCCCCGCCCTGGCCAATCAGAAGGTCTCCGCCGTGATCTGGACCACCACGCCCTGGACCCTGCCCGCCAACCTGGCGGTGGCCTTCCATCCGGATTACCCCTATGCCGCGGTTCGGGTGGGGGGCGAGGTGCTGCTTCTGGCCGAGGGCTTGGTGGAACAGGCTCTGGCCGCTTGGGGTATCAGCGACTACGAGGTTCTCACCACCTTCTCCGCCCGGCTGCTGGAAGGCAGGAAATGCCGCCATCCCTTTCTGGATCGCGAGTCGCTCATGGTCCTGGCCCATTACGTGACCCTGGACACCGGCACCGGCTGCGTGCATACCGCACCGGGCCATGGCCGGGAAGACTACATGACCGGGATCAACTACAATCTGCCCGTGCTTTCGCCGGTGGGCAACGACGGCCGTTTCACCGAGGAGGCCGGGCCCTATGCCGGGCTCTTTATCTTTGACGCCAATTCGCAGATCAACGCCGACATGGCGGAACAGGGCTCGCTGATCAAGGAGGCCAAGATCTCCCACAGCTATCCCCATTGCTGGCGCTGCAAGAAGCCGGTGATCTTCAGGGCCACCGAGCAGTGGTTCATCTCCATGGAGGCCAACGACCTGCGCAGCAAGGCCCTGGCCGCGATCAAGGACGTGCGCTGGATACCTCAATGGGGCATGGAGCGCATCCTCGGCATGGTGGAGAATCGGCCGGACTGGTGCCTCTCCCGCCAGCGCACCTGGGGCGTGCCCCTCACCGTGGTCTACTGCGGCGAGTGCGGCGAGGTGCTCAACGACGAAACCATCATGAACCGCATCACCGGTCTGTTTGAAAAAGAGGGGGCGGACGCCTGGTTCAGCCATGAGCTGGCCGATTTCATCGGTCCGGATGCCAAATGCCGCAAATGCGGCTCCACTGACTTTATCAAGGAAGAAGACATCTTGGATGTCTGGTTCGATTCCGGGGTGAGCTACGCCGCCGTTTTGGAGGAGCGTCCAGAGCTGGCTGCGCCTGCCGACCTGTATCTCGAAGGCAGCGACCAGCATCGCGGCTGGTTCCAGAGCGCGCTTCTGGCCTCGGTGGGCACCAGGGGCATCCCGCCTTACAAATCCGTGCTCACCCACGGCTTTGTCGTGGACGGCCAGGGCAAGAAGATGTCTAAGTCCATCGGCAACGTCATTGCCCCGGAGGAGATCATCAAGAAGTACGGGGCCGAGATATTGCGGTTGTGGGTGGCTTCCGAGGATTACCGCGACGACATCAAGATATCCGACACCATCCTCCAGCAACTGGCCGATGCCTACCGCAAGATCCGCAACACGGTGCGCTTCATCCTCGGCAATCTCTACGACTTCGACCCGGCCACCAACACGGTGCCCGACAGCGAGATGGACGAGCTGGACCGCTGGGCTCTGTATCAGTTTGAGTTGTTGAAGATGAAGGTGCTCAAGGGGTATGAGGTTTTTGAGTTCCACCCCGTGTTCCATGGCCTGACTAATTTCTGCACGGTGAGCATGAGCGCCCTGTATCTGGATGTGCTCAAAGACCGGCTCTACACCCTGCCTGCCAATTCCCGCGAGCGGCGGGCCGCCCAGACCGCTCTGTATGAGATTGTCGATGGTCTGACCCGGCTCATGGCCCCGGTCCTTACCTTCATGGCCGCCGAGGTGTGGGATTTTCTCCCCGGCGCTGCTCAGCGCGAGGACAATGTCTGTGTCGCCCTGTTTCCGGAGCTGAAGCCGGAACGGGTTGGCGACAAGGCGTTGGCCGAGAAGTGGGACAAGGTTTTGCGGGTGCGGTCCGAATTGACCAAGGCCCTGGAGATTGCCCGGCGCGACAAGGTCATCGGCCATTCCCTGGAGGCGGAGGTTGTGGTGGCTGCTGCTGGCGAGCTGGGCGAGTTTCTGGCTGCCCATTGGGAAACTCTGCAAAGCGTGGCCATTGTTTCAAGGATGGAACTGATGGCGTCCCTGCCGGAACCGGGCTTTGTCAGCACCGAACTGCCGGAGCTTTCCGTGCTGGTGCGCTCGGCCAGGGGTGAAAAATGCGAACGGTGCTGGCTGCGCTCCGAGGAGCTGGGCAGCAATACCGAGCATCCCAGCCTCTGCCCCCGCTGCACCGCTGTGGTGAGCAATTGAAAAAGCCCGGTTCGCCCATCATCCCACTGGCCTGGCTGCTGGCGGTGGTTGTGCTCGATCAGGCAACCAAGGCTTGGGTTATGGACCGCTTTGCCATGTTCGAGCTGCTGCCCGTCATCCCCGGCCTGTTCAACCTGACCTATCTCACCAACACCGGCGCGGCCTTCGGCATGCTGGCCGGAGCCCAGACCATCTGGCGGCAGGTGTTTTTTGTCGGCGTGGCCGCGCTCGCCCTTGGGGTGATGGCTTTTTCCTACCGGCAGTTTCGCAGCCAGGGCAAGATCTTTGCCCACGCCATCGGCCTGATCGCCGGGGGCGCGGTGGGCAATCTCATCGACCGGCTGCGTTTCGGCGCGGTGGTGGATTTTTTGGATTTCTATGTCGGCACCCACCACTGGCCGGCCTTCAATGTGGCGGATTCGGCCATTTGTGTTGGGGTTGGGTTGTTCATTCTGGGCAGCTTGCTGTATCCGCCGCAGGGAAGTGAAAAATGAAAAGTGAAGAGTTCCGGAGCAACACCGAAGATTCTTGAGGTCCGGTGCTTCGACAGGCTCAGCACGAGCGGAATATATCAATACGCATAAAAAGCATCCGTTCGCCCTGAGCCTGTCGAAGGGTGTTTTGTTTGTCTTGCAACTGGCAGATATCACAAGAAAAAAAATAAATGATCGGAGTTCGGTTATGGCAGTTGGTAGGTCGGGTAGAGCAAAGCGAAACCCGACAGTAACGTTATCGGAACACCTGATACTCGCCTCATCACACAAGAATTTTCGCCGCCCGTGGGTTACGACGGCAAAGAAAAAAATCGCGCCTCTTGCCCGTGACCGGCGGTATTGTATCAGTTGCCTCCTGCGCTAAATTTATCGTGTCGGGTTTCGCTGCGCTCTACCCGACCTACGACTACAAAGATAAAGAGAAATTGGGGACATAGGCATGGCAGAGCAAAAAATAGCGGTTCTTTTTCCGGGGCAGGGCTCCCAGTTTTTGGGCATGGGCAAGGAATTTCTTGAAACAGACCCCGAGGCCCGCGCCCTCATGGCCATGGCGGAAAAAATCAGCGGCTTCCCGCTCACCCGCCTCTGTCAGGACGGCCCCATGGAGGAGCTGACCCGCACCGTGCATCTGCAACCGGCCATGACCGTGATGAACCTCATCTGCTGGCAGGCCCTGGCCAAAGCCGGAGTGAAACCGGCATTTTTTGCCGGTCACAGCCTGGGCGAGTACGGGGCGCTTGCTGCCGCCGGGATCGTGAGTGCCGAGGAGACCCTGGGTCTGGTCACCGAACGCGGCCGCTTGATGGAGCGCGAGGCTGCCGCAAATCCCGGCGGCATGCAGGCCGTGGTGAAACTGCCCATCGAGGCGGTGCGCGGGATCGTGGAAAGCGCCAAGGCTGCTGGCAAGATCACCGTGGCCAACCACAACTCCGCCGGACAGATCGTGATCTCCGGCGAGGAAGCGGCCCTTGCCGTTGCCGCGCCCTTGGTCAAGGAGAAGGGCGGCAAGGCGATTCCCCTCAAGGTGAGCGGCGCCTGGCACAGCGAGTTGATCGCCGGCGCGGTCCCGGATTTCGAGGCGGCCATGGCCAAGGTGACCTTCAACGCCCCGGCCACGCCGGTTCTCTTCAACGTCACTGCCGCTTCCGAGAGCGACCCTGCCGCGATCCGGCAGATCATGGCGCGTCAGATCGCCTCCACCGTCCGCTGGTTGGAGATTGTGGAGAAGCTGATGGCCGAGGAGGTGCGGGTCTTTATCGAGGTCGGCCCCAAGACGGTGCTTACCGGGCTTTTGGGCAAGATCATCCCGCCTGACTACGAACACCGCTGCTTCCAGTTTGATACCCCGGAAGGGCTGGGCAAAATGCTGGAAGAGCTGTAAGGAAACCGCAAGTCTGAAGGGAGAAAGGCGGGAAATCCTGTTCGGGTTCCCGCCTTGTCTGCCTGTCCATTCCAATACTCCCTTGTTCCTCTCCGCGCACGCCAACTATCCCCGTATTTTTTCAGCATTGACAATCTGTTAGGTGCATGCGATTGTAGCTGACGGTGCATACGTTGCCCGGAAATTGCGGCGAAACAGCGGACGAATAAGAATTCGCACGATTTATCCGTATTCCGCATAACATCCCACATTGCCCCGTAAGGGTGTGTAAAGAATTTTGTGTA